>CAWHQX010000018.1:0-105922 GCA_963831545.1 uncultured Acidobacteriota bacterium
CGCAGCTGATATCAGTTTCGGAGTTATTCATGACCGAGCGAGCGGCTTGAATTTCTCCAACCGCCGAAGATACGATCCTCTTGGCTTAAAAGCGTTCTTGGCGGGCCTAGGCGTCGATGGCAAAACGTTCATCCATCTGCGCTACAATGCGCACTGCGCTCTGGTCTTGAGGATTGAACTCCCCTCACCTTTGGTTGAAAAAATGAAGCCTCTTCGCGGGCTTTTCAGGAGGTCCCGCACGCTCCGTTATCGAATTCGTTCGGTCTGTCGAAGAAATGAAGCCTCTTCGCGGGCTCTGCAGGTCTTTAATGTAAGTTGTTGATTTTCAAAGACCGACTTTGGCCTTTTGCGGAGAGGCTTATCTGTCTTTGAGTTTATATACTTAGCTTAGAGTCCTTGCGAGCCGCAAGTTTATTTATAGGCCTTCGTCTTCGATAGTTGGTACTCGCCATGCGGTGTCTGTCTTTTTTCCATCACCGGGGGTCTCGCAGAGCAAAATCCAAGAGATTCCGTACCAATTATGATCCTGATCCCACCGACTATTGCATTGTTTGCAGCGGTGCCAAACAGCGTGGGTGGCATCCCATTTCTCAATGGACCCGCAGTTGTGGCATTTTTGAGTTGTATTCTTCTCCGACAGTTTCTGGGCGGTTAGCCGCTGTGACAGCATGAGTCGCAGGGACGAGATTCCGGCTGCTGTGCGCTGCCATTTAACGAGCTCATGGGCCTGATCTTTTGTTGTGACCTGGCGCAAGTCGAAGTCTTCGATCCCGCAGATGGAATATCTTCTTGGCCAGGTCGGAAACGAACTTGCGATAGATGTCGAGCCGGCTCCGGATTAGTTTATCGTGCAGCCCTTTTTTGTACCGCAAAAGGTGAAAATGGTGTTTGCGCCATTTCTCGAGCTCGGGCTGAAGCGTGGGATTCTCGCGGGTAAATTTTTAGTAGCGCGACTGCTAGCCACCGCGGGTTGTCTCCCGCCCAGGCCAGAGTGGCCGGTGTGGCTGCGGTGGTGGCTTTTTCGGGGTGTTGGGGTTGTTCCGCGTTTTTGCAGAGCTCCGGGTGAGCTGCTTTGATTACCAGAGCGGTCTGGTTGCGTTCCTGTATCAATCATCGATCCCAGAGATTCCGCCTTTCTTTTCCGTCCAGCCACTGTTTTGGTCAGGTAGAGTCTTCTCCAGGTCGCCGTCCTCTCCGAGCGCGACAGCGACCCGGAGGCCGGTTTTCAATAACCGCCAGCCTACTTCGATGGCGACTTTGGCTTTGTTTCTTTCTTCCTGAGGTGGTTTCTCCAAGGTCAGGCGTAACGTGTAGTCATAATCCTTGGTCAAGGAGATGTAGGTTTTACCGATTGCGCCCGAGGATTTTTGCCGTTGCAGATGTGCCCATTTGATAATCCCATTGGCAGGCAGCATGCGATGCATTGTTACCTCGAGGGTAATCCATCTGGGAGAACGGTCCTCGTTGGATTGGACGCGGTAAAGCACCCGGACGTGTCTCTCTTTTCCCCGGATCTGGCCGTTAGCCCGGAGAGCGTTGGTATTGGCGATATTGGGTGGTATGAGGCGCAGCCGGGAGTCCTGGCACTCGAAGAGTTCGGCGACGCTTAAGCCTTTCTGGAATTGAATGGCAAGGCTGCCTTCACCGGTCCACCGGTGGAATTTTGGGTCCATCCTTTGGAAGCGGGCCTGGTTGGCGGCCCTCTCGCTTTCCAGATAGTTGGGCCAGTAGAGCCCTAGTCGTCGGCTGTAGTGGTTACGGGCCTCTTTGATGGCCGCGTTCACGACCGTATTGGCTTGTTCTATCAATGGTTTGATAGACGGGTCTTCTCTGGCGGCTTTTTTGACCGCCCTGAACTTTTCAAAGATCGGCTTTCGAGTCGTTCTCAGATGCCGTAGGCTGTCGGACAGATCCGGCGGGGTTTTAGTTGTCCTGTTTTGTTTTTTCCAGTCTGAGATCTCCTGCTGGACCGCTTTGATTTCGGTGGTGATCTCTTCGGCTTGTTCCCCTAGCGCCTTGATGTCTGGCCCAGGTGTTCCTTGATGATCTCTCGGTATTTTTCCCGTCCTTTCAGGAGGGTCTCCGTGAGGAGATTGCGATGCCGGTGGGTCAGCGTAAGTTGATGTTCGACATGCGCCGCCTCCTCGGGGTAGGCAATTTTGCACGCGTAGCTGAATACTTTAATCTCGTTGGCGGGTTTGTTGTCTTGATCCTCTGGAATGGGGGTGTTGAGTCGATCGGATCGATAAGCGCGTCCATGTGCTTAGATTTGATGCGATGGGTTGCGTCGCCGCGTTGTAGCACGTCAAAGTCGTAAATCGAGCAGTTTGCGCAACGAGCGTTTAAGCTTCGAGAGATCATCGAGTTTCGGCTCCGGGCGGCCCAGTTGTTACGCAATTCCAGCTCGGAAAGAATTTGTGCGGCGCAAACATCGCAAAAATGGCCAGCGTGGAGAGCGAGTTTGCCGCGCTTGAGCGTCGGATCCAACAAGGAGCACTGCAGTCCCCTTGCCGCAGCTTTGTTCAATTTGGGTACGCCACGCTCAAGAGCTGGAGCTGAGCACGACGAGTGATCGGCAAGGTCGAGATTTTGCCGCAAGGTAACAATCCCCGATTCATTGTCACCAATCTGCCAGAAGCGAAGGTGGATTCGATGGGGTTGGTGGTCCGTAAATGCGGCCAATGTTGGGCCGGAAAGGCGTAAAGGTAAACAGGACTTCTTTATCTTTCTCCAAGCATTCGCACGCTTTTGGGAATTTGCTTTGATAACTGGAAATGAACTGATCGTAGGCTGCCAGAGCCGCCTTGCGAGTTGGTGCCAGGTACATTTCATGGATCAGCTGCTTGGCCTTGTCCTGAACGCTCCTGGGCATTTTATCAAGGATATTGGCCGTCTTATGCACCCAGCAACGCCGCTGTGCGATCGCTCCGTATTCTTCCTGCAGAGCGATCCAGAAGCCAAGCGAACCATCGCCGATCGTCAGCTTCGGTGCACTGGAAAGTCCATTTCAGCGGATTCTCTCTACGAGGCCGGGCTGCGCAGCGGCGCCTGGGTCAAAGTCAAACTGACCAAAGCTCAAGAGTTCGTTATTGGGGTAAAATCATGCAGCCGATTCCACGCGAAGCAAAAGCATTTTGAGCAAGCGAAAAGAGTTTAATGGTTCAGGGATTGGCTTGGAATCCGAACCGTCGTAGTGCTCCCTTTAGGTCTCACTTTAACGATCCCGTTGCCCAGATCGACATCCTCCAAATACACTAATGCTCCTTTACGAAGTCCGACGACCTTGCCTTCGGAAACCATTTGCTTGACGCCATCCGTGTCCTGGATGCGGTACAAGTCCACCATTTCGGCAAAATCCTCTTTAGAGTAAGCCGCGAGCGCATCGTTGCAAAATCGAGAACCCATACTTTGCTTTCGTCTGCAGCAAGAAAATTAGCCAGCTTGGCATCTCCAAGATATAGGCCGGCAGTGTGCAGTCGCTCAAGAATGCTCCAGCATCTTTCCAAATGCTCAACGGTCAATTGGTTTTGTAGCCTTCTCAACAGGAGGTTCGATCCGGGAATATACTGGAGAACGAGAATGACTTTGCGTGGGGTATCGAGCGCATCGATGATTTGCGGCGCATCTCGAGCGATGCCACGGTTGGCCAACTCCCGATAGAACGCCAGTTCCCGTCGCAGCAAGGTGCAACCATCACTGCCGTCAAGTTGGACCAAGCCACGGTGGTATCCCACCTTTAGAATCACCTCTTGAAAAGTCTCGCTCGCGAGATTCAAACCAATGAAGATTCCGCCTTTTCCCTGCTGTTGAATGGCCTCGTGCGCGGGGTAACGTAATAGGAAAGATTGAACCTCAGGAGAAGTGTTGAGCGGCGAGGTGTAATTTTTCAGCTGGTCTTCAATGCCTGCCGGAACCGCAGATTTCGCATTGGTGCGATCGTCCTCGATCTCGTGCCCTCCTACCTGAAGCCGTCGATTTCCGTACGCACCATAGCGGTAATAGAGAGGAAGATCGTCGCCAAAGGAGATCGCGCAAGGTACCGCAGGACATTGGTCGCGGTAGGGCGCCAGGGAGTCTTTCAAAGCATTCAGGAAACTTTTGTCCGGTTCCGGAAGATAGATCACTATGCCCTTACCTACCTGGGTATAGCCAAAAATTCCGGCATTCAGGCTGCGAAGCAGCGCCGCCGTCTTGATGTATTTGAAATGAAGCCCCACGTGCGACGCGAGCGGACCGACAAGTTCCAAGAGCTCGCGGCCGTTCAAAAAAGTCGCCGGAACATAAAGCTTCCAACCTTGCTGCACCGCCGGGGGCGGGCCACAAAAGAACCACTCCTCGGACTCCATATAGGAGAGTAGGGGTGACAGTTCCTGCGGATGCGGGATCTCACTCATGCCAACGCTTCGTTTGAGCTCGCATATGAGCAATCCGATTTGTGTCAACCAGGATATGTTCAAACAAAGAGCCTTAGTCGTGCGACACGAGCGTAATTATCGTTACGGTGATGGTCCAGGAAGCGACGCCCGGCGAACCGCCCCTTGCGCGAGCGGGTATCAACGCGGCAAGCTCTTTCTCGTTGGTCGCAAAGTGGATGAGTTCCTTGGCGACTTGCTGATTGGTTTCGGCCGATTTAATCGCTTTTCGAAGCGAAGCGTACTTTTTCGGATTGCTCCGCAGATTGGCAACTACTTCGGTCAAAATCTGCTCGGTTCCTTCGCTCTGTTTGCTTTCTTCCATGATGACTGCTCCTTCCTCTTTGCGAATTGTTTTAACGAATGGGTACTGCCACATCGATTGAAACAAGTGGGCTCGGCATGGGGATTAAGAGGGGGGGGTGGACAAAATTCTTTTGGTCCGATCGGCTCCTTCCGAGTGCAATGCCAATGCCACGACTCTATTTTCAGTGGCAAGCGCAGACCATCGCAGAGCCATCGCTCTAGGGTCGGTTCGATTCCTGTTGTTTCCTCCATTGCGCTGGGCCGCATCCGGATGTGTTTTATGGAAGGCACCTGCAACAGCGGACAGCTTCATGCCACTATCCAGGGATAAGTACAACTCAGTCTCAGAAGCGCTCAATATCATAAATACGGCCGCCCGGACGAGGCTCTCGCTGATCCTCAATCCAACTTGAGCCATCTGTCCTAAGGTTAATCCGCAGGGAGGCGCCCTGTTGGTATGCAGTGCGCCATGCTTTGACCGCACGCTCCAGCGCCGAGCCGTTAGCAGGTACATCGTCAATCAGGTTGACGAAATCGTGCAGATACACCAACTCATCCAGGTCTTCTTTGGGAATGGGAAATGCGTATTGAAACGTTGGATGGGCGCCAGTCCACCGAATTTCGAACTGTTCCGGATTTTCGAAGTAGGGGCTGAAGCGGTGTAACTGAAATCGCCCCGAGCCGGATGGCGGCCTGAGATGGTGTAGCTTGGGAATCATCTCCACCATGCTGTCATGGGACTGTTGCTTTTCGCCGGGCAGCCCATGAATCATGTTCCACCCGCAGTAAATGCCGAGTTCCTCGGACCACTTCAGCAACTGAATGTTCTGCAGCGGCGAGACTCCCTTCTTCATCAACCGAAGCATATCCGCGTCCAGGCTCTCGATACCGGGTTGCACCCACCTCACACCCGCTGCCGCGAGCACTTCAAGCTCTTCCCGGCGCATATTCGACTTAACTTCCCAGAAGAACGTCCAGTCGTGGCCTCGCGCCGCGATTTCGGGCAACAGGGAATGGAAATAGTCCCGTGGGAGGATCAGATCGACCGCGTAGAAACGGGGAATTCCATAACGCGAGTACAAACGCTCTAGAAGGGACAGGACGGCATTCGGTTTCCAGGAGCGAAACTCCATGGTTTCGTGCAAACCGCAAAAGGTACATTGGGTCTTCTGTCCGTACCAGCAGCCGCGACTGCCTTCGAAGGGCAGCCACGGATCTAATTTGTCCAGCAAGTTCAAGCGAAGCAGGCGCTGAAAGTATGAATCATAGGAAAGCTGCCAGCATTCGTCCTGGGTTCGAAACAGGCCTCCTGGTGGACCACTTACGATTCGGTTGTCTGAGGATCGGTAACTTACTCCAGCCAGACCTTCAGGGGTTTGGCCGCCGCGATAGCGACGCACCAGGTCGGCCAGGACGAGTTCCCCCTCGACATGAACGACCGCATCCACATAGGGGCAGGTACGCAGGATAGCCCGACCCATTGGTCCTGCGCATTGTGATCCGCCGAAAATCACTTTGACTCGCGGATATCGCGTCTTCAGCCGACGGGCAAAGGCCATGGAGGCGCCCAATTGCGATATGGTAAGCGAGCATCCGATGATGTCGTAGTGCGACCAGTCTGTGCCATCCACCATGTCGGTAAGATAGGTTTCTGTGACCGCATCAAGGGCTTGAAGCACGACGTCGGCGAATTCCGGCCACAAAGAATCCTTCAACGATTTCTGCGCCATCAAGTTTGGGAGTTCGCTACCAGTCTCGGCTCGGTAATAATGGCGGCTAAAGATCCACTCGGGTAGAAACCCGTGCATGTTGCCGAGTTGATTGAAGAGATTGAGTCCGATGCGGGCAGCGTAATCCACATAAAGCTCATGGACGTCGGAATCGATAGCGTCGCGTTGCAAGGCCGCAGACAGTGTCGCTAACTGAATCGAAGGCATAGCCGGCGACATCCAGGGTAGAGAGACCAAGGCGATTCGCGGAACTTTGGAGACGACGTTCAGGGAGGAACGATCCTCTAGAATCTGCTCCGGTTTAGACGATTTGCCGGGCGACTCTCCTGATGAAGCCATTTTGCCATCAAGTTCGATGAGCAGACAGTGTCCCAACGTCGAGCGGAGCTTTTCCAATTCCGCAGGATTAAGGTTCGCGAAGTGGAGTTTCAGAAGGGTAGCGAGTTGCACCGCTTCGTGGTCTGATGAGTTCGCATTAGGCTGCGAGTGAAGTGCTGTAGTGCGGGGCCGCAATCGCCGGGCATGCTCTTGATCGGCAAGCCGAAAGGAGGCATGTAGTAAGGCAAGTCTGACTGGATCGGTTAAGTCTGTCCCTGGCATCGTCACTCCTAGTTGCCAGTACCCAGGTGCCGAATGGTATAGAAGATTGGAATTCAGGTCAATGTTTTTCAGAGACTCTTGGAAGTGATCGCAGCGATGACTTCCGTGAGTTGAGAGTTGGTTCTCTCACCGGCAAAGGAGAACAGGACAGAGCGGAGCGGGGACGATTTGCGGCCGAAGCGGATGGCAATGGGCGTGACAGGTCGTTGTTTACCTGGCGCGGCTCTGTGCTAGAGGAGGCCGCTGGCAGGAACAAATCAAGCGTCGAGAAGCATCGGTCGCGAATTGGCGAGGGTGGTGCACCACGAACGATCCGAATGCGGTGCTCAGATGCCGGTTGATCTTCTAGCCAGAAATGGCTATCATGGCCATGTGAATTATCAAGGCCATGGTAATTATCATGGCCAAGTGAGGCGTTGTGCCGAACCACTTCCCGAGCCCGTTCCACGAAAGCGCGGCCGAATTCGCCCACCTCGTCGCGGGACTATTGCGCAAAAACGGGTGGAAGGTTCTCGAACAGCCGGGTGACGAAGAATTTCGAGCAGATTTGGTCGCCGAACGATCGGGGAAGAAGTATGTTTTTGAGATCAAACGGGCTTCGGAAGGGCGCCGGGACCGCGTCATTCCGTTGCTTTCGCAAGCGGCGCTCGCAGGCAGCCTACGTATCGAAACAGTTGCCCGGCAAGCCGTTTCCCGTGGCCGTTGTGGTCGCGAACTACCTTCCAGAGCTGATCGCAGATCAGGCAAAAGCATCCCTTCGTAAGCTCGCTCCGCACGTGGCAGTCGGGTTGATGGACTCCGAAGGGTTTCGGTCTTTCTCGGGTTTTGATCTTGAGTTTCTCGATTCGGAACGCCGGCCGGGAAGCGCGGTCCCTTCGCGGAAACTGCGGGCGCACGCCCCGCAACTATTCTCGGACCTGAACCAATGGATGCTGAAAGTCCTTCTGGCACCTGCAATTCCGGAATCGTACCTCTCGGCTCCGCGAGGCCACTACGAAGGAGCTTCGCAACTGGCGGCCGCTGCCGGGGTATCGGTCATGAGCGCGTTTCGTTTCGTCGAGCAGTTTTCGAAGGAGGGATTCCTGGAACAGAGTTCCGGACGCCTTCGCATCGTGAGAGCGAAGGAACTCATGAATCGATGGCTGGGAGAAGGACAGAAGCGCAATTTGGAAGTTCCGATGCGATTGATTCTACAACGAGGCAAAGGTGCACTAGCAAGTGCTCTTCGTTCTTATATCTCCGCGAGAAACATACCGCCAAGTCAACGCCGCAAATCAAGGAATGAGATTTCTTCCAAACATCCGAGGGCTTGTTTGGGCCTGTTCGCTGCGGCCGAGCAGCTCGGAGTTGGTTTTGTCCACGGAGCAGAACCACACGTTTACGTAGGGCGAATGAACCAAGAGCTGCTGAGTTTACTGGGATTGTCGGCAAAGGGGGCGGACAACCAGGCCGACGTATATGTACGAGTTCCGGTTAACCGCGAGTGTGTTTTCAGAGGCGTAGTCTTGAAGGATGGAGTGCCATCGAGCGATATCGTTCAGGTTTGGTTGGACGTTTCCGGTTATCCTTCGCGAGGAAAGGAACAGGCAGACCTTATTTACAGAAGAATTCTCACTCCCGCCTTTGAGGCCAACGAATAATGACAGAGCAGAACGCTGACCTAGAACCATTTGCGAAGTTCGTGGTAGCCCTCGATCCCTGGCTCACGCAGGCCGTGCTGATCGGAGGGTGGGCGCATCGTTTGTACCGGCTGGATTCCCGCGCAAGAAAATTGCCGTATCTTCCCATTACGACGTTAGACGGCGACGTTGCTGTCCCTGCAAAACTCAAGGCGGAGGAGTCGAGCGTCAGAGAACGTCTGCTAAAGGCAGGGTTCAAAGAAGAGTTCGTTGGTGGAGACCGACCACCGGCAACGCACTATCACTACGGGCACGAGGGTGGCTTTTATGTGGAGTTTTTGTCGCCGCTCATTGGAAGTGAATATGACCGTCAGGGAAAGCGTAAGGCGACGAGGGAAGTCGGGGGCGTTTCTTCTCAGCAACTCCGGTATATCGAAGTCCTGATGGTGGAGTCTTGGAAAATCAGCCTCGGGGAACAGGACGGATACCCTTTCAAACCCGCCAGGAAGGTGCTGGTGGCGAACCCCACGAGCTTCCTCGCCCAGAAGATTCTGATCCATCACGAACGGGACTATAAAGACCGCGCGAAAGACCTCCTGTACATTCACGACACAATTGAGCTGTTTTCAGAGCACCTGGACGAGTTGCAGAAGATTTATCGGACGATTCTTCACTCGAAATTACGCCGTAATCGAAGTGCAGAACTGCGCGACGCTGCGGACCGGTTATTCGATAAGCTCACGGACACAGTCCGCGAGGCAGCGCTCATGGCTACGGGGCGACACCTTGACCCGGAAGCTCTGGCAGAAACTAGTCGAGCAGGATTGCAGGAGATCTTCACTAAGAAATGACAGCGGGAACTTCGCTCCATTTCCGTCTTGTCGGAGCCAGTTTCGCGGATCTCCCCTAGTCCGAAATCCGATGGCCTCAAAACGGATCGCGAATTCGGCGATGGCATGTCTGTTTCCTCTGATGGTCGATACATGTTTTATTAGCAACTCGACGAGAATGACTCCAGCATCATGCTCGTCAATCATTTCCGCCAAGAGTTCTCATTCTCATGAAGGCTTGCCACGCAGGGCAAGAGTAGGTATCGATTCTGGCCTTGGTGCTTTTTGCTTCTATCTCCCTCGGCAAAACAAGCTCTAATAAACGCCGCACTGGTCGATGTGAATTCGGGGAAACGAGCCATATGTGGAAAGTTGGCTTCCTGTTACTCCCACTGATCGGGGTTCAAATCCCCCCCTCTCCGCCATGCTCAAGTGTAGTCGCGGCTTATGCTTACCGACAGCTCGCGATCATGATTATCCTAATAAATTATATTAATAAGTAGGAAATAGGGCAACGGTCCGAAAACCGTTGCAGGCTAACAAAGTGGGAGGCGGTGTTTGAAACCGTCGTCTTGAGAACAACTGTAAGTTGATTCCAGGCTTCTGGCAATCGTGATTTCCTCTAACGCCGTTTCGGGGTCGTAACGGCGTTAGACTTTACCCTACATCGTTTATAAGTACCGGCGACAAGGTCTGAATAGCAGTGATCCGAGCCGGCCCCCGCTCGTTGCAGTAGTCCAAGTTCAATACCTAGCTGACCAACGCAAGTGAATCCAGTCAGAATATTTACTTGCAGCCATAAGATGATCATGATAATCCTATAGGTTATGAGATACGCAACCAAGCACAAAGAAGAAAGCCGAGAACGAATCCTTAAGGCTGCCGCGAAGCAGTTTCGAGCATATGGGTCCGCGACCGTCCGAGTGAGTGACGTGATGAAGGCCGCTGGCCTGACGCACGGTGGTTTCTACAAACACTTCACAAACAAGAACCAGTTGCTACACGAAGCGATCGCCACCGCGCTGGCTAATCTGTCGGAGCAAATTTCAGCGTTGACCCATGGCAAACCACGCATTGCCGCGTTGCGCCAGGTGATCGGCCTCTACCTGAGCGAGGATCATATGCGCCACCCGGATCTTGGTTGCGCTCTCGCGGCAATGGGAACGGAAATCGCACGGATGCCTACCGCAATCAAGCATCAGGTAAGCAAGTCGCTTGACGCTTATGCGGATCGGCTCAGTTACCTTATGCCGGGCAATAACAAGGAGGAGCAGCGGAATGCCTTCCTCATCCTCTTTCCCTCGATGGCAGGTTGCATCATGACGGCCCGCTCGCTGACCAAAAAGGCAGAGCAAAAAAAGCTGCTCGCAATGGGCCGTGCCTACTTCACGCATTCTTTCTGCGGCACAACACCACTTCGCTATGAGGAGTCTTTCAATGAATCAAACTAAGTTCAAACAGCATTATGGGCCGTGGGCCGTGATTACGGGTGCATCCGATGGGATTGGGTATGCCTTTGCACAGCAACTCGCCGAGATCGGCTTGAACCTCGTTCTGGTAGCCCGTCGCGGTGATCGCCTGAATGAACTAGCGTCCGTGCTGAGGGAACAGCATAAGATCGAAACTCTGGTTCTGCCCGCAGACCTGAGCACACCGAATGGACTGGCGGAAGTGGACAATGGGACAGAGAATCTTGACGTGGGGCTTCTCGTCGCATCTGCTGGTTATGGAACGTCTGGTCCTTTGCTCCAAGCAAACCTCGAGCACGAACGTAACATGTTAGAGGTCAATTGCTTCGCGGTACTTCACCAATCTGTAATGTTCAGCAGACGCTTTTCCCGCCGGAAGCGCAGCGGCATCATCTTGATGGCATCGCTTGTGGGCTGGCAGGGAACACCGCAGGCGGCGCATTACGCCGCTACGAAAGCATATGTGCAATCACTTGCTGAGGCGATCAGGGTCGAGTTCAAAGAGCTAAACATTGATGTGCTGGCATCCGCACCCGGACCCGTACATAGCGGATTCGCCCACCGCGCTGATATGCGCATGGGAGCGGCCATTACGCCCGATACGGTTTCCCGGGCTTCACTCCGCGCCCTGGGCAGGACTGGAACAGTCATTCCAGGTGGTTTGAGCAAGCTGTTGACCTACTCCCTGCTTCCACTTCCGCGCACTCTTCGGGCGCGCATACTTGCCCAAGTTATGGGTGGCATGACGAAGCACCAGAACGCCAGCGTGGCCGCATGATTGCCGAGGCCACTACCAATCAACTCGAGCATTTGCCCAGTTTCAGCGCACGGACGATGTATCTCTTGGAGCGCAGGAAACAGAAAATGCTGCGGGCGGTGGAGGGTTGGTTGCGCTCTTGGCTCGCTTATGTTCCCACGGTCACCGGTTGGTCGATGCTCATGATCTTCGACCATCTCGCCCGAACTGAACGGGCCGTGCGTATCTCTTTCGAGGCTCATTTGAATCAACCAGCCGCGCAGCCATCCATAATTGAGAAACTGAAGGCACGCTTTTTCTTCTTTGCCTTCCGGTTCCCAATCCGTGTGCGAGTACCGCGAACAGTTCAGTTCGTACAACCAATCGCACCTTCATCGCTCGACCAGTTAACTCGGACTTGGGCAGAAGAACGAGTGAATTTACGCGCTTTCCTGATGCGCGAGGATTCACTGTCCCTCGACGCGACCGCGATGCGCCATCCCGCTGTCGGTGCGTTAAGCCTACGTGACGCTCTTCGATTCCTGGTCGTGCATCTTTGGCATCACGAATTTCAGATTCGGAGGCTCCGTCGGGCTATTCCGGTCTCCTCGAACGCCGTTTCTTACCAGTGAGGTGCTGACCTTCCTTGAATTGTTTCCAGATCGGTACTCCACCCAGTCACATTGCGGCAAAACCGCTAATCAGGTGCGAAGATTCGCCAGCAACAGCGTGCCAGGCTCTGCGAAGAATTCTCCAGGAAAGGCTCCCAGAGAACGCTTGCAAGTATGAGTGCAACCACTTTTCGTCAAACGTTTCGACACCCAAGCCCCAATCCAGGCGACTTTCTCAAGCCCTAGCTGGAGGAGATCCTCTGAGAATTGCGGCACTGTCGCTCAGCCAGCGTCAGTGCCCGTGATCAATGATGAGCGTTACGTACTGCTTGTCTCTGAGCCAACCGATTCCGCACAGGGGACTAACTAGGCCTTCGAGAGTCTGAAATACCTAGTGATTATCTCGATCACCTTCGTCTGACTTACGAGGCGTGCGAACGACGCCATGGATAGCCTGGGACCCGAAATGCTTCGAGGCAGGCAAACCTAATTGCAGAGTGATGTTCGCATATGGCACGCCCGCACCTCCGCTAAGACACAACGTCAACTGCGAGGGCTGGCCCTGTGGCGCGAAAGGTGTGTCTGTTTGTCCGTTCGCCGTCACGGTGGCTGGACCGCTCACCACCAGAACGGGACCGCTGGTAGCAGGGCTGAACGTAGGGCAACCGCTGGCCTCAATTGTTTCAAAGCTGGTGACAGTAGCGTCGTTCATGGTGATGTGGTGAGTATGCTGAGTTAGGGCAACCGCAGAGACGTTTGCGGTGCTTTGTCCAAGGACGGACAACTCCATGGTCACAGCCGCCGAAAAATCAGCCAGGCCGGATTCCCCTTTCAATTTCAGGCTCCACGGGCCGCGAACTTCCCACGCGGTCGTACCCGATATCGGCGTGTAGTCGTTGATTACACCGCTCAAGTGCTTGGGCGCCGGAGCTTGAGCCTGAGCAGTGGAACCTACCGCAAAAACCAAGACAGCGATGCTGCGAACCACCTTCGAGAATGCTTTGCTGTTCATGAAAGACCTCCAAGATATTGAGACTCACGCCTTTTTCCGCTTCAGACGTTCAGATACCTTCGGACAGCCTGATGGGGATCGTCAAACGGCAAGGCACAGAATTCCGGCAGTACCGCTATTTGCCGCCGAATGCTGTGTCTTGCCGCCGCTTGTGGCGGACGTTACAATCCGCGCTAGTCCCGACCAACCGGGGACCAATCAGGAGAGTGCATGGGGGACTCGTCTCTTGGCACGCCGCCATCCATAAAACCTAGCGAAGATCGCCTGGATTCGTGGAAGGAAATCGCGGCCTTCCTTAACCGCGACGTGACAACAGTCCAGCGGTGGGAGAAGCGGGAAGGGATGCCGGTTCACAGGCATCAGCACGACAGGATGGGCTCGGTCTACGCTTTCCGGGCGGAGTTAGATGCCTGGGTGCGTGGCAGGAATCTTCAAGCAGCGCAGGAGAACGGAAACGAGGGTCCCTCGCCTAATCCTCCTTCGGCTCCACGCACTGCGATACCGACCGCTCGAACCAAATGGAGGTTCGTTTTGCCGCTGGCAGCGGCCGGAGTCGTTCTGGCAATTGGCACAGGTCTCTGGATTAAAAGGACGGAGTATTTTTGGCGAAACCCGATCGCCGACGCGCACATTCAGACCGTCACGGACTTTGACGGAGTGGAACAGGACGCTGCGGTGTCCCGCGACGGTCAGTTTGTGGCGTTTCTGTCGGACCGAGACGGACGGATGGACGTCTGGGTTACGCAGATTGGTTCTGGACAATTCCACAACTTGACTCGGGGAAACGCTGGGGAACTCGTCAATCCATCAATCCGGACACTGGGCTTTTCACCCGATGGGGCTTTTGTCACGTTCTGGGTTCGCAAGCAGAACGGCTCCGGCGGTGGCGACATCAGCATCTGGGCGGCGCCAACTCTGGGCGGATCACCAAAGCCGTACCTCGAAGGCGTGGCTGAGTATGACTGGTCGCACGACGGATCCCGACTCGCCTACCACACGCCCGGACCCGGAGACCCGCTGTTCGTATCAGACGGCAGCCGACGATCGGAGGGTCGGCCCATATTCACTGCGCCTGCCAGTCTCCACTGTCACTTTCCGTTGTGGGCGCCCGACGGCGCGTTCATCTATTTCGTTGAGGGTTCCCTGCCGGACAAACTGGACATCTGGCGCATCACTCCCAGCGGCGGAAGCCCTGAACGGATCACGTCGCACGATGGGCGCATAACTTATCCCGTCCTATTGGATCGGCGGACGCTGCTGTACCTCGCGATCGATCCTGATGGTTCGGGACCGTGGATCTATAGCACGGACGTCGAGCGCCGCATTCCCCACCGGCTGACCTCTGGGGTGGACCGGTACACGTCGCTGGCGGCCAGCGCTGATGGCCGGCGTCTGGTTGCCACGCTCGCAAGCCCGAAGACAACACTCTGGCGCATGCGGATCGCTGATTCACCTGCCGAGGATTCGCCGGCTTCTCGAATATCGCTGACGACCAGCACTGGGTTCTCACCGCGACTGGGTCCAGATTATCTTCTGTATGTCTCTGCAACTGGTACGAATGAGAGTATATGGAAGCTCGCCAACGACGGAACTGGAACGGAGTTGTGGAAGGGTGAGGGAGCACGAGTCTTTGGCGGTCCGACAATCTCGCCCGATGGAAGGTCCATCGCATTCTCAGTCCGGCAACATGGGCAGACGCTCCTGTACCAGATGCAGGCCGACGGCACGAACGCGCGTATTGTGACTGATTCACTCGACCTGCAGGGCGCTCCAGTATGGGCCCCCGACGGCAAATCGATCACCACGGCGGCTGGCGAGCACGGGCTCCCGCACCTCTTCCGGGTGCCAGTTGACGGCCGCTCTCCCAATCTCCTTGTCCAGGAGTACTCGGTCGATCCCGCTTGGGCGCCCGACGGACGCTTCCTTATGTACTCGGGGCCAGACATCGGCACCACGTTTTCGGTGAAAGCCGCCACGGCTGAGGGAGCAACGCATCCGCTGCCGGCCCTGACCCTGACTCGGGGGGCCCGACATCTGGCCTTTTTGCCCAGAGGACGAGCACTCGTGGTCCTGCGAGGAGAGATTGAGCACAAGAATCTCTGGCTCATCGACCTGGAGACGGGTGCCGATCGGCAGCTGACGAACCTCCCGCCCGGCTTCGATATTCGCGACTTCGACATCTCGCCAGATGGCCGTGAAGTTGTTCTCGAACGAGTGCAGGCGCGCTCGGATGTTGTGCTGCTGGATCTGCCCCGACTGTAACTTCGTTTCAAGCAAGCGGAATATCGGGTCGCGCGAGTGTCAGAACCAAGGCACAAGTCTCGATCCTCGAGAGTTGGGTGTTGTTCTTAATTGAAGGAGGATCACGAGACAATCCAGAGTTGTTCCGGGCCCGAAGTCCCGATGTGAGAGGTTGGGCCCTGTTGCTTCCACCGATTACGGGCGCTGATGGGCAATCTGGACATAATTCAATTGGGTGAAAACGCGCCATTCGTGCAAGTGTGCCCACGAAAACTGTCTCACTAGAGGGGTGCAGTCGGTCGTGTGGGGAACAATTAGGGAACTATTTCCAAACAAGGGCAGTTCGCCCCGAATAGAGGCTCATCGTCCGATGTAAGTGATTGATCACGTAGTATTCACGGTGCCTCCGCTGCCCGGCACAGCTCCGTCAAGCGCTCCTGCGTTCCCTCGGGATCAGGGGCTTTCTCCGGCGCCACCCATTCGCGCGGCGAGCCGGCAGCAAGCAGCAAGCGCGCCACTTCAACGTGATCTGCGCCGTTTTGCGACGTGTGTCGCCAGCCCTCACATGCCCACACCAGCGGTGTCGCGGCGAACATGCCATCTACGGCATTCACCGAAGCGCCCTTCGCCAGCAGAACCTTCACTGCTTCCACGTGGCCGCCCATCGAGGCACGATGTAATGCTTCCACTCCGTTGCTGTCCTTCGCGTTTGGATCGAAACCACATTGCAGCATTGTTTCGAGAATTTTCGCATCGCCGCGTTCGGCCGGAGTGTGCATCATCAAGTGGTGCTCCGGGCGAAGCTCGTTGCGCAGATTTGGATGCTCCTCGAGCAGCGAGCCTGCTTGTGCCTTGTTGCCGGAAGTACACGCCGCAACAAAACGGTCGATCCGCGAAAGTTCGTCTTTCGCGCCATGTCGCAACAACCAGGCCGCCACTTCGTCATTCCCGTGTAGCGCGGCGAGCGTATGGGCCGTGCGTCCATCGGGCCGGCGCTTATTTACATCCGCTCCGTGGGAAACCAGCAACTCCACCGTCTTAACGTCCAATCGTTGTGCAGCAACGTGGAGCGGCGACTCGCCCGATTGCGCCCATGCCAAGTTCGGATCGGCTCCGTGCTCCAATAACCATTTCGCTCCCGAAATGTCGTCCGGCCTCATCCAACCCAGAATGTAGGCAAGCGCGGGAACGCCCCCTGGAATTCCGTTAACATTGACGCCGAATCGATACAGCAATTCCAGCGCCGCGACATTTCCACTGCCCGCCGCAATGTGTGTGGAAACGCCGTCGGTCGGATTTGCGCCGCTCTCGAGCAGCAACTCTGCAAGCTCAGGCTGCCCTGTCGCAATCAGAGCTCCCCAGAGAACTGTCCGTGGCAGCTCCGGGTGCCAGTTCCAGTCATATTCGGCGTTTGGATTCGAGCCCAGTCGTAGTAGTTCTCGTGCAATTCTCACAAGCCCCTTCGCTCGCTCGGGCGAATCCTTCTGAAGAAATGTGTGGCAGACGTATAGCAGCGGCTCCCAACGCTGAACTCCGCCTCGTTGCAGCGCTATCGCTGGATTCGCCTTCAGCCGCGCTTCCACCGCGGCTGCGTCGCCCAGCACTAGCTCCGTGTACAAATTGGCATTTGCGATGCCGACGTGCCTCGAGAGCAATCGCATCGCTCGTTCGGGCGCGCTTCCGGTGGCGCAGCGCACAAATTCATCCGCTGCCGCTGCGAACGAAAGCGATCGCTCTTCCACTTCCTGCTTCAATTCAGTCCACGACTTAAAGCCATACTCACGCGCAAGTACAAATTGCGCGTCGTGTAAGGCAATCGCGTCTGGTTTAAGGGATCGCCCGATTAGGACCGCTTCGAACCTCTGAATTGCGCTTGGCTCTTGGCTTCGGGCTGCGGCGAGTAACGACTTGGCTTGCTTCTTGAGCTGCTCTAAATTGGCGCGCTCGGGTAGCTGCTGCAACGTCATAGTGACCTCCATGCTTTAGCCTGGGTTCGCAGTCAGGCAGCACGGGATCTAGACGTGCATTCAACCTTCGGATTGGCAGTGGGCTTGGCCCTTCGCGCGAACCTGCTGGCGCCTGGAGCGCACACTCCGTAAATACCACGATGCTTTCCGGCTTTCAAGACCAAATGAATCCCTTCCAAATGAGTCACTGACGATTGCCAGCGAGTATTAAGCAGCTCTGGCCTTATCATGGGCAATTCGGATGAGCGTCAGGTGCCAGAAGTCTCGATGTGGTTAGTTGGGCCCTGTTGCTTCCACCGATTCCGGGCTCCTGATGGGCAATCTGGAAATAATTCAATTGGGTGAAAAACGCGCCATTCGTGCTTATCGTGTGGGGAACAATTGGGTAACAGCTATTTCCAAACAAGGTCGTTTCGCCCCGAATTCGGGCTCACCGTCCGACTTAAGTGATTCAATCCTAACAAATATGAGCGCTGTTGCTGAAGACATTCCATCCGCCGATCTTATCGTTTTGGCACCCTGAGGCGCAGAACAGGGGGGGGTAGAAGCAGCCGTCTCTAGCCACGGCCCGTTGTTCGTGAGTCCAAAATCGCTCGCGGAGCATCCTCTTGAGGATCTTTCCGGAGCCGCTTTTCGGTAGTTCGGCATCTAAAAACTCGATGCGGCGGGGAATTTTGTAATTTGCAAGGAATTGCCGGCAAGGCCGCCACCGCGAGCGCTCAAGAGTTCGACGCCAAGGCGCTCCTGCTGCAATCACAGTTAGACTATGCACGCGCACACGATGAGGTCGTACGTACGATGGGTGCAACTCCGGAGTGAACCATCAGGGAAGATAACTTACGAAGAGTCGATTGAAACATCCGACCGAAAGGCGAATGCATTATGAGCAAACCTGTTCTCGTTGTGACGACCCGGCACGTTAAAGAAGCGGAGGAGCGAATAGACAGGAATTACGACGCCCGTCGTAATCCAAACGAAGCTCCATTCAGTCGCCAAGCTTTGCTCTCGGCAGCGGATGGAGCGGACGCGTTGTTCATCACGCCCGTTGACAGACTCGACTCGGAGTTCTTCAAGAGCGTCTCACCATCGGTAAAAGTGATTGCGACTTTCTCCGTGGGACTCGAGCACATTGATTTGGCAGCGGCTGCCCGTAGAAAGATTGCGATCGCCTATACTCCGGGCATCAACCAGGAAGCTACGGCCGACATCGCCATGTTACTGATGCTCGGCGCTTCACGGCGAGCCTACGAGGCGCAAGAAATCCTTCGCACGGGAGCATGGAGACCGTCGAGTCCCAACGTGTTGTTGGGCTGGCAAGTCGGTGGGAAAATCTTAGGCATCTTTGGGATGGGACGCGTGGGTCAAGCCGTTGCGCGACGGGCACGGGGATTTGGAATGAAGATTCACTATTCGAATTCATCACGATTGCCGGATTCGGTGGTGGGCAACGCCGTATTTCACGAAAGTTCCCGGGATTTACTTCGCGAAAGTCAATTCTTGAGCTTGCACGCTCCGGAAACGCCTGAAACCCGTCATTTTCTGAATGCAGAAACGATCAAGCTTTTGCCGAGGGGCTCGATCATAGTCAACACGGCTCGGGGTGGATTGGTTGTGGATGAGGATCTGATCGCCGCGCTGAAAAGTGGTCACATTGCCGCAGCCGGGCTCGACGTTTTTGAAGGCGAACCAAAACTTCATCCGGGCTATCTTGATCTTAAGAACGCATTCCTCTTGCCCCACATTGGCAGTGCCACCGTCGAAACTCGGACGGCGATGGGCATGCTTGCGTTGGACAACATTGACGCGGTATTGGCTGGTCGGCCCGCGCCCTCGCTTGTAGTGAATCGAGATTAGGTGGATACCAAACCGCTAGCCTACTTAGGTTGAAGAGACCATGGTTTTCGCGAGACACCTCGATGGAGCTTGGCATGGATACACGTGGCGGGGCAGCAGGAAAACCATGATTCCCACCGC
Source organism: uncultured Acidobacteriota bacterium (assembly GCA_963831545.1). Lineage (GTDB taxonomy): Bacteria > Acidobacteriota > Terriglobia > Acidiferrales > UBA7541 > Acidiferrum. The sequence goes on from CAWHQX010000018.1 coordinate 19,508, forward strand.
CCCAGAACGCATCCGCTGAGATCTCCCGTTTACGGCTTCAGGAGTCATTCACAACCCTGTTTATCGCCAGGGTAATCGGATCAAGTTCTATTCTTTGTCGCCATCGCCGAGGTTCAGGCCGGGAAGTACCGGTGTCCCTTCCATCCTCACCGCATCGAGGTCACTCGGATCATATCCCATGAGCTTGAGAATGGTGGGAGCGACCTGAGTGGTTTCCACGAAGCTGTGAACGGTTTTGGCCTGGAAGCAAGGGCTGGATACCAGCAACATGACGTTGGTATCATCCCAAGCGAACCCGCCATGCTCAGATTGTTTCTTTAGATTTCCGGTGTAGACCACGCCCACATTCGGCAGAACGATGATATCTGGCGTGCGGGGGTCGCCGCCCGGAAGCAGTTTGCAGCAGGCGCCAGGATTGGTCGGCACGCCCGGAGGATTAAAAATGGTTGAGAGGGAAGCGCCGTAGAGGATCTGGCCCAAGCCAATTGCCGTTCCGGCATTCTCCAACTCCGTTACTGCTTCCGTGGTCTGGCTTGCTTCTGTCAGCCATAGTTGTGAAATGTCATCTTCGGCAATCCCGAGGGCGTTGTTCGGATCGCTGTAAACTGGCGGGAGTAAGGAACCGATGATCCCGGATGGCGGCGTACCGTTGTTACCCGAATGTCCCGGGATTGGGAAGAAGCGGTTCGGATCGATCGGCGACTGTCCGTGCTTGGCGGTAATGATGACGGCGGTCGAATCAAGCAGGTGCTGATTCTTGAGCGCGGTCACCATTTGACCGATTGCCGCGTCCACAAATTGGATCTCGGCGAGCATTTTCGGTCTAGGCGTACCTTGGGCATCCTCGTAGCCACCAGAGTTTGCGTCGGTCCTGACGGCCGAGCTCGGACTAATTAGCTTCTGTCCCACACTGACCGCCTGGAAGTTCATACCCAAAATCACAGGGACTGGAGCTCTTTTGTTTCCCAGATGGGTCTTCCCGTGGATTTCGTTGACGATCGCGTTGACTTTCAGTTGGTCATAACATTTTATAGCGTCGAAGTCGGTGGTCCAGTCGTTGCCACTCGGTGAAATCGTCCCGCAATCGAACCCGGTTTTACCCGACTGTGCTGCGGTTACTATCCCATGCAGGGGAATTTGGTTGGAGTTGACTTCCGGTGAGTAGTAATCATCAACGTTGCTGGGCTCAGCGGTTCCGGTGGGTCCGGAAACAACCGCGTAAACAGCATGCTTGTCCGACCAGGCCGTGTAGCCCCCCGCCGCATGTATCACTCCGTAAATGGTGTTCGTGCGTACGAAATTCCAGGGGTAAACAGGTTTGCACTTATCAAACGGATCTCGTTCCAGTTTCTTGGGGTCGATGGATTTTACGCCGCCATCGATCGTGGAGTACCCGGGGAAGCCGCCACTAAGTTGGGTCTGGTCGAGTTCGACGCCTTCTTCGTACTCAGTCTGCGTCCCATTGATAACGCCTTCTGTACAGCTTCCGGCCGGCAATCCATTGCCGGTCGCTATTGTGGGCGGCGCCAGAACGCGGTCATAGGCGACGTCGTAGAATGCCCCGACTGTCCGCGGCGTGCCTCCGGTTACCAGTGCCATGAGTCCAGGAAAGGAATCCGATGGCCGGGAGGTCGAGGTGCGCGTGTAGGTCACGCCGTTTTGGCCGAGGGCGGCCAATGCCGGGCAAGTGTTCGATGCCACGCAGTTCGCGTAATCGACCGCATGCATTCCATCGATGCTGATCAACAAGACCCGCTTGATTCGGCCCCGATCGTCGCCGCGATCGTCGTGATTCGGTGGTGCAGCAGATGCGTTCGGCAGATTTGCCATCAACAGCGCCGTCGTAAGAACCCCAGCCATCCACTTATTTGCCATTCCAATCCTCCTCTAGCTAGTGTTGCCCAAGCAAGTGAGTCCAGAGTTGGAACTTTATAGGTTTCAGAAAGCCAGAGACTTTAATGGATTGTGAATCCTCGGTAAAAGCCAAATTTTCGAGATCGCGTGCTGAATTCCTTTTCTGAAACCAAATTCGGGACGTCACGGACCAAGTCAAGTTTGATTTTGTTGGAGGATGGAGCCGCTGCCACAAAAAGATCCGACCCTTTTCATGCTCGAGTGTAAGGGCGCAATTGTGGTCACGGACGGGACGAAGGAGGATACCTTTGCAAGCGCAATCGTCCTCGGACATCACTGGCGAATCGGGAGAAAGCTCGGCTTGCTGTTTCGGGCGTGGAATTATTTGTTTTGAATCGCTACGGCATTGAAAATTATTTCTCTAAGTCAGCGATGGAAAATGTTCTTGGGCGCGACTTGACGCAATTCTTCCCTCTTGTGGAAGACATTTCCGGTCTGGACCAAATGTCGGAAGAATTTCGCCCGTGGATGTCCCGGCTGAGACAGTTTTTGGCGCTCATTTTTAGAACGGGTGCGCCGAGCAGTAAGATCGATCTATTCCAAGAGTAGGAATCGGGATGTGCGTTCGTCATCCCGACTAGTCACGACGTGGAGCACGACAATTATGGTTTACGTGTGCCGACGATCTCTCCCATTTTCAGGCTGGTCGCGCGCCCCGAACTGTCCAGAGTGAAATGAACGTCCAGACCGATAAGGCTGAAGAAGGAGGTCGCACTCGCGGGAAAGATTTCGCCTTTAGGATAAGAGCCCAATCCCTTAAGCTCCGTAAACAACCTGTTCCCCTCCCGTGTCACTTCATAGGTGACAAGCTCACCCGATGGCCCGCGCCGGCAGCGAGTAAACTCCGATCAGAGCATCCAGTTGAGCATTGCTCAGGGGCACCACTTCCCGCAGCGTTTGCATTCGGGCGGGCCAGTGATATTCGCTGGCGATGCTGGTGAGCAGATTCCCGATGATTAAGTCGGCGCGATCTCCGTTGGCCATGATCACCGCACCCTTCCCGACCGCCGGGAACATCACAAGGAATGCACGGAAGCCCGAATTTGATCCTCCATGAGAGAACTCGAGGCTCTGACCTGTTCCGGCAAGCTCCACACCCAGGCCGTAAGGGGCCTTTTGATCGGTAAGCATCTCGGTGGCAATCGGCTTGGCGAAGAGTTTTCCTTCGCTTCCATTCCAGGCGTCGGTGATTTCTAGCGCCCACTTGGCGAGATCCGTGGGCGTCGTCCAAAGGCCGCCAGCCGCCATCTCCGGATGAATGGGCCATTTGCCTTTGATGACGGCTCCGGCGCCATCGTGGCCGCTGGCCGCGTCGGACCATCGCGCTTCCGGTAGTGGTTGCTCGTAGGTGCTCAATGTCATTCCAGAAGGCGCCAGCACCAGGCGTTTCATCAATGCGGGGAACGGTTGTCCGGTGATATCCATCAAAAGCTGCTGCATACACGTCGCTCTCTGCCTGTGTTCAGATTAGTACCGGCAGGTGGCGATTGCTGCTTCAACCTTAGCCACGGCGCATCGGACACGACAAGTGATCTCAGACTTTGACGCTGGCCCGAAGTCCCGTTCGGGGAAGTTAGTTCTCAGTCAGATGTCTTCCAGTCCCAGTTCGTCATTTACCGCGTGTCCTAGTTTCTGTTTGCATCCCAGATAATGCTCGGTCGTCTGAACTAATGCGTGAGACCTGAATTGTTTAGATTCTCCCCGAGCCAAGTGGCACAGTCGTGCGCAGGTGTGGCGCAAATCATGCGGAGCGAGATTCTTAATGTCGACACGTTTCGGAGCCGCCTTGACGATGTGCCAGATGGCTTTCGGCGTGAGCCTTGCGCTCCGTATCTTCCCCAGTCTGGCTTACTCGCCTGGGTTTCATCGCTTCGCGACAAGGTTTCGTTTCTGTCTCAGAGTTTGCGCGCCAAGGACCAAGGCGCGTGCTGCGGCCGTGGGGCGCATTCCGGTCAGGATCCGGGTCATGATCATGTACGGAAAAATTCAATTTGCCATTGGTTTCTTGTGCGGCCCCCGTATCAGCGGGCGGGCGCGCCGAAACCGAATTTCCGGAGAATATCTTCCATCAGACACCAATGTGTGAGGCCCGATTGCAGGAGGTTTGCTCCAACAAATGCTGTAAACCAATACCAGTTGTGATTCACCCAGGTCCCCAGCGCCAGGGAAACCAGTACGAATGTTCCTGCAATGACGCGGATACAACGCTCCATTGTCATTTGCCACCTCGCTCACTCATGTAATAAAGGACCGGAACCGCAATTCTTGAAAGTAAGGTTGACGCTACTTCTCCTGCCATCAATGAGATTGCCAGTCCTTGAAAGATCGGATCAAACAAGATCACTCCGGCGCCCACCACCACGGCCGCAGCAGTCAATAGCATCGGCCTGAACCGCACGGCGCCCGCATCTACCACCGCTTCTTCGAGCGGCATTCCTTGTTCCCGACGCAACTTGATGAAATCCACCAGGATGATGGAATTTCTGACGATGATCCCAGCACCCGCGATGAAACCGATCATGGAGGTTGCCGTGAAGAAAGCGCCCATGGCCGCGTGTGCCGGCAAAATGCCAACCAGGGTCAGCGGAATCGGTGCCATGATGACGAGCGGGGTCTTGAAAGATCCGAACCAGCCCACAACCAACACGTAAATCAGAACTAATACCGCCGCAAAAGCCAATCCCAGATCGCGGAAAACTTCGTAAGTTATATGCCACTCGCCGTCCCACTTCACTGCGAGCTTCTTGGCGTTGGGCGGTTGGATCGAAGTGAATTGCTCGATTCCGTAGCCCTCGGGGATTTTAAGCGCGTCGATCTTTTTTCCTAGCGTGCCAATTGCATAGACAGGACTCTCTTCGGCTCCAGCCACATCTGCCGTTACGTAAACCACTTCACGCTGATTTTTTCTGTAGATGTTCTTGTCGATCGTACCTTCCTGCACTTTTGCTATTTCACCCAATGGCACCATCGCTCCATTTGATGAAGTCAGATACAAACCGCGCAACGCCTCGACACTTGATCGGCTTTCACGTGAGAACTGCACGCGTATCGGAACGTCCTCGCGTTCAGTAGGCGTGTGCAACAGTCCAACTTGCGATCCGCCAACGGCCATTGCCACCGATTGAGAAACCTCTCCCGGTGAAATTCCCCTCATCGCCGCTTTATCCTGCTGCACCTGAAAATCGAGATTCTTCTGGTCCGCCGCTACGTACCAGTCCACATCCACGACCCCCGGCGTGTCCTCAAAGATCTTACGGATCTGTCGCGCCACTTCGATTTGGCGCTCATAATTCGGCCCATATACCTCCGCTACCAGCGTTGATACCACCGGAGGTCCTGGCGGAACTTCCGTCACTTTCACGCGCGCGTTCCATTTCTTCGCAATCCCCTGAATTGGTCCACGCATTTCTTTCGCGATTTCGTGACTCTGGCGTTTGCGTTTGTCGATTGACCGCAAATTCACCTGGATGTCGCCCTGATTTGCGGCCCTCCGCAGATAATAATGCCGTACCAGTCCGTTAAAGTTGTATGGTCCAGACGTCCCGGCATAAGTTTGGTAGTTCACAACTTCCGGGTAGGTGTGGAGATACGCGCCGATCTCCTGTTCCACGGCGAGCGTGCGTTCAAGCGGTGTACCCTCAGGCATATCTACAATCACTTGGAACTCGCTTTTGTTGTCAAACGGTAACATCTTGACGCGCACGGCCTTGAAGGCAACCAGCGAGCATGCCAGCAACAAGAGCACCACAATTGTCGCCAGAAATGCCCAGCGTTTCCGCCAGTTGTGAATCAGTCCACCCATCAATTTGCGGTAGAACTTGGTAGTTTTTCCCTCCGCCTCGCCTTCGCTATGTTTCCCGGTATGTCCGCGCAACAATCGCAGTGCAGCCCAAGGCGATACGACAAATGCGACCATGAGTGAAAACAACATTGCCGCGGATGCGCCCACTGGAATGGGCCGCATGTAGGGGCCCATGAGCCCGCGCACAAACGCCATGGGAAGAATCGCGGCAATCACGGCGAAGGTCGCCAGGATCGTAGGATTTCCAACCTCGTCAACGGCTTCGACCGCCACGTCGCTCCACGATCGGCCCTGACTTTCCGGTAAACGAAAATGTCGGACGATATTTTCGACCACGACAATCGCATCGTCCACAAGAATGCCTATGGAAAATATCAGTGCGAAGAGGGTTACCCGGTTCAGCGTGTAGCCGTAGGCGTAAAAGATGAACAGCGTCAGTGCCAGGGTAACTGGAATAGCCAGCAGGACCACGCCCGATTCGCGCCATCCTAGTGCTAATCCAACAAGGATCGTCACGGAAATGGTTGCGAGGAAAAGATGTTTCAGGAGTTCGTCTGATTTGTGCTTGGCGGTCTGGCCGTAGTTTCTCGTGACCGTGACTTCGAGATCGTTTGGGATTACGTAGCCGCGCAGAGAATCGATTTTCGCCAGCACATCCAGTGAAACATTTGTTGCGTTGGCTCCCTTGCGCTTTGCCACTGTCAGTGTGACTGCGGGGTATGTTCCTCCGGATGCATTTCCAGCCCCACCCGTTCCGAAATAGACATAATCCGTCGGTTCTTCCGGTCCGTCTGTTACAGTGGCCACATCCCCGAGGTACACCGGACGGCCACCTTGGACGGCAACCACGATCTTTCGCGCTTCCTCAGCACTTTGCAGAAAACTTCCCGCTTCGACCGCGAATTCCTGATTGCCTTCGGCAAACGATCCGGCCTGCTGGCGCTGGTTACTGGCTTGGAGGGCCCGCGCAATCACCAACGGACTGAGACGATAGGCTGCAAGTTTCTGCGTATCGAGCGTGGCCTTGAGCTCGCGCTTTTCTCCTCCGAGCAGCGTGGTCTCCGACACATTAGCCACCTGCTTGACCGTCTGTTGCGCTTCCACTGCGATTCGCCGTAGGGCAGCTCCTTCGTAGTTCTTTCCCCAGAACGTCATCGCTAGTACCGGAACGTCGTCAATCGAACGGGCTTTGATCAGCGGTTTGCTCGCGCCTTGTGGTATGCGGTCAAAGTTTGAAAATAGTTTGTTGTAGGTCCGGACAATCGCATCCTCTTCTTTAATCCCGACGTAGAAACGCACAATCACGAGTGCGCCGCCGGGTTGGCTGGTTGAATAGAGGTACTCAACACCAGAAACCTCGTTGAGCAGGCGCTCCATCGGAATGGTTACACGCTGCTCGACCTCCTGTGCCGACGCACCTGGCATGCTTACAAAAACATCCAGCATCGGTACAACGATTTGCGGTTCCTCTTCTCGAGGTGTTTGCCAGATGCTGAACAGCCCTAGCAACAACGCAGCAATGATGACCAGCGGTGTGAGCGGCGAGTCGATGAAGCTATGCGCGATTTTTCCTGCCAGCCCTCGTTTCACAAATGCTTCTCCCCGCCCGCGGGCGATGTTGAAGCCTTCTTCCCATCCAGTTCCTGGCTAGCAGGATTCAGCACAACGACTTCTCCCTCATTAAGTCCTGACAACACTTCAACCTGCTTGCTCGTTGTTTTTCCCAGTGTCACGACGCGCCAGTGAATCAGTCCCGCGCTGTCCACGATATAAATCCCGCGCAGCTGGCCTCGGCTCACCAGCGAGTCTGTCGGCAACACAAGGGTTTGCTTCTCACCTTGCGCAAAGTATGCTCGCCCGAACATTCCGGACTGAACTCCAGACTCTTTGGGCAAGTCCACGCGCGCCCTTAATGTGTGTGATGTCGGGTCTACCCCTGCCTCAATCTCAGCCACCTTCCCTGTCAGAGACTTTGCCGGCAACGCATCCAACTGCACTCGCGCCAAGGAATTTTTTTTCACGGCTGCGAGCGCTTCCGCGGGAAGCGTCGCTTCCAGTTGGTAGCGCGACGTGTCCTCGACAACGAACAGCGGTATCCCTGGCGAGACCAATGAGCCGGGTTCTACTGACCTACGAGTCACCCGTCCGTCAAACGGCGCCACGACCCGCGCATAACTCGCCACGCTCTCAGCCGCATGTGCTTCGGATTCTGCTTGTGCCACACCCGCTTCAGATTGACTTAACGCTGCCTTGGCTTGTTCGAGATTCGCTTGCGCCGCCTCCTGTTTCGCCGCAACCTCGTCAAATTCTTGGGGGCTCACCGACTTCTGCTCTCGCAGGTAGTTATAGCGGTCGTAGGTTTTCTTCATGACATCGGCCTGCGCTTGTGCCCCCGCCACTGCTTTCGTCGCCTGCACCACCCCCGCGCTTGCACCTCGCGAAGCCGCTTGCGCTGCGCTGCGGTGTGCCGACAACTCTCGCTCATCCAATTGAGCAAGCAATTGTCCGCGCTTTACGTTGTCGCCCTCTCGTACTGCCACCAGCAGAACCGTGCCCATCGCTCTCGCTGCCACTTGGGCGGTGGAGAGTGCAATCACGGTTCCTGGTGCTTCTAGTTCGTTCGCGACGTTCTGCAACTGTATTTTTTGTATGCGCAATCCCTGCACAACTTCTGCTTCTTGCGACGTGTTTTCCCCACTACCGCTACATCCAGCGGCAAGCATACCCGCCGCAATCAGAACGATCCGCAATCCCTGTCGCATCGTGTCTCCCGCTTTCCCGTTGAAATTCATGGCTGGCTCGCTCCTGCGATCAGCGCCGACTCCGGCGTCAGTACACCGGCTGCTCGCTCGAGCTGAGCCCGTGCCACTTGCCAGTCTTGCAGCGCTGCCAAATATCCAGTCCTCGCATCGAGTTGGGCTGTCTGCGCACGAAACAGTTCCGTGACAGTCGTCAGACCCGTCTCGTATCGGTTCTGTACGATCCGCAAACTCTCCTTGGCCTGTTCGGCTGCGTCGCGCGCCGATGCCGCTCTCTGTCCTGCGGCATTCCCGTCCAGATACGCTTTGCGCACTTCCAACTGCACACCCGAACGAAACCACTGCACGTTATGTTTGGCCTTATTTGCATTCGCAGCGGCTTCGGCGACACGAGCCTTTTGTGCTCCGCCCGCAAAGATGTTGAAGTCGAGCCGCGCACCCGCCATCCAGTTGGTCCCTGAAGGACCGCCGAGCGTCATTGCATCACGCTCCGCGCTTCCGAAAAGGCTGATCTTCGGCCCGAACTCCGCTTTGGTTGCTTTTGTTTCATCGCTCATCGCCGCCTCCTGCAATTGGGCTGCGCGAAGTCCAGGTCTTTGCTCGAGCGAAATTTGAATCCATTCCTCCATGGTTTTTGCCGGCATCCCTGGCTCTGCCAAAGTTTCCGTAGGTTCCGCTGGCGCATCTACCGCCATTCCCATCTCGCGCGCCAGTTGCATCTCCGCCAGTGCCAGATCGTTCTGCGCCCGGATTTGACGGTCCTTCATTTGCGAAACAAAAACTTTCGCACTGAGGAGGTCAGAATCTACGAGAAGTCCGGCTTTGTGCATCGTTTCCATGCGTTGCGCGGTCGCTTCTGCGGTCTTCAGCGATTCGTCCGCGGCATTCACGTTTTCTTTCAGGACCAGCACTCCGTAGTAGGTTCTTACAATCTCCAGGATCAAATCCTGCCGGGCCTGTTCCGTCTCGAAATCCACTGCACTCACCAAACGTTTTGCACTGCGCTGATGAAACAGAGTCTGTCCTGAATCGAAGAGCCTCCACTGTCCATCGAACCTTGTTTGAAAGTTGTCTAACGGCGTAGGCGTATTCAGTTTGTACAGAAAAAAGTCTGACGCCGAGAATTGTCGTTGCGTCAACTTGCTTCCGAACACGTAAACGGGATTATTTCCGCGCGTGAAATCCTGATGAAAGTCAAATCTCGGAAACCACGCGGCTTGCACCTGCTTCAGCCTTGCCCGCGCGGCGTCTGCTTCATCGGTATTCGTTTGGAACGCAGGATTCTGTTTCAGTGCCATGCGCACCGCCTGGTCTAACGTGAGCGGTTTAGTCGCGCCCTTCTCTTGAGCATGTGCCATCTGCACAGCTGCAACGAACAGAGTCACAGCGGCAACTAGTATTCGAACTGAATTGGCAATCCGCCCGCGAGTCATCGCATATCTCAAACGGACACCGGATCCGGATTTGGCGCTGACTGGAGCCAACCCACCGGTTCTTCGTGGATCTCGTAAACTGTTTCGAACGCGGCTTTTTCTTTCAGCATCGCGCCAACGGAACAATACTTTTGTTCAGACAGCTGAATCGCCTGCTCAACTGCCATTTTGTCGATGCCAAATCCCGTTAAGACGTGGAGCACACGAATCGCTGTGAAAACCTGCGGTGGCCGCTCCGCCTGGTCCGCTTCCACCCGAACTTCGTAGCTGGTCACTTTCTGGTGGTGCTTCTGTCGCAGCATGGTAATGACATCGAACGCGGTGCACCCCGCCAGCGCGACGGCAACAAGTTCGATTGGTTTTGCGCCTGTTGCTCCAGCGGCATCGTCCAGAATGAGGTGGTGGCCACTCCCAGTTTCCGCCAGGAACTGCCGTTGCGATTTCAAAGCCTGCGTTAAACTAACTTTTGCGGTGATCATTTCCAACTCCTTACTCAAACTCTCTTACGAGTGACCTACTGGTTTTGGCTGGGCTCGAACGGGCACGTCGCACCAGAACAAATGCAATCCCGAGAGATTTGTTACAAGGAAGATTTCAGACAAGTTGGCGAGACGCCCCGACCGATCCTAACTGCTGTCGCGTCAGGTCGTTGCCCGCATCACGGTACGAGGAGAATTGTTGTGCTATGGTGGGGCCAATGCGCAAAGAGATCGAACGGGCCATGTCTCTGCTTGAAAAACATGACCCTCAAGCCCTCGAACAGGCGCTGGAGTTGCTGCAAGGTACCGTCTTCTCTTTCAGCATGAAGGTCTGCGGCCAGCGCGAAGACGCCGAGGACACCATGCAAGAGGTCCTGCTGAAATCCCTGCCCTACCTGCCAAAGTTCGAAAGTCCTCGCGCTCTTCTTGTATGGCTTTATCGGGTGGCCAAGAATCGCTGCCTAATGAGCCGGCGCAAGAGTAAATTTGCGCCTAAGCAGAATTTGTCGTTGGACGAGCTTATGCCCGATCGTCACGAACTTGCCGACCTCGCCAAGAGAGGTCCAGTTAACCCAGAATCTCTTGCCATTCGTAGTCAGCAGGCGAAGCGGCTCCGCGAAGCGATCCAGCAATTGCCGCCTCAATACCGCATCATCTTGGTCTTGCGGGATATGGAAGGTCTAACGGATGACGAAGTGGGAGACATCACGGGTCTTCGTCCCGGCAACGTTCGCGTTCGTCTCCATCGCGCACGCCTCTTCGTTCGCCAAACATTGGCAAGGCAAAATCAAAGACACTCCCCATCGAAAAGAGTGGTCCTCCGGTCGCGCCGCCTCACCGCTAGATTGGAAACGCATTCTACGTCTTGCAAAGCGCTCTTCGCCCAACTTTCCAATTACCTCGATGAGGAGCTCGATGATTCCCTCTGTCAGAAACTAGAGCAGCACCTCGATGATTGCGAAGCGTGCAAGGTTTTTCTGGCCAGCCTCGAATCCACCATCCAGCAGCTTCGCACCGTTCCTCCCGACTCCCTGACGAAAGTCTCAGCCGCCAAGATTCGTCGCGAACTTATGAGTCAATTCCCATATCCTCTCGATGATCGAACCTAAAACGACAGCCTTTAGAAAATTTGCCAGAATAGCCTTCATCATTGTTTTTTCTGGCTTGCTTCAGCAGTTTCATCTTGTCACCGCTTGCACTCACGCTCGGCGTACTTTTTCGCTTAGTGCTTTCCAACCCTTTTCCGTTTGAGACGCCGGATATCTCCCTGGCTTCTGCAAGAGTCCGTGGTTGCTCTTGGCTTTGATATGAATGTTTATGAAGTCCTGAGAGCGGGCCGCGGAGGTTTTGGCTACACCGCGTCAGGCATCGTGTTTGTACTTGTTCTAGGACTCATCCCTAGAAAGATGCCGCTCTTCTATCCACGATTTTGTCGCGTTGTCGGCCGGTTGGCAGAAGAGGATGTTGGCTGCTTATGCTCTCCGATCCGGCCAACCGCTCCAACCGATCCCTTTTGAGGCTGTCGTGGTCGCTGGGGTTGACAGGCGCGATTCGGCCCTGCTCTTATCGTTTATCGTTTGCGAATTGTGGCACGGCGGTTGTTTCGTATTATCGCAAGCGTTTGTCTTTCCGAAAAGATCGTGTCCGTCGTAAACCGGAGTCCCGATGAAGCTCAGATTGGTTCTGTTTTTGTCTTCCAGCCTGCTGTTCTGTTTCTTGTCGTCCTTGCCGTTGAACGCACAGAAGGAGCGGGAGACGCGGCTGAGGGTGACAACGCCTCTGGCGGCACTTGCGGCGAAGCACACGACGCCGGAGTTCGGACCCAATGTAATGGTCTTCGATCCGTCGATGTCATCACAGGCGATCCAGAAGGAGATCGACGCGGTGTATGTGACGCAGGAGCACAACGAGTTTGGACAGCAGCGGTACGCGCTCTTGTTCCTGCCGGGAGACTATTCGGTGGACGTGCCGGTAGGCTTTTACACGGAAGTAATGGGGCTGGGAGCGGCGCCCGATGCAACGCGGATTGCGGGCAATGTGCATGCGAATGCGAATCTTGAGCACAATAATGCGACGACGACCTTCTGGAGAGCTGCGGAAGGAATCTCGATAAAGCCAGTCGGGGGCACGATGCAGTGGGCAGTATCGCAGGCGGTTTCGCTTCGGCGCATGCATGTACGTGGCGACCTCGTACTGCACCAGAATCGCGGCTGGGCGAGCGGCGGCTGGATGTCGGATTCGCTGGTGGACGGGAACGTCGACTCCGGCAGCCAGCAGCAGTGGATCTCGCGCAACTGCGACTGGAAGAGTTGGACGGGTGCGAACTGGAACATGGTGTTTGTCGGTGTGGTGCATCCGCCGGAAGGTGCATGGCCCTCGCCGCCATACACCAAGGTGGCGCATACACCCGTGGTGCGCGAGAAACCATTTCTGCAGGTGAATGCTGCGGGCGAGTTCAGCGTGCGGGTTCCGGCGCTGTACAGCGACGGCGTCGGGATTACGTGGCGCGACGGGGAATCGCCGGGAGAGACAATTCCGATTACGCGATTTTATATTGCCCGCCCGGATGTGGATACGGCTGAGACGATCAACGCGCAGCTTGCCCAGGGCAAGAACCTGATTCTGACACCGGGGATCTATGAACTGGCCGCTCCGATTCGCGTGACACGCGCGCATGCGGTGGTGCTGGGACTGGGGTTTGCGACGCTACGTCCAATGAAGGGCACGGCGGCGATGACGACGACCGATGACGACGGGATCGAAATTGCGGGGCTGCTCTTTGATGCGGGTCCGAGCGAGTCTCCGGTGCTGCTGGAGGTGGGGCCAGAGGGAAGCCGGGCACGGCATGCGAATGACCCGATCGCGCTGCACGATGTTTTCTTTCGCGTGGGTGGCGCGGGCGTGGGCCGCGCCAAGGTGAATTTGAGGATCAACAGCAACGACACACTGGTCGACCACACCTGGATCTGGAGAGCGGACCACGGCGCGGGAGTAGGCTGGGATCTCAATACCAGCGATAACGGGCTGGTGGTGAATGGAAACCAAGTCACCATCTACGGCCTGTTTGTGGAGCATCACCAGCAATTCCAGGTTCTGTGGAAGGGTAATGGCGGACGAACGTATTTTTATCAATCCGAGATTCCTTATGATCCTCCGAACCAGGCGAGCTATACGAGTGCGCCGGGAGTGAACGGCTGGGCCTCGTACAAAGTGGCGGATGGAGTGACGACGCATGAGGCGTGGGGGCTGGGCGTGTACAGTGTCTTCATCTATCCGGATGTTGGGCTGACTCGCGCAATCGAGACGCCGAAGAGCCCGAAGGTACGGTTCCACGACATGATCACCGTGGCGCTCGGCGATCACGGCGCGATCAATCATGTAATCGATGACACGGGCGACGCAACCGCGATACATCCTCGCGTGACACCGAAGGTGAGGGACTTCCCCTGAGTGGGTGCGCGCTGGCGCACCGTCTTCACGTAGATGTTCATCGTCGTGGTGGAAGCTAGGGCTGGCGTCTCGCGGATGATGTGAGGCCGAACTTCCTCGAAGTCTACGTTATACTTCTTCACAACCTAATCATGAAGCGCCACGTCTTCATTTTCGGTCTGGTCGGCGGCCTCCTCATCGCCACACTTCAATACACCGAATACCGCTTCGTCATCATCGAGCACTCCGTCGAACTCTACGGCGCGCTGGTCGCCATCCTCTTCGCGACCTTCGGTATCTGGCTCGGCGTCCGTATCACGCGCAGTCGCGAAACCATCCGCGAAAAGGTGGTGGTGAGGGAAGTACCTGTCGCCGCGAAAGCATCCGCGCTTGAACCGTTCGTTCCCAATACGTCCCGCCAGCAGAGCCTAGGCATCACGGCGCGCGAGCTCGAAATCCTCGCCCTGATCGCCCGAGGCCTTAGCAATCGCGAGATCGCCACGCAGCTTTTCGTCTCCGAAAATACCGTCAAAACACACTGTTCCCGCGCCTTCGACAAGCTCGGAGCCGCCCGACGCACCCAGGCCGTCCAGCGCGGCAAAGAACTAGGCCTCCTGCCGTGAACAGCGTCACCTTAACGTATGATTTCGGCTCCCTACCTGCAAAATCATCCGAACGGATGACGACATCCGACCCCGTTGCACCGCAAAGTCAACAACATCCTCGAGCGCGCAGGAGCATCAGATGAAGAAAACCGTCCTTACCTTCGGCCTCATTTCCGGCCTCATGATCTCCGTCCTGATGGGCGGCTCGCTTCTCCTCGCGGATAAGATCGGCTCCGGCCACAGCATGGCTCTCGGCTACACCATCATGGTGGCGTCGTTCCTGCTAATTTACTTCGGCATCCGCAGCTATCGCGACAATACCCTCGGCGGCCAAATCTCCTTCGGACGCGCCTTCGTCTGCGGCATCCTGATCGCCCTCATCACCACCGTCTGCTACGTTGCCATGTGGGAAATTCTCTACTTCAACTTCATGCCGCACTTCATGGACAGCTACTTCGCCGCGCAGATTCACAAGGTCCAGTCCTCCGGACTTGATGCCGCCACGACCGCAGCGCAGGTCGCTGCCATACAACGCTCTCAGCAGCTCTACCAAAACCCCTTCGTCAACGTGGCCTACACCTTCATGGAGCCCCTGCCTGTCGGCCTCATCATCACTCTGATCTCCGCTGCGATCCTCCGACGCAAAGCTCCTGTCGAACCGGCCGCGGCTCCGGCACCGGTAACCTCATAAACCAATTGAGCGCAGGTGTAAGGCAGTCCTTTCGACAGGAGACCTTTTTCACAAGTGCTTCCGAACCCTCGAAGGAAGTGATGCAAGCGGAACGAATTTGCCGCCGGCACGGATCGCGCAGAGCGTGACCGGTTGCCGTCCGCCTTGTGCGAGATGCTTTCGATGACAGATCCAGCTCTGAGCAGAAGAGCCACGCGGCGACCGCGGCCAAACCTTTGTCAGCAGCAATCCCAAGAACACGCGTGCCTTTCGAGCAAGACCGTTTGCCAGCGCTTTTCGCAAGGCAGCCTGTTCGATTCTCTACACCGAATGACCTTCATTGAAGCTCTGGCCCGAAACCGGCCTCCTGCTTCGAATGAATGACGATCGATGACACGCCAAGCTCGTCCCCGTCCGCCGTCAGTTTGATTTCGCCTGCCTTGCGGGCAGTCCGCAGAACCACCATTGCTCGCCCGTTGAACAGTTTGAATGCATCTCCTGAATAGGAATCTAATGTTTGACCATTCCCGTTTCCAACCGCGGCGATCGTTCCAGCTCCGATCACCGAGAAGCGCACCATTGGGTCAGCGTTTATCTGGAGTTGGCCTTTCTCATCTACAGCTTCCACGGTGATGAAGGAGAGGTCTTGTCCATCGCCGTTAAGAACGGTTCTGTCGGCGCTAACCCTTAATCCGACTGGAACTCCGGCAGTTTGCAGGATGCTCTGCGCCACAACCCGATCTTGACGCAGACCTTCAACTTTCAAAGTTCCTGGCGAATAGGGGATTTCAAACTCCGCCCTGAACTGCAGGTCGCGACCGATAGACTTTTCCCCAATGAGCCGGTCATTGAGGTAAAGGCGAACCCGTTCCGCGCCGGAGTAGACCTCGACCGTCATCGGCTTTCCGTCCTCCCCTGGCCAAGTCCAGCTGGGCAGACTCGGGTACACGGCCCAGCCAAGGGCGAGGATCTTCTTTCCCTCGGGTTCGGGCAATCGAACGGTGACAAAGACGCGATCTCCACCATTCCAGAGGATGTCGCGGTAATAAGACGAGGCCTTTCGAAACCCCGTAAGGTCAAGGTCGCCACAGTACGCTGCGTGCCAAGGGAACCCAGGCGAGAGCGGGCTTGGCGGCTGCCCATTCTCAAAAGGGGCCATCGGGTTCTTTCCATCGGCTCCCATCTTTGCCAGATACATACGCAGAAAGTCTTTCATCTGATTTAGTTGAGCGGCTTGCTTGGGCTCGCCATAGCTCCAGGCGCCGATCCCGGATTCTCCAAGGTAATCCATGGCGGTCCATACGAATTCCCCCACGATGTATGGATGATCCTGGACAAGCTGCCATTGCTCGAAAGCATCGGACGGAAAGGATTCGGTCGTCATCATGATACGTCCGGGCACACGACGATGATCTTCCGGTCCATTTTGAGCCAGGTTGTAGTTGTAGCCGGCGATGTCGATCTGTGCGATCGCCGCGTCCGGATCCCTGCCGTAGGTTGCGCCAGGAAATGCCTGAGTCAACGGCCGGGTTAAATCGAGGGACCTTACATACTGAGCGAGCTGCTTCGCAAGCGGAGCCCCTTCCGCCGTCCACACTTCGGGGATTTCGTTGCCGATGCCCCACATGATGATCGACGGATGATTGCGGTCTCTCTTCACCATCGCATCGATGTCTCGTTGCCACCAGTCTCGAAAGAAGCGGGCGTAATCGTATTTACGTTTGCTGATCGTCCACACATCGAACGGTTCATCAACGACAAGCAAACCCAAACGGTCGCAGGCATCTAGAAAAGCAGGAGAAGGCGGGTTGTGGGCGGTCCGCACGGCGTTGAATCCTGCTGCTTTGAGAAGTTCCACTTTCCTTTCTTCGGCCCGATCAAATGCGGCTGCGCCGAGTGGCCCATTGTCGTGGTGAACGCTGCCGCCGGCCAGTTTGATCGGCGCGCCGTTTAACAGCAATCCAGTTTCAGCAGACCATGCAAGCGATCGAACGCCGAATGGGGTTTGGACTTCGTCAAGGAGCTTTCCACTCTGTGTGACCCGCGTGATCGCACGATACATCTGGGGACTTTTGGGTGACCAAAGTGCCGGCCGGTCAATGGTGATCTCTTGATCGACTTCGCCTGACTGATCAGCCTGAAGCACAACTTCTTTTTTGTGAGGTTTGCCAGATTTTGTCTCAGTCGGCCCCAGGAGAACTGTCTCGACGTTGACTGCAGTCGTTTCCGATGTATCGTTCTCGATCTTCGTCTTGATCAAAACCTTCGTCGACGAAGCCGACGTATGGGGTGTGCTCACAAACACTCCCCACGGCGCAACGTGAATCGGTTCGGTAACGATAACCCGAACGTGCCGATAAATGCCTGATCCGCTGTACCAGCGGCTGTTAGGCTGCGAAGAGTTTTCTACTCGGACAGCCAGGAGATTCGTCCCTGCAGAATTTAACCGGGATGTGATATCGAAGCGAAAGCTTGTATACGCGTACGGATGAATGCCAATCTTCTGTCCATTCAGATAAACAGTTGTCTCGCCGCAGACGCCTTCAAACTCCAGACTTACCCGTTTCCCTTTCCAGCTTGGGAGAACCGTAAACGTTTTTCGATACCAGGCAGTACCGGAAGGAAAGTATCCGCCGCCGGCACCAGTCGAATTTTTCTCGTTGGGCGGGCCTTCGATACTCCAGTCGTGCGGAACCATCAGTGTCCGCCACGAATGATCATTGTACGTAGGGGAGCTGGCATCGGTAGGATCTCCCAAGAAAAATCTCCAATCTGCATCGGCTGAGTAAATCAGGCGGGGGGTCGATGGCGTCTCAGCCCAAAGTGGCGCCGCTCCCGCCAAAAGAGTTACCATCAAAAAGTGCCCTAGCACTTTCGGGGAACCGATTCTGAGACGAAACATATCTGACTCCTGGTTTGTTCCTAGTCCAATTAAATTCAAAACAGTGGCGAGGTGCGACGACTTTCATGGGACGGTCACTTAGGCCTCATGACCTAGCCGCTCAGTCCCCTCCGACCCGACGTCGAACGAGAAAACATCATTTACCCATAACTTTGTCGCCCTGCTCCAGTGCGCAGGGTCTTCGTTTTGTGAGCGTGAGGTAAACGGTCTTCTTTGTAGAGACAGCGACACGCGGCGGAATCCTTAAGTCCTCGAGCCGGACCGTCATGATATATGAGACTTAGTCTCATAATCAATACTTAATATCCCGTAAAGAGGGTATACTCATCGGGATTCGGTTTCATCTATGAGACAAACGAAGATTCGCCGTCAGACCAAGCCGAGCGCCCAGGTCAGTCTTCGAAGCCGTAAGCAGCAATTCATGCGTGACGCGATCTTTGACGCCGCAATTGAGCTATTTGCAGCGAAGGGCTTTGACGAAACGACCGTGGAAGACGTCGCTCGCGCAGCAGGGGTATCGCGCGCGTCGTTCTTCCGTTATTTTTCAAGCAAGGACGATCTACTTGCGCAGAACGTGATGAAGTATGGGTCTGCCCTGGCCGAAGGCATAAAAACATGCCCGCCGGTGTTTACCCCTCTCCAGACAATGCGCGAGACTGTTCTTTCTATCGCGCAACAAACCGGCACTCATCCGCGAACACGACAAGTAATTGACGTGTCGTTGCGAAGCGCTTCTGCGATGCAGGCTCACGCCTCGCGCTTGATTGAGGTCGAAGAGAGTGTCGCGATTGCATTCGCTGAGCGGATCAAGGGCTCGTCGAAGAATGACCTCGAACCTCGACTGCTTGCGGCGATGACCGTGTCGGCAATGAACGTGGCGATCATGTCCTGGTATCGGGGTGATCACCGAAACCTCACTGCTGCAGTGGAGCGAGTATTCTCTCGTCTCTCTCGAATCATCCGTGACCAGAAGAATCCGCCGCAACCGAGCAAATGCCGTTAGAACTGCGCCAGCTATAAGGGCTTCCGTCGACGGGCCACCGCCCCCGGACCCGGCAAAAACACTCGCAACGAGTGTGTGCTCAAGTGAACAGACATTTCCTTTTACACCTCATAACATGAGTTTTGCCTGGAACGTTTCGACAGTATCTCCGGGTGCGTCACAAGCGCTGGTAGCCTCCCTTGTGAGATCGGAACGGCAATGCTCTGGACAATTATCGTTATCCTGTGCGTTCTTTGGCTCCTTGGTATGGTCAGTTCGTATACCCTCGGCGGGTTTATTCATATTCTTCTGGTCGTGGCTCTGGCCATCTTCGTAATTAATCTGATTCAGGGACGGCGAGGCACGGCCTAGCCGGAGCGATCGCCATGAAATCTCTAATTTGGGGTGGAATTCTATTTATTGTCTTGGGCGGCTTTGCCCTTGCCTACCAGGGTTTCAACTACTCCCATCAGGAAAAAATCCTCGATGTCGGGCCGATCCATGCTACTGCCGAAAAACATGAGCATGTGACTATTTCGCCGATACTCGGCGGACTGGCATTGGTCGGCGGAATCGTCATGCTCACCGCTGGAATTCGGCAGAAGTCTTAACCTGAAATTGTGTCTCTTCAAACTCCGGCGTGCGATCCTGGACGCGTCGATGGCCTGATTTGGATCGAGCCCGAACTCTGCCGAAGTTTAGGCTATTTGTAGCCAGGTTCTTAATAAAGACAAAATTTTTGTCCCATCGCGCTTTCCCCCGACCTTTCCCAGACCGAATCTGAACCAAACGCTAAGCAAGCTTGGTTGAGGAAATCACAGATGCCGTTCATTGCAGCTCCGACGATACGAACCGGTCGCGAATTTCCCCAAGGAGTTCGAAAGAGCGGAGGCGCGCCGCGTGATCATAGATATGCGCAGTCGTGATGATCTCATCGGGTTGCGTGACTTCGATGAATTTGAGCAAGCTGCGTTCTACGGTTTCCGGAGATCCGACGGCTGAGCACGAGAGAGTCATGCTGGCGGAGGATCTCTCTGCTGGTGACCAGTAAGAATCGATGTCATCGACAGGTGGCGGAATCTGGCCGGGCGTGCCCCGGCGAAGATTTGTGAAGGCTTGCTGGACCGAAGTGAAAAGAAAGCGCGCTTGCGCGTCCGTCTCGGCGACGATCGCGTTCAGGCCGAGCATGACGTATGGGCGGTCGAGTTGCCGCGATGGCTTGAAGTGTGTGCGATAGAGCTGCAAAGCCTGCATCATGTCCGCGGGCGCGAAATGCGCGGCAAATGCGAAGGGAAGGCCGAGTTCGGCCGCAAGTTGCGCGCTGAAGAGACTTGATCCGAGTAGCCAAATAGGGACACGAAGTCCCGATCCCGGAACGGCATGAATCCGTTGATTCGGTGCAGGCGGCTCGAAATAGGACTGCAATTCTTCGACGTCTTGAGGGAAGCGATCCGAAGCGGGACCGATGTTGCGGCGCAGGGCCCGAGCGGTGGGCTGGTCTGTCCCAGGAGCGCGGCCGAGCCCGAGATCGATACGGTCTGGATAGAGCGAAGCGAGCGTTCCGAATTGCTCGGCGATGACCAGAGGCGAATGATTCGGCAGCATAATGCCCCCGGCACCGACGCGGATGGTCTTCGTGCCTCCAGCGACGTGGCCGATGACGACAGACGTGGCTGCGCTGGCGATGCCCGCCATGTTGTGATGTTCTGCGAGCCAAAACCGTCTGTAACCCCATGCTTCCGCGTGTTGTGCCAGATCGAGAGAGTTATGCAAGGCGACGGCGGCGGTCGCCCCCTGGGGAATCGGCGAAAGATCGAGTATGGAAAACGGAATCATTGCGATTCGATGCCGTGCTCCAAGCTGCCGTTACGGAAAATGCCTTTTCGGTTCCTTCCGGGTAGAAGGATGAAGACCTAGTGAGATTAGCGGAGGGTGAGTTGACCGCTACCTACATGGGCGTGGAGATGGTAGGGGCCGGAGCCGTCTTTTTTGAAGGAGCGGAAGAGTCCGCCCGTTTCTTTGCCGAAAGGAGCGGCGCCGATATCGCCGGTGTTGACAGATAGGTCGATGTGGCCGTAGTCGGCAGGATTTCCGACGGCAATCGAGAGATCGCCTGCGTGGAGTTCAACATCTTTATTGCCGGAGATTCCTTCGATCGAGACTTCGCCGGCGGCGATGCGCACGTAGAGATCGATGGACCTGGGAATGTAGATGCTAATGGTGAGGTTGTTTTTCGGTCCGCCGGTGATGTGAAGTTCGGCAGAGGTGTCGGAGCAAGTGAAACGTGCTTTGACGTCCTGAATTTTGTCCACGTTCTTACCGGAGAGCTGGACAGAAATTTTATCGTCTGCGCCCGGAAGGATGCGGATTTCGCCGGAGCGGACGTCCAAGCGGAGCTGCGATTTGGGAGTGCAGGGGAAATCCATCTGAGGTTTGCCGGTGAAAGAGAGTTTGGATTTGGTGTCTGGCGCGGAGACGGCAGGGGAACAGAGGACGAGGGCGAATGCGACGAGGAGAAACAGTTTCATGGCGAGACCTTTCCTGGGCTTCACAAACCAGCGGCGACAGCTGCATATCCGTCAAGGATTGGAGAACTGTGAACCAGATCTTGAGTGCATGCCTGGTTTCCGAGAATACTACAGAACCCGTTACCTGATTAAGCTGGCGGGTTATCCCCAGTTGAAGCTTCCGCGCGAGGCGAAGGAGATCGCTGCTTGAGCAGCCGATTGATCAAGCGATAGGTTGGCATCTCAACTTGTCGAAATAAGTGATACATGTGAGGGATTCCAGTCCGCAAGTTGTTTTCCTTTTCTAGACACATCCTCAGGTTTGGACTAAGCTTCAAGTCTCGCTAGTTCATTTCCGGCGTCCCGCCGATAAAGAAAGATACAGAACCGCACTGCAGGTGCTCCTGCAAGCAATCCGACCACAGCGCGACGAACGCGCTAGCAGACGACTGTAATAGGGTGAGTTCCGCTCCGCACTCTGGTTGCAACATTCAACAGAACACGTGCGAGGAAATACGAAAGACCACGCAAAAGGGATGCTGGGGCCTCGGCGCATCAGCTCCTGACTTTTGTCTGACGAAATATCGCTGATACTTTCGAGAAAAATGTGATCTTGAATATCGCGGCAGGTCCAGTTGACCCTAATTAAGATGGCCTTGCCGGTGTCGCCGCGTTGCTCACCGCAGAGAAGCTCCCGAACCCCAAGTCGTAAGCCCTATGAATTCTGATTGAAGAGCAAAAACAGGTGTCACATATCACATACAGGTCCGAATTAGGGTGTTCCAATCAATTTGCTTTCCGAAAGCCAACAATGAGCCCTACAGAATTTCAGACAATTGCTAAGAATTGGGAACATCAACGAACCCAGTTAAATTTGGCTATCTATTTAGGTGGCGTAGAGCAATCTTCAATTCATGCTCAATTAAACGGACATGTCATACGTAGTGAGGGTAATGTTTTCACCGTGGCCGATGAACAGAATACCCTGCAGATCATTCTCGAAGGATGCAGATTCAGTTATCTGCACCCCAAGGACGAATTTCCAGCTTTTGTGAATCCAATAAAGATAGAATGCATTTCTGGCGAAATCTGCCTGATACTCCCTGAAAAGTTCATTAACTAGTTCAAGCTCTTATCGACTCGCTGTTGGGGTAGCGGAAAAGGCGTTCTCTGCCATCGCATACTCACGCAAGCCTTCCCGCTGGACGTCCCGTCTTTCTTGGTAATCGTCCCTATTTCTGTCCTCCTTATTTGCCTGCCTTCGCGTTCGTTTTTCTGAGTTGGGCCAATTGTTCCCGAAGCTTCCGGTTTTCTTCCTCCAATTCTTGCATGCGTTTTTCGATCGGCTCGAGCCCGTCGCGAATTTCTTCCTCGGTGAAGCGTGGAATGATGTGCTGCTGGCAATTCCAGTCAAATGCCTCGACTCGAATGACATAGACGCGTTCCGTCGTGGCCTCGTATGCTGGATCGCGGACTTTCTCGATCCATTCGTTCGCCTTCTCGCCCTCGAAAATCTCAGCCCGCCCCAGGATTTTCAGCCGTAGTTGCCTGGGGTAGTCGACCAGGATCAGTGCGACACGGTTGTCAGCCATCAGATTGCCGGTACTGATGTACTGTTTGTTTCCCCGAAAGTCCGCAAAGGCAATCGTCTGCTGATCGATCACTTTTAAGAAGCCTTTTGGTCCTCCTCGATGCTGGACATAAGGCCAGCCGGTCTCGCCGATGCTGGCCATGTAAAAGGTGTCGCGCTCGCGTATGTACTCTTGCTCCTCGGGTCCGAGGCCACCGGGCGCGTCACCAAGTTGCTCGATCCGCGCGTACTGTCGGCGGCTGCCATACCGCTCTTGCAGAGCTTTCACGACTGGCGTGAAAACAAGGGAGCCAAAGCTCTTGGTCATGATGTTTGCCCTCCGGAATGCGGGCCTGCAAAACCGGCAGCCCGCGGCATACCTGGAAGAGATTAGCGAACAATCCTGTTCTTGGTAAGGAAGGTCTGGCCCCCGATAATCACCCGGCCTGAGGGAGCTCTGTTTCTGATACCATTGCCGCGCGAAACCCGAAGCGCTGCGCTGGCGGACATGCACGCGCACAAGGAGAAGGGCATGGTCAATCGAAGCACAGCCGAATTCTCACGCCGTCAGTTTCTCGCCGGAGGGGGTGTGGCGTTTGCCGCAGCTTGCATCGCGCCAAGGAGCGTCTTCGCCGAAGAAGACCATCTTGTGAAAGATGCGTTTAAGGAAGCCGCCACGGCAAAGATCGCCGTTCGAACCCTACGCCGCAATGTCAGCGTTCTCCTGGGCGCGGGTGGGAATATTGCCGTACTCACCGGGCCCGACGGCAAACTCCTCGTGGATGCAGAAATTGTTACTTCGCGTCCAACCGTTTCTGCCGCTCTGGCGAGTATCAATCGTGACCCCGTCAAGCAACTGATCAACACCCATTGGCACTTCGATCACACCGGTGGCAACGCGTGGCTACATGAAGCCGGCGCCAGAATTCTGGCGCAGGAGAATACGCGTAAATATCTTCTGAAGGATACGCGCGTCGAAGGCTGGCACTACGTATTCCCGGCCGCGCCCGTGGGCGCGATTCCATCCACCGTATTCAAAGAGGAGCAAACGCTTCACGCCAACGACTCAACGCTGGCCCTGAAGCACTACCTGCCGGCGCATACCGACTCCGACATTTACGTGCACTTCGTCGAGGCAGATATTTTGCACACTGGTGACACCTTCTGGAATCGTAACTATCCCTTTATCGATTATTCGACAGGCGGCAGCATCGACGGCCAGATCCGCGCAGCGGAAGCAAATTTGGCGATGGTAACCGACAAGATGATCGTCATACCGGGCCATGGGCAGGTGGGTGGGAAAGCCGACCTGACGCTATTTAGAGATGTACTGAGCGAGATCCGCGGCAAGGTTGCGGTCTTGAAAAAGCAGGGCCGTTCACTCGACGAAGTCGTCGCTGCCAAGCCCAGCGCCCGTACCGATGAAGAATGGGGCAAGGGCTTCATGAACCCCGGCAGATTTCTCTCGCTGGTGTACCAGGGCGTTTAACGGTGAGGCCACTGGTCAGGCTATTTCTTCAGATCACTCCTAGCAAGATCTTGAGTTCCGTTCTTCTCGCGGTGACGGATCAGCGACGAGACAAAGACTGAATATCTAGCGCACCGAATTCGGCCGGGCTGACGCCTGGATTGGTTTTTGCGTCCGTTCAGCGAGATCCGGTCGAGCGTCCCGACGGCTCGCTTCTCTAGACCAATGTGCTATTCAATGCCAGTATTTGAGTTCTCTTGCGGTAAAGTGGCAATTTACGATGTCACCTCTCGAACAAATCCTACGGAGGTTTACGATGCGCAAGCTTGCAGTTTCACTGGGACTTTTGCTGGCTGCGGCTGGGGTCCCACATGCCTCGTGCGCTCAATTGAAGCAGCCTCCCACCGCCAGAGAAATTGTTACCGCGATACAGCAGCATGTCGGGGTGCCCTGGCAGAAAGAAACAGTCGACACCTTTAAGGCCGGCAACCCGGACACCCGCGTGACCGGGATTGCCGTCACGATGATGGCAACGATGGACGTCCTCGAGCGAGCTTCGGCGCACGGCCTCAATTTTGTAATCACCCATGAACCAACTTTTTATGCCCACCTCGATACGCCGGAGGGCTTGGCCGAAAATGATCCAGTGTGGGCGGAAAAACGCGAGTTCATCGAAAAGCACAGCATGATTGTCTGGAGATTTCACGACCATTGGCACTTACGCAACCCGGATGGCATCACCCAAGGAACGGTACATGCCCTCGGCTGGGAGAAATATCAGGCCGCCGAGGATCAGAACTTTTTTATTATCCCGGAAACGTCTGTGAAACGTTTGGCTGAAGATACAGCCAAGAAACTCGGTTCCCCAGTTGTCCGCGTGGTCGGAAATCCGGATATGAACGTTACGAATGTGGCTCTCAGTCTTGGCGCCGCCGGATTCGATCAGGAAATCCGTAAACTCGAACACCACAATGTCCAGGTGTTGTTGGTTGGCGAAACCCGCGAATGGGAGACCGTAGAGTACGTTGCCGATGCGGTGACCGAAGGCAAGAAAATGGCCTTGATCGTCATCGGACACATCCCAAGCGAACAAGCCGGTATGGAAGAGTGCACTCGCTGGCTGAAATCCTTTGTGAGCGCCGTGCCGGTGGAATTCGTACCCGCCAAGCAGCCCTTTTGGCCAGTGCGATAGAAGGACTTGCGTCATTACCGAAGCGGGACTTGTAACGGTGGAAGTTTTGGATGCCCATTGGGCGCCACTTGAATGACACTCACCGCGGATTCAATCCACCCGGAACCGGCCCTGACTTAGTCCGTCAGCGATTCTCTGGGCTAGGGAAGCTGGGTCAGCAAAGTCATCGCAAATTGCTGCCAGGCTTTCATCTTCAAAGCGCGCGTAGAAGTTTTTAAGCCTCGCATAATCCGTAATCGCGCCGGTTTCCCGCGACGCTGCCCGTTCCACGCAAACCTGCAAGCTCGGACGCAGCAGCACGAAATCAAACGCCACTTCCTTCAGGATTTTGCGTGCCGTGGCGAGGTAGTCCGGTGGAATTGAAAAATCAATCAGGACTTGAAATCCCGAACGAGCGAATGGTATCGCCGCTGCCGTCATCGAACGCACAAGCACGGGAAAGTTGTCTCTTGACCCGCGTTCGCCGTCTTTCCTGATGAACGACCAGAACGTATCGCCCTCAATGTAGGAGAGAGGTGCAGGAAGCAACTGGATTAACTCCTGCGCGACTGCAGTCTTCCCGGCTCCGATCGGGCCCGACAGAAAGATCACGCTCATGAGGGCATTATTGCATAATCGATCCGCGTCTTCGTAAATGGCCAAATTCTGGATTCAGACTGCGTGTGAAGCCGACGGGAATTCGGTGGATCTCTGCTGGGAGGAATGCTGAACTGTTGGGGCTCGGGGCTCCGCTTCAGCCGTAGTGCAGTCCTATGACTCTAGGGTTTGCGGTACAAAATTTTGCCCATACGAATCGTGAAGGCGACTTGGGAAAAAGCGTTAACGTCCTGGGCGGGGTCCGCGGAGAGAACGACGAGATCTGCGTCCATACCTTTGCCGATGCGACCAGAATGCGCGGAGAAACCGAACCGTTCGGAGGGGTTCGTAGTGAGCGAAGCGAGAATCTCTCGTAAAACTCATGCCGGCACGGGACATCCACTTGAACTCTTCGGAAGTGTCAAACTGGTCGATGTAGCCGACGTCGGTTCCGAAAAGAACTTGTCCTCCGGCTCGAGCGAAAACCTCGAGCTGCTGGGCCGCCCTGCTCATCCCCTTCTGAAGCTCTTCAGGTGAAGCGTTCTTCGCTTCGATCTCCCAAAGGGTAAGTGTCGGGGTAAGTGCCATGTGAGCTGCCACAAGGCGCTCGGCGAAAGGCGGACTCCAGGGAGCATCAAAAGGAGTGGTGTGGGCCAGGATATCGACGCCACTCTGAATCGCTACCTCGATTCCCTGATGATTCGCGACATGCGCAAAGACTGGCTTGCCAAGCCCGTGGGCCTCGTCAACGATTCCTTTGGCCATGTCCAGGGGCATGGTCAAAATTTCATCGAGCTCGACAGAATTCGCAAAGATCTTAATGCCATCCGCGCCGTCCTGAATCTGCTGCTGCACCCGTTCCTTTGCCAGTGCAGTTGATTCCACCTCCGGAATGCTGATGTGATTGGCTTCGAGAAATCCTTTGACGTAAACAGGCGTTCCACCCTTCACCCAGAATGGCTCGCCGACTGTGAGAATCCGCGGACCTTTCGATTCGCCGCTCGCGATGCGCTGGCGGATGAGGTTGGTGTTCTGGAGAACGGAAGCGATGTCAAAGACGGTCGTAAATCCCCAGCGCGTCAGCATCTCTTGGAGTAAGGACGTGGTTTCTTCGGACGAGAGCTTGTCCGCATGCACGAGCCCAGGCGTAAGAATATGTACATGGCTGTTCCAGAATCCGGCGGTGACGACCAGACCTTTGCAATTGATGACCGTGAGATCGCGCGCAAAACGGGGAAGTTTGGTTGTGGCGCCAGGACCGATGGCCGTGATGTGCCCATCGTGCACAAGAATTGTGCCGTCCTCGATCGCGGGTTCTGTCGGCGATGGATAAATCCTGGCGTGTACCAGCGCGAGATCAGAGGGCCGGCTAGCACGAGATGAAAGAAGCACGCCAAGCAAGAAAACAGCGAAACCAAATCGGGTTCTCATGTTAGGCACTCCCGGTGTTGGGCTTCTTGTTCCATCCGTGGAAACGCGAGAAGTCACCCGCGTTCCATGCTTGGCGGAGTCCGGGCGCATTCAGATCCCAGTCCGGCCGGATTTCTCTTGTCACGGTACGCAGATCGTTCCAAAGATCGACGACCGAGGGACGACCCCAGAACCAGTAGCCGTTGTAGATGCTGTGAATCACCAGGCCCGGCTTGAGCACGAGCGTATGCGGGATCATAGGGTTATGCTCGGGGTCGGTGTACTCCTGGATGTCGAGATCCTTCTGAATCGTTCTTCCCGGGTCTGCAAGGAAAGTCCATTGGGCTCCGACTGACGCCCGGAATTCCTGAAGAGTGTGGTGATCGTCGGTGGCGATCGTGACGATCTGAGTGTATGCCACCGCGATCTTCGGGTAGAATGCGGCGAGTTCCAGATGTTGCTGATGCTCCTTTGGGCAATAGTGGCCGCGCGCAAGGGTGAGGATTAGCGGATCTTCGCCTTGTAGCTCGCTGAGTTTACGGACTTTGCTCGTGTGATCAGGGAGCTGGTAGTCGGGGAATATACTTCCGGACGTAATATCAGAACGCATGATGACTCCTCCTGTTTCCGTCAAAGATCCAGAGTGACACTCGCCTCTGGCTGGGAGCAGCATACGAGCACGTTCCCGGGCGCGGGCCGCTCGAGCGGTTCAGGGTTATAGATCACTGGCCCGCTAATCAGACCGGTCATGCAGGTATGACAGACCCCTGCGCGACACGACCATCTAACCGGAACGTCGCACGCTTCCGCCAGCTCAAGCAAACTCCGGAACTTCGGATCCCAAGCGGTCGTAATCCCGCTACGCGCGAAAGAGACCGGCGGGCCGGCTCCGGGCGGCCCTTGTGGTGGGTGAGGAGTGCGCTCAACGCGCGCCATCCCAGGCGTGACGGATTCGAGAGGACCAAAAATTTCCGTGTACACATTCCCGGCGAGCCCACCCCAGTTACGCAGCCCATCACGCATACTCTGCAGGAATGAAGGGGGGCCACACAGATAGAAGTCACTCTCCCGTGACACGCCAATTCTCTCGAGCAATGCTGTGTCAATGTGTCCGGGCGCATCGAAGTCTGCGCCGACTTCGTCGGTTGCAGCGGGCCTGCTGTACAGGACGTATCCCCGCCCGCGAGAGAGCTGCTCCAGGAGTGAGCGGGATTCTTCAGCAAATGGATGTTCGATGCGGTTACGCGCTCCATAAATCCACCAGATCTCTCGCTGCGATTTGTCAGCAGCGAGTCTGTGCAACATCGACAGTACGGGTGTTGCGCCCACTCCAGCGCTCAGGAGAACCACAGGATTTTGGCTGGGACGAAGAGTAAATCCCCCTCGAGGTGCACTAACATCTAATACATCGCCCTCTTGCGTGCGGTTGCACAGAAACGAACTTCCAATTCCGTGCAACTCGCTCTTGACGCTGATGCGGAAATGATTGGCGCCCGGCAGATCAGACAGCGAATAGCTGCGAAGATAGGGCGGTTTGCCGGGATCGACGAGTAGTCGCAAAACCACAAATTGGCCTGCCTCGAAGCCTGGGAGAGGTTTGCCGTCGACGGGTGTCAGAAAGAAAGAAGTTACCTTATCGCTTTCCTTATGGATACCCGCGACCCGCATCGGTCGAAATCCCGGCCAGGCTGACGCTTGTTCCTCGTAGGCGAGTCCCGGATTCCCTACCGCGGTTTTCGGGCTCAAGTCTTGTTGGAGCATCGCCTGGAACGAACTTTGCCAGCCCTGGCTCAGTGCAGGAATCCGTAGCGCTCGTTGGAGTTGTTCGTTCGAATGTCCCGGCAAATACAGGAGGGCGTCAACTTCGGCCACACTGATTCGCTCTGGACCGTCCGCAATCTTTACAATGTCATCCGACGCACCAACTTCTCCTTCCTGCAAGACCCGAAAGTAGAATCCTGGCCTGTGATGCCCTACGAGCAAGGCAGCCATCCGAGCTTCATTCATGCGAATACCGACTCGGTAGCAGGTCACGCGTGGTTGCGTTACTTCAAATTCAGCACCACCGATGCGGTAGCGATCGCCGATGCACACCTCGTTGTCAGGAAGTCCGTCAACGGTGAAGTTTTCTCCGAATTGACCGAACGTAAAATCGTTGCGGCCCAAAAACCGCTGCCAGTAAAGGTAAGAATCCATCTGGTAGACGAATACGGCGCGGTGCTCTCCTCCATGACCCGCCAAATCGGCTTGCGCGTCACCTTCGATATTGAGAATGCGCACCATTCGTCTTCCATCAACTGGAGATTTCCAGACTGAGGTTCTGACGGTCTTGCCGTTCCATGACACGTCGCGGGGAAGACCGACATTTACTGAAAGCAATCTGGGCATTCAAACCTCGTCGAGGTCCGGCGTCTGGCTAGGGGCCTAGTAATACAACCACACTGAACTCAGGGTTCGCCATAGGGACCTTCCTCTGGGGCGAGGTGGACACTGAAGGGCGAGAACTGCTCTTGCGAATCCCGCGCACCCAGGACTCGTTCAGCCGCGTACCAATCAATTTCAGGCGAACCGACGGGGCGGCCCCTGCGCTCCCACAATTCGTGGGCGAGCTTCGCAATCTCATCGTGCCTGTGTGCCTTCGTCATTTGCGCCTCCTGGTGACGTATCCAGCCTGACAACGTATGACTCGAAATCCCCCGCATCCGGGTCCGGAGAAATCCGTTCGTAACGTCCTGGCGGACGCTATCCTCGGAAGAACTGATCAGCTCAAGAACTTGCCGGCGAGCCAGTAATCGACGCTGAACTTTCCCGGACCGGACGAGATCAACCAGATAAAGAAGAGCACGTACAGGACTTCCGGCAGGTACAGGAAATCATCGAGCCAGCGTAAAGGCGAAAGTCCCTTGGGTATGGTGAAAATCGCGGTAGTCAGGGTGGCGACGATCATATCGATTAACAAAGCGACAGACGCCGCGCTCGAAAGAAAACCCACGGCCACCAAGGATCCGCCAACGAACTCCACACCCGACACGAAATATGCTGTCTCGCGGGGAAACGGGATTTTGGCCTGAACGAGCGTGTCGTAAACAGGTTTCGTGCCGCCAGCAACAAACAATTTGTTTGCCCCGGAGATGGCGAAGAACAGCCCGATCGAAACGCGTACGAGCAGGATTGCGTATTGTTCCCAATCACTGCTACCCAAGAGCGCCAACTGGATTAACCGTTTCCAATCCATTTCTTGCCCTCCATCGGAGGATGCGCTGTCGCACGATCCCCAAATCGTAGAGTTCGACTTCTGTGGTATACGCGGTCTCCCACATTCATCTCTATCCCGGACAATCCTGCTGCAAACCGAAAATGGCGTTGCCCCGGCGAGTTCCCGCACCTCGAGATTATGTGTCCATCTGTTCGACCCATTGCGCGCGCCATGCGGGAGCCACGAATGGATCCGCAAAGTACTGAGTTTCCCGGGCAACCTTGTCGCCCCTGAGCTCCATGATGCTCACGGTATAGGACGGCTTGCCGTCATAGGTGAGGATAAATTCGGTAACCCAAAGATCACCGCTGCCAATGATTCGTCGGACAGTAAACCGCTTTTTGCTGGGCTGAGTAGAGCGTTGATTTTGTATGTTGCGCCGACCACAGGTTCGCTCGCCTGACTGGGGGTATTCGAGCACCGCGTCCGTGTGATAAATGAGGTGCTCCGTTTCAAAATCGTTGGCATCGGACGCGGCCCAATGTTCGTTCAGTGCCGCGCGGATCTTTTGATCTCGCATTTCAGAACATTGCTCCTTTGTTTGTTGATCGTTCATCTTGAACCTTTCATTAAGCAAAAGCGTGAGCGGATTTCTCCCCGAGAAACCTCATAAGTAAGGGGCGGAAAATTCTTCAAGCCAGAATCCGGTCTTGTGACCGGTGTTTCCGAGCTGATCGTGCGACGTGAGCACCATCAGTATCTTCATCATGTTCTTCTCTACGGGTTCCGGGAATTCCGATTGTTCGGTCATAGCGAGTCATCAGAACAGAAGCCCCCTGAGATGCACAATTGGACGATGGTATCGACGATACTTTGGTATCGGCTGGCCTCGGACGAAGTATGCGATTTTGCAGCCAAAGGAGTTTGCGCATCAGGGCGAAGGTCTCGGTCGATACCATCGTCCAATAGATTCCTCACACCACGTTCTGGCTGAATAGCAATTGATGTAGGACGCCTTTTGGGACAAATCTGCCCTCTTACGCCATACCCGCGAAGAGGGGCGATTTTGACCTTGGTGGCCGCGAGCGAACGAAACGTCACAGCGCGACCGGTCCCGGTTTTCTTCATCTAATGTTTCCTAGGCGCTTGTTTGTCCAACCGGGAGATGCATCATGAAAGCGGTAGTCATCCACGAATATGGCGGTCCGGAAGTAATGAAGTTCGAGGAGTACCCTGATCCGGTTCCGGGTCCGGGCGAAGTGCTCGTGCGGGTCGCCAGCACCAGCGTGAATCCGATCGACTACAAACGACGTGCCGGGTTGACGAAAGATTTTTATCCCATCAAGTTTCCGGGACTGATCGGAGTCGACGTTGCGGGGACTGTCGCTACGGTTGGAACGGGCGTGGAAGGCTTCTCGCGAGGTGACCAGGTGTTTGCGATGGCGGCCGACACCTACGCGGAACTTTGCGTGGTGAACGCGGCGATCCTAGCGAGAATTCCCAATGGAATCGATGTGATCCAGGCGGCGGCGCTGCCGCTCGTGACGACGACCGGCAACCAGCTCGTTTCGGGTACGGGAATCAAAGAGGGTCAGACCGTGCTCGTCGCAGGCGCTGCCGGGAATGTCGGACGCTCAGCGGTATTCACCGCGAAGGATCGCGGCGCGATCGTGATTGCAGCGGTGTTGAAACGTCAGATCGAAGAAGCAAAAGCGGTGGGCGCCGATCAGGTGGTCGCAACCGACGACAACAACGCGATTGCGAATCTCCCGTCGCTCGATGCGGTTGCGGATACGGTCGGCGGAAGAACCGCGCAGCAGCTGATCGCGAAGGTCAAACCGGGAGGAACGTTCGCTTCGGTACTCGGGGCACCGCAGAACGCGGCACAGTACCCGTCTGTAAAGGTCGTGCCCGTATTCGCGAAACCGGACAGGACAACGCTCGAGTTTATGGCTCAGGCGGTGCGAGATGGCAAGCTGGTCATCCCGATTGGCCGGAGATTGCCACTCCGTCAAGCGGCCGAGGCTCAAGCAATGGCAGAAAAGGGTGGCATCGGGAAGATCTTGCTGGTGGTTTGAACTCTTTGCCGGGCATGAAGTGTTGAAAGGAATAATCGAAATGAAGAAAACGCGCCGCGGATTCAATCTTGCTTCGAAACCAAGTGGCGACGGGTGTGTGGAATGCCTGGCGTCACCGAAAGGTTGGTGGTTTCATCTCCGTCGATGTGCGGAGTGTGGGCACATCGGATGCTGCGACAGTTCTCCAAGCCAGCATGCCTCAAAGCATGCGGCAGCAACAGGACATTCGATCATCACCAGCTTTGAACCGGGTGAGGACTGGTTTTTTGATTACGAGAAGCAGGGGATGATCAAAGGTGTGGAATTGCTTCCGCCGCACGCGCATCCTGAAAGTCAGCCCGTGCCTGGACCCGCAGGAAGAGTGCCAGGCGACTGGGAGTCGCTTCTGAAATAGCGGTCCGTTCTAAAGTGCCCGCAGATGAAGCGTTTTCCTCGGACCGCATTCGTTTCCGGACGCATCCTTAGCTATCAACTACCGGAGACATCGCATAAATGCTTCCGACGCTCCGCTCGCTTCTTTGCAACGCACTTCTTCACCGCGAGCGACCAGGAGAAATCAAAGGACTTCTATGGATGCCCGAGCCGACCCGATCCACCAAAAGGCCATCACTCGTAATATGCCGGCAACTTTTTTTGCGCGTCGCTTTGGCCTTGGTCGTGGTTGATCCAGAGCTGCGCATGTTCCTTCGCGATGATTGCCGCTATCTTGTCCATGGATTGGAGCGAGGCCTGCTTGCTCCAATTATTGCTAGGAACGTAGCGATTCTCGAAGCTTGTCTGGAAATGCGCAACATCTCCACTCAGGATCACCGGTCCAGTTTTAGGAAGCCTCACGAATAAAGCCTGGTGGCCGGGCGTGTGTCCGGGTGTCGAGAGCAGCACGAGGCTTCCGTCACCAAAAATATCGTAGTCGCCGTCGATGAGCTGTACGGGATGCTTCTTGTTAAAGGCGACGGTGTCTTGTCGGCTCCCGGCCCAGTCGTACTCGACTCTCTGCACCAGCATCAGCGTATTCGGGAACATTTCGATGTTCCCCGCGTGGTCCGGGTGGCAATGTGACACCGCCATCAGTTTGATGTCAGAAGGATTGACGTGCAGCGTTTCAAGCTGCGCCGCAAGTGTAATTGGTTTACGCCAGACAGGTCCCGTGCCAGGCCCCCATTCGTGCAACACCAGTTCATGATTAGGTAGTTTTGCTACAGCATCATCAACGCCGGTGTCCCATAAGAACCACCCTTGGCTGTAGTGAATGAGGTAGCAGTGTCCCGGAAAATCAACAGGTGTTCCGATGTTGACTCCCGGTGTCCAACGTGATTCGTCGGGACCATTGCCGTCGCCGCAGTCGATCACATAAAGGCGATCCACTCCGGATTTGACTTGCGGATCGGGAGTGACGGACATTCGCATGAGAGGGATGGCACTCGCCAGCACCAAGACGGTGAGGAAGGTGAACGAAACGTTTGCTTTCAAGGAATCCTCCCTTCGAAATCGCTGATCGAAATGAGCAACGCTTTCAGTCTCTGGCCGAACAGTTCGAAGAACGGTCCCTTCGCCTCGCGCGCTCACGGGCGCATCGGTGTCTCGCCCGATGCGTTTCGTCCTTTCTCACGTGGCTGGAAAACGTCGAATACCGGCCGATTGCGATTCGGTCCGCGACAACCTCAAGAACTTGTGGCCTCGATCCGAACCGGTTGCACGGGTGAGGCAAGTCATCAGGCGCATATGCCATTCGGCCAGAACAAGCATGAGCTGCGCAATTGGACCATAGTATCGCCTGCACATTTTGTCGTGATTCAATCGAAGGGAACTTCCTGCTGAGCACTTGACGCGGAGGGATCATCGATACCTTCGTCCAATTGTCTTACGCGCCTCACGTCTGCCTTAATGCAAGCGTTCGAGATGTAGGTTGAGCAAGCTAGAACACATCTCTGGTGAAGGAAAACAAACTGTGTCTGAACTTCTGACGAAATCGATAGCGCAAGAACAACAAGAACAAAAGATAGCAACGCGGGCGCCCATCAAACGTGTCGCCGGTTTCACCATCGGGGCGAGCGTTGTGGCAGTCGTCGCCGTCCTCGTCGCTGCAGCCGTTTACGCGCAGGACAAGTACTCGCTGAAATCCCCGGGTGGGATCGCTTTCGCTGACTTCAAGGGATACGAGGACTGGGCTGTGGTCTCTTCTGCCCGGACGGACGAAGTTCTGAAGGTCATCGTCGCCAATCCGGTCATGATTCATGCCTTTAAGGCCGGCGTTCCAGGCAATGGCCAGACTTTCCCGGATGGCTCCATGATTGTGAAGCTCCAGTGGAAGCCGAAGAAAAGTGCTGAAGCTCCGTTTGTCGTAGACGTGCCGGACGTCTTTAAGCAGGCTTTCGTTATGGAAAAAGACAGCAAGAGATTTCCGAAAACCGGCGGATGGGGATATGCAGTGTTCAACTATGAAGCTGCATCGGACCAGTTTACGGCGGATCCCACGAGCCTCGCAGATTGCGGACAGTCGTGTCATGTAGCCGTGAAGGCTAAGGACTATATCTTCCATCCGTATCAGACGCGTTGAACCGCGCTCGCCCCCGACAGCATTCTGTTCGACGTGGCCGGATCTGCTGCGGGAACTGCATCCAATTGCAAAGCGTTGCCGCAAAGAATCCGGGCTTGCGAGATAATCGGCTGGGCAGACAGGATCAGGTTACCCCATTGCAGACCGCTCACGAAGTTCGACGGCTATCGCGGGCCAGCTTGCCCGGCGACGCGGCTGAACTGGCCCGATATCTCATCGGGAAAACCGTTGTACGCAAGATCGGGCGGACGAGGATGAGCGGCCGGATTGTTGAAACAGAAGCGTACCCGCCGGGCGATCGGAGTGGTCATGCCTACCATGGACGAACGGCGAGAAATCAATCCCTATTCGGCGACAGGGGATTTGCGTATGTGTACTTCATCTATGGAACCTCATACATGCTCAACGTGACGGCTGAAGTGCCTGGGATTGGCGCAGGAGTGCTGCTGCGCGCCATTGAGCCTCTTGAAGGAATCAATTTAATGAAACGGCTCCGCAAAACTGACAAACTTATCGATTTGGCAAGAGGTCCGGGACGGCTCGCGGCTGCGTTGCAAATCGACCGGAACCTGGACGGAGTTGACCTGTGTGCCAACGGTCCGCTTTGGCTTGGGACTGCGGTTCGAGAGACCGGGCGCGTTGTCACTACCGTGCGCATCGGCATTACGCGAGAGGTGCATCGGCCGCTGCGTTTCTTTGAAGCGGGCAGCCCGTTCGTTAGCGGCCGCCGCAACGCGACTAGAAGTCGTTAAGGAATACCTTGACTCTGTCTCAGCGCACGAGCTTCGCTTCGTGCAGGAAGTCCTTCACAACGTCCCGTGGATCGCGATGCTGGCCGTCGACGGCGTAGTTCATTCGCTGCATTTGCGCGTTCGATATCTTGCCGTCAAGGTCTCGAAGGACCCGAGCCACTTCCGGGTGCTGCTCGATGGTTTGTTGCCGGATAACCGCGACGGCCTCATAGGGAGGAAAGTAATGGTGATCATCCTCGAGCGCGAACAAGTCGAGGGCGGGAATGAGCCCATCGGTCGCGTTGCCGCCAGCCATGTCAATTTGATGATCTTTCAAGGCGCGCGCCAACAAGCCCAAGTCCATAATGCGCGGCTGTTCGGCGAAATGCAGACCGTAGGTTGCTACCATGCCCCGATAGCCGTCAGGACGCTCCATGAACTCGTAACCAAATCCCGCTCGCCATTGCGGGCTGACCGCAGCAGCTTCTGAGAGCGTGCGGATATTGAAGCGGCGCGCATCTTCGCCACGGATTTCCATCGCAAAGGTGTCGTTAAATCCGAACGGTGGTCCCATCTCTAAGCGGAAGCGGCGCTCATACTCTTGCTTCACGCGCAGGTAAACTTCTTTACTGTCTCCACCGGCCGGTAGCTTCAGGATGGTCGTGAGCGCAGTTCCCGTATATTCGGGATAGATGTCAATCCGCCCCGACAATATCGCCTGGTGACAAATGTAGGTTCCGGCGAGATAGAAGCGCCTTTCCACTTTTAGACTGGTGTGAGCCTCGATCTGCTGCGCGATGAGTTCGCCCAAAATGAACGACTCGGTGAAGTTCTTCGAACCCACTACGATGCGACCTGAATGTGATGGCGAGCAGGAAAGCAGCAACGCGGCGGTTGCAGCAATCAGGAACACAGCGAGACTCGATGGCAGACGCATTATCGCGGGCGAAGTCGCTCTTCGAGCCATCCCACCCCTCTGTCGGCAGCCAGGGCTAAGACTGCGGCCGGGATCGCACCTGCAAGAATGACACGGTTATCAACCATGGCCAAGCCGCGAAAGATGAACTCGCCCAGACCCCCGGCACCAATGGCCGCAGCGATCGTGGCTAGGCCCACGGAAATCACGATCGCCACACGGATACCCGACAGAATCACGCTGGTCGCGAGTGGTAGTTCCACCTGAAAAAGAAGTTGAGATTCTGTGAGGCCCATCCCCCGTCCTGCTTCAACAACCGCGGGATCAACGCCTCG
The DNA here is from genome assembly GCA_963831545.1 of uncultured Acidobacteriota bacterium. GTDB lineage: Bacteria > Acidobacteriota > Terriglobia > Acidiferrales > UBA7541 > Acidiferrum. The sequence goes on from CAWHQX010000018.1 coordinate 57,019, forward strand.
AATTCCGGTGTAGGTATTGCGGACAATTGGCAGTAGAGCGTAGAGGGCGAGCGCCAAAATTGCCAGGCGATCGGAACGTGCGCCAAGCCATGGTACGGGTAGCAGAAATCCAAAGAGTGCCAGGCTGGGGATGGTTTGAATGATATTCGCACTCGCCAGAACGGGCTTGCTGAAGCTCGGGCGTTGGGAGATCACGATTCCTAACGGTACACCGACGAGCACCGCCAGCAGTGTCGAACTCCCGACCAACCAGAGATGCTCGAGCGTCAGTTCGAGAATCTGACGATGATTCTCGAGGATGTACCGAGCAAAGTTCATGATTTGCTCCTTTTCCCGAGAGATGCTAACCCGTCTCCAAATGCTCTGACGTACGCAGCCGCCCAGGGGTCAGCAGACGTCAGAAATTCCTGCGGAGACAGCACGGTGACGAGCTTCCCGGCCTCCATGAGCGCGATGCGCGATCCCAGACTTAGAGCCTCGCGAAGGTCGTGCGTTACAAAAATCACGGTCTTGTGCAGTCGTTGCTGTAGGGACAAAAATTCCCGTTGCAGCTCGTCGCGCGTCAGAGGATCCAAGGCGCCAAAGGGCTCATCCATCAGAAGAATTCCAGGATCTGCAGCCAAGGCCCGGGCCACACCCACCCGTTGGCGCTGCCCTCCCGATAACTCTCGCGGAAAGCGTGATGCCAAATCGCCTGTGATCCTGACCATCTCCAAGAGCTCCTGAACGCGCGAACGGATCCGAACTTCGGGCCAACCTTCGATGCGAGGAACCAAGCTGATATTTTGCTCCACGGTGAAGTGTGGAAACAGACCAACGTCCTGAATCACGTAGCCAATGCCGCGGCGCAAGCGAATGATGTCAAGTTCACCGTTCGGGACGCCACGGACCCGAATCTCTCCAGAGGTTGGCGTGACCAGCCGGTTTACGAGCTTTAGGGTTGTGGTCTTGCCCGAGCCGCTGCGTCCAAGCAACACGAGCGTCTCTCCCTCGATCACTTCGAGATTCAAGCTGGATAATATTTGGTTCCGGTCGATGCGATAAGAGACTTCGCGAAATTCGATTACCGGAGTTGTCGCCTCAGATGGCATGTGTCCGCCAAGCATACTGGAGTTTAGAGCCAATTGTCTTAAGGTGGGTGCAATTGGCCGAGGTGGGAATCAGGTTGGAGGTGGAGGAGCGAATGTGTAGGACCTGTTGCAAGATCACGTACGGCAGCACGCAGCAATTCTTCATACCGCGCTAGAGTTTTTCGAGCGGCTCCCATTCGTAGACGACCGTTCGTCATAGCAAGCCGCCCTCACTAGTGTTTACAGAGAGCGCTGCGAGCGAAGGGGCGATCCCAGGGAGCGATTCGCTCCCGTTGAAATCTGAGATGGAGTCCTGGCATGACGCTCAAGCCTCTGACAAATCCAGAGCGAGCTTACCGGCCATTTTCACCAGATCGGGCAGAGAATCGGCCTTCATCTTATGCATGACCTTACCTCGATGCGCCTTCACTGTGATCTCACTGATGCCAAGCTCGGCTCCGACCTGTTTATTCAATAGGCCGGAGACGACCAACGCCATGACCTCTCGTTCGCGCGGGGAAAGGGACGAATAGCGGCTGCGGAGTTCCTTGATTTCCCCTTGCTGGCCAACCGCAACCCGGCTGCGTTCAAGAGCCTGCCGGATGGAGCCAAGCAGCACCTCGTCATTAAATGGCTTTGTGAGGAATTCGACAGCACCTGCCTTCATCGCCTCGACTGACTTCGGCACATCGCCGTGCCCGGTGATGAAGATGATGGGTACGTCAGGGTGTTCGGCCGCAACACGTTTCTGGAGTTCGAGCCCATTCAGGCCGGGCATGGAAATATCGAGCAAGAGGCAGCTCGGGACAGGCGACCGGGTATGGGAGAGGAAGTGCTGCGCCGACGAGAAAGTCTCTGGCTGCCAACCCTCGGATCGGATCAGCAACTCGAGTGACTCACGCACTGAAATATCGTCGTCTACAACAAAAACAACTGACGTGGCGTGCGACATGGACTATGACCCCTATTCATGACCTGGTCTCTCTCCGTCCAATGCGCTGTACTTCCTAAGTTGCACGATCGCTACTTTTACTCAGCTCAATCCGAGCGCCGTGTTGAGCGCGCTAAGAAGTGCCGTGTCGCTGAATGGTTTCAGCAGAAATCCCGTGGCTCCCCGCTCTAACGCTCGCGTGCGAACGGTGTCGTCTTTTTGAGCGGTTATGAAGATGATCGGGATGCTCTGTCCGCGAACCTTCAGTTCCTGCTGGAGACCAAATCCTGTCATACCCGGCATGGCGATGTCTAGCACGAGGCATTTGGTTTGGCGAAGGATATCGGAGACGAGAAACTCTTCTGCAGATGCGAACGCCCGAGCGCCAAAACCCAACTCCCCCAACAGGTCCGGCAGCGACTCGCGGACAGATTCATCATCATCGACAACTGCCACAAGTGGGCGATAAATAGTGTCCCTTCCGTCATGCGACTGCATGTCCCAAGCATGCGACTGTCCGGTTAGCGTGTCTATTAGACTTAAGTATTGGTACTCCCAGGGATAGAAAAATTGAAGGTGGCACCCGGACCTTCGTTCCGGATTGCCCAAAGGCGACCTTGATGACTTTCCATAATGGAACGGCTGACGGAAAGCCCGATTCCCATGCCGTCCCCCTTGGTCGTATGGAAGGCGTCGAATAGCTTCTCTTCGATTTCGGGACTGATCCCCGTTCCGGTGTCCTTAATACTGAGACGGAGCGCACCGCTTTCGTCGCGCTCTGTCTTGACGAGTAACTCTCTCGGTCGATCCTCCACTGCACTTAACGCATCGGAAGCGTTCCGTATCAAGTTCAAGATGACCTGCTGAATCTGAATTCGATCGCCCAGAACAAAGGGCAGCTCACTGGCAAGCTCGGTTTGAACGATCACCTTGTTCCGTTGCAGTTCGCCCAGTAATAGCGCAATCACTTCTTTGGCTGCTTCATTCAAATCAAACGGCTCAAATGACGCGCTTTTCTTGGTGAAGAGTGCTCGCAGCCGTGTAATCACCTCGGACGCCCGGTTGCCATCGCGAATCGTTCTTCGTGCTGTTTCGCGGGCGCCTTCGAGATTCGCAGGATTGGCATCCAGCATGCGAAGACATGTACTGGCATTTGTGACAATGCCGGACAGCGGTTGATTGACCTCGTGCGCGATGGAGGCTGTTAGGGCGCTCAGGGTCGAAAGTCGAGCCACATGCGCGAGGTCGGATCGGGCCTTATCAAGGGCCACCTTGGCCTCGTGCTGTTCGGTGACGTCCTCGGAAAGCGCGATCAAGAATTGTGACTCGCCCTCAGATCCCGTCACCATGGAAACGCTATTACGCACCCACATTGCGCTGCCATTCTTTCGTCGGTACTGCTTCTCGATCTGAAATTGCCGGCGTTTTCCACTCAAAAGCTCCAGAACGAGTTTCCAGTTCGCTTCGCGGTCGTCTTCAGCGGTAATGTCGAGGAACCTGAGTTGTTCGAGTTCTTCGCTCGAGTACCCCACCATTTTTTGAAAAATGGGATTCGCCGCGATAAACCGCCCATCGAGATCGCTCAACGCAACACCGATCGCAGAGTTATCAAACACGGACCGCCACTGTTCTTCGCTCTGTGCGAGCTTCGCGTGGGTTTCAAGCAAGGCATGTTCGTTGCGCTTGCGTTCGGTGATATCCCGCAGATAGCCAGTGAAGAATGGTGGCCCTTCCTGCGCGATGCGCGTGATTGCGATTTCGACGGGGATCTCTCTTCCGTCGGCACAGAGCGCGGTCATCTCGAGGAGTCGACCGAGCACTCGCGATTCGCCGGTCGCGAGGTGGCGGGCGAATCCCTCACTGTGCTTTTCACGGAGAGATGGAGGAATCAGGACTTCCGCCAGGCGCTTGCCCACGACATCCTGTTTGTTGTAACCGAAGATACGCTCCGCAGCGGGGTTGAACTCGGTGATGCGGCCCTCGTGATCCATGGCCACGATAGGGTCAAGGGAAGAGTCGAGAATCGCCGCCTTATGCGCCTGACTGCGTTCAAGATCTGCCTCTTCTCGTTGGAGCCTCTCTTCTGCAAGTTTCCGTTCGGCGATTTCCTTCTTGAGCTGGTCGTTTGTGGTCGCGAGTTCTGAGGTCCGTTGCGCGAACCGCTGGTTAAGGTCGCTCGTGATCCGCCTTTGTGCGCCGAGGAGGCTTGCTTCCTGCAGCCCGATGGCTCCTTGATTTGCCGCCACGCTCAAAACAAGTCTCTCGGTTTGCTGCGGGAAATCGTCTCGCGTTGAGCCGGCCAGAACAATCCCCATCTCTCCCTGCATTCCAAGTTGTACGGGAACGACCGACATTTCCCGCCCTTCAAGTGTGGCCCGCACGGGCTGTAGCGAATTTTGCGAGTCTTTCCCGAACCACAGCTGTAGGCTCTCGCCTATTGCTGCAGCTCGCGGTTTCGGTTCCCAGTCTGAAGCCGCTCGCACCAGTTCGAGACGCGTGCCCGTTCGATCCTCTAGCCGCGCATAAACAAAATCGAGGTTGAGCATGTTCAGCAGCGCTTCGAGTAAGTTTCCGACAATGCGCGACGGTTCACTTCCTGTCCGGGCGGCAGGAAGAGAGAGGACGCTCACCAAATCATTTATGCACCGCCGAAGACGCTTGATCTCCTCGGCGGGACTTTCCAGTTGCCCTGCCATGTCAGCTTCCGGTTGTAGTTGCTGAACTTCGTCCAGTTCGTCGTTCGCGAAACTCTCGAAGAAACTCCCCTGGAGGTACAAAAAAAGGATTCTGCTGCAGGATACCGCCAATGATGATCATTGGATGGGTGCGCATGATGTCGATCACGGTGTCGCCACCAAATTGCCCGAGATGGTAGGTGCAAATCACCGCATCGTCGTGGCGATCCCACACGTGATTCACGCGTGATTCAAACTCGATGAGATCGTTGATGTAGGATTTGCCCTCGGCCGCCCAGTCCATTCGGCAAACGATACGGCTCAGCGGGAACTCCCCGGGGGTATTGCCACTGGCGATTTGTTCAAACGCATGCAGCATCCGCTCCTGATCGAACCGGCCATCGCGGAGGTAGGTTTCGCTATTGACCCGAAGCTCGAATTGGCCACTCCGCTCGGCTGCTGTGTGGTCAATCCCCACACTGGCCAAGCGCTCGAGGTGCTCGCTTCGTTGACTTGGGTTGACAACGTGAACGGCCTTGTGCCCGCAAGCGAATCCAGCCTTGATGAAGGGAAGCAGTACGCGATACTCCTCTTCCTCGCTATGGAAGAACGCACAAACGTGACGGTTCTCGGCGAGCTCTGAACCTGCAAAAGAGATAGGGGCTGCGGTCTTCATGACTCGATCCTCCGAAGGGGCACACCTCGCGCGCGGTTTAGACACTATCGCGGTCAGGGTAGATATTCAACCGTTACGGAACGGGGATGAGTTGCACTCTGCTGTCCCCGTGTAGGGACCTGGGAGCGCCGATCTGCGGAGCCATCCTTACAGCCTCAGTTGATTTGCAGGAAATGGGCGGACTCAATCGATGGGCGGATTACAAAGAGAGCATATTCCGCATTCACCAGATTCTCTCAAGATGCGTAGGACTGGCGGTTTCAGGTCACGTTTGCCACTCTGGCACTACCGGAGGTGCGCTAGCGTGACCGTGTACCAATTGCGACTGTCCTTCCAGGAACGTCCGAGCACGAATCCGGCGTCTCCGAGAAGGCTTCGAATGCCCTGGTCCGTGAACTTGTAACTGTTCTCCGTGTGAATCGTTTCGCAGCGCTCGAAGTGCAGATCAAGATCCGCGTGTTCGATACTGACGTCCTGCTCTTGCGTACTTTCAAGGTGCATCTCGATCCGGGACTCGATGGAATTCCAAAGCACGCGATGATGGAAGCTAGCGGCATCAAAGGTGGCCCCCAGTTCTCTGTTGAGGCGATGCAGCACATTCAGGTTGAATGCCGCAGTGATTCCATCGCTGTCATCATATGCAGCGAGAAGAGTGGGTTCGTCTTTCACCATATCCGTACCCAGCAAGAGCGCATCCCCGGGTTGCAACTGCGAGCCTAGATTTCGCAGGATCATCCGCGCTTCCTCAGGCGAAAAGTTGCCGATGTTCGCACCGATGTACAGAGCGAGTGTCGTGCCGTCGAACGATTCCAGTCGCAGCGGATGCGTTATATAGTTCCGGACAACAGGCTGTATACGCACCTCCGGCAACGCGGATGAAATATTTTGACACGCAAACTCTAGAGCATCGGAAGAGACATCGACTGGCAAGTAGGAGACGTCGTCTGAAATGCGCAAGGCAGCTTCAAGCAGAATGACGGTCTTTGCGGCTGTGCCGGCACCCAACTCCACGAGGCGTAATGGCGACGATCCCCTTCCGTGAGCCGCAGCAACGATCGCATCCGCGTGTCTCGCTAAAATGGCTCTCTCTGTACGAGTGGGATAGTATTCCGGAAGTGTCGTGATGCGCTCGAACAGACGTGACCCTTCCGCATCGTAAAACATCCACGGTGAGAGAGAGCGTGGGCGTTTCGTCAGACCTCGCCGAACTTCGTGAGTCAAGGCCTGGCGCGTTTCCACTGTTGCGGTGCGCTCGAGGTCAAGTACACGGGAGGAAGTTGCCATGTGCACGAATCCTTTCAGCTCGCCAGCCGGATCCCGGCGAATTGCCATCTCGTTGCTGGTGCGAAGAAATTCCGATACGACGCGCGGATATGACTCAAAGGAGTGACGCACGATCCCCCGCGCAGAATGATTTGACCTGACATAAACTTGCCATTGTATTCGCCGAGTGCGCCAGGAAGAGGCTTGTATCCTGGATAACCGGTGTAGGCGCTGGCAGTCCATTCCCAGCAATCACCGAACAGTTGCTCAATCCCACCACCTGCTGCAGCTTCAGGATGAAGGGTTTGCGCGTCGAGAAGGTTTCCCCGAAGCGGTGTCTGGCTCGCAACGCATTCCCATTCGGCTTCAGTCGGAAGCCTAAAACCTCTCCAACGCGCATACGCGTCAGCCTCGAAGAAGCTGATGTGGCACACGGGCGTATCAAGTAGTGCGGACAGACCGCGCCAGCCTCTCAGGGTGAACACACGCCATCCGGTCTTATCGTGAGCGTCACGCCTCCAATAGAGAGGTGCGTGCCAGCCCGCCCGCTTCACGTTCTCCCAGCCTTCCGAGAGCCAGAATTCAGGGTGTATATATCCCTCATCTGACATGAATTCCAAATACTCTCGGCAGGTGACCTCGCGGTTTGCGATCTCGAAAGGTTCTAAATAAACCTGATGGCGCGGAGTTTCGTTGTCAAAACAAAAATCGAAAGGATCAGAGGCTTGAAGCGCGTAGCCAACCTCAATCAGTCCGCCAGGAAAGCTGTGCCAGTTGAATTTCGAATCGGGATGCTCCTTCGCTTCCGAGGATGGGCCCGCTATATACGTGGGGTGCAGTGGATTAGAGAAAAAGGCGTGCTTGATATCAGTCAGGGCGAGTTCCTGGTGTTGCTGCTCGTGGTGCAGGCCCAATACCGTGCGGCGCACTGCTTCTTCATCAACACGACCCGCAAGAAATCTGTCCATCCCCTCGTCTACGTGTGCGCGGAAAGCAAGCACTTCATCGAGCGAAGGCCGGGAGAAAACCGAACGCAGACTTTTCTCCGGAATCTCCTCGCCGAGCGAGTTGTAATAGCTGTTGAAAAGCCAACGAAACTCTTCGCGAAGAGGTTCGTAATCCCTTGAGAAGGGCCGCAGCACGAATGTCTCGAAGAACCACGTGGTATGAGCTTGGTGCCATTTCATCGGGCTGGCTTCTGGACACGATTGAACCATTTGATCTTCGGCTGATATACCTGTCGCAAGAGCAGTTGTCGCCGACCGCACGGCGTTGTATTGAAACCGGATGGCAGAGTCCCGGAGATCGATTCCGACTCTCGGGCGGACAGCTTGTTCCCCCCCTCCTTGGCCCGGCGCTGCCGTGGCGCTGGTATCTGCCATAGTGTCCTCCTGAGGGGTTCTTCGTTCGCGCATACCGATTCGTATGTGCTGAATGCATAAAAACAGAGGCTGCATAGCGAGACAATAGGACGATGGTATTAGCGATACTTTGGTATTAGCGCTTGAAATGCCGAGCATTGGCGATACCAAATAACATTGACTGATCCGTCCGGATGTCCGTATCTCAGTACCCGTCATAGCGCGCCTTATTCCAAAGGGCTTGATATCGAGGTACTGCCGGTACCATCGTCCCGGCCGATTCGGTCGGCGCGCCATGGCGTAAGAAGGGCTTGGCCGATACCAGTGAGCCCGTCTGGAGCAAAGCGATGAGTATTATCGATGAGGCGTTAGAAGTAAACCGCAGGAAAATTCCGGGTTCAGCCGCCGTATGGAAAATATGCGGTCCGCCAAGGCAATGTGCGCACGACCCTGACGGAGTTACCAAGCGGGACTTACCATGCCGAACTGCGTCCCGACCGCGCGATTGCCGAACGCAACACGGTGCACAGACCAAGCGATTTAGTCCGCTTTAATCTAGTTCGCGTCATCCTGCACGGACTTCGTCGTAGCCTTGCTACTTATTGTGGACCTGGTGGCAAGACCGCAGGCAGTGGGAGGATTTGTCATCTGCTTGGCGAACACGCGGTAGCTCGGTCCTCCTGGTCGCAGAGTTGCCCAGTATCCGGAGGAGGTCACCAATGGTTTGTGCTGGACGATAATCTGGTTGTCCAGGATCTTCACTCCACATTCGAGATTATTCTTCGGTTGGAGAATCGTTTTTGCCGGATCGCTCGCCTTTAGCTCACGGTCGACTTGCCAATTGAAATCGCATCCGTAACGCTTTTGATCTGCATACGCAAGCTGTAAGAGCCCTTCGCTGCGCATAGCCATCCCGCTCACTTCATCGCGTTTTGTGTTTTCGGGATCAGTGTGCCGCACGGTGGTGTTTGGATTGAGGCCGGCTTCAGCACCAGCAAGTGCCTGAAAAAAGTAAGCCCAAAATGTGCGTTTGTCGGTTTCGGCCATCTCATAAAATCGCGGGCAAAATCGCCGGACATCCCGTGGGACCTGGGTGGAAAGCATTTCCTGCGGCAAGGCATTCTCGATGATCTGATCCCATTGCGGATTCCAGGGCGTCCCACCCAACTCGACCTTCTTCTCATCGATGGGGGTCGCCGGGACTGGAGTGGTGGACTGCGCATGCAGTGATGTGGCTATTGCGATGAACAATAGGACACTCACGGTGAACGCTATTTTGAGAGCCGACATGGTCATGTTTGCCGTCACATAAGCACGAATTGCTCTCGTTGCCATGCCGCCAGTGTGGCAGAACTACCCCGTCCAGGCTGCCCAGTTAACACTGTATGCGCTGCCAGGCGTAGGTGGAGGCCTTTTGGGGCTTCGTTGTATCTGCAAGGAGGAGGATTCTCATTCGGAATAAATCAGAGAGTAGGCGCCGCGAATTTCTGGCGGTGTTTCCATTTTCGGCACCGTCGCATACACAACTGGCATCAGTAACTCGCCTGGCAAATCGCCTCAGTGCAGCTTGCTAATCGACGGTGAGCAGTTGTTCGTAGAATCCGCCAATTTTTTGAGCCCGGTCGACGAAGTGAATTTCGAGAATCCAATGACGCGGTTGTCCATCCACCCCGAGGCTGCGCATGCGATTCGGATTTTGCGGATGGACGTACAGAGTGATTTTGTCGTCGGGAATTCTCTCGTGGGGAAATTGGCCGACCAGGTGCCCCGCAATGGCGCCACCGAATTCCCAACCGTACTTGGCAGCGAGAGACTGCGCGTGCCTGTAGAGTTCCGCTGCGGTGATGTCCGGGTGCTGTTTGAAATACTCTTTACCCTCAGCAAACGCCTTGCCGATGTCGTCGCACAGCTTCTGCTTCACCGGGTCCGATCCAATGACGAAGGTGCGGCCAAAGTCGGCCTCCCATTCCTCGAATACCGGCCCGAGATCAAGAAATACGATGTCGTCTTCCGCAATCGCGAGATCGGGAGGGTTCTCATCGTACGGGGCCAGGGTATTCGGTCCTGCGCGCACGATGCGCTTGTGCCAGTGCTTTGTAACTCCGAATTCCGTTTCCGCGAGGTTGTAGATTTCCTCGTTGAGCTTGTTCTCGGTCATGCCCGTCCGGATGAGGCCCCTGGCCTCAACCAGCCGGAACAGTTCGTTGGCACGTTCTTGCGCTTTTCGCAAAGCCTCGGTGCGAGAGCTTTCGATGGTATTGTCCATGGCCCACCACGATGCGACGACGTTCGGATTTGGATTTCGAACGGCCTATAATTTACCGCGATTCCAGTCGTTCTGTCGTGACGATCTTCTCGAATTTGAATAAATCGCCTGTGATAGAATCCGACGCCTAATTCCGCACATTTAAGGAGCTGCGATGCTACCGCCGAACTCCGTTCTCCTTCGCTCTTCCGTGATCGCCGTATTGTACTGCATGGGTTCGAACCTTCTTGCACAAACAAAACCGAACCCTCCAGAAAGAAAGGCAACTTCCGTGTGCGCGGCAGAATCCGCTTTGACACTGCCGGCCGGATTTTGCGCAACAGTATTCGCAGACGGCATCGGTCACGCCCGCCATCTGGTGGTCGCGCCTGACGGCACACTGTATGTGAATACCTGGTCGGGGGATTACTACAATTTCGATCAGGTCCATGAAGGCGGCTTCCTTGTGGCGCTTCAGGACAAGTCAGGAGCCGGAAAGGCAGGCACGATCGAGCGGTTCGGTGAGACGGTAAAAACCGGCGGAACGGGCGGAACAGGAATTGCGTTTTACAACGGGGCGGTGTACGCAGAGAGTAACGACCGCTATCGTGCGTTATGTGATTCCCGCCGGAGCGCTACTCCCGCAAGGTCCAACGGAAACCGTCGTTTCCGGATTGCCCTTGGGCGGCGACCACCCGATGCATCCGTTCACCATCGGAGCGGACGGCGCCCTGTATATTGACGTTGCGACGATATCGAATTCTTGCCAGCCACAGAATCGGCAGCCCAAAGTTCCCGGAGCAAATCCGTGCAAGGAGCTCGAGACGCGCGGAGGCGTCTGGAGGTACGACGCCAACAAAACCAACCAGGTCTTTTCTCCGGCCGAGCGTTATGCGACTGGAATTCGAAATGCGGAAGGATACGCCTTCGACTCGCAAGGGAATCTGTTTGTCACGCAACACGGGCGCGATCAGCTTCATTCCAACTGGCCCGATCTCTACAAACCGTCCGAGGAGGCCACGCTCCCGGCAGAAGAGCTTCTTCTCTTGAAACCAAAGGGCGATTATGGCTGGCCGGAATGCTACTACGACGGCCTGCAAGCGAAACTGGTCCTGGCCCCCGAGTACGGGGGCGACGGAGGAAAGGCCGTTGGAGTTTGTGCAAACAAGACGGGTCCCGTGGCGGCGTTCCCGGCGCATTGGGCGCCCAACGGCATGGTCCGCTACAACCAGAAGCAGTTTCCTGCTCGCTATCGCGACGGAGTGTTCATCGCCTTTCATGGTTCATGGAATCGAGCGCCATACGCACAAGGCGGATATAACGTGGTCTTTCAGCCGCTCAACGGCGCGCACGCAAGCGGAGGTTGTGAGATTTTTGCGGACGGTTTCGCCGGTCCAGTGAGAAGCCCCGAGGGGGCCGAACATCGCCCAGCCGGTCTTGCGGTCGGGCCCGATGGCGCGCTTTATGTGTCCGACGACATCCGGGGGCGAATCTACCGTATCGTCTACACAGGGGATCCTGCCGGGCCTGCGCCAACGGCCACACCGTGCCCGAGCTTAGGAGCTTCGGCCGGGAAGATCGTTACCTCATCCGCAGTGCCGCCCGAGGGCCAGACTGCCGGTCTTCCGGTACCCGAAGGTTCGTCAGCGGAAATGCTGGCCTTGGGTTTTCGCGTCTATCAGGGCCAAGTGGGTGGCGCAACATGTACGGGCTGCCATGGCTCGAAGGCTACTGGAACTGCACTCGGACCGGATCTGACAAAGAACAAGTGGCTGTGGAGTGACGGGAGCTTCGCTGGAATTTTGAAAGTAATTACCGAAGGCGTGCCCCGGCCCAAGCAGTTTCGAAGTGCGATGCCTCCGATGGGTGGGGCGCAACTCTCCGACGCGCAAGCGTCGGCAGTAGCTGCGTACATTTGGGCGCTCAGCCATAGACCGGTGACGGGCTCAAAGGCATTGCCGCCCTCCGCTCCGGACCTCGACACAGCCGAAAGCTGTTTCCTTTCTGCTCAAAAAACTGTGTCTTGTTCTCCGCTCAAACATCCAAAGCGCATCGGCTAGGCATCTCCGGAGCTCGACCAAGGCAAGCAAACGTTCGGCCCCGGGTCTCGACTTGTGAGAGAGACAGCCGAAAAAACGTGCGGGAGGCAGTATGTTCAAGAGCGAATCGTTACTCGGCCTGTTTTTGATTGCGGCCGTTGGTGTTGCCCTGCACGCCGGCCGCAGCCCTGCCCCGGCGCAGACGCCGGCAGCGAGTGCTTCTGCGGAGAGCAAGTACAGTCTGCAAGTGCCCAACGGTCTCGCCTTCTCTGAGATCAAGGGATACGAACAATGGCAGGTAGTCGGCCCCAGCCTCACCGAGGCCTCGAATGTGATCCGGGTGATCCTCGCCAATCCGGTGATGATCAAAGCCTACCAGGAGGGTGTTCCCGGCAATGGCATGCCTTTCCCCGACGGCTCCAAGATTGTGAAGCTTGAATGGCGACCGAAAAAGCTGACCGATCCTCCTTTTTCCGCGAGCACACCGGATACAGTGCCCGGAGACCTAACGGAGGTTGAGTTCATTGTGAAGGACAGTAAGAAATTCTCGGACACACACGGATGGGGATACGCTATGTTCGATTATGACGCCTCATCCGGAACTTTCGCGCCGGCCACGGCATCGAGCAAACCACCACAAGGGCACGACGCCAAGTGCGGCGCCGCCTGCCACACGCTCGCGGCGTCAAAGGATTATATTTTCACTGCATACCCCAAACGGTAAAGCAAATCAGCGATCCAGCCCGTAGGTCAGGAGAAAGTCGAAACTAAGTTCCTTCGGGGTAATTTGGCTCCTGCATGGGTCCAGGGAATGACCATTCGAAAATTCCAATTCGAGCAATAACCGACTATTTCGCAAAGCGAGCTCGGTTCGTTTCCGCAGCACGATAATCTGCCGGAGTCAGGTTTACGGCGACATACAAGGTTGCGGGGACGGGGCCTTTCGCGGTCCGTTCCAGACGATTCTAGCTACCAAGGCCACGTGCTGCCATCGTAGCTCAGGAATTTCCCGGTCAATTCCATTGGTTCCCCCTCAAGAACTTTGCGCATTCCTGCAATACTCTGTTCGGGCGTCAGCTCCGCGTTGGGGCCACCCATATCTGTCTGCACCCACCCGGGGCTGAATAGGAGTACGCTGATTCCTCGCCGCTCTACCTCCTTTGCCAGAATCAACATCGCCATGTTCAACGCCACCTTGCTCGTCCTGTACTGGTATGCCGATCCAAATCCGATCGTCGTACCCAAGGTTTCCAGAGAGCCCATCCCTGTGCTGATCGCCACGATCTGTTTTCGTTTGCTTGCCGCTACATTTTCAATCAGCGCTTGCGCAACGCGCATTGCTCCCAAAACGTTTGTTTCAAACGATTCTCTCCACCCGGCAAAATTCAACTCACCGAGTTTGTTTCCTTCACGCGTAAATATGGCTGAATTTAGAATCAGCAAATCCAACGGTCTGCCGCTCAGCACTTCCACCAAATGTTTTACGGAGTCATCGCTGGCTACGTCCAGCGCTTCAAGGGACACGCTTTTACTTTTTGCTAGCCGCTCCAATTCTTCGCTTTGTTTCGGATTTCGCGCCGTCGCGATTACATCCCACCCATCTGCGGAATATTGACGGGCAAATTCCAAGCCCAGCCCGCGGTTGGCTCCAGTAATCAACACTCTCGACATGAATCGTTTCTCCCCTGTTCGCGAAAGAGATCTCGCCGGTACTCGAGCGGATATCTATTTAAACGCTCCCCTCCTAGGATGCCCTTCCCAGCCGTTTTGTTATGCGCACGTCTCTTCAGCAACATCCCGTCACGACGATCTGCTTTGTGGTCGGTAAAGATGCAACCATCCACTGGATCAAGCGAATTGCAGATAGTCGCACTGCTTGTTTGTACCGGACCAGAATCCAGAGACCGCTGCCAGCTGTTCAGGGCCGTTCATATTGGTTCGCATGAAATATCCTGTTAATGGCGCTTGATGATAACGACCGTTTTATCGTCAATGCGGTCCTGCTCGCCACTCTGACGCAAGTCATCGTCCCTCTTCAGGGCGTAATCTAGTAAGGCATTGCAGATTTCCTTCGCTGAGAGCTGATGGTGTTCACGCATCACTTTTTCAAGGCGGCTACGTTCTTCCTTGTCCCCCCCGCTATACACACCATCGGTGTAAAGAAAGAAGATGTCCCCTGTATTCATAAGCGTGAGCTCGGCCACGTCCGAGGCTTTCACTCGACGCTTTCGGTAATCCAGAGACAAATATCGGTTCCGATCGGGATGGTCTTCAGGGATTTGTAAACCAAGCGGCAGAAATTGCACCATGCGGCTCTTGTCGAGTTCCACGAACCGGCCAAACTCCGCCGAATAAACAAGTGGTGGAGGATGTCCAAAATTTACAAATCGAAAATTACCAGATGGCCGGATTTCGCCGTACAGCATGGTGGCGATCTCCTGCACCCCATCTGTCAAGCTCCGACCAAGTGCATTGCGAGCGGTAGATGATTGAGCCAGCCGCAAATTTAGCCTCTCAAACAATTCCGGGGTTGTCTTCCCGCGGTGATCGAGCTCAGAAAGCATCAGCGCTTGGAAGGTGTCATGAACGGTCGATGCGATTTTGGCGGCAATGATGCCGTGTCCTTCCGCATCAACCAGAAGGATTCCGGCGGTACTGCGTAGATCACTCAAGTCTTCGGCAACACGCACCTGCTCCGAGCTTCGCGCTTCCCGGTACGCCGTTTCCATTTCCGAACTGAAGCCCGGCCGGCGTTTCAGCCAGGAAACATGGTCATCAACCGAATTGCGGGGCGACGTACCGGCGGTGAGCCGCTCGAGATACTCCCGCGAACGCTTCAGAGCGAGTTGGATGCGGCCGTCAATATCGTACCGTTGCTGAAAATTGATGTATTCAAACAGGTCGCCGCCTACTGCCCCGGCAGGGATCGAACTGCCATACATTTCGATTCCAGGCAATTGGGGAATTGCGCCCTCGACCGGCATCAGGCGTTTGCGCAGGTATTCGTCGATATTCGTCGGAGTGAATGAGTTTTCCATCTCGTCCACTTTACCGCACCTGCCCCTTCCACCAGCTACAGAAACTCTGGAAATTCACCGAGCCCCGAGTCCCTAGATGGCGGCGCCGGGCGAAGATTGCGAGGGTGCTTTCGCACGGACTGGTGAAATCGAATACGAAAAAACACATCTTTTATTCTCCGTGGTTATCTAATTGGCGAGGAATAGACAAAGTGCAGGACGCTCGCAACGAAGGGGTGCAGCTATGACTCGCGTCGATTACGCCATCGGGAGCGACAAACTCATTCCGTTTGCGGGAGATTGGGCCGATGCCAAAGGAATCGAGCACGGGACGCACACCCGTACTGCAGGACCAGCTCGCAATCACGTTGTTCACGAGCTCACACTTACCGGCGCCCAATTGGCGGTCGGATGTATTTGTGTTCTGGGGGCAATAAGACTTGCTCTATGGGCGGTCCTGAGACTGTGGCTTTTCGAGCCATAGCGTGGAGCTCTGCATGGCGCATAACATTTTCGTGTTCGGGCCCGGACTTAAAGAAAGGGATGTCCGATGGATCTTCAAGTCGTCGGCGCGGCTCTCTATCGCGCGAGGCGCATGCTCCCCGCGGTCTTGCTGCTCGTGTTATTTTTGTCGCCGGGCGAGGCACCCGGAAAGGAACATCTCGTGAGATACCCGACTTCTTATCGCACGATAACGGTAGATGGCATCTCCATCTTTTACAGAGAGGCCGGCCCGACAGAAGCTCCAACACTTCTCCTGCTGCACGGACTCCCCTCTTCGTCGCGAATGTTCGAGCCTCTATTTGCCCGGCTTGCTGATCAGTATCACTTGGTTGCGCCTGATTACCCCGGTTTTGGTCACAGCGATTGGCCGGACCCAAAGAAATTTGCCTATACGTTTGATCACATCGCGGAGATCATGAGCCACTTCACCGAATCGCTCGGACTTTCGCGCTCCACGCTGTACATGCAGGACTATGGCGGTCCGGTCGGTTTCCGCATGATCCTTGCTCACCCGGAGCGTGTCGAAGCGCTGATCATTCAGGACGCGGTGGCCCACAACGGAGGTCTAGGAGAAAACTGGAAGACTCGGCGAGCATTTTGGACCGATCGCGCGGCCAACGAAAACGCTCTCCGCGCAAATCTCCTGTCACTCGCGACTACTCGATCCCGACATGTGGGCGATGATCCGGACGTCGAACGCCACGATCCTGATCTTTGGACAGATGAGTTCTACTTTCTGAATCAGCCCGGTCAGGCTGAGATCCAGGTCGATTTATTCTACGACTATCGCACCAACGTCGAGGCGTACCCCAAGTGGCAGGCATGGTTGAGCGAGAAGCAACCGCGACTGCTGGTCGTTTGGGGCAAGTATGAAGTCTCTTTTGATTCCTCCGAACCCGAAGCGTATCGTCGTGATGTTCCGAATGCCCAGGTGTACATCGTTGACGGTGGCCATTTCGCGCTCGATACGGCTGCAGACGAGATCGCTCAACATATACGAAGCTTCATGAAGAAGCAGGGGTAATGCTCTGACGACGCACCTTTTTCGGCAGCCATATTCTGCGACGACCGGTCCCTGCGATTCGAGGTTGAGATCCGGCGCGGAAACGCTGTGTCCAAAGGCGAATCATGGGCATCGAAAGTGTCCGCGTTATCTTTCTCAAGAAATTACAAAACCTTGCTCTCAAGGGTTGCTGGACTCTATGAGTCAAACGGCTGAACCTGCACTCTCCCGTCATCGAGTAATCGCGGTGCTCCCACTCGCCGTGTTTTTCTGCCTCGGGCTCTACGGAGTCGGTCCTTCGCGGCTCGTTGGTTCGCCTTCCGGGTCCGTGCAGCACAGGGACATGCCCTCCGATTTCGGACGCGAAGTTGCAAGAGTCACTGCGGACATTGATCGAATCGAAAATGACACCCTACGTCAGATGAGCCAGACCACGCTCGACCCGCAAGGGCGGGTCCGTACGCTCGGTAAGTTGCTGCTGTTCGATAAGCATCTCTCGGTCAACGAAAATGAGGCCTGCAGCTTCTGCCACACGCCAGAAACCGGATTTACCGGTCCAATCCAGTCCCTCAACCTGACAACGGTTTCCTACCCCGGTTCCGTGCGAACCCGATTCAGTCAAAGAAAGCCCCAGACCTATATGTATGCGACCTACGCCCCGGTTCTGCACTACAACGCTCTTCAGGGCGACTTTGTTGGCGGAAATTTCTGGGATATGCGAGCAAGTGGTTATCGCTTACAGAGCCCCAGCGCTGAACAGGCTCAGGGTCCTCCGACCAATCCCGTCGAGATGGGCTTGCCTGACTCAGCCTGCTTGGCGTACCGGCTTTCGAAGGCTCCGTACCGCAAACTTTTCGAACTCGTCTGGGGCGCTGATTCCTTTGAGATCACATGGCCCAAAAACGTCGAGAGCATTTGTTCGACGCCGGCCCCACCACCGGCGAACGATCTGTACCCGGTTCGGCTCAACCCCTCTGACCGACAGCGTGCAGATCATATCTATGACAGCTTTGGATTGTCGGTCGCGGCATACGAGGCTTCGCCGGAAGTGAGCCCTTTCACATCGAAATACGACAGTGTGCAAGCAGGGAAGGAAAAGTTCACACCTGAAGAAGCTCGTGGATACGCGTTGTTCCGGGGCAAGGCGCGCTGCAACGAGTGCCATCGCGATGGCGGACCAGGCGAGGAGCCACTCTTCACCGATTTCACTGCGAGTAATCTCGGAGTGCCCCGAAATCCTGCCCTCCAGTTCTATTTTGAAGCGACGACTGAAAAAGGCGGCTACAGCCCAAATCCCCAGGGGTCGGCCTACATCGATTCCGGTGTTGGATACTTCCTGCGTAAGCTCAAGAGCCTAAGTGGCCAGCTTAATCCGGATTCGGAGTGGGTCGCGCTCGCTCCCAAATTTGACGGCAAGTTCCGCGTTCCGACATTGCGCAACGTCGACATGCGCCCAAATCCAGAATTCGTGAAAGCTTACATGCACAACGGCTATTTCAAGAGCCTCAAAGAGGTCGTCCACTTCTACAACACCCGTGATGTGCTTCCTGCGTGTAAGCCCGGTGATCCCGGTGAAAAGGTGACCTGCTGGCCATCTCCTGAAGACTCTACGAATCTCAATCAGCGGCAACTCGGTAATCTCAAGCTCACGGACCAGGAAGAAAATGACCTCATCTCGTTCTTGAAGGCCCTGACGGACGACTACGGTCACACCAAGTCTGCCGTGGCACGGCTTGAATTGCCGTAGCGGCACTCGACAATTATTTGGTAAGCTTTCGCCCGATCATTTGCCTCGGAAGCGAATGCGAGATTTCGAAGCGTGATATTCAATCCGCCCTGGATGATATTTGATGAACTCCGATCCGATGAATCCGCCCGTAGCATCCGGTGCGATACGTGCCCTGGCGCAGTCCGTAGCCGGCCCGCTCACGCGATCCGCGATATTTCTGGTTGTGACCATAAACCCGGGTCCTGAGAATCGGGAGACTATTCGGTCCTTTTGCGGAGACTTCTCCTCACTATTTCGCGCAGTCGAATTTCGAAACCTTGAAGCCGGGCTCTCCTGTGTCGTTGGGTTTGGGTCTGAAGCCTGGGACAGGCTGTTCGGCTCGCCTCGGCCCGCAAAATTGCATGCTTTCCAGGAGATTCGCGCAGGGGAACGCCATGCGGTCGCGACCCCGGGCGACTTGCTATTCCACATCCGCGCGAAAAACATGGACCTATGTTTTGAACTTGCAACGCAGATCATGGCACGGATCGGCGATGCCGTTTCACCAGCCGACGAAGTGCACGGTTTCCGCTATTTTGACGACCGTGATCTCTTGGGTTTTGTCGACGGAACTGAGAATCCAAGGGGTGAGGCTGCAGTCGACGCGGTGCTCATCGGGGAAGAGGATCCGGACTTTTCCGGAGGCAGCTACGTCATCGTGCAGAAATATCTCCACAATCTTGACGCCTGGAATACGCTGTCCACTGAGGCCCAGGAACGGATCATTGGGCGCAAAAAATTGTCCGATATTGAACTGGATGATTCGATTAAACCCACATCAGCGCATAGTGCGCTGACAACGATCGTTGAAGACGGGAAAGAAGTCAAAATATTGAGAGACAATATGCCATTCGGCCGGGCCGGGGACCGTGAATTTGGTACCTATTTCATTGGCTACAGCCGTTCGCCCCGCACAATTGAGCAAATGCTCGAGAACATGTTCATCGGGCGCCCTCCCGGCAACTATGACCGGATTCTCGACTTCAGCCGCGCAGTCACCGGAAGTCTCTTCTTTACACCCTCCGCTACATTTCTCGATGGGGTGGGCGAGGACAACGCTACCGATACATCTACAACCGTGGCCGTAACCGAACCGTATCTCTCCGCCCCTGGCGCGACAGACAGTTCCTTGGGTATTGGTTCCCTAAAAGGAGAAATTTCCCATGAATAATCTGCACCGTGAGCTTGCCCCCATTTCCGATGCTGCCTGGGCCGGGATTGAAGAAGAAACAAAGCGGACACTCAAGCGCTACCTCGCTGGCCGACGTGTGGTCGACGTCGAGGGCCCGGAGGGCGTGGGACTTTCCGCCGTCGGCACGGGCCATCTGCAAAAGATCGCGGCCCCGAAAGACGGAGTCCTCGCAAGGCAGCGTGAGGTAAAAGCACTTGTTGAGATGCGCGTTCCGTTTGTGCTTGAGCGCCAGGAAATCGACGACGTCGATCGTGGCGCAAACGACTCTAATTGGCAACCGGCCAAGGATGCTGCGCGCAAGATCGCGTTTTCGGAAGACGGAGCCATCTTCGACGGCTACGCCGCCGCAGGCATCGTCGGCATCCGGAAGGGCACGAGCAATCCAGTCGTGACGCTGCCTGGGGATGTTCGTGAGTACCCGGAAGCCATCGCCCAGGCCTTGAGCCGGCTGCGACTGGTCGGCGTCAACGGCCCGTATTCGGTACTCCTCGGAGCCGATGCATATACTGCGCTTGCCGAGACGAGCGATCACGGCTATCCGGTCCTGGAGCACGTGAAGCGGCTCGTCAAAGACCAGATTATTTGGGCGCCGGCGATCGAGGGCGCATTTGTACTGACCACGCGGGGCGGCGATTTTTCCCTTCATATCGGTCAGGATGTTTCGATCGGCTATACCAGTCATACGGAGACCACGGTTAGCCTGTACCTTCAAGAGACGTTCACATTCCTGCTGCTCACGGCAGAGGCCGCCGTAGCAATTGCCGCGCCAACAAAAGCGAAGAAGTCCTGAACGGGTTCTGGAGGTCAAAGGGAATCAACAAGTACACTTGTCTTCCGGCCACCTGAACGATCGGGCGGCAGTTTTTCCTTCAATGACGCCTACCCACAAGATCAGCGCGTCGTACTCATTCTTGCGGATTTGAAAACACTGAAAAGCTCGAATCTAGATTCTCCGCTCGAAGCCGCAACGATGGCGGTGCATCCCCCCTTTCCCATTCTGGTTAGCGGCCGGTGCAGTTTCGGGGGTATCTTGTGTGTAGCCGTCCTGCATATGGGATTCAGACCAAGGATGTAGCTGGATCGATAAGAAGGAGAAGACGCCATGACGACACGCCCGCCAGTCCCCCCGTTTACCTTTGAGACTGCAACTCAAAAAGTCCGGCTTGCGGAAGACAGTTGGAATTCACGCGATCCGGAACGGGTCTCCGGAGGCTACACACTGGATTCCCGTTGGAGGAATCGCTCTGAATTTGTAAATGGCAGGCCGGAGATCGTGTCCTTCCTCACGCGCAAATGGACGAGGGAGTTGGACTACCGCCTGATCAAAGAGCTTTGGGCCTTCACGCAAAATCGGATCGCTGTCCGGTTCGCCTACGAGTGGCACGATGACTCGGGAAATTGGTACCGCTCCTACGGCAACGAGAATTGGGAATTTGGCGACGACGGCCTGATGCGCATGCGCTTTGCGTGCATCAACGATCTTCCGATCAAGGAGTTAGACCGAAAATATCGTTGGCCGCTCGGCCGCCGGCCCGACGAGCACCCCGGGTTGAGTGATCTCGGATTGTGAACGAATTTCACGCCAATCTGCGGGATTATCGATCCCCGGAGACTTTCTCGCGGAGAATACTAGTTTCGCGGCTCTTCGACCGTTAGAATCTGGTCCGCTTTGACGTCCTGCAGAGCCTGTTTGAGCCCACTGGGCCACCGGATCTCAATTTCCTTGATCTTCTGATTCGGTCCGAGCCCAAAATGAACTCGCGGATCGCTCGACGCCGAGTAGCCAACTGCGGTCGTCGCTTCGTGGGAACAGCATACACCCTTCAAAGATTTGTTGAATAGACACTTGCCGGAAGGGCATTTTGCATTCCGGAACAACGTTGTTGCGGAAGGCGAGATACGCTCCAGTCCCCTATAAAAGGAAGCGGCTCAGAGTCCGGTTATCACGCCCGTGCACAGAAATGTCATACTCTTCATGTTCGAGCTGAATGACATGACCGATTCACTTCATCCTACGGGCCGTCAACGGGTTGAGCTGCTGCGCAGTTCGAAACGCGTCGTCATCAAATTGGGGACCAGTACCGTCACGGGTCGAGAGGGCGAACTCTCGGTCGAACGGATCGGGCCGATTGTCGATGCGATTGCCGCTCTGCAAACTGGCGGACGGCAGGTCGTCCTGGTTTCTTCAGGAGCTGTCGGGCTCGGTCGCGGCTGGCTCGGGCTTCATCCTTCGCGATTGAAAGATATGGCCACCAAGCAAGCCTGCGCTGCCGTTGGCCAGAGCCTCTTGATGGAGGCTTACAAGCGTTTATTCGCCGAGCACAATGTCAAAATTGCTCAAGTCCTTCTCACCGAGGAAGATTTCAGCAATTGGCAACGGTATTCCAATTTACGTCGGACGATGGACAAGCTGGTTGGCTTCGGTGTTTTGCCAATCGTCAACGAGAACGATACGGTTTCTACCGCCGAGCTTGAAACGGTTGGCGGTGCTTCGCGGTCTGCAGCCTTTAGCGACAACGACCGTCTTGCCGCACTCGTGATGAGCGGGCTTGAAGCAGATGCACTTATTCTTCTGACGAATGTAGATGGCTTGCTCGGTCCCGAATCTTCAACAAAACAGAAGCGGCTCGCTGCCGGCCGTTCAGAGGTAATCCCGGTCATTTCCAAAATAACGCCAGAACTACGAGACCTCGCGAGCGGACCTTCTGAATCCGGTCGTGGAGGAATGATGACCAAGCTTGAAGCCGCGGAAATTGCCATGAATTGCGGAGGAGTCGCCGTCATTGCCAACGGCAGCAAGGCCGCAACACTTCCACGAATCTTCGCAGGAGAACCGGAAGGCACTGTTTTCCTTCCTTCGACTCGAATGAAGGGCAAGCGTCGCTGGCTGGCGTATGCCGCGGGCGTCCGCGGGCGAGTTGTTGTCGATGCCGGCGCACAACGCGCGGTCACGCGTGGAAAAGCGAGCTTGTTGTCGTCAGGGGTCGTGCGCGTTGAAAAACCGTTCGGCCCGATGGACGTAGTCAGTATCGCAGACCTCGAGGGCCATGAGTTTGCCCGCGGAATTGCGAATTGTGCCAGCGAATCGACTGCAGATGCACGTGTCCTCTTTACCCGCGACAATATTGTCCTGATGGAGCGCGAAGCATGAGCGATCAGCCTTACGTGGAACCGACGGCTCACGTTGCTGCCTTGGCACGGGAGGCTCGCAAGGCCTCGCGCAAACTTGCGCTGCTTTCTGACGAAACCCGCATGGCGTCGCTTCGGGCGATTGCGGACGCACTTGAAGCGAACCGCGAGCGAATTCTTGCTGCAAATGCGATGGACTGTGCGGCAGCCGAAAAACTTCTCCTGAGCGGTCAGATGACACAGCCTTTGTTTTCGAGGCTTCGAATAAAGGAGAACGGCGTTGCGGAAATGGCAGCGCGTGTACGGGAGGTCGCGAACCTGCCTGACCCGATCGGTAGACGCCTGTCCGTTACCGAACTCGACGAGAACTTGACCTTGTACAAAGAGTCCTGCCCGCTCGGCGTGATTGCTGTTGTCTTTGAAGCCAGGCCCGACGCCGTCCCGCAAGTCGCCTCGCTAGCGCTCAAGTCAGGCAACGCAGTCCTTCTGAAAGGCGGCTCTGAGGCCGCCAGTAGTAACGACGCGCTTGTGAGTGTGTGGCGCGAGACGTTGCAGAGATTCCCCGGAGTACCGCGGGAATCCGTGCAACTCCTTCAGTCCCGTTCGGATGTGATGGAACTCCTCGAGCTGGAGGGCGAGATCGATCTTTTAATCCCTCGTGGTTCAAAAGAGTTTGTGGCGTACCTGGAGCGGCACAGCCGTATCCCGGTCTTGGGTCATGGTGAAGGAATCTGTCACGTTTATATCGATCGCGCGGCTGACCTCAACAAAGCGCTCCCCATCATTTTGGATTCAAAGACGCAATATCCGGCCGCATGCAACTCGGCAGAAACGTTACTGGTGCATCAAGGTGTCGCGGAGGCCTTCCTCCCCAAAATTGTCGAAGCGCTGAAACACGCGGACGTCGAAGTCCGCGGTTGTCCGCGGGTCTTGTCACTCGTTCCTCGTGAACACCTTGTGCCTGCCGATGAAAGGGACTGGTCGACCGAATACTCCGACCTGATTCTTTCAATCAGAATCGTCGATTCAATGGAAGAGGCTCTCGCGCACATCGAGGAATACGGCTCGAGGCATACCGAATGCATCGTTACTGAAGATCAATTGGTTGCGGATCGATTTCTTCAGGAAGTCGATGCCGCCGGGGTATTCCATAACGCGTCGACACGTTTTGCGGATGGAAACCGGTATGGTCTCGGCGCAGAAGTTGGGATCAGCAACGGTAAACTTCACGCACGTGGACCAATGGGCATCGAGGGACTGACGACATACAAATACAAACTGCGCGGGAATGGTCAAACTGTCGCGGACTACAGCAACGGCACACGACAGTTCAAACACAGGCACATCAAGTAAGCCGAATCGTTTTGCTGTCGTTGCCTTCCCGCACACTTCAGACCGGCGCCGTTCTAAATCTGCAGGCAGACTGGGACTTGTCCCTCATCCCGAGCATCTAACGCATGTTTCCTTTTGGCGATGCCAGGAGGAGAACGCGCCAGATCACTAAGAGGCCAGCACATGAGAGCAGCGAGGATACACAGCTTTGGCCCACCAGGCGTGATTGTTATGGATGAACTTCCGCGGCCAAGACCGAAAGCTCGTGAGCTCCTGGTTCGCGTGGGAGCGGCTGGTGTCGGGCCATGGGATGCCCTAATTCGAGAAGGGAAAAGTGTGGTGAGCGTACCGCTACCGCTCATTCCAGGCTCCGATCTGTCAGGTGTGGTCGAAGAGGTGGGAACGGAAGTTTCTCAATTTAAGATCGGCGACGAAGTATATGGGGTGACAAATTCCGATTTCTGCGGTGCCTACACAGAACTTGCGATCGTAAATGCCTCAATGGTCGCCCGGAAACCTGCAAGCTTGTCTCATATCGAAGCCGCTTCTGTTCCCGTTGTGGCAGTTACCGCATGGCAGATGCTCTTTGAGTATGCCCAGGCCAAAGCCGGGCAGACGGTATTGATCCATGGTGCCGCAGGGAATGTTGGTGCGTATACCGTACAGATGGCCGCCCAAGCACAACTTCATGTCATCGCAACGGCCGCGGGCGGGGACATGGCGTACGTCCAAAGCCTCGGAGCGGAACAAGTGCTCGACTACAAGACCACAAATTTCGATGAAACGCTTTCAGGCGTAGATATCGTGATCGATACCGT
Source organism: uncultured Acidobacteriota bacterium (assembly GCA_963831545.1). Lineage (GTDB taxonomy): Bacteria > Acidobacteriota > Terriglobia > Acidiferrales > UBA7541 > Acidiferrum. The sequence continues at coordinate 82,042 of CAWHQX010000018.1, forward strand.
TGGCGGTGCCATTCGTGACCGCTCGATCGGCGTATTGAAGGAGGGCGGGATCCTGGTGTCTGTCGTCTCGGCTATTCCCAAATCGCTCGAGAACGGGAACATCCGTACGGCCTTCTTTCTTGTCGAGGTCACGACAGCTCGGCTGAGGATTCTCACGGATTTATTCGAGAGACGGAGATTATCGACACAGGTCGGAAGCGTGCTCCCACTCGCACAGGCGCGCGCAGCGCATGAAATGTTGGGCGGGGCCCCTCACAAACGAGGAAAAATCGTCCTAGTCCCGGATCAAACGCATCCAATAGACGGTGGTTCTTGACTCATTTACTTCTCACCATGAGGAGAACGTTCATGCGAGACCGAATGAAATATCAAGAGAACGATCCGCGGTATCACACGCAGAAGCTCAAAGAAATGCTGAACGAAACTGCCGAGCATGCGAGACAGGATGTGTCGAAGGTATCCGATCCGAGGGCCCAAGCGCTATTTGAAACAGCTGCCGAAGTCCTGAAAGGTCTTGCCAAGGCATTTTCGGACTTCGAAGAAAAGAATGAAAAAGCCTGGAAAGTTTCGGCTGGCTCATAGAAACCTCTTCATGCGTTTCTCTCTGTTCGGCGAGAAATCAAGTCTTCCAAACGAATCGGACAGTTGCGAACCGGATTTCCCGTTGCATGATAGGTCGCTGACAGAATCACTGAAGCACACCCGGTCAAACCAATCTCACCAGCGCCGCGCGCGCCATATTCATTGATAACGAGGTCCGGAAAATCCAGCGGTGAACTTCCAGTTCAGGAATATCCGTGTTCACGGGAAAATTGTTCATCCCCAAGAATTTGAAAGGGCTTGTCACCTTTGGCAGTTCCATGTAGTTTGGGCAAACTCGAATTTGCGGTCATCGATATGTAAAGGTAGGCCATGGATCGAATTTTACTCACCGTATTCCTTTTGGCTTCGGCACTTTCCGTTTTGCGAACGAGCGGCGCCTCCAGTCTCGAGGCCTATTTTTCGGGTAAAGAAGTTGTTCTCAAGATCGACATGCCGGGAACACAAAAGGGTGTCGATTTGAAGTTCAACAAGCCGTCGCCGATGGACTGGAAAGAATACGGTTCGCGTGTGAAGCAGTTTGGGATTGCCATTCACAAGGGCGACGCGGCCCGGGTGACCTCGTTTGTTGTGAAAGGAGACATGATCGAGTTTCAACTGGATGGCGGCGGCCTCGGTACCTTTGGCGACGATACCACTACGACTGTTGCGGCAAAACCGGTCGATAAAAGCCAATACGAGAAAGATCTTGAAAAACAGATCTCTGAAACCGACGACCCCGACAGAAAACAGAGCCTTCAGCGCGATCTTGATCGGGAACGTGCCCGTCGCGAGAAACAGGATGCGGCCAATCAACGCGCCGCCCAAGTGGCCAGCCAGATGAAAGCCGCCAGCGTGGCCGATAATCGTGCACGTGGCGGATCGAGATTCAACTTGCGGTGGTCCGGATCGATTCCTGCAGATCAGCTAACACCTGAAGCGATCATGAAACTGCTGGCAGATTATGTTGATTTTGCGGGCACAAAGGCGCCAGCCGCTGCCGGGGCGGCGCAGGGAAGTACCGCAGTCCCTGCTGTTTCAGCAACCAATCCTGACACGAGTTCCCCAACCGCACAGTTGAAACGCGGCATGAAAATCGAAGAGGTCACGACCCTCTTGGGACCTGGCAAGGAACTATCCGAGTCCGTGGGTGACGGAGGGTTAAAAACCGAGGTATTCGAGTACACTACGGCAGATCGCCGCGCCGAAGTTACCTACGTTGATGGAATCCTTGTCCGCTTCTCCATCAGTTCAAAATAGAGAACATGGGATAACGGACCAAACAGTGGCCCGTTTCGCCCCTCGCACAGCCGTTAACGAACCGGCTGTTTCTAGTCGCCTGGATAGCGATATCCACCTTCGGGGGAGTGAGTTTCTAGATGGTTGTGATATTATTCTCGGGACTACCTGAGGCAGTTCCGCCAACAATCCTTTCCGCCCAAGAATGGAATTGTTTTCTATCGTATCCCTCATTTTTCCAGGAGGGATTCAAAAATAGGGCACGTGAGGAATTATGAATAATTTAAGAATTTATTTGGCCTGGGTTTCTACTTTTTCGTTAATCGGTGCGCCCATAGGCCTTGAAGGTTGCGGGTCGAAGGACAGTACGCCCGCACCCGTCGTTTCGCAAACCGCACCGGCTTCGCAAGACGCTGCGCAAGCAACACCCGCTTCAAATCAGCAGCAGGACCCGCAGCAGCAGCAGCAAGGCAGTCAGCAACAAGCCGCTGATCAACAGCAACAGCCGATCCAACTGCCGGACGTCAATCTGACTCCTGCAGGCCTGGACGAATTGCTGGCACCGGTTGCTCTGTATCCTGACCCGGTTCTCGCGGTAATGTTGCAGGCCTCGGTCGATCCACAACAGGTGATGGACGGTGGAAATTGGCTGACGCTCGATCAGAATCAGAGTTTAAAGGAAGCGGCGCTCGATCAAGCTTCCTCAAAAGCCGGATTCACGCCGGTCATGCAAGCGCTGCTGCATTATCCTTCGGTCATCGACATGATGTGCACGCAGTTTGACTGGACCAAACAGGTCGGGGCAGCGTATTCAGCCGATCCTAAGGCCGTGCTTGGTTCTGTTCAGCGGCTTCGGGCAATCGCTGTCGACAACGGTGCACTAAAATCATCGGACCAGATGAAAGTGAATGTAAAGCAGGATAACGGCCAGGAAGTGGTCGAGCTTGCTCCGGCAAATCCTAAGGTTGTCTACGTACCACAATATGATCCGCAGCAAGTCTTCAGCACCACGACGACCACGACCAATGCGGATGGCTCGACCACCACAACCACCACCACAAACGGTCAAGCTGCAACGACATCGAGCACAAATAGCACGGTCGTTGTTCAGCAGCAGAGCAGCGGCGTAAGCACTGGAACTGCAGCATTAATTGGGGTGCTCTCTTTCGGAGCAGGAATTGCGCTCGGAGCAGCCATCAACAATAACAACTACTACTATCCGAGCTGGGGTTACGGCGGCGTGTACTACGGCGGTCGTCCTTACTATCCTCCTCCGTATCACCCTTATTACGGCGGCGGATGGGGGCCTTCCTACGGCTACAACCGTCCGGTGCACTACGGCAACAACAACATCTACATCAACAACAATCACTACAACAATAACTACTACAACCGGTTTAACAACAACTCCAATCTGAATCCGAATCACAAACCGATGCCGGTCAATCGTCCGAACAAGCCGAACGGCGTATATCAAAACAGCATGGGAAATCGCCCGGGCTACAATCAAAGCGCGAATTACAATCGACCGAACAAGGGCAATGGCAATAATGGTTATCAAGGTGGCCAGAATCGCCCAGGTAACAATAATCAGCCGGGAAGCAACGTCTCACAAAGGCCGGGAAACAATACTGGCGGTAACTCGAACGGCCGTCCGGGTAATAACAACAATAACCAGCCAGGAAGCAACGTCTCACAGAGGCCAGGAAATAATAATGGCGGCAACAATGCGAGCAACTGGAAGGGTCAGAGCACCTACCAGGGCAATAAGGGTGGCGCAAACGGAAATGCTCAGACCCGCCCAGGCGGCGCAAATACGGGAGCGCCAAACACTCGGCCCGGAGGCGGAACAAATACGGGCGGAGCCAATGCGCGTCCCGGCGGAGGACAAGCCAATGGCAACAACAAGTTTGGCAATGCCAACGTAGACCGTGGTTACGGAAACCAGGGTGGTGGACACCAGAATACGGGAGCACAGACACGTCCGGCGACAGGTGGAACTGCAGCACGGCCCACGACCGGAAACGCACAACCAAGCAGACCGGCACAGAACAACCAGATGAACCGGCCCGCTTCGACGCAGCAGCCTTCCGCAAAGCCCGCACAGCAATCGCGGCCGAGCGGCGGAGCATTCGGCGGCGCCAGCAACCCCAGCGCAGATCGTTCGGCCAGCAACCGTGGACGCGAGAGCATGGGCGCACAACAACATAACAAACCAGCAGCGAGACCAGCGTCCACTCCAAATAAGAGGTAAGGAACGATGAAAACAGGAAAACTCATTCTTGCTTTTGCAATGTTCATCTCAATATCCGCGGCCTCGTGTTTCGCCGCGGATCAAAAGACGTTTGCCACCCCGCAGGAAGCCGTAAAAGCCCTGATGACTGCCGTCGAATCGAACGATCAGGATGAACTCCTCGCGATCTTTGGCCCAGACGGGAAAGATCTGGTTTCCTCGGGCGACCCGGTACAGGACAAGAATGCATTGGCCGGTTTTGTGAAATCGTACAAAGCCAAACACGCGATTCTGACCGAAGATGAAAAGACCCGGGTTCTGCAGGTCGGAACGAAGGGTTGGGAACTGCCCATCCCCATCGTGCTGGCTGACGGCAAGTGGCATTTCGACACGGCTGCTGGAAAAGAGGAACTAGTCTATCGCCGGATTGGCGAGAACGAGCTCGGCGCGATTGCGGTTTGTCGCGGCGTCATCGCTTCGCAAATCGACTACGCAACGGTTGGACACGACGGCTTGCCGGCCGGAATCTATGCGGAAAAGCTGCGCAGCGATCCCGATAAACACAATGGCTTGTACTGGCCGGTCGCTGAAGGCGAAACTCCGAGCCCTGCAGGCCCATTTCTCGCGGCAGCAGCTGAAGAAGGGTATCAAAAGGGAGATCCGTACCACGGCTACTACTTCCACGGCCTGAAGGCGCAGGGTGCAGCCGCAAAGGGCGGCGCCAAGAGCTACATTGTCGATGGGAAACTGACGGGCGGAATCGGTGTGATTGCCTATCCCGCGCAGTATAAGGCCAGCGGGGTGATGACCTTCATCATCAATCAGGACGGTGTCGTGTACCAGAAGGATTTGGGACCGGATACCTCTACCCTCGCGAAGGCCATCACGGAATACAATCCCGACAGCACCTGGACCAAAGTAAAAGAATAAGACAAAAACACCATCTTTCCCGGGCTTCGCAACATGGTTGCGAGGCCCTTGTTGTTTTGGAGCCTCGACTCATCCCGCCTGCCTGGCGCTTTGACCGTTAGCTAACTCGCCGCCATGCCCTTCGGTACAGTAGCGCTCCCACCCCGTTGCATGTGACAAAGGTATAAAGGGAGCCCATGCCATGAAGCGAGCGATATGCGCATTTTCCATCGCGGTCTGTTTGAGCTTTGGAGCCCTGACCGCTTCGGCCCAGGACCCAAAAGGCGCTGGGGTTGAGGGCAAGACGGTTCACTCTCACTGGCATTGGTGGCACCATCAGAGTCACAAGAAAGCCAAGACGGCTCCGCTCTACACGGTCCCCAAATCTCGAGGCGGTTGGTTCCATCGCCACGATCCGGGCCCAGCCGGCGCCGGAGTGAAGTAATCTACTGCCAATTCTAGACCGGGATGCGCGAGCCGATTTCCATTCGCTTTGCTGATTCTCGAGTGAATCTCATCCCTCCTTCGCTCTAACGTAACACCCAAATTTCTGGTCGCTGGACCCGGTTGATTCCCGCGGATTGACGCTTGGAGATTGTCCAAACCCGAGTGTCTTCGACACGATGTTATTTCTTGAGAGCGGCGTCCCAATTCAGAATGATGGACATCGGCTGCGCGTCGGAGTTTTTGACCTGGGTGTTGATGAGGAAACGCTGACCATCTTTCGCAACGTCGTAGGAAAAGCGCTCGGAAGTGGCAACGAGCTCGCGTGCGTTCGCCTGAAACAGCGCGACGGGAGTGCCTGGATCAAAGTTGCTACCGGTAGGAACGGCCATGAGCTTCCCGTCCGGAGCCAGATAGAACAATTCCCGGCCATCCCCACGCCAGCGTGGCTGCGTGCCTCCGCCGCTCGAGACCTGCCATTTGCCGCGCGCATCGGGAAAGGACGTGACATAAATTTCCCATTTGCCGCTTTCGTTCGAGCAATAGGCCACCCATTTTCCATTCGGCGAGAATTTGGCGTTCCGGACGGTGGCAGAAATTTTAATAAAGGGCCGGGTCTCAAGTTCAGGCAGGCTCGCGACCCACAACTCGGTGGCTCGATCGTAAAGAATGAATTTGCCGTCGGCTGACCAGTCGCTGGGATATTGATCAGACTTGTCGGAATTGTCCAGAGAAAGCAGTCTATCGTCTTCCGTACCGTCGACGTTTTTCACATAGAGCGAAAACAGGTGCGTGCGGCTCGAACCGAAGAGCAGGCGCTTACCATCCGCGCTCCACACCGGAGAGGCATCAATCGCCGGGTCAAAGGTCAGCCGCTTCAGGGCATCATTCGCAAGATCGATTGTCCATACGTCGGAGTTTTCGTTCCCTTCATCGGTCTTGTCCATGGCAACGAACTTGCCGTTCGGAGAAAGAGAAACGTTTGAATATACGGCGGGCTTGCCGACGGCTCCGAGTTCATTTCCTTTCCGGTCGTACCACTCGAGATGAGAAAGTGTAATTCCGTTGCCGCTTTGCGCCACGAGCATGCCGCCATCGGTAACCGCGTAGGCTGCTCGCGCGATACGAACGCTGTAGGCGACGTCCGTCAGCAAGGCGACGGGATCGCCGCGCAACTCGAGCGTCGCCGCATCGAAACGCTGGGCGAACAGCGTTTTCTCCCGATAAAACAGCAAATATCCAGGCGCGGCATAGGCGCCATTCCCGGTGGACTTCGTAATGAATTTTTTTTCTTTGGAATCCAGGGCGCCGACGTAGATGGCGTCTGGATCTTCCTTGCCAGATACGTTTGCTGCGAGATACAGGAAATGCTTGCCGTCAGGCAGAAACATGGGCCAGCGATGGGTATTCTCCTCGCCTTCTGGGATGGAGATGCGCGTGACCGTTCCGCCTCCGGCCGAGACACGATAGAGTCCATCGATCAAGGCGCCACTCGGCGTGAAAACGATGACCCCATCCTTGCTCCACGCACCGCCGCGCCCGGTCGGAGCATCGGCGATGACCTGGACCGGGCCACCGGAAATGTCCGTCTTTTTCAGTTTGCCGTCGGCAAAAAAACCAATGGAATTGCCGTCGGGCGACCAGAACGGAAACGACGAGCCTTCCGTTCCTGGCAGGGTCTTGACTTCGCGGCTCCCCGCTTCATAGAGCCAGAGGACCGTTACGTGGTCGGCCTGGCGATACCCGACGACCGCTACGGTGTGTCCGTTCGGAGCAACGGCCATGTCGCGCGCCGGAAAGGAAAAAGGTGCGAAATAATAGCTGGTCCCCGCTGGATTCTGGGAACTTTGCCGGAACAGCGGAATCGCGACAAGCGTCGCCGCGAGCACAGCGCATAAGGCCCACGGGAGAAATTTCTGCCACTGATGGATTGCTCCTTTATCGATTTGTACGGCTGAAGCCGCGGACTGGCTTCCGCTCTGAGAAATCCATCGGCATTCGCTCGCCAGGTCGCGGCCGGACTGCCAGCGTTCTTCGGGATCCTTGGCGAGGCAACGCTGAACCACGCGTTCAAGAGAAGCGGGTGTAAGGGGTCTTAAATCCGTAAGCGGTGTCGGTTCCCGTTCGATGATTGCCGAAGCTACACTCAATTGCGTTTTCCCATCGAAAGCGCGCTGACCCGTCAACATTTCATAGAGGACAGAGCCCAGTGAAAAAATATCGCTGCGGCCATCGAGTGGTCTGCCTTCAATCTGTTCCGGGGACATGTATTGGAAGGTGCCGACGATGGTACCTTCGGTCGTGACCGGGGAAGGAGGAAGCGTACTGAGAGTGGCGAGGCTGCCGATGGGTGCAAGCTCTTTGGCGAGACCGAAGTCGAGCAGTTTCGCGCCCGAAGCGGTCAGCACGATGTTGCCAGGTTTCAGATCTCGATGAATGATCCCGCTACGATGCGCCTTATCCAGAGCTTCGGCAATTTGCGCACCGAACCGCAGTGCCTGCTCGGTGGGCAGAGCCCCTCTCTCGAGGCGCTTGGCTAGCGATTCACCTTCGAGGCACTCCATGACGATGTAGTCGATTCCATCCTGATGGCCAATGTCATAAAGCGTGCAAATATGGGGATGATTGAGAGAAGAGATCGTCTTTGCTTCGCGTTCAAAACGCTGTTTCGACGCAGGATCGGACGTAAATTGTGTTGGAAGGATCTTGATGGCGACGGTGCGGTCAAGCCGCGTATCTTTGGCGCGATAGACTTCACCCATGCCTCCGGCCCCGAGCGGAGCAATGATCTCGTAAGGACCGAGCTGGGTACCGGCAACAAGCGGCATAAGCCCGGAGATTATACCCCGGGAAGGATTTTGCGGCAGTGCACGGAGGCAGAATTCTCTAGGTCGACCGCGCAAAGTGGTGCGGTGCGAGCGGGCACCTGAAGGAGGCGACACGTCGTCCATTTCTAAGCCACCACTCTCCTGAAATCGCGATATGATTCCTTGCGTTTCTGACTGGGGAGGCGTAGTAAATACCTAGTGCGAATTCATCTACTGAGTTCATTCCGAACAGATCTTGCCAAATGACTTACGGGAGGTAATGCGGATGTCCGAAGAAAAAAAGGAAATTTCACGTCGGAGTTTTATTGAAAAGGCTGCGGTGGCCAGCGCTGCCGTTACGATTGTGCCGCGCCATGTGCTCGGCCGGGGATTTACGCCTCCGAGCGATCTGCTGAATGTTGCCTGCGTGGGCGTCGGGGGAATGGGCCGGAGCAATCTGATTAATCTGGCGAGCCAGAACATTGTTGCGCTGTGCGACGTGGATTGGGGCTACACCGACAAGAAGCTATCAACACTCGATACCGACGCTTCCAATTTACAGAGCCATATCGATCATCCGACGGCAGGTGCGGCTGCAAACCCCGCCGCAGCTGCCGCCGATGCAAAGAGCAAGGAGCGCCTGGCCAACATTCTGCATCTGAAAAACGACCTAATCCCCAAAGCAAAGCGGTATTCCGATTACCGGCAGATGCTTGAAAAGCAAAAAGACATTGATGCCGTGGTCGTGGCCACTCCGGATCACATGCACGCTGCAATCACGCTCGCGTCGATGGACCTTTCAAAACACGTCTATGTACAAAAGCCGCTGACCTGGTCGATTGATGAAGCGCGAAAACTTTCAAAGCGAGCGGAAGAAACAAAGCTCGCGACCCAGATGGGAAATCAAGGGCATTCCTTGAATGATGCGCGGTACGCCGTGGAACTCATTCAGTCGGGAGCCATCGGCGAGGTGCGGGAAATTCATATCTGGACGGATCGGCCTGTAGGATTCTGGCCGCAAGGCGTGCCACGTCCGCAAGCTCCGAAGGATCCACTGGATACACTCGCGTGGACTCCGGCCGCTGTGGATACGCGTGTCGCAGCAGCGATGGCCGGGAACTATCCGATTCCGGGGACACTGTCCTGGGATCTTTTCCTGGGCGTTGGGCCAAATGTGAACTACCACCCGATTTATCACCCGTTTAATTGGCGCGGATGGGTCGATTGGGGAGTTGGAGCGATCGGCGACATGGGAGCACATCTGCTCGACGTTTCGATGTGGTCGTTGAATCTCGGACTGCCGACGAGCATTCAGACCGTGTCAACGCCGTTTAATGGAGCGTCCTATCCGACGGCGACGATGACATTCTATGAATTCGCGGCGCGCGGCTCAATGCCCGCGGTGAAGTTGACGTGGTATGACGGCGGATTGATGCCACCGAAACCGGAAGAGATTGGTGAGGAAGAGCTCAAGAAGGAAGGTGGAAGCCTGCTCATCGGTAGCAAGGGCAAGCTGCTCCATGACACGTACGGGGCGAACCCGCGGCTGTTGCCGAAGTCGTTACAGGATTCGGTGGCCAAACCGAAACAAACGCTTCCACGCATTGATAACGAAGCGCACGAAATGAACTGGGTAGACGCGGCAAAAGGCAAGACGCAAACCTCCTGTCCATTCCAGTACGCGGCGAAGCTTACCGAAGTCATGCTACTCGGCGTTGTTTCGTTGCGGACTGCGAACAAAAAACTGCTCTACGACGGAGCCAACATGCAGGTCACGAACGTTCCGGAAGCTAACCAATATTTCAGCCGCCAATATCGTACGGGCTGGTAACAAGCTTCCGAAGCCAATCATGGAAGAGCCTCAATCCCCTCGCCCGGGATTGAGGCTCTTTGTTTTAGGGAGTGACTGGGAATCAGTTCGGACGGAATACGCCTTCCACAAGCAATTGGAATGCTCTGTCGATGGGAACTCCTTCATCCAATATCGGTTTGACGTACAGGTGCTGAAACTCTTCGGGATGATTTCGTGATTCGTCAAAGATTGCGTCAAGCACTTGAAGCTCCCACTGAGTAACGTCATCGATGGGATTCAGTGAGCGGCGGATTTCCTGGGCCATGAGTTCGCAATCCCTTTGTGTCTTTGGGCCTTCTTTGATGTTTTTCATGAGCTTCCTCCCTGCCCGTCCTACTCCATTAAACGCGGGGCCTGACTAAAAGTTGCATCTTTCCCGGCGCCTGCCACGGAAGCAGGCGCCGGGAGAAGAAGCGGGCGGGTTATGACGCGATGTACAGCGTTCTGCCCCCACGATTGACGAGCAGAAGTGGGCTATCGCCGGCCTTGCGAACGGCGCTCTGAAAGTCAGCCATGTTTTTCACTGACTGGTGATTGACTTCCTGAATGACATCGCCTTCGCGAAGACCGGAATCGGCCATCTTGCTTGAAGGATCGACACCTGAGACAACCACTCCCGTGGTGCTCGGAGGGAGATTCAGTTGTTCGGCAATCTGCGGGTTGAGACTGCTGACTTCGACCCCTTCAAGCGCAGTGTTTGTTCCTTCGCTATCGTGCGAATTGACCTTGGCAGTTTCGGTCGGCATTTCGGCCAGCTTGACGGTCATGTCGTGTTCGCTGCCGTTGCGCACAACCTTCAGGTTGATGCTGGAACCCGGCGCCATCATCGAGATGGTCATGCGCAGGGAGTTACTGTCGGTCACGGGCTTGCCGTTCAGTTCGAGCAGGATGTCGCCGCGCTCGATACCGCTGTGCTGTGCAGGACTGTTCGGTGTCACATCGCCAACGACGATGCCGCGTGCTTCTTTTTCACCGAAGGCCTTGGCCATGCCGGGGGTTACGTCCTGGGGCAAGATGCCGAGATACGCGCGCACAACTTTGCCGTTCTTGAGGATCTGATCCATGACTTGACGTGCAAGATTCGCTGGAACGGCGAATCCAATGCCCTGGCTGCCGCCCGATCCGTGCGAAATGATGGCCGTGTTGATGCCGATCAACTCGCCGCGATCGTTAACGAGCGCGCCACCGGAATTTCCCGGATTGATCGGAGCATCGGTTTGCAGGAAGTCTTCATAGTCTTCAATACCGAGTCCGCCGCGGCCCTTGGCGCTGATAATGCCCTTGGTCACGGTCTGGCCGACGCCAAACGGATCTCCAACGGCAATCGCAACGTCTCCGATTTCAACCTTGGAGGAATCGCCGATCGTAATCGGTGCGAGATTTGTCCCGTCAATCTTCAGGATCGCGACATCGGTTTTTGGATCGGTGCCAATAATTCGCGCTTGAAACTCGCGTTTGTCGCCGAGGGTAACCCGGACGTCGGTTGCGCCGTCGACCACGTGGTTGTTGGTCAGGACGTAGCCTTCAGGGCTGACAATGACGCCAGAACCGAGGCTCTTCTCGCGCTGGTCTTTCGGTGCGCGGGAGTGTCCTTCACCCTGATCACCGAAAAATTGGCGGAAAAAAGGATTCATTTGCATCTGCTCGGTTTCCTGCGAAGCCTTGACGACTTTCGACGAGGAAATGTTCACAACCGAAGGCAACACGGCCTTGACCACGGGCGCGTAACTGGTCTTGCTGGGTCCTTCAGTAACGTCAGCCAACTTCAGGGTGGCTGGCGGATTCGCGGTTTTGTCGGCGGCAGCGGTCTTCGCGCCGTCCGCAGACTTTTGGATGGTATGAGCAAAACCCAAGCCGGCGACCCCCAATACCAAGCCGAGGGCAAGCGCAGCGGGTCTTGATTTCACTAAAGCAAAATTGTTGTTCATTGGTCCGTCCTTAGGTTCTTGCGCACCCTGCACAAAGGCATGTGTTCGGGCATGCGCTACGTTGGTCTCCATAGCTAAGACGCGGGGAGGCAGGTGTTTGATTCTCCCGGGCAGTGGGTATCTTCATGCCCGGCGGTTTGGTAGATGCAAGGTGCTGATACTAAAGGTGATACGCTACGAAATGATGCCCTTGCGGACAGCGTAAAGGATGAGCTCGGGAACTCCGTGAAGATTGAGCTTTTCCATGATGTTTGAGCGGTGGGTCTCGACCGTGTAGACGCTCAGATTCAGAAGATTTGCGACATCCTTATTGGATTTACCTTCGGCGACCAGTTGCAATACTTCGCGCTCTCTGGGCGTGAGCAGATCGTAGGGATCCTCGGTGCCAGAACGTTTGAGCTTACGAACGTAGTCGTCAAGCAGCACTTTGCTGACAGCCGGACTGAAGAACGATTTGGATTCGGCGACCGAACGGACAGCCCGGATGAGATCGGTTTCTGCCGAGTCCTTCAGAAGATAGCCCTTGGCACCAGCTTTCAAGGCACGTAAAACATAGCTTTCATCCGAGTGCATGCTGAGCATCACGATCGACATTTCGGGATGGGCCTGGGTGATCTGGGCGGCAGCTTCAATGCCGTTTAGGTTGGGCATGCCAATATCCATGACGAGCACGTCTGGCTTTTGAGCGTCGACAAGCGCCACGGCTTCGCGGCCATCGGAGGCTTCGCCAACAACGGCAAAGTCGGATTGCTGCTCGAGCAAAACGCGCAGACCGCTACGCATCAGTTTATGATCATCAGCTAGCGCGATGCGGATCTTCCTCATCAGGGAGACTCCACTCGATGCGAAGGCAGTTCCGCCACAACGGTCGTGCCGGTCCCGGGCGTAGATCGAATCGTCAATGTGCCGCCGAGACGCTTCACGCGTTCCTCCATGCCAAGAATTCCCATACCGCGAACGCGTTCGGATTGAAAGCCTTTTCCGTCATCGTTCACTTCCACGTGTATTTTACCGGTGTCCTGGGCGATCGATACTCGTGCATGCTTGGCTGCAGAGTGGCGTGCGGCGTTGTTGAGAGCTTCCTGAACGAGCCTGTAGATGCAAACTTTGAGATCGTCGGAAAGCTGTTCAGAAACATGCTCGGAATGAACGTCAACTTCCATGTCGCCACGCCGGGAAATTTCGCGCCCTTGCCATTCAAGGGCAGGCACGAGTCCCAGATCATCGAGCATCGGCGGGCGAAGGAGCAAAGCCATATCGCGGATCGATTTTACCGCTGTCTCACCAGCAGATTTGATCCGTGCGATTTGCGACTGCAAAATCGCATCTCCTGGAGGAACCAATTTCGAGAGTTGGCCAATGTCGACGAGCAAGGCGCCCAACGTCTGCCCCACTTCATCATGCAATTCACGGGAGATTGAGCGCCGTTCCTCTTCTTGCGCGTCAACCAGGCGCGCCGAGAGCGCTTCCAGTTGTTGCTGGCTCGCGACCAGCTCCTGGTAGCGTGTGCGACCTTGTTTTTCGAGGCGCAAAATGTAAAAACCGCCGATCAGAGACAACAGCAGCCCGGCCAGAAGAGAGAGACCGACCATGCTGACCAGGCGACTTTGCAACCCTTGAAAATGCGAGGCAAGCAATTGAGTGGCTTCTACCAGCTTGCGGTCGTTCCATAAAGCGATGTTACGAGAAATCTGCAGGATGTAGGCGCGTCTGAGCATCATCTGCTCCAGAACGATCTGCAATCGATCGGGAGAAACACCCTGCGCTTGTGCCATGACCACAAGCGCGAAGGAATTTTCCTGCTCGAGAATCTTCTGTCGGATGTCGGCAAGCATTGCTCTTTCTTCGGCATCGGCATCGGGCGGAAATTTCTGGATTGCGAATTGGACTTCGTCACCGCGATTTTTAACGTCGACAGCACCTTGATTCCCGTCAGATGCTTCACCCTGGATCAGGTAACGTTCCATCTGATCGTGATACACATGGACGGAAATCAGGATCGTGGTGAGCGCCTGATTATGGGCGGAATATCGCTGATTGACCTGGCGCTCAATTCCGTCGAGCTTGCGAAGCGAACTGAGAGCGTCGAAGCCGGCAATAAACATCAGCGCGAGCAGCCCGCCAAAGGCGAGAAACAGGATCCTTCTCACTTTGGTGGCTTGCTGATTCTCGGGAGAATCGCTCTTTGGCACTTCAGGCGGCATTTTCCTCGCTCACTCGGACAGGACTAGGATAATCGAACAGCGGCTCCCGCGCGATACAACCTCGAAGTTTAAGAATGTGTTCTTGGAGGCTCAAGCGGGGTGGCGCTATAATCGGCGCCCAAGTGGCCCTGCAACTGCAGATGCCCATCTGTCCCAGTCGAAGCACAAAGCGGAACAATGGCGCGGCACTTCTTGGAGTCGCCCTCGTTCTCTGTGCTGGCGGATTGTCTGTGGCCGCGGATCGACCGCCAAAGGGCGCCAGAACAAAACAGACGGCAACTACGGCAATGAAATGAGCTTTTCTCATAGGGGAATCCATTGCGGTATTGCGAGTGGCTGCTTCTCCCTGGGTTGAGAATCAAACATTGACCGCATGCTGTAGTTCGGGGGCAACTCGCATTTCGGGTTGCATGACTGGGTGCGGATGGTCGCCCAGAGTGCGCATATTCGCAAGGGCAGCGCGAGGATTGCAAGAATCAAAGAAACCGGCCAGAACTTCAACTGCATCCTATAGGTTCCTGCCCTCCTGAGCTAATCGAGGAGACACTGGGAACTTGTTCGGGCTCCGAGGGGAATGATGAAGCAAGGTGAGGTCTGCTCCCGGAGCTTCACGCTCCGGGGCTCCACTCCACTCTAGACGTGAGCGGTCCTGCAGATGAAGGAAGAGATAACCCTTTGAAAGAAATACCCGCTTGCTGGCTTAAGCCAATTGTTCTGATGTTTGCCCTTCTCTTAGTTTTGGGGGACGTCCCCGCGCGCAGCCAACAAAACGCACCAATCACCGTAAATGTAAATGCAGTCAACCTGCTCGCGACCGTCCGCGACAAACATGGCAATATTGTTTCCAATCTGACCAAGGACGATTTTGTCCTGGACCAGGACGGCAAACCGCAGACGATTTCCTACTTTGCGAGAGAGTCAGATCTGCCGCTGACACTGGGTTTGCTCGTCGACAACAGCATGAGCCAAAGGCGGGTACTTGGACAGGAACGGGAAGCCAGTCGCTCGTTTCTCGATCACGTATTGCGTGAGGACAAGGACAAGGCGTTTGTCATTCAATTCGCGCGCGAAGTGGAGCTCCTCGAGGAACTGACCAGCTCGCGAACGAAGCTGCAGTCAGCCATTGACAAGATCGACTCGCCCGAATTTTCTCAACCACGGTCGGGCGGCAATCCACAAGGCGGAGGTGCGGCGGGAAGTCATGGCGGCCACGGGAGAGGTGGTGGAGGAGGCACACTGCTCTATGACGCAGTCGATCTGGCGTCTGATGAACTGATGAAAAAGCAGCAAGGAAGGAAGGCACTGATCGTGCTCACCGACGGAGTTGATCACGGCAGCAAAGAGACTCTTGAGGAAGCGATTGAGACCGCGCAGCGCACCGACACACTGGTCTATTGCATCCTGTTTGCCGATAAGGACGCGTATGGAGGCGGAGGGTTTGGCGGACCCCACATGGGCGGCGGAGGAATGGGCGGGCATGGAGGGGGAGGTTATCCCCGGCGCACCGAAGCGTCACGTCCCGATGGTAAGAAGGTTTTGCAGCAAATGTCCCAGGCAACCGGTGGCCGTTTTTTTGAAGTTTCGAAAAAAGATTCAATCGACAAGATTTACGCAGCGATCGATGAAGAATTGAGGAATCAATACAGCCTGGGATATTCGCCATCGAAAGAGGATGGCACGGTCGGCTTCCACAAGTTACAGCTGGCAGTGAAACAGAAAGACCTGGTTGTACAAACCCGGGATGGATTCTACCTTGAGCACTGATCGCACTCGCTATTCGTTGTCGTGATCCTCGTGATCATCATCGCCATGCAAGGCCAGATCGCCCGCACCTTTGGTCTGGTGACTCTTGAATTCCTCGAGCAGACCTTCGTCCGTGAGGTCCAGTGTGTGTGAATGCTTCCAATCATGGTGAGCGATTTCCTGAAGGCGGCCGACCACGTGATCGTCTTTTACCTGAATGGCCAACTCTCTGCGACTGTCAAAGCTTCCCGGAGCAAGGTTGATCGAACCGACGATCGCGTGCTTGTGATCTGCAAGAAGCATCTTGGCGTGTAATTTCAGATGTTTCAATTTGTTGATCTTAATACCCACATCTTCCATGATCCGGAGGCCACCGACAGCCTCGACCAGCTTTTCTTTTTTGAGTTTGTGAGGCGGGCGGGCCATGACATGGATTTTCACGCCACGCCGTGCCGCCCGAACCAACCGCTCGATAATGACCGCATCCTGATAGCGCTCATTCTGTAGAAAAATTGACTCTTTCGCACTGTCGATAAAATCTGCGATGCGTTCACGGCCATTGCCCTGACACCAGATCAGATGCGAATGGTCTCCGACTTTAAACTCTTTTCTTGCCCAGTCCGCGTCAAAGCACTCCATGATTTCGGCCACTTCGTGGCTGTGAGACGTTGCCACCGCGTAGTCCCTGGTTTCCGTGAGATTTTTCGTGGCCCAATTGAGGGAGCAGATCAGCGCGGTCGTCTCGTCGAGGACCATCGATTTTTCGTGTGTTACATCGTAGGCCGGATTGCTGTCCATCACGTGAACTCCGCCGGCCGACAAATGCTTGTGCGATTCCTTGTTTTCCGATTCGCCACTGCGGCGGGCGGGATTCAACATTACTTTGACATCGACCCCGCGTTTTCGAGCTGCGATGACAGCCTTCAGCAACTCGGGATCTGAAAAAAGGAACATCTTGACACGCAGTGATTTCTTGGCGTTGTCAATGAATTCCAGTATCGGCTTGGCCGAATCATCCGGCAAAACAATCAGTTGGCGTGACCCACCCATGAGCTAAGCGTACCTCCAGGTAAAAATATTATCCGCGAACGTGGCTACGCAACTGCCGGTGCTATCGGCGTGGCCGGCGGAGTACTGAACTGAATTTTATAAAGCTCGGCATAAACGCCGCCTTTCGCCAGGAGTTCGTCGTGGCTACCCTCTTCCGCGACGACTCCCCCCTTCAGAACGATGATTTTATTCGCATCGCGAATCGTACTGAGACGGTGCGCAATCGTGATCACCGTTCGACCTTTCATCAGTCGCTCGAGCGCTTCAATCACCAGACGCTCGGACTCCGTATCCAGTGCTGCTGTCGGCTCATCGAGAATCAGAATGGGATTGTCGCGGATAATGGCGCGGGCAATTCCAATTCTCTGTCGCTGACCGCCGGAAAGAGTCTCCCCTCGTTCCCCGACCATGGTGTCATAGCCGTGAGGCATCCTCGAGATGAATTCATCGGCGTTAGCAAGTTTGGCCGCTTCGAGGATCTGTTCTTCCGTCACGCCCTTCTGCCCGTAAGCGATATTGTCGCGGATCGTTCCTTCAAACAATATCGTCTCTTGCAGGACATAGCCAATGTGATCGCGCAATGCGAGGTGCTGGTAGTCCCGAACGTCTTTTCCGTCAATCTTTATGGACCCTGAGTTGGGATCGTAAAAGCGGGGAATCAGACTCACGATCGTGGATTTACCTCCGCCCGTCGGCCCTACAACTCCCACCATTTGGCCCGGCTCGATGTGAAAGGAAACATCCTTTAATACCGGGGTATCGTCCACATACGCAAAGGCCACATGCTCAAATTCGATTTCGCCCTTGATTTTTTCTGGCACGAACGGGTCCGGGCGTTCGGGAATGACCGTATCCGCGTCAAGAATGTTCCGCACACGCTCCACACCCACCGCAGCCTGCGCGATCGCATTGGTCATCTTTGCAAGATCCTGGACGGGCTTGAAGAACTTGCTGAGATAGGAAAGAAAAACGGTAAGGGCACCCGCGGTCATGGCACCTGCAAGGATCAGTGCTGAGCCCCGCCATAAAACAACCGCGGTACACAAAGCAACCGTAATCGAAACGATCGGAGATAACAACGCCTTCACTTTGCGCGCCTTAAGCGACGCTTCGACGGTGGCGTGGCTGACTTCTGCGAGGTTCTGTTCTGCAAGATCCTGCCTTCCAAAGGCTTTCACGACCCGCATGGACTGCAATCCCTGTTCGACCACGGAAACAATCTTGCTCTGCTCCTTGCGAACTTCGTGCGTCGCTTTTTTCACCGCTTTTTTGAAACGGGAAACGAGCAGGAGCATGAACGGGGTAACCGCGACAGCAATCAGCGTAAAATCCCAGTTCATCCAGAACATGATGAAAAGCATGCCGATGATTGTTAGCAGATCGACAAAAATGCCAAGGGTATCGGAGGAGGCAAATCCCTGGATGGTCTGCACGTCGGAAGTGATGGTACTCAAGAGATTGCCGGTCTGGTGCGTGTCGTAGTAGCGAAGGGATAGTTGCTGCAGGTGATGATAGGTCCGGATGCGCAAATCGTTCGCAACGTATTGGCCCACGCTTGTGGTGTAGTAGTTGGCAACGTAGGAAGCGACCGCGCCCAGCACCGCGATGATGATTGTTGCGAGCGCAGCAGCCAGCGCGATTTGCATTTTCCCCGTGCCACTGAGGATCGGTGCCAGGAGAGAATCAAGCCAATGCGGAAGTTTGTGAGAGCCAACGACGTTATCAAGAATGATCTTGAGCGGCCAGGGGGCGGCGACACCCATCACGGTCTCCACCAGCATCGCCAGCAGGATGACGAACAAGGTGCCGCGGTATGGTCGAACGAGACTTAAAATTAAGCGCGTCAAGTCGAGGGCTCCCGATTGGTTGTTCCAGCAATCTTAACTTCCCAGGCTCAGGAAGGTTCTGCGAAGCTGATTTTCGTCCATAGACGGGTCAGATGCAAGTGTCACGGAGGCCACGTTCCTTCGGGAGTCCGACTGGTTTCGTGCCGCAATGGCCCGGCTAGGACTTCGTACCGGCGTTCCCCGGTAGAGGGTGGACATCGGTTCTGACCAGTGGCAGACGAACCTGAAACCGGGTACAACCCGGTTTCGATTCCACACGGATGGTACCCTGGTGATTACGGACGATTCGCTGGACAATATCCAGCCCCAAACCCGTGCCCTCGCCGACCGGCTTGGTCGTAAAGAATGGATCGAAAATTCGCCCCTGGATCTCCGGTGGAATTCCAGGACCACTGTCCGTAAATTGAACGAGCAAGGCGTCTGGCTCTAGGCTTGTACATATTTCGAGAATTTTTTTCCCGTCGGGAACCGCTTGCATGGCACTGATGGCGTTGTCGATCAGATTGGTCCAGATCTGATTGAGTTCGCTGCCGTTTGCCGGGATTTTCGGAAGGTTGCGGCAAGCTTCCGTTGGACTAGAAAACCGTGCTTCAACTGGTGCTGGAACATGCGGAGCGTGACTTCGATTCCCTGTTCCACATCAATTTCGCTCAGTGGAGTCTGGTCCATATAGGAATAGGACTTTACGGCCTGGACAAGATCGGAGATTCGCCGCGACGCTTCTTCAATTTCACGTGTCAGGCAAAGAATCTGGTGATCGTAGACAAGGATGCGCAGTCCTCGCGTGAAATTGGCATTACTCAATAACCGCCCGAGCGGCTCCAACTTGTCTGCCGTGAGTCCGGCATCGATGAGATCCCCGGCCAGCGCCGATGGCAGTTTCCGCTCTTCAAGCCAGTCACTCATATCGGATTCCAGATCAGCGCGCGCCAGTGCGTCCAGTTTCTTCGTGGCACTCGAGCATTCAACGATCGATTCGGCTAACGTGTTGATCAGGTTCTGGGCTTCAGGCGGTATCCATTCGCCGCGCATGGCAATCGCTTCGCGCTGCCGATCCATCAACGTTTGCCCGAGGAGCGTGGATGAACGGACAGCGGCGGAGGCTGGATTATTCAATTCGTGAGCAAGGCCGGCTGACAGCTTCCCCAAAGCCAGCATTTTGCTGGTACGCTCTTCATTTTGCGCGGACTCGCGGGTACGATCGGTCATTTCCGAGACAAGTTTTTGTGCAAGATTAGGCGCGCGATAAACAAGTTCGCGCAGTGCCGTGGCTGGCATAACCGCGAGACGCGTCCGTCCCACAGCCGTACCGCGGCCGCGAATGACTTTGATCCGTGAGAACGGAAGTACGCCGGTGGCTTGTCCTGCGACTCGGACAAATACGGGAGCGTAGGGATCACCCACACGCCGGATATGGATTTCTCCCTCGAGGATTACAACAAATTCATTGGCCGGCATGCCTTCACGCATGATGACCTCTCCGGACTCAAAGCAGCGCACTTCGAAATGCGCAGCGAGCCAGTCGAGCGCTGCCGGCTCATCATCGGCGAAAAGCGCAAATTCCTTCAGCTCCTCTGGCGTAATCCGGTCGCAAGATTGATTCGCCATCGATTCGCTCCTCAGCGGTTCGCCAGGTATTGGTTGATGAAATAAAGAACAATGGAACCTTCGCCGACGCTATTGGCCACGCGCCGCACGGCACCGTCCCGCACGTCGCCCACCGCAAACACACCGGGTACGTTCGTTTCGAGCAGGGACGGATCCCGATCGAGCGTCCATCCGGGTGGCCGCTTGCCGTCGCTCAACAAGTTGCGCCCGGTAATCACGAAACCTTTCTGGTCGCGGCATACCGTACCTTCAAGCCATTCCGTTTGAGGCTCTGCGCCAATAAATATAAAGACAGCGCCTGCCGGACGCTCCTCATTTGTCTTGCTGTCATGATGGCGGATGGTCAAGCCGGTTAATCGACCCTCACCGTGGACTTCGACGACTTCGGTGAAGGGCTCGACAGTAATATTTGGAATGGTCTTGATGCGTTCGACCAAATAGTGAGACATCGATTTCGAAAGAGATTCAGCACGCACCAGCATCTTTACGGAACGCGCGATATCAGAGAAATGGACTGCCGCTTGCCCTGCGGAATTCGCTCCCCCAATGATATACACGTCTTCTCCCTTGCAGGAAGAAGCTTCGGTATTGGCTGCGCCGTAATACACGCCGGCACCTGTCAGTTTGTCGATTCCGGGAATGCTTAACCGTCGCCATTGCACGCCCGCGGCGATCACCACACTGTGGCCCAGCAATTCCTGGCCGTTTGACAGTTTCACCACCTTGTATTCGCGATCAATCGAGAGTGACACGGCTTGCACCGGGGCCAGTACTTCTGTTCCAAAACGCTTTACCTGTGAAACCCCGCGACGGGCAAGGTCAGCTCCACTTAATCCCGATGGAAACCCCAAATAGTTTTCGATACGCGAGCTGAGTCCGGCTTGGCCGCCGGCGGCTTCGCGTTCTACCAGGATGGTTCGGAGGCCTTCCGTGCTGCAATACAGTGCACAGGCGAGCCCCGCGGGACCCGCACCAATAATAATGACGTCATAAAATTCCCGGCTCGGAGAAGTGGTTAAGCCCAGTTTATTTGCCACATCGGGTAGGCTGGGTTTTTTGAGTATCGAACCATCGGGAAAGATGACAACGGGCAGATCCGTGGCCGCATCGCCGACCGCAGCATTCATCCGCGGATCCGAGCTAGCTCCGGGTTCCATCCATCGGTAGGGAATCTGGCTCTTTGCGAGGAAGTTTTTGAGATCGTGAGTGCTCGGGGCCCATCGCGTTCCCACAACGTAAATTCCATCGAACGATTCACGGCTGGTTGCGTTCCAATCGTCGAGAAGGTCCTGAATGATCGGATAAAGATTCTCCTCGGGCGGTTCCCATGGCTTCATCAAGTAATGGTTCAACTTAACTTTGTTGATGGCATCGATTGCCGCATTTGAATCCGCATAAGCCGTCAAGAGCACGCGTCGGGCATCTGGCTGGAGTAGGAGCGCTTCCATCAGAAATTCTGTCCCACTCAGGTGAGGCATGCGCTGATCGACAAGGAAAAGGGCAATGCGGTCTCCCCGGGTGGTAAGTTGCTTTACAAGATCCATCGCCTTTTGGGGAGAGTCTGCAGCCAGAATTCGATAATTGGCAGAAAACTTGGATTTGAGGTCGCGTTCGACGGCCCGGATTACGGCAGCATCGTCATCGAGAGCAAGAATATAAGGTTTCTTCATGTTTGGGGTTGAACCGAATACAGCAATGCTCGAACGTTCTCGGGTTAAATCGTTTATTGGATACTTTAAACACGCAAATAGTTGCGACAAAAATAGGCCGGGCTAACCTTTTACAGTATCGGGTGTGTGTTAGACTCAGCGCAACTTCACAAGAACAAGCAGTGCCGATGTCCTTGTTGGGAGGGCGAACCGATGAAACTTGTCGCGACCCCAAGCCTGTCCGTACTGTCGAGCTTTGCGGTTCTACTGACACTTTTTGTGGGCGTTTCGATGGCGCGACCCCAGGACCAAAAACTGATACTCGAAATCACGCGTCCTGTACGGACCTGGGAGTTCCTATGTTCGGTTGGGAAGCAGGCAGCAATCTTTGGTGATGAATCCGGGCACATTGAAGGGTGGGTCTATCCTCTTAAGCTATTCCGCGATTTTTCCCTGGTGTTTCATACCGATAATCGCGCACTTCCGGCGGAAACCCTGGCCCGGAGTATTACGGTTCGTCCCGAATCGACGACGATCCTGTACGCGGGCGATACCTTTCGAGTGAAGGAAACATTCTTTACTCCGGTCAACGAGCCCGGGGCGATTATTGAGCTCGATGTTGAAACCGAACAACCTCTTGAGATTGAGGCCAGGTTTCATCCCGATTTTCAATTGGAATGGCCCGCGGCGCTGGGCGCCACCTATTCTTCTTGGGATGCGCGCCTGCACGCCACCGCGTTTGGTGTAGATCACAAGCAATACGCAGGACTACTGGGTTCGCCCACCGCGACAGTTGTCAGTCAGCCGTTTGATACCAACTACGATTCTTCTTCCGTGGCAGCCATGCGGCTCGGTGTGACCAGTCGAGGCAAGGAAACCAAGCTGATCGTGATGGCGGCATCGATCAACGGAGCGGCTGAAGCCGAGAAAACGTATCAACGGTTGATCGAGCAAAATGCTGAACTAGAGAAGGGATCCGCCGCTTTTTACTCTGATTATCTTCGAAACACGGTCAACGCCGAGTTCCCCGACGCACAGTTGCAGCAGGCATATGACTGGTCACGCGTGAGCGTGCTGCAGGGTGTCGTCAAAAGCCCCTACCTGGGATCCGGCCTGGTCGCAGGTTACCGGACCTCTGGTGAATCACAGCGGCCGGGCTTCGCCTGGTATTTTGGGCGCGACTCAGAGTGGACCTCCTTCGCCTTCAACAGTATGGGCGATTTTTCCACAACAAAAGACGCGCTCGATTTTTTGGCAAAGTTCCAGCAGGAGAACGGAAGAATTCCTCACGAGATTGCGCAAACGGCTTCGCTCGTCAACTGGTTCAAGGATTATCCGTACGGCACCGCCTCTGCCGACGCGACTCCCCTGTTTATTATTGCCACGGAAGATTACGTGAGAACGAGCGGAGACGTCTCGTTCGCAATCGATCATTGGAGCAATCTGTGGAGGGCTTATCAGTTCTTGCGTTCAACGTATGACGAAAATGGGCTGCCAAAGAATTTTGGAATAGGTCACGGTTGGATTGAAGGGGGGCCCCTTCTGCCATTGAAGTCGGAATTGTATCAAAGCGGTGTCGGCGCAGAGGCGTTGCGGGCACTTGCCGAGCTTGCAAAATGGACGAAGAAAGACGCGGAATACAAATCCCTTTCGGAAGATTTCGCCAAACAAAAAGCCAAAGTAAACGCGACCTTCTGGTCTCAGGAGAAAAGCGTCTATGCGCTGGCGGTTGGGCAGGATAACAAACTGGTCCTTGAACCAAGCGTCCTCGCAACCGTACCGATGTGGT
>CAWHQX010000019.1:0-28853 GCA_963831545.1 uncultured Acidobacteriota bacterium
AAACATTGCTAAGCGGCAAACGCATCGGAAAAGACTTTGAGTTTGTGTCAATCCGGAATTTATGCGCGAGGGTACTGCGGTCGGCCGATTTTCAAGAGCCGGCCATGACGTAATCGGCGCTGCCGACAAAACCCATAGCGCCATCGTTCGCGATCTGTATTCTTGGGCTCCCGGCCGCATTTTCGAGACTTCCTTCCGTTCAGCGGAAATGGTGAAGTATGTTTGTAATGCATGGCACGCTGTGAAAGTAGCGTTCGCCAATGAAATAGGCACACTTTCCCGTGAACTCGAAGTCGATGCGGAATCGCTGATGGAAATTTTTGCGGTTCCGATACCAAGCTCAATATTTCACCGACCTACTTGAAAGCCTGGATTCGCTTTTGGAGGATCGTGCCTACCGAAGGACGTGCGGGCACTGAATTATCGGGCAAAAGAACTTGACCTGAAACTACCTTTGTTCGAATCCATCTTGCCGAGTAATGAAGAACATTTGGAGCGCGCGGTGGACCTGGTGTTGCAGACCGGAAAACGCAAAATCGGAATGCTTGGCCTTAGCTTTAAAGCGGCTACCGATGATCTTCGCGAAAGTCCTCAAGTCCAATTGGTAAAACGTCTGCTTGGAGAAGGGCGCGAGATCCAGATCTGGGACGATAATGTATCGCTCGGCCGACTGATCGGATCAAACCGTGAATATATCGAGCGGGTTATTCCCCACATCGGCTCTCTCCTGAAATCAAATTTGGAGGAAGTTCTGAGGTACGCCGAAGTGGTCGTGATCGCCACGCGCGGAATCGACCGGAGACCTTCTGCAAAGACATTCGTGGGGATCAAGTTGTCGTCGATCTAGTTAATCTCGATAAATCGCGCCGCTCCGCAGTCCACGGCCGCCTATAAAGGAATCTGCTGGTAAATCTTCCCCATGAAGATCCTTTGGGTTAAGGCCGGCGGACTTGTTCCTCCCGATACAGGGGGGAAAATTCGCAGTTATCCACATTCTCCGCCAGTTGGCCAAACACCACGCAGTCACCTTCTTTTCGTTCTATGCGGCTCACGATAATGATGTTCATGAACAACTCCGCCAAATGTTCCAACGAGTGATCCTGGTCCCCCTGGATTACCCTCTCCAAGAGGCGCCGGGGAGTTGCTGCGATTACGTCGCGCATCTTTTCTCGCGCGAGCCTTACAACTTGACGAAGTATTGCCGACCTTCGTTCGGAAGCAGTTGCAGGACTTGCTCGAAGAAGAGACATACGATGTCATACTGTGTGATTTTCTTGTGACGGCTGGAGTGATTCCTTGGGACTGGCCCTGTCCCAAAGTGCTCTTTAGCCACAACGTCGAAGCAGTCATTTGGAAACGCCACTACGAGGTGGCGAAAAATCCATTGTGGAAGGCTCTGTCCTGGCGTGAGTGGAAGAGGATGGCTGCGGCGGAGGAGAGATATCTGCAGAAAGCCGATCACGTTGTTGCGGTGTCGGAAAATGATCACGAAGCTTTCGCCAAATTCTTGGACCCGCAAAAGGTGACGGTGATGCAAACCGGCGCCGACACGGAATTTTTCCAACCGCGAGGAGAAACGGAGATACCCAACTCGCTGGTGTTTACGGGATCGATGGATTGGCTTCCCAATGAAGATGGGATTCTTTACTTTGCGAACGAAATTTTCCCTTTGATCCTAGCAAGGTTCCGGATGCTACTTTGTGCGTCGTCGGTCGTAAGCCCTCTCGAGTCTGCAGGATCTTGCCGCTCGCTTACCGAATATTCAATTGACAGGATGGGTCGAAGATGTTCGGCCCTACGTGGCCAAGCGCGCAGTGTTCATCGTTCCGCTTCGTATCGGGGGGGCACGCGACTAAAGATATTTGAGGCCATGAGCATGGCTAAAGCCATCGTATCAACCTCCATTGGAGCGGAGGGATTGCCGGTAAAGAACGGGGAGCATATCCTTTTGGCGGATGACGCTGCAAGCTTTGCGGAAATTACGGTTCGTTTACTCGGCGATCCTTCCGAGCGCGAACAAATGGGGCAGGCTGCGCGACACCTGGTTGAGGAAAATTACAGTTGGGCTACGGTTTCAGAGAGCTTCACCGAGGTTCTCCAAAAGGTGGTGCATGGTGCTTGCCCCGAGCGGCAGGCGAAGCGAACGGTTTCCACTAAATGATTGAGTCTATGAAGAGTGCATTTTGGTTATCTGTTTGCGCGATCGCGTACGCGTACGTGGGTTACCCAATGGCGCTGCTTTTCCTTCGGCTTCTCATCCATCGGCCCGTCCACAAGAGCCCCATCGAACCGCACGTAACCTTGGTAGTTCCTGCCTACAATGAAAGTGGGGTGGTAGCGGCAAAGATTCACAATTGTGCGTCGCTAGACTATCCAGCGGATAAGCTAGAGGTGCTTATCGCGTCCGACGGCTCATCGGACGACACGGTTGAGACCGCGCAGCGTCTATCTCTTGGAGCGAGCATCCGCGTTCTAGCCTTTTCTCAAAACCGCGGCAAGATATCCGTCTTAAACGACGCCGTCCGGGAAGCAACAGGAGAAATCATCGTTTTCTCCGACGCCTCAGCAATACTGGATCGAGATTCGATTCGTCAACTGGTAGCCAATTTTGCCGATCCGGAAGTTGGCGCTGTCAGCGGAATCTACCGGGTTCAACGTGCAGACCAGGCCAGTATGGGGCTTCAGGAGGAAATTTATTGGAAATACGAAACGTTCTTAAAGATCCAGGAATCTAGTCTGGCGTCGATCCTTGGTGGGCATGGCCAGATTCTAGGAGTCCGCAAAGATCTCTACCCGTATCCCATGCCCGGAACCATCAATGACGATTATGTGATTCCAGTCCGAGTCCTCGCAGGCGGTAGTCGAGTCGTATACGAGCCCTTGGCAATTGCCTTTGAGGAAGCCAGCCAGATGGTCGGCTTCCAGCGACGCGTCCGTATTATGGCCGGGAACATACAGCAACTCAGTGAGATTAAAGCTCTTTTTTGGCCGATTCAAGTGCTTCCCTTATTCTTTTTCCTATCGCACAAGGTTATCCGGTCGGTTGTTCCATTCTTCTTAGTGTCCTTGGCAGTAGCAAACTTTTTTCTACTACGCGGACGCTTTTACCAACTGACAGGATTTTTGCAATTGATTTTTTACGGCCTCGCACTTGTCGGAAGCCGATGGAAGCTGAGATCGAAGGTGCTCCGCCTACCCTACTACTTCTGTTTTATCAACGTCGCTTATCTTTGGAGTGTGTGGCAATCGATTCAAGGGCGAGATAAAGTGAAGTGGAAATAAGGATATTCGAACTTTGCATCGCTGGTGCGTTTAGTGGAATGCTTTTGGGGGGTACGAAACAAACCTCGTGGTCGGTCCGAGTTGAGGCACAAATGATTAATGGCAAACGTATTGCCGTAGTGCTGCCTGCATACAATGCGGAAAACACTTTGGAATCGACGATCCAGGAACTTCCGGGTCTCGTGGATATCCGCATTCTGGTCGATGACCACAGCTCCGATCGCACGGTCGAAGTTGCCAAGAAGTTGGGCCTCCACGTCTTCGTGCATGATAGGAACTACGGGTACGGCCGCAACCAGCAGACTTGTTATCGAGAGGCGTTGGCCTCGGCTGCCGATGTGGTAGTGATGGTCCATCCCGATTATCAATACACGCCGCGGCTGGTGACGGCCATTGCCAGCATGGTCGCCTACGACGTATACGACGTGGTCCTGGGATCGCGCATCATAGGCGGGACGGCACTTCGCGGGGGGATGCCCCTTATAAATATGTTGCCAACCGCTTTCTAACTGCCTTTGAAAACCTATTCTACATGTGAAACTCTCCGAATACCATACCGGCTATCGCGCTTTTAGCAGTACGGTATTGAGCGAGCTGCCCTTGCTTGAAAATTCCGACGATTTTGTCTTTGACAATCAAATGCTCGTCCAGTGTGTCTATTTCGGTTTTCGCATCGGCGAAGTTTCTTGTCCCACAAGGTATTTCGAAGAAGCATCCTCAATCAATTTCTGGCGGAGCCTCTGGTATGGCATGGGCGTAATAGTCACCACCTTACAATACACACTACAAAAGTTGGGTCTCGCCCGCTTGCGCCGTTTTAGTTCGGAGGGTCGCAAGCTAGACATGCAATACTACGTGCGCGGTACGGAATGATGGACCTATTTTGGGCCGGGAACTCTCGTTCTGAGGGCAGCACTTTCTTGAAGTCTAGTCGCAGGAGTCGCAATACCTAAAGTCTCTCGCGGGCGTTGGTTTAAGCGCAGTACTGCTTTGTCCAGATCCGACTGGGAACAGTCAGTAAGGTAATGTGGGCAGTGGTGGAACTCTATCCAACTGCGAGCAAAAAGTCTGTCGACGTTGCGCAACGAGCAAGGCTGGTGGCCTCATGCATCGAGTCTCCTTTACTTGAACTACGATTCTCAAGAACGATTTGATTTCGTCAGATTATGACTCTCCCTTATGACTGAAAACACTCTCTGGTCACCAGCTTCTCCCGGAATTGAGCTAGCAAGCAACGAAGTGCACATTTGGAAGGCTCGGTCTGGATCTTGATTCTCTTAATCCAGATTACGCTTCTACATGTCTCTCAGACGGAAGAACGGGAGCGAGCCGCCCGGTTCGTGTTCGCCAAGGATCGCGATCATTTCACTG
Source organism: uncultured Acidobacteriota bacterium (assembly GCA_963831545.1). Taxonomy (GTDB): domain Bacteria; phylum Acidobacteriota; class Terriglobia; order Acidiferrales; family UBA7541; genus Acidiferrum. The sequence goes on from CAWHQX010000019.1 coordinate 4,654, forward strand.
TGGCCCGGATTATTCTTCGTCAAGCTGCTCGGTGGCTATCTCGGCGAGCCACCGCAAAGAGTAAGTATTGAGATTCTCAAGCACGGAAAACCGGCACTGACAGCATGGCAAAAATACCATCACTCCGTTTTAATCTCTCGCATTCCCATGGACTCGCTCTGTTTGCTTTTTGCCTGAAACACGAGGTTGGAGTCGATCTAGAGAAGATCAGACCTGAAATTGCTCTTGAAGGTATTGAAAACGATTTCTTTTCGTCGCGGGAAAAGGAGGAGCTCGCCTCACTGCCTTCGACGCTCCGCCCGGAAGCTTTCTTCCTCGGCTGGACGCGGAAAGAAGCCTACGTTAAGGCGCATGGAATGGGGCTGCAAGCTTCTCTTCAAGACTTTGACGTTTCCCTGACACCGGATAGACCTGCTGAATTACATAGCGCCGACAAGAAAAAATGGCGATTGTATTCGCTTAATCCAGGAGAAGGCTTCGTCGGGGCATTAGTCGTTGAAGGACAAGAGCACCAGCTGAGGTTTTTCGAATTCGAGACTTAAATCGTCTAATGACTTCAGAACGTCCAAATCACATATCAATGCAAGGTCCGTAGTTTCTGCGCTTTAGTGTTTAATCTTCGGTGCTGACTGAGGGTGATAAATCTAATAGAAGGCATGTATTGCTGTTCGACTGCTTTCAGGTGAATGCTGTTGAGCGTCTTAAATTTGGGGGCAATATTGTCGAGAATCGAACTTCATCAGAGATTGCGATATGGGAAAACTGAAATTTGCACTTGCCAAAACATGCCGTTACAGACAGCATTTACTTGTAATTAGTTAAGGCCGGGTTGCCCTAACCCGGTTTCTCACCAAGCCCTCTCCGAGAAGTTTAATAAGCCAAATCTAACTGGCAATGGCGAAGCCCTGTCTCGCTGAGAACATAAAACAAAAGGTGATCAGAATTGACGAAACATTGCGAGTGGTTCGCTGTCTATACCCTCTCTTGCCACGAGAAAGCGGGTTGCTCGGCACCTTGGCGCCCGCGAGATCGAGCATTTCTTGCCGGTGGGTCGAGGCATGCAGAAATGGAAAAACGGTTGCACCATGCTCGTGGAGAAGCCGCTTTTCCCCGGTTATCTGTTCGTGAAAATTCAGCGCACCGAACGCGTCCGCGTTCTGGAGCTGCCTGGGGTGCATTCGATCGTCGGCAACGGGAAAGATCCGGTAGCGCTACCGACAGACGAAATTGAAATCCTTCGCCAAGGCATCGACCTTTTGCAGGCCGAACCGTGCCCGTTCCTGAAAGTTGGTCATCAGGCGAGGGTGGTGCGTGGCCCGTTGCAAGGGATGACTGGCATTGTAGTGCGAAAAAAGAACGCGCTTCGACTGGTGATCAGCCTCGATCTCATTATGAAGAGTGTCTCAGTCGAAATGGACGCGCAGGACCTCGAGGACATGGGCTCTTCTCCGCTTGGAGCTCAAGCCATCGGCGAAGCACTGGTTGGTTATGGTGACTCAAGCGTTTCTTAGGCACTTCTGAACTCCGCAATCGTTAGTCGGCCCTCGCAAGTCATTTGTCGGAATTTCCAATTTACTAATGTTTTTGACCACCTCACTCATCAATCGCGTTGGACTGCGATTCGGCGGATTCCAATCTTATGATCTCTACTAAATGGCGAGTCATGAAGCACACGGCAAAACTCTACGATATGTGTGTATTGATCGGTGCGTTTTTGTTCACAACGTTTGTTTTGCTTTCCTCGCCGAGAGGATTGTCGCTGTCCGAGTTCATGTCGTTCCGAATCAAGTTGGGAAATTGTCTGCTTTTCGCCCTGCTTCTTGTCGCTTGGCACAATCTCTTCGTCCTCGGAGGGCTTTATACCTCAAAGAGACTTACCAAGCGTTCCGTTGAGGCAATCGGGGTGGCCAAAGCGACTCTCCTGGCGTCAGCATTTCTTCTTTTGATGGCGAAGGTGCTTCACATCGAGATGGTCTCGCTGCCATTCGTCCTGATTTTGTGGATCGTTTGCACGGTCATGATGGTTTCTGGGCGGATCGCGGCCCGTTCACTTCTTCTGATCTTGCGCAGCCGAGGGCGGAACAGCAGATTTCTGCTTATTGTCGGCACCAACGAACGCGCGATCGAGTTTGGAAATACCTTGCATATGCACCCCGAATTTGGATATCAGATCGTCGGCTATGTAGATGACGATTGGGCTGGCCTCCAGAAGTTTGAAGCATCGGGCCATACCCGCTGCTGCTCGTTTTCAGGGCTCGCCAATTTCCTGAGGCATAACGTTGTTGACGAAGCAGCCATCTATCTCCCACTACGTTCTTACTATGAACACGCTGCTGAACTTGTATCGCTCTGTGAGCATCACGGCATAGTCATCCGGGTTGATTCTCAAGTCTTCAATTTGCGGAATCAAGAACCTGCCCCGATGGAGCTGGACGCCAACGCCCAAGTTGTAACCGTCGCCGACTCAAGCGCTTCGTGGCCGGCTTTCGTCAAGCGCTTGATCGATTGTTTTGGTTCTGCCGCATTGCTGATACTTCTGGCCCCTGTATTTCTGATTGTCAGTCTCCTCATCAAGTTCACTTCCGACGGTCCTGTTTTCTTCCGGCAGACGAGAGTGGGACTGAACAAGAGAAGGTTCAGCATTTACAAGTTCCGGACAATGATCGCTGACGCAGAGAAGGTCCAGGATCAGCTTCTCTCCATGAACGAGATGACCGGACCCGTATTCAAAATCAAGCACGACCCGACGGATTACGCCACTCGGCCGCTTTCTCCGCAACACGAGCATCGATGAACTGCCACAGTTCTACAACGTTCTAAAGGGTGAGATGAGTTTGGTTGGGCCCCGAGCGATGTCACTTCGTGACTATCAGCTTTTTGAGAAGGACTGGCATCGTCGGCGGTTTAGCGTCAAACCAGGTATCACATGCCTTTGGCAGGTGAGAGGTCGCAATTCGATCCCGTTCGAGCAGTGGATGGAGCTCGACCTCCAATACATCGACAAATGGTCCCTGTGGCTGGACCTCAAGATCCTTGCCCAGACAGTCCCAGCCGTCCTTCGTGGGACAGGTGCGGCTTGATGTACATGCCGCACGGAGTTTCCGGCTCCAATGCCCAGTGCTGCGTGTTGCCTGCAGCAAGACATGGTGAGAAATGAGCACTCCTCCGTGCATGGACGAATCTACGTTTCGCCAGGCGCACCCGATTGATGAGGGCGCCCTCAGGCACGTCGTTCTCGGTTCAGATGCGAAGACCTCTCCGTTACGCAGTGACCGACCGGGTAGGTATCGGCTACGCGCTTGTTGATAATTGTTCGCGTGAAGAGGCTTGCGATGCGATCGTGTCACATGCGAAAGCGGGCGGAAAGCCAACTTTCGTGGCAACTGCCAACGCCCAGCATATCGTTCTTCTGGATCAAGACAAGCGGTTGCGCGAGATTTACGACCGTGCGGACCTGGTCGTTCCGGACGGTTTCTCGCTTTTGCTCGCTGCGCGGTTCTACGGTCGCGTTTCTTCAGGAAAGAATCACAGGTGTCGACATGGTCCAAACGCTCTGCAGTCTCGCGGCCGAACACGACCTTGCATGTTTTCCTCATGGGTGGCCTTCCTGAATCTGCGGACCGGGCAGCTCGAGTTCTTAAGCAACGCGCGACGTCTCTGCGAATCAGCACGTATTGCCCTCCGTTCGGGTTCGAGAAGACTCCGGAAGGTCTCGAGGAAGCGGCTTCTGCAATACGTTCTGCGAAACCGGATCTTCTTTTCGTTGCTCTGGGTGCACCGAAACAAGAACACTGGATTTATGAACACGGATTGCAGCTCTCGGTACCTGTGTCGATGGGTGTAGGTGGCTCGTTTGAGTTGATTGCCGGTGTTGTTCCGCAGAGCGCCGTTATGGATGCAGAACTTCGGCTGCGAGTGGTTGTACCGTCTATTCCGTGAGCCACGCAGGATGTGGCGCCGGTACCTTGTCGGGAATCTGGAATTCGGCCTCATCGTCATTCGTCAGCGGATTCGAAGAATATTCTGAACGCTTTTTTCTCGTTCGTCAGCCGGGATAGCTTTGCTGCTGAGATCTACGAGCCTGGCCTGCAATCCAGGGGCAAGCTGTTTGCAAATGTAATTCGCTTTGGTTCGAGGGATATTGCGGAATCGCATCCTTCTGATGTCTGGGTCGAGCCGTGATACAAACACCACGAAAAGGTCGAGTCTCGTCAAAACCAGCCAATCCGCGACTGGTATCGCTCACGCTTGAACCCCGAAGCGTCGACGTGCCTATGATGGCGGATGGTATTCGCTCCATTGGCGAGGAGATATCAGCTAAGCGCACTAACTACCCGCATTCAATCGCCTTAGTCGATGGTGACCGCGAGTTGACGTATCAGGAGCTTGATCACCGAGCAAACCGTTTTGCTGGATATTTAGCGCGATGTGGAACTTTACCCGGAGACACAGTCGCGATTTGTATGGAACGGTCTTTCGACTGGATCGTCGCTGCCCTGGGTGTGATTCGGGCCGCGGCGGCATATGTGCCACTCGATTGCCTATGGCCAGAGTCACGTTTGCAGTTTGCCGTGCGAGATTCCGGCGCAACCGCAGTTGTTGCGCGATCCAACTTGCTTGGTCGTCTGAGGGTCAACGCGTGTGGCATCGATCCCTGCCGAGACTCCGCTGTGATCGATGCCACCCCACAACTTGCTGGCATGCCTATCCAGCCGGATCGTCTTGCGTACGTGATTTACACTTCCGGATCAACAGGCTACCCCAAAGGCGTCGAGATTACGCACGCCAACCTCAACCATCTTATCCGGTGGCACGTCGGCACTTTTGGGTCACGAGGCGTGATCGCGCCGGTCATGTGGCGGGTCTCGGATTTGACGCGGCCGTCTGGGAGATTTGGCCAAATCTTCTTGCGGGTGCAACCGTCTGCCTGGCAGAGGATACCGTGCGCTCGTCGCCGGAGCTCCTTCGGGAATGGATGATTCGAGAACGGATCACGATCGGCTTTGTCCCGACCGTCCATGCCGGAGCCCTGATGACAATGGGATGGCCTGCGAGTACTTCGCTACGATTGCTGCTGACAGGCGGAGATCAGCACCATCGTTCCCCCGGCTCTGAGCTCCCCTTTAAAGTCTTTAATAACTACGGACCAACAGAGTGCACCGTGGTTGCCACTTCGTCCTTCCTGACACCTGGTTCAGTAGGAATACCACGTATCGGGCGACCGATTCCCGGCGCGACTGTATACCTCCTCGATGATGACGGCGAGAAAGTTCCGGACGGAACTATCGGCGAGATCTATATCGGAGGAAGCGGTGTCGGGCGCGGGTATCGAAACCTGCCTGACGCGACTGAGCAAAAATTCCTGGCCGACCCGTTCGCAACAACTCCAGGGGCTCGTATGTACCGCACCGGGGATCGTGGTGTCAGGCGGCAGGACGGCGAGATCGAATTTCGTGGTCGCATCGACCGCCAAATAAAGATTCGTGGACACCGTGTTGAACTGGATGAGATCAGTAGCGCGTTAAATCAGCACGCCGACGTTGATTTTGCTGCCGTGACGAGCAGCCGGTCACAGGGGGGCGAAAACCAGCTAGTCGCGTATGTTCTCCCGAATAAGGACAGGAACGTTCCGACAGTGCAGGACTTGCAGAAGCATCTGGCACGCAGCCTGCCAGACTACATGATTCCGGTAGTGTATGTGCGATTGCACTCACGCCCCGTATCATCTAACGGGAAAATTGATCTTTCGATCCTTCCCCAGCGTTCAAACGCAGAACTACTCGAAGGAACGGCTCCGAAGATTCCGGGCTCACCGACAGAAGAAAAACTCTTGGCGATGATCCGGAATATTCTTGAGAACGATGCCGTTTCGGCGGAAGACAGTTTCTTCTTGGCGGGCGGCCATTCACTCCTGGGAATGCAACTCCTAATGCGGCTTCGAAGCTCATTTGAAGTGGAGCTCACACTCCTTCAACTCTTGGAAGCCCCCACAGCCAGGCAACTTGCTGGGTTGATCGAGCTTCGAGCGGCAGAATCGCGACTCAGTGCAATTTGGAGGAATATTCTGAATCGGGCCCAAATCGGGCCCAATGACAACCTATTTGCACTCTGCGGGGACATGACGTTGTCGATCTTCTGCGTGAGCGTATGCTGGCAGAATTTGGCAAGGACATCTCGGCTATGGAACTCGCCGAAACTCCCACCATTCGATTGCAGGCAGAACTCGCGCTCGGAAGGAAAAAAGGCAAACCATCGCTTCCACCAGGTGTTCTTACACTGCGGCCCAATCGAGGCCGCAAGAGTATTTTTTGGTTGCACTATCTTAGTCCTGATCTGGGCAAGGTGATGGACGAGGAGTATTCACTGATCTGTGTAGCGTTGACGGCGGAGGATTTTGCCAGACTCGGCCCTTCTCCAAAGCTGGAAAAGATCGCGTCGCACCTGTTAGACAAGATTCTCGAAGCACAACCGACCGGCCCCTATGCGATTGGCGGCTTCTGTTTGGGCGGTATTCTGGCGTACGAGGTTGCATCACAGTTGCGGGCTGCCGGACATGAGGTGTCACTCGTGGTGCTGGTGGACCCGCCAAATCCGTCGTATGCCGAATCGTGTGATTCGCTAAAACGAATGATGGGTTATTTGGGCTACGTTGTAAGGAGAGCGGGAAAACTGGGAGTGGGTCTCAGCATGGACTATCTCGCTGAGCATTTACGCAAACAGTGTTCGCGCATTTTCGGAACAAGATCGAACGGGACTGAGGCCGAAATAGCGCAGCGGGTACTAGAGGGCGCTGCTTGGAGCTACCATCCGAAGAGATACGATGGCAACGTCCTTCTAGTATTAGCCTCCGAGAGGCCACCTCACGTGAACCGCCTTCTGGGATGGCAAGCCGTTGTGACCGGCCACTTGCAGGCGATGTACTTGGATGCCCATCACCGCGATCTGATAAGAGAAGACAATGCTCGCATAGTGGCAGACGGAATCATGTCGGAGCTCGCATCGCAATCGGGCCCAAGTTCAATAAACCGCTCCGCCCCGCTCACGTCGCAGGACCTGACCGCCCAGCGCGTGAAACGTCAAATCGAAGTTTCCAATCATTAATCAACTAAACCCAAACGAGCTTCGCCCGTATTTCGCGGCTCTCGGCTAAAACCACCCCGCACGGCGCAGGCCTCGGCGGAAAAGGAACTCCAAAATGGATGCTCTCTCCACGAGAACAGTAACGCTCGAGCGACGTCAACCGATACCTCTGAATCGCGACGAACTTACGATTTTCGATCTTCTTCAAATCTTACAGCGCCGCAGAAGACAGATCGCACTGATGACGGGCCTCTGTTTTCTACTGGGCGTGCTGGTGTGTCTACTTATGACACCAAGGTATGAAGGCAAGGCCATCCTCGAGGTCGAGAAGACCAAGGCGGACTTACTGGGTCTTGAAAGCATCATGGCGGGAACTCCTGAAAGCCCGAGCGATGCTCTGAACGCAAATCTTGATCTCCAGACGGAAGCCGAAATTCTCAAGTCAGACGCTCTGGCTTTAAAAGTCATCGATACTCTCCATCTTGAAGAAACGAGAGATTTCCGAGCGGGATGGAGCCCAATCGGTTGGGTGATGCGGTTTTTTCCTTCCTATGATCCGCCCGACACGTCCGAGACTAGCCTGGTAAATTCCCCGCAGCGCAGGACGAGTGCGCTAAAAATCTTCGCAGCGCACCTAAAAGTGGAACCAATCGCCGGAACGCGCCTAATCGAGATTCGTTTCTATCATTCCGACCGTCACGTAGCACCTGCCGTAGTAAATGCTCTGGTTCGGGCACTGAAAGACTATGGCTTCGAGACACGTTTTGCGGCGACCGCCGAGTCGTCCGAATGGCTAAATACGCAATTAGCTGAGTTGAAGAAACAAACGCAGGAGCTTCAGGCCAAGGTCGTTAATCTGCAAAAAGACACCGGGGTCTACAGTTTGGGAACCGACTCCCAGGGTCGAGACCAGGTCTACAGCTCGACGCTTGACCGTTTGCAACAAGCTACGACGGCGCTCACGACGGCGACTTCCAACCGGATTATCAAGGGAGCTGTTTACCAGACGGCCAAGAATGGTGACCCTGAACTAATTTCCGGGCTCGCCGGCGGCAACTTGATGGGGGCCTCCCCCGGAGTTCAGAGTTCCTTCACCCTGCTACAAACCTTGCGATCGCAGCAAGCTTCATTGCAAGCGCAACTGGCTCAGGATAGCTCGAAATTCGGGAGTGAGTACCCGAAATTGGTCGACGAACGTTCGAGCCTCCAGAGCGTAACAAAAGCCATCTCGGAGGAAGTGGACCGCATCGGGAAGCGCGCGGCGAACGATTATCACGCTGCCGAGGAGGCTGAAGATCGTCTCAAAACGGAATATGTTCGGAGCAAAACAGAAGCTGAGCGGCTCAATGACAAAACAATCGAATATGCGATTGCCAAACAGGAAGCCGACGATAGCCGCAGCCTGTACGAGGACCTGTTCAAGCGCCTCAAGGAAGCGGGCGTCATCCAGAGATTCCACTCTTCAAACATCTCAGTGGTGCAGCCGGGCATGGTGCCCGCAAAGCCTGCAAGGCCGAACATCCCCGTCTATCTCGCTGTCTCGCTGCTGGGCGGCTTGTTGCTGAGTGTCTGCGCAGCTCTCTTCACCGACAGTATCGGAACGAAGATCGAATCAGTCGAAGAGATAGAGCAGTTGACAGGATCACCACTCTTATCCGTCCTTCCGAAATTTGGCATACCGGGTCGCAAGTGGCTTCCTGCCGCTGCTTTTTCCAGCCGGTTTCCAAGTGTAGTGGAGGCGCCCGCTACGCCGTTCGCGGAAGCATTACGCGGTCTAAGAACCAAATTGCTACATGCCCAGTCGACAACTCCATTCAAGGTGATCTTGGTGACAAGCTCCGTCCCAGGGGAAGGGAAGAGCACGGTCAGCGCGAACCTGGCAGTGCTGTTGGCTCGGTCGGGGAAGCGGGTTCTTCTGGTTGAAGCGGACATGCGCAATCCCCCGCGCTCTATCGAGGTGGTGAACTCTCTCACCGAGGAAGAGCCGCGGGAGCAATTTGTTGTTAACTCACAACCGCGCGCACTTCGTGATCAGTCGGTCGCGAAACAGGGAGACCGTGGCACACCCAACGCTGCAACTCCAATGGAAAAAGCATTGAGAGGTTTTGAAAAAGGAACTTCATCAGAACTGAGCGTCCTACTTGCCGATGAAGAATGTCAGTTGCGTTACGCCACCAGGAAGGCGATTCCGGGAATGGAGTTGATGCGAGCAGGACCGACTCCACGTTTTCCGGCTGAGCTTCTGGATTCGGATCGAATGCGAAGTCTTCTAAGTGAGTGGAAACTCCGATTCGACTACATCGTACTCGATAGCCCTCCACTTCTGGCCGTGACTGACGCCACCATACTTTCTCATATGGCTGATGTGACGTTGGTCGTTGCGCGTCCAGGTTTCACTTCGAGCAATGGACTGAGACGGGCACTCGGAACTGGTTTCCATGAGCAGGGAGACAAAGGTCGGAGTGGTCTCAATGCGGTTGATCGCAAATCGGCAAGCTACAGCGACTATTATTATGGCTACCCGGTTCACCGCCGTACGACCAACCAAGGAGAGGGTACATGTTTAGACTACTTCGCCTATTCGGATTTGCGATGATCGCGTTTGTCGGCACTCTCACCTTTGCCAATACGCCAGAAACCCTCCTGATCGGGCCAGGAGATGTTCTCCATATACAAGTTCTCGATACACCCGAATTCGAACAACGCCCGCGAGTAACCGATGCAGGCGAGATTCCACTGCTGGGCATTGGAAACCTGAGCGTCGCCGGGTTAACCCCTTCAGCCGCGGCGCAAAAGATCCGCGACCGTCTCATCAGCATGCATTACATGAATCATCCAGAGGTCACGGTAACAGTGGATGAGTATTCGACTCAAGTATGTGTCCGTCTTAGGTCAGGTTAAGTCTCCTGGCGCCTACGCGATTCAGACCTCACGTTCTATCCTCGCTGTGATCGCACTTGCCGGGCGGCTGAGCGATATCGCAGACTACAACATCACGTCCAGCGTCGAGATCCCTCTCAGACAACCCGTGTCCTATACATCTTTCGAACGACCCCCATACGGCGATCGCGGACGAGGTTCAGGTCTTCCCGGGCGATACGGTCGTCGTGCCTAAGGCAGGAATTGCCTATGTTCTGGGGCCGTTACTCGCCCGGAGGATTTGTTATGCAGAAAACTCATTCACAGCTCACGCTCATGCAAGCTGTCGCCTTGGCTGGCGGTACACCACCGTCTGCCGTACCCGCGCACTCGAAACTCATCAGGAAGCTACCTGACGGTGGGTATCGAGAAATCCCCGTCAACTTCAGCGCGATGCAGAAGGGCAAACAGCCGGATATTGTGATGGAGCCGGAGGACGTGCTCTATGTTCCGTTCAGTTATATCAGAAATCTGCCGCAATCGGCAGGAATTGTCGCGTCGGCCTCATCCGCTGCGATCTACACGATTCCATAAGTCTTGCGATCACCTCAAGATCAACGTCTGGTTGTCCACAGACGAGTCAAAATTCGGAATGATCAATCCGATGCCAACGATAAGTGTCGTAATTCCTACTCGCGATCGATCATCGCTTTTATTGCGGGCCGTCAAAAGTGCGCTCGAGCAGACCTTGGGATCTCGAAGTTATCGTGGTGATCGATGGCGAAGAGCGGAAATCAGAGTGTCGAAGCGGTAGGGCGCCTGGACGACTCCCGGGTCCGTTGCATTGCGCTCTCCGAGCGAGTGGGAGGCGCTGAGGCACGCAATATTGGTATACGGGATGCCCGCTCCACGTGGATTGCTTTGCTAGACGATGACGACGAGTGGTTGCCTAGAAACTCGAGATGCAGACGGACGCAATCCGGCGAACCGCCCGATGAAGCAGATTCGTGTGGTGACGTGTCAGCATCTCCATCGCGCCACGGGTTCCGCGGACGTCGTGCGGCCGCGCAGACTTCCGCGGTCCGGTGAACCACCATACGAATTCATGTTCGATTATCTCTGCTATTTTCAGACTTCAACTTTTGTTTGTGCGAAGAAATTGATGCTCAAGATTGCCCTTCACCAAAGGTCTCCCGTTCTTTCACGATATCGACTGGTTCTTGCGAGCGTTCCGCCATTCTGACGCGAGTCTGATTGTTGTCGAGCAGCCACTCTCGATCTACTACGTGCCGGAAAAGCGCCCGGCGATTTCAAATGGAGTCGACTGGAAAGCAAAGGTGAATTGGGGACGTGCGAATCGGCACCTGATGAGTCGCCGCACGTATTCACACTTTATCGTCGGTTCATGCGTCGGCGCTGCCGTTCAGGACCACGCTGGAATTCGCGGGTTCAGGCGACTCTTCTATGAATGCGCAGTCGTAGGATCTCCCACCCCCCGGTTGTTGTTGCTGCTCTCGGGGGCCTATCTGCTGGGCCCGGCATTGCGTAAGAAACTGCGCGATTTTGTTCTCCTACGCCGGAGCAATATCCAGGTTGGCCCAGAACCGAGTTCCGTCGCGTGACCGCCTACAGCATATTTCCTTGGCTACAAGTTGCCTGAATCGATGGAGCCGCAGATGACGCCAGAGACGCGTACTCGGGGTGTGATCACCCTCGCGTACGGCCACAACCGATATGTCGAACAAGCCAGATCGTTGGCCCATTCGCTACAAGTCCATGTCCCCGGATTGCCGAGGACACTCGTTACTGATTCTCACAATTCCGAAGTTTGCAGGCTTTTTACAAATGTTGTCGCCTACCGTCCGGAATACGGATCCGGCGTCAGCCAAAAATTATTCCTCGACCGCTATAGCCCCTATGAACAAACACTCTTCATCGACAGCGATTGTCTTGTACTGGGAAATCTGGAAGAGTTTTGGTCTGCATTCAATGGTCAGTACTTTGGAGTGCCAGGTCACAAATTTCTGCGGAAAGGGTCTACCGATCCTTACCTCGATGTGGATCACGCTCTTCAATGCTTTCACTTGGAGGCCATCCCAAAGTTTAATGGCGGCACGTACTACTTCAATCATTCACGCGAGGCGACAGCATTCTTTGAAACTGTTCGAGAAATATTGAGTAACTGGCGAACGCTTCGGCTTTCGGAGTTTCGTGGAGATGGCCCACCAGACGAGGTCGTGTATGCGCTGGCGATGGCCGTGCACCAGATCGGCCCTACTTCGATGGGCCGCCGGGGCATGTGGACGCCCATTGGCTATAAAGGCCCGCTGCGTTTGAATGCACTTCAAGGTACCTGCTCTTTTGAGAAGGAAGGCATGAAGCTTTCTCCGGAGATTATTCATTTTCCGTGGGAGTATGCAAAATCATTCGTCTATGCGCGTGAACGTTCGAAGCTTAGGGCCCATGTTGAGGGGAAGGGTACGCCTGTCCTTGAACTGGGCTCGTCGATGGCAACTTCAGTCTTGTGGCATGGCTATCGCAAGTTGCGTGGTATAGCGAAAATCGCCAGGACCTCGCTGCGAACCCGCTGGAGTGCTCCCGTTCGCACGATGTAAGCAAGTCGATTCACCTCATATTCGCCGGAAGTCTAGGCAATTACCGCGCGACCCGAAAGCCATGCGGCACCTCAGAGGATTCAATCGATGGCGGATCTGCTGCGGTCGCAGTCCTGGACGAGAGGGATGATGAAGCGTAGATCATTTTTGACTGGAAGTCTGGCAGGGGCGGTCTGGGCAACGACGCCCGAACTCGCGTCGTTTGCGGCGCCTCGGAACCAGTCGGCAGCGACAGCAACACTAAAAGATGTGGGAGCGGAATGCGGGATCAAAGTTGGACTGCAGACGGGCAGAGCGCAATTGCAATTCCCGGATTTTGTCAAAATCGTACAGGACAACTTCAACTTGCTGACGCCGGGCAACGAGTTCAAATGGACCCGATTACGGCCGAGGCCCGATTCTTTCTATTTTGTCGACACCGATTGGCTGGTTGAGTTTTGTGAAAGCAATCGCATTCTGGTCCACGGTCATAACCTGTGTTGGAACAGTCCGGCGAATCCGGAATGGTTCAAGACCGTTCTCAACAATTCAAACGCGAACCACTATCTTACCGAGCACATCACCACGGTCATGCGTCGCTACGCCGGGCGCATCGATTCATGGGACGTGGTGAATGAACCCACCGTGCACTGGTCTAAGCGGGCCGACGGACTCTATCCTGGAATCTGGTTGAATCTCCTCGGACCACAATACATAGACGTCGCCTTTCACGCGGCGGCGGAGGCTGACCCCAAGGCACTCCTGGTTCTAAACGTCTACGATGTCGAGCAGGGAACGAACGAGCATGAAACGAACCGGCGCGCGACGCTTGCCCTGCTAAAGCAGCTCGTATCACGTGGAGTGCCGGTCCAGGCTGTTGGTGTGGAATCGCATCTAAACGCGTCGTGGCCCTCTGGCGGGGCCGCTTACACGGACTTTCTTGCGCAGATCAGAGCGATGGGGCTCCAGACGCTCTTCACGGAACTGGATGTCAATGACACACAAGTCGAGGGCAATGCGCAGGTTCGGGATGAGGTTGTTGCGAAAATGTATCAGGAGTATCTGACGCAGTCGGTACCTGCGGCAAATACAAAAAGGATTATCTTCTGGACACCCAGCGACAAATGGGACTGGCTGAATTCGACCAATCTTCCACAGGCTGCACGCGCAGACAAGACTCCCCACCGTCCGGGCTTGGTCGACGACTCAATGAGAAAGAAGCCCGCGTTCGCTGCTGTGCAATCTGCACTGACGCAAATATGTCTAAGCGCGACGCGGCGGTAATTGAATGTCCAGAATGCTAAGCATCGAACAGCAGCAATTCCTGCTCCCGAGGCAGCACTTTGTGACGGCCCGGTCCAGGCCAGCACCGATCTGGCAATTGGCGCTCGGCTGGACGCTGCTGGTTCCGATGCTCTACGTTGCGGGGGACGGGTCGTTTATCCCCCGCACCGGAGATTCCAGTTTTGCCGCGACGGCTAGTACCGGCACTTCAGCGGCGCACAAAATTGGCTTGGTGCTATTCAGCCTAATCTGCTTCCTTTTAATCCTCTTCCGATCCTCTGAAGTCGTTGCACTCGGACGCAGGGTCAAGCTGATGTTTGCCTTTCCCTTGTTGGCCTTGCTCTCCTGCACCTGGTCCGCAACGCCTTCGCACAGCATCCTTAGCGGTCTCGTCATACTCGTTTTCACGGCGTTCGCGGTCTATGTCGGTAGCCAATTGTCTTCGCAACGGCAATTTGAACTCATCATGCTGGTGGGAGCTGTGGTGTTGCCGGCGAGTATCGCGCTTGCAATCTTCATCCCGTCCATGGGCACGGAATCTACAGCGTGGCGAGGGATTCTGGTATCCAAGCAAAATTGCTCGGCTGTCTGCACGCTCTTCTTGCTTACGGCTTTGCATTGGAAGTGCTCTGGCATTTATCAGAAGATCTTCAGAGCCCTTTACGTTTCGATGTGCGTAGTTCTGATCGTCATGTCGCAGTCGCGCACAGGGTGGATTTTGGCATTGATCGCCTTCCTGCTGACTGCGACGATCTGGCTGCTGCAGAGATTGCCTGCGAAGCAGGCGATTGCGATTCTGCTGCTCGGTCTTACAGGGGCAGCAATCGGCGCGTATGGAATCTACAGCAATTCCTCGACGATCCTTGCCTTCATGGGTAAGGACTCCACCTTAAGCCAGCGAACCATCATTTGGACCGCAGTATGGCAGGCAATTTTACAGCACCCGATCCTGGGCTACGGCTTTGCTTCTTTCTGGAGTGGATTGTATGGACCCTCGCAAAACGTCACTCTGATCGCTGGATGGGGGCTCGCTCAGGCTCAGGACGGTTTCCTCGACGTGTGGCTTGGAACGGGCATTTTGGGTATCGCCATCATTCTAGCGATGGCCGGGCAGGCCATGCGAAACGCCGCCCGGTGCGCGTCCTCGCGCAGTAACCAGGGCTACGTGCGATGGTGCCTCGTTGTGATCATTTGCGTACTGTTATTTAACATTGGGGAAAGCTCACTCGGTTTGTTCCGTGTCACCTGGTTTCTTTTTCTCCTCGCCTGCATTGGTTTGAGCCAAGCGGCGCTCCGGACTCAGCAGATATGAATCCAACCACATTCGTAGCGCAACCGTCCACGGCAACGGCGGGGAAAATACCTTCGCTCGACGGCGTACGAGGGATCTCCTTTCTGATCGTCTACGTCGCGCATTCGGGATTGGAATACATCGTTCCGGGACGTTTCGGGGTTAACATCTTCTTCCTCCTGAGCGGTTATCTGATTACTCTCCTTCTGATTCGCGAACAGGCGAAAACCGGAGCGATTTCGCTGAAGCTCTTCTATTTGCGAAGGGTTCTACGTATCTTTCCCCCGCTTTATGCCATTTTGGGTTCGACCCTGCTGCTATTGTGGCTCACCCATCAGACTGCAGGCATCACCCTGAACGGTTTGTGCTCTCAGATCTTTTTCTACCAAAATTACAATTTCCACGGAGGCTTCATTCCCGAGCTTGGACCTCTGTGGTCTCTCGCCGTTGAGGAGCACTTTTACCTCTTTTTCCCCCCGCTGATGATCTTGCTGTTTGCGCGATTGAAAAACTATGGAGATATCGCGAAGTTCCTCCTGCTGGTATGCGGCTTGATTTTTGTCTGGAGGTGCTCGGTCGTGGCGTTTATGCCTGACGGAATTCGATGGGCGCGTGATGCCAGCGATAGCCGTGCCGATTCGATTCTCTATGGCTGTGTTCTTGCTTGTTTGCAGCAGACTTCGTTTTGCGGGCGGATTTTCGAACGGAAACGCCTCGAGCGCTACATCCTGCCCGGATGCCTGGTTGTTTTGCTGCTCACATTTCTCATCCGAAACCCGATCTTCCGTGAAACCTTCCGGTACACGCTACAGGGATTAGCAATCGCACCATTGCTCTATTACGTTGTCCGTTTTCCAGAGACGGTTATCGGCAAAATTCTGAATACCCGCCTTCTTGGTTTTATCGGCGTGCTGTCGTATTCCCTGTATCTGATTCACTCCGTCGTCCTGTTGCAAATGCCGCATGTAATCCACGGGACACTTTTAATCGGACTATTGAGTTTCCCCATCACGATTGCCCTCGGGGTACTTGTTCGGATCATCATTGAAAAGCCAGCCGAAAAGCTTCGCGCGCGGCTTAGACAGCCGACGGTGGCGCGTCTCGATGTTAAAGAGCCCGCGCTGTCCGAGGTTCGGGTGCGGTCAGTGGTAGGCCAAACCTAGCTGAATAAACGCCGCGTTGCGCGCCGTAGCATTCCTTGAAAAACTTCTATGAGTGACCTTACATCCACTTCGGTGATCATTCCTGCGTTTAACGTCAGGGACTGTCTGAGGCGAGCCATTTATTCGGCGCTCGAACAAACGCTCCCTCCGCTTGAGGTGATTGTCGTTGACGATGGCTCTACGGACGATACGGCGGATCTTGTCAGGAAAATCTCTCGGGAGGAGCCCAAGGTTAAGTTGAAATTGATGCCCGGGAACCGAGGTCCCAGCGCCGCACGCAACGCCGGGATCGCGGACGCAAATGGTGAATGGATCGCCCTTCTTGATGCCGATGATTACTATCACCCTGCGAGGCTCGACACGATAGTGGAGTTTGCGAGCCAGCAAAACCTAACGATGGTGGCGGACAACTTCTACCTCTACGACCCGGTTTTGCAAAGAGTTTCAAAGATCGCTGTCGATCCCGGATTGATTGGAGAGAGGCTTGATCTTAACGTTCACGATTTTGTGTCGAGGTGCAGAGGAAGCCGACCTGCCGCAGTCGACTTTGGACTCTTGAAGCCAGTGATTCGGCGAGGGTTCATCGAGTCCAAAGGGTTACGCTACGACGAATCCTGTCATCATGGAGAAGATTTTCTCTTCTACTTTTCCGCTCTGCAGGCCGGCGCCAGCTTTACCGTGCTCCCCGCTGCGTATTATTTCTACACGGAACGTGTCGGAAGCCTTAGCCGGAAATTTTCCGCTTTGAGCAGAACGACGAACCGACATGATGCAATGCAGGCTCAGGCGCGTGAATTGGCTGCGAACGTGACGGATCCGCAACTTGCCGAACTGCTATTGCGCCGGGCCGAAGCGATCGCGCGATTCCCGAAGATGGCCGAATTCCACCGAAAAAGTGTGATCGGAAAACTGCTCTCGGTCCGCGATCCGCACTTGAGACAGCATGTCTATGAGGCAATTCGGTATCAGATGAATCCAAAACGCTGGAGAAAACAGCCGTGCTAGAAAGATTTGCTGGCAGCCGTCTCGTTCGGGATACGAGTCACTTAGCGATCGGCCAAAGTCTCAGGCTCGTCGTTCAGGCCGCCTATTTCGTCCTGATTGCCCGTTGCTTGGGTCCGGAAAAATATGGTGCGTTCGTTGCGATCGTCGCGCTGGCGGGGATTCTGTCACCCTTTTCTGGCCTTGGTGCGTGTCATCTATTTGTCAAGAATGTCCGCTCCGGAAAACGGGCCCCGGAAGTGTGTTGGGGTAACGGATTGGTGGCAACCATCCTTTCTGGCACAGCGTTTACTGGTCTCGTTATCGGCGTTGACCTCTTGTTTCAGCTTCGAATGCCATTTTCGCTTGTGATGGCGGTGTGTGTCTCTGACCTAATCTTGTTGCGGGTGATTGAACTCGCGAGTTTTGGTTTTGCAGCAATTGATCGCATGAAAGAAAATGCCATACAAAACCTTACAGGTAGCCTGCCCCGACTCATCGCCATCGTGGTGTTGTCGATAGGGAAAGAGCCGATTACGCTTCAAAAATGGGGCGCTGCCTATGCCATTGCGAGCGCAGTCAGTACGGCGTACGCCCTCTACCGGGCGCAGAGCTTGTGGGGCGCCCCGAGATTCGACTGGAACCTGTTAAAGAAGGACGCCGCTGAGGGAATTTACTTCAGCATAGGAACATCTGCCGCGACGGTTTATAACGATATCGATAAAGTCATGCTTGGAAAGGTGTCGTTCGCAGCGGCCGGAATCTATGCAGCGGCCTACCGGATTATCGACGTCAGTATGACGCCGATACGGTCTCTGGCGTCAGCTGCCTATCCACACTTTTTCCGCCGGGGCATGGACGGGATGAAGTCGGCGCATGCGTACGGAACAACCCAAATCAAACGTGCCTGCGTTTACACGGCGGTGCTGTTTGTGGTTCTGTGGCTCTGTGCTCCTTTACTTCCACTGGTGCTCGGCGCGAAATATGCGAATACGGCGATCGCTCTGCGTTGGCTCGCATTTCTTCCCCTGTTGCGGAGCGTGCATGTCTTCCTGGCGGACTCCTTGTCGGGCGCCGGTTTTCAGGGCTTGAGATCTGCGATCCAGGTAGCCGTCGCGCTCTTTAACATTGTCCTGAATCTCGCGGTCCTTCCTAAATATGGTTTCGTGGGCGCTGCCTGGACCAGCCTCGCGTCCGACGGATTGTTGCTGCTGACGCTGTGGATCGCCATTCAATACAAGCTTCACACCGGCTCGCAAGTCACAGAATTGCGGACACCCGGCAGCGAGGAGCCGCAATGTGTCCTTTCTGCGGCGGAGACTACATGAACTTTCCCGAAGTTGCAGAATTTATCACGGGACTACCCCGAAGGTTCGCAAGGAGAGCCTACGCTGAGCTCAAAGTCCGGCAGTTCAAGATTCTGAACCAGCGGAGTATCTCTTCTATCGTCAGTCCTGGTGGTCCTGTCGTGTCGTTGACTTCCTACGGTAAGAGGATCGACACGGTGTATCTTGCAATCGAGTCAATCGCCCGAGGAAGCTTATTACCATCTGAACTGATCCTTTGGCTGGATGAGGAGGAGCACCTCAAATCTCTGCCCGTTACGCTTCAAAGGCTAAAACAGCGAGGGCTTGCAATCAGATCGTGCAGGAACTACGGTCCACACAAAAAATACTATCCTTACGTGGCCTCCACAGAGACTTTTGCCGTTCCGCTGGTAACTGCCGACGACGACGTGCTTTATCCGAGAGACTGGTTACGCAGTCTGGTCAATGCATACGAGAGCGATTCTAATGTCGTCAGCGGTTATCGTGCGCGGACTATTTTGTTTGAGGGAGATCAGATAGCCCCCTACTCGCGATGGACGTTGTGCACATCGACCCGGCCCAGTTGGCGTCATCTTCTAAATGGAGTCTCCGGTGTGATCTATCCACCACGCCTCCTCGAGGCATTCAAACGTGCGGGAGCTGAGTTTGAAAACTGTTGCCCGAGAGCTGACGATGTCTGGCTGCATGCCAACGCGCTGCGCGCAGGCTTCAGGGTGCAACAGATCAGGCGACGCGCGATTCACTTTCTGACGATTCCCTCATCTCAAGAGAATGCTCTGTTCTTTGACAATACGACTATCGGAAATGACATCCAGATTGCCAGGACATATACAGCGCAGGACCTCTGTCGCCTGGCCGAGGAATAATCGGAAAAGAGTGCAGATTCTTCATCGAGTGACGTTCTGCGGACCTAAGTCATCACGTTTTAAGGAACATTCGAGATCGAGCTGTGAGCAGGTATGCGTCAGCTATGACGGTGAATTGTCGAAGTTACACCCAATGCCAAGCGAGATCGTAAAATTCGACTTGAAGTTTGCACTGATCATGGCGCCGAAGCCAATGAGGTTTGTAGATCGAGGGCAGTCGGGTTACAAGGAATGTTGACGAGCGCACAGATAGCCCCTGATGGCACGATGGTCGGACACAGACTGGATATTGACGGACTCCGTGCTGTGGCGGTGCTACTTGTGGTTTTATTCCACTCGTCCGGAGTGTTTTCCGGAGGATTTATTGGTGTCGACATTTTCTTTGTCATCTCGGGCTACTTGCTCACAGGGATTATCGTGCGTGACCTGTCTCGGGGGACGTTCTCTCTGGGCAAATTTTATGAGCGCCGCATCCGCCGCATTTTGCCGGCGCTCCTCATCACATTGCTGTTTTGCGCGATCGTCTGTTATTTCATGTTCCTGCCCCAGGACTTGATTCGCTTTGCACATTCGCTTTATGCCGCCTTGTTCTCTTACTCCAACATCTATTTCTGGACACAAGCCGGTTATTTCAAGCCGACCTACACGAAAGTATTGCTCCACACGTGGTCACTCGGAGTCGAAGAACAATTCTATCTATTTCTGCCTCTTGCTCTTCTTGCTCTCAGAAAAAGGCTTGCCGCAGCCCCCTGGATGATCTTGTGCCTGACGGTCATTTCGTTCTGCGCTTCTGAATGGCTTGTTCTGAGGCACGAAACGGAAACAGCCTTTTACATGCCTTTCTCGAGAGCTTGGGAACTCTTTCTCGGAGCCCTGCTGGCGTTTGATCTGGTTCGCTTACCGAAGAGCCGGCTCTTGTGCGATTGTCTTGCGGGCTTGGGAATGATCCTGATCGCATTAGCGGCGATTTGCTACAAACCGCAAACACCATTTCCAGGGGTCGCCGCGTTGCTCCCGTGCGTGGGCACTGCGTTGCTGCTTGCGAGCGGAGCGGGAGGCCGGACCATTTGCTCCAAATTGCTTTCAACGAAGCCGCTCGTCTTTCTTGGCATGATTTCTTACTCGGTCTATCTCTGGAACCTGCCACTTGTGACATTTGCGAAGATGGGTGGCATTCCGGGCATCACAAATAAGACCGTATCAGAGAAGATCGCTGTTATCCTCCTTTCCTTCTGTGTGGGCTGGTTATCGTGGCGATTCGTTGAATCGCCGTTTCGTGCAGGCGGACCAAAGAAGGTCCGGACGAGACAGCTCCTTTTCGGTGTGGCTAGCGCCGGAGCGTTGATCTCCGCCATCGGTGCAATTTTCCTGTTCAGTGGAGGATTGCCGAGTCGTTTTCCGGTGGCTGCCGTGCGTGTCGGAGCGTTCCTCGATGAAGCGCAGGACATGCGAGTTGGCAGATGCTTCATCAGCTCGGGCTATCACTTCAGCGACTACGACGAGGAGACCTGTACAAGGGCCGAACCCGGGCGGCAGACCTATCTGCTGATCGGAGATAGTCATGCTGCAGCCCTGTGGTATGGACTAAGCCAAGAACTGAAGGGCGCTCAAATTCTCCAAGCTACGGCCAGCGGATGCTCGCCGACTCTCGGTTCCTATGACGACACAGATTGCGGGAAAATGCGGCGGTATATCTATGAGACCTTACTTCCACGTCTGCGCGTGAATGGGGTGATTCTTACAGAAGACTGGCAGAGCAGGGCAGACGTCGAGAGGATCGAACCCGCAATCCACTGGCTGCAAGACCGTAAAATTCCGATTATTCTGGTCGGCCCGGTCCAGGAGTATGATGCACCGCTACCGATGTTGCTGGCATTTTCATTTAAGAGGAACGAGCCAACGTTGCCAGAGTTGCACCTGCTTCCCCGGGTTGACGCACTGGACCGGCTCCTCAAACACAAGGCGGCGGAGTGGCACGTTGTTTATCTCTCGCCGTGGCAGGAATTCTGTGAGAACGGCCGCTGTTTGCAATATGCCGATGAACACTCACAAGTCCCGATGCTCGTAGATTCGAATCACCTCACGAACCAAGCATCCGCACTCCTTGTGCGAGGCTGGGTCGAAGGTGGGTTACTTCCTGACGGCGGGAGCCGCGGAACACAGCAGCGACTTGACTGAGTCCCGCTAGCCGGAGACTGGTAAGCATGAGTATAAACGGCCCGGTCATACTTGTTTCACAGAGCTCCGCCAAGAGATAATTACGATCGATAAATTCGCTTGTTGATGCTGACCAAGCGGTGGCAGGTTAGGTCTCGTGTCCCGGGACGATCGGTGAATGGCTGCGTATGCCATTGGCGGTCGCAATCAGCTGATTGCAGAAGAGATCGAGATAGCGGGCTTTTTATATCGCGGTTTGGGCGACAGGCCACGGGAAACGTGGCAGGAAAACACAGATCGTGAGCGCTTAGAAGTCCTGAAATTTGCGTACCGCCCTTTGCAGTCGCACACGCGGCTCACGGGTTGACGAAGAAGCTCGATAAACTGAGAGGCGATACTGTAATGCACGCTCTCGAGACACGCCCGAAGCCAGAATCAAACGATCAAAGGATGTCCCTGCTCCGGTTGCTCGATCCGGAGGTGTCTGCAAACCCCTACGAGCTCTATCGCGCGTTGCGCGAATATGAACCCGTGCACTGGGATCCGTACATGCACGCATGGGTCGTTACAAGTTACTCAGAAGTCGTTAACGTACTCACGAATTATTCGTCAGACCGCGCACCCACAGCAGAATATCTGGATCGGCTTGGCCTGTCCTTTATGAACCCGTTTGCCGCAATGATGCGACAACAAATGCTATTCATGGATCCCCCGATGCACGCACGACTGCGCGCTATTTGCTCTGCAGCGTTTACTCCGCGAAGGGTTGAGGAAATGCGGCAAGTGATCGAATCTGTGGCCAACGACCTCCTCGACAAAGTGATCACCAGCGGGCGAATGGACATGATCACTGATTTCGCTGGGCCTTTGCCCGCCATTGCCACGGCACGGATGCTCGGTGTACCCGTGGAAGACCATAAAAAGCTCGGTGCATGGGTCTTGGATTTAGCAGAAGTGCTTGGCAATTTTCAGCATCATCCTGATCGTGTCGCGGAAATTGTTCAGAGTTTAAAAGAGTTTAAGAACTACGTCGCCGGAAGAATGGAAGTTGAACGCAAGGTCCCGACTGACGGCCTGATTTACGCGCTAATGACCTCCGAGGTTGACGGGCATCGCCTTTCCGATGATGAGGTCATTGCAAACACGATCGTGACGTTGATCGGCGGCCACGAGACCACCACGAATTTGATCGCGAGCGGGTTTCTCACTTTACTTCGCGAACCTGATTCGTTCCAGCAGTTGCACAATCACCCCGAGATCATTCGCTCTGCCGTCGAAGAATTGCTACGATTCGAGTCACCCGTCCAGCATACGGCGCGAATTGCCCCAGCAGACATGCAGCTTGGCGGAAAGATGATCAAAAAGGGTTCGAGGGTTGTGGCGGCCCTGGCTGCTGCGAATCGCGATGCAAAGCGATTCCCCGAGCCGGATTGTCTCGATTTACTTCGATCCGACAACCGCCATCTGGCGTTTGGCTGGGCGGCTCATTTTTGTTTTGGTGCACCCCTGGCGCGCATGGAAGGTCAAATCGCCTTTAATGTGCTGATGCGCCGCCTTTCGAAGCCTGCCTTGATGAACGATACCCTGGAATGGCGGGCCAATGCTGGCCTTCGTGGCTTGGTCGCGCTGAATATTCTCTTCGAGCCCGGACTTCCGTTATGAACACTGATATTAGAGCGTGCGTTTCCGCGGTGGTGTCTAGAAAGAGATAGCCAGGCGGGCACTGGCTCATCGAGACTTGGAATCGAGAGAGCCTAACTGCGCGCCTCTTGGGAAAACACTGGCATGAGTACAGTCCGCCGAGCGTGATCAACTGGTTCTCGCCAGACGGTTTGCTGCAACTTGCCTCGGAGCTCAACTTTCAGGAGGTTGCACGCGGCAAACCAAGGAAGTGGATTAGCGGAACTCATGCCAAGTCACTTGTACGCTGCAGGCAAGAGAGTTCGCCTACATGCTGGCCGATTGCGAGTCTTGCGCGGTTCCTTCCAGACCGTGTGCGGTTGCCATACCCTGCGGAGGATATATTCTGGATGATTCTGCAAAAAGCTTAATCCTGCCGCCCGTCTTCACTGTGTTCCAGTCCCTGTTTAGGTAACTCCGTCGCCCAGAGCGCGCCTTTAGATGTCCGTCAACATGGGCGAGTTTCTCCTGCCTGTATCCTTCCGCTCAAGTTCCTTTCCCAAATTGTCGATTCAGCCACAAATTTTGCTCCTCGCTCGATCTATATTTTCCGTCATACTCTCGGGGCTCCCGGTGTAAATGTGGGACCGTGCGGACGCCCTCAACGATTTCCTGAGTTGTTTCTAGGGAGCAGACAACTGGTACGCCGCATCCGCGAAAAACAACGCTTGTGAGGCCTTAGTCGCGCACTTCGTTCATTAACTCCCGAGATCGGCTCGGCTGAGTCTTGCTAAGCTGGCACGTTTCTCATGTCGCGTCACTGAACTGCCTCGTTCGGCAGGAGTAAACCATTCAGGTCAGGATATGAAAGGCGCGGGGAGCAGGGCAGGCAAACGGGACTGAACCCTTGCTCGGAGAGGCCGAATGCGATTGCGCTTGGCGGACCTGCGCGCTCGACACAATCTCGATGCATCAAA
>CAWHQX010000020.1:0-41920 GCA_963831545.1 uncultured Acidobacteriota bacterium
ATGGTCAGAATTCGCAGAAGATTGAAGTCAACCGGTACTTGCTCGTGAAAGACGGAGAAAGGGCGCTCGTGCTTTACTGGTATCAGGCGCACGGCCACGTCACACCGAGCGAATATGCGGCCAAATACCGCCTCGTTGCCGACTCTATGGTCATGAATCGTTCTGATGGGGCGCTCGTTCGAATTGTCACCGGCCTAAAGCAAGGCGAAAGCACCGCAGAAACGGAAGCTCGGGCGGTGGGATTTGCTCAGCTTGCAAGGCCACTTCTGGATCGCTACATCCCACGGTAGTGAACCATGCCGAAACCCAGACACCACCCGATGCGGGCCGTTCTCCGTCGCTGCGAGGGATGGTCGTCTGCACAAGAGCGACAAAAAAAGATCGTCGGAAACAACCCGACGATTCTTCGATGTGCGAAAGTGAAGTGCTGGTTAAGCGTGTGCCTTCTTCTTATGAAGAGCAGCGACATGGCCAACATTGCCGCCCCAACCAGCAGCAGCGTTGGAGGCTCGGGGGTATTTGCGTATACATCCGCGGTGGATGGGAGCGTACCCGTAAATGGGCCGTAGCCAAATCCTTGTTCTGCCTGACCGAGACCTATACCGAGTACCCGACGAGTCCTGTCCACAAACGAGCCACGGCAGAACGTCGTTGATCGGGAACCCATCATTAGGAGGCACAGTGCAAGCACCAGAAGTCTGAGTGGGCGGCGGTGCCTGAGTGAAATTAACATACGGCAGCTGAGCTGCACCACCCGTCGATAGGTCAGTAACGAAGTTGTTGACGCTGTTGCTCAAACAGGCTTGATTCCCGCTGGTTACCAAATCGGTTCCACTGGTATTGGCGTTGTAGCAGCCAACTCCTTCCCCTCCCGTGCCCTGTTGAAACGTGAGGGTCACGTCTCCAGTTGAAGGGTCGATTGGCACTCCGGCGATACAATTCGCAATTGTCCATGTTGGTTCGATATTGGCTGGTAAGCACCCGACTTCTTCCCCTGCGGGCAGACCGACGGTATCGAATTTCAAGTGTATGGTGAGCGCATCGAATGGGGTGCCGGATTGATTGTAGAAGGAGAATATCTCCTGCACGCCTGCGGGGAACGCAGCGCAATCAGCGGGCAGAGGCGAGCCTGTGCACGGGACGGCCGTTAAACTAAAATTATTCGAGGTGACCAGTTGGCTCCTAGCAGGAGCGTGGCCGCCAATCCCACCATCCGTTTGGGCATAGGAAAATACGGCGCAAGACGCCATCAGGGCCAGGACCGTTAAGCAACGCTTGATCATCATAATGTGGTGAACCTCACGAGTTTCTCACAGCGAATTAGCGACGGTACCGGGGGGGCAGCCGGCGAAAGAATGACAAGTTGGAAGCATACTGTAACACGTTATCCAGTCAAGTACCTTTCGCGTACTACGAGTACTTTTTTTAGGTCTTGGCCTTGAGGATGAGGGTCTCTCCCCTCGAGGCTGCCCGTGAAGGACCAGTTGACACCCACCCCTCGGTCAAACGTGCCGTCATTTGGCGGTGTCTGCCTTCTTCTGGTTTCCTGCTGTCTTCTGGACCTCGGCAACCAAGGCTTCGAATTCGGGGTTTCCATGAAGCGATTTCAGGTCCGAATCCTCAATCATGTGCTGCTTGTTCAGGGGAGATAAGCCGTGCTCAACGGCGTCCTTTAGCAGGGCTAAAGCCTCAGCGCGGTGCCCCGCGAGAGCGGCGTTGCAGGCCATATTGTACTTCGTTTCAGCGATATCCGGATGATTGGCACCGCGAACGCGCGTCTGTATTTCAAGCGTCTGCTGAAGGAGAGCAATGGCTTCCTTGTAACGCCCTTCGACGCTCAAGGTGTTGGCCAGTTCGTTCATTGTCACAAGCGTTAATGGATGTTCCGGGCCAAGCACGCGCCGTTGCACGTCGAGGACGTCGCGCCGGAGTTTCTCTGCTTCCGCATAGTGCTTTTTCGCTTGGAGTGTGTTGGCAAGGCTTTCCATCGTCTCGAGCGTGTCCGGATGGGTGTCTCCTAACACGTGTCGGCGCATCTTGAGGTTGTCGCGTTGCAACTGCTCGGCCTCGTCGAGCTGATTGTCGAAACTCAAAGTGTCAGCGAGAAAGAATTCTGTTCTCAGGGTTTCCGGGTGATCTGGACCCTGCACCTTACGCCTGAGATCGAGCGCTTCACGCAGCAGTGCTGCGGATTCTTGCAGGCGCCCCTGTTCTCCAAGCGTGTAGCCTAGATTGGTCAAGGTACGCAACGTCTCCGGGTTTTCTGGGCCGAGCACCCGCCTCTGGATCTCCAGCGTTTCGCGCTTCAGTTTTTCTGACTCTGCGAGGCGGCCTTCCTCGTGCAAGATATTTGCCAGCTCAATCATGCATTCGAGCGTCACAAAATTCTCTGGTCCCAGTACGCTCCGGTCGGTTACCAGTGCTTTCTGAAGTGTGCTTTCCGCCTCACTCAACTGACCCTGCATCCGCATGACGCGAGCCAGTTCATTCAGGGAGCTCAGAAGTTCGGGGTTCTTAGGACCCAGCACCTTTTGGCGTAGACTGACCGATTGTTCCAGAAGCTTGCGGGATTGCGGATAGAGTCCCAAGGTCTGGTAGACGCTTCCAATGGTCTGAAGCAGCCGCGCCTGGACTTCCGGCTGATTGGTTAGTTTGGTCTCGATTTGGGTGGCACCTTGATCGAGAATCTCTCGCGCGGTAATGCTGTTGCCACGTGCCTCGCTGGGATCGGAAACGTTAAAGAGCTGGATAAGAAAGTCAGAAACATTTTTCGCTTCTGCGGCCTCGCGGTTGGCCCGGTCCCGCTCTCGTGCGATGCGCACAGCTTCTACCGTCATCGATACGGCTAGAGCGATCAGCATGACAAGAACCGTGGCCGCAGCGAACACCGCCGCTCGATGTCGTTTGACAAATTTACCCGTTCGATACGATACCGACGGCGGTGAGGCTAGAACGGGCTCATCGGTCAGATAGCGGGTGATATCGGCAGCGAGGGCGGTCGGCGAATCATAGCGGCGCGCTCGATCTTTTTCGAGCGCTCTCATGGTGATCCAATCCAGATCACCTCGCAGCGCACTCACGAGCTGGCGGGGCTCGGCTTGCCGCGCGCCTGCGCTTTGAACGGCTGTTCTCGTTTCGATGGCTAGCTTTGTGCTCGGGCGGGGCGGATCGTCTTCACGAATTTGTCGCAAGACTTCATGGAGCGGTTGCTTTTGCCATTGCTTTAAATCAAAGGGCAGGGAACCTGTCAGGATCTCGTAGAGAATCACGCCGAGCGCGTATACGTCGGCACGAGTATCAATGTCCTGGGAGGAATCGGTCTGCTCTGGAGCCATGTAGCCGGGCGTGCCGACGAGCATGCCCACCTGCGTCACAAGTGTTCCGCTCTCTACCTGTTTTTCCGTCGCTTTGGCAATTCCAAAATCGATGATGTGCGGCGCCGCCTTGCCATCGATTTCAGTCACCATAATATTTCCCGGCTTGAGATCGCGGTGGATGATTGCTTTCTGGTGAGCGTGATGGACTCCGTCACAGACCTTAATGAAAAGTTCCAGACGTTCGCGGGTGTTTAGGCGCTTTTCATCGCAGTAATTCGTAATGGGAGAGCCTGGAACAAACTCCATCACAAAGAATGGCTGCCCGTCCGGCGTCGTCCCGGCATCAAAAACTTTGGCGATGGCCGGGTGGTCCATAATCGCCAAGGATTGCCGTTCCGCCTCAAATCTCTGGATCACGGACTCGTCAAAGCGGCCACCCTTGATCAGCTTAAGAGCAACCCTCCGTTTTACGGGGACGGTTTGCTCGGCGAGCCAGACCTGACCCATTCCCCCTTCACCGAGCAATTTGACCAACCGGTACGGTCCGATGAAATAGGGGGCTTCCTCCCCCTCCCCGCGGTCAGCGGGAGAGGTCGGAGTTCCGTCGAATGTCGCTCCTCCAAAGGTTCCGCCACCGGAGCTCCCGCCGTAGTGAAGGGAAGGCATCGCTTCCTGTGTGCCTGGTGTCGCCCCCGTTTTTGGAGTTTTCAGCGCCACCGACGACTCGGGGGTATTCAAACCATCCGACTTACCCAGAGTAGAAGATGCTTTCGCCGCGGAAGTCTTCTGGGGATTAACTCCTTTTATTGGCTTGCTTGAAGGGGGTTGTTGCTTGGAGGACGGCCTTGCTACCGGACCATCGAGCGTGGGCAGTTCTTCGCCACTCGCATATCGGGGGGGATATTTTGGCTTCTCAGTTTCGGGACGAGATCCCGTTTTTGGTCCAAAGGAGTCGAGCGTATTGAGACCATCAGGTTCATCGGGAGTCGTAGGTCCTTTTGCAGTGGGCGCATTCCTGGCATCTGCATTGATTGGAGGCTTGTTCGGAGCGTGGCTCTGCTTGGGTGGCTGCGCCGGGACGGGATGATCGAGCGTAGGCAGTTCTTCTCCACTCGCATATCGGGCGGGATATTTCGGGTTCCCCGCTTCGGGACCAGATCCTGCTTTGGGTCCAGAGGAGTCGAGCGTATTGAGAGCATCAGGTTCATCGGGAGTCGTAGGTCCTTTTGCAGTGGGCGCATTCCTGGCATCTGCATTGATTGGAGGCTTGTTCGGAGCGTGGCTCTGCTTGGGTGGCTGCGCCGGGACGGGATGATCGAGCGTGGGCAGTTCTTCTCCACTCGCATATCGGGCGGGATATTTTGGCTTCTCAGTTTCGGGACGAGATCCCGTTTTCGGTCCAAAGGAGTCGAGCGTATTGAGAGCATCAGGTTCATCGGGAGTCGTAGGCCCTTTTGCAGTGGGCGCATTCCTGGCATCTACTTCATTGAGAGACTTGCTCGAAGGCGTTCCTTGCTTAGGTGGCTGCGCCGGGACGGGATGATCGAGCGTGGGCATTTCTTCCCCACTCGCAAATCTCGGGGGGGGCTTTGGGTTCCCCTTTTCCTTGGGATCATTTGAATCTGGCATTCGTTTCCCTCAGAAGTCGGCTTGCGGGGAGTCGCAAGCTTATCATTGCTCCATTCCTACAGGCCACCGAGAAATACACAATTCACCGGATCGAAACTTAGCCCTGGTTTGCTTGTGCAACGTATATAGTACAGGAGAAGAACGAATGAAGAGATGACCACTGCAGTATTAGTGCCCAAATAGAACTTGCGCGCGATACGATCGACACCGCATCTTTAATTAGGTGATCGTCACGTTTGGCGGCCGATCGCCAAAATAAATTCACCGGATCTCACAGCGGAAGAGGGGTCACAAAGAATTGCGACTTCGATCCCGTAAATTCGTAACGCATCTCGAAATGCTTCGGCGCTCGGTGGCGCGTTCCCCTCGGCGCTTACCAGGAGCGTTAAGCCCGCGCACCGCTCATCCAGAATCATTTGCGGCGCACCTCCATCCACCCTCCAACCAATTGCATTGAAGATGGTCAGGAAATCTTCCGCATAACTGAGCGCATCGCTTGTCGAGGGAGAGTAGCTCACCCCAACTTGCTGGTCAGGAAAGGTGACGAGCACGTGGATCAACACAGCCTTCTGATGCGTAGTCAATTTGCGCGGAGCGATCTGCATTCCTTCCCCCAAGCTAAGTGTACCCACAGCATGCTGCGCAAGCCAATCACCGGGTGATGGCATACGGATCGTTTATTTCAAGCAAGCTTGAGGCGGTTGTCTCTCAGGATCCGCGGCCTTTGTAACTCGTTTCTTGAGCCTTGACAGAGCTCGTCGGCCTACGATTGGCGGCCCATCAGCCTCCCCATCGTCGCACCTGGGATGCCCTCCTGCAGTCCATTTCGGCGGCTTTAAATCGTTCTGTAACGCTCGGCACATGGGTGAGAAATACATCGAGATACGCCGCTGTAGGCTCCCATTTATCAGTGATTTGCCATGCCCGCGCAGTACCATTACTATGTGGTACCAATACCTTTTTTTATACATTTAGTTAATACCCGAAATGACTTTTTGATTGCCCTCCCTCTCTTGGCTTCCTACAATGACAACGTTTCGTTACTCGCTCCTGAGGTCGTTCGACAAAGGCTGGAATGTACGAACAATGCCTCAATTTTCTTGGCTTGCGTGAAGATCCCTTCCACGTCTCCCCAGATCCTCGCTTTTACTACAGCACCCCCGCTCATGAATCAGCCTTGGCCGAGCTTCTCTTTGGCATTGAGACACGCCAGGGCGTCATGCTTCTTACAGGCGAGGCGGGAAGCGGCAAGACGTGCCTGCTCAACCAGATCCTCGACTGGCTGCGTGAGTCCAGGCACTCAAGCGCCTTTATCTTTCATACTCACCTCGAACCGATCGGGCTGTTGCGATCGATCCTGAGGGATTTCGGCCTACCCTGCCACACCAAGTCAAAGAGCGAGCTCGTCAATATCCTGCATACCTGGCTGCTCGAGCGCCATACCGCTGGGGATTTGCCGGTGCTGATCCTGGACGAGGCGCAGGCGCTCCCGCTGCAGACTCTCGATGAACTTCGTCTATTGCTGAATTTAGAAACCCCACGGGGCAAACTCCTGCAAATTATCCTCTCGGGCCAGCCGGAACTAGAAGCGAAGCTGCGCCTGCCAGCACTCCGCCAGCTGCGCCAGCGCATCATGTTCCATTCCCGTCTCCGCCTCCTCACGGAGGAAGAGACTGCGGCGTATATCTCCCGTCGTCTGGTTGCGGCCGGTGGTTCAAATTCCTCCCTTTTTCCCGATGAGGTGGTACGGGATATTTATCTGTCTTCCGTAGGTATCCCGCGCGTCGTCAATCTTCTCTGCGAGCACGCCCTCATCTCCGCCTACGCGGAGCAGCAGAACATCGTTTCTTCAGAAATGATCCGTCGGATTGCGGTTAACTTCGATCTTCACGTCAATCCTCTGGCTGTCACCGAAGTAGAACCACGGCCGTACTATTTACGGCTCGACTCGTTTCCGGTCCTCGAAAAGCCCGTGCCCCCGACCGAAGCAGTCCAGGTAGTGATCGAAGAGAGTCCGGTTTTGGCTGTGCCAGTTTCTCCTCCGCTCGAGGCTACTTCGCCCGTGACCCTCCCCGCCTACGATTCAGTCTTGATTGAGTCTTGCACACCCCAACGGTCCTGGCGCAGGCATCAACGCCGTTCAGCGATCGCAGTATTCGGGCGTAAGTTCGCTGCGTATGTGCGTCGGTCCACCGAGTTTGCGCGTAGGTTCGCTGTGAATGTGCCCAGGTCTACAGAGCGCGCGAGTAGTTCCGTTGCGCAGCTCCATAGGTCTTCCAGATTTACCCGTAACTTCGCTGCGTATGTCAGTAGGTCCACCGAGTTTGCGCGTCAGTTCGCTGCGAATGTGCCCAGGTCTACAGGGCGCGCGAGTAGTTCCGTTGCGCAGCCGCGTAGGCCCACCGGGTTTGCCCGTAGGATCGGCTGGTCACTCGAGCGTACTTGGCATGCGGTGACTTACCCAATTTTCAGCTACGTGCGCTCTGTCGCTCAGTCGTTCGTTCATGATTGCCGCCTGTTTTCGCGCGCTCTCACCTTGCCTACCCCTGCGCTCGAGCATGGCTCGTCGGCCGGAGGCGGTAATGAGAAGTCGCCAGTGCTCCGCGACGTTTTCGCTCCTATCGTGAATTGGCTACGTCAGCCCATCAATCCCGGACCTAATTCGAGAAATCGTTCACGGCCGCCTTCCGCCGATCGCGAGTAGTCGGTTCCTCGGGAATCATCGCCTTGAGAGACGTGATCGCCGGCTCCCGACTGACCAAACTAGCGGTTAGCGTTCCCGCTATTTCCGGGCAACGGGCAACCTCGTGTGCGCTGTCGGACTTGGTGGTGCATACGCCATCGATTGGCAACACGGTGCCCGCGCACTCACAAAACTTTGTAGTAATGGCCGCACCGTAGTTGCGAGTCGCAAGTCACCCACTCCGGAGCGATTCATTTTTGGGCAGCACGCGGGGCGCGCCAACGGCGGCCGAGGGCCGGAAGGATCGCGCCTCCGATATTGGCGAGGCTGGCGTCGGGGAACGGAGCGCGTTCTGCACTTGGATTCAGGGAACCTAAGACCACTTTTAGAAAGCGCCCGAATGCATCCAGTTTCTCTCGGAAGCTGAAGTGCAGGGAGCGGCCGTTCGCGCGAAAGATCATTAGGGTAACGTCGTCGGCAGAAAGATTATCGGGGAAACGCTCGGCGATTTCCTGGAGTATCGTGGCGATGAGTTTCTCCGCAGGGATGCCGCCGAGCAGATTGACGATACGGAGCAGACCTTCTTCGCCGAGCATTTCGCCGTCGGCGTCGCAGGATTCGATGAGCGCGTCGGTGTAGGTGAGGAGGCAGTCGCCTACGTCCAGTTCGATGTCTAGATTCTCGTAGTCGGCGAGCTGAAAGATGCCGAGAGGAATGTTGCGCGGCCCCTTCTTTTCGGGATTGTCCTGGTGCCCGAGGAACGACCAATGGCCATCAATGGCTCGAAAGAGAAGCGGACGAGGATGGCCGGCATTGCAAAGAGAGAGCCGACGGCTGGGTGCGAAAAAGGTGGTCACGACCGCCGTCGAGAATCTGCCCTGGCTCGAGAGCGCCGTGAACTGCTCGTTCAGGAGGCGGACGAATTCTTTCTGGTCCAGTCGATTCACAAAGCGCCGCATCAGTGTGCGCAGATCGGCGGCCATCGAAGCGACGGATTTGCCGTGACCGGAAACGTCGGCGAGGAGAAGGCGGCTAATGCGACCCGAAGCGCAACTAGAGACGTAGTAGACATCGCCACCTCGCTGCGCTTCGCCGAATGGTTTGCTATAAACCCACACATCGAGGCCGGCCAGTTCGACTCCGCTCGAGGTAAGCTGGCTGCCTCCCCAGACCTCCATGCACTGCATGTGTTGTGTGGGGGAAGCCGTCATAGTAGCATCCTAACGGCTGACCGGGAATGCAACTGATTCGATGGTCTTTTCAAGGTAGTGCATCCCGGTGAAGTGACAAAGTCATCTCAGCTGCGCGGCACTTCGCTCATCCCTTCTATATAGTAGTGCTGCGGTTCAGCGCAAGTGACATTGGCAGTGCCTGCATGGGCCAAAACGGGCGATCCCGTGGCGCTCCGCTCCGCACTCCGAGACGATCGGCCAGGACCACAAGAGAGAAAAAGCCTGAGGCAGCTCTACCTTGCCGGGAGGACAGTACCACCGACCACCCTAAAGTCGAGCTAGTACCTCAGTACCATTGACCCCCTGTTTTACTGTTGTTTAATCGAACCTCGATTTCCAGTTGTTCTGCTTGATCCCTGCCCCGCCCGGGAGAGCGCCGTGACCAGCCAAGACTGGCCGGCATTCGTGGTGTACCCGGGAGTACCGACCAATCTATGCCCGTTTCAAGATAGCTAGCGATCGATCGGTCGATGCTCGGTAAAACGAAGCCCAATCAGGACACCTGAGCAAGGGCAAGGAGCAGAGCACAAATGATCAGAACCGGAGCGCCGTCAGACCCCACGGATGAAAGTGGAAGGACTCGCCTATGTCACTCTCGATCCAGACAACGGAGGCATTGTCTCGGATATCTCCGAAGGGGGTCTGTCTTTTTATTCGACCACGCCGGTCAAACGAGCGACGAAGATTCGTTTCTGGTTTTCGCAGCGCAAATACAAAATGGATGGTGATGGACGAATGGCGTGTACGCGTTTCCTCGAAGCCGACAGTGAACTCGCATGGACAGACGAGACGGGAAAGAGGGGTGGATTAAGATTTACCAGCCTGGCGAATGGGGACCGAGAAGAAATTCGTGCCTGGATCGGCCAACATGCGCCGCCCGCTGCCGAGAAGATTCTAGGTCGGGCTGTTCCCTTAGCGACCGAATCTCCTTTCGCGACTCTTTCGCGCGGAGACGCAACGGTAACGCGGCGCGACTTAGAAGCGCCCATCGTAGTACCTCTGCAACAAGATGCACCTCGGCGGATCTCCGGGTTCGCTGGCGGTCTGGCCACTGGGGTTCTCGTTTCCGCAATCGTTGCAACCGCGGTTTTGGCGCACAACCACAGTCGCGAGATTGGTGACTCTCTGATTCGCATAGGCCAACGACTTGGGGGGAATCCCAGATCCGAGGCCGCGTCATCAGCGGCAAAGCTGCCGTCCGCGGTAGCGACCTCTATCCCGGCAGGACTGACCGCGCCGCGGCCCACACCAGAACCCACGACATTTGCTCCACTCCGTGTTCCTGAGGTAGAAGCGCATTTCCCGCAACGTTCAGGAATGGCAGTCAAATCCGGTGCTGCAAAACCCGATACAGCGAAGTCCAGTGCCTTGAAGTTCAAGGCAGGCACTAAAGCCACGCCCATAGTACTTCCAGCGGCCGATGTGAACGCGTTCGGTTCATTCGATCCTTCGAGTTCACCAGCACTCTTGGCATCCATGCCAGCGGCCAGCGCCGAGAACCCGGCCGAATCCAGCTCAGCTCCTGTCCGGCCCGTAATTTCGCAGCTTGAAGTGGCGCGCCAACCGGGACTCCATGTTGAGCCTTCCGGAGAAAAAGAAAGTGGAGTGCCGCCGGAAGAATATCTGGAAGTTGGCAAATACAACGACAAGCTGCAAGCGGACAAGACCGCCGATCAATTAACTCAGTTCGGGTTTCCGTTTCTGGTCGTTCCGAAGAATTTGTTTTGGAAGCGGTCCTATCAGGTCCTTGCAGGACCGTATGCCAGTGATCATGAAGCGGAAGTGGCGCACACGGATCTGACCGCTCACGGGTTCCCGACGCGGCCCTTTGAACGTGGAAAAAGGGAAGTCACGTTGCACTCTGCGCTTACGCTCGGTCGTAGTGAGATACCGACGGGGGATTGTGTCATCCGCTGGGAATCGTATGTTCCCAATGCCATGGTACGAATTGAAGGGCCCCGCGGTGAGACTGTCATCCTCGAGGGAAAAGTAGCGAACCGCGTGGAGCACTACCGTGACAGTGCGGTGGTATTCACCAGGAATCAAGACGGGTCGCGGACACTTCGGGAATTTAGATTCTCCGGAATGAATCAAGTTCTTGTGTTCAGTTCGGACGGCACCTCCAGGCATTAGCGAGCAG
Organism: uncultured Acidobacteriota bacterium; assembly: GCA_963831545.1. Classification (GTDB taxonomy): domain Bacteria; phylum Acidobacteriota; class Terriglobia; order Acidiferrales; family UBA7541; genus Acidiferrum. The sequence continues at coordinate 11,002 of CAWHQX010000020.1, forward strand.
AGTCCAGCCTGGTAGTTGATCGATGCCCGGTATCGTGTCCCGCCGAGAAGAAAAAAACGATGAACCGTGAATGCGTACTGCACTCAGCCTGTTTCTGGGTCTGTGATCGGTCACGGGCCGCAATTTTGTACTATAAGTACTGGGGCAAAATTTTGCAGTGCTAGTGGTATTTCCTGCTTGTTCCTTCCGCTCCGCCGCAGTTATAGTTTGACGCTAATTTCGAACTACAGCCTAGCTTACGGATTTGTCCCCAGCTTTTTCGCTCGGTAGTTCCGCGAAGATAATCTGATCCGCCGGCTGCGTCCTGAACCTCTGGACGATTGGCAGAAGTTGTGTGCTGTACGCGGAGGGCGAGGATTCATGAAGTACTTGTTTGGGATTTATCTCTCGAAATTTCTATCTGCGAAGTTTGTTCAGTTGATTCGCCTCTCGTTTCTGTTGCAACTCGCTCTTACGCTCGCCGTCATCGGATTGTTTGCGTGGCCCGCAGCTGCACAGACCCGTGTAACCACACAACATAATGACATTGGTCGCACTGGCGCGAATACGAGTGAAACCATTCTGACGCCGTCCAACGTGAACGCCAGCACGTTCGGAAAGCTGTTTTCGCAGTCGGTTGACGGTTATGTTTACGCTCAGCCGCTGTATCTGCCCGGCGTGAAGATGGGCACGGGCACGGCCCAGGCCGGCACGACCCACAACGTGGTGTTTGTGGCAACCGAGCACGACAGCGTCTATGCCTTTGACGCGGATACAAATGGCGGGGCGAATGCCTCTCCGCTCTGGCACATCACGTTACTCGATGCAGCGCACGGTGCAGCATCCGGCGCGACAACGGTTCCGAATGGCGATGTTGATACCGGGGACATTGTTCCGGAGATTGGAATCACCGGCACTCCGGTTATCGATCCGGCCTCGCAGACGATCTATGTCGTGGGAAAGACAAAGGAAAACGGTTCCTACGTGCAGCGTCTGCACGCGTTAGACATTCCTTCCGGAAATGAAAAATTTGGCGGACCGGTCGTGCTGTCGGGTTCTGTTTCTGGCACGGGCAACGGCAGTTCCGGCGGCACTCTGAATTGGGACGCCTTGTGGGAGAATCATCGGCCAGGCTTGCTGCTGCTGAATGGAATTGTATACATCGGATTTGCTGCGCATGGCGACAACGGCCCCTGGCACGGCTGGGTGCTGGCTTACAACGCAACCACGCTCAAACAGACCAGCGCCTATTGCGCGACTCCGAATGGAACAGGAGCCGGGATGTGGATGTCAGGTTCCGGACTTGCCGCGGACCTGGTGACCGCTCCCTACGGACGAATGTTTGTGGCAACGGGCAATGGTTCCTTTGACGCCACCACCCCGAACACGAACAACATGGACTATGGCGATAGTCATCTCCGCCTGGACCTAACCGGCGGGGTCATGAAGGTTCAGGATTCCTTTACACCGGAAAATCAGGCAAGTCTGAATAGTGCGGACATGGATGTTGCTTCAGGTGGCGTGCTGGTCCTGCCCGATCAGAGCAGCGGAGGACATACACACCTTCTGCTGCAACTCGGGAAAGAGGGAAAGATCTATCTGGTCGACCGGGACAGCATGACCGGGTTTAATACCCCGACCGATAAGATTGTCGAGGAAGTGGCCGGACAAGTGGGCGGACTCTGGGGCATGCCCGCCTACTGGAATGGAAGTGTTTACATCTGGGGTAACAGCGATTATCTAAAAGCTTTTTCTTTTGCTGACGGTGTCTTATCGAAAACACCAACTTCCACTTCGACCATCAAGGCCAACGGGGGATATAGCCCCACTCCTTCGGTGAGTGCCAATGGCACAACGAACGGGATTGTCTGGACCATCGCGAGCGATACCAATCCGGAGACCCTTGACGCATTCGACGCCTCGAACGTGGCCACTCATCTCTACTCGAGCTCGACCAACTCCTCCCGCGACAACCCCGGCGGCCCGGTAAAATTTAGTGTTCCGACCGTCGTGAATGGAAAAGTCTATGCAGGTGCGCAATCAAAGTTGAGCGTGTTCGGACTGCTGGGCGGATCGACTCCGGTGGCGGCATCGCCTGTCCTCAGTCCCGGAAGTGAAACATTTACTGGCTCTATCCAGGTGACGATGACCGACACCACCGCTGGCTCTACTATTTACTATACGACTGACGGTTCCACGCCTACGACAGCGTCTACCCCCTACACTGGCGCAATCACTGTAAACACCACGGAAACCATTACGGCCATCGCAAGCGCAAGTGGATACCTGCAGAGTGCTGCCGCGAGCGCGGCCTATACGCTGCAAACTCAAACTCTCGCCCCCACGTTCTCTCCCGCCGCAGGTTCCTTCACCACGGCGCAAACTGTTTCCATTCTGGATGGAACGGCTGGAAGCAAAATCTATTACACCCTGGATGGCAGCACCCCGGCCCCGAATACCGGTTCGACCCAACAGTACACGGCGCCCATCACGGTGAATGCGACGACCACGATCAAGGCGATCGCAGTTGCCAGCGGCCTCAGTAACAGTCCTGTTTCCTCGGCTCTCTATACGATTACACTGGCAGGAAGCGGAGCCGATTTCAGCGGTGGTTTCGCCACCGCTGCTTCGAGCATGACATTTAACGGCAGTACAGATCTTGACGACACGCGTCTGCAACTGACCCATGGCGGGACAAACGAAGCAGGAAGCGCGTTCTATAACACTCCGGTCAACATCCAGAAATTCACCACCGACTTCACATTTCAGTTATCCAATGCTGGAGCCGATGGCATTACCTTTACCATTCAAGGAAATGGACCAACCGCGCTCGGGCCCTACGGTGGAGGACTTGGCTATGGGCCGGATACGCCCGGCGGCACAGGTGGAATTCCGAACAGCATAGCGATCAAGTTCGATACCTACAGCAACGACGGCGAAGGGGATGACTCGACAGGTCTCTATACCGGTGGCGCTTCGCCGACCGTGCCCTCGATCGATCTCACGACGACCGGCATCGATCTGCACAGTGACGACACGATGTCCGTGCATCTGGCATACGACGGTACCACCCTGACCATGCTCATCACCGATCCTGTGGCCAATACCACATACACGACCAGCTGGACGGTGAACATCCCGGCTGCGGTTGGCGGCTCCACTGCCTATGTCGGCTTCACCGGAGGCACGGGCGGCGAAACCTCCAGTCAAAAGATCGGGAGCTGGACCTTTGCTTCGACCGCCGGACAAACAGCTGCTGCTCCCACATTCAGTCCGGTGGCTGGAATTTACCTTGGGACGCAGACAGTAACGATTTCCGATACGACTCCAAATGATTCCATTCTCTACACCCTCGATGGATCGGCTCCCGCGACAGTCGCAGGTGGTTCAACGCTTGCTTACTCAGGACCCATTACGGTCACTGCAACGAGAACCGTGAACGCAATTGCCATGGCATCCGGTTATGCAACCAGCCCAGTAGCAAGTGCGACCTACACGATTGAATCGCAAGTGGCTGCTCCTACATTCTCGCCTGCCGCAGGAACATATACCGGCAGCCAAACGGTAACGATCTCGAGCGTGTCGGCCGGTGCGACGATCTATTACACGACCAACAATACGACACCCACCACAGCTTCGACCCGATATACCGGACCCATAACAGTCAGTTCGACCGAAACCATCGAAGCCATTGCAGTGGCCAGTGGTTTTTTCAATAGCAACGTCTCATCCGCCGCTTACACGATTAATCCCTCTGTTGTTGCTGTGAATCTTGGCAGCGGATTTACCAGTGGAGCGATGATTCTGAATGGAAGTTCAAGCCTGAATGGAACTAGATTACGGCTGACCGATGGCGGAACCAACGAAGCAGCAAGTGCGTGGTATAACTCTGCGATCAATGTTCAGCAATTTACGACAAATTTCAGTTTTCAGATTACGGGCGGGACGAACCCAACGGCAGACGGTTTCGCATTCGTGATCCAGGGGAGCTCAAGCAGTGCCCTCGGTCCATCGGGAGGTGGATTGGGGTATGGGCCGGACAGCCCAACCACTCCGTCCTCAAGCGCGAATACTCCCATTAGCAAGAGTATCGCGGTTAAATTCGATCTTTATAGCAATGTCGGAGAGGGTGCGGATTCGACCGGGTTATATACAAACGCCGCGTCACCGACTACACCGTCCCTCGATATGACGAGCTCTAAAGTGAACCTGCATACGACCGATGTGTTTAATGTCCAATTGAGCTACAACGGCACGAACTTGACAATGACCATCGTGGATGCGACGACCAATGCCACCTTCACGAATGTCTGGCCGATCAACATCCCGTCGACAGTTGGTGGCAACACCGCGTATGTCGGATTTACGGGAGGAACCGGCGGAAACACGGCGATTCAGGAAATCATCGGTTGGACGATGTCATCCGGCGGCAGCACGAGTGCTGCAGCAACGCCGACATTTAGTCCCGTGGCAGGAAGCTATTCTGCCCCGCAGAATGTGACGATCAGCAGTACGACCAGCGGTGCGACGATTTACTACACGACAAATGGATCGACGCCAACCACGTCTTCAACGAAGTACACCGGAGCAATCAGCGTCGCCACAACCGAGACGTTGTCAGCGATCGCAGTTGCCAGCGGATATACAAATAGCAGCGTGGGAACAGCGGCGTATACCATCACAGCCCCGACGGCGGTGGTGAATTACGGCAGTGGATTCACGAGCACGGGAATCGTGTTTGACGGGAGCGCGGCACTGAGTGGAACGCGGCTGCGGCTGACGACGACGGGCATTAATCTTGCCGGCAGCGGGTGGTATACAACGCCGGTGAGTGTGCAGACGTTCTCGAACGATTTCACGTTCCAGCTGGCAAATACGACGACAAGTCCGATCGGGAACGGAATTACGTTCGTGATCCAGAATGCGGGCACAACGGCGGTAGGGCCTTCCGGAGGAGGACTCGGCTATGGACCGGATAACGTAACGACTCCGTCGAGCAGTGCCAATGCACCGATTGCCAAGAGCGTGGCCATCAAGTTTGACCTGGTGAGTAACGCCGGTGAGGGGACGAATTCGACCGGGCTCTATACGAACGGTGCATCGCCGACGATGCCCGCAGTGACCGTGGGGGGCGGTGTCAACCTGAGGAGTGGAGACATCTTCCATGCGCACATGACATACGACGGTGCGACGTTGACACTGACGATCACGGACACGAGCAATACGGCAGAGACATTTACAAGTTCCTGGCCGATCAACATTCCAGCAACCGTGGGGGGAAATACGGCGTATGTGGGATTTACGGGAGGAACTGGCTACTCCGTCGCCAACCAGGACATTCTCACATGGACGATGTCGTCAAGCGGAAGCCAGAGCGCAGCGGCCACACCGACGTTCAGTCCTGTCGCCGGAAGTTACAGTTCCCCGCAGAATGTGACGATCAGCAGCACGACCAGCGGTGCGACGATTTACTACACGACAAATGGATCGACGCCAACCACGTCTTCAACGAAGTACACCGGAGCAATCAGCGTCGCCACAACCGAGACGTTGTCAGCGATCGCAGTTGCCAGCGGATATACAAATAGCAGCGTGGGAACAGCGGCGTATACCATCACAGCCCCGACGGCGGTGGTGAATTACGGCAGTGGATTCACGAGCACGGGAATCGTGTTTGACGGGAGCGCGGCACTGAGTGGAACGCGGCTGCGGCTGACGACGACGGGCATTAATCTTGCCGGCAGCGGGTGGTATACAACGCCGGTGAGTGTGCAGACGTTCTCGAACGATTTCACGTTCCAACTGGCAAATACGACGACAAGTCCGATCGGGAACGGAATTACGTTCGTGATCCAGAATGCGGGCACAACGGCGGTAGGACCTTCCGGAGGAGGACTCGGCTATGGACCGGATAACGTAACGACTCCGTCGAGCAGTGCCAATACACCGATTGCCAAGAGCGTGGCCATCAAGTTTGACCTGGTGAGTAACGCCGGTGAGGGGACGAATTCGACCGGGCTCTATACGAACGGTGCATCGCCGACGATGCCCGCAGTGACCGTGGGGGGCGGTGTCAACCTGAGGAGTGGAGACATCTTCCATGCGCACATGAACTACGACGGCGCGACGTTGACATTGACGATCACGGACACGAGCAATACGGCAGAGACATTTACAAGTTCCTGGCCGATCAACATTCCAGCAACCGTGGGGGGAAATACGGCGTATGTGGGATTTACGGGAGGAACTGGCTACTCCGTCGCCAACCAGGACATTCTCACATGGAGCTATACCAATTAGAGCAAGCCCATCAGAGCCCATCGTTATCGGATCCGTTCGAAGTTCTTTCTGTCACTCGCCTCGTCGTGGGCCTTCGTCGCAGGCCGTATTGACGCAGTGTGGTCAATCAAACGGCGCGACAAGTATTCGTATACACCTGATTGGTCCGGCGAATCCCATGAAATTCCTTGCACACTTTTGGAAAGTGTTTTTCCATTTGGCTGGCTAGTCTCTTTATAGCGGCCAGTCGGTCGAAGAGTTATGTCGAGATGTGCAATTGCAGACAGGACTTAGTTCATTGACGGATTTCGATATCCTGCTCACCATCTGGCACGAAATATGCTCTACCCCTTCTGCGGGCTGCCTGGCCGTTTGCCTCAATCCCCACTCCTCCTGAACTCTAAGGGGAGTCCTGAAATTGGATAGGACTAGAGCCGGGAGCCCGCGCCAATCTCTTTAAGAACAAGCTCTCAGGGAGCGGGCAATCAGTCCGCAGATTGTCGATCACAGCGACTAGGCCATCCAGCCGACATAGAATCAGACAGAGACTCACCCTCGCGCCAAGGTGGGGAGGTAACCAGGGCATTGCCCGTTACCTCCGAGCGATCGATGCTTCCGACAAAGGCATGCGTACGCTAAGCCTGCAGGATGCGCTCCCCGATCTGCAGGCGAAGGGCCCTCAAACGAAATTTCACGAACGAAGGTCCCCAGCAAATGCGAGGCTCATCCACCTGCCGCCGCCGATTGACCGAAAGACTGAAGGGCAGTGGCCTCGTCGTCGAAGATCTCAAACACTGTATACAATTTCGTTATTTGCATCACATCCTCAACTTTGTTTGTGAGCCTGAGCAGCTTGAGTTCTCCTCCCTGTTTTCGAATGGTAGCGAAAGCGCTGACCAGAGAACCCAATCCCGAGCTGTCGATGTAGCTGACATCTGCAAGATTTAAAAGAATCTTCTTGTGGCCTTCGCTCAGGAGGTTGCTCAAAACCTTACGCAATGCAGAGCTTTCTTCTCCCAATACAATTTGACCATGGATGTCCACAATGGTGACACCACCTACTTCTCGAGTGCTTATCGCCGAGTGCATTCGCTACCTCCTCAATCGCCTGATTTCGCTTCGATCTTATACCTTGCAGCAGACCAGTAGGTTCTGGTTAGCCTTCTAGCAGCTACACAGTAGCGCAAATCGTTGTAGGGCGGTTTAAAAATCCATTCCTGGCAGGGGCAGGTCGAGGAATCGCCCCTGCGTTCAGTCCCTGCTCTCTCGCGACGGTGAAGTTGTTTTCCGTGGGGGTTAGAGACACACGTGGACGCAACACTAAAATAAGAAGGCAAAGTTCGAAAGCGGCTTACGTTCAGGTGGCGTCGAAAGGAGTTCAACCGTCCAGAGCATAAGCGTCCGAGGCAAATTCGTAATCAAGTGATTGATGCGGCTCGACACAGATTTCCTTCAGGTTCGATCCGTTCCGGGGTAGCTGAGATTGATTCCGTCCTGCTGAGGAATGTACTCCTGAGTGTGCACTGGGTGATTGGTTTTATTCTCGATTGACGGGAAAGATCCACGAGTGGTCTGGCACGATATTCAAGAGCGATGCCAAAGCAGAAGCCTGGCGATTTGTTCAACTCACATCGGGAGGACCTCCGGCGATAGCGGTGTCTCTCTTGCCGAAGCAAAGATCCCGGGAAGGGTGTTGCGACCTAGAAGCTCAAGGTGATTCTGTGCCGATCCTTTCTGGTTCGTAGGACTGTCACGAGCTTACATCGACCCTCGCGACTAGTCCTGTCACCGCTAAATAACTACTAACTAACGTAGTCCGGAAATGAAATCTTCTTGGAGAATTCTGGTCTTCTTGGGCTAAGCTTTGAACACACGGTGAACGGGAACCGCCCGGGTTAGCCGAACGGCATGCCGTATCACGATTGGACTATGCTCGGGAAATGAAGCGTGTTGTGCCGTTCTGACTGGTAGCGAAACGTCAGGAGTTCGTAATGGAGAGTTCGGAGTTTTCTGGGATAGAACGGCGTCGTTCCGCAAGAACCAAACTCACTGTTCCTCTTCGTATTCATGGCCAAGATCGAAACGGGGAGAAATTTACGATTGAAGCGGAGACCCACACCGTCAGCGATTCTGGATGCCTGCTGTATCTCGAAGCAAGTCTTAACCTGGACCAGACCCTATTTCTGGTGAATGCAAACACCCGCCAATCGATTCGGGGTCGAGTGGTATCCTCCTGGCGTCAGCCAGCAGGGAAAACATTTGTTGGTGTTGAATTTTTGTCGCAGGCTCGGAATTTCTGGTCGAACGAGCTTCCAGGCTCTGAAAGGAACGATCCGTCTAAGTCTGCGCGATAGAAGAATGTTCGATTCTCCCCTGGTGACTGCCCCTGAGTTCTGGTTCCCGCCGTCGACTTTGCAAAGCATCGTATCGTTCAGAAAAGATAGCGTGAACGGTGTTGATCTCGTCGCGCACCGCCACACGATCGATTGGTCTTGCACATCCATCCTTCGACGGTTTGTTCGCGGTCTCGACCTTCCTGCTCTGGCGGACACTCTCACTGGCCCTGCGAGACTTCGTGATAAACGGCATACCGTTCGTGGACGACGCTCGACAAAGGAATGAATGTGGCAGTTTGCGGTTGCCCGATGGTACGGAATGTCAGTTTGTCCCCGGAAGATTCTAGCCAGCTCGACGGGTCGTCGACCCTCCCTATAAACTGCAAGGTTTGAGCGGCTTCCTGTTTCTCGTCTGCTGCGAAGTGGCGATACCACCCATCGCGAGGGGCATCCCCGAAGGAAGCGGTCATCACCAAAGGTCCGTACATGACTGCCTGAAGAGTTTCTTTGTCGGGCATGGGAGCCGCATGCAGGTGCATCGGAAGCCGTAGCTCAATGCGATCCGCATTCTTCCATGGCCCGCGGAGCACAAGATAACTGCCAGGCTCTGCGAAGGCTGGCAGGGATTGCCCGTTGACCTTCACGCTGCCCGTCTTTGCCCAATACGGGATGCGCAATTTCAGGTCGATGTCGACCGGCTTCACCGCTGAGATCATCAATGTGGTCCCCGGCTGTTCGGGAAAGGAAGTCTGTTGCGTCAGGCGGATACCTTTTTCCGGCCAATCCAGTTCCGACGCGATGTACAAATTGACGAAAATTGCATTGCCGGAGTGGAAGTAAATGCTGTCTGTCAGCTTTGAAAATTCCTCGGCCGCTGTTCCGTTGCAGCACCAGAAGGAGTCGAACGGCTTGCCGTAGATTTTGGAATAACCGCTCCCGAGCGGAAGATAGTAGGCCGTCGTGCCCGTCTCGGGATCAATGGTTCCCAAGCGATGGTTGAACAGTGTCCGTTCGTAGTAATCCATGTATCGGGCTTGTGGCGACCATCCAAACAAATGGCGGGTCAGCTTCATCATGTTGTATGCGCAACAGTCTTCGGTGGTGTGCGGACTCAATTGCGTGGACAGGACGCCAGGCTCGGTTCTCCACGTCTCGAAATTGCTGGTGCCTCCGGTGCAATAGCAACGCTCGCTTGTGACTTCGTTCCAGAAGTAGTCGGCGATCGTCGAGTAGCGTCTGTCGCCAGTCAGCTCGTATAAGCGAGCGGCCGCGATCACTTGCGGTATGTGCGTATTGACGTGCAGCCCTTTCAGTTCATCTCGATGCAGGGCCAAAGGATCGAAGAACGATTTCTTGTCAAAACGCTTTGCCAGGTTCAGATACTCGTTCTTCCCAGTGACCCCATACAAATTAGACAAGACCTCTCCCATGCCTCCATATTCCACAAGGAGGATGCGCTGCATGTGCTGCTCGCTGAGCGGATCGGTCCAGTTTTGCACCCACTCTGCCATCTTTAGAGTGGTGCCAAGCGCTTGCTCGTTACCGGCAAGCGTGTACATAGCAAGGTGACCGGCCATGATCTTGTGGAGGGTGTAGAAGGGAGCCCAAACATTCACTCCATCGCGCAAACGATCAAAGTATTCCTGTGGAAACGCGCTGAGGTACCCATTTTTGTGTCGCGCCTGGCATTTCGCCAATTCCGCAACCATCAGATCGCCGTTGCGCTTGAGTTCTTCATCGCCCGAACTGGCGAAAGCCAGCGCGCAGGCGGATAAATAATGTCCACCGACGAAATGGCCCCGCAGTTCGCAATCGGGTTTTTCCCAGTCACCCAAGGGTTCGGCGGAGGAAGGCAGCCCGGCAGTCAGCCGAAATGTGTGCAGCAGCCGGTCGGTCGGCAAAGTCTTGAGGTACCGGCGATTCGCCTCGGCCGCCGCGCTGAATGGGCCAGGTTTAAGGCGGACGTCCTTCATCGGAAACGGGACTGCCTCGATCTGCAGAACCTCGCGAATTGCATGATTCGGAGCCGCGGCCTCGTCCGACAAAGCGAATCTGCAAGTGGACAGCATTGCTCCGGCGGCCGCGGTCGTTGCTACAAACTCTCGACGATGGATCTTTTTCACAGGAAACTCCTCTCGAGCCGCAAGGCAGCCTGATCCGTCCTGAACCGATCGTCCGGCCTTCTTGAGGACAGACTCTTGCTGAAAAACGGATTCTACCTCAGAAAACGTTGTGCGAAGGGAACTGGTCCGTAGACCAATCTCTCAACAATCGACGTCTCTTAATAAGGTCGATGTCCATCTGTGATGCCGGCCCAATTGTCCGTTCGGAAAGGCACGGCTGGCAATCCGGCGCCATTGAACAGGGTCGCTGCCGGATTGGACTGCCAGGCGTAGCGAACTTCCTTCGGGTTTGGCACTGAGGCGGACGAGACAACGACGGTGTCGTCCTCGATGTGCGCGTCGGCCCAATACCATTTTCTGTCCTCTCCTGCGATTGCGAACTCTTCGAGCTTCGCTCCTTTCACGACCAGACCACCATCGGTATGCGCGAAATGCAGTCGCACCGCCCCTGGAACGCGGTCGACCGAAGCCAGAGTTGGCCCCGAAAAAACCACGTTCTTGCCGTACTGTTTTGCCAAAGCGCAGAGGGCAAGACGCTCGCCGACCGGCAGTTTGTCTTTAGGATGAATATTATCGGGATCGCCAGTGTCGATCGTAACCGCCAGACACGCGTTTTGAACGCTTGACGTGGCTAGTGCCTGCGACTCTCGAGTCTCGGCCCATTTGTCGTCAATGGGCGTCGCGCTGCGTTGCCCAAATGCCGGGAGACTGACGACATAGAAGGGAAAATCACCCTGCCCGAAGAGATTTCGCCAATCCGCAATCATGACGGGAAGCAGTCTGCGGTACTGATAACCGCGATCCGAGTTTTGTTCACCCTGGTACCATAAGACACCTGTGAGGGAAAGTGGTGCAACCGGGGCCAGCATTCCTTCATACAGCACGGACGGCATTACGGGCCAGTTCTCAAAACCAATGGGCATGGGGTGCGGTGGGCGGGCATCCACACTCAGCTGTCCCTTCCATTCGCCCCCTAGCGGGATACTCGTCTGGTCTCCGAGAGTGAGACGCAACTCTTCCGGCTTGGCGAGAAACCCGCCCAGCGGTTTTGTTTTGAAGACACGAATCGCGAGAACATTCTTTCCGGGCTTCAGAACGCCGTCGCGGATGAGATAAACGCGTGGGTTTTCGACCCACGCGCTCGCACCGACCTCGGTGCCATTGAGATACGCTGTATCCATGCGCTCGACCGAACCCAGAAACAAAGACGCTTGTCCATCCGGCAGCCGGCCCGGCAGCACAATCTCTTTGCGAAACCACACGACCGCGGGTGTGTCGGGCACACCCAAATCTGAAAATCCTCCAGGAATCCGAACGGTTTTCCAGGCGGAATCGTCCAGATCTGGAGCGGCCCAATTCCCTTTCAGCCCGATGTCATACTGGTCATACCAGTGCATGACATAGTTTCCATATTCGGGTGCGCCTGAGGCAGCGACTTCCTGCAGTTCTGCCAACGGGACGTCGAAGTCCTTCAGCGGGCGGAGCGCCGCAGCACTTGTCCATGCCTCGGCTGGAGTTCCACCAAGCGCATCAACGACTAAGCCAATCGGAATATGAATTTCCCGCCGTATTTTGCTGGCAAAGTAATACGCGACCGCCGAAACCTGCTCAGCGGTCTCCGGGGAAACTACTTTCCAGCTTCCTTTCGGAATACTCGTAGGGTGGTACGCAGGGTGAGCTGCAACGTTGAAAAATCGAATCTCTGGATCATTGGCGAGCTTGATTTCCTCTTCCCCATTGCGGACTGAGCGAAGGTTTACCTGCATGTTGGATTGGCCTCCGCACAACCAAACATCGCCAACCAACACATTCTGAAGTTCAACACTCTGGTGACCTTTGATCGCCAGGGTGTAGGGACCACCTGCAGGTGGCGGCTGAATTTCTACTTGCCAACGCCCGTTGGCCGCCGCTACGCCTGAAGCGTGCTTGCTCGCAATTTCAACAGAGACCTTGTCTCCAGGATCCGACCAGCCCCAGATCGTATTTGTCTTACCACGCTGCAATACCATGTTGTCGCCGAACAGTGAGCTTACGAACGGGAGGGACTGCACTGTCGCTTTTGGGTCATTCTGGGCGGAAGCGACAAAGTGCAGCGAAAGCAAAATGGCACTTGCAGCGATGGCCTTGGTAAAAGTTCGAAAAATCATCTGTACGATTGTACGATGCCCCCGGTTCGGCAGGCCATTCGTGGTCCGCTTCATCCTTGTCCCCTCATCCCTGTGAATTCAAACTACATTTTACGTTTGCCTCGGTCGCACCTGATCGGGAGCTCGCTTCGAATATCCTTGAACGCAACGCTATGTTTGGAACAGAGACATACCGTCAGCGATTCCGGGCGTCTAATTTATCTCGAAGCAAGCCTCAACGTGAACCAGGCCCTCGTTCTGGTGAGTGCCAACACATGTCAATCGATTCGGGGCCCAGAAAAAGGCGATTATGCGCTCACTCGACTCGTCGACAGCGGTGATCAGTCTCAAGTAAAGAGTGCAGCCCCATAGCGAAGCACCGGTTGCATTTCTTCGGCTAGTCCATCCGGCTCGTGGATCTCCAGATAATTGACATGGTAACCGGCACCGTTTGGCTGTAGGCCTCGGTTGATTGATTCTTTTAGAGCTAGTGGGGATCTCCTTCAGCGCCCATGTTGCCGCTATTGTGGACGCATGACGTCCGCAGTTGCAAACCGGTAAGAATGCGCCCGTTGTAACTGATTATCAGAGGAACGTTGTGAGTGCCTCGGGCCGGTTCAGGATATCCGTCGAGATTACTATCCTGAAGGACAAATCGTCGCCCCAAGATGCGAATTGCCTCGTCGATGATCGCTACGTGCCTGTGGCACGGAGAATGGGGAATATCGAACGCCGACTTGGCGGAGAGAACTGATTCAGCCCAGAAGTCGACGACTTTCGTGTCATATCCGCCACAAATCGGTCGCCCGATAGCCTCGGGTAAATCATGTAGTACAGGACTGCTAGTGGTCCTAAAGTCATTTTTATTCATGTTTCCCTTGGCAGACGGCTTCCGGTCTCCTAGACTTTGCCACTCCGTTTGTGACAGTCCCGCAGCTGTCCAAGCACTGGTGTAAACGCATGTACGAACACGTCTTCCATTACTTTGGTCTGCGGGAGAACCCTTTCGGTATTTCCCCCGACCCTCGTTTCTACGTCTCCACGCTCGCACACGAAGCGGCGCTGGCCGAGCTGGTCCTAGGCGTCACCGCGACGCAAAACTTCACGATTCTGACTGGTGAAGCTGGTACTGGCAAAACCATCTTACTGAACCACTTCTTGAATTGGTTGGCGACGCGAAGGCGATCGAGTGCTTATGTGTTTCATCCCCGATTGAAGGTCACGGAACTGCTTGATTATATTCTCCGCGATTTCGGCGTGCCGCACCAAACACTCGATCGACGGCAGCTCCTTGAGACTCTGAGCCGGTGGTTGATTGGCCGCCACTCCCTGGGCGACACACCGATTGTCGTCGTTGACGAAGCGCAGGCAATTTCGATTCGAACGCTCGATAAGTTACGGTTGCTGTTGAATTTATCGGCTTCCGGGAAAAAGCTACTGCAAATTGTGTTGGTCGGCCAGCCTGAGCTCCTGGATAAACTGAATCGACTAGAACTACGGAGTCTGCGGAAGCGTGTTACCTGTCAGTGCAGCCTTGAGCCTTTTTCCATAGAGGAAACCTCTCAATACGTGAAGGAAAGACTGACGAACACCGGAGCCGTAAACCCGGACATTTTCAGCCAAGACAGCCTAGAAGCCATGCATGGATATGCACGCGGAATTCCTCGCACGCTGAATTTACTCTGCGAACAAGCGTTGATCGCCGGTTACGCAGCAGGGGCCAGGGTGATCTCCCCAGAGATCCTACGGCAAGTGGCGGGAGACTTTGAGTTGACGCCACAATGGGCCGATCCCGGAGCGCGAGAAACTTCGTCGAAATTTACACGATTGCTGACACTCGTACCAGAGAATGCTCCCGAAGTGGTAGCGCCAGTGGGTTCGAAGGTGGAGACCAACGGTCCCACAATGACGATTTGGGAACCTACCCCCGAGATCCCCGTAGGAGAGAGTGGGCGGCTAGCCGATCTCGAACCGACGTTGGTCACGGATGAGCCCGAACCTCAGATGGAAACAACTGCAGTTGCCGCGAGCGCGCCTATTGCTGCAACCTTGCTCACTCCGCCGCGTATCCTCAAGGCAGAGCACAACCCGTTGGAAAAACCGGAATTTGTGGTTCAAACGGCGATTTCAGCACGCTCGCTGAGAACACGGTCGGGCGAGCAATGGTTGCGACGGTGGGACGACATACGAGCCAGCCTTACGCGGGGCGGAGCCCAGCTGAGTCATCGGTACTCGTCGGCCATGCGATCGAAGGAGGCTGCGCTGGCCGCGATCAAGGACCATTGGGCTGGCCTTCTCAGGAGTATTGCAGAGTCGGCGGAGAAGTTCGACGAGCAATGGATACGGCAGCGAAAGGACGTACGAGCCAGCCTTACGCGGGTCGGGGCCCAGCTGAGTCATCGGTACTCGTCGGCCATGCGATCGAAGGACGCTGTGCTTGCCGCGATCAAGGACCATTGGGCTGGCCTTCTCAGAAATATTGCAGAGTCGACGAAGAAGTTCGACGAGCAATGGATACGGCAGCGAAAAGACATACGAGCCAGCCTTACGCGGGTCGGGGCCCAGCTGAGTCATCGGTACTCGTCGGCCATGCGATCGAAGGAGGCTGTCCTGGCCGCGATCAAGGACCATTGGGCTGGCCTTCTCAGAGATATTGCAGAGTCGACGAAGAAGTTCGACGAGCAATGGATACGGCAGCGAAAAGCCATACGAGCCAGCCTTACGCGTGGCGGAGCCCAGCTGAGTCATCGGTACTCGTCGGCCATGCGATCGAAGGAGGCTGAACTGGCCGCGATCAAGGACCATTGGGCTGGCCTTCTCAGGAGTATTGCAGAGTCGGCGGAGAAGTTCGACGAGCAATGGATACGGCAGCGAAAAGACATACGAGCCAGCCTTACGCGTGGCGGAGCCCAGCTGAGTCATCGGTACTCGTCGGCCATGCGATCGAAGGAGGCTGAACTGGCCGCGATCAAGGACCATTGGGCTGGCCTTCTCAGGAGTATTGCAGAGTCGGCGGAGAAGTTCGACGAGCGATGGATACGGCAGCGAAAAGACATACGAGCCAGCCTTACGCGGGTCGGGGCCCAGCTGAGTCATCGGTACTCGTTGGCCATGCGATCGAAGGACGCTGTGCTTGCTGCGATCAAGAAGAATTGGACTGGCAAGGTGAGGAAAATTGCAGAGCCGTCGGACGGGCTGAAACAGGTAAGCCGCAAGGTGAATGTGCGAAGTGGTGGAACGATTCGGCGATTCGCGTCCTACAGCAGGGCAGTTGGAGACTCTTTTATTCGCGATTGTAAACAATTGATCAATAAAAATAAGTCGCCTAAGCCCGGGTCCCTAGATACCTCCGCTCCAAACGTGCCACGTCGCCGGCCCACGACTGTCAAACTTACAGAGAATATGATCCATCGGGCGCAGGCGAATTTGCCGGTCGTCAAATACGGAACCAAAGGGAATGTACAATTCGCGAGTCGATGGAAAGCACTGCAAGAGCGATTCCTCAGCAAATCTACGCAGTTCATAGACGAGCCTGTCGTCGGTGCTCAGGCACACCAAAGGCAATTGTCGCCGACGCAATTCGAGGAAGTTGAGCGAACTATGCTGCAGGGAGAACGGTTTGTAAGGTACTTGAAGGAAGTCCGAGCTTCTTTCCTGCGTGACTGGAATCAACTGATCAGTGCGCATGGATCGGCAGAAATCGCTGTGAGGAAACGCAGATAAAAACCGTCCCTCCTGACTACCTCGTGTGTTTGGTACCAGTAATTACGGGCGCGTCAAACGATGCAATTGCCTCATTCGTAGTGGCGAACGTCTCAAACAGTTTTAGAAGATTTGTTGTTTGTAGGACCTGTTTTGTGTGGGGACTGAGATTCGAGAACTTTAACTCACCGCCAGCCTGTCGCGCCGAGGCATAGGCAGAGACCAGTGTTCCCACGCCGCCACTATCGATGTGAGTGACATATTCGAGGTCGAACACGATTCGGTGCGTTTCCTTCAACAGGTCTTTTGCCAGAGTCCTTAGACACGTCGACTCGTCTCCAAAGTAAATATGGCCGCGAACAGAAACCACGACCACCCCGTTTATTCTCGAAATCGTGGTGGTGAGCACCCGTTAAACCTCCCGCTTCAGTGGAGCGAAGCTTGAACGCGGTCCTGGTTTACCCGTGCGTGAATAGGCTGAGAGTTATACCCTATTCTGGGCCAACCGGAAAGGCAAGTCAGATTTGTGGGCCGTAGGAGGTCGAAAGACGATCGCGCAAACTCGTTCGGTCCCGGATCGAACCTCAGGAATAAAGCGGAATCTCTTATCTGGGTGATTCCAAAACGCTGGAACCGGAGGAGGGAGGCTTGCAGGTGGGCACAGAAGAAAGTGCTGAAGCATTTCCTGCTTTATAGGCTGTGCGTTACAGAAGCAGGAAAGGGAAGATCGGGTTGGCTCGATTGAGCCCCAAGCGGAACATGGCGAAAGCGCGAGACCTCCCTCCAGCCTGCAGTTGCAATGCATGATAGGAGGAGAAAAATCAGCCCGTTCGACGGGATGTGGAAGTTGAAGTCTACGAGCCCATGTAGCAACAACCCGGCACAGCACGTCAATGCCCCGGCGATAGCAGCGCAGGAGAAGGGAGTTCGTTGAGACTTGAAACTCGTGAAGCCTTGCCAGAAAAGTAGGACAAAGAACGAAAGCCCGCACAGGCCGCCCGCAATCCCCGTATCCGCAAGTAATTCGAGATAATCGTTGTGCGCATGATCCACAGTCAGACCATTGTAAAAACTTGCATAACGAGGAAAAACCGTTGCGAGTGTTCCGAGCCCCGTCCCGATCCACGGGTGATCGAGGATAATCCGCCCGGTATCATGATAGATGGAAACCCTTAATTCCTGTGAAATTCCTTCGCCCGCAAGCTGTTGAAATCGCTCGATCGCCCTGTTTACACCCAGCCAGGCGACGAAACTCGCCGTGGCCAGCAGAATAGCCGCGGCAGTGAGCAATGGCCGCCTCCCGATTTGTTGTCTTCGCGAGAGAAAGACCAGGAGCGCAATCTCGAAAAATAGTCCGATGATCCCTCCGCGAGAGGCCGTCAGAATTAAGGCTCCGACCGGCACGATCGTGAATAAAAGCAATACCGTTAACTGCTCTCGTCGCCAAGATCGGAAAAGCAACAGGGCCAGTCCGAACGGTATGGTCAACTCCATGAATCCGGCGAAATGGTCACCATCGACGAAAGGCCCAAAAGGCCCTGCTCCTGGTGGCACCGAAACAAGCCAATAGAGTTTTCCATTGGAAGTGAAGTGTTGGACTATTCCAAATAATGCAACGACAAAGCTTAAACTCAGCAGAAACCAGACGAACTGTCTTACGTGGTCCCCCGTTTCAAACGATTCCATCATTAAGAACACGAGTAGGACACAGGAAGCCCACTTGAGCAGTTCGATTTTTGTCAGGTAAGGATAAACCGAAAGGCCTAACGCGAGTTGCATGCTCGCAACCAAGCCTAGTCCAAGGAGCGGGAGATACAGCCAGTTCCAGCGAAGCTCTAATCGCCGCCGACGAATCACCAGTGCACCCCAGAATACAAGAAGGATCGCCGTACCGACCTCGAGTGTTGCCTGTCCCCATGCATCCACACCGCCGAAAGTCAGCACGGCCAAGACGATCAGAGTGCATATCCCGATGCGGATCACTTTCATCTCGCGACATTCTCACTTGCCGGGCGACCATGCGTCAGAGTTATGTCGTCGACCCAAACGGCACCGCTTAGTTTGTTGTCGAATTTCCAACTCGCCACGCGCCTCAGCGTGAGCTTGATGAGACGGGTATCATGCGCGGTCGTAATTTCCGCTTGCACCCGAGTCCACGGATTCGATCCAGACATTTCTGAGGTCAGAACTTGCAGTTCTGAAGGATGCAGTGGATCTGAAATCTCAAAACAGATCCCGCGATCCGTTGAGATTGCCGCAGTCCGTACATATGCCGAGAATTGATACCGGGTATCCGGTTCGACGGGGAGGTATTGGAAGAGATGACGGAAGTCAAGGTTGGCCTCCCCGTCGAACTGAACTTGCAACGACCTTGAACCTGAGTGGGCCGTGACATTGTCAAAATCGAAGTGGGCGCCGCTCACCGTTTCTTCACGCCAGTCATACCCACCATTCGCGATGGCGTGCTCGAAGCCTCCGTTAAAAACGAGAGACCCATCGTGCACAGGGGATTGCGGCCATTTCGTGTCCTCAAGCGCCTGTTTCCAGATCTTGCTGGCCTCGATTGTGTGATTTGTATCGATCAACTCATCTATGAGAGGAACAGCATCCGCCATAGTGAGGGGCAAGCCCAGGGGCTCTTGACGATTCCAAACCGCGAGTGCAGCATCCCCTAGATGTTGCGATAGAAAAAAGCCGATTGCGTCATGGAAATAGCGGTGTTCTGCAGGTAGCACATGATTGATAAGTGAGTCTACGTTCGGATCGGATTGCCAGCATTCCGAAATCGCGCTCGGCGCAAGCGATGGATTAAGCAATAAGGCTCTTCGAATCTCCTTATATCCGTCGGGTGTCTTTCCCTGGTACAGCAGGAAACTACCGAAGCGCCACGCCACCTCGGCAGACGCTGGGTAGCTTGTTTGCGCTTCCTGATAAGCCTTTTGTGCCTTGATCGGATCACCGAGCGACTGATACGCGTCGGCTAGTTCCATCCATAGCTCCGGGGAACGCGGATTGACTCGCGTAGCGATCTCGAGATCACGGATTGCTTCGGACGTACCCTCCGGGCTGAGTTCCCATTGCCTGAAAAGTCCGGCATGTCTCCAATACTCGGCGTTGCCTGGTTCAAGTCTTGCAGCCCGCCGCCAAAGTTCCGGGTTCGACGATGCATTCCAACACGAAGCCAAGAAGGCTTTTCCGCTGAAGAAAGAAAGCGCCGTTGCGGAAAGCAGTACTAGGGCAAGGAATGTAGCTCGAGTCCGGGCGTAATTTAGATCAATCACCATCAATCGGGACCGAATTGACTACGAGCCGTGGCTGTACAACCAGCTTTACTCGATTTTGTTTCGCGGATATCAAATGGCTGTTCGCGTTGTAGGAGTATTCGGGGACGATTTCTTTCACTTTCCGGCGCACCGACTCAGCACCTGCAGCCGTCAAGGATGCTCTGAGGCCGTTAAGTTGGCGTTGAAGTTGAGACCAGCTGACGAGCGGGATTCGAATTCTCTTAATCTTTTCAAAAGATGTCGGGTACGTCTCTTCTACGGCCGAATAGAGTTCTTCCTTCAACTTTTCGCCTTCTCGCAATCCCGTGAATCGGATGCTGACTTCGCGCTCTGTCCTACCGGAAAGGCGGATCAATGTACGGGCAAGATCCACGATCCGCACTGGCTCACCCATATCGAGCACCAGTGTATCCCCGTGGTCTCCGATTGCAAACGCCTGCAGGACGAGCGAGACCGCTTCGCGACCAGTCATGAAGTATCTCTTGATATCGGGGTGAGTGATGCTTATTGGCTCATTCCTGCGGATCTGTTCCTGGAAAAGAGGCACCACGCTGCCATTTGAACCGAGGACGTTCCCAAAGCGAACGGAAACACAACGCATTCCGTTGCTCGGCCGGCTCCGGTTGATGAGTTCACCAATTCGTTTGGTGGCACCCATGATGCTCGTCGGATTCACCGCTTTGTCCGATGAGATCAGGACGAAGCCTTTGCAACCGTTCTCCTCGGCAATTTCGAGCAGGCTTAGCAGCGCAAACACATTGTTATTCACTGCTTCCTGAACATTGCGTTCCATCACCGGAACATGTTTGTAGGCCGCCGCGTGAAAGACGACGTCTGGCTGGTATTCAGCAAAAATGGTGCTCACGCGGTCGCGGTCACCAACATCGGCAACACAAAAAACGGCCTGGGCAGAACTCTTCTTTTTATAGAGTTCTTGCTCAAGATAAAATATTCCGGTTTCACTCTGATCCAAACAGACGAGGGTAGCCGGGCCGTATTCCATGATCTGCCGGCAGAGCTCAGATCCGATTGACCCTGCCGCACCTGTGACCACGACCACCCTGCGCTCAATCTGGTTCCGGACCGCTCGTAGATCAATCTCCACGGGATCGCGGCCGAGTAGATCCTCGAGATGCACATCGCGAAACTCACGGATATTGACCTGACCGGAGAGAATGTCGCGAAGTGCTGGAACAGTCTTGAACCGCGTGCCGGATTGCTCACAGATCTGTACGAATCGCTGCATTTGCTTTCCAGTTGCTGAAGGCACAGCAATGAGAACTTCGTCTACGGGGCTCGTAGCAAGCAGTGTCGGGAGTTGTTCAACACTTCCGACGACGGGAATCCCCTGTAGTTTAATCCCCCGTTTGGACTCATCATCGTCGACACAGCCAACGGCCTCATACGTGTTCTTCAATCGTTTGATTTCTCGGATCACCATTTGCGCAGCCGATCCCGCCCCGATGAGCATGACCCTGCGTCGGGTCGTCGTAATTTCTGACACGGACTCGGTCAGAAGCCGCGAAATGAAACGAACCCCGACAAGCAAACCGAGGCTGAGCAGCGCTTCCAGAATGTAGACTGTCCTTGGGAAGGCAACAACACCAAGAGAAAACCGCATCACGAGTAGGAACCCTGCAGACCCAATAGCGATTGCTCTTACGACGTCAACGGCATCATTGATGCCGGTATATCGCCACCATCCGTGAAATAGACCCAACTTCCCAATTGCCGCCAAACGGATCGCAATTAGTAGCGGCGCGGCCGAGAATAGGAGTCGACGATCCGGCAATGAGAAGTCAAAGCGCAGGAGCCACGCGAGCACCAGCGCTGTGAGTATCAAGGCCGCCTGGAAAAGGGCGATCAACCAGGTCCGGTGATGAAGAAGTTTGGAGGGCATCGTTGTGATGGAGGGCGAACTGCTAAAGGCAACTGAACTTGTGCACTTTCCTATCCACAAACTTCGAGACAGGAATGAAAAACTGCGTTTATCGCGCTGCGGAATACATTACTTGTTCTATCGCATGACAGGTGTCGAGCATGTCTTGCTCGGAGAGCGTGGGATGCACGAGGAACATCATGCTCGTTTCTCCCAACCTCTTTGCAACCGGGAGACGGTGCGCGGGGCGCAGCGTTTCCGGGAATGCTCGCTCGAGATAGATTTCACCGCAAATGCCGCTGAAGCACGGAATTCCCTCCGCATTGATGGAAGCCATGATCCGATCTCTGTTCTGCCCTGCCTTCAGTTCTTCGGGGCGAACAAATACATAATATTTGTAGTAGGAGTGGCCAATTTCTTTGGGTGGCACCGTCACCTCTAATGCAGGGCAAGTGGCAAGCCTTTTTGTCAACAGCGACGCATTCCTTCGACGAGCAGCTACCCATTGCGAGAGCTTGCGAAGCTGGACCCTGCCAATCGCCGATTGCATTTCTGTGAGACGCCAATTCGTACCGAAGGAATTGTGAATCCAACGGAATCCAGAGGGTGGTCGATCCTTGCCCGAGCCGTTGCCATGCGCCCCATGATCCCTGAAGCTTTTGGCACGCTCTGCGACCTGATGGTCATGAGTTGTCAATATTCCGCCTTCGCCGCCGGTTGTCATGATCTTGTCCTGGCAAAATGAGAAAGCAGCGGCGTCTCCCAGCGACCCGACGGGACGCCCTTTGTAGGTTGCACCATGTGCTTGCGCGCAGTCCTCGACCACCTTGATCCCCCTAGAGCGTGCCAGAGCAAGGATCGGATCCATGTCACACGGCCATCCTGCCAGATGCACCGCGATGATCGCTTTGGTTCGCGATGTCAGAAGGGGTCGGATCGTATCGGCAGTGATGTTCTGACTAATGGCATCGACCTCCGCGACAACAGGAATCGCTCCGCGCATGACTACGCAGCTCGCCGACGCGATGAACGTTCGACTCGGTACAACGACCTCATCGCCGGCTCCGATTCCCAAACCGTAGAGGGCAAGCTCAAGCGCAACCGTACCGTTTGCCACCGCTATCCCGTGCTTGCAGCCGGTATAAGTCGCAAATTCCTTTTCAAATCGGCGGCCCTCCTCGCCAGTCTTATAGTTAATTCTCCCCGACCGTAGGACGTTAACCGCAGCCTCAATCTCGTCCGGCTCGAAGTGGGGCCAGGGCGCAAAGGGGGAGCCACGAAGGTTTCTCCTCTGAAAGACCAGCTCATTAAAAATTGGGTAGGATGTCATGCGGCTACCTGCTTGCCTTGATCGGCATCTCGAATACACTTTCCTGTGCAAGGCGACGATGAACTCTGGCGGGAACACCCATTGCTACTACCCCACCTGGAAGATTCTTCACGACGACAGCACCTGCTCCGACGATGGTGTGAGATTCGATGCAAACCGACTGGAGGACCACTGCTCCGATCCCCAAATGTACGAATGCGCCTATTCGCGACGCTCCTCCTAGCGCAGCATTCGGTGAAACGTGGGCATACTCACCGATTTGCACGTCGTGTTCGACCACGGCACCACTGTTTACAATCACTCCGGCCCCTACTGTGGCATCTGGATTAATGATTGCTCCGGCCATGACAACCGTTCCCCGCCCAAGGCGGGCGGTTCTAGAAATAACCGCGGAGGGATGGATCAAGGTGAGGATCTCTATCTCCGACTGAGAACAACGTTCAGCAATTTGGTAGCGAGACTTGTTTGAACCGACGCCAAGAGCAACTGCAATGGGTGAATGCAAACTCTCTTGGCAAAGCCAGTTGCCATCACCAAGAACGGGAAATCCCATAATTTGGGTGCCCCACAAGACTTCTCGTTCATCCACAAAGCCCACGAACTCGCTTTCGCCTCTGGAGAGCAGAATGTCTGCGACGACCTTTCCGTGTCCGCCGGCCCCGTACACGATGATTTGCCTCTTCGTCACTGTTTACTTTGTTCGCTTCCTAAAAATTCTGGCATGCTGACATGGCCCGGCTGCGAGATGCCGGTCCGCTTCAAGATTTGCAAAGGTGTCTGAAGAAGAATCCACGCATCCAGAGTCAAGCACCAATGATCGACATACCAAAGATCGAGAGCGAACCGTTCCGACCAGGTCACTGCATTCCTGCCGTGGATCTGAGCCCAACCAGTCATGCCTGGTTTTACGTCGTGTCGGCGCAACTGCTCTGCTGTATAGCGTTCCATATATTTCATTAACAAAGGTCGAGGGCCAACCAGACTCATGTCACCCCGAACGACATTCCACAATTGTGGAAGCTCGTCCAGACTCGTTCGACGCAAAAACTTTCCAATGGCAGTTAGTCTGGCTGTGTCTGCCAGAAGGAATCCCTGGTCATCTCGCGAATCGCTCATTGTGCGAAACTTGAGCAGCGTGAACGGAATTCCATGGTAGCCCGGGCGAGTTTGCCTGAAGAGTACAGGGCCTCTATCGCAAAGACGCATCGCCAGGGCGATGATCGCGCCAAGCGGTACTGTAATCAGCAGGGCGCCGCAGGAAATCAATATATCGGCAATGCGTTTTATAAGGAGTTTCATTGGGGAATTGCAGCTGTGGATGCGAATGAGTCTGGGCGAGCGCTCACCCCTGGACGTGGAGCAGATAGTCCTTTCGCCTCCAACATTTGGGAATATTCCTGAACAAGTGCTTCCCAGATGATCTCTTGCCGAAAGTCGCGCACTACGCGTTCGCGCCCGGCAGATCCTAATTTCGTCGCCAGACTCCGATCTCGGATCACCATAGCTAAAGCGCTTGCCAAGGCTGGAACGTCTCCAACGGGGACGAGAATGCCGGTGACGCCGTCGATCACAGCGTCGACCGCTCCTGTGGCCCGAGCCACGACGACTGGTTTGCCGGCAGCTTCGCTTCGAGCGCAACGTGTAGGAAAACCTTCGCGGTGAGTCGGGCAAGGCGAACACATCCATCACGTGATAGTACTCCGATGGATCGTTGACAAATCCCGTGCGAAGGATTCCGCGCTCGCACTCGATCTGACGACGAATCCTCGGTGGCAACGGGTCGCCTTCCTCCAGGTTTCCGACAAGCAGTAACTTCAATTCCGGGATGTCTGCTCGAAGAGCTAAATAAGCTTCGACGAGCTCGCTAATCCCTTTATCCTTTGTGAGCCGCCCAACGAAGCCCACTACCGGCGCTCCTTCTGGGATTCCCATTTTCTGGCGGATCCGCCGGGCACGCGCAG
Source organism: uncultured Acidobacteriota bacterium (assembly GCA_963831545.1). Lineage (GTDB taxonomy): Bacteria > Acidobacteriota > Terriglobia > Acidiferrales > UBA7541 > Acidiferrum. Next base: position 36,001 of record CAWHQX010000020.1, read on the forward strand.
TGGCTTCCGCGGTAGGTGCAAACCGCGCTGGATTAACTCCGCTGTAGCTACCAGCCGCAAGTACGACGGTCTTATCTATTGAGACGACGCCAAGCTCTATCGCTTTCTGTCGCAAACTCTCGCTCACGCAAATGACTCGGTGTGCACAGGCACACGCGATGCGTTCAGTTAGCAGCAGCAATTTACGTTTGAGCCCCGTTGTGGTCTCGCAACGTAAACCGTGGAGCGTATAGTATCGGCAAGGGATGCCAAGTATCCACGCCGATATTCCTCCCATAAATCCCGCCTTCGGTGTGCCGACATTTGTGACGGTTGGACGGAGGCGCGAGATCACTGCCGCAATCCGGAACAACGAAATTAAGTCCTTCCAGAGCGAAATTTCACGCGCTATCGGCACCGCGACGGTTTGTACTCCAACACCTTGCGCTCTCGTCAATTCATCGCCTGCAGCCGAGACTATTTGGACCTCATACCCATTTCGTCCAAGATAGCCCGTTTGGCCTTCCAGAAATCGTACGCTCAGAGAAGACGTAACTATATTCATCACGCGGACGCAATTTCGTTTGGTCGACGATTCGTGAGGGTTCATTAGCTAGATTTCAATCAATACGCTTTTCGGTAATTCAGATTGAGATTCGTCTTGTAGCCCTGACCAGACCGTAACCCAACGACTCAGTTTGGCCGAATCAAGAGGGTGGGCACGATGTGGCAAAACGAGATAGGTAAGGCCTGTCGTGGAGGCCAAAGTATCGAGAAAAGTTTTCCCCAACTGACGGAAAATGACCCCAACGGCATTGGAAAATCTACTACTTCTAATACATTCTCGAATTGCAGCTGTAGCAAAGGTGTATCGCCCGCGGAGGATTTTGCCGAGAGCGAGCTCTTCTTCCCGGTACCCACAAAGGATTTCGGGAAGGCAGGCGAATACACTTGTCTCGTAGGCCTTTAGGAGCAAGACTTGATCTTCGGCTCGAACCGCTTTTGCGTCGTACGGGTGAGCGCGAAACCACTCTGTCCGGCCTATCCAGGTTGGATGTCCGATGCAGAATCCCTCGGTCGGATGCCGGCAGATGTCTTGGTGTGTTTCTGCAACCGCTCGATGTCCCAGGGCGACGCCGTCGCCTTTGAACACGAGAATGCCGCAGCCGAGCAGGTCGACTTCTGGCCTCCGCTGAAGAAATTCAACCTGACGCTCCAGGCGCTCGGGATAGGCAACGTCGTCGGCGTCTATCCGTGCGAAATAATTGCCACGGCTCATTCCGACCGCACGATTCAGGCAAGCTACAAGACCCATGTGATCTCGATCGGAAAATACTGAAATGCGCGGATCGCAAAAACTGCGAGCCACATCCAGGGTCCGGTCGCTGGAGCCATCTTCTATGAGCAGCAATTCCCAATTGCGGTATGTCTGATTGAGAATAGAACGGACTGCAATCTCGAGAGTTTTTTCGCAGTTGAAGGCAGGCAAACCTATTGAAATGAGCGGGGATGACATTCCACCTCAACCTAACTTTGCGTGAAAGTCGAACCATGAAAGCGGATTCATGGTTCCGCGTTTTCTGTAACCTTTGGCGTAATGAAGGAAATCATAAGCGGCATCTTCGATCTGAAGCCACGGACCTTCCGACTCTTCACCGAACGGTCCAGAGCTCCCCGGTTTGTACTTAAGATATTGTCCGGACTTGTTTTTCAACCTATCTGCATACCAAAATCGCGCGCTTCAAGATACGCGAATGAAAATGTTCATTTGAAAACAAAGGGAATGTGGAGTTTATGCGCATTTGATCGACTATTTTGAACTTGCGATATCCATAGTCCCAAAGTCGCAGGAGATAGCTGAACTCGTGCGCTTCGACGGCGACGTAGCGAGGCAAGTCGCGTGGATCAAGCTCGTCGAGCACATAGCAATCGCCCCTCTCGATATCGCTCTTTAAAAAGAACGGGACCCCATATTTTCCGAATACCTTGGACAGCCTTGTGCATGGGACAGTTATTTCATGGCAGGGCATTCCATTTCGACCTCCGATCTCGCGGTCCAAAGCGCTCCAGAGATTCTCTTTGTCATTGACCCAGAATTGTGTTTTGCCCTCTCGATTGAAAATCGCACAACCCTCGATCGCAAGTCGACCCTCATTAATTGCTTTTGAAAACCGTTTTGTTCCGGCTTCCACGAGGATAGGATTTGCCTCTATGGCGACCACTCGAAATCCTCGAGCGAGGTATTCCTCCGTGTCATCTCCGTTGTTCATGCCGATGTCAAAAACTAGATCATTAATCATTGTCAAGCGTATCCAATTAAGCGACTCTGCTGGCGCTGGAACTCGATGTTGTCAGAGCCTTAGTCGCGACTGCCCCCTCATAAAGTTGTTCATACTCGTCCACTATGCCGTCCCAATCGTGTTTCGCAGCAGCTTGAAAACGTCCGGCGTTGCCGAGATCTCGCTTTAACTCAGGATTTCGTAGCAATCTGGTAACGGACTCTATCATTTCGTCGAAATTACCCGCCACAATGCCACCCGCATTTTGGCGCGCCGAGCCCACGTCAAACGAAACCCATGGGGTTCCAGCAGCCATGCTCTCAAGCAACACAATGGAGTTCGCTTCTTTTCGCGAAGTGCTTACAATCAAGATCTGCTTCACGTATCGCGGATACGACTGTTCTCTCTTGATAGATTCAGTTTCAAATCCACTACGATCTGGAGAAATCATGCTCCTTAGCCTGCATTTATAGGCGCACCCACCCGAAATCCGAAACGCCCAAGTCCCCATTTGTTCGTCGGGTATGTGCCGGAAACAAGAGTAAAGCGCGCACCTGAGTCCCGCCGGGCCAATTAGCTAAGCGGATGATAAACATTGTGGTATTTCCAGGACTATGGTTTGAAACATTGACGATCCATGGCTTCTCGCCGAGTCCCCATGCTCGGCGCAAATCGAAAGCGGGTGCGACCACTCTTCAGGTCCACACCATTAGTAATGACTTGCGGCACTGGCAAATTGAAGTCTATTCGCGATAAGCGGGTTCCGCAGTTGCGTGGGAAACCCGGATCCATTTGAGTAGGCTTCAAGGTATCGAGGAATCTCGAATAGTATTTCGATATGACGCGTGCTCGTCCACGAGCCCATGCGTGACAAGGATCGATGACCAAGGGTAGGATCCAATTTACCGAGCAGCGCATCCGTCGGCCAGACAAGTAAGAGTGGTTTGCTAGAAGGTCCCAGCTCACAGACCGGACGAATTCACGATACTCGTTCGATCTCGCCTTTCATCCCGGTAACTGGATTCCCTGAACTTGGAACCGGTAGACGTGCACTCCGTCCAAGCGGCATAGCACTTTCCCCATGAACGGAGGTTGTAGCTACATGAACATCGTGGCCTCGCTTCGACGAGCCGCTCAGAGATATTCCGAACGATCTCGGCCACGCCGTCAAGCGACGGCGCATATGTGGCCGCAGTGTGTAGGATGCGCATTGGGCCTAACTTTTATCTCGTTATTTTGCGCAATAATGGCTTGAAGAGGTCGGGCAGCTCAATGAGCTTCTTGTTCGAAGTCGCGATGCACTTCAGTTGAACGCCGTTGCAATCGTCGATAGATGAAGTACAAATAGAATGGCCAGCAAAAGTAAATAAAAATTTGACTGACGACAGCCAAACTTCCAAAAATGAAAAAACAAGTCCAGACGGAGAAGTACTGCCACGTGAAAATTTCGAAGGAAGAGTCGACTGCGCGAATGCAGTTTGAAGCTTGAATGCCAGCCAGCCCAGAAAAGCAAACCCCAAGAATAATCCAACGACATGGAAGTCGAGGAAGGTTTCACCTTGGAATGGAGCAATCTGGTCTTGGATGTCGAGCTGTCCGTAAATCATCCGGTTGTAGATCGCTGTCCCACTACTGTTTCTCGAAACGGTTTGCCAAGGATAGGAAGAGGCGCCAAGGCTGATGACGCCTGACCTGTCCACCCTGAGGGCCTCGCCCCATTTGCCAATTTCCAGGAAGAATCCGAGGAACTGGGGAGCCCCTCCGTACACCTGAACCATTTCTGTGATTTGCACTCTATCCGCAAGTAGATTACGGATCGAGGAGTCCTTAAGATTTCGCGGCCCGTGAAATTACTGCTTCGGTAAGCACCATAAAAGGGGGCTACCAACAGCACGAGAAGCACCATGGCACCAGCAGAAACGACCGTTCTGCGCGGGATACGACGAGGGACCACTGACGATCACTGCAAGCATCGCAACCAGAGGAACAACTACTGAACCGCGGTTGTAGTTGAATGTCGCATTTGAAGAACAAACTCCCAGAATCGCCAATGAGGTTACGGCACTCGTAAAGCCTCTGGATTGCTTGAAAGCGGATGCCGGTCCAGCCATCGACACCACAGCATGACAATACAAATTCCCATGAAGGGCCGTAAGAATAGGCCTGCCGCGAGTCCGAGCTTATCAGATTCGGTCGCAAGCCCGTTAATGGTAGCCCGAAGGATCAGAGAAATACTCTGCGATCTTGTTGAATGAGCCGAAGGCCAGGAAAAATCCTACAACACCTATCGCTCCGTTTAATGCGATGTACGCTAACGACGGAGACCTGAGAGTTAGTTGACGTTTATGCGATATTGGACATGCAAGTTGACCGACCACCCGTCGGCGCGAAAAGTAGTTGTAGGTCACACAAAATGCAATAAAGGCAGTAACATTAATAACCATCGCGAGATTAATTGCTCGATCCGACGGTAAGACCGGCAAAACTCCCCGAGAAGGACCAAACAAGAGCACAGAGAGTGGCAGTAGCACCAGCTGCAGGAAAAAGACGAACAATGCCCAGTTCCAGGGACAGAGCAATCTCTTCGAATCTGGCCTACAAGCTGGCAAAATACACTGGACCAGGAAGAATGCGGAGGCCCCGACGAGAGCACCCGGGTACTTGTTTTCAGAGGTAGCTGAGAGGAATGCAATGACGACGAGGACAATTACGAGCAACGACCACGCACGAGATCCAGTGAACCAAAACTTCCCGCTACGCTTTCTGACTATACGGGCACCGTGCCGAGCATCCGATAGCGACCTCTCCAACATGGCATTGGATTGCATGTCTAGGAAGCAGTCTCTTCAAGCGATTGATGTTGAAGAAACAAGAAGAGTCCCAAGCTCGTGGCGGCATAGGCAAGTCCGTATGAGGCCGCTAAGCCCAGCGCCCCCCACTTAGGAATGAGAATCGAGGCGATTCCAAGCAGAACTGCTACCAGCAACAAATCAAATGCAAAACGCCACCACATCCTATGGGCAACAATAAGAGGTTGGCCGAGAATTGAGTTCAGGACCTCGAGGACGGCAGAAAATGTGAGAACGATCAACACAATTTGTCCGCCACGAAAGGTATTGCCGTAAATAGCCATGATGGAGCCAGCAAAAATAGCGATCGGCAGAGCCATCAAAAGCGCAAGGCTGGCGTTCAATTGCAGATTTGCGCGAAACACTTTTTTAAAACCTGTTGCATCGCCTTCTCCATACATGTTTGACAGCACGGGCACGACCATATTGAAAACGGATACGGGCACAAACAGGATCAGGAGACGCCACTTGTCCGCAGCTGCGTATAGACCCAATTGGGCATAGCCCTCTGGCTGGCGCACCAGCAAGGCATTACAGGCCCAAATCGCAGGCCCAACAGCAACGGAAGTCAAAAAAGCGGGCAGCGTAAAGCGATGCAGGATGCCTATCTCTTTATGGCAGCTCGCGAACTGGTACGAGATATTGGCAACCGCGCATTCCTGTGTCAGAGCGCGATGGTTAAGTACCCAATTGATAGCCAATGCCGCCACCGAACCCCAGATCGCTCCTTCTAAACCGCCTTGCCAGACTCCAAGGGCAACAAGTGGGAACGCTGCAATGCCAGAAAAAACATTCACTCGGGCGATAGACTTA
>CAWHQX010000021.1:0-215115 GCA_963831545.1 uncultured Acidobacteriota bacterium
TTGCAGACGACGTGAAAATGTATGTGGCGGAAGTGAAGAAGTTCTCTGTGGAGCAGCGGGATGAAATCCGGCGGAGGAATCTGGAGATTGCGGATGGAGTGTATGAAGCGACGTCGGATCCGAAACTGACCTGGATAACGCCAAAACAGGAAGAAGTGCCCCCCTACATTAATTTTGCGCCGCTGGATAATGCGGTTGAAGTGCTAACGAGGAATTCGGCGGAGTACCAGAAGGTGCTCGATCAGGCGAGTGCGAACGGCGGTGCAGCCTTGGCGGCGAGCTCAATTGCCGAAGTGAATGCGCTGCTGATGCAAGGGGAGCACAAACTGACGACGCCCGAAGGATTGCCGGGCAGATTCTGGTACAAGCATCAGTTATATGCGCCGGGCGTGTATACCGGTTATGAAGCCAAGGCGATTCCCGCCGTAAGGGAAGCTCTGGAGCAGAAACAATGGAGCGGAAGAAGCAGCGAGGCGAGTGGCGAAGGTACTGGAGGATGAAGCGCAATTGATTTCCGATGCAGCCGAAAAAACTCCAAGCGGTGAAATAGACGGCAAGTAAATCAGTGCGCAGCCGATAAGATCCATGCCTGGAGGACGGGGAGACGGATTCTATAAGGAGAAATTCGGACGAGTAACCACCGGGCAGGAAAATCCAGCACAATAGGAGCGGCCACGACTCCGCCAACGGAGTCGCAGATCGGGAATTAACATAGAAGTGGGTATCACGGAGAACCTTTATTCCTTCCTATAATTTGGCGATTGTCGGATTCGGAAATGTGGGGCGTGCGCTACTGCGATTACTGATCTCGAAAGAGTCGGAATTGCGACGGAAGTACGATGTACGCTGGCGGCTGACGGGGGTGGCTTCTCGGCGCATTGGTTGGGTTACGAATGCCGAAGGACTCAATCCGATTTCGACATTAAGCGGGCACTATCCTGCGGCAGTACCAACAGCGCGGAACGTGCGGGAGTGGATTGAGCACGCAAAAGCCGATGTGGTTTTCGAAGCGAGCTCTTTGGATGCACAGACGGGGCAGCCGGCGATCAGTCATATTGCAGCCGCCTTGGAGTCTGGCGCACATGCCATTTCGGCCAATAAGGGGCCGATCGTATTCGCCTACCGCGGTTGCTGGCGCTAGCGAAGGAAAAAGGGCGGCAGTTCCTATTTGAATCGACGGTGATGGATGGGATGCCGATTTTTTCTCTCTTCCCGCTGGGATTGCCTCTGGCGGATCTGCGGGGATTTTGGGGAGTGCTGAATTCAACGACCAATGTTGTGTTGACAGAAATCGAAAAAGGGAAATCACTCGACGAAGCCGTGAAACGCGCGCAAGCACTGGGGATTGCAGAGACGGATCCATCAATTGATTTGGACGGATGGGACTCTGCGATCAAGGTGGCCACCCTCGCGACGGTGCTGATGGGCGTTACCACCAGGATCGAGGAAGTCCAGCGAACGGGGATTCGCGATTTGAGCGAAGAGAAGATTCGGTCCGTTCGCGCGGCCGGGATGAGATACAAGCTGGTCTGCCGCGCCGAGCGGCGCGGAAATGGAGTCGAATGCATGGTTGGGCCAGAATTGCTACTTCTGTCGGATCCGATGGCAGGGCTCGAAGGGACAAGTTCGGCGGTACGGTTTGACCTGGACGTCTTCGGGCTGTCGATGGTGGAGCACAACCCTGGGGTCGATGCGACAGGGTACGGGATGCTCGCGGATTTCATTCGAGCCGTGCAGACGTGACCGCGTTCCATTCGATCGATATTCGGCCGACGCCAGCAGGACGGATGCATTTCAAGAGTTGCCTTGATTACGACTTGAGAGCCGAGTGCGGGCGAGAGAGCCGGAACGACAGCCACGTGTTCGTGCCATAGATTTAACGGCGAAAATTCAAAACATAGTTTGGAGTTGGGATGGAATCATCGCAGCGGGTGTCGCGAATGGGTGCATCTGCGGCCAGACGAAGGGGGATTACGCCGGCCCAGACCCTGACGCTGTAATCATCGACATCGTCTTCAACGTCCCCGGTGCGGACTTTTGCAGAAATTTCCTGAAGCGGCAATTTCAGGATGCTGGTGGCCTTCAACTCTTTCTCGTTTGGTTGGCGAGCATCGTTCCATCGTCCGGGGATTAATTTCTCAGTGAAAGCGCGGAGAGCCTCGAGTTTTTCGTTGGGCTCGTCAATTACTGTTGCCGTACCGAGCGCCATAACCGAGCGGTAATTCATGGAGTGATTGAAAACAGAGCGAGCCAGGACGAGACCGTCTGAAAGCGTGACGGTGATGCACACGGGAAGACCGGCGCCTAGTCCTCGCAAGGTACGGCTGGCGGCCGATCCGTGAAAATAAATGAAGTCGCCGATGCGCGCGAACATGGTGGGAATGACGAAAGGTTGGGCATCGGAACCAGCAAAACCGACGTGGCAGGTGAAGGCTTCATCGAGAATTTTGTAAATAGCGACTCGGTCGTAGACTGCCCGGATTGGTTCTCGAACAACGCGAGTGCGCTCGCTGGTGGGAAGAATGTCTGACAAGGGAAACCTCGTTATCAATCACTGCGCAGAGTTAATAGCCGGCGCTGAGGCGGCATGATTGAACTGCCAATAAAGTATCCTAGCACGCCGGTAGAGCTGTCGAAGCGAAGTGCATACTCGATTCTCACTGGTTCGCAGCGGCCCAACGAAACCGGATTCAGCGGGGAGAAGATACACGGGATGGCTGTGGTGTGAGAAACTAGCTGATCACAGTGTGGTGCGATCCTTCGAGTGTGGGAGCAACTTCGTTGACCATAAAGGCGTTTGACGTCGGGTGGGCACGTGCGCAATTTCCTTCGTTGCAATTGCAAGTGGACGGGCTGACCGCCGCATTCCTCGATGGGCCAGCCGGCACGCAGGTCCCGACCCAAGTGCTGCAAGCCATACAGAACTATTTTGTCCATGCGAACGCCAATACCGGCGGTGCATTTTTGACGAGCCAACGCACGGATCGGATGATTGAAGCGACGCGAGCGGCGATGGCAGACTTTTTTCATAGCGAGAAAGATGAGGTCGTGTTCGGACAGAACATGACGACCATCACCTTCGCGATTTCCCGCGCGATTGGACGTGAATTGAAACCCGGCGACGAGATTCTTCTGACGACACTCGATCATGATGCGAATTTCACTCCCTGGAAGGCGCTGGAAGAAAAGGGTGTCGTGATCCGGCAGGTCGATGTGTTGGATGCGGACTGCACACTCGATATGGACGACTTGAAACGCAAATTGAACTCGAAAGTGAAGGTAGTGGCGGCGACGTACGCTTCAAATGCCGTAGGAACGATCAATCCCGTGGCGGAAATTGTGAAGCTGACCCATTGGGCCGGGGCCATGGCATATATCGATGCCGTGCATTACGGGCCACACGGATTGATCGATGTGAAAGCCCTGAATTGTGATTTTCTGGTTTGTTCCCCGTACAAATTCTTCGGGCCTCACATGGGAACCCTGTACGGGAAGCGGGAACATCTGGCGCGGCTGAAGCCGTACAAGGTACGGCCCGCGACCGATCAGGTGCCGGAGCGATGGGAAACCGGAACGCAAGTGCATGAATTGATCGCGGGAATCGGTGGTGCGGTGGAGTACCTGACGGAGCTGGGACGGCATTGTGCAGGAAATGACTCTTTGTCGCGGAGAGAAGCTTTGGGGGCGGCCTATGCTGCGACAGTGGCTTATGAAAAGACGTTGATTACGCGACTGATCGATGGGCTGCTGGCAATACCTGGTGTGAAGATCTACGGGATAACTGATCCGGCGCGTTTTGACGAGAGGTGTTCGACGCTGTCGCTGCGGATTGGGAATCACCATCCGACGGCGATTGCAACGTATTTGGGTGAGCGCGGGATTTTTACTTGGGATGGAAATTATTATGCGCTGAATTTGAGCGAGCGATTGGGAGTGGAATCGCAGGGCGGGATGCTGCGGATCGGATTGGTTCATTACAACACAATGGAAGAAGTGGAACGGCTGCTCGCGGCACTGCGGGAGTTTGCTTCGCGGTGAATGAACTCTATCGTGTTCTGCCTGAGAGTTTGGTTCGCTCCGGGTGCTTGGCTCGCTCAGCAAGCGCTCCATCTACGAAGTAATGCGGAATCTATTTTCTCGGAGGCGCTTCCGAAAGTTTGGAGCGAAAGAAAATCATGGCAAAACGACCGAAACCGATTGTGCTGACGGTCCTCGATGGTTGGGGATACCGCGCAGAAACGAAGGGCAACGCGATTGCGCTGGCGAGGAAGCCGAACTATGACCTTTTGATGAGCAAGTTCGGCAGCACACTGATTCAGACATCAGGGCCCTCGGTGGGGTTGCCACCCGGCCAGATGGGAAACAGTGAAGTCGGGCACATGAATATTGGCGCCGGTCGGGTGGTGCACATGGACATCACGCGGATCGATCTGTTGATTGCGAACAAGCAGATGGACCAGGTCCCGCTCTTCCAGAAGGCCATGGAGCGCGGACGGCAGCGGCAATTGCATCTGCTGGGCTTGCTGAGCGACGGTGGAGTTCACTCGCACATACAGCATCTGTTTGCGTTGCTCGAATTGGCGAAACAGCAGAAGGTAGAAAAAGTCTTTGTGCACTTGTTTACAGACGGGCGGGATACCGGTCCGAACAGTGGGCGAGATTACGTACGACAGCTGCAGCAAAAGATGCGTGAGTTGGGAGTGGGAGAGATCGCGACGATTGTGGGACGGTATTACGCGATGGACCGCGACAATCGGTGGGAGCGTGTAAAGCTTGCCTATGACGCGCTGGTGCACGGTGTAGCGGAGAAGAAGAGCAACGATCCGGTTGCAGTGCTGCAGTCAAGCTACGAACAGGGTGTGACGGACGAATTTATCAAGCCAGCAGTCATTACCAGAGGGGTGGGCCCCGCGGCAGAGCCGGTGGGCTTGATCCGCGATGACGACGCGGTGATTTTCTACAACTTCCGGGCGGATCGTGCGAGACAGATGACGTTTGCGCTGGCGGCGCCGGATTTCGACAAGTTCGTCGACGAAAAGCGCCCGAAAAATCTGTTCTATGTGGCGATGACCAAGTACGACAAGAACTGGCCGTGGCTGCAGGCTGTGATAACACCGGAAAAACTGGAGCACATCCTGGCGCAGGTGTTTCAGGAACTGCAGTACAAGAATTTGCGGTGCGCGGAGACGGAGAAATACGCGCACGTGACTTACTTCTTTAATGGCGGCGTCGAGAAGCCGTTTGGCGGTGAGGAACGAATTCTGGTGCCTTCCCCAAAAGTGGCGACGTATGACTTGAAGCCGGAAATGTCGGCACAGGGAATTACCGACACGGTCGTAAAGGCGATTGAGAAGGGCGAGTTCGATGCGATCATCATGAACTACGCGAATGCGGATATGGTGGGGCATTCGGGAAATCTGGAAGCAACCATCAAGGCTGTTGAGGCGGTAGACGCTGGCCTCGGACAAATCTACCAGGCGATGAAGCCCCGGGGAGGGTCGTGGATTATTACGGCGGATCATGGGAACGCGGAAACAATGATCGATCCTGCGACCGGCGGCCCGCATACGTATCACACCACAAATCCGGTACCGTTTTTATGTATTACGGAAAATGACCAGCTGAAGTTGGCACAAGGCGGAGCACTGAGGGATATTGCGCCTACGATGCTGAGTATTTTGGGCGAGAGCGTTCCGGGAGACATGACTGGAAGAGATTTGCGAACGAAGTAAGGACGGTTGCGAACAGCTCGGAAGCGCGACTCTTCAGTAACTCCAGGGCGAGAGCGTCGGATCGAGTCAGGGATGTTCGGCCTCTGAGCAGGCGCGTGGGTGCACTGTAAAGACTCCGTATCGTTCGGTATGAAACGAACCGGGAATTGATCGATTTGAGATGACTCCAAAAAGAAGCGCGCCTGCGGATACAAAGATGACCATTTGTGTTTGGCACCCGTTTGACCAGTGGAGGCCGACCGCCGCAATGACCGATGCCGTTCGGAGGCGTTGGCCGGAGATGAGTGTTACGCACCTGCCAGATTACGAAAGACTGGACGAGGAGTTGCCGGACACCGATATTTTTATCGGATATTCTCTGCGGGCGAAGCAGCTTCCGGATGCAAAGAGATTGAAGTGGGTACACTCGACTGCGTCGGGTGTGCGACAACTGATGTACCCGGAGTTGCGCGATTCGGGTATCGTGGTGACAAATACGCGCGGTATTTTTTCGGTTCCGATGGCGGAGCACACGATCGGGATGATGCTGGCACTGGCTCGAAATCTTCCGGATTCGGTGAGACTTCAGGATAAACAAGAATGGGGACAGCAAGAGATTTGGGACCGCCCGCAGCGGTTGACGGAGTTGAGCGGTCAGTTGCTACTGATCGTGGGATTCGGATCGATCGGTCAAGAGCTGGCGAAGCGTGCGAAGGCGTTTGGGATGCGCGTGTGGGGAGTGACCCGTTCGGGGCAAGGAGACGGCGCACTCGTGGACAAGATTGTGTCGAGTTCGCAGTTGGCGGAAGTTCTTCCCGAAGCGGATTATGTCGTGATTGCAGTGCCTGAGACCGTAGCGACGAAGCAATTGATCGGCGCAGGCGAGATCGCACAGATGAAAGCAGGGGCGCGACTGATCAATGTGTCCAGAGGATCGTCGCTCGACGAGGCTGCCTTAATCAGGGCGCTCGGAGCAGGAACCCTGGGTGGGGCTGCGTTGGACGTGGCTGCGACCGAGCCTTTGCCTGCGGAAAGTCCGCTGTGGAAAGCTCCAAACCTACTCATTACTCCGCACACTAGCGCGGTGAGCGATCGATTGTGGCCTCGGCAAACGGAACTGTTGCTGCGGTTGTTGGAGCGATGGTTTTCTGATCAGGAACTCTTTAACCAGGTTGATTTTGCGAAAGGCTATTAGCGTTACGACCTCAGAGAGTTTCCTCATGGCCCGAAGGTCAACCGACCGACGTGGCCCTGACGGCCGCCAGCTGAGTAACGTGCTAATCGCCAACTCCGCCTTTCGGAGCCGTGTACCCTTCGCGGGCATAAACGACGACTTTCTGCTTCTTGCCTTTCTGATCAACAACGGTCAGTGGGCTGCCATCCGGATTGACCAACTCGACTTTTATCTTGCGATATTTTCCGTCCGGCGTGTGATTGGATGGATTATACGTAAGACTGTATTGATGACGGAGAAATGCGGCTACTTCCCGCATAATTCCGGGAAGTTCCCCGTCAAATTGAGGAAACCAAGCGAACCCGCCAGTCATTTTTGTGAAGGTCTTTAATTCGTTTTCGCCTTGAAGGAAATCCATGCGACGCATCGCGCCCAGGGACCGGTGCATCTCCAACCAGTTGGTGATGGGTTTGTCGACGCCAACGGCAAAGATGGTGACATCGGTTTGACGCAACTGTTTCAGTGTCTGATCGAAGGTATGTTTTGAGAAAGTGTCAAGGCCGCTTGCCAGAAGCAGGATCGACTTCTTGCCTTTTACATCCTTGAGACGATCGACGGTGTCGAGGATTGCGTCGAACATGTTGGACTCGCTGAAGCCCGGAAAATAAAGGTGATAGACGGCCTGCCGAACTTCATCCTTGTTCTGGGTGAAATCAACCTCGAGGTGAGGCTTCATGTCATATGTGACGAGAGCAATCCAGTCTTTCTGGTTGAGATTAGGGAACAGAGCATCGGCCCAATATTTGGCTTCGCCGGAAAACCAGCCGGCAAAGACGTTGCTGAATTCGAGCACCAACACCATCGTGATGGGAGCTTCGGAAGGCGCAAAATTGGTGATGCTTTGTGGTTGGCCGTCTTCCAGAATCCGGAAATTTTCCTTTTTTAGCCCCGGTATCACGTCGCCGTTGACGGTTGTCGCGATAACGTCGATCGTAACGACGGGCACTTCGACGGCGATAGTCACCCCGGCTTCTTCCGGTTTCTTCTCCTGGGGAACTGGAGCCTTTTGCTGCAGCTTTGGATCGGCTTGCGGTGGGGCACTCGTTTGTGGCCCATCAGGACTCTGAGCCAAAGCAGTGCTCGACAGAATCGCGAAGCAGATGGCAGCGCAGAATCCGTTGCGCAGCGAAAGTGACAAACGACTGATCATCAAATACCCCCGCAGAATATCCAAGATTGGATGCATGGAACAGGTGCAGCGTTTCCATGAAGATAAAGGCCAACTGAATTGCCGATTACGCAACTACCGATATTACCGAATAAAGGGGCGACGAGTGGGCATGTTAGTATGTTTTTTATTCGTAGCACAACTCATTCACGTTTGGGGGTGTTTTTTGAACAGGAACCGCGTGCGCTTCGCGATTCTTCTGCTATTGTTGTGCGGGCCCGAGTACGTCGGCGCTGTTCGGGCAGATCGCGCAGAATCCGCCCGCCATGGGAATTCCCCCGAGCAGTTCGCTTGTGGGAGACACGGGGCCGCTGGCGCGAGAAGCGCAAGAATGGCTCGTCGAGCTGATCAAGATCAACACAACAAACCCTCCAGGAAATGAACAAGCGGCAGCTAAATATATTGCGTCAGTCTTGACCAAAGAGGGAATTACATCCGAATTTCTGGATATGACACCGGGCAGAAGTGCGTTAGTAGCCCGGCTGCGGAGCAGTGCAGTTCCTGACCCAGCAAGGGCTCTGTTGCTGGTTGGGCACATGGATGTGGTCGGGGTCGACCGCTCCAAGTGGACTGTGGACCCCTTTGGCGGAGTGGTAAAGGATGGCTACATCTATGGGCGGGGAGCTTCTGACGACAAGGGCGGATTGGTCGCCAACCTGGCGTCTTTCATTGCGCTGAAGCGTGCAAATGCCCGTCTGAACCGGGACGTCATTTTTCTCGCGACCGCAGACGAAGAGCAATTCGGCGATGCCAGCATGAAGAATTTGATTGCCAGATACTGGGACAAGATTGCCGCGGGTTACGCCTTGAACGAAGGTGGCAAGGTGATGGTGAAGAACGGAAAGGTGCAATACGTCGCAGTGCAGGCAAGTGAAAAAGTGGCGATGAATGCGACAGTATCAGTGACGGGGGTGGGAGGACACGCGTCAATCCCGCTGAAAGACAATCCGGTGGTGCATTTAGCAGCTGCCGTGGCCAAAATTGGAGACTACAACGCGCCAGTGCATTTGACATCAATCACCCGGCGATATTTTGAAGCACTTTCGGCGATTGAGGATGATGAAGTCGCGAAATGGATGAAGGTGATCGAGGCTGGTGATCGGGCAGAACATGCGCAGAGAGTCCTGTCGGATGCCAATCCGTTGTGGAATTCGATGATGCGCGACACGGTGGCGCCCACAATGCTGCAAGCCGGGATACGAGCCAACGTCATTCCATCTGTTGCGACAGCGAATCTGAATATCAGGCTCTTGCCGGGAGATAGCAGTTCCGGGCTAATTGCTGAGTTGAACAAACTGGTAAACGATCCAGCGGTGAAAATAGAATTACAGGCGGACGCCGGACTGGCGGCGCCAAATTCGTCGCTTGAGACAGACTTTTACAACACGATCACCAGAGTAAGTGCTCAGGAGTTTGCCGGTGCACCCGTAATCCCGTTCATGTCAACAGGAGCGACAGATTCCGCGCAATTACGGCTTCACAATGTACAAGCGTACGGACTGCGGCCGTTTCCGCTGACAGACGACGACGATCGAAGAATGCACGGGAATGATGAGCGGGTGCCGGTGGCGGCTTTTGCCAAAGGTGTAGATCTGGTCACGCGAATCGTGGCGGAATTTACCGTCACTCGATAATTCGGTTCAACGGGATTGCAGTTTCAGAGTCAAGGAAAGTGAGACGCGGCCATGAATTCGCGCCATTCTAAAATTGTCTGCACAATCGGGCCCGCCACGCGAACTCCGCGTATGATTCGCAAATTGCTTGAAGCAGGAATGGACGTGGCGCGGTTAAATTTTTCACACGGAAGTCACGAAGAACACGGGCACAACATCGCGATGTTACGCGAGGCGGGGGTCGCACTGAAGAAACCCCTGGCGATACTGATTGATCTCCAGGGACCGAAAATCAGGACGGGCGCGATGGCCACCGGGGAAAAGGTTCTGTTGCGCACAGGACAAAAATTCACAATTACAACGGCCAAGGTGCTTGGCGATTCGACTCGCGTGAGTACGATTTTTAAGCCGTTACCGCAGGAAGTTCGATCAGGCGATCGTATTCTGCTGGCCGACGGACTGATCGAATTATTTGTGGATAGAGTTCGCGGCCAGGAAGTGATTTGCCAGGTGGCAAATGGCGGACTCTTGGGACAGTACAAAGGCATAAATTTGCCTGGAGTGAAATTGCACGTGCCAGCATTGACGGAGAAGGATCGCGTCGGATCTGCGTTTCGCTTTGAAACATGGGGCGGACTACATCGCAGTGAGCTTTGTGCGCCGGGCGGAGGATGTAATGCTGGCGAAATCACTAATCAAACGCGCGCGAAAGGATACGCCGGTGATCGCGAAGCTGGAAAAGCCGGAGGCGATCGAAAATCTGGAGGCGATTCTGACTGTCGCGGACGGAGTGATGGTGGCGCGGGGTGATCTGGGAGTGGAGATGAATCCGGAACGCGTGCCAGTCGTGCAAAAGACAATAATTGCGCGTGCAAGGGAGTTCCGACGACCGGTGATCACCGCGACCCAGATGCTGGAATCGATGACGGAGAATCCCCGGCCGACAAGGGCGGAAGCTTCGGACGTCGCGAACGCAATTTTTGACGGATCTGACGCCGTGATGCTATCGGCTGAAACTGCGACCGGCAAATATCCGATCGAAGCGGTGAGCATGATGGCGCGAATTATCCGGGAAGCGGAAGGAAGCATTGCGGAGTATCCGCGGCCGGCGACGCAAGAACGACTGAAAATTCCCGAAACAGTTGCAGAGCTGGTGTGCCACGCGTCGCGGGAGTTGCATATGAGACTGATTGCTGTGTTTACCCACAGTGGTTTTACGGCTCGACTGGTTTCACGGTACCGGCCGGCAGTCCCGATTATCGCGTTTTCCCCGGAGGCGGCGACGCGGAGGCGGATGGCTCTTCTATGGGGAGTGACTTCGCGGAGCATCGCGGATATTTCAAAGATCGATGGGCTCGCGGCGATCGCGGAGAAGCGATTGGTAGAAGAGCGCTTGGTCAAAAAAGGCGACGTGATTGGGATCGTAGCGGGTACGCCGATGGGCATTCGTGGAACTACGAATTTTATGAAGTTTCATGTGATCGGAAGCGAAGGCAAGTAGCCTTCGTGGCTCAAATCGCTAAGGTAAGATTTCTCTCTGGAAGAAACGGCGAGCTCCGGGAGATTGCGTTTTCATTGCCTGAATTCAGATCACTGCCTTGATTGCCATCGGACATATAAAACAGCGGTTGAATCGGGTTAATTCACCCAGTGATCGGGACGCGAGGGCGGGGGTTCGTTGCGGTTTTTCTTCATGTAGACTTCGAACCGCTTGCGGTTCTGCTTGTACTTCCAGTCGGCTACTTCATTGCGAACGCGGAATAGGAAAGATCCACGACGAAGATAGAGCCAGCCAATGAGCATACCGCCGAGGTGGCAAAGATGACTGACGCTGTCGCCGGATGAGCCCAGTGTACTGAAGAACTCAATCGCGCCCATGACCGCGACAAAGGGGCGCATGGGAATCATGATAGGGAGCGGGAACAGCCAGATCTGACGGTCGGGAAAAAGAATTGCGTTGGCAATGAGGATGCCGAAGATCGCACCGGACGCGCCAATCGTGGGAGTGTCCAGAGGGCGATGGCCCCAAAGCATGGGAATAACTTTGACGAGGATCGTGATAATGCCGGCGCCGATCCCGCAAAGAAAAAAGTAGTTTGTGAAACGCTTCTTGCCCCATACAAGCTCTAGTTCACGGCCGAACATCCAGAGCATGAGCATATTGATGAGCAAATGCCAAATGCCGCCATGCAGAAATAAATAGGTAACCGGCTGCCAAATGCGAAGCGCCGGGAATGGGCCGAGGGGGACGAGACCAAACATGTAGTTGATCCAGAGGGTCCCCGGGACTCCATAGAAAATAGAGACAAGCGTCTGGATTGCAAAAACGCCCGCACAGGTGAAGACAATATATTTGACGGCTGGAGTGATGAAGCCGCGCCAGTCGAAGCGAACTTTCGGCGCGCCGAACGACGTACCCATATGAGAAGTGTACGGCGAGCGATGGGTGTAGGTCAAAAGCGGAGAGATTAAAGAAATGTCATAAAGGGTGAAACTCGCTCAAGTGCTGTGTTCATTGGGGAACGGGAGACGAGATTCCGCGGTCGCGGGGAAAGCGAACGCGGGGGCCAGTGCTCATTTTTGCAAAAAGCTCAGAATCGGCGCTAGTCAAGTTTCTTGCGAGCGAAATAAAAAAGAGAGCCGGCAAGCAGCAAGAACATAACGATGCCAAAAAAGTTGCTTGTGGCCAATGGACCAAAAAGTTTGGGACCGAAGGCGAAAAGATCTGGCCGCCAGGGCAGGCGCAGCACACTGGAAACCCACTGGGGAACGCGGTTGGAAATTTCCGGGTCCTGAAGAAGAGCAATTACGATACCGAGCAAGCCGAATATTCCCCCGGCGGCGATGAGCCCACTAGAGTACAGGGCTCCCGGACTGGCTTCACTGTCCCCTTCGACTCTCTCCTTCATACTGGCCTCGACTGCCCAACGAACGAGTCCGCCGGCAAACATCGCGGCCGTGGTTGCGACAGAAATGTACAGACCTGTCGCGAAAGCAAGGGAGCGGATACCAAGAATCTCAATGGCGATCACCATGGCGACGCCCATTAAAACCAGACGCCAGGGAAGGCGCTGATTCAAAATACCGCTGATGACGGTCGCCATCAGGCGAGCCTGCGGCGCAGGAGCCTTGTCGCTGCCGATGCCTTGTGCCCATTGAAATTCAATTTGCTTGCTGCTGCTGTCATAGAGGTACTCACCGTCGGGAATGGTAGAGGATCCGAGCGAATTGATTAGCGTGTAGGTCTTGCCGTCGTGGACAAATGATTCGCGCTCGACCTTAACGCCAGGCGGCAGTGATTGCAGTGTGACCGGAATTTGTGTCGGAATATACTTTTCGAGGCCCTTGTTCATCAGGTTTAGGGTCGCTCCAATGGCGATCGTGGAGATGGTGACACCGATGAGAAGGCCCATCTGCTGCCAGAAGGGAGTTGCACCGACGAGGAAGCCTGTTTTCAGGTCCTGCGAAGTAGCACCTGCAATGGCGGCGGCAATGCAAGTGACTCCACCAATCATCAGCGCAAGGACTGCGTAGTTCGGTGCGGTCCAACCTGCGAGAAGGAAGATCGCGCAGGTAGCCATGAGTGTAGCGATGCTCATGCCGCTAATCGGATTGGAAGAGTTGCCAAGGAGTCCGCTGATGCGGCTCGCGACAGTAACGAAGAGAAAGCCAAAGACAGCGACAAAAATTCCTGCAAAGAGGTTTTGATACCAGAGAGTGGCCGCACCCTGCATCGGGTGGAAGGTCAGCAGAATCCACATCATGATGACGATGAGAATGGAGCCCAAAATGACCCATTTCATCGGTGTGTCGCGATCCGTGCGGCTCGCAGTAGCGGTTGCGCCAACCCCCTCGGCGCGGACATCCTTCATGCCAGCGGTCAGTGCCGCGACAATAGTGGGGAGGGTACGAAGCAGGGTGATCAGGCCGGCGGCGGCGACTGCCCCCGCGCCCATGGGCCGGATATAGCTGCGCCACAGGTCGTCAGGCGTCATCAGCGGAATAGGAATTGTGGAAGGATAGATAGCGGTGTTACCCGCAAGCTGCCCGTAGAATTTGATGGCAGGCATGATGACGAGCCACGAGACGATGCCACCTGCAAAGAGGATACCGGAAACGCGCGGCCCGATAATGTAGCCCACTCCCAGATATTCAGAAGTAATGGCGGCACGGAAGGAAGCGCCCGGATACCAGCTCGGCCGATTTTCAGGTTGGCCGGTCCAGGCTTGTACCGTGTTCATCAAGAACGTGTAGATGCCGCCCAGTCCCAGGCCCCAGAAAACGCGGCCGGCAAAGGACCCACCCTTCTCACCGGCGACAAGCACGTCAGCGCATGCTGTGCCTTCGGGGAAGGTAAGATTGCCGTGTTCTTTCACAATGAGCTGGCGACGAAGAGGGATCATGAAAAGAACGCCGAGCCAGCCACCCAGAAGTGCCATTGGAAAAATTCGCCAGAAGGTAAATTCAGAGCCAAAACCGAGGAAGATCAGGGCAGGTAGCGTGAACATGACGCCCGCAGCGAGAGATTCACCCGCCGACCCAGTGGTCTGGACGATATTGTTTTCTAGAATGGTGGAGCGTCCGAAGGCGCGAAGGATGCTAATGGACAGAACGGAAATCGGGATCGAAGCGGACACCGTTAGACCCGCGCGGAGACCGACATAGACAGTGACGGCACCAAACAGCAGTCCAAAAAGGGCGCCAAGTATCACGGCGCGAAGGGTAAATTCGGCAGGACTCTCCGACGGGGAAACGTAACTGCGGAACTGGCTTGAAGATGGCGTGGAACTTGCTGGACGGTCACTCACCGCTTGCCTCCTAAATCCCAATTGACGATGAAAAGCAGATGAAACTTCGTGTGGCTGGATTATGCCGCACTGAGAGCGCACAGAAAAGGAATTAGTGGTGGTGGGTTAAAACAAAATCCTAGGGTTCTCTTGACATCGCACCTTGTGGTAGGTAATGTGCGACGCATCTACGTAATTAGATGGGCAACAGGTCACTTTTCCAGCCCATTCATAAACTGAATTGAACTTCTTTCCTGGCTCGGATGCGATCAATGTCGCTAGGAAAGGCAAACTTTTGGAGACCGCCCTTGGCCACCCGAAGATTCCTTGCCCTAGTGATTCTGTGTGTCGTTGGACTTCTGTTGATTCCGGATCATGCAGTGAACGCAGGAAGCGACGACTGGTTACCTGTCGATTCGGCCGACCTGAAAATGACCGGTGACCCTTTGGCGCCGGGAGCGCCGGCAATCTATCTCTACCGCCAAGTTGACCGCGATGATCGCGGACACGCGCAAAGCGAAAGGAATTACATCAGGGTAAAGATTCTGACGGAAGAGGGCCGCAAATACGCAAATGTCGAGATTCCCTTTGAGAAAGACAGATATAAGGTGACAGCGATCCGGGCACGCACCATCCGGCCCGATGGATCTGTTGTAAATTTCGATGGTAAGGTATACGAAAACACCGTCGTAAAATCAAAGAGTGTTAAATACCTCGCAAAAACCTTTTCGATCTCCGAGGCGACGGTAGGAAGTATTGTCGAATACAAATATACATACGACTTTTCGGATGGCTATATTTTTGGTTCCCGATGGATCTTAAGCGAAGAGCTTTTTACAAAAAAAGCGACATTCAGCCTAAAACCTTACTTGCGGGATCAGTGGAGATGCATGTGGGTCTATCCTGCGGGTATCCCAAAAGGAGCCGAAGAAGCGAAAGAGGGTCCCGACCACATCATTCGGATGACAGCAGTCAATATTCCGGCTTTTCAGGTGGAAGACTTCATGCCGCCCGAAAACGAATTGAAGTTCCGTGTTGAATTTATCTATCAGGATTCGATCCCGGAGATGGACGTAGCGAAGTACTGGGTCAAGTACGGGAAGAAGCAAAATGACTGGGTGGAGAGCTTTGTCGGAAAGAACAAGCCGCTCGAGCAGGCAGTTGCGCAGATCGTGAGTCCTTCAGACTCGCCGAAAGTTAAACTGCAGAAGATATACGCAAGGACGCAGCAGATCCGGAATCTAAGTTACGAGACACAGAAGACTGAGCAAGAGTCCAAGAGAGAAAATCTCAAGTCAGCGTCGAATCTCGAAGATGTATTGAAGAATGGCTACGCGAACGGATACGAAATCACATGGTTATTTTGGGGATTGGCGCGAGCCGCCGGATTCAATGCATATCCTTGTATGGTGTCTGCCCGAAACGAATATTTTTTCAAAAGGGAAAGACTGAATAGTGCGGAACTCAACACCAACGTAGTGCTGGTGAAATTGGATGGGAAAGACCTCTTTTTTGATCCGGGTTCCAGATACGCTCCGTATGGATTGCTACCGTGGGCAAAGACGAAAGTGCCTGGTCTACAACTGGACAAAGAGGGAGGAAAGTGGATCATCACGAGCCTTCCAGAGAGTTCGGAATCGAAGATTGAGCGTACCGGAAAACTGGATTTGACCGATAACGGTGACCTGGACGGGAAACTGAAGGTTTCCTATACGGGATTGATGGGTTATACCCGGCGGGCGGAAATGCTGCACGACGATGACGACACCCGAAAGAAATACCTTGAAGATGAAGTGAAGGAATCGATTCCCATCCAGGCGGACGTTGAATTGACCAACAAGCCAAACTGGGACAGTTCTGATAACGCGCTGGTCGCAGAATTTGACGTAAAGATTCAGGGATGGGCGTCTGCCGCAGGGAAGAATGCGCTGCTTCCGGCTAGCCTATTTGGAAACGAAGAGAAACATCTGTTCGAACATTCGGAGCGGGTTTATCCGGTTTACTTCCGGTTTCCATATCAGAAGGTGGATACCATCGAGATTGAGCTGCCTCTGGGCTGGAAGGTTGACAGCGTTCCTAAGCCTTGCGATAAGGATTTGAAAGCGGCGGAATTCAAACTCTCCGTTGAAAATCAGAATACAAAACTTCGCATTGAGCGTGCCATCCGCAGCGATCTTTTCATCGTGCAGAAGGAAATGTATCCATCGTTACGAGGTTTCTTCCAAATCGTGAGGACCCAGGATGACCAGCAAATCGTGGTGCAACCCGGTGGAGCGGCTGCAAACAAATAAGCCTGCTCGAGGCGTGAGGATGTTCTGCAAGTCCGTGAAGGGCTTGCTGTTCACATTCATTTGTTTAGTTGCCGGAGGCAGTGCCTTAGCGGGTGACGCGCCGGCGTGGATGTATGCCGCTGCTGTGGCGCCGCTTCCCGCCCACGATGAGAAAACGGATGCGGTCATTATCTATTCTGAAGACATTACAACGGTTCTGTCTGAAAGAAGGGTAAAGACGCTTCAACGGCGCGCCTACAAGATCCTGCGACCTGGCGGAAAAGAGTACGGAAGGGCGATAGGGGAATTTGATTCAAACTCCAGGATCAGTGGCATGCGTGCCTGGTGTATACCCGTGCAGGGCAAAGACTACGAAATCAAGGATAAGGACGCCATAGAGGTTTCACCCGCAGGAGTAGAAGAGATGGTAATGGCGACGGACGCGAAATACCGGGTGCTGAAGATTCCAGCGGCAGAGCCAGGGAACATCGTTGGTTATGAAATCGAGAGAGAACAGAAGCCTTACATTCTGCAAGACTGGTGGGATTTTCAGGAGCGCGTACCGACCCGCGAAGCCCGATATACGTTGCAGTTGCCGCAAGGATGGCAGTACAAGGCGGTCTGGATCAATCACCAGGATGTTCAGCCAACGTCTGCTGGGCCGAATCAGTGGCAATGGGTTGTAACGGATGTTGCCGGAATCAAAGAAGAGCGATACATGCCTCCGTGGCGGGAAGTGGCGTCGCAAATGTTACTTTCCTTTTTGCCGCCCGGGGGTTCAGGAAAAAAGGGATTTGAGAATTGGACAGAAATGGGGAAATGGGAAGCGGACCTTGATCAGGGCCGTCGTGACTCTTCCCCTGAGATCAAGCAGAAAGTGGCAGAGCTGACTGCAGGATCAGCAACGACCCTCGCAAAAATGCAGGTCTTGTCAAACTATGTGCAAAAAGACATTCGATATGTCGCCATTGAATTGGGCTTAGGAGGATGGCAACCCCATGCGGCGAAAGATGTGTATGCGCACCGTTACGGAGATTGCAAGGATAAAGCGACGCTCATGGGAGCCATGCTGAAAGAAGTTGGCGTCGAATCATATTATCTTTCGATCAATACGACTAGAGGTGGGGTGACGGCGGCGACGCCACCTCAAATGTACTGGTTCAATCACGAAATCATTGGCATTCGGTTACCGGAGGAGGTGAAGGACCCTTCGCTACTGGCGGTTTTCCAGCACCCCACTCTCGGAAAAATCCTCATTTTCGATCCAACCGATGAAATCACACCGCTTGGCCAGATCAGGGGTGAGTTGCAGTCGAATTATGGATTATTGGTCACACCAGGTGGAGGAGACTTGATTCTTTTGCCGCAACTTCAGCCATCGGCGAGTGGCACACGACGGGTCGCCAAGTTGAGGTTCACGGAAGGCGGCAGACTGAGCGGGGACGTGACAGAAGTGCGGCGCGGAGACAGCGCCTTGTACCAGAGGATGGAATTGCGTTCGGTCACGAAAGAGGCAGACCGGATCAAACCAATTGAAACGACGCTGTCCCATTCGTTAGGGAATTTTAAAATCATAAAGGCAACCATCGGGAACCTGAATGTCCACGAGCTTCCTTTGCAGTGGGATTACTCGTTCACGACGGAGCAATATGCAAAGACCGCAGGCAACTTGTTGCTGTTGCGTCCGCGTGTCTTCGGAAGCTATTTCAACGATATTTTGGAGCAGAAAGAGTTGCGTAAATACCCGGTTGAGTTTGAAGGTCCCGCCTTGGACTCGGACATCTTTGAGATTGAAATCCCCGCTGGATATGAGGTGGATGATTTGCCTGCTCCGGCTGATGTGGACTACAGCTTCGCGAGTTATCACAGCAAAGCGGAGATGAAGGAGAGTTTGTTGATCTATACGAGATCATTCGAGATCAAGGAACTGAGTGTGCCGGTAGAGAAGCTGGGTCAATTGAAAATACTGTATCGGGCGATTGGCAGCGATGAGCGGAGCACAGCAGTGCTGAAGCCGAAGGGTAATTAGAGGAATCAAGTTAGACCCGGATTCGTCTGACGTTCTCAGCGGGGAACGACGAAGAGGATAGCCGCGGGCGGCCGGAGGGCAGACCAGCGAGCGCGTTGCGTACGCCGGGCGCTTTGCAGCATGGAAGCGAGCAGGGACTGAGCTTGATCGAAGGGGAGAGAGACGCGAAAGAGATCGGCCCTTCTGGCGTGCGAGTATTTTTCGTACCGGATCGGAAACGCGAGAGACCTGGTGAGAACGATCTCCCACGGTGTGGCCTTGGCCAGCATTCGTTTCTGAGACGATTCCTTGCGGTGGATCTCAACGGTGTGGAGCTGGGATCCACCTCCCGTTTCAAAGATGGCGGCGACGGCTTTCGATTGATCGAAGGGAATAGAAGGGTCGTCATCGGGGAATGGGATCAACAGGGTTTGAAATTCGGCCAGATCTGCCGGAATACCCTCCCACCAATAACGGTACCCGTTGTATATAACCCCGCCACTCTGGAAAATCTTCTGCACACGTGAAGGATTTTTCCCGGCAACACGAACGACCATGTCGGCGAGTTCGTGAAGGCTAAAACTCTGCTTGACTACAGGACGAACGCTGACGTAACCAGCGTCTTCTTCGGTGTAATGGACGGGAATTTTTGCAGGAAGTGGCATGCCAGTCGTTCGATAAGATGGGCGCCGAGATGGTTCAGCAGAGTTTGGAGAGCTTGTCGCGCACCCGGTCGCTCAAGGCTTTTCCGTCAACCGACTTGCCTGTGAGAACCTCTTTCGCAGCTTTCACCACAGCACCCATCTGCTTGATTGAGTTGGCCCCGGTATCAGCTATGGCTTTCGCGATCGCATCGTCCATTTCGCCGTCGGAAGCGCCTGCTGGCAGATAGGATTCGAGCACAGCGGCTTCCTTTACTTCTTTGTCGACGAGGTCCTGGCGGCCACCTTTGCTGAATTGGTCGATTGATTCCTTGCGCTGCTTGAGCATTGTCTGAAGTAGCGAAATGCTCTCGGCTTCATCGAGCTTGCGCATTTTCTCGACTTCCTTCAGTTGAATGGCGGACTTGACCATTCGAAGTACACTCAACTTGAGCTCGTCTTTGGCCTTCATCGCGACGACTATGTCCTTTTGAATCTGTTCGGAAAGCGTCATGTAAACTCCTTTTTCTGCACTATAACAGACACTTATGATGACGCGCTGTATTTATGAGTCTGCAGCATTTGACACGCTGCACAACCCACAGTAATTTTATTAATTCCCTATCCAGGGAAGAGACCGCTGAACGCTCGCTCGCGGCTTTTACCCGAAACGAGGAGACATGAAAGTCATCGTCGCAGATAAGATCGCCGAGCGCGGTCTGGAACTACTTAAGAAGACAGGCTGGAACATCGTGTCTTCTACGAAGGATACGATTGCCGCGGAATTGGCGGATGCCGAGGCACTCATTGTGCGAAGTGCCACGCGGGTTACTCCCGAATTGCTGGACAAGGCTCCGAAGTTGCGTGTGGTGGGGCGCGCCGGAGTCGGCGTCGATAACATCGATCTCGATGAAGCAACCAAGCGCGGGATTCTGGTGATGAGTACGCCTGGGGGCAGTTCAGTCAGCGTGGCGGAGCATACCTTTGCACTGCTCTTGTCCTTGGTACGACAAGTGCCGAAGTTTGACGCATCGATGCGCGAAGGGAAATGGGAGAAGTCCTCATCGGGCGCGGAAGTGCGCGGCAAGACGCTAGGGCTGGTCGGATTGGGCCGAATTGGCAGGGAAGTGGCGATTCGCGCTGCGGCGTTTGATATGCGACTGCTCGCCTTCGATCCTTACCTGAGCGAGTCGGCGGCCAGCGAATTGTCGGTAGAATTGGTGTCGCTCGAGAAGTTGCTTGCAGAGAGCGATTTTATCTCCTTGCATACGGCGGTGAGCCCGCAAACCCAAGGAATGATTAATGCGGAGTCGTTGGCCAGGACAAAGAAGGGCGTGCGCATCATCAACGCCGCGCGCGGGGAGTTGATTAATGAGGCCGACTTGGCCGCTGCTATCAAAAGCGGCCAGGTCGGCGGAGCAGCGTTGGACGTCTTTGCAGAAGAGCCCCCGAAAAACAGCCCCCTGATTGGGATGGCGAACGTAGTCAGCACGCCACACGTGGCAGGGTCAACGGCCGAAGCGCAGGAAGAACTGGGCATTCAGGTCGCAGTACAGGTTCGAGACTACCTTGCCGAAGGCATCATCAAGAATGCGGTCAATCTGCCTGCGCTTTCACCCGAGCAATATCGCCGCGTCAGACCGTATTTGGCCTTAGCGGACCGGCTCGGCTCATTGGTGTCTCAAGCAGCAGCAGCGCGGCCTGCCCGGATCAAGATCCGCTACGCGGGCGAGCTTTCTGAAGTTGGCACGCACTTGCTGCGCAGCGCCGTGCTGGCGGGATTGTTGAATGCGGTGCTCGATGAAAAAGTGAATGTTGTGAATGCGCCTGCAGTGGCGGCGGCCCGGGGACTGACCGTCGAGGAAGAGACGCGCCGGCGGGAACACGGATTCCCGCACACGTTGGAAGTGTCTGCGTTTTCAGGGACAGCAGGGGATGCCGGATTCAGCGCGGAAGGTACGGTGCTTCACGACGGTTCCCCCAGAGTCATCCAGATTGATGCGATCCCCTTGGAAGCTCCGCTGGCAGGGACGATCCTTTACTTGCGCAACCATGACCAGCCTGGCGTCATCGGGCACGTAGGGACCACTTTGGGTAAATTGGGCGTGAATATCGCGACCTTTGCCTTGGGGCGCCGGGAGGCCAGCCTGGGGGCGGAGGCGGTTTCGCTCGTTTGCCTGGATGGAAAGGTGACTGAGTCCATCCTGGCTCCCATCCTCGAGTTCAAGGCGATCACGCAGGCAAAGCTCCTGCACTTGGGATAAATATCCCGCCGCAATTGCCGCGGTCGCTCTAAATCGCGCAAATCGCGGGTACCGTGAGGACCAGTCACGCGAAAACTGTCAGTTTTCGGACGTCACCTTTCCTTGCGATCCGGCGAACCCACCCAGAGACGTAACTATTCAAAAATTGTTTTGCACCTATCAGTACAACTTTGTTGACATGCGGTACTCATCTGACTTACAAGGATTCCAATCAATTGGTCGGTCGATCAAGTGGTGGAGGTTGGCGCGGGAGTTGAAGCGAGGGCTCGCGTCGGGGGAAATGGTCAAGGGAATTCCATAGACGCCCCGTGTCACTTCATCAACAGTTGATGCTCGTCAAAATTTAAAGGCAAGTGCAAAAGGAGCGATGATGCTGCGGACTTCTTTTCGGCATGCTTTATTTGTACTCATTTGCTGTATTGCGACGGTTGTTGCCCCGCTCGCATTCGGACAAACAGGGACTACATCCATCCGTGGAAACGTCCTGGATAACACAAATAAAGCGATCGTTGAAGCCAGCATCACATTGACGAACAGTCAGACAGGATTGGCCAGAACTACGACGAGTGGTGCGACAGGAGAGTATGAGTTTGTCGCCTTGACGCCCGGAACGTATACGTTGAAGGTACAGAAAGACAATTTTCAGACCTATGAACAAGCGAATTTGCAACTGCTGGTGAACCTGCCGGCAACTCAAAATGTGATCCTGCAAGTGGGTTCAGCACTGCAGACCGTCGAAGTGTCCGCCCAGTTGGAGACCCTGAACACGGTTGACGCGTCCCTAGGAAATGCTTTCAATGAGAATCAGGTCAAACAGTTGCCACTGGAAGGAAGAAACGTCGCAGAACTGCTGAGCCTTCAGCCCGGAGTCGCCTATCCCAACAGCCGTACGGACATTCCAACTTACGATACCCGCAAAGGAGCTGTAAACGGGGCACGAAGTGACGAAAGCAACGTTACCGTGGATGGCGTCCCTACGAACGATATTGGAGGAGCCGCGTTCACTTCGGTATTGCCGGTCACTTTGGATTCCGTGCAGGAATTCCGCGTTTCCACTTCGAATTACAACGCCGATGAAGGCACTTCTTCAGGAGCGCAGGTAGCGCTTGTCACCAAGAGCGGTACCGATAATTTCCATGGTTCCTTGTACGAATACAACCGGAATACCTCGACAAGTGCCAACGATTACTTTGTAAAGGGCGCGCAGATTGTGAATTGCGTCCAGAACGACATCCCGCTCAACGAAAAACAGTGTAACCAGTCGCCGAAATTGATTCGGAATATCTTTGGAGCCTCGCTCGGCGGCCCGATTAAAAAGGATCGACTTTTTTTCTTTGTGAATTATGAAGGCACGAGGCGCTCGGAAGCGGTCAGCCAGACGGCGACAGTCCCGTCACTTGCCCTGAGAGATGGTGTGGTCCAGTACCAGTGCCAAGATCCGTCGGCTTGCCCAGGGGGAACCGCGACTGGCGTGAGTGGTAAGTCGTACACGATCGCTCCAGGAACCTACGGCATGTCTGCAGCGCAACTGAAAGGCATCGATCCCTTGAGTATTGGCGCAAATACGCCGGTGCTGCAATTCCTGCAGACGTATCCGGTAGCGAATACCAGCGCGGTCGGGGATGGCTTGAACTATCAGGGCTATAACTGGAGCGCGCCGATTTCCGACGATAACAATGTATACATCGCGAAATTCGATTACAACATCACGCAGGACGGCAAGCACCACGTTTCGGTTTTGGGGGCGATGGAAAATGACAGTAATCCGCTGCAGCCCTATCTCCCTGGCGAGCTCCCCACGAGTACTTTGCTGACCTTCAGTAAGGGAATCATTGTCAACTACAACGGCGTAATTAGCTCGACTCTCATTAACAGCTTCCGGTACGGATACGTGCGGCAAAGCGTCGGGAATCTGGGGAATTCGGACCAGCAGTGGATCTATTTTCGCGGGCTGAACGATCTGGCGGGGGCCGTCACGCGTTCTTACTCGTTCCAGAGGCCAATCAATACATTTGCGGACGATGTCTCCTGGATTCATGGGAAGCATACTCTGCAGTTCGGGGCGCAACTTGCGTTCATCCGAACGACCAGCGAGAGTACTTCAACTTCGTTCAGTGACGGTATCACCAACGCGTCCTGGGTCGACACCTCTGGGTACGCAGGAAAGACGGGATCGCCGCTGAATCCGTCAAATTACTGCCCGGGTGGGACATGCCTGCCTTCCGTTGACCCCAATTTTGCGAACTCCTACGACTATCCCATGACCACTGTGCTGGGGTTGGTCTCAGAGGCGGACGCACGCTACAACTTCAATCGGGCAGGGGATGCGCTGCCACAAGGCGCGCCAATCAACCGTCGTTATGCGATCAACGGCTATGAGTTCTATCTTCAAGATACCTGGAAGGTAAAGCCAACTTTCACCCTGACGCTGGGTCTTCGCTACAATCTCTATTCTCCGCCTTGGGAAACCAACAAGCTGCAGGTTCAGCCGACGACCAACATCAATACCTGGTTTTTGAACCGAGGGTATGAGGGAGCGAACGGGATCCCGTCGAACCAGGATCCGCTGGTATCGTTCGACTGGTCCGGCAAAGCCAACAACGCTCCGGGATATTACAACTGGGATCCGAAAAACCTTGGGCCACGTCTGGCGTTTGCCTGGGCACCTCAGCAGACCGACGGACTGTTGGGAGCGGTACTCGGCCGCGGCCTAACATCGATTCGCGGCGGGTTTAGCATGATTTATGATCGGTTCGGCCAGGGGATCGCCGACGACTTCAGTCAATACGGATCGTTCGGCTTGTCGAGCTCGCTTTCGAACCCCGCAGGCTTCGAGACGGTGGCGTCGTCGCCGCGCGTTACGAACGTCAACGTAATTCCGACGACCGACAATAATGGGAATGTTATATTCTTGCCAGCGCCTCCGTCTAATTTCCCAGTCACCTATCCTACGGGAACGTTCAGTATCGGAAGTACCATCGATCAGAACTTGAAGACACCCTATTCCTACACCATGGATTTTTCCGTCTCGCGCCAGTTGAAGGGCGGATTCGTAATCGAGGCGGCCTACGTGGGCCGTTTGGGGCGACGACTGCTTACACAATTGGACTCAGCGACCGCTTTGAATTTTAAAGATAAAGGCGCTGGAATAGATTATTTCACTGCAGTTTCCGCGCTCGCAAAATTGTATCGGACATCGCAACAGGGCGGAAAAGGCGTGACAGATGCGACCTTCAGCAACTCGATGCTTCCGGCGAAAGTTGTGAAATATTGGCAGGACGTCGTTTCGCCCTTAGCGACGGGCGATTCATATTCATTGGGCAGTTCCGGAGGTTGCGGCGCGGGTCCCGGAACCACGACAAATCCGGTACTCGCCGCATTCGACATTTTCTGCGGAAGTAACCTGAATGAGACAACGGGGCTGCTCGACCTGGATTATTTCGGGATACCGAGCGCGAACGGCGGTTCCGACACGAATTGCGGTAATCCGGGCCATCTGCCTTGCTCCTATCTTCCATCGACCGGACAATTCACGTACTACAATCCACAATTCGCGACGGCGTACATGTGGAAGTCGATGGGAACATCGAACTACAATGCGTTGCAAGTCTCATTGCAGCATAAAATGGCGCACGGAGTTCAGTTCGACTTTAACTACACTTATTCCAAATCACTGGACGTTGCCTCGGACGCTGAGAGAGTAGGAACGATCGGCGGGCTCGGTTCCCAGATCGTTAATGCCTGGAGTCCGAATCAGTTTTACGGGCCATCCGACTTTGATGCGACACATCAATTCACCGCGAACTGGGTTATTGAACTCCCCTTCGGAACAGGTAAAGCGATAGGCGGCGGAGCTAACGCCGTCGAAAACGCGTTTATCGGAGGCTGGCAACTCTCTGGATTATTCCGGCTGACGAGTGGGTTCGCATTCAGCGTGTTCAACGGCGCAAATTGGCCCACGGACTGGGATCTTTCAGGTAACGCCTATTTAATCCACCCGGTGAAGACCGGAGCGTACAAGGACCCGAATGACCCGACCGTCGTGAATGCGTTTTCGACCGGGTCTAATTCACAGAGCTCGTTCGTCGAACCACTACCAGGCCAAGCAGGTACTCGAAATAATCTGCGAGGGCAGGGATTCTTCGGCATTGATCTGGGAATTTCAAAACGTTGGACGATGCCGTGGAGTGAAAAACAGAGCCTTCAGTTCCGTATGGAAGTCTTTAACATTACTAACAGCGTCCGGTTTGATGCGCAGAGCATCAATGCGACCATCGACAGCTCCGGATCGAATTTCGGCAATTATTCGCGGTTGAGCACAAACCCTCGTGTCGCGCAGTTTGCACTTCGCTACGAGTTCTAATCTAATCTTTACGAATTAGCGGTCGAAGCGCCGGAGAGACTTTCTCCGGCGCTCGTTCCGGGCAGTAAACCACGGGAACAGCGGCGTCTGTTGTAGCAACGTAATTCTGTCACCCTAACGGCAACATAAATCTGTCACCCCCCTGGTAAGGCTGCGTGCTCAAGGCGGATATCGCCACAGTAGAAGGCGACGCGCCCATTCAAGGCTTGGTAAATCTGCACCTTGGCACCTGCGAAACTGAAGCGGCGTGCTTGCTGGGGGATTTGAAAGCGTCGGCCTTCCCACTGCACGACGTTGTCGTTGCTAACGATGCGTTCATGTACGAAGCAGCAGATCCGTTCGAGGTTCTCGGGAGCGGGACGCCATGCAGTTGCCCCATCGCGAGGCTGTCTGGCGAAGCGGCGGTTGTAGTCGGCAATAAACCTTCGCAGCACGGCGTTGGCGGAGTCGATCTCGACTGCCTTGGCCAGACGCAGTTCGCTGGTAAGGCGATCCTGCAGCACACCCCAAAGACGCTCTACACGTCCCTTGGCCTGTGGGCTGTTAGCCGCGATGAAGGTAACGCCCAGTTGTTCCAAGGCCCGGCCAAACTGAGTCGGCTGGCGTTTTCCGAGGAGTTGTTCTTCGACCGTCCAGCAGTCGTCATTGCGGACAAAGATGCCGCTGTGATCTCCATAGAAAGCCAAGGGCACGCCGAAGCGGCGCAGCAGTTGGCGAAGCAGGCAGAGATAACCGAAGGTAGTTTCTGAGGGGAAGAACTGTGCGGCCAGGATTTTGCCCGTGGAATCGTCTTGCATACCGAGAGCGGTGAGGCGCGGTCCGCGGCCTTCGAGCCAATCGTGGGGGCTGCCGTCCAGTTGCACAAGTTCGCCTATCCGAGCAGAACGCACGCGACGCTGACGATGAGCGGGAGCTCGGCGCCTTCTCGGAGAGCCGAGACCGTTCTTGCGCAGCAGGCGGCGCAGGGTCTCGCGACTGAGCGAAAAGCCCTCGCGCTCGACCAGCTTCTCGCAGAGATGGTGATCGTTGAAGCCGACATAGGTGCTGCGCGAGAGCTGAACGATACGCTCGACGACAGCATCGGGCAGTCGACGATGACTGGGCCGGCCGCGGTTGGCGTGAGCCAGAGCCGCCTCCCCGTCTTCGCGCATACGTTTTTTCAAGCGTTTCACTTGGCGCACGCTCAGACAAAGGAGTACGGCGGCTCTGGCACACGCCATGTCTCCCTTGATGCATGCACTAATCACGCTCACCCGCTGCAGTTCTTTCTGACTCAACGTGAAGGTCTCCTGTCTCATAGGGTGACATTTTCACGTTGCTGTTAAGGGGTGACAGAATTATGGAGCTAAGACACCGGGAACAGCGGCGTCTGGTCTGGACGGTTTTGGTGTGTTATTCTTGAATACTCGCAATTCGGCGAGACTTACGTGGTTTGTCGGGGCGTAGCGCAGCCTGGCTAGCGCGCCTGGTTCGGGACCAGGAGGTCGAAGGTTCAAATCCTTTCGCCCCGACCACTTTTAACATGTCCGGCCCGGAGACATAGGTGACAGATCGTACCGGAGACATAGGTTACACTTTTGGGCCAAAAGGGTTATCGAGAGGCTGCAGAGTTTTTTCCTCCAGATCAACGTAGCCGAGATCGTACTCCATAAAGCTGACCAGCCAAATACCTTCTTCGACTTCTTTGATCCCCGACGGCTTGACCTGCGAAGACCGTGCTGAGATTAATTTTTTTTCGGTGCAGACAGATGCGTCCGCAGTTGGTGACGTGAATGACGCGGTCGTGAAACGGATAAGCAAGTTCTGGCAGGCCGCCATAGCGGCGGATGGCAGGAGTGTAGACTTCCGCGGGGCACTTCATGTCCAAGGCCTCATGGGGCCGCTCGTTGTTAAACTCTTCGAGAAAATCATCGAATTTGCTTTGCTGCTGCAGGCTGTTCCCGCCTGCGGGGCGCGTGGTTTGCGTTTTGAGTGTGAGGTGCATGCGTTCATGCCGGCCATTCTGCTGCGGATGACCGGGCTGGATGCGTTCGATGGTGATGCCCAGGCGCAACCACCAGACCGAGAGCTTGGAGAGGTTGAACAGAGAGTTGGGCGAGGCGAAGGGCACGCCGTTGTCCGAGCGGATGCTAGTGGGCAGGCCGCGCTCTTTAAATAAGCGCGCAAAGGCCGTAAAAGCAAGAGCTTCACAGGTAGATTCAAGGGCTTCACAGAGGAGGAGATAGCGCGAGGCATGATCTGTGACGGTCAGCGGGTAACAGTATTTTTTGTTGCCCAGCAGGAACTCACCTTTGTAGTCGGTGCACCACAGCTCGTTGGGCTTTTGCCCCAGCGACAAGGGCGTGCCTTGAGCATGATTGCGTCGGCGCCCTCTGCGTTGGACCAGGCCGTAGCGATCGAGCACGGCGTGGATGGTGCTGCGCGCCGGAACCTTCACCTCACAGGAAAAGCGACGCAGCAAGCGTTCGCGGATCTTGCGCGCGCCCCAGTAGGGTTTTTCCCGTTTGAGATTCAGAATGGCGGCCTCCACCTGCTGAGGCAGTTGGTTGGCGTAACGCCAGGGCCTGCGAGAACGGTCGGTCAGAGCTTCCAGACCGTATTCCTTGTAGCGATCAAAGATTTTGTAACCAGTTTTGCGCGAGATGGCGAACTCGCGACAGAGCGCGACCATTTTCTCCCCGTCCAGCAAGCGCCCCACAAAACGAACACGTTCATCCATAACCGAACACTCCTTCCAAGGCATCGCTTCCTCCCCTAGGGGAGGAAGTGTCACCTATGTGTCCGGTACAAACTGTCACCCATGTGTCGGGTCGCTCAACAATAAGTTTTGAACACGTTCTGGCCGCGCTAAAAGCTGCCTCTGAATATCTTTCGAAATCCTTCACATGAAACTCCCAGAAGGCGGTTTGAAACGCCCGTGTCACACTGGACGTCACCAGGTCATAGGTTAAACCCTCAGATGCGGAGGAAGTCTGAGAGCAAAATAATTCGGCTTCTTTGGGGTGAAAGTTTGATTTCATTTGAAAAGTCCTCCTTACTGACCAACACTGCATTTGGGTCGGCCAGATACCAAAACAATTGTGAATCTACATAGGAGCCGCGATTGTTCTTGACGGGGTTTGCTTTACTATTCCGAACCTGCATCACCATATACTTTAGGAATTCGACTGCCGCTGAAAAAGTTTCCATGAACAAATCCGGGTCAGGCAACAGTCCTCCCAATCGGTATATATACGCCATGTGCATGTGCAGTGTCTTAATGCTTGCCTTCTTGGCCAGCGGCTTCAGTGCTGTTAATTCCTTGTCCAGCACCGCGTTATGATTTTTATTACCAATTCATACTAGTCCGAGGTGATGGAAACTTACGCTGGCGAGCCTTAGTGACATTCGCGTTTTCTGCAGAGTTATCGTTCCGGTCCTACTTACGGACCTTCCGGCTAAGGCGGAACCTCGAACGGTCCCAACCGATACAGCACCGCGGCCGACGAACGCGCGAGAAATATCCCGAAAACGGGCGCAAGAAGATTGGGTTGGGGGTTGTTCTGTTCGGCAGTTGGCAGTTTATAGTCACCTGATCCAAGCCCACCGCGCCGGGGGATTAAACCATTCGAAGCGGTGCCTGGCGGTTTGTACAAGGCCCTTGTGTTGAGTGACACCAACCTTTAGTATCTCAGCCGAAAATCATCACACGACTGGAGGTACATGAAGGATGACTAAGCCGAAAGATCCACCGCTGACGTACTCTTGGACACTCGACCCTACGGGAATGCTTTGCTACGCAAGCCCGGATTCTTATCAGACGGTTACCAAGTTCTGGGAGTCAACGGAACTTACCGATTTCCATGACGCCGAGTTAGCAAAAGCGACAAAGGAAATTAATGCGATCCTCGGCAAGATCGAGAAGAGCAACAAGGACCCGAAGCGCAAACTATCCTTCATCCGATTCAAAAACCAGCGCCTCCTCGTCTGGGCAGAGTATGGCGTGGGACCTCACGATGACCACAAAACCATCGTAAAGGCGCTCAAGCTAAAAGTGAAATAGTCGTCCCGATTGATAAGAGAGGAGACCCAAATATGGAAGTGCAACAAGGAGCGAGCGGGAAAAAATATTCGTGGGTGATGAAAGGGAAAAAAGTCAGATGTTTTAAGGGAAACGGCAGCTGTACCGTGACGGCTCTATGGGAAACAGAAGAGTTTACGACCTTTCACGACGCGCAACTTGCTGGCGTCACAAAAGAGATTAATGCCATACTGGAAAAAATTCAGAAAAACAATCAAGACTCCAAGCGTACTCTCTCAGCTATCGAATACCAAGGTCGCCATTTCCTCGTATGGAGTACGTGTGGCGATGTAACGCCCGACGATGACGACGCCA
Source organism: uncultured Acidobacteriota bacterium (assembly GCA_963831545.1). Taxonomy (GTDB): domain Bacteria; phylum Acidobacteriota; class Terriglobia; order Acidiferrales; family UBA7541; genus Acidiferrum. Next base: position 30,435 of record CAWHQX010000021.1, read on the forward strand.
CGATTATCAAGGCGTTAAAGCTCAAGTCAAAATAACCTGAGTTCTTCAAGTTGTTCAAAATGTCCGCAGTTCGTGCAGACTAAGATTTTGCGACTGAAGTAAACGGATGCGTTTGACTGCAGTGCCGGAGGCTGGCCGACCTACGCCCTGCTTTCAAGTCATTGTCGCTTGTGCTTGTGAGCAGTTCGTGACTTCCCACTGCCTGCGAATATTTCGGATTCTTTATCTTCACCCGATCTTTCCCGTCATCCTGTAGACTCCGCGCTTCCGTTTCCCAACAATTACTTCTAAAGAGAGCAGTTGCTCCAGCGCAATGTCATTCAGAAAGTTCTGTGGCAGCATTGAAGAGTTGTAGGTTGCCCTGTAGTAGAAAGCCCCGTTCCGCTCACGCGTAAGAACAGCCGAGCGGAGGTCGCACCTGTGCAAAAAGAGACTGACCGGCGGACTTTAGCCTACTAACCTCGTTTCGTTGAATCACTGTTGGGAGGCGAATATGTGGCAGAAAAATTGTCCTGTTTGTCAGAAACCCTTGGAAAAGAAACATCCTGCAGACACAATCCCCTGTCCATGCGGTAAGTGCGTTTGGAAGGGGTAGCAGCCCAATCGCAAAGATGTTATCGGCGTTTAGAAGGTAAGCAGCAATCCTATTCGTCGCCACTCTGCTGTCTGCTCGTCGTTCGATTGAAAACATCGAATCAGATAAGTCCGCATATGAACGAGCAACATTTTATCGACCGTGCAATCGCTAAGGCGGTTCAAGTTCTAGAGCGGATTGATCAGAAGTATGCGACGACTATCGCGCCATCCATGAAATAGCGTATGTAAAAGGTTCCCCGGTCTTCCAAGTGTTCGGGAACTCTGCCGTGTGTTTGACGAGAACATTCCACACGTGGTCGGGAATCTTGAACGTAACTCCGTATGCGAGTGCGGACTGTCCGGGCAGCATTGCGCAGACAACAATCCCTTTTTGATATGAGAGTTCCGAGGGAGAACAATTTTACAGTCCCCGTCGGGCTTCATCCACATTACGTTGAAGCGTCAGGTCCAATGCTCGCAACGCAGTCAATAAGGTGATTCCAGCGATCAGAGGATTTTCGTAGTCGATAGCGTCGTGGAGTTTGCCCGCTAACTTCTCCGTTCTTGACATGATTTCTTTTTGTTCGCTGGGAGATTTTCTAGCTATCATAGTGCAGGTAGAGACCGCAAGTTTGTCAGCGGACTTCATAATTTGTTTGTATGTATTGGTTCTACGCGCTTTAACCCGTCTTTGTACTCAGTGAAGAATCCCATGGAGTCTCCGTATTGGCTGGATGCCTTGCGGGATGCTACCACGGTTCAGTGCTTTACCACTCAAGACCCTTGCTGTGAATACATTCTTCGCACATGGGTTGCTCGTAACCCTCCACAGTTACCGCACGGGCGTCCTGCACGGGGCGACCACACCAGTAACACGAGTCACCGCGAGCTTGGCAGGGGTAATTTCTCAATTTCAACTCTTTCATCCCTATCTGATGCGGTTCTCGCCGCGTTCGTTATCCCCCGGGGAAATAGGAGTATCCTTTCGCGTAACCCGGCCACAAACTGATCCCGCCAGACAGATTCGAACCTGGCGGTCGCGGCCGCGTGCTTGTAGGCATTGACCAGCGATGCGTTCTGAGCCAGGGAACCCAAAATCTCCCAAAATCTCTCGCCGCCATACTCGATCGCGTTGACCCCCGGGTGGTCTTTCTCCCACCTCTAGGGCTGCAAGTGCGAACGGCGATACGTTGGGAGTGCAGGACGAGTCGGATTGCCTTCGCTATTTTGTATTTGGGTAGCAGTCATCCTGGAAGAGTTTGCAAGTCACCTTGCGCGAGTCTTCTATCGCTAACTCGCAAGACCTCTTCCCCAGTTTGCAGACTATGCGGACATAGTATTTTTCGTCCTCTAGAATCCTAGCTTTTCTTTGAGCGTCAGTTTCACCTATTTGCACAACGATTAGGCTTCCAACAAACAGCACAACCAATCCCGTCGTAAACCAGAAAACTTGCGCTCGGGTTTTCTTCGCGTACTTCTTTTGTACATAATCGTACTGCGTAAGGGTTGACCCGCCGTAATGTCGTGTGTGGTGGTATTTCACGGTGGCTCTGCAATTCTTGGGAAGTATAATTCTTCGCAGATCGGCTTACTACTGACAATCCGCGGCGCGTCGAAGGACAAAATCTCGGGTACTATGTGCCACCTTGCCGGTGATGTTAATCGGGACTTAGGAAACCGCATTGAGTAAAATCGGTGTGCATGAAAACTTTGTTGCACGCGACGCGAATCATCGTTGGTCTGACCGCCACACTGTTTATCCTGTTGACGGGTGCTTCCCCCGCGGCCCCAACGAAGAATCGACATGAAGTGACTACCGAAAACGGGCCGTTGCAAGGAACAACGAATGCAGACCGCTCCGTCGTTGTGTTCAAGAAAGTCCCTTACGCCGCGCCACCAATCAGAGAACTGAGGTGGAAAGCCCCTCGGCGCGCAGAAAATTGGAAGGGCGTCTGGCAGGCCGATAAATTTGGTCCGGCCTGCTTGCAGACGGAAGTGTTTGGCAATCTCCACCTTCGAGCTGAACAGTTCAGCGAAGATTGCCTGTTCCTGAACGTCTGGGTTCCCAACCGAAATACAAAAACCAAATTTCCAGTCATTGTTTGGCTGTATGGCGGTGGTTTTGTAACTGGCGATTCGTCTGAACCACGTTACGACGGGGAAAATCTCGCAAAAAAAGGCGCGGTTGTCGTTATCCCTAACTATCGACTTGGAGTTTTTGGGTTCTTCTCTCACACAGATTTGGAAAAAGAATCGCCCCACAAAGCCTCAGGAAACTACGGACTACTCGATCAAATTGCGGCTTTACAGTGGGTGGCAAGGAATATCGCCTCGTTTGGGGGAGATCCTCACAATGTCACGCTTGCCGGACAGTCAGCTGGCTCGTTCTCCGTAAGCGTGCTGATGGCTTCCCCATTGGCGCAGGGGCTGTTTCAAAAGGCCATCGGAGAAAGTGGGGGATTCTATCCACCTTTCACTACACTTGCGGACGCGGAAAAGACAGGTGAAGAATTCGTCAGATTGGTCGGAGCGAGTTCGATGAAGGAGATGCGGAAAAAATCCGGGGCTGAACTCTTGCAAGCAGCCGCGAAATACAAAGGAGGGTTCGGGTTCGACGCTATTTTGGATGGCTATGTTGTGCCGATCGATCCGATAATTGTCTATACAGAAGGAAGACAGAGTCACATTCCTCTTTTGGCGGGATGGAACGCGGATGAAGGGAAAATGTCGTTCCTGTCTTCGCCGCAAGAGACGACCGCAAAGAGTTTTGCCGAGCTAGCGCATTCGCGGTTCGGTGGCGACGCAGCAGAATTTCTGAAACTCTATCCGGCTGACACAGACGAACGGGCGAGGAGTTCGGCTGAGGAATTGGCAGACGATGATTTCAGTGGTTTTTCCACGTGGAAGTGGATTGAGATGCACAGGAAAACCGGCGACTCCCCGGTTTACGAGTACCAGTTCGAACAGGTTCCCCCCATCGGATCTGGGGAGTCAGTCGGCTTCAGACACTCCGATGAGATTGAATATGTCTTCCAGACACTGAACAGTCGCAAGGGTGTCGTTTGGACTGCGAAGGACCGTGAGCTTTCGGATATGGTCTCCTCGTATTGGGTGAATTTTGCTCGGGCCGGGGACCCCAATTTTAAGGGTTTGCGGAATTGGCCCAAGTACAGTGATAAAGATAGTTTCCAAGTTTTGCATCTCTCCGACAGTGAGATTCACGCTTCTCCTGACACAACGCGCAGCAGGTACGAATTTCTAGACAGCCATGCTCTGAAGCCATCCGCCCCCTGACTGGCATTGCGACAAACCCGGGTGTTCAAAAGGATGTGCCTAGGTCCCGGTAAGTCGGGTGGTCTCAATGAGTCGACGCAACACTTTCTTGAAGTTTACTCGCCGGAGTCTTAAAACCCAAAGTTTTTCGCAGCGTTGATTTAAGCGTAGCGCGACCTTGTTCAGATCTGACTGGGAATACTCGGTCAGGTCTGCGTTCTTCGGAAAGTATTGTCGTAAGAGCCCGTTTGTGTTTTCGTTCGAGCCGCGTTGCCAGGGACTCTGGGGATCACAGAAGTAAACTTTCACATCCGTGGCCACCGTAGAGTCCTTGTATTTGGCCATCTCCAGTCCGCGGTCCCACGTCAGCGATCGCCGCAGGGTAGCGGGAAGTTTACGAACGTGTTTACTCAATGCTCCAACAACTTGTGCCGTATCTCTGCCGGGTATCTTGATCAGCATGACAAAGCGCGAATGGCGTTCCACCAAGGTCGCGATGTGACTGTTTCCTGAGCCGCGCAGGAGATCGCCCTCCCAGTGACCTGGAATGGCGCGGTCTTCCACTTCCGCAGGCCGTTCCCTGATAGAGATAGCCTCAGGGATTTGACCGCGTCCGTCTTTAAAGATACGAGAGTGCCGCGATCGGCGGATGCGACGCTCGGATCGCAAGTGCTCCAGCAGCTCCTTTTTCAGCGCTCCACGGGCTTGAATGAACAGGGTTCGGTAAATGGTTTCGTGGGACACACGCATGCTCTCATCATCGGGATACTGGGTTTTCAGCCAACCGGAAATCTGCTTTGGCGACCAGTCCAGAATCAGTTTACTCGCAACTATGTCCCGCAACTTCAGGTTGATGGAAAGAAGGCAACGCTTGGGTCGTAAGGCTGACTGCCAGGCTTCACCGTCCGCTTGACTGGCTCGATACGCAGGACGGGCACCGTGCCGTGCGACCTCCCGGCTTACGGTCGATGCCGGCCGCTGTAAACATCTGGCAATTTCACGGAACGACCAACCGGAAGCCAGTCCCCGAGAGATTTCCTCGCGCTCACGCAGCGTGAGCGCGAGGAGCGCACGCCGCCGGGCGAGCGGAGCAATCCCACCATGACGCGACACCAAACACCGAATGGAGGAGTGTTCTTTGCCAAAAGCCCGCCCGATCTCATGCAGCGTCTGCCCCGCTTTCCAACGACGCCACACCTCGAGTTTTTGCTCCGCAGAAAGCCCAAACCGTCTTCCTGGTCTCATAAACACCACCTTTGAAAACTGCTTTATACCAGATGGTGTTGCATCGACCGTTTGAACCGACACGCGAAACCGGACAACTTCCTCCCAGTACTTGGTATCGAGTTATTTGTGGGATCTTGAGAGCATGTAAAAGAAACTTTCGAGCTAAAGAAGAAGTCCAAGGCCACGCACGCCTAGAAAAGGCCGCGGCGTGTAAACGCTATGCGAGAGACGAGAGAATCGCTCTAGTTGTCCAGGCGATTGGCGATGTAGGAAGAAATGTTTTGCGCGGCGGGCGGATCGAGATTGGCCAGGACCGCGATGACGTACCCGGATTGCGGGTAGATGAGCAGGTCGCCATTCATGCCAGGGGCGCCTCCACCGTGGCCAAAAGAGCGAACGCCGTTCTCGGTACGGTCGCCGAAACCGTAAGCGTATTTTGCGCCGCCCGGCCGGTCGACTTTTCCGGTGGTGAGCAGGTCGGTGTGCGCTGCGTCGAGCAGCTTGTTGTGAAGGATGGCTTCGGCGAAGCGCAGCAGGTCTTCTACGGTGGAGTAGCCGCCGCCGGCGGACGTTCCGCGATAGGGAAGCGTATCGGCATTAGGTTGCAATCCAGCGCCGCCTTCTTCCCGAGTGTAACCGACGCTGCGATCGGATACCGCTTCGTTTTCAGCGAGTGAAGCGGTGGAATTCATTCCCGCAGGCTTGAAGATATGCTCGTAGACGTAGTCGTAATAGTCCTGGCCACTCGCGTTTTGCACGACAATTCCTAACAACAAAAAGCCGTAGTTGCTATACGCCCACTTGCTACCGGGCTCGAATGCCAGGCCGCGCGTGCCGTAGAGCTTCACATAGTCCTGCAAAGTCTTCAGCTCCAACCGGTGCTTGTCGAACTCCGGCCCGAAGAAATCGCCGGTGCCGCCGGTGTGGGTGAGCAGATGGTGGATGGTGACCTTGGTGGCGAGTTCTTTGTTTGGATAGTCCGGGATGAACTTGATGAGCGGATCGGTGAGCTTGATTTTTCCGGCTTGGACCAACTGCAGTGTCGCCACGGCGGTAAACATTTTGTTCATCGAGCCGATGCGAAACCGAGTGTTGAGCGTATTCGGAATTTTCTTCTCGCGATCCGCCAAGCCGTAGACCCCGGTAAAAACGTATTTGCCATTTCGGGCGAGCAGCACGGCGCCAGAAAACTTGTCTGCCGCGGTATCTTTTTCGAGCCTAACTCGCAAGGCCGCGGTCAGTTCCGTTTCGGTCATTTTCGCAAGAGCGAATTCCGCCGGGCGCGGTATGGCCCGAATTTCAGAATTCTTGATCCGGTGTGGTTCGGCTTCTTCCACATCCATCGCAATGCGCACCATCTGGTCCGTATCATGTTCCTGCACGATCGCCGTGAAATGAAGCGGCGTGGACTCTTCTCCCTTTTTGAAGTCGAAACCGCCGGTTTCGCCGCGGAATTCCATCGCACCGTCGATATTTGCCACCCGGGCCGGAAAGTTGGCCTGATAAAATTTCAGCAAGGTGGCGCGATCACCGGAATTGAACGCGGTGAGCCACGCAGAGAACTGGTGTCCCGCCGGAGTGTCTGGGAATTGCCCCTGGGCCCTGGCGGACTGGGAGAGAAGCAGTAGGGCGGCGAGGGCGAAACTCAAGCCAGCGACACAAATGGTGCGCATATGCAGAACTCGGTGGCGGAAGTCTGGGATGATTGGCATCAAGAGCGCTCCTTTGAGGGAATGGTGTTGACCTTGGGTGTTTAGACGCCGGTTCATGGTACTGGTGAGGCACTCCCTTCGCTAGGGTTGCGCCTGACAATGGCTCCAAATCAAATCTGGAGTAATCCTCCCTATTCCTCATCCGTGGTTACGCGAAAAGCCTTGGATGAGTTTTTGAACAGTGCATCTGCAAGCGTGCCCATCGAAAACTGTCTCATCCGAGGGACGCAGAACAAAGCTAAACGAGCCAATAAGATAGCGTTTCCTTTGCTGTTTCGGGACCGGTAAGTGTAAACCATGTCTCCGGAACGTTTTGTAAAGGGATGATACGCACACCCTTCGAATCCATTCGCTAAGCTTCAAAATTAAATTGTGCGGCTCGTGGCTCGACTCCGCGAATCCATGCCGGATGGCCGACCAGGCATTCGCTTCCAGCTCTACTTGAGATTTAAAATCCCGTGCATCGAACCCGTCGCTTCGGTTCTCACGCGCAGCGGGCGTGGAAGCGAGGAACAAAAACTCTTGCATGGTTCCTCCTTCGTGCCTCAGAGCCACCTCTGCTCTCGCTTCTGTTGTGCTGTCCGGCATCGCCAATACTTGCTGGCGGGCACGCAAATCACATCCTATAATTCGCATCTCGGCCTCCTCCGGTCCGAGTTCTGCTAGGGTCAAGTGGCTCATAGCGCTCAATTGGAGGTTATTCGGACGGTTCAGGTTCTAATCCGTGGAGGCCGTCTGACATCGTAATGGTCGTGAGTTGGGGGGAGAGGATATGCAACGCAGAGCGAGAGGAATGGGCGGAGCCGCGATGGCGATCGCGCTGTTACTTGGGTTGTGTGCAGGCGCTGGCAGTGCCGCGGGAAGAGAGACGGAATTCAAGGTGCCAGTGGAGTATTACAAGCTGCCCAATGGATTGCGCGTGGCGTTGTCGCCGGACCATACAGCGCCGACGGTGTGCGTGGCGCTGTACTACCGTATAGGGTTCCGGATTGAGCCGAAAGACCGGACCGGATTCGCTCACCTGTTCGAACACATGATGTTTCAGGGTTCGAAGAACCTGGGAAAGATGGAGTTTATCCAGCTGGTGCAGAAAAACGGCGGAGTCTTGAACGGTTCGACCCGATTTGATTTCACGAACTACTTCGAGATTCTGCCCGCGAATAAGTTGGAAACGGCACTCTGGGCGGAAGCGGACCGGATGAATGGGCTGGACGTTACGGAGGCGAATTTGACGAATCAGAAGGGCGTGGTGAGTAACGAAGTGAAAGTGAACGTGCTGAACCACCCGTACGGCGGCTTTCCATGGCTGGACATGCCGCAGTACGCGAATACCAACTGGTATAACGCGCACAATTTTTATGGGGATTTGCGGGACATCGATGCGGCGACGCTGACGGACGTACAGGCATTCTTTAAGACGTATTATGCGCCGAATAATGCGGCGTTGGTGATTGTGGGGGACTTCGATGCGGCGCAGGCTAAACAATGGGTGGAGAAATATTTTGCGGCAATTCCCTCTTCGAAGCTGCCCGCGGGCGAGGACCTGGTGGAACCGAAGCAGCAGAAGGAAAAGCGGGAGACGAAGCCAGATCCGCTGATCCAGCGGCCGGCGCTAGCGTTTGCGTACCACATGCCTGAGCGCAACACGCCCGAATATTATGCAATGGGGCTGTTGGACCAGATTTTGGTGCAAGGGAATGACAGCCTGCTGTATCAGGAGTTGGTGCAGAAGCGCGGGCTGACGGCGAATGTGAATGGTGGGATCAACTATTTGGGGAATATGTTCAACTACAACGGGCCGATGTTGTGGATGGCGGATCTGACATACGATCCGTCGACGAGCGCGGACACGATCATGCAGGCAGTCGATGGGGTGATGGAGCCGTTGCGCAGCAAGCCGGTAGATAAGGAACTGTTGAACCGTGCGCGCGTGAAGCTACGGTCGAGTTTGTATGACAGCATGAGCCAGTTTTCGGGATTTGGGCTGGCGGACTTGCTGGCGAGCTTCGCGCTGTTTGATGATGATCCGGGCCGCGTGAACACCCTCGAAGCACAATTCGACAAAGTGACACCGGAATTGCTACAGAAGACCGCGCAGGAGTATTTGCGGCCGACGAACCGAACCGTGTTGTTGGACGAACCGAAACCGGAAGCCGCGGTGGACAAAAAGTAAGGGAGGCGAACGATGAGGACGGCGCGATTGCCGAAATTGATATTGGGAGTTTTTGCGTTGAGCGCAATGCCGGCTGTGGCACAGAAGCAAACGCCGCCACCGGGTGGCGCTCCAAAACCGTTTACGGTGCCGGCGCACGAAAGCTACACCCTGCCGAATGGGATGGAAGTGACGCTCGTGCCTTATGGCAATTTGCCTAAGGTGACAGTGACCTTGATGGTGCGGGCGGGCACGGTGAACCAACCGATGGACGCACCCGGATTGGCGAAGCTGACGGTGCAACTGATGAAAGAAGGGACGACTTCGCGCAGCGCCAAACAAGTGGCGGATGAGGTCGCCGACATGGGCGGCACGCTGGAAGTGTCGATTGATGCGGACCAGACGGGAATTTCGAGTGACGTGCTTTCGGAATTCGGGCCAAAGGCGGCGCAACTGATCGCGGACGTGGCGGAGCATCCGCTGCTTCCCGAGTCGGAGTTGCCGCGACTGAAGAATGACGCGCTGCGGCAGTTGGCGGTGGACGAGTCCGATCCGCAGAACATTGCAGAGGAACTCTTCCGCAAGATTTTGTATCCGGACCACCCGTATGGAGTGGTGTTTCCTACGAAGGAGGGCATCGACAAAACGTCGGTGGCGAGCGTCAAGAAATTTTACGGCGACAATTTTGGAGCGGCGCGGGCGCATCTTTACGTTGCGGGGCGATTCGACGCTGCGGAAGTAAAGAAGGCGATTGCGGAGAAGTTCGGGAATTGGACGAGCGGCCCGGCACCTGTGATGAAAGTCCCGGACGCGAAGCCACACCACGTGTTCGAGCTGGTGGATCGTCCGGGAGCCGAGCAATCGACGCTGCTGATGGGTCTACCGGTACCGGGGCCGAACAGCGCGGAAACCATTCCGCTGGAAGTGACCAATGCGCTGTTGGGAGGATCGTTTGGCTCGCGGATCACCAGCAACATTCGGGAGCAGAAAGGATACACGTATTCTCCGTACAGCGATGTGTCGACGCGATACCACGATGCTTATTGGGCGGAAGCTGCCGACGTAACAACAAAATATACCGGGCCGTCGCTCAAGGAGATTTTCGGGGAGATTACCCGTTTGCAGAATGAGGCACCAGGCGAGTCGGAACTGAAAGGGATTGAGACGTACCTGTCGGGGCTGTTCGTGATTCGTAATTCCTCCCGCGGAGCACTGATCAATCAGTTAAATTTTGTGGACCTACAAGGATTGGGTAACGATTACTTGAAGAATTGGGTTCAGAACGTGAACGCAGTGACGCCGGAACAGGTGCAAGGCATGACGCAAAAGTACATTCGGCCAAACGAGATGACGATTGTGGTGGTAGGGGACAAGGCGAAAATCGCAGAGCAGATTGCGCCATTCCAGCCTGCGGACAAGTGAGCGCGCGCGTGGGACGCGCAAAGGCTACCGTTGTATTTCAGTTACGGGCCGCCAGCGCTGCTCCCCGGCCTGCGCGCCAGGCCTCAAAGTCTGTTCGGCGAGTCCCTGGCGGACACTCGATTACTGGCACGCGCTTTTCAATATCATGAAACCAGCCTTTTCAGTCGCCACGAGCTGGAAAATTTACAGACTGTCGGACGCGTTCCGCCTGCTGAAGATGACGGCGTTCGTGTCCAGTAACCATTTCCAGCCCGGTTCCGACCGTGAACCGAATGCCCGGTACGAACGGATTCCAAAACCTAATGCGGTTTATGTCTTTGCCGCGCATTCGGACTATAAATTCTCGCCACGATTTGTTGGAGGATAGGAATTGATCGAGAACAGCAAAATCGACGCGAGCCACTGGCCTGATTTCGCGTGGAGCGGAAACGCGTTTACTGTTCGGCGAGGGCTCGGCAAAGCTGCGGATAAACCAGCGCCCGAACCATCCTGAAGTGATCTGCTCCACCGGAGAATCCGGTTTGTTTCTGAGCGCGGCCGAAATCGCCTCTAGATAGGCTTCGTTCGTCCTGCATAGATGTTGCAGACACTGTCCAATGCTCCACGAACCCATCGCCGGTTGCCAATTGAGCTGTTCTTCGGTAAGTCCTGTAACCAGCGATTGCGCGGTGCGGTCATTTGCGCTTAGCTCAGAGGCAAGTCGGTCGGACCAAGCAATAGCAATGCTCTCCTGTGGTGGCGTCATAGGGGTCACGCTACGGGATTATAAACGAATATGGCTGGTAACCGGCATGCCGTCTAGCTGGGTCCTACGAGCTTGGTGATAGACTCTCCAAGCTTCGTCCCCGGAACGCTTTTGTGAGGACAGATGAAGGCCGTCTCGTTCGCAGCGTGTCGATCTGCTGACCTGGAATGATTTCAATTGCGCCTGTGGCAGCAAAGTTTGAATTCCAAAAAGATGATTCGGACCCTTTCGATGATTAGACCGAATACACTCTCCGCCTCCATAGCGGTTCTCGTGTTTTTGGGCTGCGGCGGCCAGCCTACCGTCGTGAACCGAGCCGATAGTCATCAAGAATCTAGACCATCCTCAGTCGTAGCTCCGCCGCCCTCCTCGACGGGAGGCTTTGATGGTGCCCGTGCATTTGAACATGTGCGTCGCTTAGTGGATTTGGGTCCGCGTCCGCCAGCCTCGGACGCCATCCATCACGCGCAGTCTTACATCGTTATGCAGCTCACGAGTTACGGGTGCAAAGTTGAAGAACACGATTTTCACGCATCAACCCCCATCGGCGAGTTGCAGATGAAAAATATTATCGTCAAGATTCCGGGTACCGAACCAGGGATCGTGCTCTTCGCGACGCATTACGACACTGCCCGTCTTCCGAACTTCGTCGGGGCTGATGACGGAGGCTCTGGCGTTGGCGCCATGCTTGAGCTTGCCCGCGTGCTGTGCTCACGAAAAGGCAAGCTGAATACATGGATTGCTTTCTTCGACGGCGAAGAAGCGCAGGGATATTGGACAAACAAGAATAGTATTCAGTGGACAACGACGAATAATACCTTCGGCAGTCGAGAGATGGCTGCGGAAATGGCGATGTCGGGCGAACTGAAGCATCTCAAAGCCATGATTTTAGTCGACATGATTGGGCCATCGGGTTTGAAGATTAAGCGAGACATAAATCCGCATCCGGAGCCCAGAAGCTTGCCGGGTTCTACGCCATGGCTGGTGAATCTGATTTGGGCCACGGCGGCAAGGCTCGGGTATTCCGATGTATTTGTCAACGAACTCTATCTGGTGGGCGGGGACGACCATTATTCGTTCATCAATCGAGGCGTGGCGGGATGCGACATCATCGACTTCAGTGTTGAGGATAAGTACTGGCACACGCAGGAGGATACGTTAGATAAAGTTGACCCTCGGAGTCTGGCCATTGTGGGGCATGTTCTTGTGGAGACTGTGCCGGCGTTGGAAAAGGAACCTCCGGGGGGTCCCGAAGTAATCCGTTGACTCCCCTCACCAATTCCTCGTTTTTTCGGTCCGGCTCCCCTTCCTCACAACTGTTTCCGTGCGGATCCTGGTCGCATCAAGCGCTGGCTGGACAGGGAAGGAAAGACACACGAGAAAATCTACGACGTGGCCTGGGGAAATGCCGACCGTTGCAAGCGTGCATCGAACGGAAAAAGCCCTCCGGTGGGGATACCGTGCACGCTTCACGTGCCACCTGGACAAACACGATTGGCGATCCGGAGTTGGTCACGGTGTTTAATGGGATTTTGATCCGCAGCAGCGGGCCCATTACTATGTGCGCGTGCTCAAGATTCCAACTCCGCGGTGGACGGATTACGACGCGGTGCGTTTTGGGGTTAAGATGACTCCTGACGTACCGATGAAACACCAGGAGAGGGCATGGACGTCACGGATCTGGTACACGCCGATTCACTAGAAAAACCCGCAGAGCGCGGCGTTACACAGAAATTCCATTCGATTTTTTCGCGAGGCTTCGTGCTAAAGGTCTTTCGCGAGCCCTTGGTGCATTTTCTATTTTTTGGCGCGCTACTTTTTCTCTATTTTCAGTGGAGAGGAGGCGGGTATGGCGTCACTTCAAATCATATCGTCATCACCCAAGGACAGATCGAGCATTTAGCCGTGGGCTATGCACGAACCTGGCAAAAAACCCCTACGGAAGCCGAATTAAAGGGTCTTATCGACGAATATGTGAAGGATGAAATCGCTACTCGAGAAGCGATTGCAATGGGGCTCGATCGAGACGACACGATCATTCGCCGGCGACTGCGGCAAAAGTTGGAGTTTTTAGCCGAGGAGACCATCCAGCAGGCACCCCCGACAGATGCAGACCTTAAGGCGTGGATGGCACGGCACCCAGAGGCGTTCCATTCTGAGCCGCAAGTTGCGTTTCGGCAGGTATATATCAATGCCTCGCGACGAGGGCAAACCGCGAAATCGGACGCTGAAAAACTGTTAACGAAGCTTCGCGCGGCCGGACCAGGCACCTCGATCGGCGCATCAGGCGACCAGACGATGTTGCCGGGAGAGCAGGGTCTTGCGCCGCTCTTTGATACCGCTCGCACCTTTGGTGATGATTTCGCACAGGCATTGATGCGTTGCGATGTAGGTCAGTGGTGTGGGCCGGTCGAGTCCTCCTTTGGATTCCATTTGGTGCTGGTGAGACAGAAAATCTCGGAGACGCAGCAGGAGCTGGCCGCCATACGACCGCAAGTTGAACGCGAAGTGATGTTGGAGCGGAAAAACAAGGAGCTACAGACCCTGTACGACAAGTTGCTGGAAAAATACACTGTCAAGATCGAACAGCCTTCGACAGCACCACGCGGGGCGACGGAGAAATGACGCGTCGCATCCCAGTTTCGATATTCCTTGTATTAATCTGTGTCACTGCGGCGTTTGCGCATGAAGCCCGCCCCGGTTATCTCGAGCTGAAAGAAACTGGCCCCGACACGTACTCATTTTTGTGGAAGAAGCCCACGGGAGGCGAAGTCGAAATTGCGATCGCACCCCTGATTCCGAAGGAGTGTCAATTACTGACACCGGACCGGCAGCAAGTCACGCCCAACGCCGTGATCGTTCGCGGTACTCTCGTTTGCAATGGCGGACTTGCCGGGAAGACTATCTTGATTGACGGACTGGATGCGACAATTACCGATGTGCTCGTCAGCGTGCATCATTCCGATGGGCGAGCGGAGAATTATTTGCTACGGCCCACTTCCCCGTCTGTAACGTTTGGTGGGGTGACTACGCTCACCAGCAGGGCGTTCAGTTATGTGCAACTCGGGGTTCAGCACATCCTGCTCGGAGCTGATCATTTGTTGTTCGTCCTGGGTCTGATGCTGATCGTTTCTGATCGGTGGATGCTGATCAAAACGATTTCATCGTTTACGTTGGCTCACAGCATTACGCTGGCCATTGCGACGCTCGGATATGCAAGCGCGCCGCTTCCGCCATTGAACGCGGCGATTGCACTCAGCATACTTTTCCTCGGGCCGGAAATTGTGAAGGTGTGGCGAGGCGAAACGAGTTTTACGATACGTCATCCGTGGGTTGTGGCGTTCGCGTTTGGCCTGCTGCACGGCTTTGGGTTTGCCAGTGGGCTTACCGCCATGGGCCTGCCGAAGGCAGAAATTCCCCTAGCACTCCTACTTTTTAACGTGGGAGTGGAGATTGGGCAAATTTCGTTCGTGATTCTGGTGATTTTACTGGAACGCTCGTTTCGAATACTGCAAGTGCATTGGCCGAGGGTTATTGAACGGCTTCCGGGCTATGCGGTGGGAACACTGGGCGCCTACTGGACAATCCAGCGAACCATGATTCTGATTTGGGGAGTGCGATGAGATCGCGCCGTTTTGCATTCTTGTTTGCGGCACTTTGTTGGCCCGTGATGGTATTGGCGCACACGGAGGGCGGTCGGGCAGAAGGATTCATCGCGGGATTTCATCATCCGATATCGGGGCTCGATCATATTCTGGCAATGGTTTCAGTCGGACTCTGGGGAGCGCAGCTTGGAGCGCCGGCAATCTGGTTGTTACCCGTGACGTTCCCGATGGTGATGGCGTTTGGGGGAATGCTGGGGTTGATCGGAGTGCCGTTGCCAGGCGTCGAGATTGGCATCGCGATTTCCGGAATTATTCTGGGGATCGCAGTATTTTCTGAATGGCGTCCGCCACTCTGGACGGCCGCGGTGATCGTGGGCGTTTTTGCGATTTTTCATGGGCATGCGCACGGGACAGAATTGCCGGCGGGTGCGAGCGGAATGCTCTACAGTATTGGATTTGTGGTGGCGACGGGACTGTTGCATGCCTGTGGCATTTCAATCGGATTGATTCATCGCTGGACGTGGGGACGCTGGGCATTGCGGGTGGCGGGATTTGTCGTCGCTCTCGCTGGAGCAAGATTTTTGTGGCGAGCGATCGCATGATCATTCTTCCAAGGTTTGTGCGAAAGGTGGCTGTCGGAGCGCTCTCGTTACTGCTGCTGCCGGTTGCGTCGTTCGCGCATTTAAGCAGCACTGGTCTTGGTCCGTATTACGATGGCCTGACCCATTTCTGGAGATCACCGGAAGAATGTATTCCAGTATTGGCGTTGGCCTTTCTGGCTGGGCTGCGCGGGCCGCGCGCCGGACGGTATGCATTGTTTGCCCTGCCGGCGGCTTGGTTTATGGGAGGACTGGCCGGATTGGCTCTGCCCAAAGCGGATCATTCCACTGCGGTCGTGTGCTTCTCGTTCCTGATACTGGGTGCGTTGGTGGCTGTGGACGCGAATTTGCGGCCGGTCTCAGTCGCCGGACTGGCTTCTGCCTTTGGATTGGTGTTTGGTTATTTCGACGGCGTGGGAATGTCGCTGGCTAAACTGGGAATTTTGGGACTGGTGGGCAGCGTTTCGTCGCTCTTTGTCCTGGTCGCCTTGGCCGCCGCCCTGGTCGCTTCACTACAAGTGCCTTGGACGAGAATCGTCGTTCGAGTTGCAGGAAGCTGGATCGTCGCAGCGGGTCTCCTCCTGATCGGTTGGGCATTTCATACCAACAAGCATGATTCGAGGGCGCAGTCGTCCGCGATAGAGCAGCAATTCCATTCGACCGTGCCGATAAGCGGTCACCGTAGTTCTTCCTAGCGCTTCTGAGTAAATTTCCCCATAGCGAAGTACTGGCCACGGAACTATGCTCTAGCCCGAGTTCATATTCGTTTGAAAGGAATCACAATGCGCATCGCTCGGCTGATCTTCCCTGTATTGGCATTAATCCTTTTTGCTTCTGCCGTTCCGTCGAACACGGCGCAAGCCCAGGTCGGAAAACTTGTCATCAACAAGGCAATTTACGGCAAGAATGGCCAAGGAAAGGATGTGACTCGCCGACTGCGCAATATGGTTCAGGATAATACGCTTGATGTAAAAGTGAATAACGACAATATGGGCGGCGATCCGAATGTCGGCGCCGACAAGTCGCTGAAAGTAGACTACACGTATCGCGGACAGACACTGCACAAGGTTGTAAAAGAGGGCGATCGGCTCAAGTTACCCTGAAACGTGATGCTGCAATCGGGATACAAATCGATCCTGCCGTTTAGTGCCGCAGGGGCTTCGCATCAAGAACTTCCCGTAGCCGCGTAGCCAATGTTTCAAAGGAAAAAGGCTTAATCACGAGCCCATGAGTGGATTCGGATACTCCGTGACGGATAATTTCATCGTCCGTGTAGCCAGACATAAACAGCAGCCGCAGGTCCGGCTTCTTCAGTTTGAGCTGGTCTGCGAGAACTCGGCCATTCACTCCCGGCATAATGATGTCGGTCAGAAGTAGCGAGATTTCCGCTGGATGTTGGTCAAATAACGTGATCGCTCGTTCAGCATCCTCCGCGTCGTATACCTGGTAGCCCATTTTTTCCAGCTGAACACGCGTGACTTCGCGAAGCGACTGTTCGTCTTCGACCAGTAGGATTGTTTCCGAGCCGCCGGAGAAGGAGAAGTTCTTTTTCGGGAGCTCTCTGACGGGCTTGCTCTCGACGCGAGGGAGATAGATATCAATCGTCGTGCCATTTCCCAGTTCGCTCTCGGCCCAGAGGTAACCTCCGCTCTGTTTTACGATACCGTAGACCGTAGCCAGGCCCAGACCGGTCCCTTTGCCTACTTCTTTGGTAGTAAAAAATGGTTCGAAAATATGTTCCAGGACATCCTTTGTCATTCCGATTCCGGTATCTGAAACGGCGAGCTTGATGTAGTCCCCGGCCCTCGAACCCATATGCTTTTGTTCAAAATCGGAGCCGAGATGGACACCTGATGTAGTGATAGAGATGGCGCCTCCGTCCGGCATCGCGTCGCGTGCGTTCACGACCAGATTCATGAGCACTTGCTCGATCTGACCGGGATCAGCTCTAACGAAGCCAATATTCGGTTCCAAAAATAGAACGACGCGGATATTCTCCCCGATCAGACGCTGCGTCATTTTATGTAACTGCTGCACTGATGCGTTCACATCCAAGATCACGGGTTGCAGGATCTGTTTCCGGCTGAAAGCAAGTAACTGTCGCGTGACGTTGGTGGCGCTTCTTACAGCCATCCGGACTTTTTCCAGATAGTTCTGAAAGATCTCATCCGGAGGTACGCGCTCCCCCATCAGCTCCATGTTTCCCATAATCACTCCAAGCATGTTGTTGAAATCATGCGCTACACCACCGGCCAGGTTGCCAATCGCCTCCATACGCTGTGCGTTCCGCAGTTGTTGTTCGAGAAGTTCGCGTTCGGTCGTATCGGTGACCAGACTCAGAATGCATTCGAGACCCCGAACTTCGATGCGCTCGGCGGCGATCCGTACGTTGCGAATGTGTCCTGTTTTAGTGCGAAGCTTTAATTTGAAATCCCGTACAGGGACTCCGGAATGAATTAAGTCAGTAAGACGCATGCGGTCTTCCGGATTGACGTAGAGGACAGAAACACTACTCCCGATCAGCTCTTCTGACGTGTACTCCGTTTCCAGTGAGAGTGCGTCATTTACATCCAGGAAAATTCCGTCCATTGTGGAAATTCCGATTCCAATCGGGCTCGCGTGGAATGCCTTGTCGAAGTGCTCCTCGGCAAGGCGACGGTCTTCTTCGGCGCGTTTACGAGCAATCACCTTGGCAACGTGCGAAGAAATATTTTTCAATATTTCAACGTGTGTATCGTTGTAGGCGAGAGGATCGGTGTAGTGCTGAACGACCATAACGCCGATCGTTTTGTCATCCACCCGTAGCGGAACGCCGACCCACTGGGCTGTAGGCTTGCCGTAAGGCACGATTTTGCCTTCTCGCTGCATCGCCTCGTCAGTAGCCTTGTCCAACCGAAGCGCGACGCCCGTCCGAAGTACGTACTCCGTTCGACCTTTTCCGGATTTGCGGCGAGAAAGCGGCGGATCCGCGTCATCGATGTAATAGGGGAATACAACCTCGCCTGTTTTCTCATCCTGGAGGGCAATATAGAAACTATCAGCGGGAACGATGGATTTGATAATTTCGTGGACCTTCTTGTATAGCTCGTCCAGAGTTTGGGTTTGGTCTGCAGCTTGGGCAATGTCGAGCAGCGCGTTACGAAATGTCTCCTCCCGCTTGCGTTGCGTAATGTCGCGAGAGACGACGACACAGCCCACAACCGTTCCAGTTTGGTCTCGTAACGGGCTGAAGTTGTAACTGCCGAACCATGATTCGCCGGTGTCTTTGCGACGAAGGCGGTATTCGGCATTTGCTGCGGTTTCCCCACGAAGAGCTCTGGGAACCGCCCATTGATCGAATTTGGCCAATTCTCCATTCGGCAGGTATACGTCAAGGATATCGGCATAGGCCGACAGATTGTGACTGCACTCCAACTTGGAGTTGAATTTGTGAAAACTGGCAAAAGCTTCATTAAATTCCACGAACTGACCGCTCGCATCGGAGATGAATACGGCATCCGTCATGCTCGCCAAAGCCGCATCGAGCTTGGCGCGACCGTTCGCCAGCTCCTGCTCGGATCGTTTTCGCGCAGTGATGTCCTCGGTAAAAATAAGAATGCCGCCGACCTCTCCCTGCTTGCCGTACCACGGTTGTATCTCCCAACGTATAAATTGCAGGGAACCATCGGCCTGCAGGAAACGGTCTTCTTCGTTACGAACGATCTCGCCCTGCAGGCCCCTTTGATGGGCTTCCTTCCATCGATCCGGAATTCCGGGGAAAACATCGTAATGCGAAACGCCCTGCAACTCTCGGTCACCCAAGCTGTAATCGGTACGCCATCGTCGACTGGCGTGAAGATAGTGCATCGTTCTGTCGAACATCGCTAAGGCCACCGGCGCTTGCTCAATGAAAAGCCGGAATCGCTCCTGGCTTTCCTGTAGTGAATCCTCGGTCTGTTTGCGCTCGGTAATGTCCAGTTTCATGGCGATGAAATGAGTAATCTCACCGGCCATATTTTTCACCGGAGTGATGGTCATCTCCTCCTGATAGAGGCTGCCATCCTTCCGTTTGTTACAGAGTTCACCCCGCCAGATTTTTCCGGAGAGAATCGCGTTCCACATCTCTTCATAAAATTCACGCGGTTGCCGAGTCGATTTCAGAAGTCTCGTGTTCTGACCGACGGTCTCTGACCGTGAGTAGCCGGAAAGACTTTCAAAAGCAGCGTTAACCCAAACGATCGTGCCTTGGAGGGTGCTGATCAGAATTGGATTGGCGGTCGCCTCGAGCGCAGCCAGCTGTAGATGCACCAATTCCGGCGGCAAAGGAAGCTGAGAGTTACCGAAAGTTTTAGTGCGACTAGTCAATGTGGGCCTGGAAAAGAACCTCAGGGAGAGTATAGTCAGTGGGCGATCGGTCATTCCGCAAACTGCTGATACGTAGTTCCACGTACGTATAACTACAGATCTAAACAATTAGCAAATCAGGCGCGAGGAAGCGCGAAACGGCGCGGCGAGACAATAGTTAAGTGGGCACTTGACAATAAACGCGCAGGAGTATACTTTAGTCCGTGCTTAACTATCACACTTTTGGAACAGGAGTAGCCGATGGCAAAGTCTCTAGTGACCCACAGCACGTTTGTGATTGAGCGCACCTACCCCACAACGCCGGAAAAGGTGTTTGCGGCCTTCGCCGACCCCGCGAAAAAGCGGCGCTGGTATGCGAATAGTGAGAGTGGTGACGCGGAAGTGTTCGAGATGAATTTCGAGGTGGGGGGGAGGGAGCGGACAGTTCGGCGATTGCCTGCGGGAACCCCATTTCCTGGTGCGGCGTTAACAAACCATACAAATTACCAGGACATCGTGCCCAATCATCGCGTGGTCATTGCCTATACGATGACTCTCGGGGAACACCGGATCTCCGCTTCACTTGCGACATTTGAGCTGGTAGCAGCCGAGAAAGGCACGGTTCTGATCTTCACCGAACAGAGTGTTTTTTTTGAGGGTGCCGATGGCCCACAAAGGCGCGAACAAGGATGGCGTCAGTTGCTTGAAAGATTGCACAAAGAGATTGAGGACGAGCGATTGTTGGGAACCGAGCGCTAGATGAGCATGCACAGGCGAAAAGCGAACGTCCATTTGGTGTTTCATGCGCTGGGGGACGCGACCCGGCGCTTGATCATGGAGAAACTGAGCGAAGGACCTGTCTCGGTTTCACAATTGGCAAAACCCTTCGAGATGACGCTCGCCGCAGTCGTTCAGCACTTGCAAGTTTTGGAAGAAAGCGGACTGGTTCGCACCGAAAAATTCGGCAGGGTGCGGACCTGTCGAATCGAACCTACCGGTCTGTCCGTGGTGGAGCAATGGATCGATGCACGACGCACAAGTTGGGAAAAACGATTTGATCGATTGGGCGAACTGTTGAATGAACCAGAGGAAAATTAAAAACGTAGAGCGGCTTATTCAGCCGGAATAGGAATTGCGGCGGGGAAATCGCTTTGCTTTTCCCCACTCGCTGTTTTGTAGCTGTGCGAGGTGTCATTCAATACGTGATTTATTTCATCTCCGTTCAGATACCGAAGGCGAGCTGATTCGCCGGTGCGCAGGGCTACCTGAACAAGTCCCAATAAGGTGGCGCGTTCGGAGAACGCTATTTGTTCGCTCACCATCGTTCCGCATTTTTCAATCGTCACAAATGCTAAACTGAGTTCTCGTTCCTGCGGTTCTTCGGAAAAGCTTGCGACTGAAACAGGCGGTGGCATCAGGGGAAAGTTCGCGCCAAGAAAAATCGCCTGGCAAGGGTACAGCACACCAGATCTAACTATTTGTAGCGTGAGAGGATCGGTTCCGAACGCGTGGAGCAATTCGTCTTCGGGAAATCGCCAGTCCGTAAAGCGAGCGATCATCTCCAGAACGGCGACGTCTGGCCGAGGAAGAGATCTCGCTCCAAGCAACAGGCGCTGTTCGACCGTTCGCAGGAGTTTCTCGGCAGAACGGCAGTCCTGACCGCAAACAACCAGCCCGTGATTACCAAGCAAGAGAACATCAGTTTCCGGTGCGTCTGAAATTGCGGTTTCAACTGCCTGGGCGAGTGGCAAACCAGAAGGAGCATAGGGAACCCAGCGCCAGTGCAGGCCGGCAAGTCGTTCTTCAAGAAGTTCAGGAGTGTCCAATCGAATTGCCCATGCGATGGCGTTGATGGAATGAACATGGATCACAACGCGATGCCGAATGACGGCGTGCATTGCGGTTTCAATAGAAGGAGCCGCGTTACCTCGGAGTGTGTGACGGGCGGAAATTTCTGATCTACGATGAATCGAGGATTTTATTTCCGCCAAATCCAACGGAACGAAACAGTCGGTATTCATTGCATCTGCGAGTAATTTGCCCGAGGCCTTAATCCAAAGAATTCCGTCGAGCTTTATCGATGTATTCCCGTTGCTCGCTTGCACAAGAAACGGGTCTCTGCCGATTTGCACAGATAATTCCCGAAGATGGGAAAACTCCTTCTCGTGTCGAGTGGACAATAGTTCGGACTGGACTGCCTTTTTCACAAACTAATCTCTCCTTCGGCTTCTGTTGCCGAGACCTCAGGAGGTGTCTGAATAATATGGAGCGGATTGGAAGGCCGTCTGCTCTTTGAACGGGCGCGGTTCTGACCGATTTTTATGGAAGCCTGGAATATCGTTCCAACCGCAAGGAGTCCACCCAATTTGTGGGCGCCCACCGATGCCAGACCCATCGAAGCCATGCATCCACACGAAGAGCAGTCCGGAGTTCCACCGAACTGGCAGGGAGTAATTTTGGTTTCGAGGTCAGCGGACAAGGTTTGCGTGGTAAGAGCAAAAATACAATCATCAGGGCTCTTCGGGGGTGAGGCGAATTGCTCGATGACCACCTGGGGCATATCGAGCTTCGGATACTGCTTTCGCAGTCTCAACATGTCGGTGATCGCTTGCGCGCGTTCCGAGGGACTGAGGATCTCCGGCATCTGATCGCCAACCTGGGGAGTAAAAAGGCTGAACCAAACTTTTTTAACCTCCGGCCGGACTGTCCAGAAATCGAGAAACTGAGCCAAGTAGCCGGGCTTCTTCATCATCTGGCCAGTAATAGTGCAATGAACCGTGATTTTCTGATCGGCAATATTTTTCAGAATCCGCTCATATGTAGCAGGAGCGCGACGAACATCGTGTTCAGGCTGCAATCCGTCGATCGAGACGACTATACCTAGATGAGGATGACTGGCCCATGTCGGACCCATTGTCCTGAAAGCGCTCGTCACAATTTGCACGTGAATACCGCGGGAAAGCAGCGGCGGGATGAGTTGTTCCAATTCACGGAATCTTACCAAAGGATCGCCGCCGACAATCGAAAGGTGCAACGGTTTGATGCGATCAACGACTTCAAGGACCCCGTCGACCAGTGCCTGGCCACGGCGATCATTGAGCTCGCGTAGGGTCTTTCCGCCACCAAGATGAGATTCGTCGTAGGCATAGCAACCAGGGCATTTGAGCGGACATTCCCGCGTGATTTCAATGGACAGAGCGGGAGGCTCGCCCTTGAGGATCTTGCCCCAGGCTTTGAGAATTTGACGTGTTTCCACCGGCATCGGGGCCTTTTCCGGCCGCGTTTTGCTGCGGCCAATGCTTTCTCGACTGCCTCGCTCTGGCGAGAGATTACCGGTCAAAAGGAGGTACAACGAACTACCGCGCTACGATCCATATGAACTGAGCGGCGTGAGGATGAACAGAACGGGAATGAATCTTTGTTATATCAGCCGACCAGCACCCCAGACGTTGCTGGACGCCTACACAGTATATACAGATCGGGCCAAATTTGCACTGGGACAGGAAGGATGAGAGTGCGCAAAGCGGGGCGACAATTCCTAGAGATATCCTGTTTCGGTTAAGAAAGGAATGACTTATCATCTTTCCGTCGATACCTGATCAAGTGACGTAGCTCGTGTCCAGATCATTCGGCAAGTTTGTGTGTATACCCCGGGAATTGTGAAGAAGTGCAGAGTTTGTTATTCCGTCGAGTCGGTCAAGGAGAAACTGCTAATGAATCGGATTCCTGTCATTTTTGTTAAGCGCGTCATGATTGTCGGCGCAATGTCGGTCGTGGCCGTAATTTCCGCGATTGCCCAGAACCCGCAATTGCAGGAAAAGCTTGCGGCTGTAAAGCAGAGTGCTGCTGAGAACCAGCAGCGACTGCATCAGTATCAATGGACGGAGACGACCCAATTGACGCTAAAGGGCGATCCCAAGCCATCTTCAACCAACTTGTGCCACTACGGTCCGGACGGTCAGGTGCAGAAAACCCTGGTTAGCCCTCCGCCTGAACAACCGAGCGGTGGACGGATGAAGCAGAGAATCATTGCCAAGAAAAAAGAAGAAATGAAGGATTATATGGGCGACGTCAAAGCGTTGCTCAGCCAGTATGTCCCCCCAGATCCGCAAAAAATGCAAGCAGCATATGGGGCAGGCAAAGTTTCGTTGAACCCCATGGGCGGAATGATGAATCTTGTGTTCAAGGATTACTCGATACCAGGCGATCAGATGACATTAACGTTTGACGCTTCTTCCAAGAAGATCGTTTCCATCAGTGTAAACACCTATATGGGCGAAGAGAAGGACGCAGTGACTTTGCAAGTGCAGATGGCCAGCCTCCCCGATGGAACGAACTACGTGCAACAGTCTGTATTAAATGCGAAAGCAAAAGAACTGACAGTTACGACAACAAACTCCAACTACCAAAAAATGTAAGCCGTTTCTGATGGCCAGGAAAACACAAACCCTTCTGCAATCGCGGGCGGCGAATTCGGTTCGCTGCCCGCAGTTGCGATACGCTGGGAATTAAATGCACGATCGAATTCGACTGATGTCTCGACGAATCCCTGCCTCTTTCGCTTCGCAAATGGTATGTCTAGCCATTCTTTCCTTCTTGTTCGCCGCGAGTCCAGTGCGCGCACAAGATGTGCAATTCCTTCCCGAAGTCGATGCATACCTAAAATTGAATCCGTCTGTTCGGACCTATCTTCAGATGAAGGACGATCGGGATGGCGGGGATCCGACCCAATTTACCTTTGGTCCCAGTATTGAGTTCTATTTAAAGCCCCTGATTAGATTGAAACAGGTTGCGCTATTTGATTTGGACGAAGCGAAATCCAGGCCAATCGTTCTCGAAGCGGGGTATCGCCTAATCACCGCGCCTAATACTCCCGCCGAAAATCGGGAACTGGCGTCCGCCACCATTAATTTTCCCATCGCGGGGCAGGCACACCTGTCAGATCGCAACCGGATCGAACTGGATTGGAAAAGTGGAGTGTTCACGTGGCGTTACCGGAATAAATTGACGCTCGAACGGACCTTTGCAATCCGGTCGTATCATTTGATTCCATATATTGCTGCGGAGCCATTCTATGAAAGCCAATACAGCAAATGGAGCACAACCGATCTTTATGCTGGGTGCTTGCTTCCAATCGGGAAGCATCTCCAGTTCAACGCGTATTACGAGCATGAAAACGACACTGGCAAAAGTCCGAACCATCAGGAAAACTACCTGGGACTGGTGCTGAACTTGTATTTTTCTGCACCCGAAAAATAAGAGCTACGCCAATCTAAAATCGATGGTCAATACGGTTATGTCGTCCTGCTGGCCCTCTCCCCGGGGCTGTTCGGACCATCGCGACAGCTCGTCGAGTAATCCATCAGCAAACTGATCGACCGCCAATTTTGGATGGGTGTCCATGAACTTTATAAAGCGCGAAGTGCCGAATTCCTGGTCAGACGGATTTTTCGTTTCAGGAACTCCGTCTGTGTACAGGATCAGGCGGTCGCTCGCTGCAATTGGTAGCTGGAGGGATGAATAGGCCGCTTCCGGGAACATTCCCAGAAAGAGTCCGTTCTCGACCACTTCGCTGGCTTTTCCGGTGTCGTTGCGCCAGAAAAGAACCGGAGGATGTCCTGCCCCGGCGTATGTGATCATTTTGTTTTCGAGGTCCACGTAGACATAGGCGGCGGTGACGAAATTATGCTCAAACTTTCCGCAGAGCGCTTTATTCAAGCCGACCAGGACGCGGACAGGGTCGAAAGCGTGAGGAGCCTGCGCGGTTAGCGCCACCTGCAGCATGGAGGCAATCAGCGCGGATGGCAAACCGTGACCGGAGACATCGGCAATCAGAATGCCAACATGCTTGTCATCTACCATGATGAAGTCGTAAAAATCGCCGGCGACGGATGTCATGGGGATGTACCGTGCGAAAATTTCGAGCCCTTTTAGCTTGGGAGTTTCGCGTGGCAAAATCGACAACTGAATCTGGCGAGCCATTTCCAGCTCAATATTGATCGCAATTAACTGCCTGGCAATCTGTTCATGGGCTTCCCGAAGTTGCAAGTGCGTTCGCACCCGGGCTTTGACCACCGCTTCTGAGAATGGTTTGTGGATGTAGTCTACTGCGCCCACTTCAAAACCTTTGGTTTCATCATCGGTGCCCGTTTGGCCGGTCAGAAAAATGACGGGAATCTCTTTTGTCTCCGGATTGGCCTTCAGGCGTCGACAGACTTCGTAACCATCCATCTCTGGCATCATGACGTCGAGCAGAATCAAGTCCGGTTTATCTTCGCCATTAGCGATAGACAGAGCCTTCTCGCCGTTTGTGGCGACCTTGGTTTTATACGTTTCTTTAAGTGCGCCCGAAATGACACCAAGGTTGATCGGAGTGTCATCCACAATCAGAATTGTTTTTTGAGACGGCACGGGGTTCGTCATGGTTTTACTCCAGTTTTAGAGAAAGGCGAGTCGAGATTTCTGAAAGAGATTTAAGCGCGCCCGCGAAATCAAAGTTTCCGACATGGTCTGAAAGAGCCTTCAGCTCTGCTTCGGTCAGCACTGCCGAGAGAGCGGGACGAGCTTCGATGATGAAATCCGAAGCTTCACCATCGTCGTTGCTTAACAATGTCTTGAGTTGAGTGAGCGGCTTAAGCACAGTTCCGGGGTCGCGGTTGCTTCCCGAAACTGCCTGTTCGGGTGGAAGTGCGGACTGAATAGCCGCAACCGTTGATTCCAACGACGACGCTAGGTCATTCAGGGCGGTATCAATGCCGGTACCGGTGGTAAGCGCGGTCTCGGCCCTGGCTGCGATTGCGGCCAGGGACGCGGCGCCCAGATTTGCCGAAGACCCCTTGAGGGAGTGGGCCGCGCGCGCGGCAGTGACCGTGTCTCCCGCTGCAAGCGCCGCACGAATCTCCTGCACCGCACACACGGAGGACTCAGCGAATTTGCGAAGAAGCGATTCGTACCGTTTGGAATTGCCACCAGTGCGCTTCAACGCAGAAGCCGTATCAATTCCAGGAATTTTCAGCGGCTCGACCGGCGTGGACTGTGCCGGTTGCAGGGTTCCAACCTCATGGCCTCGAACCGCAGCAGGGCTTGCCGCTGATTCGCGGGGTTTAATCCAGCGCAACAAGGTATTGAATAGCGCCTCAGGATCAATAGGCTTTGAAACATGGTCGTTCATGCCAGCTTCGTGACATTTCTCAATATCGGCGACCATTACATTGGCAGTCATCGCAATGATCGGAAGCTTTGCAAACTTCGGATCGGAGCGAATTGTTTTTGTCGCAGTAATCCCATCCATGACGGGCATTTGCATGTCCATCAGCACGGCGTCGTACGGGTGCTCCTTGACCATCCGAATGGCAACCTCGCCATTTTCCGCGTGGTCGATTAAAAGATGAGCATCCTCAAGCAATCCGAGGGCAACCTCCCGATTGAGTTCGTTGTCTTCGACCAACAAGAGACGTGCGCCCCGCAGGACGGAAAGCTCCAGCTTGGGTGTAGATTGCGTTTCTTTTGTGTTTTCCTGACTAACGCCCAAGACTTCGATTGCGGAATCAAAAAGCATGGAGGCTGTAACCGGCTTGATCAGCACATTCGCGAAGGCGTTATCCTCAGCCTGCTTCATTACCTCCTCACGACCGTATGCTGTAACCATGACGAGTTGCGGACGATGGGCAAGATTCGGAAGTGCGCGAATGCGCTTTCCGGTTTCAATGCCATCCATTCCCGGCATTTGCCAATCGACAAAAGCAATGTCATATGGCTCGCCCACCTCATCGGCGTGGCGCACCATCTCAATGGCTTCCAATCCTGACGGCGCTTCGTGGACAATAAAAGTCATACTGAGGAGCATGCTGGAGAGCACGGCTCGAGCCTGCGGGTTGTCGTCAATGATCAGGACGCGGCGGCCACGCAGATCCGGTCGGACAGACGCTTGCGGGCGCGGGACACCGTCGCCAAGACGGGCTGTAAACCAAAATGTACTGCCCTTGCCGACTGCGCTTTCGACACCAACATCGCCGCCCATCAACTGTGCCAGCCGCTTTGAAATCGCCAGGCCCAAACCAGTGCCACCGTGTTGTCGTGTCGTCGAGGCGTCAGCTTGTTCAAACGCCTGGAAAAGTCGACCCATCTGTTCGGAGGTTAGACCAATGCCGGTATCCCGAACGGAAAATCGGACCAATTGAGCGTCGTCGAATCTTTCTTGAACACTAGCTTGAACAACGATCTCCCCGCTTTCTGTAAATTTAACGGCGTTGTTACAGAAATTAATCAGGATTTGCCCCAGGCGAAGTGGATCGCCTTTGAGTTGGGTGGGCACGGAGGGGTCGACGTCGAAAATCAGTTCCAGCCCCTTGGAGGTCGCCTTTTCGGAAATCAGATTACTCACGTTCTCAAGGACTTTTTCGAGATCGAAATCGATATTCTCGACAGAGAGCTTGCCGGCTTCGATCTTGGAGAAATCCAGTATATCGTTGATGATGCCCAGCAGATGCTGGCCCGCGGATTGGATCTTCCGAACGTAATCTTTTTGCCGTGGATTGAGATCAGTGCGAAGCGTCAAGTGAGACATGCCGATGATTGCATTCATCGGAGTACGGATCTCGTGACTCATGTTGGCCAGGAAGTCCGCTTTTATCTTCGTAGCCTCCTCCGCCACTTCTTTTGCGCGTCGCAATTCGACCTCGGAAGCTTCCAGAGCCTGGTTGATGGACTCGAGTTCCTCCTTGCGAGCAGTGATCTGGCGCTCTGAAGCCACTAGCGCTTCGGCCTGCGCGCGCGTCTGCTCGAGCAAGGTTCTGGTCTCTATATTTCCAGACAGGATCTCGGCACTAAGAGCGAGAGAAGGAAGAAGTGCATCAAGCAATGCCTGTTGTCGTTCGGCCAGGGCGGAGACAGGAGCCAGTTCCAGGACCGCGATCGCAGCGTCTTTGCCAACGATGGGCAGAAAATGAAGAGTTTCGGGTGTGATGCTCACAACTCCTGCATTGATTTTGGCCTGGCTGCTGGCAGCGACCTTGAGAGGCTTGTGCTCGACGGCAGCCTGTCCTACCAAGCCCTCGCCTGCCTCAAATTCGCGGGGACGATCGGAACCTGTCAGTGCAAAGGAGCCGATTTGCTTGAAACGCGTACCTCGATCGTCGGCGAGATACATGACCCCGTAGAGCAAGGGGATACATTCTGAGATACGTGACAATAAAGATTTTGCGAATGCCGGAAAATCTTCTACGGATTGAAGCTTGAAAAGTGTAGCGGCGACTTCGGCCTTTACCCATCCTTGAATTTCGCGCTCCCGCGCGCCGCGTTGCAGAGTTTGCAGGGCCCGGCTGATTTCGCCAATTTCGTTCGTGCGGTCGAGAAAGGGAATAGGTTGATCGAGATTGCCTTCGGCAAGGTCCTTAATACTGTTCCGCAATAACAATAATTCGCTTACCACCTCTACCTGTACGATGTAAACCGCCAGTGCGGCAGAGCCCATCAAGCCAAAAATAATCACGAGCCAAGTAAAGAAAACTGCACGATTGGTCTTTTCAGTGAGCTCGCCCGAGGATTGGTCCACTGCCTCGCGAATACGCAAATTGATGTCGGCCAGCGCCTGCCAGGACCGTTGCAATTCGGCGTCGACTCCGCCGCGCATCAAGTTCATCGCCTTGTCGTTTTCATTCTTCAAGCTGTTGGCGCGAACATCACGGGAGTCGGAAACCGCCTTGTCAAATAAAGCAGTGGCCGCTTCAATTTCCCGTGCGCGTTTGGGAGTATTTCGAAGAGAGTCGTCAATGAGAGTGTGAAACTCGGTGTTGGCTTGCTCTAGTCTTGCGTCGATGGCATACATTCTGTCGACATTCAATTCGTCGATTTCGGAGTACAGGAGCTGGCCGAACAATGCAATTTGGGCCTTCGCCTGGGTGAGATGCTGAAGGCTTTGGACGTCTTGATCAATCAGCTCGGTGTAGCGATTGTCAATTCCTCGTATCGCAGTCGTGGAATAGATGCCCGCGACAATGACCATCAATGCCAGGGGCAGCAACGCGAGTAGCAATTTGCGGCGAAGTTTGAGATTTGTGAGGAAGCGAATCATTATCGGCACCAGGAAACGCTAATACTTATCTCTAGATGGAGGAAAAATCAATCTGCCAATGCGAGTTGGTCTGAAATAACCCTAACATAGGTGTACGGTTCTCAATCGGCGAATATTGTAAGAATGGAAGTCTTCGAGTTGTTTCCAGCTGAAAAAGAGAGTATGAACTTAGTCTCAGGCTGGTCTATCCCTGATACATATGGAATCGAATTTGCCATACCGACCTACGGCGCCCGGAACCCAACCGTCGCATCTCCACACACCGTATGTCTGCCACGAAACTCCGTTCACCAACCAGGCCGCTCATCGCACTGCCACAAACCATCTCGGAATTGACGGGACCGTCTTTTCCCCGGGAGATTATAAAGTCAGGAAGCTTTGATCTCACCCGTCAGCACAAAGGCGAGCCCATCGGTCAACGGATTGTGGTTTCCGGCAAGGTACTCGATGAGGGAGATGGTCCTGTTTCGCATGCCCTGATCGAGATCTGGCAGGCGAACGCAGCAGGCCGATATCTCCATGAACGAGACCAGCACGACGCACCACTGGACCCGAACTTTACCGGGTGCGGCCACGTGCTGACCGATTCCGAAGGCCGATACACTTTTGTGACGATTCGACCCGGGGAATACCCGTGGCGCAATCATTACAATGCGTGGCGGCCGGCTCATATCCATTTCTCTCTGTTCGGTCCGTCCTTCGCGACACGACTGGTCACGCAGATGTATTTTCCAGGCGATCCGTTACTGGCCTACGATCCGATTTTCAATTGTGTGGACGACGAGAATGCGCGTGACCGGTTGATTGCGATTTTTGACTGGGATCATACAATTCCGGAAGAAGCGCTCGGTTATCGCTTTGATATCATTTTACGTGGGAGAGATGCGTCTCCTTTTGAGAACAACCCATGAAGCTCCCGGCAACGACATGGCAGACTGTAGGGCCGTATTTCAGGATTGGATTCGCGCCGCTGTACCGGACCGAATTAGCTGCTCCGCAGAACAAGGGAGAACGCATTACGGTTCAGGGCCGGGTTCTCGACGGCTTGGGTAATCCCGTACCAGACGCAGTCCTCGAGCTATGGCAAGCCGACGCGCACGGAAGCTACTTCTCGCAGCCGAATGAGGTGGACAAGGAATTGGGAGCGGATGTGTTTTTCGGATTTGGCCGTATCCCGACAGACGCTGGCGGCTCTTTTCATTTTTCGACAATCAAACCGGGTCAGGTGCCAGGGCCACGCGGAACGAAGCAGGCCCCGCATATTGTGGTTTCACTATTCATGAGGGGATTACTGATTCGTTTGGTGACGCGGATCTATTTTTTAAACGATCCATCGAACCGCCAGGATCCGGTCTTGAATCTGGTTGAGCCGGCCCGGCAGTCTACGTTAATGGCTGTGCCTGTTGACGGAAATCCGCATCTCTTACAATGGAACGTTGTCTTGCAGGGCGAATACGAGACAGTATTTTTCAATTTCTAAGGATTCTCGGGCTTCATGCACATACAGGTCGGGATAATCGGTGCAGGTCCGGCGGGACTCATCCTCTCTCATCGGCTCCGGCAACAGGGAATTGGCAGCATTCTCATCGAAAAATACAGTCAGGAGCATGTCGAGGAGCGCGTGCGTGCAGGTGTGCTCGAACACGGCACGGTTCAAATGTTGATCGAGATGGGCCTGGGCGATAGGCTGCAGCGAGAAGGATTGATTCATTATGGAATTGAGCTCAGTTTTCTGAACCGCAGACATCGTATTGATTTCAAGGAACTGACCGGGAATGGCATCACGGTCTATGGACAAAATGAGATTGTAAAAGATTTGACTAGGGCGTGTTTGGATAAAGGAGGGGAAATAGTTTTCGAGGCGGAAAATGTTTCGATTCGAGATCTGCAATCCGAGCGCCCGGTGATTCACTATAGAAAGAATCAAGCCACACACGAAATTAATTGTGACTTTATCGCCGGGTGTGATGGATTTCACGGAATATGCCGCTCGAATATTCCCTCGGAGATTCTTAAAATCTACGAGCGCGTCTACCCTTTCGGGTGGCTGGGTATCCTTGCGGAGGCGGCGCCTTCCTCCCCCGAACTTATTTATGCAAATCATGAGCGGGGCTTTGCGCTGCTCAGCATGCGCTCGCCAAAAATCAGCCGCCTCTACATTCAGTGCGAGCCCGAAGAAGATCTCTCGCAGTGGTCGGATGAACGGATTTGGGATGAGCTCGAGACCCGCTTGGCGTACGGTGACTGGAAGTTGAACCGCGGGCCTATATTTCAGAAGGGCGTAACAGGAATGCGCAGTTTTGTGACTGAGCCAATGCAGTTTGGCAGGTTATTTCTCGCCGGAGACGCGGCTCACATTGTTCCGCCAACGGGCGCGAAGGGGTTGAACCTGGCTGCTGCAGACGTTCGTGTGCTCAGCGACGCAATTTCCGAGTTTTATAAGGCCGGGAGTACAGCACTCTTGGGTCGTTACTCAGATATTGCACTCCGACGAGTATGGAAGGCGCAGCGTTTTTCTTGGTGGATGACTTCAATGCTGCATCGATTTCCGTCGGAGAACGCTTTTGATCACCGGCGGCAACTTGCCGAGCTCGATTACGTGACCAGTTCAAGAGCTGCGTCGCAGAGTTTGGCCGAAAATTACGTTGGATTGCCCCTAGACCCTCAGTGATGGTCCGACTAATGGAAACGTAGGGTGGCTGCCGCAGGACCAAATTACCTTCGGCACATCTGGCCCTTCTGACAGTGCAATCTTTTTTGCAGTTTCAAGGATAAAGAACGTACGTTGTGAAGTCACGAATAAATTCTTGAGCGTTTGCTGCGAAGGTGCGCTTTGAGAGAAATAGAGTACAATCACTCAATCGCTCGAAGCGAATTAATTCAAGGAGAGTTTCATGAAATTGGTGCGTTCGATCGCGTCACTCGCAATCCTGGGCTTGTTCTTGCTGGCCGCAACCGCTGCCCAGTCTCAGACTGCTTCCACAGCTCCGGCGCAAGACGCTGTCCTTAAAGCTGCAGAAGTAGGGAACAAGGTATTTCCAGACAAGGTGTTCTTTCGCGGCCAGTCCGCTCCTGTTCAGGCACGCAACACTGCAGGCGTCAAGTATGCAGACGGATTTTTCGTTCTCGCCGGGTTAGTAGATAATTCCGGATACTCTTCGGGAATTCGCGAAAAATATCAGGCGTATTTCATCACTGAAGTTCCGCTTGAAATCGGCGGACAGATCTTGAAGCCAGGCGCCTACGGCGTCGGTTTTCTGGATGCGGACAAGTTTATCGTGATGGATTTGGGCGCAAACGATTTGTTCACAGTCTCGTCGAAGAAAGACTCGGAGATTAAGCATCCCGTGCCTTTGCAGATCGTAGCTGTGGATGGCGGCATCTACAGGCTTTATAAGGGACGCGACTACATCGCATTTCACCGCGCAAAATAATTTTCCCAAGGCATCGAGAAAAGGGACTTCCGGTCAGAAGTCCCTTTCTTTTGGATCCTTCGCACTCCGGCGACAATTCAGCTCTTGATTTGGCCACTTGCGGCATCCCATGTAACTTGCGTGCCGCGGAAATAAGACTGATTGGCCATGTGGCAGGCGAGTGCCGCGTTGTGCCCGAAGACAGCATCCTCGGTGACAGGTTTGCGCGAGCGGACCGCTTGGAAATAGTTCCAGAGGTGAGGACGTAAATCGTCCCAGGAATCACCCTTGTAGGTGAAGCCATCGAGAAGTGGCTCTTTACCGGGCGCCGGATCATGTTCCTCGTGCCATCTTTTCTCGTAAACTTCTCGCATCGCATGGGGAAAGCTCGCAGCGTAATAACTTGGACTGCTGTCTTCGCCGGTTTGTGGAGAGTAAGTCATTAGTGTTTCCGTGACTTCGAGATAGCCCTTGGAGCCTTGGAAGCGATAGGTCTCGGGCATCTCGCAGCCGAGATTCAGCCGCATATACACGGGGTATTTTCCGTACTGATAGAGCGTCGGCTGGACATCGGGCATATTCCGGCCGTCTGGAAAGCGGAGAATCGCACCGAAAGAAGCAGCCCGGGACGGTGGCTCATTCCAACCCATCATGAAATTCATTCCGCTCACCAGGTGGACGAGTAGGTCGCCGGCAACGCCTGTGCCATATTCCTTCCAGCAGCGCCAGCGCGCGTAGACTTTTGGATCGAACGGTCGCTGTGGCACGGTCCCTTGCCACGTAACCCAATCGAGTGTTTCGGTAGAAAGATCTTCGGGCAGAGGATAAACCCAAGCACCGTTCGGATCGTTGCGGCCGTAAGTCCCCTCAATCAGCGTGACATCGCCGATGATTCCGCCGGCGAGAAGTTCTTTCGCTTTTGCACAAATGACCGAGCTCACACGTTGTGATCCGATTTGAACGATACGGCCGCTCTTTTTCGCCGCGTTGACCATTTCGATTCCCTCGGCTGGGCTGTGCGACATCGGCTTTTCACAGTAAATGTCTTTTCCGGCGCTAACCGTGTCCACGAGAACCTGTTTATGCCAATGGTCCGGAACCGCAGCGATGATGCAATCAATACTCTTATCATCGAGTAGTTCCTGGTACTTCCGTGTGGTCCTGATTTTCGCACCAGCAATTTCTCTAGCCAGCAACTGCCTGCCGTCCCACAGATCACAAGCAGCGACGCATTCCACACCTGGCAATGAAACGGAAGTCGCTAACAATCCCGAACCTTGCATGCCAATGCCAATGATTCCGAAGCGGACTTTGTCACTCGGAGGAGTGGTAACCTCCCAGGCGTAAGGAATCCGCTCCGCTTTTAGCAAGATTGTGTTCGCGGTCATCAGTGCGCCGGTCGTACCGGCGCTCTTTTGCAGGAATTCACGCCTGTTCATTTCCGATTTCTTCATCATTTCCTCCTGAATCATCGTGTTTCGGGGACGTTTATGGCAACGGCTGAATGCTCACTTCTTTGAAGAACACGACATCATTGTCGCTGTGATTCTGCAGACCCATCCAGCCTTCATTCGGCCGGGTGCCGCGCTGCGGCTCAAAATCGAATTTGCGCTCGGGGACCGGCTGACCTTCGGTGTAATCGGTGACTTTCACGCCATTGATTTCAACTACTGTGTGCGGGCCGTCGATGGTGATGATCATGGTGTTCCACTCGGGGCCGGGCTTGGTTGGTTTGGCGAGCGGCTTGGTCAGAGAGTAAAGCGTTCCGGTGATATGATATTCGTCTTCGTTGGATTTTTCCGGCTCATTATCGATTTGCACTTCATAGCCGTAATTCACGGGCATCCATTCTTCGCGCGGCTCGATAGGAATGCGGATGAAGACACCGGAATTGTCGTTGTGATCCCGCATGTGGAAGACAACTTTAATTTTGCAGTGGCCGACCTTTCCGCCAGTCCAGTAAAGAAGCCCCATACCACCGTGGGTGTGGATCTCACCGTCTTCAACAGTCATGTACCCCGGACCGACGTGTTTCCAGCCAGTAAGATCCTTTCCGTTGAAGAGCTGTTTCCATCCTGATTCCGTTGCGCCCGCTGAAATCAGGAAAAATCCCGAAACCAGAACCACGATCAAGGCGAACATTTTGCGCATGTCATTCCTCCTCAAAAACGCTATGAAGCAAAAACATTGCGAAGCATAAACCATAAATTCGCGGGGCGTTCAGCGAGGCGTCGAACGAACCATGGATACCAATAGTTCCCGTAGGCGACAAGAACAACGGAGCGGTAGCCCTCATGGGCAAGACGTTCCTGTTCGGCTCGCTGTATGCCGTAGAGCATTTGTATTTCTAGGTCACTATTTGAAAATCCCTCCTGCGCGCAGTGTCCGCCGAGCCGACGGATCAAGGCAACATCGTGAGTGCCAAAAGCTGCGCGCGGGCAGTTACCAGTTCTTTTTGCGCCGAGCATCTGTTTGGCGAGCGCAAAGTAGTTGTCGTCCACTTTCGATTTTTCAGGAAATGCAATGTCCGCCGGTTCCTTGTATGCGCCTTTCACCAGGCGAATCGATGGACGGAGCGGCAGTAGATCGTCCAGGTCCTTTTTTGTGCGATACAAGTAAGCCTGGAGGCAGATGCCGACGTTTGGATATGTCTTTAGCGCTTGTTTGTACAAACCAAGCGTGGAATCAACGTAACTGCTCGCTTCCATATCGACCCACACGGTCGATTTGGGATCCTCCGCGCGAACAATGCTTTCGAGATTTCTTGCGCAAAGCTCGGGCGAAAGGTCCAGACCAAGCTGGGTGAGTTTTACGGATACTTCGGTCGACAGCCGCTGCTCGTGGATCTGCTTGATGACCTGAACGTAATGTCCGGCGACACGGTTCGCCTCGTCGCCGTCGGCGACATTTTCCCCAAGATGGGTGAATATCGTGTCGATGTTCATCCTCGCCAGTGTTTTCGCGGCAATGAGAGCGGCGTCGACCGTTTCGCCAGGCATAAAGCGGGAAACAGATCGCCGTACAAATGGATAATTCACAGCGTGCTCACGCAGCCAACTGTTTTGCGACGCAGCGAGAAGCATCGAGCGCATCAGCGCCATCGGTAGTGAGGCCTCCAAAAGGGGGAGCGATCGCGGCGGTAGGTATCCGCGGCCATATTCTAGACCAAATTGTGGAGTGAAACGACAGCGAGTTTGAGAACGAATATGAATAATTTCGGCTTGTGGCCTAGACGGAGAACAAGTCCGGACTGAGCGTTGGGCCGTCAAGATGGCCGACCAATTTCTTCTCAAGGCCCGTTCGCGAAGGGCTGAGAATATCCCGAAGTTGCTGCATCTCCCATTCATTGAGGCTAGAGAAAGTTCTCGCCACGTTCAGGTTATAGTCCAACATTTCCACCTTTGGCATACCCACGACCGCGGTACTGACAGGGAGGCTCATCGAATAGTGGAGCAAAGCATCCATGTTGGTTTTTCCGGGGCCAGTCCCCAGCAAGAATTCCTGACCGGTAACTTTCATCGCGATGATTCCAAGATTTTTCTTCCTTGCCGCAGGCAGGGCCAGTTCTTCGAACCTGCCGTTGAGGGAAGCGTTTAGCGCCATTTGTACACAATCGAGATCATTGTGCTCAATTGCCTGCGCCATGACCGCTCCACTGGTGTGGCTCGTCATGCCGATAAAGCGAGCCACCTTCTGTTCTCGCGCTTCGAGCAGACCTTTCATCGCGCCATCGGGTGCTTCAATGACGGCCAGGTCATCCGCCCCTGCCAGCCCGTGTATGTGCAGCAGATCGACGTGATCGACCTGAAGGCGTTTCAAGCTGGATTCAAGCCTTCGTAGAAAGGCATCCCGCGTGCGGTCCGGGATTTTTGTGGCGAGCCAAACCTCTTTACGGCGTGTTGCCATTACTTTTCCAACCCGAATCTCGCTTTTGCCGTCACCGTAGGAGTACGCAGTGTCCAGGTAGGTGATGCCCTGGTCGATCGCGCGATTCAAGACCTCCAGTGCCTTCTGCTCGTCCTCATACATCAGGAAACGGCTGCCGCAGCCAAACGCCAGGATGGAGACTTGCGCGCCGGTACGCCCCAGCGTTCGCTTTGGAAGAGTATTCGGAGCCCCTGCTCGAGCTTCGGTTAATCCGGGAAGAACGGAAAGGCCGAAGCTGGCAGCGGTGCCAACGCCGATTTTTTCCAGGAATCTGCGGCGGGATGGGTCTTGATTCATCGTGTTCTCCTCGATGAATTTCACTACGACTGATCTTGCCATTGTAGACCAATGTCTGTCTGAATCTATCGGTTTGATGCTCTAGCGGACACGACAGCCGGTCGCTGTTGGGAGAAATCTGCCCCGGAGAGCGAAAGCGCTTGGGATAACCGTTTTGAGAGGTCAGCGGGAACGAATTCTGCGGGCACGCCTGACCGCGCAGCGCTGGATTTACGGGCGGCCACGATCGCGTCAAGGGCTGCACCGGGAGTTGTGTTCATGATGTCCTGCGCGCGATAGAGACAAGCATAGATCAGCCGTTCCGGCTGTTTTTGGCGTTCGAGGAATTGGGCATAGTTAAGCCAGTCGCTAGCAGTCGGTTGTGGGCCATTTTCCGTTTCATCCAGAACGATGGCCTGTTGATAGGAAGCCGCCGCATCTGCGATCTGTCCCAATTGTTCCTGAACGTCCGCGGAGCGAACCATGGCAAGGCTCTGTAGCGAAGGATTACCGATCTTTGCGGCAAAGTTCTCTGCAGTCAGGTATTCCTGCAGG
The DNA here is from genome assembly GCA_963831545.1 of uncultured Acidobacteriota bacterium. Classification (GTDB taxonomy): domain Bacteria; phylum Acidobacteriota; class Terriglobia; order Acidiferrales; family UBA7541; genus Acidiferrum. Next base: position 68,312 of record CAWHQX010000021.1, read on the forward strand.
GCCAGCGTGTTTTGTTTGGCGGCCGCGTCGGCATCCGCCACTTTCATCAATGCGGAAATCACGACGGTACCTTCGCCAGTGTGTTCGCTTGTGTGAGTGCTGACTGTCTGCAAATAAGCGCGGTAGTGCCTGGCGGCTGCTTGCAATTCACCTTGGGTTTCAAGCAATTGCGCAAGATAAAGCTGTGCATTTGTCTGGGTCGGATCGAGTTCCACGGCGCGCTCGAAGGAATCGATTGATTCGGCAGGACGACCGAGCTTTTGAGCTAGCAGGCCATAATTCACAAGAGCATCGACATTTCGGGGATAGTGGGCCAAGAGCTTGTGGTACAAATCGTAGGCGTCCTGATCACGGCCGCCGGTAATCAACGCGCGAGCGTACGCCTCCTGTGTCGATATTCTGCCGGAACTCAAATTTGCGGCACTCTTCAACGCCGCGAGCTCAGCGTCCCGATTTCCTGCGCTTCCGGCCAGCTTGGCCAGACGAATCAATGCCGAACTATCGTTTGGGTTCAGTCTGATCGCTCGCTCCAGAGCAGAAAGTGTTCCCGGGACGTTCGCCCAATAGAACCTTAGCTGGTCAAATCCACCCCAGAGCAGCAAGAGAACCACTGCCAAGATGCGGATTGCCCTGGCAGGAACGCTTGATCCGGCGAACCACCGCGCAGAGGCAACAATCCCGTGGTTCCCTTCGTTTGCGACTTCTTCGGCGTCCTCGGGTTTATGCAACAGGAGTGAAGCAATTCGGGGATCGCGCAATTTCCAGATCGCTCCGTCCAGAACGAAATGATGCAGATTTACCAGCGCTGTAAACGTCAAGAAACTGGTCGCGAAATCGGCATGGAATACGCGACTGGCAATCCATGGACCCGGAATAAACAATGCGACACCGCCCGCAACAAGAGTCACGAGATATTTGGGATGACTCCACACAGACCTTTCCCTGGCCAAGGCTTCCTTTTTCTGAAAATAACTGGTGATCCAGAGATACTGCGCGGAATGCAGGACAGCCAGAATACCGCTCGAGTAGCGGGTCTGCGGGACCTCTTTGCCACTCAAGAGTTCGATCAATGCCGGAAGGAGAAACCATAGGAATTGAGTCGTAACCAGAGTCGCGCTCGGAAGTAATGCTTTCCAAGAATTGCGACGCGCCAGGGAAAAAAGAGCCCAACCGCTGCTGCCAATAAAGAACAATGCCAGGACGGTGCGCGCGGGCAAAGTGAATTTCGCAGGCAACGCCAGTGACAGAATCAGCGGGTCTCCCGAGGAGCCAGTTTGAAAGCTGAACATGAGCAGGATGAAGGAAGCGATGAAGGAAATATATAGGGCCCGGCGCTCGTTTTCCGTAGGTTCCAGGCCCGAGCGACGCGCAAACATCATCAACAATCCGAAATTTTGACCCGTGTAATGCCACGGACTCCAGCAAATGTAGAGGGTGAAAATCCAGGGAAGCAGCGGTGACCAAAGGTGGGCAACTACTCCGGCTAAAGCCAGCAAGAGTGCAATATGGACGGTGAAAATCTTGTACTTCTGAAACTCGCTCATCGAGTGATAGGCACGATAAACCGTGGCCATGAAGTGCGGATAATTAAACAGTAACGCCAGGAAATAAAAGGTGAAGGACCAATGAGAAGCTCGCGCACCGGAAACAGCAGCGCTCACCAGCAGGAGAGGAGCAGACCATGCACCACAACCGATCATCAGATCGATCCACGGTCCATAAATCCAAGGTGCGCCCGGACCCGCCTTTGCTCCAGGCTGCGTGTTTGGGGTAATTTCGTCTACCATTTTCGGCGCTTCCCTCATCTCACAACTAGGTTAGCCGACCCTCTCAGGTTGCATAAAATTGGCTGCGGCCGTTTGTGGAATGAGTTACGATGCTTTCCGCTTCTGGAAGAAAATTACGCCCAGGTCATGTTCTCAGGCTGAAGCTTGATTCAAGCGCGTAATATATGCGCTTGGTCTCGATTCAGCATCTAAAAACGCAGTAAAGGAGAAAAGTGAAATGAATCGAAATCACATTCCATTCAAGCTGGGTATACTGCTCGTCGCGCTCCTGCTGGCTTCCGGGGGGTTCTCTCGCGCCCAACAAAAGCCGTCTTCTTCTGGTCTAACTGCAGCGGGTTCCGCGATGGCGACTTTCACTGTTACGGCAGTGGGCAAGAAGGATGCGCCGGCGCCTCCGATTGCTATGGACGACGTGCAGTTTTATACCGGAAAAGATCGCAAGCAGGTTGGTGAGTGGAAAAAGGGCGACAGGCTTTATCTGGCGATCTTGATTGATGACTCGATTGACAACGGAGCGGCCGGCCAGTGGGATTATCTGAAAGAATTCATCATGGGCCAGCCGCCAACCACCAATATCGCGCTCGGATATATCCGGAACAATGCGACGACCGTCGCGCAGGATTTCACGGAGAACCATGAACTGGTCGTAAAGGCGTTGCGCATTCCGCTGGGTATTGGAGCGCTCGGGTCCAGTCCGTACCTCGGAACCATCGATATGTTAAAGCGCTGGCCAGAAACGGGTCCTCGTCGGTCGATTATTTTGATTTCCTCCGGCATCGATTATTTTCGCGGACCCGGTTTCGGCCCGTTTAGTCCGGACCTCGACCCATTGATTCAACGGGCGGAGCGTCAGAACACCAATGTGTGGAGCGTCTACTACCCAAGTTCGGGTCACCGCGGCAGGAGCTACTTTCAGGTAACAAACGGGCAGAACAACCTCGATAAACTCGCAGAAGATTCCGGCGCCGAATCCTACTTCCTCGGAACGAATGCGCCCGTTTCCCTGAAGCCGTATTTTGACGAGATCGGTCAGCACCTCGGCAACCAGTACCTGCTGACGTTTGCGGCCAGCGGCGGAGCGAAAGGAAAATATCAGCCAGTGAAGGTGAAGACTGATCTGAAGGACGTCGAGTTTTTTACCCCTGCAGCGGCGTACATTCCGCCTTCGAAATAGCGACCTGCTTCTCCTCACAGATATTCTGCTTAAAAAAAACGCCCGCCCTGTTCCCTGGCGGGCGTTTTTACTCGTGAAGGAAGAAGGCCTTCAGCCGGTCATGTGGTTTCGGTTCATTTGGAAAGCAATCGCCAGCAGGCCGCAAAGCAACAGGACCAATACGCCGGGCTCTGGGGTTTGAACGATAAACTCCTGAACCTGGCCGGTCTGTTGAAGAGGTCCGGTATTGGTGAGGATCGAGAAGTTGCCTGGACGGATCGAGCCGTAATCCTGAGCAGCTTCATTCAACCACAGCTGCGTATCGCCGTAGCTCGTCGGCTCCGATCCGGGATTCATGATGTCCCAGAGAGCGTACTGCAGGCTGACTAAATCATTGGTGTGGCTTGCAAACTGAGTGGTCAGCCAAGCCGCTTCGCTATAGGCGAGAGATGGATTCCCGTATACTGCCGAGGTTGATACCCCACCGTACCGGGTGTTCGAAAATTGATTGGTATTGATGGCTGTTCCAAGGTTGGTGACCTTGGCCTACCAATGTTGGCCAATCGTAACTTGGTTAATGATGTCATCGCAGAACAGGACTACGGGCTGGCCGTTCATCGTGCCGGTGTACGGGCTCACATAATACTGCCCGTCGTTTGCGCCGTTTACCCCAACAAACACTGCGTTCACTGGCCCGCCGTCTGCGTGAGCGAACGGAACCAGGAACAGAGCTATCGTCAAGAAAATAGCTGATTTGAAAATCTTCATCCATCACTCCGATCGAGAATTCAAATATGCACATCGATCTGCAGTCTCGTAAAGAGCATGTGTGCAACCACATAAGCTGGAATTGTTTCGTTGACAATAAAGGGGTTAAAAACGGAGAAAGCGATCTCTTCGATTCTGAGAAATTTCTATTCCCAAGGGGTCCAGGAAAGTTCTCAACGGTGGTTCCGGCACGGCGCTCCCAGGCATCGCAACTCGAAAAACAAGGGCCGCAAACCTTTCGATTCGCGGCCCCTTCTCGTTTGGCTGTTTTGCAATTCCGCTGATGGTTAGCTCTTCCCCGCGGCTTTGCTCATCTGTGCTGTCCACTCCGCCGAGCGTTTCTTCATCTCCTCAGGAGAGACATCTTCGACGTGCTGCGCCAAACCCCACTGATGACCGAAAGGATCGCGGACTTTTCCATAGCGGTCTCCCCAAAACTGGTTGTTGAGCGGCATCTCTACTTTGCAGCCTGCTTTGACGGCGCGATCAAACAGATCATCCACGTTCTCGCTGTAGACAAAGAGATTGAACGAAGTCGGTGAGTTCGGAGTGGGTGCCGTTGCCATACCGGGAAATTCATCGCTGAGCATTAAGTGTGAATCGCCGATCAGCAGGTCAGCATGACCGATCATATTTCCCGGCATTTCCATACGGCTGACCTCTTTTGCGCCAAAGACCTGCTTGTAGAAGTCGATGGCGCGGGCAGCACCTTTACAAACAATGGATGGTGTAATGCTGTGGAATCCCTCAGGAATTGCACGAGCTTGAGACATAGTTCCTCCTTGGAGTTGGTTCGGATTCTTTGCGCAGTGGGCGGGAAACGGGCAGGAAACCGGAAATCGCTGCGCTTGAGCTTCTCTAGTTACGCCTCTGCAGATCTGGAGTCAAGAGGCAGAATGTCCCGTCGGAAAACTTTGATTTACCGGGAAGAAAATCAATTTTCTCGGTACAGTTCCGGGAATTCCTTCTTGAGTGCCGCCAGTTTAGGCAGGTCGTTGATGGTGATGTACGGATTATCGGGATGATGCGTGACGTAGTCCTGGTGATATGCCTCTGCGGGATAGAATCCTTTGAGCGGGACCAGTTGCGTCACGATTTTTTGCCCATAGACTTTAGCCGCATCCAGTTGTGCGATGTAGGCTTTTGCAATTTTCTCCTGTTCCTCATCCGAGTAAAAAATTGAGGAACGGTATTGACTGCCCCAATCCGGACCTTGCTTGTTCAGTTCCGTTGGATTGTGCGCAACAGAAAAGAAGATCATTAAAAGTTCTCCGTAAGTGATCCGGGAAGGATCGTAGATAACCTGAACGCTCTCGGCGTGCCCGGTATTTCCACTGCCAACCCGTTCGTAATGTGCTGTCGCTGCTTCACCGCCGGCGTAGCCCGAAGTCGCAGAAATCACGCCCTTGGTATGTTGAAAAACCGCTTGAACTCCCCAGAAACAACCTCCCGAAAGAACGGCCGCTTCCTTGTGGCCTTTGCTCGCAGCGACGCGCTCATCGACGGCCGGTTTCGGGAATGTGGGCGCAGGACGAGGTGTTCCGGCATTCAACTGCTGTGAATTAAGGCTGACTAACCCGCTGATTCCCAACACAGTAATGAGCAATCGAAGAGCCATCCGCATGTAATTCTCCCTGCGCGTCAAGTTCACAGTTCGCTTATACTGCTGCTTTGATGCACGGAGTGTTTTTGTGGATTCACTTCCGTTTGTAAAATGGTGTGAGGGATGGATGGGTATCCGCTCCGACCAACGTCATTGGCAAAGGAGCCTCTCGTGAGGATGCCTGTTCTGTTCGTGGGCCACGGTTCGCCCATGAACGCGATCGAAGACAACTCCTATACAAATGCTCTGAATCAATTGTCCAAAGTTCTGCCGGCTCCGAGTGCCGTCTGCGTGATTTCAGCCCACTGGGTAACCTCAGGAAGCCACGTGCTCACTGCGAATCGGCCGAAGACAATTCATGATTTTTACGGCTTCTCGGAAGCTCTGTTCCGGATCCAGTATCCAGCGCCAGGCGCTCCCGATCATGCCAAGCGTTTAGCGTTTGAACATCACTTGATCGCGGATCACGAATGGGGATTCGATCACGGAACGTGGAGTGTGCTGCGCCACCTGTATCCTGAGGCAAATATTCCAGTTTTTCAGCTGAGCCTCGATCACGGCCGAACATTTGCCGAACATCTCGAACTGGGAAGGGAATTACTTCATTTGCGTGAACAGGGGGTTTTGATTCTCGGAAGTGGAAATCTCGTCCACAATCTTCACCTGATTAATTGGCAGATGGCGACTGACGGATATTCATGGGCGCAGGAATTTGATAGCAAGGTGAAGCAGTCGATAAAAAACAGAGATATTCCCACGCTTACCGCACCGGACCGATGGGGCGAGGCGCTCTTGGCAAACGCCCATCCAACGCTGGAGCACTATGTGCCGCTTCTCTACTGTCTCGGGAGCACGGATCATCGCGACACGGTCAGTTATCCCTATGAAGGCATTGAATTTGGCACGATCTCGATGCGAATGGCGTTGTTCCAGCCAAATTCCGCATAGCCTGAGTGCGCGTTCTCGTATCCCCCTGCCAATATCCGACGAACGGCGGCATTCGCCGCTCTACCTTCAAACCATAACAGGGGAGAAACAAAGGAATTAGGGAGGGGCAGATTTGAATATGAACGTCTGTTAATGTATGTTCAGTTGGTTTTCGCTAGGCTCATATCCCTATGCAAGCATTCAGACTCGATCTAGATAAAGCGCCAGTCAGCACGGAATCGGTTGCTGTTTATCAACCGAAGGGAAAATTCAGCCTGGAAACGGTCTCAGAGGCCATTCAGAAGCTAAGGGCGGATGAAACGCCGCACATGATTCTTGATCTGAGTGGCGTGACGTATTTGGATTCGGCAGGGGTGGGATCCTTGGTTTCCTTGTTCGTGAGCCGCCGCAGCCAACATCGAACATTTGCCTTGGCGGCATTGTCTTCGCAGAGCAGCGCCACCGTCACGGTTGCAGGTCTACAAAGCTATCTCCCAATCTATAAAACGCTGGAAGAAGCCCTCGCCCATAAATCGCGATAACTTCAAACGAATCAGCAAGATAAATCAGAAATCACTGGGGAGTCCAGCTGGGATGGCCGGTAAACAAACCCTGCACGATCCCGATGTGATAAGTCACGAACAATCCGAAGACAAGGCTGAGAATTCCTGAGCCTGCCACCAAGCCGCGGTTCAGCCAGCCGAAGCGCGTACCGGCGTAGGAGAACGGCAGCGACATCGCCATCGTGATCAGGATCATCCCTGCGATCGTGCCGACACCAAATACCAACAGATAAACCACCGCCCAACGAGGATCGCGAATCGTTGCCAAAACGAGCAGGGCGACTGCAGCCGAACCTGCAAGTCCGTGCACAATACCGATCAGAAATGGGCGCATCGAATGAAATAAGCCGAGTTTTAAAAACGAGGATCGAATCCATGTAGGCGGAACGAGAGATTCGCCGTGGTGTTCTGCGGCCGGTTGATGTGAGTGCCAGTGATAGTGTACGTGAGCGTTGTGCTCGTGCAGGTGGACGTGCTCACCGGAAACGCGCGGATGTGAGGGAGAGAATTTTTCGCTGAGCCATTTGGAAACTCCGGTCAAATTCAGAATCCCCAGCAGGATGAGCATGAGCCCGACACAGAATTCCATGGTGAGACCGACACGGGGAGGAATTGTGAGATTAAAGAGAATAATCGCCGCGCCGACGAACAGGATTGTTACGGTGTGACCGAGGCCCCAGAACGCGCCGATCAAAGCAGCTTTAGACAAAGAGCGCTCACGGCTCACAATCGTGGACACAGCGATGACGTGGTCAGGATCCGTTGCGTGACGCATGCCAAGCACGAAACCGAACAAAAGTATGGGGAGTACGTTCATCATGCCGGCCGGCTAACCATCCCTAGCAAGAATAGTCGAAAAGGTGCGTGCCGAGCGAGTGTTTACCACATAACACTGAAACGCTGCCCGGGAAGGCCGATACGCTTTTCGAGGTCAACGTAACACGGATCGGAACGGAGGAAGTCGAAAGCGCGGTTTACGCGAACAAACGATAAACTCGGATATCCCCGCAACTCCACGCGCTCAGGTGAAAATTCGCACACTGCCCTCAATCTATTCCTCTTTCAGCATGCGCATGAATTCGGCAGCGGCATGCGGCAATCGAGCGCCGCGCCGCGCGACGATATAAAGGTGTCGGGGAATGTTTAGCTGGCGCAGTTTGATCTCCTTGAGCCAGCCATGCTCGATCTCCCATGTCACGCACATGCGCGGTACGATGGCCACGCCCATCCCCATTTGTACAAAACGCTTGATGCTTTCGATCGTTGGCATTTCAATGGGCATGTTAAGCGGGGTACGATGGCGAGCAAACAGCTCAATCACCTTGCGTCGGAAAGGCGACTCAACGATGTGGGCGATAAAATTTTCTTTACCCAACTCTTCGACGTCGACTTCCTTTCGCTTCGCCAATACGTGTTTTGGCGGCACAACCAGGGTCAATTCGTCCTTCAAGATTTCGGTTGCCTGTAACTGCGTTTCTCTCGGTACGAAGGATACCGCCCCAAGATCGAGTCGGTAATTCACGACTTCATGAGGAATATCTCGCGAGAACATGCGATGCAAACGCACTTGTACGCCAGGATGCACTTCGCGGTACTTCGCCAACGCGGGCAGCAGGGCATGAATCGAGCTTTCGTTCACGCCTAATGAAAGTTCGCCGCGCTTCAGACCTTGTAGTTCAAGCAGGCCCTTCTTTACTTCGTCGCGAAGATTCAACAGCCTCTCGGCGTAGTCTCGAAGCAGTGTGCCTGCGTCAGTCATGCGCACCGGACGCGCCCCGCGAACGAACAGAGGCTGGCCGAGCGAATCTTCTAGCTTGCGTATCGCCAAACTGACGGCGGGTTGAGTGCGGTAAAGCCGTTCCGCTGCCCGGGAAAAGCTGCCTTCCCTGGCGACGGTGAGAAAGACTTGTAACTCGCTTAAATCCATAAGTATTCCTTATTAGGGGCGAACAGCCAGGGTACCAGAGTGTCCTGCTGGCTCGACTGCCGGAGTCGCTCGCCCTGCGGGCCTATCGGGCTTTCTGCTAGTATAAGCCACTATTATGATTTAAAGAATGAATATAAATTGGACTATAGACTGAGGACGTGCGTTACTGGGAGTCCAAGTATTGGGGGTCTCATGAGCCACGTTCGTATCTTCGATACCACCCTTCGCGACGGGGAACAATCGCCCGGCTTCTCGATGAACACACGGGAGAAGATTCGCATGGCCCATCAGCTCGCCGCTCTTGGCGTGGACACGATTGAAGCGGGATTTCCCATTGCTTCTCGCGGCGATCTGGAGGCAGTGATTGCGGTCGCGAAGGAGGTCCGGGAAGTGCCCATTGCCGCTCTTGCGCGGGCCCGAAGAGACGATATTATGGCTGCCGCCGAGGCGTTGAAGCCTGCAAAGTACAAGCGAATGCACGTTTTTCTGGCCACGTCTGACCTGCACCTCCAGGCCAAGCTGCATATGACGCGCGCGCAGGCACTGGAAGCCATCGGCACAATGATCAAGCTGGCGCGTACGTTTGTTGACGAAGTGGAATTTTCGGCAGAGGATGCGGGCCGCACGGATATCGAATTCCTGTGCCATGCATGTCGAATCGCCGTGGAGAACGGCGCGACGATCTTGAACTTGCCGGATACGGTGGGATATGCCGTACCGGAAGAATACGGTGCAATGTTTACGAAGGTACGGGAGCACCTGGGTGATCCGGAGCACATTACCCTGAGCGCGCATTGCCACGACGACTTGGGATTGGCAGTGGCGAACTCTCTGGCCGCAGTTCGCGCCGGTGTTCGCCAGATCGAATGCACCGTGAATGGCATCGGCGAGCGGGCCGGAAACGCAGCGCTTGAAGAAGTGGCGGTAGCCTTGGCCGTGCGCAAAGAGAGCTTTGGCGTTGCAACCAACCTCAAGCTAAACGAACTCTACAAATCGAGCCGCATGCTGGCGGAAATTACGGGTGCACACGTGGCTCCGAACAAGGCAGTTGTCGGGGCAAATGCGTTTGCCCACGAGGCAGGCATACACCAAGACGGCATTATCAAGAACCCGCTGACTTACGAAATTATTTCGCCCGAAGCGGTGGGCGTGCCAGCACGCTCGCTCGTGCTCGGTAAGCACTCTGGCCGTAACGCACTCCGCCAGACATTGAAGGAATTGGGCTACGAGCCCAGTGATGCGGAATTGGCAGAGTGCTATGCTCGGGTCACGAGTTTCGCGGATCAATCGAAGGATGTTCGCGCACGCGATGTCATGGCAATTGCACATGAAGTGATCCGGCGCAAGGTTGCCCCAGTCGCTACGGGTGCCTCCCCTGCGGCCTGATGGGAACCGTATCGGGATCGTGATTTACAGCGTGATGGGAACCGGGCTATGAAGCTAAAAAAGAAGATTGTCCTTTTGCCGGGCGACGGGATCGGCCCGGAAGTCACTAAGGCCGCTGCAGGGGTCCTGCAGGAATGTGCGCGTGAATTTCAGCATCAGTTCGAAATGATCGAGATGCCGATCGGCGGCTCCGCCATCGACAGGACCGGCAATCCGCTCCCGAATGAAACGCTCGATGCTTGCCGGAATGCGGATGCCGTTTTTCTCGGCGCGGTCGGTGGCCCCAAATGGGATTCGTTGCCCGTGGGCAAGCGCCCGGAGACCGGACTGCTCGGTTTGCGTAAGGGCCTGGGATTGTTCGTGAACCTGCGCCCGATCAAGTTGATCGAACCGCTGCGTGGAATATCGCCATTGAGAGCGGATCTGGTCGGTGATCTGGACATCGAGATTGTTCGTGAACTTGCCGGTGGGATGTATTTCGGCGAACGTGGGAATGTAAAGGAAAACGGCGTTGAACGCGCTTTTGATACGGAATCGTACTCGACACCTGAGATTGAACGCATTGCAACGTTTGCGTTTGCCCGGGCGGAAGCCCGCTCTCGGAAACTATGCTCGGTCGACAAAGCGAACGTTTTGACGAGTTCGCAGTTATGGCGTCGTACCGTGATGGCGATGGGTACGGTATATCCCAACGTGAAGCTCGAGCACATGTACGTGGACAATGCGTCGATGCAGCTTACCCTGCGGCCAACGCAGTTTGACGTCATCCTGAGTACCAATATGTTCGGCGATATCCTGAGTGACGAAGCTGCAGCCCTCGTGGGCTCGATCGGTCTGATCCCGTCCGCAAGTTTCGGCTCGAGCGCCCCCTTGTTCGAACCGATTCACGGTTCCGCTCCGACTCTAGTTGGCAAGGATGTGGCGAATCCGATTGGTTCCATCTTGAGCGCAACCATGATGCTGCGCGACACGTTTGGTTTGGGTCTGGAAGCAGATTGGGTTGAGCAATCTATTGCACGTGTGTTGAGCGCCGGATATCGTACGACAGATCTTGCACAGCCGGATGCAAAGACGGTTTCTTGCTCATCGTTCATGGAAATCCTGAATCAGGAGATGCAGCGCACTTTTGAACATGCCGAGAAATACGGCTGGGGCGTATAGCTGCACGGATCGATCTGCTCTGGTTGCCAAGTTTCTTGCGATAGCTCCCATGGAATGATAATTTTAGGGAATCAAGTCTGTCATGAGCGCGCGATAACGATTTAGGGGTGCACCGAGAAGAGCGAGCATCTGCTCGGTGTAAATTCAAGCGCAAGGCGCCATCCTCAAATACAATAGAGGGACCCTGGAAAGAAGACCAAATTCCAGAGAAGCAAGCATTTAGCAGAAAAATGACAGAATCGACGAGCCAACGAAACATGACGGAAGCCGGGCGTGTGCGTCCAGTAACCTACTGGCGCGTCGAAGGTTCGCTTTTTGAGATGAGCGCGCTGCGGAGCGTCGCCTTCTTCAATTGGAATAGTCAGAGTTTTCTTGAGCGGTGGTTACGTCGAATCGGCATGATCGGCCTTACCCTCTTGCGGCCTCCCTATTATTTGGCCAGCCGGATGTTTGCCACGCGCAGTCTGCATACGCTCTTGCGGGGGATCACCAAAGATCGCTTCGAACTGCTCGGAGAAGAATACTTTCAGTACGAGCTGAAACCAAGGATGCGCCGCGAGTCCGTCGAGAAGCTGATTGAAGCGGTACGCAATGGCGAGCGTATCATCCTTGTCGGACAGCTCCTGGAACAGATTCTGCGACCGATGGCTGAGTACTTTTCTGTTGAAGGTTTTATTGCCAACCGACTGGAGTTCCGAGACGGCGCAGCGACGGGACGACTGCTCGATCCCGTGATTCGTCCGCGTGGCCCGTTTGCTTGGCTCGCCAGCGGTTCGGCCAACGGAAGACTATCCCGCGAAAAATTGCTTTCCCAATTGGACTGGCAAAAAGCGCCCGAACTCCTGGAAACTTCCGTTCAGCCACCTGAACGGCAAACCAGACCCGAAGGACGCCCCGTCGAGTTACTGAGTTCCACCCCGCGCGTCACTTCATTGAACGTACGCCAGACGTTGGCCGGAAAGCATCTGCTACTCATTGGTGTCACCGGATTCATTGGGAAAGTCTGGCTTGTGGATCTGCTGGAAAAAATTCCCGACATTCGCAAGGTGACCTTGCTGATCCGGCGGAACCGGACGACGTCTGCACAACGGCGCTTTGAGAAGATCGTCGAAGAGTCGCCGACGTTTGACGCGCTCCAGGAGATTCACGGGGCGGCACTGGCCCAATTTCTGCAAGACAAAGTCGAAGTCGTCGAAGGCGATGTCAGCCAATCGGGCTTGGGACTTGATCCCGAAACGCAAACCCGTCTCATGCATTCGCTTGATGTAATTGCCAACAGCGCGGGATTGACGGACTTTAATCCTGATTTGCGAGATGCATTGTCCTCGAACGTGGATTCCGCGATTTATCTCTTGGAATTTCTGCGCAAATGCGATCACGCCGGTTTGATGCATCTTTCGACTTGCTACGTTGTTGGCATGCGTGACGGACGAGTAACCGAGGAACTCAGAAACAACTATAATCCTGCGGATCATCCTGATTTTGACGCGGAGAAGGAAATCGTTTCGCTTCGCGAGATGGTGCAGCGCATTGAGGAGCGTTCGGAAAGCCCCGAATTGGCCAAGGCGCTGCGCAGGCAAGCACTCGGCCGAAGCGGAGATCCTTCGAAAGTTGCTCCGACGGAGCTTGATGGCGTCTTGAAACGGAATCGCGCCCGCTGGGTGCGCAACCGCCTGGTTCGCGTTGGGGTGAAGCGGGCGGCACATCTTGGCTGGCCCAATACCTACACATTCACTAAAAGTCTGGGCGAGTCGATGTTGGCGCAGCACGGCCGAGACCTTGCTGTAGCCATCGTGAGGCCATCGATTGTCGAGAGCTCCACGCGCACCCCTTTTTCGGGTTGGAACGAAGGGATCAATACTTCTGGCCCTCTTTCCTATCTACTCGGGACAAATTTCCGGCAACTGCCCTCGAACGAAAGAAAATGTCTCGATGTCATTCCTGTGGACATGGTCACACGGGGCATGACGCTCATTGCGGCGGCGCTGGTCGAGCGCAAGAACGCGCGGCTCTATCAACTCGCAACTTCTGCCATTAACCCCGTGAACATGGGCCGTTCGATTGAACTCACGGGACTGGCCCATCGCAAACACTACAAAATGCAGCATGGCCTCGATCAGTGGTTGAAGGTCAAACTCGAGACCATCTCGGTTTCCAAGCAGCGCTACGAACGGCTTTCGATCCCGATGCAGAAGGCCGTTGTTTCACGAATTAACAAGACCGCGACTGCACTGCATATCAGTAAACCTCCCCTGGCAAAGGCTGAGCGTGATCTGGGCCGCGCGGAAAAATTGATCGAACTCTACGAACCATTTATTTTGCACAACGAACACGTCTTTGAATGCGAGAATGCGCGTCTGCTGTCTTCTGCGCTTTCGCCCGAAGAAAAGAAAATGTTTGATTTCTCTCCGGAAACAATTGACTGGTGGGATTACTGGATTAATATCCACATACCTGCTCTGCGGCGTTGGTGCTATCCGTTAATGGAAGGCCGGCCGCTTGAGGCGCGTGAACCTCGCGCGCTCAATTGGTCCGTTCCTCCGGAAGGGGCGTCGGTGGCTTCACGATAGGCGTTTGCGCCGTCTTTTCTTATGGCTATTTTCCTGACAGGCACCACGGGATATCTCGGCAGCTACCTGGCGGCAGAACTCTTCTTAAAACACCAGGATCGATTAAATCTCCTGGTCCGTGCCAAATCCGAACAGGAAGCACGCGAACGACTCTGGAAATCCCTTCAACTTCATTTTGCCTTCCCGGACTTTTCTGAATTTCTCAATTCGCGGGTTCAGATTTTCCTCGGAGACCTAACCAGTGAACGATTCGGACTAGATGGTGGTCGTTACCGTACACTCGTCGATTCAACCGAGTCGATCCTTCATTGCGCGGCTTCCCTGAATCGGAAGTCTGAAAAGCAATGTCTGAATGTAAACCTGCGCGGATCACTTGAGATGATCCAACTGGCCCGACGCGCGCAGGACGCTCATGGATTGCGACGGTATTCGTTTGTCTCCACGGTGGCGGTAGCAGGCAAGCGACAGAACGAGGTAGTCACGGAGGATTCGTCGATTGACTGGTCGCGTTCTGATTACGATCCGTATGCGCGGACGAAAAAATTTGCAGAGCACATGGTAAATCAGCTCCTCCCTGATGTGCCGCATACAATTTTTCGCCCCGCGATCGTCATGGGCGACCATCGCCGGCCAGAGACGACACAATTTGACATGGTCCAGGCGTTTGATACCTTGGCGCGATTCCCGGTCTTGCCTTTACGGCCGAATGATCGCATCGACATTGTTCCTGCCAATTATGTTGGTGTAGCGGTCGTCAAGATTCATCAGAGCGACAAGCCGAGCCACTCGATTTACCATCTTTCCTCCGGGACCGGTTCCCAGACATATAAAGAATTGACCGATGCGTTGGCTGAACAAGGCGGCTGGGCAAAGCCCAGCTATCAACCGTGGCTAGGTTCCCCGTTTTCCGGCACCGTGAACTGGCTGGCCTACAAGGGCGGGTCGATTGGTTACGGCGCATCTCTTCTAAAAGTGTTCTGGCCCTATCTGGATTGGAACACCGTATTCGACAATTCGCGCGTGGTTAGCGAAATGGGCGAAGCGCCAGCGAAATTTTCAACCTACGCGTATTCGTTGCTGCAATTCAGCCGCAAGAATAAGTTTACATATCCGGCCAAAGCGTGGCCTGGGGGCGCAGAGTCTTCCGTCGCAGGGAGCACTGTGGCATGACTGATTTTCTTTTAGTCGCATGGGTCAGCGCGATGATCGAATGGCGGCGTTTCGGCTGGATGTTTGGGCTGGGGAAGCGTTGGATGCCTGGCGATCAGCTGAAACTGTTATTTGCCGGTTACAATGGCACACGCAATACCGGCAGCGATGTTCGCGTGCAAGAGACTCTGCGCCAGATCCGTCACGTACTTGGTGCGAAGAATGTCGACTTCAGCGTGATGACGCAGAGTTTTGATCGCACAAACGGATATTTCGAAGGTTCAAAACAAGTTTATCTGCCGGACGTATTCCCGCCATTCTTGTTCCGCGAAGTTCGCGCCAATCACGGTGTCGTCGCCTGCGAAGGTTCGATGTTCAAAAGCAAATTCGCGAACGCACTGACGACCATGATGATTGGTTCGCTTGGCCTGGCTTCGGCCGAGAATAAATTGTCAGTCGCCTATGCGGGCGATGCCGGACATATGGATGACCTGATTCAGCGGATGTGCGCCCGGTACACCAGTGAATCGCTTGTGATTACACGAAGCTTGGAATCGCAGCAGTTGTTGAGCGGGCTCGGCGTGCCGAACGAATTGGGTGCAGATACCGCCTGGACTTTTGAGCCACATCCGCCGGAATACGCTCGCAGAGCTCTCTGCTCCGCAGGTTGGGACGAAAAAACGCCGATTCTGGTCTTGTGCCCCATTCACCCATTCGTGTGGCCCGTGCGAGCTTCGATTGGAAAATATCTGGCGCGGACGCTCACCGGCGCCTACAAGGATAGCCAATACCGAACGGTCTACTTTTTTGAATCCGGAACGGAAGTTGATCGCAAGCTGAAGCACTACATCAGCGGCTATACCAATGCAACCAAGGCGTTCCTGCAGAAGAACAGAGTGTTCCCCATTCTCGTTGCCATGGAGCGGTTGGATGCCGTTGCTTGTCGCGAAATCGCTCGAGAAATCCCCGGCATTCCGGTTCTTACCTCAGACGACTACGACATGTTTCAATTGGTGTCGATTCTGCGTGAAGCGACGTACATGGTTTCCTCGCGATACCACGGCATTGTTACCTGCATGCCGGCAAAGGTCGTTTCCGCAGGAGTTACAATGGACGAACGCATCCGCAACCTGATGAGGGAACGCGGACACCAGGATCTTTTGCTGAACGTGGATGATCCAGATCTCGAGCCCAGGTTGATTCAGGTCATGGACTCATTGGTGACCGACGCAGATCAGATTCGCGACAGCATCGGAAGAACTGTGGTGACGAATTTGAAGGCGATGTCCCGCATGGCAATTTTTCTTGAGGATGAAGTTCGCCGGACGTATCCGGAATTCCCTTTGCGGCAAGGGGTGTTGAGTTGGGAGGACAATTTGCCGCCGCTGAATGAGACCTTGCGTAAACTGGCTGAGGAGTATGACGCGACGCCGTCCGTGCTTGCGGCCGGCCGCTAGAAATTCATGGCGAATTTTCTCGAGAACATTTTTGCAAATCTGCAGAGGGCGGGCGACCGACTTGTTTTGCGGGAAGTTCGAGGCGAAGCATTCGTCGGAGTCAGCGGGAAGCAGCTGCTTGAGCAGGTTGCCAACGTCCGAGCGTACCTCCGGCAAAGCGGCGTGTGTCCCGGTGATCGATGTGCCGTGCTCGGCGCGAATTCCATTGAATGGGCGGCGATTGACCTCGCATTGATGGCAGAAGGTGCTATCGTTGTGCCCCTTTATTCGCGGCAAGCCCCCGCCGAATTGGTTGTGATGATGCGGGATTCCGCTCCGAGACTCTTATTTGTCGGAGATGCGCCACTTGGCGACGCAATCGCCCAGATCTGGCCGGAACTGCCGCAGCGCGTATTGTTTAGTGAGGCAGTCGCCTCCCAGGTGCCGGGAACGGGAATTCCTGGCCCTCCAAATCTCCGCAAAAGTGAAGATCTCCTCACGATTATTTATACCTCTGGGACCTCCGGTGATCCCAAAGGGGTTTGCCTCACGACCGCGAATCTTGATCACATGATTTCCTGTACGACCACGCGCCTTGATCAGCTGATGGAAAGCCAGAAGGAACCGGATCGTATTTTTCACTATCTCCCATTCAGCTTTGCCGGCTCCTGGATTCTGCTGCTCTCGTCCTTGCATCGTACGAGCACTCTCACTCTTTCGACCGACCTGAACAAACTAGTCGATGAACTCCGGCTCTCGGCTCCGCATTATTTTATGAATGTCCCGACTCTGCTCGAGCGCGTGCGACGCGGCGTGGAAGAGGCCATTTCCAAGCGCGATTCGTTGAGCCGCGCGGTGTACCGTAACGCACGGTCGGCGTGGGAGCGGCAAGACGACGGGAAATCGGGACTACTGGAATCATTTTGGATATTGATCGGCAAAAAGCTGATTTTCAGCAAGATTCGCGAACGATTTGGTCCGCATCTGAAGGCCTTAATCTGCGGGTCGGCACCGCTCGCCAGCGAAACACAGCGTTTTTTCCATATGATGGGAATTCCGGTGCTGCAAGCCTATGGGCTGACCGAAACCACGGGAATCTGCACCATGGACGACCCGCGCGTTTCATCTGAGCCGGGCCGGGTTGGGGTGTCGATACCTGGTATTGAAATGAAAGCCGGCGAAGACCAAGAGATTATTGTACGTGGGCCAAATATTTTCCCGGGGTATTGGAACCGTCCCGAAGATACAGCCAAAGTTCTGCGTGATGGATGGTTCCATACCGGCGATCAAGGAGAAGTCAATTCCCATGGAAATTGGAGAATCAGTGGCCGTATCAAGAATTTGATCATTCTGAATTCGGGCCACAACATCGGACCGGAGCCGATTGAAGAGCGGATCGCAGAGCAATTGCCCGGCACACAGCAAATCGTCGTTGTGGGTAATGGGCGCGGATATCTTTGTGCCCTCGTGACAGGAGCGGTTGACTCCGGCGCGGTACAGGCCGCTCTGCACACTGTTAATTCCGAGCTGCCGCATTACCGGCAAGTGCGGAACTTTACGATTCTCAAAAACATTTTTACCCCCGAATCGGGCTTATTGACAGCAAATGGGAAGTTGCGGCGTGACGTCATCAATTCCCGTTATCAGACCGAGATCGAATCGATGTACTCGAAAAATGCGGCGGCGGCCGGTGGCGGCTAGTAAACCGCGCACAGAGCGGTCAACAGAGGTGGGGAAAGACAAGAACAGAGAGATCACGGGGTCGAGCAAATGAAAGAGTTTCGCGGAAGAGCGCTGCGGTGGCAATGGCAGGACGGGGTCGTGCAGTTAACTCTGGATCACGAGCCTCTGAATGAAATCGGCACACTATTACTGGGGGAACTCGAAACTTTCGCAGCGGCAATTGACGTGCTTGCCCCGATCACCAGCGCCTGCATTATCGCGAGCGCGCGGCCGGGCGGTTTCTGCGCCGGAGCCGATCTAAACGAGCTTTATCTCGGTGCGATCGTCTTGTCTGAAGCGGAAAGACTCGATGGCGTGCGTAAATTCCTCGAGCGGATTCACAAAGTGTTTAACGCGATCGACGCAGCTCCATTTGTCACGTTCGCTGCGGTGCACGGGCTCTGCATGGGCGGCGGCCTCGAGCTGGCTCTGGTTTGCGATCAAATCGTGGCCGATAAGATGGCGCGGTTTGGCTTTCCGGAATTGCGGCTGGGACTGATTCCCGGCTTTGGTGGAATTCCAAGATTACGCCGCGACGTCGGTAACAGCTTTATCCGTGATTTGTTGTTTACCGGCCGTACCGTGAAATCAGAACGTGTGCATCAACTTGGATTGGTGAGCCATCTCGCAGGAGAGGGTTACGCGCTCCAGGTCGCGCAATCCATGGCTCAGCAAGTAAGAAAGTTCGATGCCGAAACGTGCCGTGCCGCGAAAAAATTCCTTAAACCTATCCCTCAGGATGAGCTGCGGAAAGAGATCGATCTCTTCTGTGAACTGTTCGCCCGGCCTGTGGTCATGGAGAATCTGCGGCGTTTTGTTGAGTCAGACGATCCAATGAAACATCTTCCTGTCGCTGAGAAGAAATAACACGGTGATCTTGTGTCCTTTGGAGGAACGTGATGAAACGCGCGATGAGTCTACCTTGTGTTGCATCTACACTCACATTGATCTCCATTCTGCTTGCGTCATGTTCCAATGCTCCAAAAATCGACTCGGACACCGCCACGTTTGATCCGGATGGTACGGCGCGGATTACTCGTATCGTTCCGGTGCCCGCGACGCTCAGTCCTGAAGCTCAAAAGTGGCTGGATTCTCTTGGGAAGCAACAATATGCACCGCAAACGCTTGCAGAGCGTCGCGCCAGCACGGACAAGTGGCGCGCACAGGACTCGGCGGAAGCCAAGAAACTGTTTCCTGTGAACGTTGAGGAGCAGACGATCGCGGGAGTGCGGGCAGACGTCATTACGCCGCAAAACGTCCCCGAAGGGAATCGCGGATGCGTACTGATCAACCTCCACGGGGGCGGATTCAATTCCGATTCTGGATCATTGATCGAAGGGATCCCCGTGGCTTATCTGGCGAAAATGAAGGTGGTCTCCGTTTATTACCGCCTGGCTCCAGAAAATCCATTTCCGGCAGCTGTGGACGACGTTGTCGCAGTTTACAAAGAACTATTGAAAGATCATCGTCCGCAAAGCATCGGGATCTTTGGCACTTCAGCCGGTGGCATCCTGACAGCAGAGGTAGCGGTTAGGCTGAAGCAGGCTGCGCTACCGCTGCCAGCGGCGTTGGGGTTGTTCTCGATCCTTGCAGATTTCAGCAAGCCGGGTGATTCACAAAATTTCTTCACGTTGAACGGGTTGCCGGGAATTCTGACACCGGTTAGCGTAAACAAAGCTCCACCAAATGAGTACGCGGGAAGCACGGATCTGCATGATCCAGTCCTCTCTCCGATCTTCGCAGATCTGCATGGAATGCCGCCAACGTTGTCGCTCACAAGCACCCGAGATCTCCTCCTCAGCAGTACTGCGATCTTTCACCGCTCGCTGTTGGGTGCCGGAAACGATGCACAACTCATTGTTTTCGAAGCATTGCCGCATGCATTCTGGTACCACTTCAGTCTGCCGGAAACTCGCGAAGCATTGAAGCTGATGGCCAAGTTCTTTGACGATAAACTCGAGCATCAGAGTGTTGCCCCAGCGAAAAAGGTGGCTCATTCACAAAAGCACCGCAAAGCATGGCCATAAGCGCCACTGATTCCAGCGGCACGTTCAGGAGCTGGGTATTTTCCTTCCAGGCCATGGGATGGTAGATTGATAAATTATGAGGACGCTTGAGCAAACGACGCGGGAAGTGCTGGAACTGGCCACGGCTCATTTTAAGGTCGCCGGGGGTTCATTGCATGCCGAAGACGATTTTTACAAGACGTTAGGGATCGATAGCCTGCAGGCGTTGGATATGTTGTCCCGGCTGGAGAATCACTTTCAAATTGAGCTTCCGGATTATGAAGTCCAAGGTGTGAACGACTTCAAGACTCTCGCAGAACGCATTCAAGCCCGCCTCTGATGCTGGATCTAAGAAAATACTCATCCATCGGAGAATCTTTGCGCGCCGCGCTCAAAATATTTTCCGAAGAGGTGTGCCTCATCGAATCCGACCGGGGCGAAGAGAAATTACGGTTGAGCTACAGGGATTTTGAGGCACGCGCGCTGCCTTTGGCAAAGGGTATGCAGGATTTGGGAGTCATGGCAGGTGACCGTGTCTCCATTATTATGACCAATCAGTCAAAGTGGCTGATTTCCGCTTATGCCCTTTATTACTGTGGTGGCGCGATGGTCCCACTCGATTTCAAGTTGAAGCCGGAGGAGCATTGGCACCTCCTGCGGCATTCTGCGGCGAGCGTCCTCGTTACCGAGTTTGGGATTTGGCGTCAACTGGCAACCTCGCCCGCGCGTGCTGAAGCGCCGGGCGTGAAGACGATCTTGGTCACAGAAGCTCCAACTGGCGTTGATCTTTCAGGTGCGCAACGGTGGGAGGAAACGGTCGGAATTGGCGAACCAAAGTTTGTGGAGCGTAGAAGGCAGGATCTGGCGAGCATAATCTATTCGTCAGGGACAGGTGGCAGTCCCAAGGGTTGCATGCTGACCCACGAGAATTATCTGGAACAATGCACGGCTCTGACTGCCTGGTATCCGTTTTGGCCGGGCGTACGTTATCTCAGTATTCTACCGACGAATCACTCTATCGATTTCATGGTGGGCTTCTTCGGGCCATTTGTCTGCGGTGCGGCTGTCGTTCACCTGCGAACTCTGCGACCGGAATATGTCCGCGAGGCTTTTGCAAAATATCAGATCACGTACGTGACGCTGGTTCCGCTGGTCTTGAAAAATCTGCAGAAAGGGCTGCAAGCGCGATTTGATCAGTTGACCGCTCCCAAGCGACTGGCCTTCGAGATCTTGCGAAAGATCAACATCGCACTAACGAAGGACCGCCCTCGTTTGGCACTTAGCCGCAGGCTGTTGAAACAAGTTCACGAAGGATTTGGCAGTGGTCTTGAAGCCATCATCGTTGGTGGAGCTTTTTCCGAACCTCAAACTCTTCAATTTTTCTATGATTTGGGAATCCCGGTCGTAAACGCATACGGATTGACCGAAGGCGGGACCGGGGTTACGGTCAATGATTTGAAGCCATTTCGTGCCGACACCGTTGGCAAACCGCTTCCTGGAATCGAAGTCCGCATCTCGGCGCCTGACGCCGATGGAATTGGCGAAGTCGCTGTGCGGGGAAAGACAGTTATGGCCGGTTACCTCGATGATCCGGCAATGACTTCCGAGACGATCGTCGACGGGTGGTTGATGACGGGCGATATGGGGCGATTCGAGCCTGATGGGCATTTGCAGTTATTCGGCCGCAGAAAAAACATGATTGTGACTGAGGAAGGCAAGAATGTTTACGCGGAAGACGTCGAGAGTGCTTTCGATGGCCTTGCGGTGAAGGAATTTTGCGTTTTTGCTGCGAATTACATTTGGCCGCGGTGCAGCATGGTGTCCGAACAGTTGGTGCTGGTCGTCCATTTGGAACCGGGGCAGACCTTCACCGAGGAACTTAAGCGCGATATGATCACGCGCAACAACCGTCTGACGAATTACAAGCGAGTGCATGGGATCGTTGTTTATCCAGAAGATTTTCCGCTGACGGCTTCCCTGAAGGTGATTCGTAAAGTGCTGGCACAGCGCCTGGGCTATCTTGACCGGGAAAAAGCTGTCCTGCCGATCTAGACCAATAGAAGGTAGAATGCCGATTCTGAGTCAACCGTGAAAGATACATTCCTGGCGATTGTGAACCCTGCAGCGGGCGGCGGGCGAGCGGCGAAGCTTGCCGGAGAGGTTCTTGCACAACTCAGAAAGCATGGCCTACTCATCGATGTCATCGCCTCTACGAGTGCGGGTCATGTCGCACAACTTGCGAATGAAGCCTACGAGCAAGGTTACCGACGTTTTCTAGCCGTGGGTGGGGACGGGACCGCACACGAAGTGATCAACGGTGCGTTTCACGGCAGTGAAGCCCGACAGAGAATCGGACTGGGATTTTTGCCGATGGGGACAGGGAACTCGTTCTTGCGGGATTTCACACAAAATGATGCGGCGCAGCACTCCATTGAAGCGATTGTCAGTGGGCGGAAACGCAGCGTCGACGTACTCCTGCTGAAACATGCCGATGGAACAGTCTATTCGTTTAACCTCCTGAGTGTCGGTTTTACGGCGGATGTTGGAGCTCTGACGAATCGCATCTTCAAGCCCTTTGGCCATCTGGGTTACTTGCTCGGGGTCTTCGTGGGTGTGGTGCAGTTGAAGCGTCGGTCATTTAAACTACGCTGCGATGACGATAAACAATGGGACGATCGGCGATGCCTGTTCCTTACTTTCAACAACAGTAAATTTACAGGCGGGACCATGATGATTGCCCCGACGGCCAGCCCTTCTGACGGCAAGATCGAATTTGTGCGCTGGGGACCCATCGGCAGATTGGGACTGATTCGTATGCTCCCCCGCCTCTATGACGGCACCCACACCGACCATCAGCTCTGTGAGACGCGGCAGGTGAAGCGGGTGGAATTTGCGCTGGATGCTCCGGTCGACGTCATGATCGATGGTGAAATTATCACCGTGAAATGCGAGACACTGGAGATCATTCCCGCTGCAATGGATGTCTACGTATGAAACGACCGTGGGACATCCTAGGCAGCCTCCTTTTATGGATTGCCAGCTGGCTGCATTTTCTAATTGTCGTTCCCGTTCTCATCGCGCTGGCAGTCGTGCTCGATCCAAGAAAGCATGACTGGCTCCAGCGCGGGCTATGTAAGCGGATCGCGTTCTTCTCCGGCGCAACGGTAAAAGTCAATATGGCCCCTGGATTTGATCCGGCACGTACATGCTTCTTCATGGTGAATCACGTCAATCTCTTTGATCCGTTCATTTTGTATTGCGCCATTCCCCAATTGGTGCGGGGATGGGAGTTGGAATCGCACTTCAAGATTCCGATTTATGGCTGGTTAATGAAGCGTTTTGGAAATGTTCCCGTCTCTGCCGGGCGAACTCCGAAGGATCTCAAGAAACTATGGCGATTGACGCAGGAGGCTATTCACGGGGGAACGAGCCTGATTATTTTTCCAGAAGCCAGGCGAACACGAGACGGTAAATTGTCCCCGTTTGAAGACGGGGGATTTCGACTGGCGATGCAGTTGGGAGTGCCGATTGTCCCGGTCACACTCGACGGTTCGATCCGTCACTTGCGAACAGACGACTGGATTCTGCATCCTACGACGATCACCGTCTGGTTGCATGACACCATCGACACCAGCAAGATGAACAAGGAGGACGTGCCAGCCCTTAAGGAACGAGTGAGACAGGCAATCGCGGGACCCCTTGAAGCATCGCCGCAAAATAATACATACCCGACTAGCGCAGCGAAAAATACGTGACGTTCGGATTTACAGGCTGAGCCTCACGCCGGGGAGAATGCGACCTGCGCGTGTTTCCTGCCAGGTATAAAAGATCCGATGAATCACGGTGATGGTGGAAATTACTGCAATCACCCACAACACCGCACCCATACGATTAAACAGTCCGCCGATGATGAGTAAGACGAGCCGCTCGGGCCGTTCCATGAATCCGACCTTGCACAACGGAATCAGTGATTCTGCGCGTGCCCGCGCATAGCTGACCATTACCGAGCCGGCCGTCGCGACTGCAGCCAAGACCACGTATGGGGTTCGGCCGCTGACCGAATAATAAACCAGTAGACCCATGTACAGGGCCATATCGGCGTATCGATCCAGGGTCGAGTCGTAGAATGCACCAAATGCGGTGACGCGATTCTGGCGACGTGCGACTTGACCGTCGAGCATGTCAAGAAACCCCGCGAAGAAAATAATCATCGCACCGGTGCGGAAGTTGCCCACGGCAAAACTTGCAGCTGCGCCAAAATTGACGACGAGCCCAAAAAACGTCAGTAAATTGGGATTGATCCCAGTAGCGGCGAGCGCACCGACAATGCGATCAAGCAGCCATTTCCCGCCTGTACCTATCGCGCCTGTGAATGTTCCCATATTTTTTCAATTTGCCATGATACTTCAATGGCGAGGCTTATCCAAATGCGGCAGAGACAGGTCTGTCGCATTCGCCGCCCCGAGCTTTTGGCTGCCTGAAAATTCGAAGAATACTCCAGCCAGAACTTGACGCCAGCGCCGTCAGTACGTAGATTTCTCGGAACGCTTTGGAGGTATTATGAAGGCAAATGAACCGGCACGGCGTCAATTTTTACAAACGATGGGAGGCATAGCTGGAGCAGCATGGCTGAACGCCCAGTGGCCATTGATTGCGGCGGCGGCGCAGCATGCGCACGAGGCAGTTAAGTCCACACGCCCGACCCGTTTCGATGCCCTTACCCCAGCAGAAGCGATCGAGGTAACCGCGATCGCGGCACGGATCATCCCGACCGATGCCGATCCTGGAGCGACGGAAGCGGGCGTGGTCTACTTTATCGATCGGGCCCTGAAGACGTTCTCGAGCGGGGATTTGCCTGTCTACAAGGCGGGCCTGGCCGAAATGAATGCCACGACGATTGAGCTCTTTCCAGGCATAAAACTTTTCTCGGCAGCCAGCACAGAACAGCAGGATCGAGTCCTCGGGGAAATCTCCAGTGAGCAAAAGGTCCATGAGGGAAGCCGGCGCGGGGGACCGCGCCAGAGTGCTGTATTTTTTCCGTTAATCTGGGGGCACACGCTGATGGGTTTTCTTGCTGATCCGGAAGCAGGCGGGAATTTTGACTACGTCGGGTGGAAGGTCATCGGCCGTGATCCGGCTCACACATTTTCTCCACCGTTTGGGTACTATGACAATCACTACCCCGGATGGCAAGCGGCCACCACAGTGGCAACGGAGAAAAAATGACCCCGACCAGCGTGACCTATAAGACTTCCGACGAAGTCGATTTTGTAATCGTTGGTTCCGGTGCGGCCGGGGGCGTTCTGGCGAAAGAACTCTCGACCAATGGCTTCAGCGTCGTGGTGTTGGAGCAAGGACCGTACGTCACCGAGAAAGACTTTAGTCACAACGAAATCAAGATTCTGAACGAGCATTTTCTGACCAATAACCCCGCCATTCAGCCGAGTACGTTTCGCGCTACGGCACAGGAAAAAGCCGTTCGCCAACAGTCTCTGCTGTATGGCAGATGTGTTGGCGGCAGCAGTGTACACTTCACCGCAAATTTCTGGCGATTCCATGAAATCGATTTCACGGAACGCAGCAAAATAGGGCGAAATTCCTGGGACGGGTTTCGCCGACTGGCCAATCAAGTACAGCGATCTTGAACCTTACTACACCAAGGTGGACTGGGAAGTCGGCGTTTCCGGTTTGGCGGGAGCCAGCCCATTTGACCCGCCGCGTTCCAAGCCGTACCCGATGCCTCCGCTGCCCGTAAAAAGTTCAGGCGTCTTGTTTGAGCAGGCAGCCCGCAAACTCGGCTACCACCCCTTTCCAGCCCCGATGGCAATTCTCTCGCAACCACGCTCGGGCCGAAGCGCTTGTGTGAATTGCGGGTTCTGTCTGGGTTTCGGGTGCGAAGTAGGAGCAAAGTCTTCCTCTCTAGCGTCGGTGATTCGAGTAGCTGAGAAAACGGGCAAGTGCGAGATCCGGCCAAATTCGTATGTCCACAAGATTGAAATCGACAAAACCGGTCGAGCGACCGGCGCGCTCTATTTTGACGCCAAGCGAAACACCCATTTCCAGAAAGCAAAAGCCGTGATTCTAAGTGCCAACGGCGCGGAAACACCGCGACTCCTGCTTCTTTCGGCGTCTCCGCAATTTCCCAACGGATTAGCGAACTCGAGCGGTCTTGTCGGCAAATATCTGATGCCCAACAGCGGCACTGTGGCCACCGGGGTGTTCGAAGAGCCGCTCAACGATTACAAAGGTTATGCAGTGAGCCGCATTATTCACGACTTTTACGAACTGGACAAGGAAAAGCTGGGCTTTTATGGAGGCGCCGGATTCGATGCCCGTTTCGACATGACACCGGTCAGTTTTGCCTCAATGGGGATGCCGCCGGGCACGCCCCGCTACGGCGATCAATTCAAGAAAACGTTGAAGCACAACTTTGTGCGCACGATGGAGATTTTTGGACATGGCACTTCGCTGCCGATCGAATCCAACGCCTTCTCGCTCGATCCTGAAATCAAGGACGCGTGGGGTCTGCCCGCTCTGCGGATGACCTACAGTGATTCTCCGAACGACCTGAGTTTCATGGCGTGGATGCGGGAACGAGCCTTGGAGATACTGGATGTTGCAGGCGCAAAAACGAAATGGGCTCCGCCGGTCGAATCTGGGAAATTTGCCGTTCACCTGCTGGGAACCTGCCGTATGGGGACCGACCCGAAAAGTTCGGTGATCAATCCCGACCATCGTACCCACGACGTCCCAAATCTATTCTTGTGCGACGGCAGCAGTCTTGTTACTTCGGGGCGTGGACAGCCGACGATGACCATCATGGCTCTGGCGTTTCGTGCCGGAGATCGGATTACGGCGCTTGCCAAACAGAGCGCACCTCGCAGTTAATACCATCTCAACTCTTGCTCGTAGCACTGACGTCAATGCACCGGAGAACGTATGAAAACAAACACGCGGCGGCTGCTTTGTGTTGCGGTTCTTTTCCTAACCGCCATTTTTCTAGGGACAGA
This sequence comes from uncultured Acidobacteriota bacterium, assembly GCA_963831545.1. Classification (GTDB taxonomy): domain Bacteria; phylum Acidobacteriota; class Terriglobia; order Acidiferrales; family UBA7541; genus Acidiferrum. Next base: position 95,480 of record CAWHQX010000021.1, read on the forward strand.
GGAACGACTGGCGGCCCAAGGTGACGCTACAAACCATGGGCAGGCGTCCGTGCAGACGGCAGAACAGAAATTCAAGAACCTTCGCGTTTTAAAGGATATTCCTGCCGATCAACTCATTCCCTCCATGCAATTCATTACCGCTTCGCTGGGCGTTGAATGCGAGTTCTGTCACGTGGAACATGAAATGGACAAGGACGACAAGAAAACAAAATTGACCGCGCGCAAGATGATTACAATGATGATGGCCATAAATAAAGCGAATTTCGACGGCGAAAGGGAAGTGACCTGCTACACCTGCCACCGCGGTGCGGCTCATCCTGTGGGGACACCCATACTCTCAGCCACTGGTCCAACGCCGACGCCGCACGAAGTCCACGAGGATGAGGGCACAGTGCAAGCCAATTTGCCTACGGCGCAGACAATTCTTGCCCATTACCTCACGGCAGTAGGCGGCGCGGACGCGTTACACAAGATCAAGACGCGCGTACAGCGAGGGAATATTGAATCTTTCGGCGAGAAATACCCGATTGATATTTACTCCGAAGGCCCCGACAAACGCGTCTCTATCTCTCACCCGCGCAGTGGAGAAAGTATCACCGCATACAACGGGCAGGTGGGTTGGCTAGCTATGCCGCGGGGATTTCACAAGATGACGGATGCCGAGCAGCAATCGGCGAGCATCGATGCCCAACTTTACCTTGCCGCTCGTCTGCCTGAACTGTACCAAGATTTCCATGTCCATTCCGGGGAAACGATCAACGGACGGCCAATATACATGGTTTCAGCGCGTGGCAAGAACCTGCCTGGCTTGCAGTTGTATTTCGATCAGGAGAGCGGCTTGCTTATCCGCCTGATTCGGTATACGGAAACTCCTCTGGGCCGAAATCCTGCGCAAGTCGACTACGCTGATTACCGCGTGACGGATGGTGTGACGATTCCCTTTCAGTGGACGCTAACCCGCCCTAACGGCCGCTTCACCATTCAAATAGACGCAGTAAAACAGAATGTGCCTGTCGACGAAAAGCTTTTCATTATGCCGACAGGTCAGGAAAGTCGCTAGTTGCCACGCGCGTCTGCAAGTTGAAATTCCCTGATCGATGCGAAATCCGGTTGGGGGCCCGGAATGCGTTTGAGATGGCCATCGTTAGAAATTGAAGATGATGCCCCCGACGAAGTTTCCGCGGTTCAGGAAATTGGCTGTCTTGGCAGAGTAGCATCCATAAAACGGATCGCAGTACGTGCTATAGGAAGAGTTTCCATATGTGGGCATGTACCGGATATCCCCGCGCAGGCCGATATGGCGGCTGATGTAGTACTTCACGCCGCCGCCCACGCTGAAGGCGAACTCCGTGCGATTCGGCGTCCCATTAAAATTGTTGTCGTGGGTGAAACCTAAACTTCCCGCCAAATACGGCCGCAATCTGTGTTCAGTGTTCAATAGCATGTACAATCCGCCAAACTGAAATTGATCGACGTCCGAATTGAACGCCTTGAAATACTGTCCGGTCAACGCATCGCGAGCATTAAACGATGTGTTGTTGCGGTCCCACATGAATTCGAGCTGCGTATTCTCCGTCACGTTGTAGCCCAAAAACGTCCCAAAAGATAACGCGCCATTGACTTGCAGGCTGTTTACCGGACCTCCGACACCCGTGTTCGAAAAAACACTGATTGGATAGGAGCCGCTAGTTTCATAGCCGACAAAGGGCGTGACTTCGAAGCGGCCCTGGGCGTTCGCTGAAAAAGATGCCAGAAGAAAAGCAAAACTTCCGAAAATTAGCATTGTACGGGTCTTCATGGACCGACTTCTCCTTTTGCGCAAGTAAACGAGCTCGTTGAAATCCCCGCGAGCGAAGTCTTCTTCAACGAGCTCGACCAAATATCCCCGAACCCTCCCGGATGCCTGGTTCAAGGAAAGGCCTCCCTATCATGACGCCTAGGCCCTCACCGTCCCCTAGTGTTTAACCCTAAGAGGCTCAAAAAGTTTCACGTAAGCGACTGCGAAAAGAGAGGACTTAAGAGTGTAGACGAAGCTGCAGCACCCTGAGCCAATCCAGCTAACTGATTGTAAAGACTGATCCTTGCCCCATCTCTAATCGGATACTGAGCGGAGCACCGCAAACTGCGCTAGCAATCAGCAGGGCACCAATAAACCTCAAACGGTGTCGCAGAACCACGCGAACTAAAGGAGCCGAGAGCGGGTGTGACCGCATTGTTCGAGGTAGCAGGCCGCCCGAAAATTCAAATGCTTTCAATTGATTTAATGCGTGAGGTCAGTTGTCTCGCGACTTGATATGGTCTTCCGATGACGGCGGTGCCCTCAGCCATGTTGGATCGCGGCCTTTTTAACGGCTACGCTTTGGATTCGTTCTACGACGAGATGTTCGCGTCGTCCAACACCGCGCGATCACACTACGTTCGGCTGTTCGAAAAATTGGGTGGAATGGCCCCAAAGCATTTCCAGGACCGCCGCAAGCTGGCTGATCTATCATTTCTACTGCAAGGCATCACATTCACTGTCTACAGCGACGGCCGTGGCACCGAACGACTTTTTCCATTCGACCTGATTCCGCGCATCTTGCCTAATTCTGAATGGACGAAGATCGAGCGGGGTCTGAGCCAGCGTGTCGTTGCGCTTAATTTGTTTTTACAGGATGTTTATGGTCGGCAGCAAATTTTAAAGGACCGCAAAATTCCCGCACCTTTGGTGTACTCCTGTCGTCACTTCCGGCGTGAGATGATTGGATTGGAAGTACCGCGTGGCATCTATACGCATATCTGTGGAATCGATCTGGTACGGGATTCAAAATCCGGAGAGTTTCTAGTCCTCGAAGATAATGTTCGGACCCCCAGCGGAATTTCCTACGTCCTTGAAAATCGGCTGGTAATGACGCGTGCCTTTCCGGAAGCTTTTCAGGAGCATGAAGTCCTGCCCGTCAATCACTATCCCGCTGAACTGTCGCGGATCCTGCGCACTCTCTCACCCCGAGGTGACGCCGATGCCCAGATCGTTCTGCTGACTCCAGGTATTCATAATAGTGCTTATTTTGAGCACAGCTTCCTCGCCCAACAAATGGGAATCGAGCTGGTCGAAGGACGTGACCTCCTCGTCGATGGCGGCGTCGTCTACATGAAAACAATTTACGGACTGAAGCGCGTCGACGTGATTTATCGTCGGCTGGACGATGACTTTCTTGATTCACTCTGCTTCCGAACCGATTCCATGCTGGGGGTTCCAGGCCTGATGGGGGCTTACCGCGCAGGAAACGTCGCCTTGGCGAACGCCGCGGGCAACGGCGTCGCCGATGACAAGGCAATCTACGCCTACGTACCGACGTTCATCAGGTATTACCTCGGCGAAGATCCAATCCTGAATAGCGTCGACACTTTCCTCTGCGAGCGACACGACCATCTTTCGCATGTTCTGGCGCATCTTCCCGAGCTTGTCGTGAAAGCGGTCGGTGAATCCGGCGGCTACGGAATGCTCATTGGCCCGAGCTCTGACGGCGAACTGGTTGAAACCTTTCGGGAAAAAATCAAAGCCGACCCGCGCAATTACATTGCACAACCTGTTGTGCCACTCTCCCGCGTACCTTCCTATGACGTTGCCTCCGAGCGAATCGCTGGCCGACATGTTGATTTGCGCCCCTACTGTTTATATGACGGAGAAAAAGTAACGATTGTCCCGGGTGGGCTCACGCGCGTAGCGCTCAAAGAGGGATCGCTCGTCGTTAATTCTTCGCAAGGCGGCGGCAGCAAAGACACTTGGGTTTTGCGGGGAGAGTGCTGAGGTGTTGTCGCGAATCGCCGAATCCCTTTTTTGGCTGGCGCGTTACATCGAGCGTGCGGAAGACACAGCACGGATTCTCGACGTTACGTATCACACGCTGCTTGAACAGGCGCAGCAGCCGTATCGCCTGCGCTGGGATCCGCTGGTATCGATGGCCGGCGAAGAGACGATCTTTCGACAGATCTATCAAGAAGCAACATCCAGCAACGTCTTTGAGTTCCTTGCGTTCAATGAAGGAAATCCGAGCTCCATCATGCAATGCGTAAAAAAGGCGCGAGAAAATGCGCGTACCATTCGCGATCGAATCTCCCGCGAAATGTGGGAAGATCTCAACGGACTTTATTTCACACTCGAACGCTTCGATCCTGCCGACGAAATCGCTGCCGGTCCTCACCGTTTCTGCGAAAAGGTCATTTTTGGAAGCCATCGCTTTCATGGTGTAACCGACGCCACGTTGCCGCATGACGAGGGGTGGGATTTTCTCAAGGTAGGTTGGGCCCTCGAGCGCGCGGAGATGACCGCGCGCCTGGTTGATGTGCAGTATCACACCCTTCTCGACGCTCCCCTGAGTGTTGCGGCATCTCCCGACAATCATCAATGGATGGCAGTGCTGAAATCCGTCGGCGCATACGAGGCCTACCACCGGCAATACCATTCACCGATTGAGCCGGAACGTGTCGCAGAAATGCTGATCCTGCATCCGCAACATCCCCGCTCGATTCGCTTTTCGATGACGGAAATGCAGGCTGGATTGCGTGCCATCAGCAAAACTGGTGCAGGCTCCTATGCCAATGAGGCGGAGCGACTCACGGGCAAAGTGCTCGAGCGTTTACGCTACGACAAGATCGACGAAATCTTCCGTCAGGGATTGCACGCGTATCTGACCGAACTCATTCGTCTCTTGAATTCCATCGGTCAAGCCATCGCTCGCAGCTACTTCTACTATGCGGTGGTGGCATGAATCGATACCGCTTGGTCCATTCTACGGAGTTTCTCTATGACGGGGCGGTCAGCGAGAGCTATAACGAAGTGCGTCTACGCCCGATCGACGATGACCGGCAGAGCTGTCTGTCATTTCGCTTGGTCACAAGTCCACCTTCACGGGGCGCCTCCTTTCGCGATGCTTACGGAAACTGGATTCATCAGTTTAATATTTTGCCCGACCATCGCCGCCTGAGAATCGAAGCAGAATCTGTTGTCTTGGCGCATGAGACGTCGGAAGTTCCTCCAGCAGCAGCCACGCTCGCCGACCTGGATGCGATGCGCGGCGATCTATTCGAGGAACATTACGATTTTGTGGCATCCAGTGGCTTTGTTCCTTACTTGCATGAGTTAGAAGAAATTCTGGAAACTGCCGAAAGCGACAGTGATGGCACCGTGTTTGGGTTTACGCAGGCTGCTTCCATCTACATCCACATGAATTTCAAGTACGTGAAGGGCGCCACGCACGTGCACTCGTCGGTGAGAGATTCGCTCGCGATCAAAGCCGGTGTCTGCCAGGACTTTGCCCACTTGCTTTTGGGAGTGGTTCGCTTGCGAGGCTTACCCGCCCGGTACGTTTCGGGATATCTTGTTCCGGGTGATGCGTCGGGAACTGACACAAAACAAGAAGAAGTCATCGGTGGGCAAGCTTCGCATGCGTGGGCGGAAGTCTTTATGCCAGGGAGTGGCTGGGCGGCTTTTGATCCGACACTCGGGAGGCCAGTCGGGATTCGCCACATCCGTGTGGCCTACGGCCGCGATTACGGCGACGTGCCGCCGGTTCGCGGAGTATACAAAGGCCGTGCCGGCCAACACCTTTCAGTCGACGTTTGCGTCAGGCCGGCGCTAGACGTGGAAGGTCGCGAACAATTGACCGAGACCAGCGAAGGACCCCACGAAGCTCCGCAGATGGCGGAACTGCCGCAGCAAAATAGTCAGCAATGATCACCCTCTGACTCTCCTCTAAGTTGAGGAAGGATTGTTCTCGCGTCATTCGGGGCAGGTTCGGCTGCTCAGTGCGGGGGACCGGTTTAGACCTTTTCTTTCCGTTCGCTGCACAACGTAAACCGAACGCATCAGATCGAAGGCACGTTCAACGGATTGACTCGTCTCCTTCTTCTTGAGATGTCCAACAAAAACGATTATGCTCGCAGTCGAACCTTGGGACGTGGGACGGTCTTGTCTGTGCCTCACCCCGAAACCAAATCTAAGTAACTTGCTTAGTCCTGATTTTTCTTGCCGTCGAGGAGAGAGAAAATGATCCTTGCAAAGCCAGTGATGCGAGTGAGTTTTGTTGCGCTCGTGTGGTTGTTCGCTTCTTTTGCAGGCCCGCAAGCTAACGCACAATCTACTGCCGCTACATCTACCGCGAATGCACCGTACCTGAATCCACAGTTGCCAATCGATGTTCGAGTGGATGACCTTGTGTCTCGCATGACTCTGGACGAGAAAGCATCTCAACTGGTCAACCAGGCTCGCGCAATCCCCCGCCTGAGCGTCCCAGAATACGACTACTGGAGTGAAGGTCTGCACGGAGTCGCCAACGCGGGCGTCGCGACTGTTTTCCCGCAGGCCATTGCGCTCGGCGCGACATGGGATGCGCCGCTGCTGCATGATGTTGCGATCGTGATTGGTACGGAAGCCCGGGCCAAGCATCATGAAGCCGTACGACAGGGCCGACGCGACATATTTGAAGGATTAACTTTCTGGTCGCCTAACATCAATATCTTCCGTGACCCCCGCTGGGGGCGGGGACAAGAGACGTACGGTGAAGACCCGTTCTTGACTGGTCGTATGGGCGTCGCGTTCGTTACCGGGCTTCAAGGCGACGATCCGAAATATTTGCGCGTGGTGTCTACTCCGAAGCATTTTGCCGTACATAGCGGTCCGGAATCGACGAGGCATAAGGCCGACGTGCAGGTCTCCAAGCATGATCAAGAAGATACCTATCTCGCCGCATTTCGGGCCACAATCGTTGATGGTCACGCGGCATCGACCATGTGCGCCTATAACAGCGTGAACGGAGAACCGGCCTGCGCGAGCACCTTCCTGCTCGAAGATACACTTCGTGGTGACTGGCGCTTCAATGGCTTCGTTGTTTCAGATTGTGGTGCCGTTCTCGACATCTGGTCCGGACATCACTTTACCAAGACGAAAGAGGAAGCCGCGGCAATTTCTCTCAAGCGTGGAATGGACAACGAATGCGTCGATTTCACTCACAAGCTTACCGACAATTCCGACTACGTGAAATATCTCGATGCCGTAAAGCAGGGATTGCTGACCGAAAGGGAGATCGACATCACCTTGCGCCGGTTGTTCCGCGCGCGATTCATGCTCGGTCAGTTCGATCCTCCAGCGATGGTCCCTTACGCCCAAATTCCGATTTCGGAAAACGATACTGAGCTTCATCGCCAACTTTCGCTGAAGACGTCTCGCGAGACGATGGTTCTGCTCAAGAACGACGGGATTCTGCCGCTCTTGAAGGCGCCGAAGAATATCGTTGTAGTCGGACCCCTCGCCGATAGCAAACGTGTTTTGGAGGGGAACTATAACGGGACGCCGTCACGAGCCACAACCGCGCTCGAAGGCATACGGAAACAATTCGCCACTTCTGCGGTCACCTTTGTTCCGGGTACCCATTTCCTGCGTGACGCCAAGTCAGTTCCCGCTGCCTTGTTCACGACTCCGGATGGTCAACCTGGCCTGAAGGCGGAATATTTCAAGAACCAGGAACTCTCCGGAGCTCCGGTCATTACCCGCGTTGACAAGAACATCGACTTCAATTTCATTCTGCAACCGATTCCAGGATTCTCTAACGGCGCGTTCGCGATCGAAAATTTCTCTGTTCGTTGGACCGGCTTCTTCACTCCGAGTGAATCTGGAACGTACCAGCTTGGAATGCGCGCGGACGATGGCTTCCGTCTCTGGCTCGATGGAAAACTGATTGTTGAGGACTGGACGACGCATGGCATCAGTTCGAAGCTTGCCGAGGTAAAACTGGAAAAGGGACACAAGTACGCATTTAAAGCTGAATATTTCCAAAACACCGGTGATGCCATTGCGCAAATCGTTTGGAACAACGAACTCGCCGCCGATCCGCTGAAAGATGCTGTCGCAGCTGCCAAGAATGCGGACGTCGTCGTCGCGGTCGTCGGTATTACTTCCGACCTCGAGGGCGAAGAGATGAATGTTCAGGTGGAGGGCTTTCAGGGTGGAGATCGCACCAGCCTCGATTTGCCAAAAGAAGAGGAACAACTGCTTGAGGCTGTCAAGGCCACCGGCAAACCGCTGATCGTGGTGCTGATGAACGGCAGCGCTCTATCCGTGAACTGGGCTGACCAGAATGCCAACGCAATTCTCGAAGCGTGGTATTCGGGTGAAGAAGGAGGCACGGCAATCGCCGATACCCTCGCCGGCGTGAACAATCCTTCGGGCCGTCTGCCACTGACCTTTTACACCGGCGTCTCACAACTTCCGCCGTTTGAGGATTACAGCATGACCAATCGCACCTATCGCTACTTCACCGGCAAGCCCTTGTATCCTTTCGGATACGGGCTCAGCTATTCGAAGTTCGAATACGGAAGCCTGAGAGTGTCGGCGTCCCAACTTCAGGCTGGAGAGTCTCTACAAATTGACGCTGATGTAAAGAACGTAAGCCAACACGACGGTGATGAAGTTGTCGAAGTATATTTGACGTTTCCGAAAGTCGCCGGTGCGCCGCTTCGGGCTCTTCGTGGATTCACTCGTGTTCACGTTCCTGCTGGCGCCACCACACCTGTACGACTGAAATTGAACCCTCGTGATCTGAGCATGGTAGATGAAGCCGGAAATCGCGTTATCGTCTCCGGAACATATGGTCTCTCGGTGGGCGGAGGTCAGCCAGGCACTTCTGCAGCGGTTGCAGAGACCACTTTCAGCATAAACGGAAACCTGGCATTACCGGAATAACGTCGGCCAGATTCGAAACGGGGTTTCAACGAGGAGACCTCTTTTTCATCCGCCGAGGCTTTTTTCCCAGCGTTCCCGAATGTCTGCAAGAAACTTTGCCTTGTTATCCTGCATCAAGCGCACGAGCGGCTGGTTTCCTGTTTTTTCGTGGCATCCAGCCCATAGCACCATTTCTGTCAGCACAGGAGCCAGATCAATTCCTTTTCGTGTCAGCACGTAAATCAGTTTTCGGCGGTCCCTGCGATCGACCTCCGAATGAATGATTCCGTGTAGTTCGAGGTTGCGCAGTCTGTCGGCGAGGATGTTTGTCGCAATCCGTTCGAAGGATCCTAGAAATTCCTTGTAGGTTCGGTATCCTCGCAGCATCATGTCTCGAATGATCAGCAAGGACCAACGGTCTCCCAGGATCTCGACTGATGCGTTCAGCGGACACCGGGACCGCCAACAATCTGCGCGTTTCTTCTCTCGCGTCACTTTTTTACACTAGTCATATTACTTGCTTTTTGCAAGTGAGATGGTCACAATTTGCGCTCTGGCTTCCTTAGAGGATGGAAGGGATGGGTCGTCGTGAAATCAAGGTCTGCCTGGGTTGAAGGACTGATTCCCAAACGGGGTCCGGGCATATCCTCTCAGCGAAAGATTTGTTCATGGGAGATTGAGTTTCAGATTTCCATTACGTCCTGAAGTTGATAGATTCACGGTAAGAAAGAGAGGGCAGATGAGCGTTGTACGAGTTCTTGTCGGCACGCGCAAGGGCGCGTTCATTCTCACTTCCGATGGCAAGCGCAAAGATTGGAATATCACCGGTCCCCACTTTGCCGGCTGGGAAATGTATCATTTGAAAGCATCTCCTGCCGATCCGGACCGTATCTACGCCTCACAGTCCAGCGGCTGGTTCGGACAACTAATCCAGCGCTCCAGCGATGGCGGTAAGACTTGGGAACCCGTCGGGAACAAATTTGTGTACGACGGCATCCCCGGTACGCACCAATGGTACGATGGCACGCAACATCCATGGGAGTTCAAGCGCGTGTGGCACCTTGAGCCTTCACTCACCGATCCAGACACAGTTTATGCTGGCGTCGAAGACGCAGCGCTGTTCCAAACGACCGACGGTGGTCAAACCTGGAATGAACTGCCAGGCCTGCGCAGCGCGAAAGGACATTTGTGGCAACCTGGAGCCGGCGGCATGGGGCTGCACTCTATCGTTCTCGACCCTCTAAACCGCGCACGCATTTTCGTTGCGATTTCTGCCGCAGGCGTTTTCCGGACCGACGACGGCGGTGCCAACTGGCGCCCTATCAATCAAGGACTGAAGTCTCCTCATGAACTTCCTGACCCAACCGCAGAGGTTGGCCACTGCGTTCACCACATCGCCAGTCATCCCTCGAAGCCGAACGTGCTTTTCATGCAGAAACACTGGGACGTGATGCGCAGCGATAATTCGGGCGATTCGTGGCACGAAGTCAGCGGCAATCTTCCGACTGATTTTGGTTTTCCGATCGACGTTCACGCACATGAGCCGGAGACAATCTATGTTGTGCCTATCAAGAGTGACTCAGAGCACTTTCCTCCGGACGGCAAGTTGCGCGTGTATCGTAGCCGCAGCGGAGGGAACGAATGGGAAGCTCTCACCAAAGGTCTTCCGCAAAGCGATTGCTATGTCAACGTCTTACGCGACGCGATGGCAGTCGATTCGCTGGATTCCTGCGGAATTTATTTTGGCACTACAGGAGGCCAAGTATATGGTTCTTCTGATTCCGGTAACACTTGGAATGCCATTCGCCACGATCTTCCCGCTGTGCTGTCCGTAGAGGTTCAAACACTGCAATGATACGGGTCGTGCTGCCTGCGCATCTCCGCTCGTTGGCTCGAGTGGAAGGTGAAGCGCAAATCGAGATCGATGGTCCGCCAACATTACAATCTGTGTTAAATGCTCTTGAGGTCCGCTATCCGGCTCTCAGAGGCACGATCCGCGATCAATCCACCCACGAGCGCCGACCATTTGTCCGGTTCTTCGCTTGCCGGGAAGATCTCTCGCACGAGCCCGCTAACACTCTTCTTCCCGCAGAGGTATGTTCTGGAGAAGAACCGCTTTTAATCGTTGGGGCCATGGCGGGCGGCTAGTCTAATTTACCTGTGAGGTCGTACCCGTTAGTGAGATATCCCCCGTGTCGGGACTGACAGTAGTGCCACGCATTCATCCAATCCTACACAGGATTACCTAATTTCAGATTACCTATTCAGCCGCAATGTGATGACAGGACATCGACATGAACTTGACGCTCGACACGGATAGCCCCGGCGCACAGAGGGCCAGGTCTGTTCGGGCTCTGGTGATCGAAGAAATTAAGAAAGGCCAAGACCAGGCAACTGGCCCTACAAAAAACCAGGAGCTATCTCCTCAGGATCTTCAATGGATCGGGGACTTAGTTCCGACTCCAACGAGCTTTGATGCGAGACCAACGTCCCATATTTCAGGGTCGGACCCCTGAAATATTTGGTTGGCCTGGGTGGACTTGAACCACCAACCTCGCCCTTATCAGGATGGCGACTTACAAAACCGCGGGGACTGCCTAAATACGCGGAAGTCGTAGAAGACATCACTATCTGTGGGTTGGACTGTGGGTTGGAGAAAGCGGACACCCACTTCGCTTTTTCACTTCTCGCGCCAGCGTTTTCAGTGCGTGACAAACGGTCTGCTAGTATTGCCAGTTAAACCGCCTGAGAAGAAGGATCGGGTGCGCTAGCCATCGCATCCGAGAGGCGAAGAGAGCAAGGTGCTAGGGGTGGGGCATTTCAAGCGGCCTCTCGCGGCGAAATAACACCCAATCACCGTTTTCAGACAGGGCCTCGTGACCAATCCGTATGACGACACGCTGGGCCTTCTTGTAATTTTTTTGCGCCAGAAAGTGCTCAAGCCGATGCGACCCATTGGCAAATAGGGAGGCCATGCGTTCATACCGCTTCGCGTACTCGGCATAACCCATTCTGTTGTTGAAGTGGTGCAGTAGCGCTGCGGCGGCCAGAAATGCCTCAAGCGCGATGGCCATCCCGTCGCGATGAGCTCCGCATTTCCAGACCGCGGTGTAAATCAGGCCCCCACCCAGTGCGAACACGACAACCATAAAAAGTAGCCCAAAGTGTTCGAACAATTTGTCCCTTTTGTGGTTACGTTCGCCTGCTCGCAAGAAATATCTCTGCTGTTGATCGATCCAGTGTTTACGTACGAATTCCAATCGTTTCCTCTGCTCCTCGGCGTCCAAGGAGTGCAGTTCCGCATGATCTTCACTCCGTTCGGAGACATTCCAGCCTCGAAATCCGTTACGTATCCAGTCCAGTTCTGATCTGTGCTTGCCCAGATAAAGATCGATAATTGGATCGTTGATCAGGACACGCTTCCAAAAAAACTTGACCCGGAGACCTTCGGCCAGCGCCCGGTAATCCTCGTGACGGGTATCCAAAATCCTCTTTCGCGACCCGACCTCCAAACCAAAAAGTAGAATTACAATTCCGAAGGAACACCACAAATAACCAGGCCAATGCGACTCTCCATGCGCGAATAGTAGAAAGCAAAAGAACGCGATAAACGTCCCAACGTGCAACAGGGCCTGGACCCAATTCAAGCATCTCTGGAAACGAGTTGCCTGTGCATCGGCCACCGCGTAACGATTTAGAGCCGATCCCATCTCCGCAGGAATTTCTTCGTTAGGCGCAGAGTCCAAAAGATTATTTTTGGTATTTCGGATCTTTTTTGCTAGGGCTCGGCCCGGATGTGCGACATATCGATTGAATTCGTTCAGGCGGCCGAACATCTTCGCATAGTAATTTTTTGCTCGAACTTCATTCCCCCCAAACACCTTTGGGTAGATTACGTGATGTTCAAGAACGTTCCCCTGGGGAATTGGATTTTCCGGCCTGGGGGTAAGAACGTGATAGACCGGAAATCCTTCGGGATCTTCGAGTGAATAAGGGTCGCTCGGGGGCACCCCTTCCAACTGATAGTGAACAACTGATGAGGTGCCGCCGATCTTGCCGGAGTCCAGGCCATCCCACAAGGCGATCAAAATCTGACACTGCTCTGCAATGAACTTGCCCACGAGCTCGTATCGTCGATCTCGCTCTGGACTGTCCTTCGGGATCAATTCAAGCGGGTTCTCGTCGGGAGGATGTAACTCGAAATGGGCACCTGCCTGATCGAGCAGAGTGCGGAATTCATCGAGGGAGGCGTCTTTAAAATCCTGCTCATACTGATCGATTGGCATCGGCAGGGGAACTATCAGTCGAGTTTTCAAGTGAGGGGACAGAGCAACTTTTGCCGCTAATCGGTCGGCTCCTTCCGCGAGAGCGGAGAGCAGGATTAGAGGAGTATCACGGTAGTTCTTGCGGAACTCGGCAAGAATCTCCCTAATCTTTCTTTCAAGCGCCGGGCGATCTTCTTCGCGGAGGGCGAGATGCCCTGAGATGCCGATAACCAGCGGGGCCAGAACGTGCGCGCTATCGAAGCCCGGTAGTTTTCTCTTCTTCAATTCTCAGTCCTCAAGCGTGGCGAGATGAGATCTAGTTGCGGCCCACGACTTCCAGTTGAACGTGCCCCGTCTTAAGTGTTCATTAACACCAAATACGCTGGCGAATGCGCAAGCCATGGAGGATATGTCCTGCGCATGCCGACAACGCATGAATTGCCAAAAGTTATCCCAGAAGGCCGCCGATAGTAAAGAAGCAAACGCGCGCAGATGGATCGGGAGAGGTAACTTGATTTGAAAAGTCCAATCGTTCGCGATGTCCAGAGTTGAAGGTGCCTGCCGATGGGCCAATCAGAAATGCAAAACCGAGATTTCTTTTTGCCGGGCAGTGATATGATCCTCTGGCGAGGGCGGTCGTGCAAGTCGAATTGCACGGCGAGGAACAGTTGCGGAGGTTCTGCCAGTGGCTTTTGATGTATTTGTCAGTTATTCCTCAAAAGATAAAATTGTAGCTGACGCCGTGTGCGCACGGCTGGAGTCATCCGGCGTTCGTTGCTGGATCGCGCCACGTGACATCGTAGCGGGCAGGTCTTATGGCGAAGCCATAATTGAAGCGATACACGTCGCCAAGGTGATGGTTCTGGTCTTTTCCTCGAGCGCCAATTCCTCCGACCATATACCGAAAGAGGTCGAACGCGCGGTCAGCAACGGTCTGACCATCCTGCCGTTTCGGATCGAAGACGTCCCGCCGGGGAAATCGCTCGACTATTTCATTGGCTCTGTCCATTGGCTGGACGCGATCACGCCGCCCATGGAAAAACATCTCGATAACCTGGCAGCGACGGTCCATAAGCTGCTTCCCACGAAGCTGGAAGAGGAGCGTACGCTCGCGCCACAGCACCCGGGCGCTGCTGAGCGAAATGCGCCGAGCACTCCGCCATCGCCGGTGCGCGAAGCCGTCGCCCGCGCTGCGACCCACAAGGACACGAACGTATCCTCGAAGATAATCTGGGTGGGCCTCGGTGCCGCAGCGGTGCTGGGCTTGCTCGTTCTTGGAGTCGTGCTGTTCCGCGGTGCAGGAAATCACCCAGGCACTACGGCGACCGTGGAGAAGAATCCAAACGCCGTCATGCCCCCTGCTGATGTTCCAACTCCGAAGCAAACACCAGATTCGGCGCCGGTAGCCGATTTGATCAAGAAGGATCTAGCGGATGCGGCCAAACTCGTTGCCAACGAGCCGATCGTGGGTTGCTATCAGTGGTTTAACAACGCGCCGGTGGTGATCCACGCCGGCGGCAACATTGTGGGTGGCCCATTCACGGGGCACTGGCGGTTGTTGACCGCGAGTGCCAATCGGCGAATCTACACGTTCACCTGGCCGGAGGCAACGGACACGGTTACAATTGCGCCGGACCAGCAATCTCTGACCGGCGGGAATCAATATGGTTATTCTACGTTTGGAGCGCGTGTCTCAGGGAGCTACGGGCTGATAGGGGTCTGGCGATGGCCCAATGGCGTGTCGGTCACCGTCCTCCCAGACGGCACGTTCACGGCCGCGACATTCCATGGCAAATGGAAGGCAATCGATGCAGCCCGCGGAATCTACGCCCTGACTTGGCCGAACCCCGTCGACAGTGTCTCCCTTTCGGCCGACGGCTCGCGCATTTCCGGGGCGAATCAGTACGGCGTGGAGATTTCGGGAGTCAGGACGGAGCCCTGCTCCGAGAAATAGCGCCGAGTGGGGGCCAACAGACAAAACCACTTCAACACTCGAGGTCTAACTCACAGCCCCTCGAGCTGAATACGCAAGACGACGGCGATGAAACACGGCCGCGCCGGGAGAATAGCTTACGGCGCAGGGACTGGATAGGCAGACGGGGGAGTTTGGGCCAGGTCGTTTTGTGGGACGACGCTCGGTAACCTGCGGAAGTAAATGGTGGGCCTGGGTGGACTTGAACCACCGACCTCGCCCTTATCAGGGGCGCGCTCTAGCCACCTGAGCTACAGGCCCAACCTATTAGCAGACAACTCCTCTACTTTACCGTAACCACTGCAGCGAGGCAATTCTTCACGCATAAAAATCTTACGCTTGTGCGACAGTTGCCCAGCAAGAAAGGGTCGTCGCTATTGCACGAATCCCACGTTATTCGCACCAGTTACGCCGCCCTCCGGGCCTTCCTTGATCGGTCCGTACTGTGCCTCAAATCGGGCAATATTTTCACCTAGCGCACGCCAGATCCGCTTGGCGTGTCCGGGGCTCACGATGACACTGCTTAGCAATTTGCCTTGCGTACCATTAGGGAATACGTACACAAAATTCAACGTGAATTCTTCTGCGTGATGGTGAATCATCACCAGATTGCTATAAATTCCCTGCAACTCCTTTTCATCGGCTTTGATCTGCACCTGCCCTGGCTGCGGCGGCGATTGCTGTTTATCATCCATGTTGGTCTCCGGAAGTCCCTATTCAAAATAGCACAGAGCGCCCTTTCGTTCTTTGGTTCCATTGCAAACCTCGTCCAGCGGAGTTTCACGAGATGAAATCACGTTCTATTGACAAGGTGAGGTTATTAATTATAGTTTATAATGGAAGTTCACCACGGTTAACACAAGCCACACCATGATGCAGGAGTCTCGAAACAACCGATTTGCTCCCGAGACCGGAATCGCCGTCGCTGAAGTGTCTTCACGTGGCTGGCGTAACCCCCTTCGTTTGCCTTCTCTTCCGGAATCCCACCGCACCGTCCTGATTGCTCCCAATTCGTCCTGGTTCCGCAAGATTCTCGCCTTCGCCGGGCCAGGCTATCTTGTCGCCGTCGGCTACATGGACCCGGGTAACTGGGCAACCGATATCGGTGGCGGGTCGAAGTTCGGTTACGCACTACTCAGCGTGGTACTGCTCAGCAACCTCATGGCCATGTTTCTCCAGGCGCTCTCAGCGAAATTGGGCGTCGCAACGGGTCGGGACCTTGCCCAGGCCTGTCGCGACCACTACTCCCCTCGGACAACGTTTATCCTCTGGATCATCTGTGAGCTGGCGATCGCTGCCTGCGACCTCGCAGAAGTGCTCGGCTCAGCAGTCGCTCTCAAACTCCTATTCGGCGTTCCGCTACTTGCCGGGGTGCTCATCACTTCGCTTGACGTCTTGATCGTCCTGTTGCTCCAAGGCCGAGGCTTCCGTCTCATTGAAGGATTTGTGGTTACGCTGATTGCAACGATTGGCGCTTGCTTCGCCTACGAGATATTTTTTTCCCGGCCACTCTGGATTGAAGCGGCGCACGGCTTTATCCCCCATCTCGAAATTTTGCGTAACAAGGAAATGCTCTATATTGCGATCGGCATTCTGGGTGCCACGGTCATGCCGCACAATCTGTACCTTCATTCCAGCATTGTGCAGACCCGGGCGTTTGGAGAAGGCTCCGAGGATCGTCGCGAAGCCATCAAATACGCCATCATCGACTCTACGGTGGCACTCGGATTCGCACTGTTCATCAACGCTGCCATTCTCGTGCTTGGCGCGGCCGCGTTTCATACCCGCGGTCTGAATGAAGTTGCGGATATATCCGAAGCCTATAAGTTACTCACGCCCCTTTTGGGCGCAAGCTTCGCCAGCACGCTGTTTGCCTTTGCCTTGCTTGCCTCCGGTCAGAATTCCACCTTGACGGGAACCCTCGCGGGTCAGATCGTTATGGAGGGTTTCCTTCAAATTCGTCTCAAACCGTGGATTCGCCGTTTGGTCACCCGTTCCATCGCGATTCTGCCTGCAATTCTCGTGATCGGCCTTGCGGGCGAAGGAAAAGTTACGTCTCTCTTGATCCTTAGCCAGGTCGTACTCAGCTTCCAGCTCCCATTTGCTGTCATTCCACTCGTTCAGTTCACGAGTGAACGCGCCAAGATGGGCGAATTCGTGAATTCGCGTGTAACTGTAGTCGTGGCTTGGGTCATCACTGCGGGCATTTTATTTTTCAACGCAGAGCTTCTCTGGTTCATCTTTCGGGCATAATCTAGTTCCTGTTTCCATATGCCCCATTCGCCCGATCCTCCGATTCGAATTGCCGTATCTGCGGCTCCTGTTTTTGTCGATAACCGTATTACGGTAAGTTCGATTGCCGTGCTGGCGTACATTGTCACAAATGTCGCCCACGAAGGTGCTGGCCATGCACTCGGCTTCTATCTTGCCGGGGGCAAGTCCGCCATGCTGACCACCACTCGTCTGATCGAGTGGGTCACACTGCGCGATCCACAGTGGAGAATTTTCGATCTCGGCGGACCGGCCGGCAACCTCGCGTGCGCATTTCTTGCCTGGCTCATCCAACGACTTGTTCGGAAACGCCCGGTACAGTTGCGATTTTTTCTGTGGTTGGTTATGGCGTTCAGTCTTTTCTGGGCTTTCGGCTACATGGTCCTTTCCGGCATCACGGGTAACGGCGATTGGATGGCTCTGATCTTCGGCTCAAATCTTCGTTGGCTTGGCCGAGCGGCTCTTGTCTTGTCAGGATTGTTTCTCTACCGCTGGTCCATTCGATGGGTGACACGAGAACTGTGTTTCGTCATTCCTCTCAGTGATGCCGAAACCCGCTCACGCATTCTCCGGCTAATCTGGATTTCCTATGTTTCGGCCGGGTTGATTGCTTGTGCGGGAGCAATTCTCGATCCTCGCGGGGCAATGGAAGTTTTGAGGTCCGGCACCATGAGCAGCTTCGCAGCCTTCATCGGTCTTCTTTATATTCCGCGCAATGTTACAAGGCTTTTCAGTTCTCCGATTCTTCCAAACGTTGCGGAAAAGCCAATCTCCTGGGATTTGCCATGGATTCTTGCCGCGGCGGCGGGAGCAATTTATTTTATCGGGATCTTGGGTCCCGGCATCTTAATATATATGGGCAATTGATCCGCTTTTCCGGTGCCCAGGCAAGCGAAGCTGCAAAGAAGACATGAACGAGAGATCATCCCGGAGTTTACGAATGCGCAAGGTCCTTTTTGCCTGCACCATCGGCCTTATTTTTATGTCCATCGGCTTTGCTGCTCTGCAAAAACCAAACTGGGACGCTCCGCCGGACATCAAGCAGATGAAAAATCCGGTTGCGCCCACTGCTGCCGGCATGAAGGAGGCGCGAGTCATCTTTGATGAGAAATGTTCGAACTGTCATGGCGACACTGGCAAGGGAGACGGTTCCGACGCCATGATGTACGACCCACCGCCTGCTGATCTAACCGATGCAAAGCGCCTGAACAAGTTCACCGATGGCGAGCTATACTACAAGATTACAGTCGGCAAAAAACCGATGCCTTCCTTCGAAAAGCGACTGACGGAGCAACAGCGGTGGGAAATGGTCTCGCTGGTCCGGTCCTTCGCGAATACCTCAACTAACAAGAAGGTGGATGGCGCGAACGCTACGATCCAGAGCCCCGTACCGACTCCACATCACTAATGTAACTTTCCATTTTCATTGTATTCTTTGAAGCACGTTCATTCTCACGGGAGCTTTCATGCGTAATCTTTTGCGGCTTTGCGTCTTACTTCTGCTTGTCGTTCCATCCCTATTCGCAGCGCCAGGCGCCGTGCGATGCGGCCACTTGCTGGACGTTCGAACCGGCAAGCTATCGGCCGATCAGGTCGTTGTCTTCGATGAAGCCGGTATAATCACGTCGGTAGCTTCTTTTGCTAACTTTAAACTCCCGCAGGGGATTGAACCGATCGATCTGTCAGGCGCCACTTGCCTGCCTGGCTTGATCGACGTGCACACGCATCTCACCAGCAATCCAACCAGTGAGGGCTATCAGGGCTTGGGCATCTCCGTGCCACGCGAAGCCATCATTGGGGCCAGGAATGCCCGTATTACCGTTCGAGCGGGCTTTACGACCGTGCGAAATGTGGGCGCCGGCGGATTCACCGACGTGGCATTGCGGGATGGCATCAACGAGGGTGATGTGGAAGGGCCACGCATGTTTGTTTCAGGCCCCGCCCTCGGCATCACGGGTGGCCACTGCGACAATAATCTTCTTCCCTATGAATTTCATTATTCGGAAATCGGTGTTGCGGACGGGCCATGGGCGGCCAGAGCCAAAGTTCGTGAAGTCGTAAAGTATGGCGCTGACGTAATTAAGGTCTGTGCTTCGGGCGGCGTGTTGAGCAAGGGAGATCTGCCTGGAACGCCCCAATATTCCCTTGAAGAGCTGCAGGCCATCGCAACTGAAGCTCACAAACTTGGCCGGAAGGTTGCCGCGCACGCACACGGAACGCAATCAATCAAGGACGCGATCAACGCGGGAATCGACTCCGTTGAACATTCCAGCCTGATCGATGACGAGGGGATCGCCTTGGCCAAACAGCACGGGACATATCTGGTCTTCGATATTTACAACGATGATTTCATTCTTTCCGAAGGCGCAAAGTCCGGCATGTTGCCGGAATCCATCGAAAAAGAAAAGAAGATCGGGCGCTTGCAGAGGGAAAATTTTCGTCATGCGTACCAGTCTGGCGCTAAAATCGCTTTCGGTACAGATGCAGGGGTTTATCCCCACGGCGAGAACGCGCGACAATTCTCAAAAATGGTGGAATGGGGCATGAAACCTATCGACGCTATCCAAGCGGCCACCATTAGTGCGGCTGATTTGATAGGCGTCCCGGATAAAATTGGCGTTCTCGAGCCAGGACATTATGCCGATCTTATCGCTGTAAATGGCGATCCAACGGCCGATGTGAAGGTCCTCGAAAACGTCAGGTTCGTTTTGAAGGGCGGTGCGACCGTGAAGAACGACATCACTAAGTAATAATGGCGGATGCATTTCGCAGCCGCCATTGTTATTGTCGGAGCCGGCTGTCCAGAAACTACTTCACTTGTGCGAGAGCTGCGGCCACTTCCTTGATGTCTGGAACTACCGGGATATCGTAGTTCTTGGCCCAGGCGACTTTCCCATGTTTGTCGACGATGAAAATTGCGCGACCAGTGATTCCTTTGTCGCCGAGGTACACACCGTATTTCTCACTCATCGCGCCCTTCGGATGAAAATCTGCGAGCAATGAGTACTTGATCCCCATTTTTTCGGCGTAGGCCTTGTGGGACCACACGCTATCCACGCTGACGCCAAGCACCTCCGCCTCCAGCGTGTCAAAATTCTTCATGTCGTTCACGAAGCATGCGTGCTCGTTCGTACAGACTGGACTCCAGTCCAATGGATAAAACACCAGCACGACATTTTTCTTTCCGGCAAAATCTGAAAGCTTGATTTCCTTCTGGTTTTGGTCCTTCAACGTAAAATCCGGTGCGGCGGTCCCGACAGCCAAGCTCATATTTTCTCCTCGTGGTTGGTAATCGATACTGCCAGCATCTTACCGAATCCCATGCCGCAGCGCCAAACTTCAACTTTCGCAGGAACTGCTGCCGCGATACACTGCGCCCATGTGGAATCTGCGTGAACTCGTCGAACGCTACATCGCTGTCGCCGGAGAGTTTGCGAAAGCGGTACCGCTAGCGGATTTTTCTTTAAATGACGCAGAAGTCGTCCGTTTTTTTGGAAGCTTCGACGAGGATTATCATATCAGCCGCTTCCTGCATTTCTCGAACGTGGGCGGCACGGCCTACCGCATTGGCAGCGAGGTTGTCACGCATATCTCCATCGATGCTTCGATCAAGGAGATTTTGTAGTCGCTCTCCGGAGGCGCCGAGCCGCCGCGTGCGCCCGCCTCCTGGCAGAATAATTGGGAAATCTTGGTTGTCTCGGTCAGGCGGTAACTTCGAAGATGCTAAATCGGAAGTGCTTTTTCCAATCGACCGACTAGCCGATCCTGTTCGTCATTCAATTCCGCAGGCAGGCGCTTTCCGAACTTTGCAAAAAATTCGCGGCAATCCGCCAGGTCCACTTCCCAATCATCTGGTTCCACCTTGAACAATTCGCGTAACGTTTCGTTCGAGATATGCAAACCGTCAAGTGTTAGCGCACTCTGGGTTGGGACATAACCGATCGGTGTTTCTTCGGCCTGGCCTTTGCCTTCGACGCGCTCCAGAATCCACTTCAGCACGCGAACGTTGTCGCCAAAGCCCGGCCACAAGAATTTTCCGTCCGCGCCTTTGCGAAACCAGTTCACATGGAAAATCTTAGGGGGATGGGGAATACGCTTGCCCATATCAAGCCAATGCTGGAAATAATCGGCCATATTGTAACCACAGAAGGGAAGCATTGCCATCGGATCGCGCCGCGTTATTCCCACATCACCGGTCGCGGCGGCCGTCGTTTCAGAGGCCATTGTTGCACCTACGTAGACGCCGTGTTGCCAGTTGAAGGACTCATACACGAGCGGCGACAATCGCGCGCGCCGTCCACCAAAAATGAATGCCGAGATCGGTACGCCTTCAGGTGAATCCCAGTTCGCGGATATACTGGGAGACTGCGTTGCCGGGACCGTGTAGCGAGAGTTCGGGTGCGCCGCCGGCCCCTTCGAGTTATCCCACTTTTCGCCGCGCCAGGTGATCAAACCCGGTGGCGGTGGACCGCCCATCCCTTCCCACCACGGTTCGTCTTCGGCGGTGACGCCTACATTCGTAAAAATCGTATTGCGGTTTAACGCTGACATCACGTTTGGATTCGTTTTCATCCCGGTGCCCGGCGCAACTCCAAAGAACCCGGCCTCTGGATTAATCGCCCGCAAAAATCCATCCGCTCCGATATGCATCCAGGCAATATCGTCGCCGATCGTCCACACCCGATAGCCCTGGCTTTCAAGCGCGGATACCATCATTGCCAGGTTCGTTTTTCCGCATGCACTGGGGAAGGCCGCCGCCATGTAGGTAACCTTTCCGTCAGGCGATTCCAGGCCCAGGATAAGCATGTGTTCTGCCATCCAGCCTGCTCTGCGCGCTATCGAACTGGCAATTCGCAAAGCAAAGCACTTCTTTCCAAGCAAAGCATTCCCACCGTAACCCGATCCGACACTCCAGATCAGCTTCTCGTCCGGAAAGTGGGCGATATATCTCCGCATTGGATCTAGATCCCCCAATGAATGCAGTCCAGGCACGAAATCCGCTGAACTGCCCAAGCGGTCGGTGGCTACTCTTCCCATGCGCGACATAATCCGCATATTCGCAACGACGTACGGGCTGTCTGTAGCTTCGACGCCCACCTTACTGTACGGTGAACTGGCTGGTCCCATGATGTAGGGCACGACGTACATCGTTCGTCCCCGCATCGCTCCATCCAAAAGCTTACCTACTTTCCATTTCGCGCCATCAGGGTCCATCCAGTTATTCGTCGGACCCGCATCGTCTTTATCGCGAGAGCAAATAAACGTCAGGTGTTCGGTGCGGGCTACGTCGCTCGGATTACTGCGGTGGAGGTAACAATGCGGGTAGCTTTTTTCATTCAAGCGGAAAGAATCGGCATGCTTCAGCATCTCCTGAAGAATGACCTCATTTTCCGCTTCCGAACCGTCACAGAATACGACTCTATCGGGTTTGGTCAGCCCGGCCGCTTCTCTGACCCAGGCTTCCATCGCAGTGCCCACGATCTACCCCCAGAAATCAAATCCATTGCATTAAAAAATTGAATCATTGAGCCTGGTCCAACCGGTCCGGAGTCTATTTCAGAGGAGCGCAGACTGGCAGGCAGGTCTATTTCTATTTTTTCTCTAGTTCAGTGTATGTTAGCCATTACCATATCCGCAAGGTCAGGGGTTCTGGGTGATTTCAAATGCGGTCCCTTCTCACGTCGCCGTCATCGCGGGAGCCTCAGGGCTTGTCGGAGGCGAATGCCTGCGCCGGCTGCTCGATTCGGTCGATTACACTCAAGTGACGGCACTCGTTCGTCGACCACTTGGGATTGCGCACCCAAAACTTCGCGAGCGTATCGTCGATTTTACGCGACTTCCTCAGTTTCCAGAGTTTGCCGGGGCAGTTGTTTTCTCCGCTCTTGGCACCACCATGAAAGAAGCGGGCTCTCGCGAAGCCTTCCGTCAGATCGACTTCGACGCGAACCTCTCTCTCGCGACGCTCGCCGCCAAGGGCGGCGCTCGCCAGTTTGTTATCGTTTCCTCGATTAGCGCTGATCCGCATTCATCTACTTTCTATCTCAAGGTCAAAGGCGAACTAGAAGTCGTGCTCAGATCATTGCCATTCGAGTCAGTGCACTTGTTTCGGCCCAGTTTTCTCGCTGGCGATCGCCTCGGCAGTCGTACTGGGGAACGAGTTGGTGTAGCGGTTGCCAAGGCTCTCGATTTCGCACTCGTGGGTTCATTGAAAAAATTCAGCCCTGTGGACGTCGATGTACTTGCCACCGCCATGCTCCAGGCTGCGCGTCGAGCACAGCCCGGCGTCCACGTCTACGAGTACGAACAGATTCTTGAACTCGCGAAATCCTGATACGCCAGAAGAAGTGCTATTCTCAGCTCATGTATGCACAGAAATTTACGGTCAACATCTTCATCCGCGGCGAACAGAGGCTGTGCCCCCTCGAATGGCTCGATCAGTTTTGTATGCGCAACTTCACGAACTCGGCCGACTTCGATGACACACTGCCCACCGCCGACGGTCAACTCGAAGCAAGCTTCCGCCTCACGCCGGAATACTTCGCCGAGGGCCTGGCCGCATGGCTCACCCAGCGAGGCAAGGGCGAAGGCCAACCTGTCATCGTACAGGTCAGGCTTTCCCAATAGCGCGTCCGAAATTCAAACACCCGTTTGACCGCCGCCCAACGGTTTTGTAACCTGTGAAGCCATACCAATTCTGATCCACAAGGTCTTGCCATGATCGAGAAAATGCAAAAGGCTGTCGTACTTGGCGCCGGCACGATGGGTGCGCGGATCGCTGCTCACTTCGCCAATGCCGGGCTACCATGCCTGCTTCTCGATATCGTCCCCAAAGATGCCGCCACTCTGGCTGACCGCAACAAACTCGTTGTCGCCGGCTTGGACGCAGCAAGAAAATCCAAGCCGGCCGCCTTCTTCACACCTGAACTTGCCGCGAAAATTTCGATCGGCAATCTGGAAGACGACCTCTCGCGAATCGCGGACGCGGACTGGATTATCGAAGCCGTCGCCGAGAATCTCGAAATTAAGCGGGAATTACTGGCGAAGGTCGTGCAGTTCCGCAAACCGGGTTCCATTGTTACCACCAACACTTCTGGCCTGCCGGTTCATCGGATCGCAGAGGGAATGCCTGAGGAATTTCAGCAACATTGGGCCGGAACACATTTTTTTAATCCTCCGCGGTACATGAAACTGGTCGAAATCATTCCGGGCCCGAAAACCAGGGAGTCCGTGATTGAAACGCTGGCAGACTTTTGCGATCGTCGCCTGGGCAAAGGCGTTGTGGTTGCCAAAGACACTCCGAACTTCATTGCGAATCGGATTGGCACATTTTCCATGGTCAATGCCCTTAGACTGATGTCTACACTAGGTATGACCGTCGAGGAAGTCGACGCCTGCACCGGCCCCGCTGTGGGATGGCCGAAATCGGCCACATTCCGCACTGCCGACATCGTTGGAATCGATGTTCTTGCGCATGTCGTCAGGAATATTTATGAAACGGCAACCGACGATGAGTCGCGCGAAGTCTACAAGCTGCCCTCGCTCATTGAAGACCTGCTTCGCCGCGGCTGGCTTGGAGAGAAGACCGGTCAGGGATTTTACAAGCGCGTGAAGGGCACCACCGAAAAAGAAATTCTTGCGCTAGATGTCCAGGCGATGGATTACCGCCCCCGCCAAAGAGCAAAATTTGCCTCAATCGACGCCGCAAAAACCATCGAGGACACGCGCGAACGGTTGCGTTCGCTCATGACCCCCTTGTTCGAGGGCCAGAAACCCGATAAGGCCCAGCAATTTATCTGGGGCGGTCTGTCCGAGATGTGCTTATACGCTGGTCGGCGCGTGCCGGAAATTGCCGATCGCATCGTTGATGTCGATCGCGCCATGCGCTGGGGCTTCGCTTGGGAGCTGGGCCCTTTTGAAATTGTCGATGCGATTGGATTACCCGTTTTTGCCGCTCAAATCAAAAAAGAGGGCCGCGCTCTTCCGCCGGTTTTCGAAAAGGCGCTTGCCACTGGAGGCAGTGGTTTTTACGATTCCAGCAAAGGGACGACTGTTGTCTTCGATCTCGCGACAGGCGCTACAAAAACAGTTGAAGAACCATCTGGAATCATCCTGCTGAAGAGCTTGAAGAACGCAGGCCGCGAGGTCGACCGCAACCCGGGTGCCAGTCTCATCGATCTCGGTGACGGCATTGTCTGCTGCGAATTTCACTCCAAGATGAACGCCATCGGCTCTGATCTGATCGCCATGATCCATAAAGGCATCAAACGGCTCGATACTGATTTTGACGCCATGGTCATTGCGAATCAGGCGACGAATTTCTGCGTTGGTGCAAATCTCATGCTGGTGCTGGTTGGGGCTCAGGAGCAGGAGTGGGACGAGCTGCACATGGCCGTGAAGCAATTTCAGAACGTGAACCTTGCCATCAAATACGCGGCGAAGCCAATCGTCTCCGCTCCGCAGGGCATGGCACTCGGGGGGGGCTGCGAAATCAGCCTTCACGCCGCGAAAATTCATGCAGCGGCCGAGTCCTACATTGGATTAGTCGAAGCCGGTGTCGGGTTGATCCCCGGCGGCGGCGGTACCAAGGAAATGATGATTCACGCCAACGAGAATGCCGCTACTGGCGACGATCTCGATCTACTTCACGCCCTGCGGCCCGTATTCGAAAATATCGCCACAGCGAAGGTAGGCACCAGCGCCGAAGAAAATCGCCAGCTCGGTTATCTACGTCGCACCGACACCTACTCCATGAACCGCGAGCGCCTGGTCGCCGATGCCAAGCAGACCGCGATCGCCCTGGCAAAATCGGGCTGGAAGCCTTCTGCCAGCAGCTGGCAGGTGGGGGCACAAACCACGCAAATCAAGGTTCTCGGCGAGTCCTTTCTCGCTGCCGCCAAGATGGTTATCCACCTGATGGTTCGCGGCGGCTACGCTTCCGATTACGATGCTCATGTCGCTCGCAAACTCGCCCATATCCTCGCCGGCGGCGCGCTTTCTGCGCCGCAACTTGTCAGTGAACAATACGTTCTTGACCTTGAACGTGAGGCATTCGTCTCCCTCTGTGGTGAAAGGAAAACCCAGGAGCGCATTGCGCACACACTCAAAACCGGAAAGCCGCTGAGGAACTAGGTCCGAGAGGAGTTCCTCGAGCGCCTGTCCTTTCCAATTCACGTTAATCCGTATTGAATCGTATTGGTCACGCGGTTGAATATCGGATAAACTCTCGCACTGGAGGGGTGATGCAGAGACTTCTTGCTCCACGCGAAGCTGCAAACATTCTTGGCATCAGCTACCCCACGCTCAAGCAGTGGATCTATCATGACAAACTGAAGACGGTAAAAACTCCGGGAGGCCATCACCGAGTACCTGAATCAGAAATCGATCGTCTCATACCGAAAAAACTGGATCGCGGCGACATTACTCAGAGACGTGGCAATTTCCGGAAAGTCTCCGGTCGCAATCAACTCATTGGCCGCGTCGTCGCCATCAAAGTTAGCGGCTTGCTAGCGCAAATCACCCTGTCCGTCGGCGAACAACACATCACCTCAATCATTACGGCCGATGCCGCCAAGGAGATGCGCCTGAAGGTCGGTGAACGCGCCGCGGCACTGATCAAGTCAACCGAGGTCATGATTCTGCGCGTTTGAAGTCCAAATCTGGAGCTTTGATGCCTTCGCGATTCAACCTGTACCGATGGACGCGCGTCATTGGCATTCTCGCTTTCTCGTTGTTCCATGCACTGACAGGGGCATTGGCACATACACAGGACCTGCGGGTCGCCGCGGCCGCTGATCTACAATTTGCCATGGAGGATCTGGTGGCAAAATATCAGGCAAAAACGAGGCAGCCGGTCGAAGTGGTCTACGGCTCAAGTGGGAATTTCTTTGTGCAAATCCAGAACGGCGCGCCGTTCGATTTATTCTTTTCTGCAGACGTCGCCTTTCCCGCCAAACTTGTTGAACGGGGGCTCGCCGACAAGCAGTCTCTTTATTGCTATGCCCTTGGCCGCCTTGCCGTCTGGGCAGATCCTGATGAACATTTGAATGTTTCAACCAAGGGTTTTCAGTCTTTGCTCGACCCCCGCGTCCGCAAGATCGCCATCGCCAATCCTGAACACGCGCCTTACGGCAAAGCTGCGATTGCTGCTCTCGAGCGAGCCGGAATTTTTGATCAAATCAAATCAAAGCTGGTTTATGGCGAAAATATTTCTCAAGCCGCGCAATTTGTCCAATCACGGAATGCTCAGGCAGGGATCATTGCGCTTTCACTAGCCACGTCGTCCGCAATGCAAAATGGAGATCGTTGGGTGGTCCCGGTAAAGTTCCATCCTCCTCTTGAACAGAGCCTCGTTCTCCTTTCCGCGTCAAAACATAAAAGGGCTGCAGCTGATTTTCTCGAGTTTGTAAAAAGTGCAGAAGGTCGCCAGATTCTGGTGCACTACGGTTTCAATCCGGAGTCCTCGGCAACGTCGGGCGGAACGAATCCGTGAACTTCAATGCTCTCTTGTTATCACTGCGCTTGGCTGGAACGGTGTCGATCATACTCTCGGCCGTCGCAATCCCGCTTGCCTATGGGCTGGCTTTCAGCAAGTGGAGAGGAAAATTCTTGCTGGAATCGGTAGTCGCCCTTCCGCTAGTCTTGCCGCCGACTGTACTCGGATTCTATGCGCTCATGGTGCTCGGTCCTCGCGGTGCGATCGGAAAAGTAGCCCAGAGTGTTCTCGGGCATCCTCTGGCCTTCACCTTTACTGGACTGGTTATTGCTTCTCTCTTCTACAGCCTTCCGTTTGCCGTTCAGCCGCTCATGAATTCATTCGAATCTCTCGATCCAAGGCTGTTTGCCGCGTCTTCCGTTCTCGGCGCAAGTCCACTACGCACCTTTCTGAAGATTATCCTTCCGCTTTCCTGGCCTGGTCTCCTGAGTTCACTCGTTCTGAGTTTCGCCCACACACTCGGGGAATTTGGTGTTGTTCTCATGGTCGGCGGCAATCTTCCAGGCATTACCCGCACCGCGTCTATCGACATCTACGACCGCGTACAAGCTATGGATTACGCCGGTGCCCATGCGATGTCACTTTTACTTCTCGCCATCTCTTTTGTCGTTCTGGCGGTCGTGTATGCCGTGAATCGACGTGCATGGTCACCCTGGCATCCTCAATGAGTGTGATTCCAAGTCTCTCCGTTAATATCGACAAGCGCTTTCGCTCGAACGGGGGCCGTGAGTTTCGCCTGCAAATTGATCAGGAGTTCCCGCCGGGGTTCACGATTCTGTTCGGTCCATCCGGTGGCGGGAAATCTACGCTCCTTGATTGCATCGCGGGTCTCCAAACGCCAGATGCCGGTCGTGTCTCCTTAGCGGATCAAATTTTCTTCGACTCCGACAGCGGCATCAGCTGTCCGCCACAGCGTCGGCGCATTGCCTATGTTTTCCAGTCGCTCGCCCTTTTTCCGCACCTGACCGTGGAACAAAATGTCGCCTACGGCCTGTTTGAAGCAAGTCCCACAGATCGCTCCGCCCGCATCGACCGTATCTTGCAAGCTTTTCACATCGCTCCTCTCAAGAACCGCAAGCCGCGAGAACTCTCGGGAGGAGAAAAACAGCGCGTGGCACTGGCTCGATCGCTTGCCACCGACCCCAGTCTCTTGCTTCTGGATGAACCGCTGACTGGCCTCGATGCCCGGTTGCGTTCCGCGATCCTTCAGGATTTGCGTGAACTGGAGGCGGCAAAGCGCATCCCCGTTCTTTATGTAACCCACAATCGTGAGGAACTTGACGCCATCGGCGACAGGGTCATTGTCCTGGCGGAGGGGAAAGTCACAGGTGTCGGAAGCGTTCGTGAAGTCTTGGACGCTCCGACATCTCTAGCGATAGCCCAGGTCGCGGGCTTTGAAAATCTTCTGGAAGCCGCGGTCGAAGACGTACGACTCGCGGACGGCGTCATGCGCGTCGTTTTGCTTCCTTCCACTTGCGAGTTGGAAATCCCGTTGTCCCGAGTCAAGAAGGGAGATAAGGTTCATATCGCCGTTCGTGCGGGCGATATTCTTCTCGCTACTGAACAGCCCCGTTCGCTGAGCGCCCGCAATCTTCTTGCTGGAACAATAGAATCACTGGAGCCCCAGGGAACTCTTGTCGCCGTGAAGGTTCGTGCTGGAGTCCGATT
Organism: uncultured Acidobacteriota bacterium; assembly: GCA_963831545.1. Taxonomy (GTDB): domain Bacteria; phylum Acidobacteriota; class Terriglobia; order Acidiferrales; family UBA7541; genus Acidiferrum. The sequence continues at coordinate 124,846 of CAWHQX010000021.1, forward strand.
TGTTGTCCACGTTACTCCCGTTGCTGCGCGGTCTCTGGAACTGAGGGAGGGCCTTCTTGTCTGGCTGGTGCTGAAGACCCATTCCTGCCATATCGTATCGTGAGGGGTCCGACCCTTAACGTGTCATTCAGCGGTAATGACGAGCGCGCTGCACGGTTTGTTCCCCGAGCGCGAATAGCCGTGCGGCAATTGCGAATCGAAATACAATGAGTCCCCCGCTTCAAAGTACTCAAAATCGGATCCCACCTTTAAGGCAAGGCGGCCCTTTAATACGTATATAAACTCTACGCCCGTGTGCTGATGCTGATGAACCTTTTCGAGGGGAATCTCGCGAAAATCTGCAAGATACGCATTGAATTTCCTGTCGGTGGCCAGGAAATCCAGCGACTCAAAATCGAATGCTGCGTCCTCAGTGCCCGGTGTTTCGGGAAAGCGTAAGCGGTCCTTCTTACGAGCCACGGCAAACGTATGCCTGTCTTTTTCATCACCAAAAAAGTGATCCAGTCCGACACTAAACACCAGGGCAATCCGCGAGAGTGTCGGCAGAGTGGGATAGAGTCTTCCGTGCTCCAGTTTAGAGAGGAGGGCCGGGGACAGCCCTGTGTGTTTGCTGAGCTCGACGAGTCCCATTTTGCGGCGCAGACGGAGCTGTTTCAGCTTGTCCCCCACATGGTACTTGTCGAGCGTTTCCTTCAAATGCTGTGAAACCATGCGAATCCCCCCTTGTCGCATCAGGAAAGAATCAATCCCATTTTTTACGTGGAGGATAACACGCCCTGCACCTGACTGCCGCTAGTATTTTTACTGTCCATAAACTTTCTTTAACCCAGATTCCCGGTCGGCTCCGAGCTATTCAGAGCGAGGGTACGGTGCCCGGCCGGACGCCCTCTGCTAGAATCTCTTCACGATTGCGCCGAGGTTTTGTGTGCCCGTCAAAAAGTCCAAGTCCAGACATTCCAGCAAGCATGTTCGTTCTCATCGCCTCCTGACGAAAGACGGCGCTAAAACAAAATCCGATACCCGCCTTGAAGCCGTTCTCCGCAGCGCCGCTAACATTTTTTTCGCGAAGGGGTTTCACGCGACCAGCCTCGAAGACGTTGCCCGCGACGTCGGCATGCTGAAGGGTTCCCTGTACTACTACATCAAGTCCAAGGACGACCTGCTGTTTCAGCTTCTGCTCGCCGGAATCGAAGATGGCGATGCGTACATTGCGCAGCAGATCGATCCCGAAGGCGATCCCGTCGAGCAGCTCGAACGTGCCATCCGCGCCCAGATTGACTACATCATCCAGAATAAAGTCCCTTTCGGATTATTCCTGCACGAGTTCGATTCGCTTCCAGGCAAACGCCAGCACAGACTCACGGCCGTGATGTCACGCTACAATAACCGCTTTGTCGAGTTGGTAGAGAAAGGCCAGCAGGAGGGAAAACTCATGAAGGGTGAGCCCTGGATTATCGTCAATGGCATGCTCGGCATGTGCAATTGGCTTTATCGTTGGTACGACATCGACCACATTTCCGATACCGAGCAAATCAAGCAAATCTTTCTCGACGTCATTTTTAAGGGCATCCGCAAGCTCTAGCCTGGGCAGGCTCTTGTTGAAGGTCACGCCCGGGGTTGCACAATCCGGCCGGGTCGGGAACAATCTACAGGTAATACCAAATCAGCTGGTTCGAGCACGCGATGACCAAGAAAATTGTCGATACTCTGGACGCGGCGGTTGCCGACATTGGCGACGGCGCGCGCATCATGTTTGGCGGATTTGGGGGCGCCGGATTTCCGAATAACCTGATTCAAGCGCTGGCTCGCAAAGGCGTAAAGAACGTCACCGCAATCAGCAACAACTGCGGAACGCGTGAAGGCGAGCTTGGTATCATGTTTAAGTACGGTCAGGTGAGCCATGTTATCGCATCGTTCCCCGGGCCTCATTCCAATTATTTCCAGGATCGTTATGCCAAGGGCGAAGTTACATGCGAGCTTGTGCCGCAGGGAATTCTCTGTGAGCGTTTGCGTGCTGCTGCCGCAGGGTTGGTCGGATTCTATACGGGAGTGGGAGTGGGCACGGAAGTTGCCGCAGGTAAGGAAGAACGAATCATCGACGGCCGGCGTTGTATTTTGGAAAAGCCCATTCATGCAGACTTTGCTCTGATCAAGGCGCAAAAGGCGGATGAGTTGGGTAACCTGACCTACCGGCTGGCGGCACGGAATTTCAATCCGATTATGGCGATGGCCGCCGAGCGGACTATCGTCGAAGTGGAGGAAATTGTTGCGGTTGGCTCGATTGAACCAGAAAACGTGATTACACCTGCCATTTTTGTTCATCGCATTGTGCAAGCGAAGGGACTGCGTTATGCCGGATAAACCAAGACTCACCCGGGAACAGATTGCCCAACGGGCAGCGCTGGAATTGACCGATGGCGCGTTTGTGAATCTCGGCTGGGGCATCCCCAATCTGATCGCAGATTATTTGCCGAAAGGTCTGACCGTTTATTTTCACAGCGAAAATGGGATTCTCGGTATGGGGCGCCGCGCGCGCGCTGGCGAAGAGGATTTTGATCTCGTCGATGCAATGAAAGTGCCAGTCACGCTCATTCCGGGTGCGTCGTTTTTTCACCAGGCTGATGCTCATCTGATGACCCGTGGCGGGCATCTGGATTTTGCCGTACTGGGTGGATTTCAGGTTTCCGAGAAGGGAGATCTATCCAACTGGAAAATCCCCGGTTCGAAGGGCAGCGGCGGAATTGGCGGCGCGATGGATATTGCGACGGGTACAAAAAATCTGATTGTGTGCATGGAGCACAATGCAAAAGATGGTTCGGCGAAAATCGTAAAGAAGTGCACGTACCCGCTGACCGCGGTGGAATGCGTGAAAATTGTGGTGACCGATCTCGCAGTGATCGATGTGACCAAGGACGGTCTGGTGCTGCGCGAAACTGCACCGGGCTGGACTGCCGAAGACGTGCAAAACGCGACTGAAGCAAAATTGATTGTGCGGGGAAGCGTCCCGCCGATGAAACTCGATTGAAATCTATCGAGTCGTGGAATGGTCTTGAGCTTTCGAGACTTACAGGCGTGCAGCGACCCGCGCGACGATGTGACCATCCGGAGAGTAAATGACGAGGACCAGGCTATCGGTTACCGGGATTCCTTTGCCTGGCACATTGAACTGGAAGATCCACTCATATTTTTTCGGTAATTTCTCCGCGAGCTGTTCGGCATAGGGAGAAACCGATTGCGTATCGGCGCTCTTGAGAGCGACCCCGTGCACCGGCCGCATTGCCATCCCGTGCTTCCAGGAAAATCCTAGATGGAACGAACCGATCACCGCTTTACTCAAGTATGTGGGCGATCCGGTTACTTCCAAGCCGTCCGAACACGGGCGGTCAAAAAGCACGATAGACAGATTCATGACATCGGGAAATTCCGTGATGACGTCGTTGCCGCGCTTGTAAAGCGTTCCCGTACTCGTGTCGACGCGTCGCAAATTCGTGAAGAATTCGTCAGCGGTGAGTCGACCGAAGAGGTGAAAACAGGGGCCATTCGGAACCTCACCATCGGTAACCATCAACAGCCCACCGTCGTAATTCCACGTCGTCCTGTCTCGCAATGGATCTGCCGGGCCGGATCGCATGGGTGAAGCGACGAGCAGAAAAACCGCGAAGAAGAGACTCGTGAAGGATCGGCGAAGCATAAATCCTCGGCTAAGGAGAGTGTACTACCGGCAGGTTCGGAGGTAAAAGAAAGGAGATGCCGTAGGCAGTGCACTTGCGCTTTCTCGGGTCGATCGTCTCGCAGGAAGCTTTGCCCGCGCGAACCGCGTCGTAGGCTTCGACAAGCTGCGGAAGGACCGAAGGTGGCGCGATCGGTATGTTGTGCGCACCGAGAACAACCTTTACTTTGCTCGCTAGGGTCGCCAAGCGCAGGATTGATGTTCCGTACTGATCGAAATCAGTTTCCGGCCGATAGAGCCAGATTGTGCCGGGATAGTAAGTGTCTCCAGTGAAGAGCAAGCCATTAACACGATCGAGAATCGAGATCGAGTCGGGAGTGTGCCCGGGGGTTGCGATGATCTCAATGGAGCGACCGCCAAGATCGATTGTTTCACCGTCGCGAACAGTACGTGCAATCTTCCAGGCTCTGGTCGCGTAAGATTGGGCGACGAAATCCTTGGGAAGGTCACCGCAGAGCTCACTCGGAGAAATCTCGCCTTGCGCATCGCCCTTGGAACCCTTGGCCTGGGCGCGGGTGAACTCAGTATCAACGCCAAGAACTGTATTGAACTCCCAGTTTCCGCCGACGTGGTCGTTATGGGTGTGTGAATTCAGTACCAGAATAGGCAACGCTGTGAGCTCGGCCGCAATTTTCTTGACGTCACTGATGCCCATTCCCGTGTCAAATAACAAGGCCTGTCTATTGCCAAGAATCAGGTAGCCGATTGTCTCTTCGGCCTGATGCGGCTCGTAAATCGCGAACGTGTTTGGTGCCACTTTGTACACTTCAAACCACGGATCGGTGATGCTTACGCGCGTGAGCCCCTTGTATTGCGGACGAGGCAGTTCTTCGCACCAGGCCGGCTTCTGGGATTGTTGAGCGTACGCGAAAGCAGATAACCCAGGAATCGAAGTGGTCGAAACGGAGAAAAACCACAGAACGAGTAAAATTGCAAAGCGCAGCCGATAAAGCCTGTTCTGCATTTTAGGCTGAAAGCACCAAATTCGATCTCCCTCGTTATTTACGCGCCTTTTGCAAAGCATCTATGGGTGGGTCATCTCTTCTGGTTTGACGAGGGTGTCAAATTCGGATTCGGTGAGATGGCCGAGTTGTATGGCCGCTTCCTTAAGGCTGATGTGTTGCTGGTGGGCTGTATGGGCAACCTTGGCGGCGTTGTCATAGCCAATCCGCGGGGCCAGGGCGGTCACCAGCATCAGGGAATTTTTTACGTAGTGGCCGATGGTCTTGAGATTCAGTTCGATGCCGACGACGCAATGGTCGACGAAACTGTTCATGGAGTCGGCGAGAAGCTCTACCGAGTGCAAATAATTGAAAATCATGACCGGCTTGTAAACGTTCAGCTCGAAATTGCCCTGCGAGCCGGCGAAGCCGATCGCTGCGTCATTGCCCATGACCTGTACTGCGACCATAGTGAGCGCTTCGCACTGTGTGGGATTGACTTTTCCCGGCATGATGCTCGAGCCGGGCTCGTTTTCGGGAAGCGTCAATTCACCCAAGCCACAACGAGGACCGGAGGCCAGCCAGCGCACGTCGTTGGCAATTTTCATCAATGAAGCAGCAAGAGTCTTAAGGGCTCCGCTGGCAAAAACGATTTCGTCGTGTGCGGAGAGGCTGGCGAATTTGTTGGGATGCGAGCGGAACGGTAGACCGGTCAAATCCGCAATTTTCCTGGAGGCGCGTTCGGCAAATTCAGGATGTGCGTTGAGGCCGGTGCCGACTGCGGTGCCGCCGATGGCGAGGTCGAGCAGGCCATCGAGGGCCACGGCGATTCGCGTGCCATCGCGATCGAGCAGGCTTACCCAGCCGGAAAATTCCTGGCCAACTGTCAGCGGGGTTGCATCCTGCAGATGCGTGCGCCCGATTTTGACGACACCCATGAATTCACGGGCCTTGGCGTCAAGGGCATCGCGCAGTTTCTTCACCGCTGGCAGGAGGCGGCGCGACGTTTCCGTTGCTGCGGCGATGTGCATCGCGGCGGGAAAGGTGTCGTTCGAGGATTGCGACATGTTGACGTCGTCGTTGGGGTGGATGGGCTTTTTGCTGCCCATTTCTCCGCCAGAAATTTGGATGGCGCGGTTGGAGATGACTTCATTGACATTCATGTTGGTTTGGGTGCCGCTGCCGGTTTGCCAGATGCGCAATGGAAAATGCTCGTGAAGTTTGCCGGATATGACCTCGTCGGCCGATTGTGTGATCAGATTGGCTTTTTCTTCCGTCAGCTTGCCGAGATCGCGGTTCACGAGTGCGGCCGCCTTTTTGAGAATACCGAAGGCGCGGATCAGTTCGGGCGGCATGGTGTCCTTGCCGATGGCGAAGTGGATCAGAGAGCGGGCGGTTTGCGCGCCGTAGTAACGGTCCATGGGGACATCGATGCTGCCCATGCTGTCAGATTCGGTGCGAGTGGGAACGGACTTGGCAGATTGCGTGGCTTCAGACATTAGCGACTCCTGAGGACGGTCTGAAGAGATTGTAACAGCTTAGAAAGCCATGGCGCGTGACGGGAAGCGTTCCGGAGAACTTTCCTGACCACTACGGCGTCTCTTGCCAGAACCGCCTACGAGATTCCCTGACGTTTCCGCATGGCATCTACGGACGCGCCTTACCGGATTCATCAAATAGAAACTGGCATAGATCAGAATCGGGAACTGCCAGCAAGAGCCGGTACCGGAGAGAGGGTAGAGGGCTACCTCTGCAAATTGAGAACCAACGAAAGAGCGAATTTGGCGGGGAGCTTTGGTGGGAGATTGATCAGGACGTCGGCATTTTGCTGGGACCAGGGAAGCGCTTCTGGGTAGCCCAGAAGATAAACATTGGAATTGGGTTTCAGGGTAACGGATTGCAGCGTGATGCTCGAGGATTTAGGGATGCCAAGGAGGATGGCGTAGACGTGGGACTCTTTTTGGGTGAAGCGGACAGGAATGTTTTCAGAGGTGTTGCCTTCGGCTCGTTGCCACGGATGAGTGGCGTAGATTGCATCTCCGTTGATGCGCAGCCAGTTGCCGAGATCGCGTAGACGTTCCATCTGGATCGCGGGAATCGTGCCATCGGCCTCGGGCCCGACGTCCAGCAGGAGATTGCCATTCTTGCTAACGATGTCAGCCAGGAGATAGATGAGATCGGCAGAAGGGATGGTTTCGGCCTCGCCCTCGGCGCGGTTGTAACCGAAAGAGCGGCCAAGTCCGCGACATTCTTCCCATTTGTTGGGATTGATCTTAGAGAGGGTTTCATATTCGGGCGAAGTGAAGTCGTGATGCTGCACACCGAAGCGGTCATCGATGACGCCGTCGGGTACAGTGTTGTAGTAAAAGGCCATAATTTCAAGAGGATGGCCTGACTTTGGGTAGTTGATGTCGTTCCAGAGAAGAGCCGGCTTGTAAACTTCGATAAGTTCGCGCATGTGAGCGTCCGCGTATTTGCCGTATGCCTCGCTTTGCGGCTGCACAGTTTCATAATCGTTTTTGACGCGGATGGGTCCGGGGATGAAGGTCCAATCGTAACCGCCGGAATAGTAGAGACCCATCCGTAGTCCCTGTTTGCGAACGGCGGCGGTCAGTTCGCCGACGATGTCGCGTGAAGCGTGCTGCTGATCGGCGGGAAGCGTAGGGTTCGGAGTCTTGCTGGGCCAGAGCGTGAATCCTTCGTGATGCTTGCTGGTGAGGACGATGTACTTGGCGCCTGCGGCGCGGAAGATTTCAGCCCAGCTGTCGGGATTCCACTGTTTGATTTGCTCATTGAAAGTCGCAGCGAAACTGTAGTAGTTGTAATCGGCACCGTAGGTTTGGCGATGATATCTTTGCGTGGGTGAGCCATCGATGCGCATGGTGTTGTAATACCACTCGGCGTACGGATTGTTGGTGATGTAATCCTGCGAACTGAAATCGTGGTCGGGATGGACAAGTGGAGCCCAGCCCGGGACCGAGTAGAGGCCCCAATGAATGAAGATACCGAGTTTGGCGTCGTCGTACCATCGGGGAAGAGGATGTTGATTGAGAGACGCGATCGTGGGTTCGTAGGGTGGTGGATTTTGCGGGAAGGCACCTGAAGCGGCGAGCGAAGCGAGAACGAACAGTATGGCCGAACGGATGGTTCGGGACGAGAACATCGAGCACTCCTGGGATCCGGGTATGAGGATAGGGCAAAATTTAGTCGCTGAAAAGCCACGACCAGGAATAAGCCGCGGAGGGGGAGCCGCGGAATACCGGAGAGTTGCGGTGAATGTTCGCCGCCCGGGCCAAAGCTTGGGATACATTGCTTATGTCGGTTCAGGCTTGGAGCGCCGGTTCTGCGGCGTGAGGTATAATTAAGGGAAGGGGAAATCGCTACAGATGAGTGTGGTGAGACAGAAGGGCAAGGCTTCGGCCGAGACACTGCGGAAGCGTGCGTGGAGGTTTCGGCGGACGCGTGCCCGGGAACTTTGGATGATTGCCAAAGCCCTGGTGTCGAAGCATCACCCGATCCTGGTGCACATCATCCCGATGCGGAAATGCAATTTGGACTGCACGTATTGCAATGAATTTGACGATGTTTCGACGCCCGTGCCGCTCGATGAGATGAAAAAGCGGCTGGATATTCTGGCGGGTATGGGCACCTCGATTATTACCATCAGCGGTGGCGAGCCTCTGCTGCATCCGGATTTGGACGAGATCGTCCGGCACATCCGGAAACACGGAATAATCGCAGGGCTGATTACGAATGGATTTTTCCTAAATAAGGAGCGAATCGAGCGACTGAATGCAGCTGGACTTGAACACCTGCAGATCAGCATTGATAATGCCGTGCCGGATGAAGTTTCGAAGAAGAGCCTGAAGACACTTGATGGACGGCTAGAAATGCTGTCGGAGTGGGCCCTTTTCCAGGTGAACATTAATTCGGTTCTTGGTAGCGGTGTCAAGAATTCCGAGGATGCGCTGAAGATTGCTCACCGCGCACTGGAGCTGGGATTTACGAGCACGGTGGGAATTATTCACGATCACGATGGGCAGTTAAAGCCGCTGGTCCCGAGGGACCAGGAGATCTTTGAAGAGATCATGTCACTCGGAAAGCGATCGTATTCACGTTTCAATGAATTTCAGCACAATGTAGCACGCGGGCGAGAGCACGATTGGAAATGTCGTGCGGGTTCGCGATATTTGTATATTTGTGAAAATGGACTGGTGCACTGGTGCTCGCAGCAGCGAGGGTACCCGGGAATTCCACTAAGCCAGTACACGGATGAGATGCGTCATCGGGAATACTACACACATAAGGGCTGCGCGCCGAAGTGCACGGTGTCGTGCGTGCAGCAAGTGGGCATCCTTGATAACTGGCGCGCGCCACAAACATTGCAGCCGGAGAGTATGCCCAGCAAGGGCGATCTGGTACAGATCGCGAAGTAGGGCATAACGCAGAAACACGCTGTCGGACCGAAATCCCGGCATCCCCATCAAAGAGCAGGAAACTCAGGTCATTCTGCACAAGGCCATGCATTTTCTGGAACATCTGGATGGGGTGTGCGTTGACGGGCGTGGATGGCTCTTAAAGAATAGGGGCATGTCGAACCCAGCGATCGAGATAGAAAATCTGACAAAGGAATATCCGTACGGATTCTTGAACCTGAAGAAGCGGCTCTCACTGGAAGGTTTGACGCTGCAGGTGGAAACCGGAGAAGTTTTCGGGTTTTTAGGGCCGAACGGCGCCGGAAAATCGACGACGATCAAGTGCCTGATGCGGCTGATTTTTCCGACCAAAGGGACGGCACGTATTCTGGGGAAATCGATCGAAGACGTTTCGATGCACCAGAACATTGGATATTTGCCGGAGCAGCCCTATTTTTACGATTACCTGACGGCGGCGGAAGTACTGGACTATTTCGCGCGATTTCACGGGATGACGGCGAATGATCGTAAAGAGCACGTGGTGAAGGTGCTCAAAAAGGTCGGGCTCGAGAGCGCGAAGAAAATTCAGCTGCGCAAATATTCGAAAGGAATGCTCCAGCGCGTGGGATTGGCCCAGGCGATTCTGCATGACCCTCAATTGGTCGTGCTCGACGAGCCCATGTCGGGGCTGGACCCGCTGGGGCGCCGGGAGGTGCGGGACATCATCCTGGAATTGAAACGCGATGGACGCACTGTACTGTTTTCTACGCACATTCTGTCTGACGCGGAAATGCTGTGCGACCGTGTTGGTGTTCTCGTTGGCGGGAAGCTGCGCGGGGTTGGAGCTCCGGGTACTTTGGTCGGGATCAAGTCACAGGGGATGGAAATCCTGTTTGAATTGGGGGCCGATGAGAAAAGGCCTGCCCTATTGACGCGCTCGACTCAAATCGGCGAGCGATACCGGATACAGTCGACGGAAGAGGAATTGTACGCGGCACTCGATGAACTGAAATCGGCCGGAGCCCGGATTTTGTCAGTGACTCAAATCAAAGCCACATTGGAAGAGTTCTTCATGGAATTGGTTGAAGCCGATCGGGCACAAGCGTCCGCGGTAGAGGTACACGGAAAATGAAAAATGTGGTGATCGTGGCGACGAACACATTTCGTGAAGCTGTCCGCGACCGTGTTCTGTATAACCTGGTGTTTTTTGCGCTGCTGATGATGGTAGCGGCGATCTTGGTTGGGCAAATTTCAATTGACATCGAGAAGAGTGTGATTATCAGCCTGGGGCTGACCTCGATTTCGGTGATCGGCTTGTTCATTGCGATTTTTATCGGCGTGGGGTTGGTATCGAAAGAGATGGACAAGCGGACGCTGTATGCCTTGCTGGCCAAACCGCTCAAACGCTGGGAATTTCTCTTGGGCAAGTATTTTGGATTGCTGATGACGCTCACCGTCAATACCGCGGCGATGGCTCTGGGACTGTACGGGGCGTTGTGGACGGTGAAACATCCGCTCGAAAAGGGGGATGCGTATGTGCTCGTGGCGATATTTCTGATCCTCCTCAAACTGACATTGATCGTGGCGCTGGCGATGCTATTCTCCTGTTTCACGACCCCGTTTCTGGCAATTCTCTTTACCGCTGGAATTTACGTGGCGGGAGTGTTCGCCGCGGATCTGAGGGAGATGAAGGTTGTAAGCCTGGACGCAGCGACAGTCAAATTGCTTCACCTGATTTCCTACGTACTACCGAATTTTGAGAATTTCAACGTTATGGGCGCAGTGTCCCACGGACGAGGAGTGCCCGGCAATCTGGTGGTACACGCGACTTTGTACGCGATTGTATACGGGGCGGTCATTCTGGCCATCGCGTCGGCGATCTTCTCACGGCGGAATCTGAAATGATAAGCCGGACCGCAAGCGGGCTGGCCTTGGGAGTTTTTGTCATCGCCGGAATGGCCGGCGTGTGGAGTCTGCAGCGAAAAATCGATACTGAACTTCGGCCGATGCAGCTCGAGAGCGAAGAGCTGATGATGCGTTCCGGGAGTATGGTGAAGCACATGAGCCTTGAATATGCGCCGCTGACGGCTGCGATTTATTGGACTCGTGCAGTGCAGTACTTTGGCGAAAAGCATTTTTTGCACGACCGAAATCTCGAATTACTCTGGCCCCTGTTGGATATAACAACGACCCTTGATCCGCACTTAATGCCGGCGTACCGGACGGGCGCCGCTTTCCTGAGCGACGCACCGCCACGGGGAGCGGGCGAGCCTGACTTGGCGGTTAAATTGCTCGAGCGCGGAATCAAGGAGAACCCTGACCAGTGGAGGCTGTACCAGGACCTAGGCAATGTGTATTACTTCGACAAGAAGGATTATCCGAAAGCGTCGGAGGCATTTGAAGCGGGAAGCAAAATACCTGGTTCGTTTGTGTGGATGAAGATAATGGCGGCAAAAATTGCCGCTGAAGGCGAGTCGCTTGAGACTTCCTATTTCTTGTGGAAGCAGATTTATGACACGGCAAATGACCCAGAAGTGAGGAAGAACGCGGAATCGCACCTGCAGTTGTTGCAAGTGCAGATCGATTGCAGAGAGCTTGACCGGTTGGCCGGGGAGTACGAGACACGAACCGGCCACAAGGCAGCTAGGCTGGGTGACCTGGTTGAGATGGGATTGTTACATTCGGTGCCGAGAGACCCGGCTGGCTATCCGTATGTATTAGGCGAAAGTGGGAAAGCGGAGTTGAATGCGAAGAGCCCGATGATGGAAGAACAGTTGATACAGAAAAGGTAGTGAACGAGCGAACTGTTCCGAGAAAGGACATAACAAATATAGCCTGAAGTCAGGCCGAAGGAAGGGAAAGGTTAACAGCGGCTTTGGCGCTCTGGTGCCTTCTCGCGCGTAGTGGTGATGGGTAGGTGACCGATTCCTTCGATGGAAAGATGATGCTTCATGGCGTCCAGTGATTATTCGGGCACACACAGAAGAGTCATGTGCGGATCGACGATGATTTTGTGAGGTGGGCTCGGCGACTGGAACGTGAATTTGGTTTCATTCCCATTGGAAATGACCGTACCGAGCAGAGCTGTGCGACCTGGACCGAGATTCGCGTAAAGAGGAACTGGAGCGATGAAGGAATGAGGCACGCCCGATTGATGGAGAATCCCCCGGATCTGAACGCCTTTATCGCTGGCGCGTGAAGTGAATTCCACCTTGTAACGCGGGATGCCAATGCCGCGCACGTACTGATCGAAGAACCAATCCATCGAATGACCGCCTTCAAGATCCATCTTGGGAGTCATGACGGTTTCAACCTCATGCTGAAATTGAGCAGTGGTCAAAGCCGACTGTGCGTATTTTGTCTCGATCGTTCGGAGTAGGGCTAGAAATCGCGCATCGGGATTCGGAGAATTCGGCTGATGCAGCATTTCGCGGAGCATGTGCATGACCCAAGCGCCTTTGGGATAGACGATAGCGTCATAGGCGGCGGGTGATTTCGAGGAAGAAAGACGTGTACCCATGATGAGCGGGCCGATGTCAGCGGGGGCGATATCCTCCTCGGTGGACTTGTAAATCAGACGCTTGCGATAGCGATCTAACCAGTTATGTAAGGCATGATCTGAATTTTTCTGCGAGTCAGCGAACAGCAAGGACAAATAGCTGGCGATGGATTCATCAATCCACTGGTCTCGGTAACTGGACCAGCTGACGACGTTGCCCCACCACTGATGAGCGACCTCATGATAAGGAACGATATCGGTAAAATGCTTTTGTCCGGTGGAGTTCAAACCTGCGCGTTCTTGAGCCTCCTGCGAGAGGAACGAATATGTGGAGAGATAGAGAAGACCGGGCCAGCCCTGGCCAAACGTTCCGGGAATTTGTGAAACACTGAGTCGCCGAAAGGGAAATGGGCCGCTGTAGGCTTCATAAAAGCGAATAGAAGAATCTACCTCGTGGGCCAGATCCTTGAGCGCGTCGGCTGGACTGGGCGGAAGTGGGGCCAAAGCGTTGGGGGGAGACATCATGGCCGTATCGGCTGCGTAAACGTGAAGATTTGTGTCTATTTCCGGGCGTTGTGCCGCAAGTCGGTTGAGAAGAGCTTGTTCGAGCTGGCGATTCGCGTAAACATCGATGGAGCGATTTTCCGTAGAGATCGAAGAAGAGGCGTATTCCCCGAGATTGAATCCGGCCTCGGGAACCGGTTTTTGGGTGGTCCAAGTGGCCGAGCGAGTGTCACCGGCTTCGGTTTCATTGGATTTTTCGCCGCTCGCGACTAGCGTGAGATGTTTGGGCCAGTGAAAGGTCATGTCGTACAACGCGAATTCAGCGGTATCCCCGAAATGCGGATACCAGCTTTCCCGTGCTCCGACGAATAAAACGCCATTTCCCGCGTTGGCAATGACGTTGCCACGATAACTGATGTTCAGTGTGAAGGTCTCGTTTGGTGCGGGTGTCTGTGGAAGGAAAATGCACAGAGTGTCGTCCCCACGACTGCGAAGTTGGTGTTCTGTCAGGCCCTCATTCTGGAAGAAGGGCAGTGACGGCCCTTTCTCGATCGAAACCGCATTGACCTTGAGGTCGCGAGCAAGATAAACGAACAGAATTTGTTCTGGGTTGCTAAGGGCCTGGAACTCGACACTGGCCCGGGCGTCGAGGGAGTTGTCCGGGTGAACGGTCGTATCGATGCGGTAATGAGTTGCGTGGAAATGTGTTCGAGGAGGAGGCCAACCCGGGAGAGAGTAGGAGGCCCAGACGTCATAATACGTTACGTTTTCGACACGTCGAGGTTGGCCAAGAAAGAAATTTTCCGAACGAAGCTGATCGATGAGGATATCGAATGGTCCGGTTAGCGCCCCGTCCAGTCCGGCATGGAAAAAATGACATGGCTTCGAGTGATATTTCTCAAAGAGAATGCGGAGAGAGTGGGTGGAATTGAAACGTTCAAGTTGAGGGCGCCAGGCGGCGGCAAATTCATTATCAGGAGACGGGGTGATGTCTTCCCGTTGGAGTTGACCGAGGAGATCCTGGGCCGTCTCGTCGGTAAACCGGAAATAGCCGGAAAAAAATTGTTGATCAAGGATGGGAGCGCCCAGGAATCTTGCGATTTGCTGCTTTTCGACAGGGTCACGTGGTATTGCCAGGACATGACCCACGCCCGAGAAAACGAAACCTGTAATCTGCCCCTCAAACGGCTCGAAAAAAGCCAGCTTGCCATCCGAGAAGGAAATGATGGCGTCGGCTTCGTGCAGTTCAATGCGGTTTTTCGAGGCGATGGGATAGACAGACTGGTTGTCGATGCGGAGGGCGTTCAGACTTGCCAGAGTCTCTCGCGGGGACTCTGGAGGGATCGCAGAGTAAGGGAACAGGAGAAACAAGGCAAGAGCGGAGCGAAGCCACATGAGGAAGTGTAGTCACATTCGGCATAAGGGGACAAGTGGCGGGCAAAAGCTGAGCTTTGCGGCGGTAAAATAGGCCGATGAGGAGTGTTAGGCAGCAGATAGGATGCCTGATCTTAGCCGCCCTGGCGGCCTGTGCGCCTGTCCGAGCGGACCAGATCGTGCTCAAAAATGGGCGGAAGATACTGGCTTATAACGTAGTGGAGGACGGCGACAAGATTCGCTACGAAACCTCCGCGGGACAATTGTCCCTGCCGAAATCGATCGTTGACCATGTCGAGAAGGGCGGGCTGATGCCGATGACGGAGTCTCCGGCGGCAGCGGCAGCAAGTTTGGTTGGGCCGCCACCCGAGATGGAGCCGAGCGCCAGCGGAGCAGAAATTGACAAGTCCATCGTCCATGACGGGACTGTGGATCGCGAATTGATCGCCCGGATGGAGAATGAGGCGAAAAACGGCGGCGTCGTGGCGAATGAGCGGGCCGCGCTGGCGCATCATGCGGCCGCACAATTCGAACTGAGCCACGGAGAGATGAGGCGGGCTCTGGACGATGAAAAAGCCGCCCTGACCTATGCTCCTGGGCAGCCCGTATTGCTCATGGACACGGCGTACATTTATCTCAAACAAAGTGAATTTAAAGAATCACTCGAATATTTGGATCGGGCGAAGCGGGTGGCGCCTAAGAATCCAGACGTATACAAGTTGGCGGGCTGGGCCTATTCCGGGATGAACCGGCCCGATCTGGCGGCAGAAGAATGGAAAAAAGCAGTCGCGATCAGGCCCGATGCAGATGTTGTCGCGGCACTCGAGAAAGCAGAACGGGATAAGAAGGAAGAAGAGAACTACAAGGAGAATGAGAGCGCTCATTTTCAGTTGAAGTATAACGGGGCGGCCGAGCCGAGCCTGGCGAGAGAAGTTTTGCGCACCCTCGAGGACCAGTATTCGCAGATGGAAAGTGAGTTGAACTACTCACCGCCGGAGCCCATCGGAGTGATCTTGTATACCCAGCAAGGGTTTGCGGATATCACCCAAGCGCCGGGTTGGGTAGGCGCGCTGAACGATGGAAGAATCCGAGTGCCGGTGCAGGGACTGACGGGGGTGAATGCGGAATTGTCGAGAGTCTTGAGGCATGAACTGACGCATAGTTTCGTGGGGCAGGAAACCCACGGGCGCGCGCCGGTATGGTTGCAGGAGGGACTGGCTCAGTGGATGGAAGCGAAGCGCAGTGACGAGAACGCCGCGGTGCTGGTGCATATCTATACGAGCGGACAGTCGGCCCCGCTGGGGAAACTTGAAGGTTCGTGGATGGGGTTGTCGGCAGATGTAGCACGATATTCCTATGCGTGGGCACTCGCCAATGTGGAGTACATCATCCAAACGCAAGGGATGGGAGAGATTGACAGGATATTGGAAAAATTAGCAGCGGGGAGTTCGACCGAAGACGCATTGCGTGGAGTGATCCACGACGACTATGGAGATTTGATGCAGGGGACTGCGGAGTATCTGAAGAAGAACTATATAAAGTAAGGCGAGACGTATAGTCGACAGTCGGAAAAACACCGAAGCGGTCTGGCGAGTCACCTTTACGTGCCAGCGACACAAGGAATAGATCTCATCTGTTTCATCCAGGTCGACCTGATCGCTCGATTTCGCCGCCTCCAGCGCTAGGAGGTGGCGAGGAGAGCTGCGAGTAAGGCAGCGCGCTCGGGCAGCGATTTAACGACGATGTGTTCGCCCGGAGAATGAGCGCCGTCGCCTACGGCGCCGAGGCCATCGAGAGTTGGAATCCCGAGAGCCGCAGTGAAATTGCCGTCCGAGCCGCCACCAGCAGCCGCTTCCCCCAGATTCAGTCCCAACTGTTTCGCGAGGGATTTTGCACGGGCATAAAGAGCGGAGCTATGCTTTCGTTCGAGGGGAGGGCGATCGAAGCCGCCCCGGATTTCGATTTTTGCGCCTCGATGGATTGGCTTGATGGCCTGCAGGCGTTTTTCGAGCGAAAGCATATCGCTCGTTTTCCATGCACGGAGATCAAGAATTGCTTTGGCGTGGTCGGCGATTACGTTGGTGCGTGAACCGCCGGAGATCATATCGGCATTGATGGTGATGCCCCGGCGATGGTCGTTCCATTTTTCGATCCGGGCGATTTGCGCAGCGAGTTCGTGAATGGCGTTGATGCCCTGTTCGGGGGCGAGGCCGGCGTGGGAAGCGCGGCCATGAACGGTCAATTGGGCTTCGCCGACACCCTTGCGGGAGGTTTTTAAGTTGCCATGGCGGCCCAGTGCTGGCTCAAGAACGAACACGGCGTCGCTGCGCAGGGCTTCGTTCTCGATGAGCTTGCGCGAAGATTCGCTGCCGATTTCTTCGTCGGAGGTCCAGAGAAAAACAATGCTTTTCTGGAGAGGAATTGCCGATTTCTGGAGGGCCTCAAGCGCAAAGAGAGCCTGGACGATGCCTGCTTTCATGTCGAACGTGCCGGGGCCGAAGAATTTACCCGCGCTCTGGTAGATAGGCATTTTCGCGAGTGTCCCGATGGGATAAACCGTGTCGTAGTGTCCGAGAACGAGCAGCTGGGATTTGCGGCGAGTCGTTGTGGTTGGCCACAGGATGCGGAGATGATCGCCGCGATGCTTCTGGGCCACAATGCCAACAAGCGCCTTGCGATCAAGCCAAAGATCCGCGAGGAACTTGCAACAACGGTCGGCAGGCGCTTTTTCGGTGCTCGGGGATTCGTGATTGGTGAGGAAGTAGAGTGCCTCAAGCATCTTGTTGAGGCGAGGACGAATGATCTGCTGAAAAGTTTTGGGCAGCCCGGATGGAAGTGGCATGTCGAAAATATGGTAGCACCAGAGGGGCAAAAGACTAACGCAGAAGCGCAAGGATCCGCAGTGCCTGTAAACAGTTAACGTTGGCGCTGGTATTCGAAATGACCCGATCGTTTTCGATAACGAGGTTGTCCATTCCGAGACGTAGACCCGGAAAAGCCGACATGAATGCCCGCACCAGTTCAGTCGTCGCGGTGCGGCCGGTTGCCGCAGATGGATCATTCACCCGGAGCGAGCCACCCCGAGAGAAAATGATACTGGCAGGATCCGGGCTGCATCAGGCGGTAAAGGGTTTGGCGAAATCGCGCAGCTCATGAGGAGCCATGCTCACAAGGAGGCCTGCTTCGTTACCATCGGGCTGGAGCAACCGGCCCCGTGAGGAAGCCACCGTCCAGTACGATCGATTGGCCGGTCATGAACGAGGAACTGTCGGAGCACATGAACAGGACCGTTTCTGCTACTTCCATGGGCTTTCCGAAGCGCCCCAGAGGATAGAAAGTGAGAGCCCACTTCGTGACTTCTGGTGCGCCAAAAATCCGATCGCCCATCGGTGTTTCGATGATTCCCGGACAGATCGAATTGACGCGAATGCCATGCCGCGCCGTTTCAAGAGCTGCGGATTTGGTCAAGCCCAATACGGCGTGCTTGCTGGCACAGTAGGTAGCGGCTCCAGCGGCGCCGATGGTTCCGGCGACTGAAGACATATTGACGATAGCGCCGCCGGTACCTTGCTTTTGCATCTGCTGAATTTCGTATTTGAGGCAGAGCCACACGCCTTTGACGTTAATATCCATCGTGTAATCCCAATCTTCTTCGGATTGTTCGGCGATGGGAATCCAATTTCCTTCGACGCCTGCGTTGTTGAAGGCCAGATCGAGGCGGCCAAACCTCTCGACGGTTTTCTCAACCAGGGCTTTAACATCCGCACTCTTGGCGACGTCGGTCTTGATAAAGAGAGCTTCGCCGCCGGAGGCCAGAATGGTCCGGACAACTTCCTCTCCCTCTCGTTCGCGACGGCCTGCGAGCACGACCTTTGCGCCGGACTGGGCAAACAGTATCGCCGTGTCACGGCCTATCCCGGAGGTCGCGCCAGTAATGATGGCAACTTTATCGAGCAAATCTGAGGGCATGATTCTCCTGATACATCTTCGTTTGAGGTCGGTCGTAATGTCCGGAGCGAGGCAGAGTCAAATTTGGAATCGCGGTAGGAACTAACCCGATGCGGCAGTTTGTGGATAGAGACGATTAAATTCAGGATCGTCCCGGAGAAGAGTGAGGTCAGGATCGCGTCGAGCCCAGACAGAGTCCTTAAAGCCCGCGCTCCAGGCTTTGCCAAGTGCGTCAATCGCTTCCGGCTTGCGTTTGAGCAAGCAATAATTGCACGCAGCATTGTAGAGAATGGAAGCCTCGTTGGCGCGCAGGGTCATGGCGAGATTTGTTTCGCGCATCGCATCATCTACGCGATTCGATTCCGCATAATCGCCGCCGAGCAAGATGCGGGCCCGAGCATCCTCGGGGACTTGCTTGAGATGATTTTCAAGCGCAGCGACACGACGGAACATCACGTTACGCCGAATCTCTTCCTTTCCGAGGGCACCAAGGGAATTCATGATTGGCACATAGACGTTATAGTCTTCGCCACTGGCTTCCAAAGCGACTTCGAATAATTCGCTCACTTCCTGGTAGCGGCCGGCGGAAAACAACGCGCGGCAGAGCAGATAGTAGGCGCCTTCGCAATCCTTCTTCCGCTCGATGGCCTTCTGGACCATGCGGACGGCTTCATCGTGGAGTTCTGTGGCGTAGAGAACCCATGCCTGACTCACCTGAACTTCCGGGAGGTCCCAGCGCAACGCGACAGCTCTCCCGGATGCATTTCGGGCGCGCTCAACCCATATGGCATCTCGACTGTAATTGCAGTAGAACATGGCGCAGGCGTTTGCGCAGGCGGCATACGCGAGAGCGAAACTGGCATCAATCGATACGGCGTTCTCAAACATTTGCAGAGCAAATTCAAGATCCTGGCGGGTCTGGCGACGGGCGTAACGTTTGCCGCGGAGGTACAAATCGTAGGCCTGGAGATTCTCCGTGGGCTTGATGGCGAGGGCTTCGAGTTCTTGGGGAGACAGGGTAACGCGCAGAGCTTCTGCAATCTTTCTGGCGATCTCGTCCTGGACCTCAAAAACGTCCTTCATTTCGCGGTCGTAGCGTTCGGACCAAATGGGGTAATCGGTTGCTGCATCGACCAGTTGCGTGGTAATGCGCAGCCGATTGCCGGCCCGGCGGAGGCTTCCTGTCAGTACGTAGGCCGCTTTCAATTGCTGACCGATCTGAGAAGGAGTGACCTGCTTATCTCGGAAAGGGAGGATGGTTGGACGAGAAAAAGTATTGATTCCCCGGATTTTTGAGAGCTCAGTG
This sequence comes from uncultured Acidobacteriota bacterium, assembly GCA_963831545.1. Classification (GTDB taxonomy): domain Bacteria; phylum Acidobacteriota; class Terriglobia; order Acidiferrales; family UBA7541; genus Acidiferrum. The sequence continues at coordinate 144,563 of CAWHQX010000021.1, forward strand.
ATGATGTCTTCGGTGATACCGTCACGGAGATATTCGTCATCTTTGACTGCACTGAGGTTTTCAAAGTACAGCACGACGACTGATTTCGTATTGGTTTTTGCCGTACCCGATTTCGTTTCGCTGAGCTCGACAGCGCGCTTCAAGCCAGAATCAAGATCTCGTTTGAGCCGGTTTAGATCGGTTTTGAGTTCCGAAGCGGTCTGGCACCGCATGGCGCGGTCTTTTTCGAGCAGCTTCGAGAGAATGCGGCCAAATTCAGGGGCCACTGCTGGATTTAGATCGGCGACGGGCGTCGGTTCACGATTCAAAATCGCGTCAAAAACAACAGCCGATGTTTCGCCCTTGAAGGGCAGGGCGCCGGTTGCCATCTGGTAGAGAACGGTGCCGAGAGAAAATAGATCGGTGCGGGCATCAACGAGCTGGCCGCGCGCTTGCTCGGGCGACATGTACGAGACTGTGCCCAGAGCAGAGCCAGGGGAGGTCAGATCCCGGCCCAGCATGGTATCCATCCGTGACGGGCTGGAACCGCTCGGAGGCACTTCGGCAAGCTCAAATTTGGCCAGGCCGAAATCCAGAATTTTGATCTGACCGCGATCGGTGACAAAAATATTGGCAGGCTTAATGTCGCGGTGAACGATTCCCTTGGCGTGCGCAGATTCGAGCGCATCGGCGATTTGAATTGCCATAGGGATCAACTTGTCCAAGGAAAACGTCTCACGGTTCATGAGTTGGGCGAGCGTCTGGCCTTCCAGCAGCTCCATCACGATAAAGTGCTGGCGTTCGTGCTGTTCGATGGAGTGTATGGTGCAGATGTTGGGATGGTTCATCGCAGAAGCAGCACGAGCTTCGCGCTGGAAGCGCTCAATAAGTTGAGAATCCTGGGCCATTGCCGGAGGAAGGAATTTTACGGCGACCCGGCGGCCGAGTTGGCTGTCTTCGGCTTCGTACACCACACCCATTCCACCGCTACCGAGTTCGCGGCTGATCTTGTAATGAGCGACAACCTGACCAACGAGAGCACGAGATTCTGGCATGGGAAAGAGATGTTATGACAGGCACGTCGGAGGGGTCAAGCAAGTGGGTGCCAGAAGAAGAATGCTTTGCAGCGGACCGGGATTGCTTATAATAGAGAGTTTGCAAGGCAGGAGGGAGCGCCGCAGGAAAGTCAGGATGGCGTGGGAGAAGCAATGCAACTAGACATTTTGGAGATAGAAAAGTTTTTGCCACACAGATATCCGTTTCTGCTGGTAGACCGCGTGCTCGAACTCGAGCGCCTGAAACGGATCGTGGCGATCAAGAACGTTTCGATCAACGAAGCGTTTTTTCAAGGACACTTTCCCGGTCAGCCAGTGATGCCAGGAGTTCTGATTCTGGAGTCAATGGCGCAGGCGGGCGGCCTCTTGTTGCTGCAAGAGATCAAGGACCGCAGCAACAAGCTGTTGTATCTGGCTTCGATGAATAATGTGAAATTCCGCCGCCCGATCGTGCCGGGTGATCAGATGCGCGTCGAAGTGAATATTCTGGCGTGGAAGGGCGATCTCTGCAAAATCGAAGCAACAGCTCACGTCGACGACAAGTTGTGTGCCGAAGCGACGCTAATGTGCGTGATGGTGGACCGGGCAGCCGCAGCAATTCCCGTAGAATGAGTAATCTGCAACTAATACACGAACGCGCCGTCGTTTCGCCCGACGCGAAATTGAATCAGGGTGTGCAAATAGGCGCGTTTGCGGTGGTTGGCGCTGGCGTGGAATTAGGTGAAGGGTGCATCCTGCATCCCCATGCAGTGGTGCACGGCCCGGCTCGGTTCGGGGCCGGAAACATTTTCCACAGCTTTTCTGTCATAGGCGGCGATCCACAGGACTATACGTTCGCTGGCGAGCACGTGGAACTTGAAGTGGGCAACGAAAACATATTTCGCGAATATGTAACGATCAGCCGCGGAACAAAAAAAGGCGGCGGAATCACGCGGATCGGATCGCAGAATTTTTTCCTGGCGTATTCACACGTTGGTCACGATTGCCAGGTAGGAGACAGTACCCTCTTTGTGAACGGAGCAACGCTCGCGGGCCACGTCACGGTGCAGGACTTTGTGACGATTGGGGCGTTTTCGCCCGTACACCAGTTCTGCAGACTGGGGCGGTATGCGTATATCGGCGCGTGCACGGTCATTACGCAGGATGTATTGCCGTTTTCGCTGATCGTTACCGAGCGCGAAACGCGTTGCTTCGGACCAAACTCGATAGGGCTCGAACGAAAGGGTTTTTCCGCAGAGAGAGTGAAGACACTGCAGCAAGCGTTCAAGCTGCTGGTGCGGTCAAAAATAAATACTTCGCAGGCTTTAGAACAAATGCGGACAATACTGGGGGACTCCGAAGACGTGAAAGAGTTAATCGCGTTCACCCAGACTGCCAAGCGTGGAATTGTGAAGTAAGGCGCTCGAATACATGCCAGACAGCTTACAGAGCAAGACAGGCTGGGGACTGATCGCGGGAAATGGAAGATTTCCGTTTCTGGTGCTCGAAGGTGCGCGAAGCCAGGGAATTGAAATGGCGGTCATCGCGCTCAAGGAAGAAGCTTCGCCGGAACTGGAGAAGTTCGCCAAGCGCTTACACTGGGTCAGCTTGGGCGAGTTGAGCAAGGCAATCGAACTGATGCAACTGGAAGGCGTGACTCACGCGGTGATGGCCGGCCAGGTGAAGCACAACAAGATTTTTAGTTCGATCAGGCCAGATTGGAAACTCGCGAAATTGTTGTTCTCCCTGCCGCGAAAGAATACAGACTCGTTGATCGGCGCGGTTGCGAAGGTTCTCGAAGATGAGGGAATTCAGTTGGTGAACTCGACGCTGTTCCTGAAACCGCTGGTGCCGGAAGCAGGTGTGTTGACCCGGCGAGCGCCGAGCGCTCCAGAAAAAGCGGATATCGAATACGGGATCCTGGTGGCGCGGCAAATCGCGGGAATGGATATTGGGCAAACCGTGGTGATTGCGGACCGGGCCTGTGTTGCGGTCGAAGCGATGGAAGGGACCGACGAAACGATTGAGCGCGCGTCGCGATTTGCCCAAGGGAAAAACCTGGTGGTGGTGAAGGTGAGCAAGCCGAATCAGGATATGCGCTTCGATGTACCCGTGATTGGATTGCCAACCGTCGAAAGCATGAGGCGCGCCCGCGCTACTGCACTTGCCATTGATGCCACACGCACACTCTTGTTTGACCGGGAGAAATTGATCGAAACGGCCGATGCTGCGGGCATCGCGATTGAGGCATTTTCACCCGACACAGCGCCGGAACCAAATGGTGACGTGAAGGGAATGAGCAAGGCATGAGTGTCGGGGGAGAGGACAGGAAGATTCGGGTCGCGGTGGTTGGCACCGGAGAATTTGGACGAAACCATGCGCGGGTCTACCGAGAACTCGCAGGGGTTGAGCTCGTGGGAGTGGTAGACCGGGATTCAGACAGAGCGGAGAAGATCGCGCAAGAGTTTCATACTAAGGCGTTCAAAGGTCTGGAGGAGCTGTCGGGGAAAGTGGATGCGGCTTCGGTGGCCGTGCCAACGATTGCGCACAGTGTAGTGGGGTGCCGACTCCTTGAGATGGGAATCGACGTATTGGTAGAAAAGCCAATGGCCAGCACATTGGAAGAAGCGGATGATTTGTTACGCAGTGCGGGGAGCCGTCAGAGGATTTTGCAGGTGGGCCATGTGGAACGGTTCAACCCGGCCGTGCTAGCAATTGAACCCATCGTAAAGAGGCCACTGTTTTTCGAAGTACATCGCCTGGGAGTCTTCACGCCACGTAGCCTGGACGTGGATGTCATTTACGATTTGATGATTCACGACCTGGATATTTTGCTGGCGCTGGTAAAAGAAGAGGTAGTCGAAGTAAAGGGAGTAGGGATTCCGGTGCTGACGAATAGGGTAGACATCGCGCATGCACGTCTTGAATTCAGTGGCGGAGCAGTGGCGAACGTGACGGCAAGCAGGGTGTCGACGGAGCGCGTGAGGAAGATGCGATTTTTCCAGGAGCATGAATACATCTCGCTCGATTACGGACGACGGGATGCGCTGCGGGTCGGAGTGAAGAAACCCGGACCTGAACCGGAATTCGGATTTGAGAAATTGTCTGCACCTTCAAAGGAGCCGCTACAGGCGGAATTGGAAGCATTTGTGGAGGCAGTGAAGACAAGAACTGCGCCAAAAACAGACGGCGCGGCGGGAAGAGCTGCACTGGACCTGGCGAGCCGGGTGCTGGCAAGCATCCACGCGCACGATGCGCGCGTCCAACCAGTAGCCAACGCCGGACGCGAAAAAAACACATGATGATCCCAAGGCTTTTGGTGCCGCCCGGTGCCCGTCTATCGGAAGAAGATGTAATCGCGAGCAATCGCCGTCGTCCGTCAACGCTTGACGAACGGACCTTGGTGCCTGCGGGACAGGAAAACGCCCCGCTACAAACCAAGTCTGCCATCCCCTCGAATTTGCCACTTGAAGCAATCGCAACGCGGATGGTTGTGCCACGGGACATTAACGTCGAAAAAGTACAAACTCCGGACACTTCAAATCTGCCGCTCCAGCCTACCGAGATGGACGAGCGGGTGACCATCCCCCAGGGTGCGGCGTTGCCGGAAGAGATGCCGGCGCACTTCGTGGTGCCAGAGGATCTGGTCGCTCCGGACATCATGTCGACGGGTGAAGTCAGCCTGCTGCCACCCGAGCGTCCCGTTGGCAAATCGCGCGAAGACAAGATCAAGACGGCATTCGGCTTGTTGATCTATTTGGCCGTGCTGGCGCTTCTCGTTTTTGAACCGCAACTGTTCGGGCCGCACATTCGCACCCGGGAAGAAGATGAAATCGCGAGGCGGCAAATGACCGTTTTGTTGCCGCCAGGTGCACTCGATGCACTGAAACCCATGACCCCGCCTGCTCCGCATGCGGTAGTCAAGGTTGATCCCAAAGTGCTCAAAAAGGTCGCGCCCACGCTTGCGCCACCGGTGCCTGCGCCGCAGCCTCTTGCGCCCGTCGAGCAGCCCAAGAAAGAATTGCCGAGTGCGCCGACGCCACAAATTAATACTCCGCAACCGCAACCGCAGTTGGCTGCGCCGGCTCCGAAGAGCGATGTAACCCCTAAACTGCAAATGCCAGAAGCGCCCGCGCCGACCAAAGGGCTGATCCTGCCGAAACAAGGATCTGCGCCGGGAGACGTGATTCGTGATGCAGAGCGTGCGGGAAGAATGAATATGCCCGCGCCGATTGGCGGGGGTGGCCAAATTCCCGGTGGAGGCGTCGGGGGAGGAGGCGGAGGTGGCCGGGGAACGGCCGCAGCAGGAATCCAGATGCTCACGGATACGGAAGGCATCGACTTTAACGATTACTTGCGACGCGTCTATCTCGCTGTTCGAGGAAACTGGTATGCGGTCATGCCCGCTTCTGTGCAATTGGGAGATCAGGGCGTGGTGTCGCTGCAATTCAAGATTACGAGAAATGGATCGGTGCCGGATGGAGATCCATCGCAAGTGTTTAGTTCCGGGAAAGAGCCTCTGGATCGAGCAGCATTTTCATCGATTAGAGCGTCAAATCCGTTTCCTCCTTTGCCGGCAGGATTTAAGGCGGATCACATCGAACTGCGCTTTACGTATTACTACAATCTAAAGCCTCCCAACAACTAGTCAGAGAGGCTGGCGCAATGCCGAGGATCGCGCTGGTAGGACTATCGATTCGAGTATGAAAACCGTTTTTCCCTTCTACATGAACAAAGATAAAATCTCGCCTCTTGTGGCTATCGTCGGACCGACAGCATCCGGCAAATCTGCGCTCGGAATTTGGCTCGCCCGGAAATTGGATGGGGAGGTCGTAGCTTGCGATTCAACGCAGATGTACCGCGGATTCGATATTGGAACGGCGAAGCCGACAATCGAAGAGCGGCAGGGCATACCACATCATTTGCTCGATGTGTTGGAGCCCAGTGAGGAGGCGACGGCAGGCGGATATCGCGAACGAGCAATTGAGGTGCTGAACGGCCTGCGTCAGCGAGCGCGATTGCCGATTTTTACCGTGGGTACGGGGCTGTATTTGAGAGTGCTCCTTGAAGGTTTGGCCGATGTGCCGTTGCGCTCGGAGCCATTACGAGATCGACTGCGAAAACGGGCGGGGGGCAAGAGGGCTGGGCACTTGCACCGAGTGCTCGAGAGACTGGATCCAAAAACGGCCAAGACTATCCCTCCGGCCGATGAGCAGAAAATATTGCGAGCGGTTGAGGTGTGTCTGCTGACAAAGAAACCACTATCGGAAGTGTACGAGGGCGGGCGGAAGCCGCTCGAAGGGTGGGAGGCGATCAAGATCGGACTGGAACCTCGAAGAGAGACTCTGTACGAACAGGTGCATGCCCGGACTGACGCGATGCTCGCGCGCGGTTGGATCGAAGAGGTGCGCGGTTTGATCGGCATCGGAATGCCGGCGAAATCGAAGCCTTTTGATTTTATCGGGTACAAGGAACTGCGGGCGGTATTGGCGGGAGAAATGGAACTCGAAGAGGCGCGATCGGCGATACAGCAGGCAACGCGAAGGTACGCCAAGCGGCAGATGACGTGGTTTCGCCGGGAGCAGGGCGTACACTGGCTGACTGGATTTGGTGGTGACGCGGCGGTACAGCAACAGGCGCTGGAGTGGGTGAAAAGACGACTCTAGAATCTCCTTTAGCGAGGGTTCGCAACGTAGAAAGCAGGTTCATCGGCAAATGGTTTCCGGCCACGAAGGAAGGTCGTATAATTGGCGCGAGATTCTTGCTGACAGAATTTACCTGCGAAGAGATCGAACGATAGCCACGAATGAAACATAAACAAACACACGATACTTCGTTTGCGGAACGTGTCCTGCTCGTGGGAGTGGGGTGGAAGCGGGTGGCGCGTTTTCCGGGAGCCCCAACGGGCGAAGCAGGACGCGAATCGCTTGCGGAACTGGAAGAGTTGGCCACAAGTGCCGGTGGAAACATTGTTGGCACAATGTTCCAGATCCGGGACGCAGCCGATCCTGCGACTTTGGTTGGCAAGGGGAAACTCGACGAGATTCGCGCCGAAGCGAATGCGCGCAACGCTCCCTTGATCATTTTCGATAGCGAACTGACGCCGATGCAGCAAAGGAATATAGAGAAAGTCACCGAGCGCCGAGTCGTTGACCGTACACAGTTGATACTCGATATCTTCGCCAAACACGCGCGGAGCCGCGAAGGTCAACTCCAGGTGGAATTAGCGCAACTGAACTATTTGTTGCCACGGCTGACAGGAAAAGGCACAGAGATGTCCCGGTTGGGCGGTAAAAGCGGCGGCGGTGGCTCTGGCGGCGCGGGAGGCGGAGCGGGGCGCATCGGCGTACGCGGACCGGGGGAAAAGAAATTGGAAACTGACCGGCGGCGGATTCGCGATCGGGTCAGTCGAATCAAGGAGAACATCGAAGAAGTTCGGCAGCAGCGGGCACTGCGGCGAGAGGCTAGGAATGCCGTTCCGCTCGGAACAGTGACTCTTGTCGGATATACGAATGCAGGGAAATCAACCCTATTTAACGCGCTAAGCCGTGCGGAAGTACTCGTATCGCCTCGAATGTTCGCCACTCTGGATCCGACCGTCAGGGCTGTGCGATTGCCATCGAACCGCCGCATCCTGGTTTCTGATACGGTCGGGTTCATCCGAGCGCTGCCGAAGGGGTTGATTACGGCGTTTCGAGCAACTCTCGAAGAGGTGCAGGAAGCGGCGCTGTTATTACAGGTGAGCGACATATCGAGTGTCCATCATGATGAGCTGGATCGGGAAGTAGAAAAGATCCTCGAAGAGTTAGGAGTAATGGGAAGGCCAAAGCTTCGCGTATTCAATAAAGTTGATCAGTTGACCCCTGCACAGCGCGAAAACTTTGAGTTGGCGTGGATACGAAACGCGGGGAGCCAAGAGCCGCCTGTTTTTGTATCCGCGCTGACCGGTGAAGGCGTCGACGAACTGCTTGAGAGGATTGAGAAGGCGATCCCCATCGATCCGATTGTAAAGTTATCGCTTCACATGCCTTTAAGCGAGGGACGGACGCTCGCGCTCATTCACGCGCTCGGAAAAGTTACCCATTCTGAAGTAAGCGATGCACACATCGAACTCGAAGCAGAGGTGCCGGAGAACGTCGCGAGGCGACTGAAACTGAACGACTTTTCAGTCTAGGAAACATCGCTGGGCTCCGCTTCGTATAGATGAGTAAGGGAGAAAAAACATGGCTGCCTTTCTACTGTGGTGTTTGCTGTTCGTGGTTTGCTGGCCGCTCGCGTTACTTGCGCTGATCGCATATCCGTTCGTGTGGCTGATCCTGCTGCCTTTCCGGTTGGTAGGAATAGCCGTTGGTGGAGTTTTCGAGCTTTTACGGGCAATCCTGTTGCTCCCTGTGCGCGTGCTGCGCGGGCCTCATGCCGTCTGAAAAAGTGCGAAATCGAGTGTTAGTAACTTTCAAGTAATACGGCCAAATCCACTGAAATATGAATGAATTATGAAGGAAAAGCCCGCCCAAAGGCGACGCCTCTCGGGCGCCAAATACTGTGGAAAACGCTGTGGAAACATCGCAACCCTTCGCGACGCGTTTCTCGCAGTGTGGATCGACGCTTTTCTACGACCGGGGACCCAATCCTTGTAAGGTTATGAAAAATAAGAATATGCGCCTGTCCCTTGGTTCCCCGGTGACGCCCGACGACCAGCACCGGTTGCCCGTCACCATTTGGGTTTTGCACAGGTTTGCAGCACACGTGTTACGAACTAGTATCCCTTTCTCTGCCCGAGAGCAATCACCAGGAGTAACCGGAGAGTACCCGGGAACCTGCGAAACTGCTCGGTTGTTCGCACGTTGACGGGTGCCGGAGCGGAGTCTATAGTGAGCCAAGAGCAAACGAAAATCGTTGAGGAGCCGGCGCGGGCGGCCGTTGAATGAATCTTCCGAACTCATTGACACTATTGCGGATTTTCTTTGTCCCCGTGCTGATCGTGGTGCTGTTGACGAGAAGTCCCAACGTGGACTTGTGGGGATTTCCAATGCACTTCGAATTCTGGGGAGTGCTTATTTTGTTGTTCGCGGCGGCCACCGATTGGGCGGACGGATACTTTGCGCGCAAGAATTCCCAGGTGACGACATTGGGAATTCTGCTGGATCCGATTGCCGACAAACTACTCATCTCCGCTGCGTTCATTTCTCTCGTGGGCATGCACGACAAGAGCGGCCATCCCCTGGTAGCACCGTGGATGGTGGTGATTATCATCGGCCGGGAATTTACGATTCTGGGACTTCGGAACATCGCGTCTGCTGAAGGGTTCACGATTGCAGCGTCGGCTCTCGGAAAAACGAAAATGGTTTTGCAGGTTTGCGCAGTGGCGGTGCTCATTGCCGGCGTCAGGCATCCTTCGCTCAAGCCCTTTGGACTGATTTTGTTGTGGCTCGTGGTGGTGAGTGCATTGGTTTCTGCTGGTCAGTATTTTCATCGCTTCTGGAGCCAGTTGGATGACCGGATCAAGCAACGCCGCAAGCTCGGGATGCTCGAAGCACAAAAAAAGCCGCAGGATGTCCCTCTCTAAACAAGAACGAACGGAAATATTGGCGGTCGCGCGCGAGAGCTTGCGAGAAGTCATCTGCCATAAACGTGAACTGACCCGTGCACCGCAGATCGGAATCTTGGGACTGAGAACCGGTGCGTTCGTCTCCTTGCATCTAAAGGGAAAGCTGAGAGGATGCATTGGGATTGTGGAGCCCATCGCTACGCTCGGAGAAACGATCGCTCGGTGTGCGGTAAGCGCTGCGAGCGAAGATCCGCGGTTTTTGCCATTGAGGCCTGAGGAAGTGGAAGATGTGGAGATCGAAGTCTCGGTACTGGGTGCAGCAGCGCCAATTGCGGCCGAAGATGTGGTCGTCGGGGTGCACGGGTTGCTGCTCGAGCAGGGTTCACGACGCGGATTACTGTTACCGCAGGTGGCCGTAGAGCATGGGTTGGATCGGCAAAGGTTTCTCGAAGAAACCTGCCGAAAGGCCGGGATAGCCGTGGACGCATGGAAAAGCAAAGAAACTCGAATTCTTGCCTTTACCTGTGAGGTCGTCGGGCCCGGGCCCTAGGATAGAAATAAAAGAGCCCGCGTCAGGCTGCGACGCGGGCCGAAAAACAACGTTGGAAGGGATTACTCGACCTCGACGTAGTCCCCGGCATAGGATTCCATGCGGCTATAGGTCACGAAAATAGTACATGCATTCTTGCTGGTGTTGATGACGATACCTTCCCCGATGATTTCGCGAGGGAGATCGTTCCATTCGTATTTGACGGGAGTAGCTCCAAAACCCATAAGCTTGTACTGGGTGTCCTTGATGCTGCCAATCGTTTGGTTTCCGCTTCCCTGGTAACGGAAAATACGAAGATAATCGCCTGCCTTGACCCCTTGGGCAGTTCCGAGATTTACGTAAACCAGCGAGTTTTTGCCGTACATCTGAGAATACTGCTGCCCGACTACCAACATCCCAACCGGCTTGCCGCTGACCGGTGCAAAGTAATCGAACTTATCGATGGGCTTGTAGGGAGGAGCGGGGCGTTCCTGGTAGGGTCTGATAATGTCGCCGCGTTGCATGTAGTCGCAAGAAAAAGAAACTTGGGCGATCGAGACATTGGGTTGCACGGTCGTGACGACAATCTGGCCGGCATCCTTGTAAACTGTTCCCATGGCCTTCAAAAGCTTATCCTGCCATTTGAACCACTGCACCTTGACCTGATCGTGCTCCGGACGAAACACGGAATATCGATCTCCGACCTTCACCCCTTGAACGGATCCTTTGTTGATGTAGACAAAGTTACCGCGGGCGAAGACGACAGTAGAACTAGACTCCTCGCCCGAGATGATATAGCTATCGGACGCCGGCGGTTCCTCCGAGACGATACTTGAGCAATAGACGGCACTGAAATCCGGAGACGTGGCTTCAGCCGCTCTTTGCGTAGAAGACACCGAAGGTGCCGGAACGGTGGCGATTTGTGCCCAAGCGCTCGAGGCTGGCAAGAAGATTCCTAAAGACAAGGCAGCTACAAATGCGCGCATAATCGTACTCCTTAAAATCACGCCAGTAAGGGCCGTGCGGGGACTTGCACCTTTGAAACTAGCAAGCGCCCATGGTGGCGTCAACAAAATGGGCGAGAGCCCTTTACACATTTGCAAATGCATGCTACAAGGTTTGTTTTCAATAAGTTAGAGGGCCATTTGGAGGACTTTTGTGTTCGGCCACGGCCAAAAGCGGATTTGTGCGGTAACGGCGGCGAAAACTGCTTCGGATTTGCAGAAGTGGGTTCGACGGGCAGAGCGCGAGACGGACACAGTAGAGCTGCGTCTCGATTGGCTCGAGAACGACAACGAGCGGGAGAAATTTTTAGAGTGGCTGGGAAACCGGAATAGTAGTTCTGGTACCACCTTCCTTGCGACGTGCCGAAGGCGAGCCGGTGGCGGCGAATTTACAGGAACTGTCGAAGCGGAACTGGATTGGCTGAGGAAGGCGCGATCGGCAGGCTGCCGGTGGTGCGACGTCGAAATGGAGACGTTGCGCGAGTTGCCGGATAGATCCTTGAGAGGACGTTCCCTGCCGGAAAAAGTTCTGCTGTCGATGCACGATTTTCGCCGGACGCCAAAACTCCCAACGAGTGTGAGTGTGCCCTTTGCGAGTGGGGTGGACGCCATTAAATTTGCCGCGATGGCGCATTCGATCGCCGACAGCGTGAGACTCCTAAAACTCGCAAGACGATCCCCGAACCTTGTGCCTGTATCGATGGGAGAGCTCGGACTGCCTTCGAGGATTTTGGCGCTGCGAGAAGGCAGCCCGTTGACCTACGCACCGATAGCCGCGGCGACTGCCCCTGGTCAGGTGAGTTTGCAGGATCTCAAGTATCTGTACCGAGCGAACGAACTGACCAGGAAGACCGCGGTGTATGGAGTGATCGGAAACCCCATTAGCCATTCGCTTTCACCGTTGATGCATAACACCGGATACGCCAGCGCCCGCAAGGATGCCGTGTTCTTGCCATTTCTAGTCAAAACACTTGGGGACTTTTTGAGCGCGATTTCTGAATTTCGCGTGAAAGGCTTCAGTGTCACTCTCCCGCACAAACAGACGGTGTTTCGCAAGTTGGATGCCTGTGAGCCACTGGCGGAAAAGATAGGGGCGGTGAACACGGTCACCGTGAGGCGGGATGGGACACTGCACGGAAGCAACACGGATTATCTCGGAGTACTGCGAGCGCTCGAGAAGCAAATTGCCCTGAGAGGTCGGACCGTGTTGATCCTTGGTGCCGGAGGTGCGGCGCGGGCAGCTGCTTTTGCCACTGCGTCTCGGGGCGCTAACGTATTTGTATCTGCAAGAAGAGAAGGCGCGGCAAGGAGCCTGGCGAAGTCGGTGGATGGCGAACCGGTGAAGCGTGCAGAATTGCATCGGAGGAAGTTCGATGTCATCGTGAACGCGACCCCGCTGGGAATGTCCCCGAATCCAGAAATTTCGCCGCTGGCGGCAAGCGAGTTAAACTGTTCCATCGTCTTTGATCTGATTTACCGGCCATTGCGGACGAAGTTGCTGAAAATTGCAGCGTCAAAGGGCTTGCGAACAATCTCAGGCGTAGAGATGTTCCTGTCCCAGGGAATTGCGCAATGGGAATGGTGGATGAAAGAGAAGGCGCCGGAGCGAGAGATGAGACGAGTCGTGCTCCGTGCCTTAAAGTCGAACGAAGCGTAACTCTCGCGTCTGAACGGACCGTATGATCCAACCTTCCTTTGAGGAGTTTGCAAAACTGGCGAAGCAGGGAAACCTGATTCCCGTATACGACGTATTTTCGGCGGATTTGCTGACCCCGGTGAGCGCGTATCTTCGACTGGCGCAAGGGGCCAGGTATTCGTTCCTGTTAGAGAGCGTTGAAGGGGGCGAAAAAATCGCCCGCTATACATTTGCGGGAGCCCACCCGGAAGAGATTTTCCGTTATGCAGGCGGTGCCTGTGTTCTCGAAAGCAGTGACCGGCTGATCTGGGAGGAACGCGATCCGATCACCTTTTTGCGGCAACACATGGAACGCTACAAACCGGTGCGCTTGCCCGGATTGCCGCCGCTCGTTGCCGGTGCGATCGGTTATTTCAGCTACGAAATGGTTCGGCTGATCGAGCGTCTGCCCAAGCGTTTGCGCGATGAGATCGGTTTGTACGATGCGATGCTGATGTTTTATCACGGGATTCTTGCATTTGACCACGTGCAGCACCGGTTGTGGATTGTCCGGAATGTTTATACGGAAGGGGTCGGGAGTTTACGGTCGAAATACAATGCTGCGATCAAGGAAATTCAAAGAACTCGAAAACTCCTCGACGAGCCAGCAAACAGCGAGCACCCGCGGAAGTCGTTCAAAGGGAAGAAGCCAGCGCCGGCGATCACGTCGAATTTCAAACGCAAAGAATACCTGGATGTTGTGCAGAGGGCCAAGAAATACATTCGTGCCGGGGATATTTTTCAAGTTGTCGTCAGCCAGCGGTTTTCCGCACGGACGAAGGCCGCACCATTTTCGATTTACCGGGAATTGCGAGCGTTGAATCCTTCGCCTTACCTGTTTTATTTGCAATTGAATGATGTGCACGTCGTGGGAAGTTCGCCTGAGATGCTGGTGAAGGTGCAAGGGCGCGACGTTTTCTACCGACCCATTGCGGGAACGCGGTGGCGCGGAGCGGACGAAGCCGAGGACCAACGCTTGGAGCAAGAAATGCTTACGAGCGAGAAAGAACGCGCCGAACACATCATGCTGGTGGATTTGGGTCGCAACGACTTGGGCCGTGTCTGCGATTACGGTAGCGTGAAAGTCGATAAGTTGATGACCGTCGAAAGGTACTCGCACGTGATGCATCTCGTCTCGAATTTGCGCGGTACGCTGCGCGAGGACGTCGACTGCTTTGACGCGCTGATGTCATGCTTCCCGGCGGGAACGGTGTCGGGCGCTCCCAAAGTTCGCGCGATGGAGATTATTGAGGAGTTGGAGAAGACCCGACGGGGAATTTATGCGGGTGGAATTTTGTATCTGGATTTCGCAGGGAACCTTGATTCGTGTATCGCCTTACGCACGATGGTCATCAAGAATGGCGTGGCGTACGTGCAAGCCGGCGGGGGAATTGTGGCAGACTCGACGCCGATGGGCGAGTTTAGGGAATCGGAGAATAAGTCGAAGGCCTTGTTGCGCGCTTTAGAAGCGGCGCACAACGGTCGGGATCAGAAGAAAGCGAAGCTGAGATCGTGATTCTACTTCTTGATAATTATGATTCGTTCACCTATAACCTGGCCCAGTATCTTGGCGAGCTGGGTTGCCAGCTCGAAGTCCATCGGAACGACAGAATTTCGGTGGCCGAGATTGCCCGGAGAAAGCCCGAACGGATTGTGATTTCCCCGGGACCCTGCACACCCCGGGAAGCGGGCATATCGGTGGAATTGATCGAAAAGCTCTCGGAGCAGTTTCCCATTCTGGGTGTCTGCCTGGGGCATCAAGCGATTGGAGCGGCTTTTGGCGGAACAATTGTTCGCGCACCCAAGCTGTTTCACGGCAAGACGAGCGAAGTATTGCACGACGGGAAGGGCATATTCCGCGGCTTGCCGAACCCGTTTGTAGCGACCCGGTATCACTCACTGATCGTGGAGCGTAAGTCTTTGCCAAAGGAACTGGTGATTACCGCCGAAACCGCTGACGGGGTCATCATGGGGTTGAGGCACCGCGAGTATCCGGTCGACGGCGTACAGTTTCATCCGGAATCCGTGTTGACCGAATCTGGCAAGAAGCTGCTCGGGAACTTTCTCACTCTCTCGCGTTGTCCACGCACTATGCGTCGTTCGCGATTCCGTTAAACCACTTCGTTTTGCACGGACGGATCCCTGCACGAGACTGTCTATCAAGCAGGTGGCCCTTGATTTTGACGGAAGCGGCACGGCGCGGAAACAGAAGTCCGTCCCTCCGCGACTGCGGTTCGGGGAGGCTATGGTGCGGGGCGAGTGGTGAATTCCTTTAGCTGAAGTAGTTTCTTTGTTGCCGAACCGGACTGAATTGCTTGGGTGGCAAGCTCGGCTCCCGAGCGAAGATCACTGGCCTGTCCCGTGACCACAAGAGCTGCGGCAGCGTTTGCGATAACGATGTCTCGCGGCGCCCCCGCATGTCCAGCGAAGATCTGCCGAATCAACGTGGCATTCTCATCCGCGTCACCTCCTCGCAGGACGTCCAACGGCGCGCGGTTGAGGCCGAAGTCCTCGGGAACGACAGTGAAGCGGCGCGCTTTACCGTTACTTACTTCGGCGATCTGCGTTTCTCCGGCGAGCGAAATCTCGTCGAGACCACCGACCCCGTGCAGGACGAAAGCCCGTTCGACTCCGAGATCGGCCAGAGTCGCAGCGACCAAATCGATCAAATCAGCATTGAATACGCCCAGCACCTGCATCTGTGCGCCAGCGGGATTGGTTAGCGGGCCCAGGAGGTTGAATATCGTGCGTTGGCCGATTTGTTTGCGTGCAGGGGCCGCATGGCGGGTGGCGCCGTGCGCGGCAGGCGCGAACAGGAATCCGATGTTGATCTCGCGGATGGCTTGTCCAAAGCGGGAAAGGGGTAAGCCGATATTCACGCCCAAAGCCTCGAGTACATCGGCCGAACCACAGCGGGAACGTAGAGAACGGTTCCCATGTTTCGCGACGCGGGCGCCAGCGGCCGAGGCGACGATTGCTGCGGCGGTTGAAATGTTGAAGGTGTAGCTGTCATCCCCGCCGGTTCCGCAGGTATCTACCATGTTGGCTGGTTTTGACTCAAGTTCGGCAAAAACCGGGGCGGCGTGTCGGCGCATCACGGTGGCGAAACCAGTGAGCTCGGCTCGGGTAATCCGGCGCAGATTGAGAGATTCCAGCAGCCGGACAATAGAAGTCGTATCGACTCTGCCGGATAGCATCTCTTCCATCAGAAACTCGGCCGCTTGACGCTCCAGCGTGGAGCCGTTTTCGATTTTGGAGATCAATGAGTGTGTTGTAGTCATTAATTTCAACGAACAAGTTGGTCTTGTCTTGCTCGATGTCCGGGTCTCAAGTAGACTTTATTGTTCTACGCTCCTCAAATTCTAACACCTGTGCACTGCCCTATCGTCGCACAGGAGCGCCGAACCTGAGTCGATCAGGGGCGCACCAGAAGGCAGAACCCGAAATGAAGATTCATGAATATCAAGCAAAAGCGATTCTCGCCCGCTACGGAGTTACAACTCCACGTGGTGAGGTCGTTTTCACCAAGGAAGAAGCGAGAGAAGCTGCACAAAGGTTGAAGTCGCATGTCGTAGTCGTGAAAGCGCAGATTCACGCAGGAGGCCGCGGCAAAGGCGGAGGTGTGAAGCTCGCGCGCTCGGCTGATGAAGCGGCGGAAATTGCTTCGCGTATTCTTGGAATGAATTTAATCACGGTCCAAACCGGGCCCCAGGGACGGATTGTGAAGCGCTTGCTGATTGAGGAGGGGCTGGATATCAAGCGGGAACTGTATTTGGGATTGCTGATTGATCGCGAGACGGAGCGCCCGGTTTTTATCGCCAGTGGATCGGGCGGTATGGAAATTGAAGAAGTGGCCAAAGAGAATCCCGGCGCGATTTTGCGAGAACCTATTCATCCCGCGGTAGGGCTGCAGCCGTATCAGGCGCGGAAGATCGCATTTGCATTGGGGATGACTGGCGAACAGGTCGGAAGCGCGACGCCGTTCTTGCAGGCGCTCTATCGCGCCTTCATTGACACGGATGCCTCGATGATCGAGATCAACCCGTGCGTGATTACTGGCGACGGGAAGCTGGTCGCCTTGGACGCAAAGATGACTTTCGATGACAATGCGTTGTTCCGCCACAAGGATCTGCGCGAGTTGCGCGATCTGGATGAGGAAGATCCTCTCGAAGTCGAAGCGTCAAAGTACGGATTGAACTATATCAAGCTGGATGGCACGGTTGCTTGCATGGTAAACGGCGCGGGCCTGGCCATGGCTACGATGGATATCATCAAGTATGCGGGAGGCTCACCGGCAAACTTCCTCGATGTCGGAGGAGGCGCTTCGGCTGATCAGGTGAAGAATGCGTTCGGGATTTTGCTGAGCGATCCGGCGGTGAAGGCCGTATTCATAAATATTTTTGGAGGGATATTGCGCTGTGACGTTCTGGCAACCGGCGTGGTGGCAGCCGCAAAGGACCTTCACGTAAAAGTGCCGGTCGTTGTGAGGATGGAAGGCACGAACGTAGAACGCGGGCAGCAGATTTTACGGGATAGTGGGTTGAACTTTACGATTGCGGATGGAATGAAGGACGGCGCACAAAAAGTGGTGGCACTGGCGGGAGGTGCGCGATGAGTATTCTGGTCAATGAAAAAACAAGGTTGTTGGTACAGGGGTTTACCGGGCGAGAAGGCACCTTCCATGCGCAGCAGATGATTGAATATGGAACCAATGTCGTTGGCGGGATTACGCCGGGCAAAGGGGGCACGAAACATCTCGAACGGCCGGTGTTCAATACCGTCACAGAGGGTGTCAAAGCAACGGGCGCGGATGCCTCGGTAATTTTTGTGCCGCCACCCTATGCGGCAGACGCGATTTTGGAAGCAGCCGATGCAAGGTTGCAGCTGGTCGTGTGCATCACGGAAGGTATTCCAGCAATCGATATGGTGCGCGTAGCGGAAGTGGTGGATAAAGCCAGGACCCGACTGATCGGACCAAATTGTCCGGGAATCATTTCTCCGGGCAAATGCAAAATCGGCATCATGCCCGGCAGAATTCACAAACAGGGCAATGTCGGTGTGGTCAGCCGCAGTGGTACCCTGACCTATGAAGCTGTTCATCAACTAACCGCGCTGGGGATTGGGCAATCAACCTGTATCGGCATCGGCGGTGATCCGATTATCGGAACAACCTTTCTCGATTCGATCAAGATGTTCAACGATGATCCGGATACGCATGCAATTGTATTGATTGGGGAAATTGGCGGGAATGCGGAGGAAGTTGCGTCTGCCTGGATCAAATTGCATGTAAAGAAGCCGGTAATTGGCTTTATCGCTGGACAGACGGCGCCCCCGGGCCGTCGTATGGGACATGCGGGCGCGATCATCAGCGGCGGACAGGGTACCGCAAAGATGAAATATGCAGCGATGAATGCGGCGGGGATTCATACGGTGGAAACACCGGCGGATCTTGGCTCGACCGTCGCGGCAACATTGAAGAAGTAACAGAAGCGCAACGATTTAATTCTGCGGATGACTCAGGGAGGAACCTTTCGTGGCACTGGAACGTACATTTGCGATTATCAAACCGGATGCAGTCGCGGCCGGTCAACAGGGTGAGATTTTGTCGCGTATTCATAAAGCCGGGTTCAGAATTGTGGCCTTAAAGAGCATGCGCTTGACGAAGGAGGAGGCTGGCGGGTTTTACGCCGTACACAAGGAACGGCCCTTTTTTGGCGAGCTTACTGAGTTCATGAGCTCGGGAAAGATGATCGCGATGGTGCTCGAAGCAGAGGGCGGAATCGGCAAATGGCGAGATGCCATGGGAGCGACTGACCCCAAGAAGGCAGCCCCCGGGACAATTCGGCATGATCTCGGGACGAGCATTGGAACAAACTGTACCCACGGTTCAGATGCCGCGGAGACGGCTGCTTTTGAGATAGGATATTTTTTCGCGGGGATGGAACTGATTTAATTTCGGGTTCGAGGCAATGCACAAGGGCCGGAAACCCCGGCCTTTTTTTGTTTGGGAGGGGGATTTATTGACTCTTGCAGCTTGAGATTTTACATCCTTTTTGGAAACCAGGCCCGATGTTGCGTAGTCTAATGTATACGATGTTGCTGCAAGCGGATTGAAAGATGTGCCCTGCGTAGCAACGCCGCGGGAGGGCTTACATGTTGCACACGACACGCCGTCAATTTATCTCGGGCGCAGGTTATGCTGCAGGAGGTCTGTGGCTTGGTAGAAGAGGACTGTTTGCGCGTCTGACATTAGCGGAGATGCCTCCGCTGCCACAGAAGTTTTCTGCTACCGATACGGTCACACTGGGTAAGACCGGGATTCAGACCTCGCGACTCGCGATGGGCACGGGGACAGTTGGTTCGGGTCATCATTCGCATCAGACGGCGCTAGGTGTCGACGGGCTATCGAGGCTATTGCTGACCGGTTACGATAGCGGCTTGCGTTTTTTTGATGCGGCAGATAGTTATGGAAGTCATCCGCATGTCGCGGCAGCATTGAAGCAAGTGGATCGCAGCAAAGTGACACTGCTGACGAAATCCTGGGCGAGAGACGCTGCGGGCATGCGTGCAGACCTCGATCGCTTTCGTCGGGAACTTGGCACCGATTACCTGGATATCGTATTGATGCATTGCATGACGGAACCCGACTGGACCACGCAGTACCGCGGCGCAATGGATGTGCTTTCTGAAGCGAAGCAAAAGGGAATGATCCGAGCGCATGGATGCTCGTGCCACTCCATCGAAGCGTTGCGATCTGCGGCGAAATCTCCCTGGGTGGAGGTGGATCTCGCGCGGATGAACCCGATCGGCTCGCACATGGATTCAGATCCCGACACCGTAGCGAGCGTACTAAGAGAGATGAAAGCCGCGGGTAAAGCGGTTGTCGGAATGAAAATTTTCGGGGCAAGGCGACTTGCGCGATAAGCCGAACGAAGCGATCAAGTACGCCCTGGGGCTAGGCGTGCTGGACGCGTTCACAATTGGGGCTGAATCGGTCGGCGAGCAGAAAGACTTGATTCAGCGCATCGCCGCCGCTGCATAAACCGGTTTACGCGAAACAGAACTCAAACTTTTTCAGAACCTTTAAGATACACTTCACATTGATGGACTCCTTTCGCGAGCTCGGGCGATCGTTACTGTTTTTTGGGGTATTTATCGCACTGGTAGGTGCATTCTTTTATTCCGGCGGCAAATTGCCTTTTCGCTTGGGGCGTCTTCCGGGGGACATCATTTACAGAAGCGAGCGAGCGACGTTTTATTTCCCCATCATGAGCAGCATACTGCTGAGTTTGGCCTTAACCCTGCTGTTCTGGCTTGTCGGTAGGATGCGCCGATAGTCGGGATTTTTGAAAGTCATCCTGCTACAGTAAACTCGTTCTACGGTTCTAATCCATGGACACGCCTCAACTGAAGTTCAATCTCCAGCCGGAGCGTAAGGTCTTCAGCGTCAGTGACCTGACGGCGCGAATTCGGGACCTCTTTGCGAAGAATTTTACGGATACGACCGTGCAAGGTGAAATTTCGAACTGTCGCCCGGCCGCATCCGGCCACATTTATTTCACGTTGAAGGATGAAAAAGCCCAGATTCGCTGCGTGTTCTTTAAGAGCCAGCAGCGTGGGATAAAGTTGCGCCCGGAAGATGGCCTTAAAGTCAGTGTGCGTGGAACGATCAGCGTCTATGAAGCGCGCGGCGAATATCAGATTTACGTGGAGTCTATTGAGCCCATGGGGCGAGGCGCGCTGCAACTGGCATTTGAAGAGCTCAAGAATCGACTGCTGGAAGAAGGACTGTTCGCGGCGCAGCGAAAGAAAGCGTTGCCGTTACTGCCAAGTCGGGTTGGGCTCATCACTTCGCCGACCGGCGCCGCCGTTCGGGACGTAGCGCGGATATTGACCCGACGTTTCCCTAACGTGCATTTGACTTTGTATCCGGTGCGGGTGCAAGGAGAGGGTTGCGAGAGCCAGATTATCGAAGCCATCCACTATTTCGATCGCACTCGTTCAGCGGATGTGATTCTGATTGTCCGAGGCGGCGGATCACTCGAAGATCTTTGCGGGTTTAACGATGAAGAACTGGCGCGGGCCATTGTGGCTTGCTCGATCCCCATTATCACCGGCGTGGGTCACGAGACGGATTTTACGATTGCTGATTTTGTGGCTGACGTGCGGGCCTCGACCCCTTCTGCGGCCGCGGAGCTGGTGGTGCAGACGCGAAGAGAATTCGACAATCATGTTTCCAATCTTCAGGCGGACCTTACATCCTTGATGCGGTATCGCCTGACAGATTTGCACGGAAAAGTACACCAGTTGCTCGGTCGGAGCGGATTTCGGCGGCCTTTGGACATTTTGCGCCAGCAGCGTCAGCGAGCCGACGATCTGACCTCACGCCTGGCCCACGGATTGCGTTCGCGGCTGGAGCAATCGCGCAGGCGGTTCACGGGCGCGCATTTGAGAATTTCGTCGTTTGATTTTCGGATGAAGATCGCGGCGTTGCGGCTTCAATTACAAGAACTGGATTCGGTACTTGATTTACGAGCCGAACGGATCATTCGTTTGAAACGCGAACAGTGTGAACGCCTGTTATTGCAATTGCAGGAGCGTAGCCCGATGCGGGTGTTGGAACGGGGTTATGCCATTGCGACAGATGCTGCCGGAAACGTCTTGCGAGATACCAATCAGATTTCGATCGGAGAATCGGTGCAGATTCAATTGCACGATGGCCGGTTCACTTCTGAAGTCATAAAAAAGGAATCTAAAAACAGCGACAGCTAGTCTTCTTCGCTGCCGGAGACCTTGAGGACCGCGAGGAACGCTTCTTGCGGGATGTCGACCTGGCCGACCCGTTTCATACGTTTCTTGCCTTCTTTCTGCTTTTCAAGAAGCTTACGCTTGCGCGAAATGTCGCCGCCATAGCACTTGGCCAGCACATTTTTGCGGATCGCCGCGACCGTTTCCCTGGCGATGACCCGGCTGCCGATTGCGGCCTGAATCGGCACCTCAAACATCTGTCGCGGAATCAGCTTTCGGAGGCGCGTGACTAGATCACGACCGCGCTCCAGGGCAAATTCGCGGTGGATGATAAGAGCGAGGGCATCGACAGGTTCGCCGCCCACCAGAACATCGAGTTTGATCAGGTCTCCTTCAACATATCCTGCCAGATGGTAGTCGAGTGACGCGTAGCCGCGCGAGACGCTTTTCAGGCGATCGTAGAAATCGAGCACGATTTCGTTCAACGGTAGTTCGTAGGTCAACATGACTCTCGTAGGCGAAAGGTATTCGAAATTTTTCTGCGTGCCACGCTTGTCCTGACAAAGTTGCAGGATGCCGCCGACCGATTCGTCGTTGGTGATGATCATTGCTTTGATGATTGGCTCTTCAATTTTCTCAATGTCGCTCGGATTGGGGAACTTTGCGGGACTATCAACCTCGATCACCTCACCGCCGACGCGAGTAATGCGATAGCGCACGCTGGGCGCGGTGGTAATTAAGTTCAGCCCAAATTCGCGTTCGAGGCGTTCTTGCACGATTTCCAGGTGCAGCAAGCCAAGAAACCCGCAGCGGAAGCCAAAACCGAGGGCAACGGAGTTTTCCGGTTCATAGAAAAACGCAGCGTCATTTAGCTGCAGTTTGCCCAGGGCATCTCGCAGAGGTTCGTACTCATCTGCCAAGACAGGGAAAATGCCCGCGAATACCATGGGTTTGATGGCTTCAAAGCCGGGAAGGGCAGGAGCGGGGCGAGCTGCTTCGGTGACTGTGTCCCCCATACGGGCGTCCGCAACTCGTTTGATGTTCGCGACAATAAAACCGACGTCGCCGGCCTCGAGTTCTTCAAGCGCAACGGGTTTTGGCGTAAGGGTGCCCAACTGCTCGACTTCGTAGACTTCATTGGTGGCAACCAGCCGAATTTTCATGTGACGGGAGATGCGGCCCTCCATCACACGCACCAGAACAACTGCGCCGCGATAGATGTCGAACCACGAGTCAAACACCAGAGCCTGAAAGGGGTTCTGCGCGCTCCCCTTGGGCGGCGGGATCCGCTGGACGACCGCTTCCAGGACTTCTTCAACTCCAATCCCGCTCTTTGCGCTGATCATTAGCGCATCAGCGGCGGGGATCGCCAGAACATTTTCGATCTGCTCTTTGACAAAATCGGGTTGCGCAGCAGGCAGGTCGATTTTGTTGATCACGGGGAGAATCGTCAGGTTGTGCGATGCGGCAAGGAAGGTATTGGCGACTGTCTGTGCTTCGACACCTTGACTCGCGTCTACGACAAGCAAAGCGCCTTCGCAGGCGGAAAGAGCACGCGACACTTCGTAGGAAAAATCAACGTGGCCGGGAGTGTCGATTAAATTCAGACGATAGGTGTTGCCGTCCTTTGCTTTGTAGTGCAGACGAATGCTTTTTGCTTTGATCGTTATGCCGCGTTCGCGCTCGAGGTCCATCGAGTCGAGGACTTGCTCATGCATTTCGCGCTGCGAGAGGGCACCAGTCATTTCAAGCAGGCGATCGGCGAGGGTGGATTTGCCGTGATCGATATGCGCGATGATACAAAAATTCCGTATGAACTTCGGGTCCATTCGCTTCCAGTACCGCCAGGCTTAACCTGAAGGTGAATTGTGAGTGTACGACGGCGGACCTCTTGCTGCAGCCGAGCTAGCTCAGTCCACTGAAACCGTGCCGTGCAAACCTCTAGTTTGCCATAACTGAGAGGGGACGTCAGCTGGTCGGGAAAGAAAGAGCTGCCGAGCCGTTGCAGGCGTAGAGCATCGGTGAACCACGGGTAGCAGATTCCCATCCTTTCCTTACTCCGGATTTGCTGTGCTTTGAGGCAGCGGTATAGTGGATAGCGGGATCAGCCGCCCGAACAGTCGAAATTCCTCGAAGCAGTGAGAAACTAAAGGCAAAGCAAACGGATGGCCGCAGACGTCAACAAACATCTGGATCGGGCAAAAAAAATGCTCGAGAAAAATCGCGTTGAAGACGCGATTGAAGCGTACCAGTCTGTCCTGCAGGAAGCCCCGCATCACGTTGAAGCGACCCAAGCCCTGGGTGATCTGTATACCCGCGTCGATATGCCAGACCGCGCTGCGGTGTATTACGGATACCTTTTCGACATATTGATTGAACCAAAGGACGAAACCAAGGCTTTGGCGATTTTCAACAGATTTCTGCGGAATTCGTCGACCACCCAACCTCCAGAACGCATCGCCCGTTATGCCTTTTTGCAGCAAAAGCAGAATCGTCCCGACGAGGCGATGGATCAGTACACAAAAGCTGCGGAAATGTTTGTCCAGGCAGGCCGCGGGGAAGACGCGTTGTTTTGCTGGGAGCGAACTGCACAGATTGACCCCGATAATATGGCGCGACAACTACGGGTCGCCGAAGTTGCAGCGCAATTGGGCAAAAATGCCCTGGCGGCACGTTCGTATCTGCGGGCGGGACAAATCGCGGCGACGGGCGGATCGTCGCATGAGGCTTTGAAATTACTAGGCAAGGCGTACAGTTTGGCGCCGCAGGAACGCAGCGTCGCCCTGCTCTATGCTGAAGCGAAATTGCGAAATGGAGAGTCGGCGGAAGCGGCTGCGTTATTGGAGCCGTTTGCCCCGAATGAGAGCGACGTCGCGTTCCTCGACACATTTGCGGATGCCTTACTGCAAGCCGGCCAACTCGATCGTGCACGAGCAATTCTTGATCGTTTGCTGCGGGAAAAGAATGAAGGGATAACACGGTTGTTTGCGCTTGCCGATGCTTATTCAGACGCAGGGCAGGATGCGAAAACGGTGGAAATCCTGGCGCTGCTCAAACGCCGGATGTTCGCCGACAAGAAAATCATCGAATTCACCAGTCAGGTCGAGGAACTGGGAGCCAAACATCCCGAATCGCTGCCGATATTGGAGTATTGGGCCTCGCTCTATAACGAACTAAATCGTGAGTCGCAATACTTTGAAGTGCTCATCAAGTTGTTTGATGCCAATTTCAATTCTGGCAGCTTTCAGAGGGCATGCGAGATCTTGGAGCGCCTCGTTGACATTGATGCCTACGATTACCGAAACCAGCAGCGCGTCGAAAAGTTGCGGGGACATGCCGAGGACTCGTTCCTCAATCGAATTGCTGCCCGCATGGCTAAATCTGCAACCGTAACAACGCACTCAGCGCCGCCAAAAGTTGTGGCTAGCCAGGAAGTAGCCGAAGCTGCTCCTGTCAGTGAGGAAGGTCGCAAGATACAGGCATTAGACGATTTGATCGTACAGACCGAAATATTTTTGCAGTATTCTCTCTTAAGCAAAGCGGTAGAGCGTTTGCAAAGGATCGCCGCGATGTTTCCGGGCGAGGAGGAACGCAACGCGCGGCTACAGAATTTATATCAGATGGCGAATTGGTGGCCAAAGAATCAGCCGAAAGCAGCGTCTGGAAATCGCGCATTCACATCGGCCGCTGCACCGGTAGAGGAAGCCAAACCGCAGGGACCCACCGGCCGTACCGGAACCTACACAGCAGAAACACTGCGCGACTTGACAAAGATTTCAGAGATCAACCAAAAAATATTCCGGCAACAGACTCCTCGCGCAATGCTAAACACGACAGTCAGCGAAGTTGGGACTTATCTGAAAGCTGCACGGACGCTTGCGGTGATTGGAGCACCCGGACGGCCACCGGAAATCGCCGCGGAATTCTCCGGGCAAAATTTGAAACCCGCACCTGGCGCGCAGGTGGTTTTCTTGCTGGCGCAGATGGAAAAGGCGATTCCGGATGAGTTGGGGGGCCTGGTTGTCGATGCCAGTGAAGGCTCGATTCTGACGGACCTAGGGCTTCGTACCGCGTTGGGCGTGACGATTGTCGATAAGGAAACGCAATCGGCTGCGGGGATGCTGATTATCGGCCACAACACAGAGCATCGCTGGAAGCCGAACGAAACTTACTTCTTGCAGGCGATCGGCGACCAGATGCTGATGAGTGTCAGTCATACGCGGCTACGCTCGCTGGTGCGCCGCATGGGTGTTTCCGATGACCGAACCGGTTTGCTGAGCCGCACTTCGTATGTGGGTTGTTTGCTGAACGAGGCCGATCGAGCGCGGACGCAAGGAACCGCACTTTCTCTGGCCGTCTTACAAATCGATCGCGGCGCGGAAATGGTGCGGCAGCAGGGCGAGGGTCCATTGGAAAAGTTTCTCGAACAATTGGCACGTTCACTGCAACCGATGGTCCGTCAGAACGATATGGCGGTGAAATATACTTCGTGGGCGCTGGCCTTTATTTTGCCGGACACCTCGCTTTCTGGTGCTTCGAACCTGGTCGAGAAATTGCGGCGCGCGGCGGCGGGGGTTCGGCCTCCCTGGGACTCGACACAGATCACCCTGAGTGCCGGGATCGTCGAAGCTGTTGCCAAGCAGGAATATGAAAGCGAAGATATTGTTACCGATTTGATCAACCGCGCCGAATTCAGCATGGAAGAGGCAAGAAAGCGCGGTGGTGATACGGTGGTTGCGGAAGAACGACACGCATCAGCGTCATAGGGTGGATCGGTCTGTGCGACCTCCCTTCGGCCCGAAGCATCCTATCTAGGACAAAAATCAAGCGAGGCAAAATGTTTCCAACAGACATCGTCATCGTTGCTGGCGCGCGCACACCAATGGCGAGATACACGGGAAGTTTTTCGGACATTTCGGCGATTGATCTAGGCGCACATGCTGCGAAAGAAGCGATTCGACGTTCCGGAGTCAACCCGGACGAGATCGATCACGCAATTTTTGGAAACGTGCTACAGACAAGCGCTGATGCGATTTACGGGGCACGCCACGTTGCGCTAAAGGCGGGATTGCCTGTTGCCACTCCGGCTGTGACCGTGAACAGATTATGCGGTTCAGGAATTGAGGCGATTGTGCAGGCTGCGCAGAGAGTGCTTCTAGGTGAAGCGAATATCGTGCTTGCTGGCGGGATGGAGAATATGACCCAGGCTCCCTTCGTTATCCGAGGAGCGCGAACGGGCTTGAAGTTGGGCGGCGGAGCCTTGGAAGACTTTCTTTTTGTGGGCCTGACGGATTCATATTGCGGGATGCCGATGGCGCTGACCGCGGAAAAACTGGCGGAACAAACAGGAATTACGAGAAAAGACTCGGATGCCTACGCACTGCGCAGTCAGCAAGCGGCAGAAGCCGCTTCGAGGGCTGGATATTTCAAAGAGGAAATTGTTCCGGTAGAAGTAAAACAGGGGAAGAAGAAGACGATTTTGGTCTGCGAAGACGACCACAGACGCCCGGAAACAACAATGGAAACGCTCGAAAAGCTTCCCCCTTCTTTTAAGAAGGACGGAATGGTGACGGCTGGGAACGCCAGTGGAATCGTGGACGGGGCTGCCGCCGTTGTAGTGACCCACGAAAAAACCGCGAGAGAACGGGGATGGAAGCCGATGGGCAAAATCATTTCCTGGGCCGTGGCAGGGGTTGATCCGACAATCATGGGAATTGGTCCAGTACCTTCGACTCGGAAAGCGCTCGAGCGAGCCGGGTTAAATCTGAAGCAGATTGATCGGCTGGAAGTAAACGAAGCGTTTGCGTCGCAGTATTTGGCCGTCGAAAAGGAATTGGGCTTAGAGCGCGACAAGACCAACGTAAACGGCGGGGCGATCGCCCTGGGTCATCCGCTGGGCGCGTCTGGGACGCGACTGGTAATCACGGTGCTGAACGAATTGCGGCGTAAGAATTTGCGGTATGGACTAGCAACGGCATGCATTGGCGGGGGCCAAGGAATCGCGATGATTGTGGAAGCGGTGGAAAATTAAGCACCGAGACGGGGAGAAATCCTGAGCTGAAGTTGGCTACCGGGTTGTGTAAGTGCTTCGTGTCGCTGGTCTTTGATACACTCTTTTGGGTGGTATTTCCCGCCAGGAACAGTTGAATCCGAGGTTTTAAGGATCGAGCATGGCTATTGAAAAGGTTGGCGTAGTGGGGTGTGGACTGATGGGCGCGGGGATTGCGCAGATCAGCGCACAATCTGGGTTCGCAACGGTAGTCCGCGAAGTTGGTGTGGAACCGCTGGAAAAAGGTTTGAAAGGCATCGACAGGAACCTCGCGCGACTGGTCGAAAAGGGAATAATTACCGAAGTCTCAAAAGACGATATCCGGACTCGGTTGAAGGGCACAACTTCAACACAGGAATTGAGAGACTGCGACGTTGTGATCGAGGCGATTATCGAGAAACTCCCAGCGAAACGAGAGCTCTTTGCCGAGCTCGATTCACTTTGTCCGGCTCACACGATTTTCGCAAGTAACACGTCGTCATTGACGATCACGGAAATCGCGGCGTCCACGAAGCGGCCGCAGCGATTTGTTGGGTTGCACTTTTTCAATCCGGTTCCGGTAATGAAGCTGGTCGAAGTGGTGCGGACCATTGCGACCGACGCAGCCGTTTATGAAGAAATGGTTGCATTTGGCGCAAAGCTCGGAAAAACACCGGTACGTGCGAATGATAGCGGCGGATTTATTGTTAATCGCCTGCTGGTGCCCTATCTTCTCGATGCAATTCGCGCACTGGAAGAGGGCGCGGGATCCGTGGCTGATATTGATAACTCGATGAAGCTCGGTTGTGGATATCCGATGGGACCTTTCACGCTGCTCGATTTCGTCGGCCTGGATACCACGTATTACATCTCGCAAATCATGTTTGATGAGTTCAAGGAGAAGCGCTTTGCCGCACCGCCGCTCCTGAAGCGGATGGTCCTGGCGGGTTGGCACGGCAAGAAGAGCGGCCGTGGTTTCTATGATTATGCTGATCCGGCCAATCCCAAGCCGATGGAACGCTGAGGAAAAACATGGCATACGAAAATCTGATTTACGAAAAAAAGGACGGAATTGCCTATATAACGTTCAACCGTCCCAAGGTACTGAATGCGTTGAATCGCAAGACGATCGAGGAACTGCAAGCTATTTTGCTCGATGCCCGCGATGATGTGTCGGTGCGCGTGCTGATCATTACCGGCGCGGGCGAAAAGGCATTTGTTGCCGGCGCAGATATCAACGAGCTGGCGCAGCAGACGCCGGTGAACGGCAAGGAGTTTTCGCTTTTCGGACAGGGCGTTTTTCATCTGCTGGAGACGATGGGCAAGCCATCGATCTGTGCCATTAACGGCTTTGCACTGGGAGGCGGATGCGAGTTCGCACTTTCCTGCTCGATTCGATTGGCCAGCAAGAATGCAAGGTTGGGGCAGCCAGAAGTGAAGTTGGGAATCTTGCCAGGGTATGGCGGCTCGCAACGGTTGGCACGGCTTTGCGGCAAAGGCGTTGCCCATGAATTGTGCCTCACGGGAGAAATGATCACTGCAGAAGAAGCGCAGAGAATCGGACTGGTAAACCACGTTTATGAGCCAGCCGAGCTCTTGCCTGCTGCCCAAGCGATGGCAAATAAGATTATCGAGAAAGCTCCTCTGGCTGTGAAATATTGCATGGAAGCGATTGAGCGCGGGATAGAAATGCCTCAGGAAGAAGGACTGTTTCTCGAGGCGACTCTGTTCGGAGTGTGTTGTGCAACAGAGGACATGCGCGAAGGAACAAAAGCATTTCTGGAGAAGCGTCCTGCTCGTTTTCAGGGCAAGTAAAAAATGGCGAATCAAGACAAGACGCGGAATGAGATTCAGGGCGGCCTGAACGCGGAAGGGTTTCGTTTCGGGATCGCAGTTAGTCGGTTCAACGGCTTTATTACTGACCGGTTGCTGCAAGGTGCCTTGGACGCCCTTGGCAGGGCGAATGCAGCAGATCAGAGCATAGACGTAGTGCACGTTCCAGGAGCATTTGAACTGCCCATCACCACGAAGCAGATGGCGCTTACCGGCCGATACGACGCAATCATTGCAATCGGCTGCGTGATTCGGGGCGCGACGACGCATTACGACTACGTTTGTTCGGAGACTTCACGCGGATTGCAGTTGGCCCAAATGGACACAGGAGTTCCGATTCTTTTCTGCGTGCTGACATGCGACACGCTGGAGCAGGCAATCGATCGAGCGGGATTAAAAGGCGGCAATAAAGGTTTTGAAGCAGGGCTCGGTGCGGTGGAGATGGCCGGTTTATCGAACAAATTGCGGACGGGAATCGTGAAACCTGGCGCCACCAACAAAAGGCGGCAAAAATAAATTGTCATTACGATCCAAATCTCGCGAGTTTGCGATGCAAATGCTGTTCCAGTGGGACATGAGCGAACAGGACGCACACAAGCTCGAAGTGAAGTTCTGGAAGAGCGCAAAGGCCGCCGACCAGACGCGGACATTTGCAAACCAGCTCTTTGAAGGCGCTTCGCACGACTCCGCCGCGTTGGACCAGTTGATCAGCAAGCACGCGGAAAATTGGCGGTTGGAGCGACTGGCGGCGATTGATCGGGCTATTCTTCGGTTGGCCATTCACGAGATGCGTGCAACGGACACCCCTGCGAAAGTGGTGATCAACGAAGCGGTTGATCTTGCCAAGAAATACTCTTCCGACGACGCGGGTGGGTTTGTGAACGGCATTCTTGACGCATATCGCAAGACGATTGCAATGAAATAGCCTAACGACCTCGGCCGCGAGGCCACCCAAAGATCAGAAGCGGATCACCCCTTCGAACACTTTCACAGCAGCTCCGCTTACTCTAGGAGTAAGTTTCTTTCCTGATCGGCTAACTTCAACTTCAATCTTGCTCGGCCGACCCATTTCGACGCCTTGTGCGATTGTTAACGTCTGTCCCGCGCCGAGTCTTCCATGTTTCACCAGATACGCACCAAGTGACCCCGCAGCGGAACCGGTTGCCGCATCTTCATACAGTTCCCATGGCATCATTCCTCGCGCGAACGCACTGTTTCCATTTCCCAAAGCGAAGCAGTACGCGACAGCCCCTTGTCTGCCGAACATTCGCGCAAGCTCAACCATATTCATTTGAATTTTTGTCAAGGCCGCACGATTCCGCAGCGGAACCATCAAATTATAAATTCCAGTGGAGACAAATTCCGGCTCAAGTTCCGCGGAAAGGTCACCGGCCTTCAGCCCCAAAGCTTCTGCCAGTTTTTGTTTTTTGAGCCTGGAAGGTTTGAAAGACGCTTGTTTCTGAGTCATGGTCACACGCTGCGGTCTGCCATCTTTGAAGCGAATCTCCACCGGCAAAATTCCGGCCCCGGTCTGCTGCAGGATGTGGACCCCGCCTTCTTGAGCCGGAACTACGCCTAGTTCCGCAAGTAGAAACCACGTGCCAATCACCGGGTGACCCGCGAGCTTCAATTCTTCCTTCGTCGTGAAGATACGTAGCCTTGCGAGTGCGCGATCGTCCGTCGGCTTTTGAACAAAAACTGTTTCCGATAGATTCATTTCCCGAGCGATGGCCATCATCTGATCGTTCGAAAGACCGTCGCCATCGGTAATGACAGCGAGTGGATTGCCCTGAAAGCGTGTGACTGTGAAAACGTCAAGGGTATGAAATCGATGATTCATGTGGAAGTTGAGCAACGCACACGATCGGCCGAGTCACAGCCGCTCGAGCTTGCTGACCGTCCTTTCGTTGATAAGATTGCCGGTGTTGAGAGTAGATTTCGGCTCGAACAGAAGAATGTGAACTTCTTCCTCAGCAACGGGCAGATGTTCCACGCCTCGAGGAACGATCAGGAATTCGCCTTCGCGAACGATCGATTCGTAATCGCGGAACTTGATGCGCAATTTGCCCTTTACCACCAGGAAGAGCTCGTCTTCGCTTTCGTGGCGATGCCAGATGAACTCGCCTTTTAGTTTCACGGCTTTTACCGCGCAATCGTTTACCTCGCCGATCACGCGTGGATTGCAATAATCGTTGAACTTGGCAAATGTCTCTTTCAAGTTGACGGTGTGCATGAGTACCTTTTACTGATCATGGACGATCTCCGATACAGCCTGGAGAATTCGTTTTGTAGTCGTTGGATCGTTCGTTTCCGCATAGGTTCGCAAAAGATTCTCAGTGCCGGAGGGGCGAACCATGACCCACCCGATATTTCCCAAATAAACCTTGATGCCGTCCATATCCTCACGCCGCGTGACGGGCCAATCGAGAACAGTCGTCAGCCCTTCGCTCGAAAAATACGCGACAGCCTTCTCTTTTTGTCCCGGTTTTACGTCGAGATCGATGCGGCCATAGTGAAACTGGCCGAACTCCGCATACAGAACCTGCAGCAACTCGCCCAGCGATTTGCCATGCCACGCCATGAGCTCGGCAAGAAAGAGCGCTGAAACAGTTGCATCGCGTTCTGGCAGGTACAGGCTGGTGCCAATTCCGCCGCTTTCTTCCCCGCCGATTAGAATGTTCTGCTCGAGCATTAATTCGCAAATGTATTTGAAGCCGATTGGCACCTCATGAAGTTTACGGCCGTATTTTGCAGCGAGTTTGTCGATAAGCTTGGTGACTGAAAATGTCTTGGCGATCTCGCCGGGCAGGTTCCGTGTTCCAATCAGGTGCCAGACCATCAACGCGAATATCTGGTGCGGATTGACAAAAGTTCCGTCGCGATCGATTGCTCCGATGCGGTCGCCATCGCCGTCAGCGGCCAACCCAGCGTCGAATTTGCCGGCCAGTACGGCCTTGCGGAGAGCGTCAATGTGCGGTTCTATGGGCTCGGGGTGAATGCCGCCGAAACGAGGATCGCGTGTATTGCGAATTTCCTCTGAAGCGACTCCGTTCCGCGTGAACAGTTCGTGCAGCAGGCCGGAAGCGGAGCCGTACATCGGATCTACCACAAACCGGAACTTTGCCTCCCGCAACCGCTTCCAATCGATCAGTTTCTCGACCGTGTCAAGATACGGCCCGCGCGGGTCGAGTGGATGAATGAGCTTGTGTTGCGGCGGCAGCGAATGCACCTGAGAAGCCAAGGTACTTCTTAACTCGACCTCGATCTGCGAAACAATTGAAGGCAGCGCACTACTTCCGTAGCTGGCCTTGTATTTAATTCCATTCCAGCAATAGGGATTATGGCTTGCAGTGATCATTAACCCACCGGCAGCCTGGCGCTGTCGCACCAGCAAGGAAATTGCAGGCGTGGGGCACGGTTTATCGGTGAGCCAGACGGGCGTGCCGGTCGAGCTGATGACCTCTGCAACGGCTGCGGCGATGCGATCAGCTCCGAAACGGTGGTCGTAGCCGATCAGAACGCCCTTACGCGCGTCTTCGCAGCGGACGATGTATCGGGCGATTGCCCGTGCCACACTGCGCGCGTTTGCAAATGTAAAATCGTCAGCAATGATTCCGCGCCAGCCGTCCGTTCCGAACTTGATGGTGTCCATGTGTAGAAAGTATACGCGAAGCGGTGTTTCTGCCGAAGAAGTTGCACCAGCGTCGCTATAATAATTTGTTGATCTTTTGTTGTTCGAGCGCTTTCACTACTTTGCCGACGTCCTGGGCGCGATCACGTGGACAGATCAACAATGCATCGGGCGTATCGACGACAATGAGGTCGCTGACACCGATCGCTGCAACGAATTTCCCTGGACTGTAGAGAAGATTGCCGGTTGCATCGATGGTGTGGCCAGGCCCAGCCAGAATATTGCTCCCTGGCTGTTTGGCAAGAAGCTCATAAACGGCGGCCCAGGAACCAATGTCGCTCCAGCCAATTTCCGCAGGGACAACGAAGACGCGAGGATCGCCATTTTCCCTCGTTGCACGTTCCAGCACGGCGTAATCGACGGAGATGTTCTCTAGTTCAACGTAATGTTTTTTAAGTGCGCTTCGATACGCCGGTTTGCCGATTTGCTTGGCCAGAGTTTCCATCGCATCGTGGGTTTTTGGCAGGTAACGCTTCAACGCGTCCATAAATGTCGAGACACGCCAGAAAAACATGCCCGCGTTCCAATGATACTTGCCTGACGCCAAATATTCCCGAGCGAGCTCGAGTTCCGGCTTCTCCGTGAAACGGCGCACCCCGCAAACCGAATGCCCGGGACCCGCGAGATTCGTCTCGATTCTTTCGATATACCCGAAGCCCGTATCCGGACGAGTCGGTGGAATTCCGAGCACGGCCATACGGCCGGGTTCGATCGCAATATCGAGCGCAACCCTCATGATTTTACGATACCCGTCGGGCTTGGCTATGAAATGGTCTGCCGGCAAAACTGCGAGGACAGCATCGCCTTTTGCCGCATGACGAACGTGAATCGCAGCGAGGCCAATCGCCGCCGCCGTGTTGCGGCCAAAAGGTTCTGTCAGCACACGCTTGCGCACCGCAGCCGGAAGCTGTTTCCGCAAAGCAATGGTTTGCTCGGCATTGGTGACCGTCCAGATGCGATCCAAGGAGATGAGAGGCCTGAGGCGATCGACCGTCTGCTCGAGCATCGAGGTATCGCCCACGATGTTGAGCAACTGTTTCGGAGAGCGTGTACGGCTGCGAGGCCAAAATCGGGTGCCGCGGCCTCCCGCGAGGATCACAGCATGGGTGCTCAGTTTCTCTCGCGCCATCTTTTCAGCCTATCAGAACTCGGGATAAGGATGATTCATCAAAGCCCATATTGCGTAACTGCTTGCGAAGGGAATGAACATTCGGAACAAAGACCCGGATCAACGCGGTTTGCGTGGCAGGTTGCAGCATCGTCACAGGAAGAGAAGCCGGTAGAAACCACGTCTGGCCCGGTCGATACTCAAACTCCGATTCCGAATCGTAGAATTTTCCGGACCCTTCCAGGATGACAAGCAGCTGGAAGTGGTCAGGATCACTCTCGATCAGAGTCATCTTGAAACAATCCCAACGTTCGGTGGCAAAAAACTCACACGCCGCCAACAGGCATTTCTTGGCGTCCGGAGAATGCAGGGGCATGGGCAGAATTTTACCAGCGGGCAATCCTCCGAACCTGGTGACATCGAGAGCCTTGTCGATATGTAGTTGACGCGGGTGGCCGGACGCGTCCGTACGACCGAAATCATAAACGCGATAGGTAAGATCAGAATATTCCTGCACCTCGCAAACGACCATCCCCGGGCCCATAGCGTGTTGCGTGCCAGGCTTCACGAAATAGGTTTCGCCAGATTGAACGGGGACATGCTCCAAAAGACTCTCCACGGTGTTGGTGCTCAGCGCGTGCAAGAAATCTTGTCTGGTTACGTCGGGTTTCAAATCGAAGAGAAGTTCAGCGCCCGGTTGCGCGGAAACGATGTGCCACATCTCTGTCTTGCCGCGTCCGCCAGCGCCCTGCTCGTGCTTTGCGGCGTAGGCATCGTCGGGATGAACTTGAATGGACAACTTGTCATTTGGAAACAGAAATTTGATGAGGACCGGGAATTCAGGATAAGCACGAAGGTTCGAACCCCGCCATTCAAGTGGCATCTCGTGCCAACTCTGACCCAAAGATTTTCCCGCAAACGGGCCATTTGCAATATGGCATTCCATTCCCGTCAACCACGCTTCGCCGATTGGTTCCTTTAAATTGGTCTGCTCAGGGAAAAAAGGCGCGAGGGAACGCGTGCCCCACAGGCGGGGGCTGAAGATGGGTTCAATTCGAGATAGAACGGGCTGCAACACGGTCAGGAAGCAACTTCGGCGCGGGAAAAGAATTTCGTCAGGCGCCGTAAACCTTCCTCGATACGCTCGATCGACGTTGCATACGAAAGACGCAAAAATCCGGGGGCACCGAATGCCTCGCCTGGAACAAGTGCGACGTGCGCTTGTTCCAGCAAGAGTTTGGATAACTCGGTGCAACTCTTGGCAAACGCATTCTTCCCTTCGCCGAGATAAGCGGAAACATTGGGGAACGCATAGAATGCGCCACCAGGCCATTCGCACATAACACCGGGGATCGCGCGCAACCCTTCGACAATGCGCTTGCGGCGCTTTGCGTATTCCGCGAGCATCGGTGGAACGGTTTCCATCGTTCCGCGCATGGCCTCGAGCGCAGCGTATTGGGCGATTGATGTGGGATTCGACGTGGACTGACTCTGAACTTTGGTGATTGCTTGCACGAGTGGCTCGGGTGCCAGAGTGTAGCCAACGCGCCAGCCGGTCATCGCAAATGTCTTGGACACTGAACCGATGATAATGACGTTGTCCTTTGAATTTCTTGCGCTTGCGATCGAATACGGCTTGTGTGGTTCATAGACGAAATGCGAGTAGCATTCGTCGCCCATAAGCCAGAGATTGTGCTTCTTGCAAAGCGCCAAGATACGCTCGAACTCGTCTCCATCGACAACACCGCCGGTTGGATTACTCGGGGAGTTGATAATCACCAGTTTTGTTCTCGGAGTAATCGCTTTCTCGATTTCAGAAGCCTTCGCACTGAACCCGTCTTGCGGCCTCGTTTGGACGATAACGGGAGTTCCGCCCGCATATTTAATGATGTCCGGGAAGCTGACCCAATAGGGAGCCGGAAGGATAACTTCATCGCCGGCTTGAATGAGTACGCAAATCGTATTGAAAATGGCGTGTTTTCCACCGACGCTGACGACGCATTCCTTCGCCGTATAATCTGAACCCAATTCGCGCTTGTGCCACGCCGCGATCGCTTCACGCAACGGCATGATTCCGCCAGTCGGCGTGTACTTTGTGCGATTTTCCTCGATGGCCTTGATTGCCGCTTTTTTGATGTGATCCGGAGTCGGGAAATCCGGCTCGCCTGGGCCGAAATCGGCAATGTCGACTCCGCGGGCCTTCAATTGCTCCGCCGCACTGATCACCAGAGCGGTCGGAGAGGTTTGGATACGATTGATGCGATTGGTCAGCTGCACGGCTTCTCCTCGGAGCGATATGGCATGTGTAACTGAATAGTTTTCAGGAAATCCGGAAGAATTACAATGCTCAATAAAAGACGGCACTCGCCCTAAGAGAGTTTATTACGCAAGTGCTTCTCGACCGATCGCGGAACAAGGCCTGTGAGCGGCCCATTCAACTGCGCGATCTCACGGACCAATTTGGCGCTCAGGTAGCTGTAGGCTTCGCTTGGCAACATAAACACGGTTTCCAGGCGCGGTTCTAATTTTCGGTTCATCAATGCCATTTGCAGTTCGAATTCGTAGTCGGAGATGGCGCGGATTCCGCGGAGTATCACTGCTGCACCCCGCTTGCGAGCATAGTCGACCAGCAGGCCTTCAAATACGTCAATTTCCACGCAATCCCATTGTTTGGTCACGTCCTTTAACATCTCGACACGCTCGGCAACGGTAAAAAGAGGCTGCTTTTCGAGATTCTTGAGGACCGCAACAATGAGCTTATCGAACATCTTTTCGCCACGTTCGATGAGATCGAGGTGCCCGTTGGTGACGGGGTCAAAGGATCCAGGATAGATGGCGACGGAAGTTTTCATCAGTTTGTTCGTCCGCGGATGAGTGTAACCCAAGAGACTGGAAAGTGAGAAAGGTTCTCTTTCATGCGGAACTGGCAGTTCCGGACCATTTGCAAAGAGAGCAAACCGCGCTAAAGTGGCCATTGAATCGATTCAGGAGCGCATTGGATGAAATTGATCTTTCGTAACAAAATCCGGGTGCAGCTGTTTATTTTGGCAATGGCGGTCGGGACGTTACCTATGCAAGCGCAAACACTATCAAACGTAAGCCTGATGCCGCTTCCCGCCAAAATGCAGGCCGGTACGGGAGCGCTCAAAATTGATGAGAAGTTTGGCATTGGTTTTTCTGGATATCGCGAGGCGCGACTGGACCGTGCTGCTGAACGGTTTACGGTCCAGTTGGGCCACGAAACCGGCCTGGTCTTCGTCAATCGCAGGCCCGTCGATTCCGCGAACGCTACCCTGACTGTCACGACCGATCACGAAAGCAAGCCCGTGCAAGAGCTGGGTGAAGATGAGTCCTATACACTAGAGGTCTCGCCATCCGGCGCAAGACTTCACGCAGCAAATCCGCTCGGAGTGCTTCGTGGGCTCCAGACGTTCCTGCAGCTTGTTTCAATCAGCGCGGACGGGTTCACGGCCCCCGCCGTTACCATTCAGGACCAGCCACGATTTGCCTGGCGTGGACTCATGATCGATTCCGGTCGCCATTTCACGCCTCTCGAGGTCATCCGTCGCAACCTGGACGGAATGGAAGCCGTCAAGATGAACGTATTTCACTGGCATATATCGGAAGATCAGGGCTTTCGCGTGGAAAGCCACAAATATCCGAAGCTGCAGGAATTGAGTTCCGACGGTTTGTTCTACACCCAGGCAGAGATTCGCGATTTGATCGCGTATGCACACGATCGTGGTATTCGGGTTGTTCCCGAGTTCGACATGCCCGGTCACAGCACATCCTGGTTTGCGGCCCACCCGGAGATCGCGAGCGGGAATGGTCCCTATCAAATTGAGCGCAAATGGGGCGTATTCGATCCCGCAATGAATCCAACGGATGAGAAGACGTACAGGTTCCTGAACGAACTCATCGGCGAAATGAGCAAGCTTTTTCCAGACCAGTTTTTTCACATTGGCGGAGACGAAGTGAACGGCAAGGAGTGGGACGCCAATCCAAAAATTCAGGCGTACATGAAGGCCCACGAGCTCAAGAATAACGAGGCGCTTCAGGCCTACTTCAGCGGCCGCGTTCAGGAATTGGTGGTGAAGCATGGCAAGACCCCGGTAGGCTGGGACGAAATTCTGGTTCCCGGCGTGCCGAAGTCGATCGTGATTCAATCCTGGCGCGGAGCTGACTCGCTGGCGTCAGCCGCCAGACAGGGTTACCGCGGCATTCTTTCAAACGGCTACTATCTTGATCTCGGTTGGAGCGCGGCTCGACATTACGCGGTCGATCCGCTGGGCGGTGCTGCAGGTTCTCTTACGCCGGCGGAGCAGCTGAACGTTCTGGGCGGCGAATCTTGTATGTGGTCAGAATATGTAAGCGGTGAAAATATCGACTCGCGTATTTGGCCGCGTAATGCCGCCATTGCGGAACGCTTCTGGTCCCCCGCCGAGGTTCGCGACCCGGTTTCAATGTATGCGCGTCTCGGGGTAGAAAGTCAGCGATTGGAATGGCTTGGCCTGACGCATCGCGTATCGCAACGAAAAATGCTGCAACGAATGGCCGGGCCTGCATCTGTCGATGAATTTGCCGCCCTAACACTTCTGGCGGAAACGTTGGAACCGGTGAAGGATTATTCGCGTGAAGAAAACGTTACAGTCGAGCCCACGAGTCAGACTCCCCTAAACCGCTTGGTGGACGCGGTGCATCTTGAAAGCCAGCTGTCGCGGACATTCTCGGTCGAAGTGGACGAGTTCCTTTCCTCTTCCTGCAAGGATTCCGCAAAGGCCGAGATCATCAGGAAACAATTGGCTCTCTGGGCCGCAAACGACGGCGAGTTGCTGGCATTGTCTCAGCGATCCTCTCTTGTCAAAGAAGCCTCACCCGCTTCACAAGCCGTGTCGCAGGCCGCGAATGTCGGACTTGAGGCCGTGGACCGAATCACCCGAGGACAGCCCGGCAGCGAGGAGCAGAAAAAGCAGCAATCCGCGGCGTTAGCCGGCGCCGAATTGCTAGCCCATAAATCACAACTGACGATTCCGTTTGCGCCAGCCATCGAAAAGTTGATCGAAGCAAGTACAGCGGGCGGCTTGTGCGGGACTGCGAAATAACGCAGCGCGCAGACCATCTTAATTCGTGACTTCGTGATTGTGGCAGGTTCCTTCGCCTGAATCTGTGAAGGACATGCCCGCTTGTGGCACGAACTCCCATCGGTAGGTTTTTGGCATAAGCGTCAGCTTAAGCACTCCAAAAGTGTCGGAGTTCCGGACTTCACTGTTTTCAGTCGCAAATCCCAACGGGGTGTGGCTTCTTCCGCCGGTACCCACAACGATTTGGCGGATTCCATTTTTCTGATCCAATTTCCCGCCGGGTGTCTGCGGAGCGAATCGTTCATAGGAATGCTCGTGCCCTGCGAGGATCAAGTCAGCGTGTGCCTGGTACAGATCTTCCCAGAACGCGCGCAGCTCCGGATGAAGCGCATGTGAAGGGAAGATCCCGCTACTGAAAAGAGAATGATGTCCGTAAGCGACGATACATGCGTCCGAGTGCTTTGCTAAATCCTCGCGCAGCCAAAGCTCTTGTAGCGAGCCTTCCGCGCAACCGCCCAAAGCTCGGACGGAACAATTCGTGTTCAGGACAACGACATGCCACCCGCCTAGATCGTAACTGTAATATCCCTTGGAGGGTTCGCCCGCCCGCTCGCCCCAATACTGAAAATATCCGGATGCGCTCGATCCGTTGTATTCATGGTTTCCGGGAGCCGGCATGGTTCTGTCCTTGAATTTGCCCCAGGTCGGCTGGTAGCAATTTTCAAATTCGCCGATTGTGCCACGGTCGTAAACCAGATCGCCCGCGGCAAATACCGTGCCCGGCATTTCCTCGATCAACGCGGCCGTTGCCTCTGCGCCCAAAAGGTTGCCGCACCAGGCGATGTCTCCCGCTCCAACCAATGTAAAGACTTCATTCTCTGTTTTGGGCCGGGCTCTTCGGCGACCTGAACTCGCAGGTTTTGCTAAGGGTCGCTGAGCAAGCGTCAGCGCTCCGAACCAAGACCCCAACAAGAGACAGATCAGAACCTGCAGCGGCTTCTGAATCGTACGGTAGTCCCGGATCATCCCTCACCCTGACCTGTCAACGTAGCAGCGGCCATTCAACAGGATACCATTTAGAAGCGTCGAGCAGCCTTACACTCAACCCTCGAAATCAGCCGTTAAAGGCCAAATCATCGCCGTTCGATAGAGAAAACGAGAATATACGACTAATACAGTCGCAATGTAACTTATAGCAAAAGCAATGCTTGTGTATACTTTGCACCAGAGCTCGCTTGACAA
The DNA here is from genome assembly GCA_963831545.1 of uncultured Acidobacteriota bacterium. Taxonomy (GTDB): domain Bacteria; phylum Acidobacteriota; class Terriglobia; order Acidiferrales; family UBA7541; genus Acidiferrum. The sequence continues at coordinate 185,063 of CAWHQX010000021.1, forward strand.
TGGAGCGATTGAGCGGGTATAGTGAATTTGCGACTATTGTGGTCGCATATGCATCAGACAAGGGCTCGCGCGCACAGGCAAATGTTCAAACTCTCTAAAAAAGCGGATTACGGGTTGATCGCCATGAAGCACCTGGCCAACCATCGTGACCAGCACGCATGCAGTGCGAATGAGATTTCAGAGGAATACGGCATCTCGGCAACCCTCATGGCGAAAGTGCTGCAGAAGTTAGCAAAGTGCAGTCTGGTAGCCGCCAAACATGGCTCAACCGGGGGATACCAGCTGGCGAAGGATCCGGGCAGAATTAGTGCGCTCGAAGTGATTACGGCGATTGATGGTCCAGTGCTCATCACCTCTTGTGTGACCAGTCACGGCACCTGCGACGCGACCGAGCGCTGCTCCGTGAAAGAGCCATTGCGCCGCGTGAATGAGAGCATTCTGGAAGTCTTGCAGACGGTGACTGTCGCGCAGTTGAGTGAAGACACGAACGCGCAACAGGAAACACCTCTGGTGGAGTTGAAGGGCATTGAACATCTCTCGCTCTCGCTGTCGCGATAGGCGCGAGATCGAAGCTTGATAGGAGAACAGGAAGATGGCCGTTAAGTTGCCGATTTACATGGATAATCACGCTACGACGCCGGTTGACCCTCGCGTGCTCGATGCGATGCTTCCGTACTTTACGGAGAAATTTGGTAATGCCGCGAGTCGCAACCATTCCTTTGGGTGGGCCGGGGAAGAGGCAGTAGAGACGGCGCGACAGCAGATCGCGGCTCTGATCAATGCTTCGCCGAAGGAAATCATTTTCACCAGCGGCGCAACGGAGTCGGACAATCTGATGATCAAGGGCGTCGCGGAAATGTATCGCGAGAAGGGTAACCACATTATCACGCAGGCCATCGAGCACAAGGCCGTGCTGGACACCTGCAAGAGGCTCGAAAAGCAGGGGTACGAAGTCACCTATCTGCCGGTGCAGAAAGACGGACGCGTAGATCCCGAGGATGTGCGAAAGGCGATCAGGCCGACGACGATCTTAATCACGATCATGTACGCAAATAACGAAATCGGCATCATCAATCCGATGGCCGAAATTGGCAAAATTGCCAAGGAACACGGGATTATTTTCGCTACGGACGGCGTCCAGGCGGTTGGCAAGATTCCGGTCGACGTACAGAAAGATAACATCGACCTGATGGCGATCACCGGACACAAGATTTACGGGCCCAAGGGTGTGGGCGCCCTGTACGTGCGTCGCCGCAATCCTCGCGTGCAGCTGTCAGCCATTCTGGATGGCGGAGGCCACGAGCGTGGCATGCGTTCCGGCACATTGAATGTTCCCGGAATCGTGGGGTTGGGCAAGGCCTGCGAAATCGCGCAAAAAGAAATGGCGGAAGAATCCGTGCGCCTAAAGGCCCTTCGCGAACGTCTAAGAACCAAGCTCGAAGCGAAGCTCGATGAGACGTTTATCAACGGTTCGATGGAATATCGTTTGCCGCATAACCTCAATATGAGCTTTGCTTACGTGGAAGGCGAGTCGCTATTGATGGGGATTAATGATATTGCTGTATCGAGCGGTTCGGCTTGTACCTCGGCAACCCTTGAACCCAGTTATGTACTCAAAGCCTTAGGCGTTGGCGAGGATCTGGCTCATACGTCGATTCGCTTCGGACTGGGTCGTTTTACGACCGAAGAAGAGGTGGATTACGTCGTTGATAAAATGGTGCAGGTTGTAACCAAACTTCGTGAACTTTCGCCACTGTATGAAATGGCTAAAGAAGGAATAGACATTTCAAAGGTGAAGTGGCAAACCGCCTAATCCAGAGATTGAGGAAGGACTAAGTACATGGCTAGCTCTATCGCAAGTGAAGGAACATTGAGGATTCACCGGTCAATTGCCGGAACATCGGCCCCGTTTCGTGTGACGTTTCAACCGTATCACGATAACGATGAGCCGGCTCCTGCAGCTGAAAAGGCTTTTTACCATCTCCAGGATGTGCGGGAATTCCTGCATGTTTTGGGTCTCGGGGCCGAATACATTCGAGAAGCACTGCGCGAATTGACGGCCGGCCGTTCGGCATTTTTGACCAATGTGGGTTTAACTGAAAAAGCCATCAAGAGCGCGGGGTTTGGCGTTTTGCTGGCTGCGGCCCGCGGATAAGTCTGTTTAGCAAAAAGTTTGAAGGTCGGTAAGGAGCAAGAGATCCATGGCATATAGCGAAAAAGTTGTCGATCACTACAACAACCCCCGCAACGTCGGGAGTCTGGCCAAGGAAGATCCCAATGTGGGGACTGGCTTGGTCGGTGCTCCGGAATGCGGAGACGTGATGAAGTTGCAGATGAAGATCAATCCCGAAACCAATGTCATCGAGGAAGCAAAGTTCAAGACGTTCGGATGTGGCTCGGCGATTGCCAGTTCCTCTCTTGCGACCGAATGGGTCAAGGGTAAGACTGTAGAAGAGGCGCTTGCGATCAAAAACACGGATATTGTCCGTGAACTCGCGCTGCCTCCGGTCAAGATCCATTGCTCCGTGCTTGCCGAGGACGCCATCAAGGCAGCGATCGGTGACTGGAAAAAGAAGCACGGTATTGAAGTTCCCGCGCACGACAAACCCTCGCACTGAGTGTGCATGGAGTTGCGCGGTGTTAGTGGCGTCTTCCGGCGGTGGAATGAGTCCGTCGGAGGATGCTGTCCAGATTTACTTTGGAGTGAGAGTTACGACGATGGCCACACAGACGACAACGCAGACGGGCGCTGCAACTCCGGTCGTACGCATCAGCGAGCTGGCGGCGAAGAAAATCATCGCACTCCTTCATAAGGAAGGCGTGTCTGCGGATGTTGGTGGGTTGCGTGTAGGTGTTCAGGGCGGAGGATGTTCGGGCCTTTCCTACGCGATGCGTCTTGATACCCAAGCGCGCGATCGCGACAAGGTGTTTGAGGAATTTGGCGCCCGCATTTTTGTCGACCCGAAGAGCTTGCTGTATCTGAACGGCACCATTTTGGAGTACGAAGACACGCTGATGCGACAGGGATTTGTCTTTCAGAATCCGAACGCGGCACGAAGTTGCGGCTGCGGCAGCTCATTTACGGCCTGAACGGAAATGTGAAGGCGGGTTTGAGTGGCTGGCAGCATTTCTCGCCAGCCTTTTTTTGTGGCGGAGCTTGAATGAGCAATCCTCTGACTATCACGAACGCCCCACTGGTCTGTTGGAGTTGTCACGAACGAACCATCGGCACCCATTTCTGCTCAAGTTGCGGAAAGATGCTGCAGCTTCCGCAGCAGAGCGATTACTTTGCCATGTTTGAAATGCCGCGCAAGCTTTGGCTTGAAATGGGAGGGCTTGAGCAAAAATTTCTCCAGCTGAGTTGGAAACTGCATCCCGATAATTTCGTGAATGCGACGGCTGAAGAGCGCGAGATCTCGCTGAAGCGCAGCTCGGAACTGAACGACGCGTATCGTACGCTGCGTGATCCCGTCGCCCGAGTCGAGTACCTTCTGTCGATTGAAGGAGCACGGAGGGAGGGAACGACCAAGCAGCAGGCTCCGGCGAATTTGCTCGAAGAGGTCTTTGAACTCAACGAGTCGCTCGACGAATTGCGCGAAGCCAGGGCTTCCGGTGGAGATACCGCTCTGTTGAGGGTTCGCCTGGAAGCGGCCGAGAAGAATTTTGAAGCCAAGCTCGATGAGGTGGACAGCCAGCTGCGCGACAGCGCGCGTGAGTGGGACAAGAGTTTGGAATCAAAGGGTGACGAGGCAAGCCGGGTGAAGATAATGGCCCAGTTGAATGAGCTGCTCAATCGCCGCTCCTACATCCGGAATCTGGTCGTAAATGTACAGAAGGAACTCTCCTAGATCCATGGCGAGAATTGTCGGTATCGATCTCGGAACAACCAACAGCCTGGTCGCTTACCTAGATCCGCAGACCGGTGAGCCTCGGTGTATCCCGGGACCCAACGGAAGCACGCTTTGCCCCTCGGTCGTGAGTCTCGATGCCGATGGCAGCCTTATTATTGGTGCACCGGCGCAAAGGCGTCTGCTGACGCAGCCTGAGCGAACCATCTATTCCGTAAAGCGGCTGATGGGTCGCGGTCCGGCGGATGTGCAGGGCGAACTCAAGCATTTTCCGTTCCGTATCGATCCCGCCAGTCAAAGCGTTATACGCGTGCAGCTTGGCGATCGGGTATTCACGCCGCCGGAAATTTCCTCTTTTATACTTCGCGAACTGAAGAACTGGGCGGAAGCGTATTTCGGTGAGCCGGTAGGCCGGGCCGTCATCACGGTTCCCGCCTATTTTAACGACGCCCAGCGTCAGGCGACCAAGGATGCTGGAAAACTCGCAGGTCTCGAAGTCGTGCGGCTCGTGAATGAACCGACGGCCGCAGCGCTTGCCTATGGGTTGCACGAGACGCAACGCGGCAAAGTAGCTGTTTATGATCTTGGCGGCGGCACATTCGACATCTCCGTGTTGAAGCTCATTTCGACCGATGAAGGGGATATCTATCAGGTCCTCTCGACCAACGGAGACACCCATTTGGGTGGAGATGATATCGACAACCTCTTGCAGGCTTTCGTCCATGAACAGATTTTGCAACAGGACCAAATTGATTTTTCCCCGCACGGCGAACTCGCACAGGAATTGCGTAAGGAACTTATTGCACTGAAGCACAAACTCTCTGAATCGGATCAGGCAACGTTCCGTTTCGCGCTGCCAAATGGGACGGTATATCAGCATGAATTTACCCGCGGCGCACTGGAAGCGCTGATCCGCCCCGTCGTGGATCGAACCATGATTCCCGTGAAGAAAGCCCTATCCGATGCACAGTTAAAGCCGAAAGAGATCGAAGAAGTTGTCCTTGTCGGGGGCACCACGCGCACTCCGCTCATTCGTCGCACAGTTCAGGAATATTTCGACCGCAAGCCGCACACGGAATTGAATCCTGACGAAGTTGTTGCATTAGGCGCAGCGGTACAGGCCAATATTCTCGACCGCGGCGTGAACAATATGCTCTTGCTTGACGTTACGCCGCTTTCACTCGGTATTGAGACCTATGGCGGGGCGGTGGCAAAAATCATTCCGCGCAATTCGACGATCCCGGCCAGCGCGCAGGAGCTTTACACCACCGGTGTGGACAATCAGACGGGCATCGACATTCATGTGCTGCAGGGCGAACGTGAACTAGCCAGGGATTGTCGCTCGCTTGCCCGCTTCACCCTGAAGGTTCCACCAGCGCCTGCTGGACTGCCTCGTGTAGAAGTCAAGTTTCTGATCGATGCCAATGGCATCCTTCAAGTGGCTGCAAAGGACCTTCGTAACGGCGAACAGCACAGCATTGAGGTTCAACCGAGTTATGGCTTGAATGACGCCGACATCGAGCACATGTTGGAAGAATCGATCGAATATGCCGAACAGGACTTTGCCGAACGCCAGGTGATCGAAGCGCGCACTGAGTCTGAATCGATCCTTACGGCAACAAGCAAGGCCCTTGCCAATCCGCAGACCGCGGTCCTTTCGGCGGACGAGCGAGCCAAGATCGAGGCCCGGATGATTGCGCTCAATGAAGCGGTGAAAGGGACGGATTACAAAAAGATTCGCCAGCAGATTGACGAATTGAATCACGCTACCGAACACCTCGCGGAACTGCTGATGAATACAGCAGTGCAGTCGGCGCTGGCGGGAAAGAATTTAGCAGAAGTCTAGCGGAATCGAAGACGTGGAGAATAACTATGGGCGGCAGCAATCCCTACATCGATGAAGTGAAATACAAGGTCGCGACCCGGAAGTTCAAGGTAACGTTCCTTCCGAGTGGCAAAACCGTTGAGGTTGATCCGGAGAAGTTCCCGTACGGTCACAATGGCCTCCCGGGCAGTATTCTCGATATTTCAGAAGGCTTCAAGATGGGCGTTGATCACGCATGTGGCGGCGTCTGCGCCTGCTCGACGTGTCACGTCATGGTGAAAGAAGGTCTGCAATCCTGCAACGAAGCGACCGACGCCGAGTTGGACGAACTTGATGAGGCTCCTGGCATTACACCGAAATCGCGTCTGGCGTGCCAGACCGTTCCCGATGGTACGACGGATATTGTCGTCGAGATTCCGGAATGGAACAAGAACTACGCCCGCGAACTGGATCACTGAGGACTTTATGACGCCATCTTTTGATTGGGACGATTTGGAAGACATTGCCATCGGCCTGGCCGACAAGCATCCTGATGTTGACCCTTACACCGTGCGATTTACCGACATGCACAAATGGATCACTGAATTACCTGGTTTTGCCGGCGATCCGCTGAAGTCTAACGAAAGCAAGCTCGAGGCGATTCAGGCTGCTTGGCACGAAGAGTGGGACGAACGCAAACGCTAGAGCGATTGTAAATTCGCGCGCAGATTGAAGCCGCAGACTGACTCCACCCTGCCAAGCGGCTTGACTTCCCAGTTCGCGCTGTCTACCATTTCGTGTGAATTCAAGTCCGCCTTCCGCCCAATATCCGTTGAAAAAATTTTCAACCATCCTTCGAAATGGGATTCGGAAAGGAATCGCGTGAATCTAGGCAAAAAAGTAGCGGCAGAGTTCTTTGGAACCTTCTGGCTTGTTTTTGGCGGTTGCGGCAGTGCGGTTCTGGCTGCGGCATTTCCTAACACGGGAATTGGTTTTCTTGGTGTGGCTTTGGCCTTCGGATTGACTGTTTTGACCATGGTGTACGCCATCGGGCACATCTCCGGTTGCCACCTGAATCCGGCTGTCTCGGTTGGATTAGCGGTGGGTAAGCGTTTCCCATTCAGCGACCTCGTTCCATACGTCGTTGCGCAGGTGCTCGGGGGCGCAGCTGGTGCAGGCGTTCTTTACCTGATCGCCAGCGGCAAAGAAGGCTTCAGCACTGCGGGTGGATTTGCCTCGAACGGTTACGGGCTACACTCGCCCGGAGGTTATTCGCTTTTGGCTTGCTTCGTGGCGGAAGTCGTACTCACGTTCTTCTTCCTTGTCATTATTCTCGGTTCTACCCATGGTAATGCCCCGAAGGGCTTTGCCGGAATCTCCATCGGTCTCGGATTGACCTTGATTCACCTGGTCGGCATTCCCGTGACGAACCTGTCCGTGAACCCGGCGCGCAGTACCGGCCCGGCCCTGTTCGTGGGTGGCTGGGCGCTGTCACAGCTTTGGCTCTTCTGGCTGGCACCCATTTTGGGAGCGGCGATTGCCGGCGGAGTCTACCCGCTGCTCTGTGACGACAAGTAAACACCGCATTTGTGGTGAGATTTTTATGCCGCGCTCGAGCCATGGTCCGCAAGGATTGTGCTAAAATTAAGGATGTGTGGCGCTATGGTGCAACGGTTAGCACGTAGCCCTTTCAAGGCTAAAATACGGGTTCGATTCCCGTTAGCGCTACCAAACTTCGCTTACGGCTCCTTCAGCGCGTGAGAATCAACCTTTAACCCTCGTTCGGCAACGAGTATGTTTGGTGCTATCCTGGCGATTCGCCAGGAAGATTAGAGGTTACTCCGATGGCAGACATTTTTCGCTCTAATAATCCGGTCCTCAAAGAGAGCGCTTTCACCGGCCAACTCGCCACAGGCCAATCCATGACAATTCAGGGTACGGTCAACAAGACCGGACTTCTCCTTCTCTGTGTTGTCGTCACTTCGGCTTACACCTGGGGTCTGGGCCGTTCGCAGTCGCCCGAGGCCGCCTATCCCTGGATGCTCGGTGGGGCCATCGGCGGTTTCATCATGGCGCTGGTTACGATCTTCAAGAAGGAATGGTCACCGCTGACAGCGCCGCTCTACGCGCTGCTCGAAGGACTTTTCCTTGGCGGCATCTCGATCCTTTTTGAGCGTTCGTATCCAGGTATTGCAGTTCGTGCAGTTGCCCTGACCTTTGCGACCCTGCTGGTTCTTTTGCTGGCTTACAAGACGGGAATTATTCGTGCCACACGTGGCTTCAAGCTTGGTGTATTGGTGGCCACCGGGGCAATCGCCGTCGTATACCTGATCAGCATGGTCGCCAGCATTTTCTTCCACACTCAGTTTTCCTTCCTCTATAGCAGTTCTCCTCTCAGTATTGGGATCAGCCTGTTCATCGTGGGGATTGCGGCGCTCAATTTGATCCTTGATTTCGATATGATCGAATCAGCAGCGAAGATGGGCGCGCCTCGTTATATGGAATGGTATGGAGCGTTTGGTTTGATGGTCACCCTCATCTGGCTCTATACGGAAATCCTGCGGTTGCTCGGAAAAGTGCAACGCCGCTAAATGGGCCGATTCATAAGAACAACTTCAAGCGATGCAAGATCCTGATCGATTGAGTCGAAAACCATCCGCAATCCGTGTTCTCTCTAAGCGCTTTATCTTTGCGCTTGGATATGCCGCGAAACTGCACGCGAAGCAGATCCGGAAGCGCACCGAACGGCCCTATATTGGCCATTTACTGGGCGTTGCCTCGATCGTCATTGAATACGGTGGTGATGAAGACATGGCTATCGCAGCCCTGCTTCACGACGCCGTCGAGGATCAAGGTGGTTTGCCGCGTTTGCGTGAAATCAGGAAAAAATTCGGGAAGCGAGTCGCTCATATCGTCGATGGCTGTACCGATGCTTACACGGAGCCAAAATCTCCGTGGTTAGAACGGAAACGCGCCTATATCGCGCGGCTGGCCGGGGAGAACGAAGAGGTTCGCTTGGTCTCTGCGGCAGATAAACTATCGAACGCTCGCGAAACTCTCTATGAAGTGCGGACACACGGGGATTCTGTTTACGACCGATTTGCCGGTAAGAAGTTGGGAACCTTGTGGTATTACCGCGAGCTGCTCGGGGTCTTCCGCGAAGCAGGCGCGAACCCGCTCGTCGAGGAACTTGAGCGAGTCGTTACCGAGCTTGAGAGGCTGGGCGGCGCACAGAAGTCATGAACGTGTTATTCGCAGATAAGGATCCTCAATCGCGTGTGTAGAAACTTAGAACACGTTACAATTTAAGTTCGTTAAAGCAGACATGAATTCGACCCTTCGATCCGTACGCCGTTTATTTACCGTCGGACACTCCAACCAGGAGATGTCGGACCTGCTGGGTACGCTGATCCGCCATGAAATTAAGATGGTGTGCGATGTGCGCAGCCGTCCGGGAAGCTTTCGTTACCCTCAATTTAATCGCGAGGCTCTCGAAGCGCGACTGACGTCTGCACGCATACGCTATGAGTTTTATGGCGATCAACTGGGCGGACGGCCGCTTGACCCTGTCTATTATCTTCCTAGCGGCCTTGTCGATTATGTTGCCCGCCGAGGCGCACCTGACTTTTTGCAGGCGATCGACCGCATGCTCGCCTCCGCTCGTCAGCAGAACACAGTGATGATGTGTGCGGAAGAAGATCCGCTACACTGCCACCGCTTCATGCTGATCTGTCCTGCCGTAGTGAAGCGTGGTGTTACTCCCGTGCATCTGCGGCGGGGCGGGGAACTGGAATTGCACAGCGATGTAGAAGATCGGTTGCTGCAGTTACACGGATTTGCCGACGTCACCAGCGACTCGTTGTTTGCGCAGGGACGTGAAAGCGCGTTGGAAGATGCACTTCGCCTGCAGTCCGAGCAGTACGGGTTCCGTACCTCCCCCGAAGCAATCGAATATTTCTAGTTGTCAACGTTGGTATGCGCAGCCGCTTTTTGGAGATTGTGAGTGGCATTTCGGAGCAGTCTGCCTGATGATAGATAGACGACTACTTCGTTGACCTAGGTGCAACAGGTCGTACAACGTCATGCTCCGTCTGAAAATGGGAGTGTTTTATTTTGCAATCTTCGGATGTCTATCTCGTCGGTTCTAATAGCGCATTCGGTGCACGTGTCGTCGCTTCCGAAGATGTTGACGAAGCCTTTGGCATGCCGCTGGGAAAACTGAAGAGCCGTGCGGGAATTCATTCACTGGCTTATGCCGGCGAGAACGAAGACGAGATTTCGCTAGGACTCAAGGCCGCTTCGTCCTTGCTCACGCAAAATGGCCAGGAACCGAAAGATGTGGACTGGATTCTGGCCTCGAGTGAAACGTATCATGTCTATCCATCACTTGCGGCAACCCTGCATGCACAGTTAGGTCTTCGGGAAAGTTGCAGTGCTCTGGACGTTGGCAGCGGTTGTGTTGCGCTGGTCCAGGCGCTCGCAGTGGCTCAGACGATTCTCGTCTCCGGGCGTGCGTCGCTGATTCTTGTGGTTACCTCTGATGTTCACAGCCGCACGTTGGGTCCGGGACGCGCCAAGGGTGAATTCGGCGGGCTGTTCGGGGACGGCGCGAGCGCATTTGTCCTTACCAATACATGCTCCGTCGCAAAACGGATTGCCTACAAATTCGGGGAATTTTTCTTTGGTTGCGCCTCAAAGTATTCCGAAGCCATTCAGGTGAGCGAGGCGGGTGACGGAAGTCTGGATGTGCAGTTCGACGGGGAAGCCCTGTCACGCGCCGCCGTCAACCGGATGGAAAAGATTGTGGGAGAAGCCGAACAACGGAGTGGTATTTCTCGTTGCGATGTCGGCGCCTTTGCCACTCACCAACCAAATCCAAGGCTCATCACTCTGCTTGCAAAGCAGTTGAGTGTTCCTGCTGAATCGTTTCCTCCGATCGCTGCCACGCGCGGAAATCTGGGTTCGTCCACGTGCGGAGCAGTTCTGCATGCCGCGATGGAATTGGCGAGGCTAATGCCAGCAGCGGACCGGAAACCTGTTTTTCTCGCCTCTTTAGGTCCAGGCCTGTTGTTCGGTGGTGGCTGGTTGATACCCGTGATTGCCTGATCGAGATCTTCAATTTCAACGACAACGGCCGGGTGTTTACGGGAAGCTGGTGCGGGACCGACGGATAGACACGAGCTGTAACAATCTGCCCGTCACACAAACTCCTCGGGGCATTTATGCGTCACCGTCTGGTTCTCTGAGAGATTCTCGCGGCTTGGCAGCGACACCAGGGAATCCGTGCCCGATCGAAACGCCCTAAATTTGACTTTCTGTCCGTCGGCTCCAATAATCCGCGCATGGCTAAGCCCGAAAGCTTCCGGCGCGTAAAGAGCTATTCCGCCGCGAACGGTTACGTTTACCAGTATTGTTTTTACGAAGGGAACCGCACCACGTACCGGGACGAACCGGCAGGCGAATTTATCTACGCAGTTTCCGCGGATCGGAAAACGACGTTCCTCTTGCGCATTATCGTGCTGCAGTCTGCCTTACGGGCCTGGGCCCAAGAGAACGGCAGATCCCTGACCAGCAGTGAAGAGTACGCCGTCGCTAAAATCCGTCTGCTCGCCGCGTTTGACGAAGACTCCGTTCCGATCACTCCCGGGACCGCTGCGCAAACCGTCTATCTGGTCGATGAGTCGAACCTCGAAGCGCTCCTTCAACAGTTGAATATTTGAATCAGAAGCCGATCGACGTGAACCGAGACGACGTTCGTGCTGTCTAGCTGACCTCTCCGATGTGTCCGCAACTTCATCATCGAAGGGTGGCACGCGGCTGAAGCACGAATTTCAGCAGCCAACGATTCACCAATTTCGCGCCTGAACCTATGAGCGGGAAGGCGATCAAATCGATATCACCGTGACCGTTCTAATATGCACTGCTCGCTAGACCAGGGATAGGAGAGCTCCGCGCAGTTCGGGGTGAACAAACTTGTATCCAAGTCTTACAAGGCTTGCCGGCAACACCCGCTGGCTCGCTAGCAGAAGCCCTTCGGCCATTTCTCCCATTGCCAATTTGAGTGCGAACTCCGGTGCAGAGAATAACGCGGGACGCTGGAGGGTTTTGGCGAGCACTTCGGTAAACTCACTGTTGCGCACCGGCTCGGGAGAGACCACGTTGATCGGCCCGCGTACCCCGCCTTCCTCCAAAGCCAACCGCAGGATGCGTACCGTATCCGCGAGGGTCACCCAGCTCATCCATTGCCGGCCGGATCCGAGTCTTCCACCGACTCCGAACCTAAATGGTAGAACCATTCGCGGCAGGGCGCCGCCGCCTTTTGCGAGAATCAGTCCAAACCGCGCGCGCACGACACGCACGCCGATTGCTTCGGCCTTTACCGCCGATGCCTCCCAGTCCCTTGCCAATATGCTCAAGAAATCATCGCCTGCCGAACTCTCTTCCGTCAGTTGCTGGTCTCCGCGGTTACCGTAGATTCCAATGGCTGAAGCCGAAACCAGTACCCGCGGCCGAATTGCCATGCGTGCTAACGCGCTGACCAGTGCGTCGGTAGTCTCCACACGACTCGTGCGCAAGATTTCCTTTCGCTTTCGCGACCAGCGCCCGTCGGCGATCGAAGCACCCGCCAGATTCACTACCGCATCCGCGCCAACCGCCGCCCCACCCAAGGACCCCGTCGCCGGATTCCATTGCACATCGAATCCTTCCGTCGCGCCGCTTGGCGAGACACTGCCCGGCCTCACAAGTCGCACGACGGTGTGACCCGAGTGCTTCAACTCTTCGATCAGCGCCGTGCCAACCAATCCGCTCGAACCCGTCACCAGGATCTTCATTCACGCATCTCTTTCTAGCAGCCTGTGGAATATCGCCGGTCTGCTGGTCGCGAATCATTCCTCAGGTTACAATTTTGCTATGGCAACCGTCTCTGCCACAATTCGTGTAAAGGTACTGTTCTTCGGCAGTATCCGTGAACTCTGCGGAGTCTCCGAAGAATGCCAGCAAATCGCCGAAGGCGCCACGCTTGATGACCTTTTTGGCGCGTACGGGGCGCGATTCCCGAAGCTTTTCAGTTTTCGCGATTCTCTGGTCGCTGCTCGCAATCAGGAATTTGCTGGGTGGGACACGAAACTCAGAGACGGTGACGAAGTCGCGTTTCTGCCTCCTGTAAGCGGAGGCTAGTTCCATTCGCCCATGTCCAGTCCACTTCTGAACGACAAATTTGATCTGGTGCGGCAGCCCATCGACACGGCCGGGCTCGTTCGATTTGTGCGCGCCGAACCTGATGGCGCGATCGTGACCTTCGATGGTTTCGTACGCAACCAGTCCCACGGTCGCCCGACCCGCTACCTCGAATACGAGTCCTACGCCAGCATGGCGCTACAGAAGATGAGCGAAATTGGCCAGTTGATTCACGAAAGATTTGCCATACACCGCGTGGTGATCGTTCATCGACTTGGCCGCCTCGAAATCGGCGAAACCAGCGTGTTTATCGCGGTTAGCGCACCGCACCGCGGTCCAGCCTTTGACGCTTGCCGATTTGCGATCGATACCCTCAAGAAAACGGTTCCAATCTGGAAAAAAGAATATTTTGCAGATGGCTCTGTCTGGGCGGACGGTGAACTACCCGTGGCACCGCCCGGCCAAAATAGTGCATCCTAACCATTTGATGGAAACTCGTCTCTTCTCGACCTCGAAGCGAAGGGTCCTGCTCGTCAGTCTGAGCCTATTCAGCTATGTCCTCGTTCTATGCATGCCGTCGTCAAGTCGGTCGCAAGACAAGCCGGACCGTCCGCCGTGGGCGCAACCAGGTACTTCGCAACCACAAGTTCAGCCTCCGCAATCGACACAGCCCATTGGCGATGCACCCAATCTGCCTCAGCCTGTGCAGGCACCCCTGCCGGCGCAGGACAAACAGGAGCCTCCTTCTTCTCGCAACACGATCAAGGTGCACGTGAATCTCGTCAACGTGCTCGTCAGTGTCCTTGACGACAAAAATCGTCCGGCACCCAATTTACCGGTCGAGGCGTTCCAGATCCTTGAAGGTGGGGTACAGCAAAAGATCGATATCTTTGAATCCGAGACCAAGCAACCCCTGGACCTCGCGCTCATGGTGGACGCCAGTCTGAGTGCTCATAAGGAAATTATCTTTGAGCGGGATGCTGCCTCGCATTTCATCAAGCAGGTTCTTCGCCCTGACGACCGCATGGGCATTTTTTATTTCGATGAGCAGGTCACGCAAATCGGCGCATTCTCTGACAGTGTTGCAACTCTCCAGGATTCCTTACGGAAAATTCCCGATGGTGCAGGAACTTCCATTTACGATGCGGTTCTTCTTGGCTCGAAAGCCCTTGAAAAACGCGGCAGCGACCGTCGCCGCGTTATCATCATGATCACCGACGCAGGTGAAACCACCAGCCATACAGATTTTGAGTCGGCCCGAAAGGCGGCAGTCCGCGCCGGAATTTTGCTCTATACGATCGTGATTCGACCGGTCAAAAATGAGAATGGAAGGAACACCGCGGGAGAACACGCCCTCCAGACAATCACCGAAATGACGGGCGGTGCGATGTTCTATCCGGATAGCGCGCCCGAGCTGGCGGCCATCTTTGATCAGATCGATCGTGAACTTCGCACCCAGTACCGGTTGGGATATTATCCGAACCCGCGCGGAACTCCGAACTCCTACCGTACAATAGAAGTGAAGGTACTACCGGGCTACACGGCAAGGCATCGCACCACGTATCTGAGCGGACCATAGCAAGAAATATCCGGAGAATCGGTGCCGTCCGGGCTCTTGCCGACGGTCTGAGAGCAGGTTGTATGACAAAGATTTTTCTAGATGCTGCAGTCGAAATTGCGCACCAAGCGGGCAAAATCCTGTGTGAGGAGCTGGAACGTCCAGCGGACATTGCCTACAAGGGTGATTTTGATCTCGTGACCCAAGCCGATCGCCGTTCGGAAGCACTCATCGTTAGCAGCCTGCAAAAATATTTTCCGGAACATTCAGTGGCAGCGGAAGAGGGGACTGGCAAAGATACTGGTTCGGAGTATCGCTGGCATGTCGATCCACTGGACGGCACTACCAATTTCGCACATCGCTATCCATGCTTCTGCGTTTCTATGGCTTTGACCTATCGGGATCAGTTGCAGGTAGGCGTTATCTACAATCCGGTATACAGCGAACTATTCTGCGCCGCGCGCGGTGAAGGCGCCACCTTCAACGGGAAGAAGATGAGTTGTTCGAAGATCAGTGCCATGAAGAACAGCCTGCTTTGCACTGGTTTCCCCAACCATGATCGTACCAGCCACCCGAATATTCATTATTACTGGGATTTTACGCTGAAATCCCATGGCGTCCGTCGCGATGGTTCCGCTGCACTCGATCTTGCCGCCGTCGCCCTCGGTCGCTTCGATGGGTTCTGGGAATTCGGACTAAAGCCATGGGACACAGCTGCAGGCGTCATTATCGTCGAAGAGGCGGGCGGCAGGATTTCAGATCTGGAAGGCAATCCTTATAGGCTGGGTGGCAAATCTATTCTGGCCTCGAACGGATTGATCCATCGAGAAATGGAACAATTGGCCGCAGAAATTTCAATGCGCTCAGCCACACCTGGCCCAGCCTGAACCATCCATCCATTCAGATGAATCGCTCCGAATGAGACAGCTGAACGCGGTCGTCCTGAAACGCAATACGCTGACTCCACATCGAGTGCCACGGAAACCGCTGCCCTAGAGGCCTCGATCCGTTGACTGACGTCGGTTTTTTTCGGCCTTATCGCGAGCGGTCGCTCGAACCGTTTTCTAATTAGCAGGGCGCTCGCGGAAATCCCGACGCTCTAACCCCTTCGAGGTGCTGGCTTTAGGTCTAGTACTGCGCGGGAGGTCCTTATACCGCGCTCACGTCGGCTTCACGGAATTCTTACGAACCGGAGGCTAACCTTCATTGGCAACGAACGCTTTTCTAGATTTCCGGGCAAAACGACATTTTGCCAATTCCCGACACTTCGTTGCAACGGTTAAGGGAGAGAATTCATGCGCAGCTCTTTCATTCGCATCGTCATCTTATTTTTTACTACCCTGTTTTTCTTTGGCACGATCAGCGATTCACTTGCCCTTGCCAGTGATGATGGAACGAAAACGAACGACACCGCGACTCCTTCCGCTGTGAAAGCTGTGTCCAGGAAAGGGGAAAGTAGTCTTACCGAGCGAGAACAGATGCTCCTCGAGCGCGTTGAGCAACTGGAGAAGCGCGTCGAAGAGTTGGAAGCGAAGGAACACACCGTGACGCCAACTCCGCTCCCCGCATCAGCAGGCCCCAAAGAGGCGTCGGGTGCGCCAGCCAATGTCGTGGATCGAGCTTCAACGAGTGTCGTTAATGGCGGCCCGGCGCTTGCGTCTACTTCGGGAAGCATCGAGCCCATAGCTCCATCCGTCACGCGTGCCAAGCAAGATGCCAGCACTGCAAACCACGGAGTAGCGCCAGCGAACGGGCCTCAAAAACCGATCGAGCCCTTTTCCGACTCGGATTGGACCTGGCTGAACGGCAACGCCCGCACCAAAGAAATTTTCTGGGATACAAAATTTTTTACTCCTGAAATCAGGGCCGATACCAACTACGTTTACGATTTCAACCATCCTACCGACCATTCCATTGGCGGTTCGAGCGAACTGTTCCGTTCGTCCGAAGTTCAGCTCGAGCAACTGGGTGTAGGAGGGGATTTCCATTACGACAATGTTCGCGCCCGCGTGATGACGCAATTTGGGATGTACTCGGTCACGACTCCGCGCAACGACGCCAGTCCAGCGCATGGCCAATGGGATCTCGCCAATGCGTACCGCTACATCTCTGAGGCCTACGGCGGCTATCACTTCAATGTTCTTCATGGAGTTAACGTTGACGCCGGAATCTTCATGTCTTACATCGGGCTGTTCAGCTATTACAATTTTGATAACTGGGCTTACCAGCCATCGTATGTTTCATCGAACACCCCGTGGTTTTTTAACGGCGTCCGCGTGCAGATTTTCCCAACTGCCCATTTGAAGATCGAGCCGTGGTTCATCAACGGTTGGCAATCCTATGCGTCTGCGAACCATTCCCCAGGCGTCGGCGGACAAATCAAGTGGACCCCACGGCCCTGGATTAACATCATTTCGAACAATTATGGCGTTGGCGAGGACGATGTCTTTATTCCGGGTCGGCGACGCATCCACACCGATGACAGCGTTGAGATCAAATATTATGACCGTCCGGAAAAGACTCTCGACAAAATGGCCTTCTCACTCACTGGTGATATGGGCTGTGAATACGGCGCGGGAGTCAGTTGTTACGGAGACAAGAAGGGTGGACCGAAGCAGAGCTTTATCGGATACATGGCCTACAACCGCTTCTGGTTTCATCATGACCTGTTCGGGCTGACCATCGGCGGCGGGCAAATCAACAATCCCGGACGCTATCTCGTTCTCCTCCCCCCGATCAATGGAGAGACGGCGGTTACGGCAGCTACCAATTCTCCGTACTTCACCGCGAATCCGGGTGATCCGTTCAAGGCGTGGGACTCTTCGATCACGTTTGATTACATGCCGAAGCAATATATTACCTTCCGCGCGGAGTACGACTATCGCCATGCCAGTGTTCCGTACTGGACCGGCCAGGGCGGCATTACTCCTCCCGGGGGTACCAATAACTTCCCGCAGTACTTCACTTGCAGCAATGGATCTTCCTCGGGCCAGACTAGCTTGGCGGGTGCGGAAACGGCCTGCGGCGGTGGAATCAATAGTGTCTGGTTTCCTGATCTCCGCAAAAACGAGTCCTTCATTGATCTGTCGATCATGATCAAGTTTTAGCGAAGGATATGATCCAGTTTCAATTGCCATTGCTTGAATTTGGGCGGCCATCCGCCGCCCTTTCAAGTTGAGCGGCAACGATCTAGCCGGCGTCCCGTCCGCCGCGCAGCTTCTGAAAGATTATGATGCGGTTTGGTCGCCAGGCATTCAGAAGATCAAGCCTGAATCTGATCGAAAAAAAACGAGCGATTGTGAGAGGTTCCTACGCCGTCATCCAGTTTGTTCGTTCCAAAAATGTTGGTGGCTCGTATGTCTTGCCCTTTAGGAGTCGCCGTTCTTCCCTTCGTGCCGTCCACCACAGAATTGGGCCCATCGCGTGCGAGCTGATTCTTGCCGTCAGCCCGAACTCGTTCTCGACTTCCTTCCGCAATTTCTGAATCTGTTCGCTCACGTTCCGGTTCACGGCCTTGAATTGATGCTCCATCGCCCAAAGTGCCGCATTGTAGCCGCTCTTCAATTTGTCCATCTCCCGCGCGAACCGCTCCCGCACGCGAGGGTCAGGATAATTACGATAGCGCCGCCATCCCTGCAGCATCGTCTGGCACATGCGGTAAAGACTTGGGCCGTTCTGCTGGAAGTCATGCCAGAACGCCCAATCGAGGAATCGCTTTGAGTCATCACGCGTGATCGCGGCATGCGTGAAGTTAAATTTGAATTGACCGTGAATGTCCGCGAAATCCACAGAATCGAGCATACGCCCCTGCTCGTTCATCTCTTTATACAACGGCGTTCCTGGCACCGGTGTGTACAACATAAACTGGTGGAAATCGGTCTCGTGATTCACTGCATGCTCGATCTCATCCCTGATATTTTCGGGTGTATGGTGCTCTAGTCCGATGATCGTCGAGCCTTGTACGCGTATTCCGTGCTTGCGCATCTCTCGGGTGAGCTGTTGAGTGTCCGTGCCATTCAATTTGGAGTAACTGGCATTCTCCGATTCGAGCCCGATCCACACCCACGAAATTCCAAGCTCCACCAGTTCTTCCATGGTGTACTTGCGGACCGCATTAGCGGAAGCAAACACTGCCATACTCCAGCTTTTGCCTGCTTCCTTCATTCGCGCGAGCAATTCCAGCGCGCGTTTTCGATGCAGCAAGAAATTCTCGTCCATGATGAAGAAGGTCTTGACACCAAGTGTCGCTTCGAAATCATTCATAATTTCGTACAATTCGTCGCCGGTTTCGTAAAAATTGTAAAAATTGCCTTTTCCGCCAAAAAACGAAGAGGTCGTGCAGAAGCTACAGCCCATCGGACATCCTACAGAGGGAATGATCGTCGCCGCCGTGGAACCACGCCTCTCAGGCAACCGCAATCCCATCGAGCGCGTCTGTATCCCAGAAATAATCGCGGGATGCTTGATCGGCCGATTCACCTCCTCATTGAGGTACCGTCTCATCCACGAAATTCCCTCACCGCGTACAAAATAATCTGCGTCAACGATCTGTTCCACATTCGGCGTCGCCGTCACGTGTCCGCCAATGACTATAACGGACTCGGGTGAAAGCTCTCGGACCATCCGGCACATTTCCTTTACTTTTCCGACATTCACAATGATCGATGAAATTCCGACCACGTCGTACCGCTGCTCAGTGAGTTCCTTCGCGAAGGCCTTTCGCGTTGGAAAGTCCAGCACTGTACAGGGCGCTGAAATGTTTGCCTGGATCATCATGATTCCCCAGGACCGGTGAAACATCCGTAGCGAAAAGGCTCCTTGTGCGCGGGTTACCTGGTTGTGATACAGCTCCATGGGGTTGATCGCACGGCTGCCGAATTCATCGTCTTGCGCATACGGCCCAAAAACGGAGCTGAGAAGGACCCGGGCCTGATTACCTTTGGGATGGACTGGAGTTGCTGTTAAAAGCTGAAGATCGTTCAGTTGTGTGGGCACCCACCCAAAATAGCACTTTGACTCGCAAAGACCTTGTGATCAACGAACATTCCCTTGTGACTTCGTGAACACTTTGATTTTATTTGGTTTGCTGCGGCCGCTGTTTAACTTGCAGCAACTTCCATGGCGTGGGATGATTGTAAATTGTGAGATCGGTACTTCTTTTAACACTTTCTCAGTGTGGCGATATCGTCTAGGGGTCTAGGACGCCGCCCTCTCACGGCGGAAACCCGGGTTCGAATCCCGGTATCGCTACCAACGCTTTTCTGTACCGTCCGAAGACATCCTTTACAGAACGTTCCTGAGACTTACTTCACACCTTTGGACCAAAAGGATTCTCCAAAGGTTGCAGAATCTTCTCCTCAAGATCGATGTAACCGAGATCATTAATCCATGAAGCCAGTGGGTATTCCAGTTACGAAGGGATCTGACATCCCGCCAGGTACACCTACTGCACTCTACTGACCCGTGCATTCGCGAAGCGAGTTCTTCTGCAATATGCGTAAGCCGCGCTGGCAGACTCGCGGTCATCTGGACTTTAGCGTCGGGAAGCTTCCGCTTTTCCTGCTGACGGAGTTAGTTCGCCGGGCTTTACTGCATTGGCCGCGAACCTTTGATCAAGATTTCCACGAGTCTCCTGGCACTTTCCTGCCAGTCGGAGCCCGTGGCCACGTTGGAAACGCCAATCAGAGCGCGAAGTAGATCGAACGGGTCGAGGTCTTTGCGTATGTCGCCGCTTTTGATGGCGCGCTTCACTAGTGCGTCAATCGCTCCGCTCAACTGATCGCGGGAAGCCTCATACAGCTTGGAGGGGCCTCCGACGAGGGTATTCAGTGCAGGGGCGATGATGTGCTTCGCCGCGATGTAATCAACAAACAACAACATCCACGCTCGCAACGCCTCAATCGGGGGCATCGTTTGAGCGAACTTCCGCTCTGCTGCGGCTAGCTTTTCCACCTCTGTGTGGTAGACCGCCTCCAGGAGCGAGTCGCGCGTGGGAAAGTGGCGATACAAGGTTCCCGCCCCAACACCCGCCCGCTTGGCTACGTCGTCCAGGCTGGTGCTTGCCCCTGACCGCGCGAAAGCTTCCTTCGCCACTTCCAGAATGCGGTCGCGATTCTGCTTCGCGTCAATGCGCGGCTTCCGACCGGGGGAGTTGGAATGTTTCTTGGTCATTGCAGAATCCATGTAACCGGAGACAGCCTCCGATTATCAAAGAATACGGAGACAGTCTCCGTTTTACCGATATCGAGGCGGCCCGTCAATACCGTTGGCATACAGGCGGCAATGGAGCGGGTCAGGGCAAGGAGGAACAATGGTGGACGTATTGGGGGCAACCTCAACAACAGAAGATGTTTTGTCAGGGACTAATCTGCGCGGCAAGCGGATTTTTGTTACCGGTGTTTCGGCTGGACTGGGTGTAGAGACGGCTCGCTCACTGGGGGCGCATGGCGCCCATGTCGTGGGCGCGGCACGGGATTTAAAGAAAGCCGAAGCGGCAACCGCCCAGGTGCGAAAGCATGCTGAAGCCAATGGTGGAAGTTTCGAGCTCGTTGCGCTTGATCTTGCCAGTCTAAAAAGCGTGCGAGCTTGCGCCGAAGGACTTCTCAAAAAGGGTGAACCATTCGACGTGGTCATCGCCAATGCAGGAGTGATGGCGACGCCGTTTACCTATACCGCGGATGGCTTCGAAATGCAGTTCGGCACCAATCACTTGGGCCACTTCGTTCTGGTTAACAGAATCGCATCTCTCATACGCGCAGGCGGCCGGCTGATCAATCTCTCGTCTGCGGGCCACCGTTACTCCAACGTTGATCTGCAAGATCCCAACTTTGAGCGGACGCCGTACGAGCCTTTCGTTGCCTACGGCCGCTCGAAGACAGCAAACATTCTATTTGCGGTTGCGTTCGACAAACGGCACCGTGGACGCGGCGTTCGGGCAGCAGCAGTGCATCCGGGCGGCATACAGACCGAGCTTGGGCGCTACGCGGACCCGGGACGCATTGAGAAGCTAGTCGCGCAGATCAATGAGCAGCTCGCGGCACAGGGGAAAGGGCCCTTCCAGTGGAAAACGATCCCGCAAGGCGCCGCGACTTCCGTGTGGGCCGGGGTCGTTGCTCCGGCGGACGAGATCGGCGGCCGTTACTGCGAGAACTGCCACGTTGGCAGCATAGTCCCAGACGACGCACAGATTACCGTGGTCAGCGAAGGCGTTCGAGCCTACGCGGTGGACCCAAGCAACGCCGAAGCCCTTTGGAAGAAAAGCGAAGAGATGGTTGGAGAGTCTTTTTAGACGTCGGATTTCCGCTCCGGAAGAAGAAGTTGGCCATCGTCTGAAGGAAAGGAGAAATCATAATGCGAGTTTTCGTTACAGGTGCTACAGGGTTTGTCGGTTCAGCGGTTGTAGAGGAATTGATTCGAGCGGGGCATCAGGTGCTGGCCTTGGCTCGCTCGGATGCGGCTGCGGCGTCCATTGCCGCCGCAGGAGCCGAGGTACATCGCGGGTCGTTGGAAGATCTCGAGAGCTTGCGCAGTGGAGCGGGGGCTGTGGACGGGGTGATCCACATGGGCTTTATCCACGACTTCTCGAACTACGCTCCTGCCGCCGAGAAGGATAGACGCGCTATCGAGACCCTGGGGGCGGCCCTCGTGGGTTCGGGGCGCCCGTTAGTCGTCACTTCGGGAACCTTGCTCATTCAACGGCAAGGCCCGCTGGCGACCGAACAGGATACGCCGAATCCCAGTTTTCCGCGCAAGTCGGAACAAGCAGCAGCGATGGCCTCGCGAGGCGTGCGCGTCTGCGTGTTGCGCCTTCCTCCATCGGTGCATGGTGACGGCGATCATGGCTTCGTTCCGGCGCTCATCAAGCTCGCGCGTGAGAAGGGAGAATCCGCATACGTGGGTGACGGCGTTAACCGCTGGCCGGCGGTGCACAGACTCGATGCTGCTTGTCTCTACAGGCTCGTACTGGAGAAGGGTTCCGCAGGAGCGAGCTATCACGCCATTGGCGATGAGGGCGTGCCCTTCCAGGATATTGCAGGGGTGATCGGCCGCCGCCTGCACGTACCGGTTGTCAGTAAGTCGTCCGAGCAGGCCGCCCAACACTTTGGTTGGCTCGCACACTTCGTTGGTGTCGACTGCCCGGCCTCAAGCAAGCTAACTGAGGAGAGGATGGAATGGCGGCCGAAGCAGCCAGGGATTATTGCCGACCTTGAGCGAGGGACCTATTTCGAACCTGAACAGGCCACGCACGCGGCACCTTCCCACCGTTAGGGATGTGGACTATATAAAACACATGTCGCAAGTTCATGCTGTAAGAAAAGCAACGCTGAAAGTAAACGGAGTACCTATGGCAAATGAAACGGTCGGAACTATGAAGGATAGAGTCGCGATCATCACTGGTGGAAGCCGCGCGGACTCGGACGCAATACTGCGGCAAATTTGACAGAGGCGACATTGTTAGAGATGTCCGGTTAGCATTAATCGGGGCTTGGCCTTGTTTGTTTCGCGTCCCACGAACTCTGGCTTGCCAACGCAGGGCAGCCCATGTAAATAGATTCCTAGTTGCGCGTCTTTGGCAAACCGGATCAGGCCGGGAATCCGGTATCTTAGAACTGCCCAAATAGATGTGTCCGTTTCGCCCTGATGCTGTTGAATGACGCTACGCCATGACTACAGTGAACGAAATCGCAGCAGCCATTCTCGTCGCATTCGGCCTTTTCTTGGTTGGTCTTACGGCTGTAGTTTTCGCGAAGCCAGCGGTAGCTGAACGGTTTTTTCTGTCATTCGCGAGTTCGGCGCAAGCACACTACACGGAGCAGGCTATTCGGTTACTCATCGGCGTGTCACTCATCATTCGCTCTGAGGCCATGTGGCATTCGAAGGTCTTCTGGTTCGTGGGATGGGCCATCGTCCTATCCTCCTTGTTGTTGATCCTTACTCCGTGGCAATGGCACCATCGTTTCGCCACGATATTGCGTCCGATGTTCATTCGTCGGATGAAACTGTATGCGGTCGGGCTATTGGTGTTCGGGGCTTTACTCCTTTATGGCGTGTTTGCTGCGGTTTCCCCAAGTGCGCCATAAGTTTGAGGCTAGTAGCAACTTTGGCGATTATGCGTTTCCCAGGACTTGTCCGTTATAATCACTTCCTACGCGCCGAACCGTGGCCGCCACCACCGAAGAAGCAGGCGAGGCCGAACAGGTAGCCGAAGTTGTACCAAGCTCCGTTGTTATGGAGCTCGTAAATATTGAGGTTGCTTTTGAACAGTGAGACCACGAATACGAACGGCGCAATAAAGCCCTGCCAGAGCCCAAGCCAGAAACCCGCGACGACGCTGTGTTCATTCGCCGTTCCTCGGAACTGATTAGGTCCGGCAGCACATCCGGCCAAAGTGCTTACCAACAGTAGAACAAGCACGAGTAACGTTAACGAGGATTTCATCGGAAGTTCTCCTTACTTGTGGATACGTTGCTTGGTGCTGAAAAGTCTCAGGATGAACGCGAGGGAACAGTTCGTGCCTGGGTTAGTACCCGCATGTATGGTTTTGTCGTTTTCCCGGGACTTAGTGCCCAGTATTGAAGCTCGCTCGGAGATGGACGTACAGTTCTATGCATGACAGTGGACGAAGCGCGAGGGCGAGCAGGCCACCAACGTGTCGAGGAATGGGGCTACGAAAAACATACCCCTCACCGCAGAAATTGATGCCGACAAAGAGCGCTAGGAGCGCAATGCGTAGGTGGCGGCTTCTGGATGTAAGTGTGCCTTGCTTCGACAAATAGAAACATAACAGTACGCCGACTAATCCATATCAGCGCCCGTTGGTACTCTCGAACATGTTGAGCGCCTCCAGACAAGGGTTTGCGAGTTTACCTCAGGTCGTAATCCCGCCATGGCTTCCAGATTGGAACGCTTGTGTAACGTACCTTGTGGCATGGCCCGTCAGAGATCGGTGGGGCGGTCAGTTTCTCCCAAAAGCGTCGGACTAGCCATTGGCGTGCCAGGGAAACCAACGCATCGGCCAACAGTTTCGTCATGCCGATGACACCTTCTTTTTCTTGTTCCTCATCGAAGATCCGCAGCATCTCGCGCGCAAACTGCGATTGGAAGGAAAGAGGGTGCAGTCGGAGAAGGCAGCGGTAAAGAGAACGCGTTAGGAAACCCATCATCAGGTCCTTTTCGGCTTTAAGGCTCGCAACTGCAACTTGGCCTCGCGTAGCACCTTCTCCAGCCATTCCGTTTCCGTCGAAAGTACGTTCCGCCCGAGTGTCGTCAGCCGGTAATACCGCCTTCGAGGATCTGTTACGTCGGATCGACGTGCGCTCTCCTCGATAAGGCCCTTCGCCATCATTCTCTGCAGGTTGTCATAGAGGGTGCCTGGACCAGGGCGGTATTGACCCAGCGATTGCCGGGCTATCGCTTGCATGATTCCGTACCCATGAAGTTCGTCACCGGCAAGCGCAAGCAAGATGTGGAATGAAGCGGGTGGCAAAGGAAGGAAATTGGCTTTGTCCTGTTTCATAGTCGGATTCCGATATATCAGATTCCAACTATGAGGTCAAGTCTCTACCATATAGTTGTCTACGATATAGATCTCTCTGCACTCTCTGCCCACAGTTTAAAAGCGTTGACGGGCATGGGCACCAATTCGGTCTTAGACGATTACGCCCTTAATCGAGAGTTGAGCGAATTGTCATTGTTGAGCCAAGATCACTCTGGTATCGACACTGGAACTGTACCCTCTGTAAGTCGAGTCTCTGCAACACCAACACGCGAGATGCCTTTGAAATCAGCTACAACAACGGTCCCCACACCTCTCAGTGTCTGAGCTTCTTTTGAATATATGAATTTACTAGCTTACTAGCAGTCGAACCAGATTCAGCGAAGACATATCCAGTGCGGCTTCTTCAATTGTGAAATGCTAGGGCTGGGAAGACTTCTTCGCGGCGTCCTCTTTGGCCCATTGTTCTTTCTTCGCTGCGATGTCCCGGATGGAAGGTTGATAGTCTTTGAAGCCTTTCTTTATGCTCTTGTCGGCAACCTTCCAGATTTTTGCCGGGTCCGTGTGGTAGACCTTCTCGGTGGCAAACATGCGCCACGCGAGGCTGCGGGTTTTGGTATCGATCAGTTCAATCCCAAGAATGCCCTCGGTGGTGCTGTGGGTGTCCATAGAGACGTACTGAACGCTCCAGTGTCCAGTCCAATAGGTTCCCCAGGTGCTCCAACTCACGCCGAAACCTACCCCAACTTCTCTACTAGTCTCAATGAAATAGCGCACAACCAAGTCCGCATCTTCTACCGACTGGACTTCCCGAAGTCCCTTGCTTGTCAATTCTCTGACGATAGAGCGGTGGATCTGATTTTTAAGCTGATCCGGATTCACCTGTAACCGCTGAAGTTGCTCAATTCCGCCTATATACGCAAAGGTCTTATACTTTGCGAAATCGAGGTTAGGATCGAAATCGACTGCTATTTTGCCGGACGCCGGAAGGGCGGATAGCAACAACACCGCGAGTAGGAGCAAAAGACTCCGTCGATTGCGCCCAGACTCTGGCTTGATCCGTTTCATAAAAACCCTTTCGAACCGATAAAAATAGCATGGCGATGGCGGCCTTGGGTAGCTAAGCTCGACCACTAGTCTAGTTCAATCGCCCGACTCCTGGGCAATACATCACAAAATCGGTAAGAACCCTAGTGCAAGTCCCGATTTGTTTGAATGAATAGGTCAAGGGAGGAGCACTTGGTGTACAAAAGCTGAACTCAGCAACCCCGCTGATTCAGAGACACCAAGGAGGCTTGCAATTGCGGGATTAACTCTCACGAGCAAGAAAGATTCTGATTTGGAAGGGTATACTCGCTCCGATGGTGAGGAGGATTCGGTATGAAGCTCCCAGGAACCGCGATGACGTATCTTGTAAGCATGGTTGCCGGAGGGATCGCCGCCTTCACTGCTTTGGCTCCGCCACGAACGCAAACGAATCCGGCTTCCACTTTCGATCCCCTAAGCGCGTTCGTTGGAACTTGGACAGCAACGAAATCTAATGAGAGTACTTCTTTTCTGACTTTGAAATTGATGGAAAGTGATGGCAAGTTGGTCGGTACGATGAGCCATTTCAAGATTGGAGTTGTTGGCACTGGAAGGATCGTCGGAACTCAGGTGATCAAAAAATCTGCACTCAGCTACCGATCCTCTTCCCGGATACGTGGTCCGCTAGCTGGTCTTGTCTTGGTTCAGCCTGAAATGGAGAAGAACTTCTTCCGTTAGTGAAGATTCCGCCCCTTCGGGGCGGGGATTTTCAAGGCATGAGGATCTATCGTCCGATGCCGGTGTTCCGCAGTCTTGCATCGGCTCGATGAGTCCTACCAGGTTATCCCTCAGCATGGTTGCATCCCTGCAGAGCCCGCTTCTGTTTCACCTGGCGAGGTCATTGTAGTCGTGTTCGAAGAATGTGCAAGCAGCGATCTTGCTGCCCGCCGGAGTTGCCGTTGGTGACGCGCTTCCTCGAGCTTGCGATCGCGTGCCGCGTGGATCTCCGCCTGTCGCCCGGCGAGCATATCGTGCGGCGTCACATAGCCGATGGCGCTGTGCAAGCGCACGGTGTTGTAGTGATCCACGTAGGTTTGAATCAAACGCACCGCGTCTTCTCTGGTCAGCGGTGTACCCGGCCGGATGCACTCCGATTTTAGCGATTTGTGCCAGCGCTCCAGCTTGCCGTTCGATTGCGGATAGCCGGGCGAGGTTCGTACATGGGTCATCCCCGCGATGCGGATGAACTCCTTGAAGTCCCGGGCGATGAACTGTGGTCCGTTGTCGGAGATGATCCGTGGTTTTGCTTCCGGGTACTTCTCCCGAGCTCGTTGCAAAATGACTTCGATTTCCGCTTCGGTCATCGATTCCCGCAGATCCCAATGAACGATCGAACGGCTGAAGCCATCCAGAATGCTGCACAGGTAGTAGAAGGTGCCGCTCACGTTGATGTAGGAAACATCGATATGCCAATGCTGGTGCGGGTGCGGTGGCTGCTCGAAGCCGGTTCCTTTGCGCGAAGGCTTGCCCTTCCATCGGGAGAGCAACCCGGCTTGCTGGAGAACCCGCCACACGCTCGATGGGCTGACGGCCACAACATCCGCGTCCAGCATCATGAACGTCAATCGTCGGTAGCCTTCCAGGGGATGATCCAGATAGTAGCGGATGATGGAATGTTTCTCCCACGGCTGCAGCCAGAAATCCCGGGGAACCCAACCGTTGTGCTCATTGACGCGCCCATAGCGTTCCCGCCAGTCGTAGAACTTGCTGGCCCGTACCCCCAGCCAGTGGATGAATCGTCCGGTGCCGATTTCCGTTTTTTCCGACCAGCACCGGACGAAATCCACCACCAGGTCCCGCACGTCGTGCGGCACCCACACCTTGGTCAGAGCTCCCCAAGACTTTTTTTTAAGGCGATGTGCTCGGCCATCAATTCGGCCAACACCTCGTCCTTGGTCTGGATCTTCTTTTCCAGAAATTCGATCCGTTGTTGTTCGGCTTGATGGTCCGGCCGGCTCTTGCCTTGAAAGGCAGCCGCACCGTTCTCGAAGAACTCTTTTTGCCAACGGTAGAACACCGTTGGCTGCAGCCCATATTCCTCGCACAGATCGGAAACCGGCACTTTATCCAGCAAGTGCCGCCTCAGGATAGCTACCTTCTCTTCCCCTGTGTAATGCTTTCTCTCTTTTCTCATACGTCCTCTCCGTTATCTTAACGGAAGAACGTTCTTTCCAGTTCCAGCTGAGGCAAGACAGTCTCACCAGATCGTAGCGCTTACCAATTTTCGATCCAGGAAAACACCTCCGCAGATTGTGACTCCGCCTGGTTCAGCGACGAATCGGGCGTGATCTTCGACGGTCACACCCTCGGATGCCCACGAATGTAGTGTAGCGATTAGGTCGTAGTCTGCGCGAACTCCCGATAAGTGGGGTTACGTCTATATGGCTCATAGTACGTCAAGTGGACGGCAATGCCGTTTTACCAGGAGTTAGTGTGCGAGTCGGTTTGCCGCTATTCCATGCGCCAAGGAGAACGTTCAGGCCAGCGCTTCAGCTGCTCTGTGGCCCATGAGGTTGATCTTTCCGAGTGACAAGTCGTGCAGGGGTTTGGAATTTTGTATTTGTCAGTCATCGCAGGTGGAATGAACCCAAAAGTGTGGGCTCGCACCTTCACGTCGGCAACCGTCGTTTCAATCTTAGGCATGTGGCAGGCAATGCAGCTACTTCCTACAGAACCCGCTCTGTGATGCGTGTGTTCTTCAATTGTGGCCGTCCGCGGACCATTCAAGGACATCGGGCCGTGACAATCCATACATAATTGGTCCGATGGCTTACGCAATTGCGCGTAGTTATCCGTGCCATGCACATCGTGGCAGCTAAAGCATGTGACCCCACGACGGTACATCACGCTCTGAACAAAATCATTACCTTGCATCCGGTTCTTGTGTGCCGTGCCGTCCGGAAAATGGGTGAATGTCAGTTGCCCTAGACTGCTTTCTTCGAGCCGCCAGTAGTCTTGCAGTTTTGAACCAACCCGGTATCCCACTGGCCAGTCGTAATACTTGCCTTCGATGGGGCTCGTAAGTGGTTGGCCTTGTGAATGGCACTGAATGCATGTGTCGCTTGCTTGAACAAAATCCATGCGTGCCGGATTCAGGATATTTATACGGGTTGGGTGGACGACGTGCTCGCTGCCCGGCCCGTGGCACTTTTCACAACCAACATTCCATTCTGCCACTTGCTTTGTGTCGATGTTGTAATCCACCGAGTGACAACCGTCACAAGTGGGACCTGTCGGTCGTTGCATATTATCGGGCGGGTAAAACGGCTCCCACCAATCGGTCCCTTTGGCTACGAAGTACGGACGCCAGACATGATTGGTGATATCCCACTGCGCCGGTTCTGGAAAGTAGTCGTCGCCGATTTTCGTAAAATACCGTTGCTTCCAAATGCTTCCATAAACAAGTGCCACTTGGTCTTTCGTGAATTTTGCGATGGTATTTGTTGCGAGGTCGGGAATGATGGCCTCGGGATGTTCCCGAGGGTCTCGGACAACGTTAGCCATCGGGGTTTTTTGCCAATGTTCATAGATTTGCGCATGACAGGTCTTGCACGAAAGAGAACCAACAAAGTGTGAGGAGCCCGCCGTTGTCGTTTGCTGTCGAATCTCATCTGGGGTTAGTTGACGAAGATTACGTATGAAGAGAACGAGCTTCCAGCTATCGTCACTTTGCTCATCGTGTGGGCGTGCCCAACCCGGCATTCCTGTAAGCCTCACACCATTGCGAATGATGTACCTGAGTTCGCCATCGGAGAGTCTCTGTGTTTCGGGTGACTGTAGGTTGGGCACTTTCGGATATAAATTGCGGCCAATTTCAGTTTCGCCCGAACCGTCAGACCCATGACAAATAGCACAGCGAGCGATAAAACTTTCACGACCTTCTTTCAGGCTGTCAGGCGCAAGTTCAAAAGGATTCGGTTCAAGACGAGCGTTGCGCGGAATGGAAAGGTCGCGTGCAGAGCGAGCAGCAACTCTTTCTAGATAGGAAGGCTCGCTGGCTGTACTAAACCCAGCCCGAATTGTTCGTAAGCCATAAACTCCGACGGCAGCGATTGCCAAGCACCCGAGTGTAAGATATGGCTT
>CAWHQX010000022.1:0-10000 GCA_963831545.1 uncultured Acidobacteriota bacterium
CGTTTTCAAATTTGCGCTCGCCGCGAATCGTCAGAATGTTGTTCTCAACGCGGATGTCGAGATCCTCTGGCTTCACATCGGGAAGATCGGCTTTCACAACCAGCTCGTGCTCCGTCTCGTAGATATCGACGGCAGGCGCCCAGGTGGTCAGGTTGCCTTCCTGAGAGGTGCGGTCAAAGGCCTCGCTAAACAGGCGATTGAGAGTGTCTGGCATCGACACTGTGCGAAAAGGTTCAAAACGGCTAATAGAAGTTCTCATAGATTCTCTCCTTGGTACTTTCTGATTCTAGCACCATGATAAAATATGAGTGCGTATATGTCAAGTACAATTGAAAAATAGACTGTATCGCTGTTAAATAGCTGATTGTAAATGTCTTATATATATGATGATCTAACGACTCCGCGTCATTTTATGGGCTTCGTACAAAATTTACGGTTCTGCCGTCGAGTTGCGAGCTTGGGACTGCCTCGCTACGCCCAGCCGCTTTGTTATAGTGAACCCAATGCGCGTTACCGACTTCGATTACGCCCTGCCGCAGGAGCTCATTGCCCAGCGCCCGCTCGCGAGCCGTGAACAGTCTCAGATGCTGCTGCTCGACCGCCGGACGGGGGAGTTTGAAGACCGCCGCTTTCGTGAGTTACCGGCAATTCTCAGCGGCGATGAACTCGTCGTCCTCAACAACGCGCGTGTCCTGCCCGCCCGCTTGTTCGGCCGACGCGCCGGCGTCTTCTCGCAGCAACCATCGCGCAAAACGCAATCCGAACACCTTCACGGACGGGTTGAAGTGTTTCTCGTGCGGAGGATTGAGTCCGACCGCTGGCAAGCTCTTGTGCGCCCAGGAAGGAAATTACCGGTTGGCGAACGGATCTATTTTGGCGACAAGGAACTTGAAGCGGAAATCCTTACCCGCGGCGAACTTGGCATGAGAACGATTCAGTTCGCTACCAGGAACAACGACAGCATTGATGAAAATATTCAGCGTCTCGGGCACGTGCCATTACCGCCCTACATTGATCGTCCCGACGAAAGTTCGGATCGTGAACGCTACCAGACCGTCTTTGCGCAAAAGCCGGGTGCGGTCGCTGCCCCGACAGCCGGTCTGCATTTCACGCCGCAAATTCTAGAGGAAATTCGTGCACGCGGCTGCGAGATTTGCGAACTTACGCTGGATGTGGGGCTCGGTACGTTTCAGCCAATTCATTCCGAAACGCTTGAAGCGCATAAGATTCACACCGAGTCCTATGAGATCAGCGAGCCGGTGGCAATGCACATTAATCAGGCTAAAAAGGAAGGTCGGAGGATACTCGCCGTGGGTACAACGGTCGTTCGCGCGCTTGAAGACTCCGCGCAACGGAGTGAGAAAGTCGGTTCGGCCGTCGGCGCGATCCCCGGCAGGGCCGATGCCAGCATTTTCATTACGCCTGGCCACACATTTCGGATGGTGGATACGATTCTCACCAATTTCCACCTGCCGAAATCAACGCTACTCGCGCTGGTCTGTTCCTTTGCCGGGAGAGAGAACGTACTTCGGGCCTATCAGCATGCGGTTAGCCGGCGATATCGCTTCTTCAGCTACGGCGATTGCATGCTTCTCCGCTAATTCCTGGCGGCAAGAATAGCGTGAGGGAAGTGGCACACTTGTCTGCCAGCTTCCCTCGGTGTCGGTCAGTCACGGTGGTTTGGTTTCCCCTTACTGCGCCAGAATGAACACGCTTTTTTGTCCGGCGAAACGAAGTTCCGTCACTTTGCCTTGAGCATTTGAAACCAGGCTCGTATATTCGGATTTTGCGTCGCGGTCTTCCCACTTACCATCTGCTTCCGCAACGATCTTGTTTCCGTTCTTGATCGTCAGATGATTGTTGTCAATCACAAAACGATATTCGCCCTCTTTCAAATCCGCAGTCCCAACGACCATCTTGTGTGTGACGGGAATGCTTTTTGAAACCGGCTTGGCGAAAGCGGGAACGGTAGCGAATGCCACCGCTGAGAGGAGAACCATACTTCGGACCAACGTTTTACATGTCATGTGTCATATCCCTTCGTTGAGCGAGTCAGCCACGGCTGCAAACGAGCGAAAGAGTTGACACACAACCAATGAGAAGAGTAGCCTTGCGTCGCTGGCACCTCTTCTTCCTGGTCTACGAGCCGGTTAGATTGCGTGTCATGGCCCCGCGGCTGCTACCGCGGGGTTTTTAATTCTAGGCTCTTCCAACCCCACTCCAACCTTAATTCTGGCTGCACCCATATAGACGAAATGCACCCCAAGAATGTTTCGTGGCCATCTCCATTTTCTGTCAGATCGTTTCGCGGCAGAACGTGGCCTCCCGGTAAAAATTTCACTTTGCTTGCATCGCCTGCCCGTTCCCCTATACTCTTGCTTACGGTTAAACTGACTCAGAATGCGACTTCTCGTTCTCAGTGACATCCACGCCAATTTGACGGCTCTGGACGCGGCTCTAGCAGCCGTTACCGGAAGCTGGGATCGCGTGGTTTGTCTCGGAGACGTCGTTGGATATGGGCCGGATCCGAATGAAGTCACCACGCGGATCCGCGAGCTCGGCGCCACAACGATACGTGGCAATCATGACAAAGCGGTTACCGACCTGATGGGAACGGATGATTTCAATCCCGTCGCGCGTGCGGCTGTGTTGTGGAGCCGTGCGCAACTTTCCAACGAAAATCTGGATTGGCTGGCTAATCTTCCGCAAGGTCCGCTCGAATCAGACGGCGTTGTTCTGGTTCACGGGGCATTTCAGGACGAAGATGAATACGTCTTTACTCCTGCACAAGCACTTGAAGGGCTTCTCGATTCGACTCTGCCCGTAACGTTTTACGGCCACACTCACCATCAAGGCGGATTCTCGTATCAGGACACGATCCTGGATGTTCTGCAACTTCATCCGCGCGAAGACGAAGAGCGCAGCGCCCTACACCTGGAAGCTGACAAACGATATCTCCTCAATCCCGGTTCAATCGGTCAGCCTCGTGATGGAGATCCCCGCGCCGGTTTTGCTATCGCCGATCTGCAGCACGAAATTGTCGAATTTTGGCGCGTCCCTTACGATATTGAGAATGTCCAAGAGCGCATGCGAGCAGCCAAGCTCCCGGAACCCCTCGCGCTGCGCCTGACTGTCGGACGCTAGGTTCAGTCAAAGGACGTCAGCCGGTACTTCGCAGAAGAAACTCATGCCAGATATCAATCACATTTCCGATTCTCCCGAGGAAAAGCAAAGCCGTCCGGTCCTTACCTTCGTAATTGCAGCCGTTGTCGTGACCGCAATGAGCCTGAGTGCATGGGTGTTGTTTCACGACTCCGCGAAAAACCGAAATTCGTTTAACGGTGCAACTATCAAAGTGAATATGACTCAGACCGAGAAAGACTATCTGTCGAAACTGTTTGTCAAGGACATCAAGCTCAGCCGCGCCGAAAATTTTCTTCACCAGGAGGTGACGATTCTGAGCGGTACGATCATGAACTCCGGTACGCAGACGGTAACCGAATTGGATCTCACCATTCAATTCTCAGACCAGATGGACCAGGTGGCTTTGCGTGAAACGCGGGGAGTGCTTGGGGCACCCCCGGTTCCGATCGGTCCCGGTCAGGAACGCGCGTTTGAAATCTCTTTCGATCACGTGCCGCCCACCTGGAACATGCAGCAACCGACGTTGCGCGTGGCTGTAATCGCTCTTAAAGAATAGGAATTCGTCCAAAGTTTCGATTGCACATTACCCGTTCACTTGTCATTCTGTTGGTCCCGGTCTCCGCTCCCAAGAAATCAAACTAGGATGGAACGTTGAATTTCACCGTCAGCATTCGTCAATCCGACAAGATCTCCCTCGTCGATGTAAAAGGACGCCTCACCTCATTTGAAGCGCAAGCGTTCCGCGAAGCGATTCATGGGCTGATCAGTCGTGGGCACAGAAATATCATCCTGAATCTTAACGGACTCGAGTACCTTGACAGTTCAGGCATTGGCGAGCTGGTAAGGAATTATTTGAGTGTG
This sequence comes from uncultured Acidobacteriota bacterium, assembly GCA_963831545.1. GTDB lineage: Bacteria > Acidobacteriota > Terriglobia > Acidiferrales > UBA7541 > Acidiferrum. The sequence goes on from CAWHQX010000022.1 coordinate 4,006, forward strand.
GTCAAAAAAGGCGGCGCAATGAAGGTAGTGGGCCTGGCTCCAAAAGTGGAAGAGATTTTGAAGGTGACTCAACTGTATCAAGTGTTCCCCGAATTCCCCGACGAAGCATCCGCACTTGAAAGTTTTCCTGACGAATCCGGAAAACATTTCGGAAAGTAAAAACGAACCGCAGAAAGTTGCTGTTAAAAGGAGAGAAGCAGCTAAGGTGTTGGCCCTAGCTGCCTCCCGGGGTGTGTCCTCGAAGTGGTTTTGAATATTTAGATGCAACCGTACAAAAAAGGTTTCCTCGGCCCGAATGAAATTTTAGTCGGACCGCGGAAACCAATCGGCGGCGGCGCGCGTCAATAAAATAGGTACTTTCGCCACCGTTCGTCGCGATGTCCGATGAGCCGCATCAGCTGCCTTGAGGTGTGCAAGGTAAAGGGCCGCGGCTTGCGTGCCAGTTTGAATCCGGCTTCTTCGGGCGTCCGGTCACCCTTGTTGTTGTTGCAGCGATAGCAGCAAGCTACCAGATTTTCCCACGTCGAACGTCCCCCACGCGAACGCGGCATCACGTGATCGAGCGTCAATTCGCTGCTCGGAAAAATACGCCCGCAAAACTGACAGGTATTCCGGTCGCGCAACAAAATATTTTTACGGGAAAGCGCCCGGCTTTGTTGCGGAATGTGCCGGTAAGCGAGCAACCGGATGACCGAGGGCACCTTGTGAGAATTCGCCGCGGAGTGGACTTCCGCGCTATGCATTTCTTCGGCCTGCGCTACTCCCTTCAGCAGCAAAACCATCGCCCGGCGTACCGCAGTCACATTAATGGGTTCGTAGGTAGCGTTCAGGACCAGAACAGGTTCCTGCATGAGAGAAGATCTTCGCGGGGCTACAACGGGCAGGTGGCGTCCGCCAATATTCCCCGAAGCGTTAGGCACAAGCGCGCCACCCGCTTCGGGGGTACGTCGCCCCCGGGGATCAAACACCTCTGGCCTTCTTGCGCTCATCGCGCACCTTCCGCTTCAGAACCTTACTACGTCAGGATCGGCGGCCGGACTGCTCGGCGACGGTAATCGTGACCGAGCTTACACCGGTATCGCGTAAACGCCTTCGATCGGCGCTCCAGCATCGCTCCTGTCGTCATTACATCATCTAGCAGCAAGATTCCGGAATTGTCAACCCGAGCGGCCCTCCCCATAGCAAAAGTGCCACGTCGAGCCCTCCGTCCGAACCAGGCGGCCTTCTGCCAAGGCCCGGCTGAGGCCGAACAGAGGGTTGTCGTCGCGAATATTCCCGTTGCCAGAGACACGGAAGACAAAGAAAGCGGCGTGAGATTCAGCCGCTTCGAGCCTAACCGGACTATTTAATTTAAGGAATGAGTACCGATAAAGTCGCCCGCTAGAGTAACCCCTGCTCCATTTTCTCTTGGCAGGAAATGCAGTGCTTGGCCCAGGGTACCGCTTCGAGACGCTTCGTCTGCATCTCTTCCTGGCAACTGAGGCATTGCCCGTACTCTTCCGCGCGGATTCGCTTCAGGGCCTCGTCGATCAAGTTCAGCATATTGCGATCGGTGCTGGTTTGCCCAAATAGAAACTCCTTGGTGTAAGAGTTCGCGGCCTTGTCAGCAAGATCTACCGTTGGATCATCATCCGCTTGGCGACCTTCCTCTTCGGTGCGCGTGATGGTTTTCACCAACTCATCTCGGCGCGTCAGCAATTTTTTCTTGTAGTATTCCAAACGCTTCTTGTCCATGTTCACCCTCCCCACATTGCTCTCGGGGGTTACCTAAAAACTCCATAGTGTAGGCTCGCTACCACAAGGTGTCAAGGCGATGCCCGTAATTTTCAGATCCTGAAGCGCTCATTTAGAAACATACTTGCTCTCGCTGACACCTGCCACCCACCAAGAATCGTGGCGCAAATCATTTCTTCTGGAGGCCAGCGCCGCATCCAGGACACCGGTCCGGTTTGATGCAGGGGGATCGAAAGAGGCTTCATCGAGCCCGAAAGCAAAGACCCTTTCCTTGTGCTTCAAGCGTTACCTGCGTCACATCCCATTCGCCTGGAAGTGGTATAAGCTCGGTAGGAATCAAGGGTAGAGGATTCTCCTCATTTCACCGCGAATCTATCCCACCTTTAAGGGAGGACTCCATGTTTAAACAAGCATTTATCCTGCTGGGCACGTTACTTGTCGCCACGACAGTAACTCTGGCACAAACATCCACAGCACCTGTCGTGAAGAAGACTCCGATCCAGCAGACCAGCCCAGCTTCCGGAAAAGAAATGTATAACGCGTACTGCGCCCCCTGTCACGGCGTCGATGGTAAAGGGAACGGTCCCGCCGCTGGCGCGATGAAGACTGCACCCACAGACCTTTCACAACTTGCAAAGAAAAACGATGGGAAATATCCCGCGTCCCATGTGGCGGGCATCTTGCGATTCGGTGAATCACCTAATTCCGCTCACGGTTCGGCCGATATGCCCGTGTGGGGGCCGCTCTTCCGTTCGCTCGACAAGTATCACGACACAGTGGAACAGCAGCGCGTTAGCAATCTCGTCAGCTATATAGAAACGCTGCAAGCCAAGTAAGACTGGTTCAGTTCAAGGAGAGATCGCGGGGCAGTCGCGCTTAGCCTGCCCCTCACGCCTTGGGAGTTCCAGTGTCCGTCGACCCTCTCTGAATATCGATTCGGTGTACACACTTCCGCACGATTCGCCTGCCTATCTACCGAAAATCGACTTACCGTAAGCCAGGGAATGGAAGGGTGGCGCGGCATCGCTTTCGTTCCTTCCATCCCGTTCCGCGGTGCAGTACACTTTGCACTGGTCGGAGGCGACACTGATGAGGACGATCACTTCGGAGGAGGCCGCGCTACTTCTTCAACTGGAATTGCCGGCGCTCCGGAACGAACATGGCATTACGAAACGCGTCATCGAAGCAATTCCGCTCGTAGGTGGCGACTACCGTCCCGATCCACAAGCAAAGACCGCTCTTGAATTGGCCTGGCACATCGCTGCGGCAGAACAACGCTTTTTGTCCGGGGTCGCGGCTGGCGCGTTCGATCTGGCACCCATCCATCGGCCGGATACGGTCAAGGATTCTCGAGATATCGCCAACTGGTTTGCAGCATCCTTCGATTCGAACTTCCCGCATCTCGCCACTCTAAGCGGTACCCAAGCCGCAAAGATCCTCGATTTTCGCGGAGTCTTCCAGCTTCCTGCCGTTTTCTTTTTGCGCTTTTCGCTGAATCACAGCATTCATCATCGCGGTCAATTGTCGACCTACTTGAGGGCCATGGGTGGCAAGGTCCCGGCAATTTACGGTGAGAGCTATGATTCGGCTGAGGCAAGAAAGAGCGCGCAAGCGTAGCGAAGCTGGCGTAAACTGAGAGAGCTGATCGGTCAGGGTGGGCAGAATCGTTTCCCACAGCATCCACAGGCATGTGGATAAGGAAGAAAAAAAGTTTTCTCAAGGGCCTTGACTTATTTTCATGTTCTAGTAAGATTACAAATGGTTCGGCACTCTCTCAAAGAGCCGGGCCAAGCAGGGGATTCACAGTCGGGTCTGAATTATCTCCCAGGAGAAGATCCTATAGTGAGGAGCCTTATCAGCACAGGCTGAATACCGTTTGAGCTTCGCGTGGAGCCGCTAAATGACTAGCGGCTGTACCCGGCGCTCGGCGCCGGGTTTTTGCTTTTTAGGGTGACTTTTTAGCGGTTACTGTTGCTGAAAATAGCCTTGGTTCTCTGCAAAGAGGACGCCGTGACGCAAGTTGCGGCCCCTGATGGATTCAGGGCACACGATCTTTGACAACTGAAAGGTTGGCACATTCCCGCCGAAACTTCGGGCAGATTACGGTCTGTCTGGGGGAGAGAGGGTGGGAGTGATTACAAGTTCTGCTCGAGATGTTGAGCAGTACTGTGGATAACAAGGCGAACTTACTCAAGCACCTGGGGAAGGCAGAGTCGATAGTCCCGGCGCCGCGGAAGCGGACCACGGAATAATGGATCTGCAACAAACAGGGCGAACGACCTGAAGAAACTTGAAGTTTAGCCACTTCAAGGAGACCCGAACGGCGCAAGCAATTTGGGTCGCTATCAGTTACGACGAATTGGGTAGGTTTTATGATTAAGCTACTAAGAGCGTACGGTGGATGCCTTGGCGCTAGAAGGCGAAGAAGGACGTGGCAAGCTGCGATAAGCCTCGGGGAGCCGCAAGCAGGCTTTGATCCGGGGATTTCCGAATGGGGAAACCCGACGAGATGAACTCTCGTTACAGCCGGCTGAATACATAGGCCGGTATGAGCTAACTCAGGGAAGTGAACCATCTCAGTACCTGAAGGAAAATAAATCACAGAGATTCCGAAAGTAGCGGCGAGCGAAATCGGAAAAGCCCAAACCCATTTGTTTACAAATGGGGGTTGTAGGACCGCATAAGTAGAGTTACCAATCCGGACATTACGCGAACCTGCTGGAAAGCGGGACCGTAGAGTGTGACAGTCACGTAGCGGAAAATGGACCGGACTCGAAGCGGCATCCTGAGTACCACGAGACACGTGAAATCTCGTGGGAAACTGGGGAGACCACTCTCCAAGGCTAAATACTCTCTAGCGACCGATAGTGAACCAGTACCGTGAGGGAAAGGCGAAAAGCACCCCTGCGAGGGGAGTGAAATAGAACCTGAAACCGTATGCTTACAAGCAGTCGGAGGGCCATGTACGGACTTGTCCGTAAAAGCCTGACGGCGTGCCTCTTGCTTAATGAGCCGGCTAGTTATTCTTACGTGCAAGGTTAAGCGCAAGCGAGCCGTAGCGAAAGCGAGTCCTAATAGGGCGACAAGTACGTAGGAATAGACGCGAAGCGGGATGATCTACCCTTGGCCAGGTTGAAGGTTGCTTAACCGCAACTGGAGGACCGAACAGGTGTGAGTTGAAAATCGCTCTGATGAGCTGAGGGTAGGGGTGAAAGGCTAATCAAATTCCGTGATAGCTCGTTCTCCCCGAAATGTCTTTAGGGACAGCCTTACATGAATTGCAACGGTGGTAGAGCTCTGAATGGACTAGGGACCAACTCAGGTTACCGAATCCAATCAAACTTCGAATGCCGTTGACAAATATGTAGGAGTGAGACTACGAGGGATAAGCTTCGTGGTCGAAAGGGAAACAGCCCAGATCGCCAGCTAAGGTCCCTAACTGTATACTAAGTGGTAAAGGAAGTGTATTCGCTCGGACAGCCAGGAGGTTGGCTTAGAAGCAGCCATCCTTTAAAGAAAGCGTAACAGCTCACTGGTCAAGCGGATATGCACCAACAATCCAACGGGGCTCAAGTATACGACCGAAGCTGCGAAATTGTACTTTGTACATTTGGTAGGGGAGCATTGCGTGGGGTGTAAAGGTAGACCGAGAGGACTACTGAATGCCACACAAGAGACCCTGCCGGCATAAGTAGCGATAAACACGATGAGAACTCGTGTCGCCGAAAGTCTAAGGTTTCCTGAGGAAGGTTAATCCGCTCAGGGTTAGGCGGGTCCTAAGGTGAGGCCGAAAGGCGTAACTGATGGACAACAGGTTAATATTCCTGTCCCGCCTGGTGACGTTTGACGATGGGGTGACGCAGAAGGATAGGCAAGCCAGCTGATGGACGTGCTGGTTGCTCAGTGCAAGCCGGTTCCCGTAGGCAAATCCGCGGGGGCATTCAACGGTGAGACTGGGGACGAGACCGTTAGGTCGCAAAGTTGCTGATTTCACGCTGCCAGGAAAAACCTCTAAGGAGTACACCAGGTGCCCGTACCACAAACCGACACAGGTAGACGAGGTGAATATCCACAGGCGCTCGAGAGAACGCTTGCTCAGGAACTAGGCACATTAACCCCGTAACTTCGGGAGAAGGGGTACCGCTGTAGGGTTTATAGCCCGAAGCGGTCGCAGCGAATCGCGCTCTGCAACTGTTTAACAAAAACACAGCTCTCTGCTAAGTCGAATACGACGTATAGGGGGTGACACCTGCCCGGTGCC
>CAWHQX010000022.1:12500-92946 GCA_963831545.1 uncultured Acidobacteriota bacterium
CGAAAATCCGCGAGGCAGGCGCTTTTATCTTTATTTCCTGAATCAACCGTTCACGGCTCGTGCCGGGATTTAGCGCACTCATTCCTTCTCCTCCAAATAGGTTTTCAAGCTCTCTAAACTCTTACGCCAGAACACTTCGTAATCGCCGAGCCAATCATCGACAAATCGCAGTGGCTTGGCATTTAAACCGCAAGGCCGCGAAGTACCGTCATGCCGCGTTATGATCAGGCCCGCTCTGCGCAGCAAGCGCAAGTGCTTGGAGACAGCTGGCCTGCTCATCCGGAAATTGCCGGCAATCTGTCCAACGGTTTGCTGTCCGCCGCGCAGTAACCCTAGAATCTGCCGCCGCGTGGGATCAGCAATTGCCCGAAACACGCGATCGCTCGGCCCTTGCCGCCTGCCCGTCCTGCTCGCTTCTCGCGCCATCCTCAGTGTGCTCCTGGCCTAAAGGTAACCAAACGGTTACAAAGAATGTAACCATTTGGTTTCTAAGTGTCAAGCCTTGGTTCGCTACTTTCCGAACGCCGTTTGCGGGGGGCTAGCGACCCGCGAAGACCACTTGCCCGGCCGCGAGACGATCGGGTGGCATTGTTTCAGGAGGCCCTGGGCAAGTAGAATGGCGCCCAGTCCTGGGGGAAACGCATGAGTCGTCGACAGCAAGTCGTCTTGATTACCGGGGGAACCGATGGGCTTGGTAAAGCGGCCGCCATTTTTCTTGCAGAACTGGGTGGATATCGGATCTTTGCGGGCGGAAGATCGGCAGAAAGGCGACTCGAACTGGATCGCCTGGCCATGGACAGGCATCTGCCGATTGAAACGCTCGAGATGGATGTGACGAGCGATCGTTCGGTCGCGGGTGCGGTCGAAAGCGTGCTCCAGAAGGCCGGAGCCATCGATGTGCTCGTGAATAATGCAGGCGTTGGCTACATCGCGGTGGTTGAGGAGTTGCGGCTCGAAGATCTGCGCAAGCAATTTGAGACCAATTTTTTTGGGGTGGTCCGCGTGACCCAGGCAGTCCTGCCGCATATGCGCGAACGGAAGCACGGACGGATTCTGATGATGAGCAGCGTGGCGGGACTCGTCTCGCCACCCACCTATGGCGCCTACAGCAGCAGCAAACATGCGCTTGAAGGATTGTCGAACGCACTGCGGCTTGAGCTCTATCCGTTTGGCGTAGAGGTCATTTTGATCGAGCCCGGATACATCGTGACGAATTTTCAGCAGACGGCCAAGGATCTGGCCGGGCCCTATGTCGAAGCGGCGGAAAAAGGTCCGTACGCGAACGTATACCGGGGCGCGTCTGAAGGGGGAAACCGGGGGCGCAGCTCCTCGCGGACGACACCTGAAGATTGTGCGCGCGTCATTGCGGAAGCAATTCAAACGTCGCACCCCAAGGCGCGATACACGGTGACCCCGATGGCGGGCTGGGTCTCTTTCGGGCGGCGGATCTTGCCGGATACTCTGCTCGACTCCTTTATGCGGAGGAGATTCGGAATCGAGCGGTCTCAATAAGCAATCGATTCCGTCATGCGGCAGGGCCCGAGCCGTCATATTGGCTCTGTTCATTTTCGTAATGGTCACTACACTTCTCTGACCCGCATTTCTCAAAGATCATCCAGGGAGAGGCCTGATCCAATGAAGTTTGATACTTTGGCAATCCACGCCGGAGCCCAGCCCGACAAGCTGACCGGCAGCATCGCGCCCCCAATCCATCTCTCGACAAACTTCCTGCATGGCCCAGCAAGCGAGGAGTCGTTCGGCTACATGTACGTTCGCGACAAGAACCCAACCCAGGATCGGTTGGAGGAAGCGATGAGCGCGCTAGAAGGCGGCGAAGATGCGCTGGCGTTCTCCTCAGGCATGGGAGCAACGGCGGCGATACTGCAGAGCCTGCCGGCCGGGTCACACATCCTGATTCCCCGGGATGTGTATTCGCACGTACGGGTGCTTGCCTCGCGCTACCTTCGAAACTGGCAGATCGATCACACCACCGTGGACATGACATCCCTCAACGAGATAGAACGTGCGATGCGCCCGGCGACCAGGCTCATCTGGGTGGAAACCCCGTCCAATCCCTGCATGAATATCGTCGATATCGGGGCCGTTTCAGCGATCGCTAGCGGAGCAGGAGCGGCGCTGCTTGTCGATAATACCTTTGCCACACCCGTACTGCAGCGGCCGCTCGCGCTTGGCGCCGACCTCGTTCTGCACAGCACGACAAAGTATTGCGGCGGGCATAGCGATGTACAGGGCGGCTGCCTGGTGTTTAAGAAACGAGCGCCCTTCTATGACGCGTTGTTCGACGCACGGATGGTGCTTGGAGCGGTCGGTTCCCCTTTTAACGCGTGGCTCATTTTGCGAGGATTGCGAACGTTGCCCTGCCGGATCGAACGGCACAGCCTGAATGGAATGCTGGTCGCGACAGCGTTGGCGCAATCGAAATTCGTCGAACAGGTGCTGTACCCGGGACTGCCATCGCACCCGGGGCATGAAATCGCGGCGAAGCAGATGAAACAGTTTGGCGGAATGATGTCCATCCTGGTGAAAGGCGGCGCGGAGGAAGCAGTCACGGTCGCCTCGCGCGTACAACTGTTTCAGACGGCAACGAGTCTCGGCGGAGTCGAGAGTCTCATTGAACATCGCGCTTCGGCTGAGGGCGAAGGATCCACATCACCCAAAAATCTTCTGAGACTGTCTGTCGGACTGGAACACCCGGATGACCTGATTGAAGACCTGATGCAGGCGCTCGACCGGTGACTCACCCGCACGAGCACCGCTAGTTCGAGACCTGGAAGGACAGGCTGTTCTCGCGCAGCGCTTCCCACTTCTTGCGCCAGGCATCGTGGATCGGACTTTCGGCATAGTCCGCGGCAGCTTCGGCGCTCGTGAATTCGATGATGTAGACTCCGCTGAAATCGCGAATCTGATTGCGCTCGGTTTTCAGCCAGATATTTTTGATGCCGGGAATCGTCGCAGCCATATCCTTGATTCCCCGGATGGCCTGCTCCTGGTCATTCTGCGAAGTCGTGTCCTTGAATTTATATGCGACAACATGAACGACGGTTTTTGGCATGCCGAATTTGTTGAGTGCCAGAACATGCCCTGTCGTGAGTGAGCCGACCGCGATTCCAGCGAGGAACAGTGCGGCTGCAGTCGTTGCCTGGATGAAGCGTCGTCCGTTGCTCATGAACCTCTCCCGTGTTGCTCTTGCCTAGTTTAGGCAACTGGGGATTCCCGGGCAACTGTCCCGGGTGGTGCGACATTTGACGCGGGGCAACGCGATGATTAGGCTGTGACATCCGAAGGAGTCATGATGAGTGGAAATGAGCGGTGGATACAGGTCGCCGTCTGCGTTGTCTTGCTGCTTTCTTTGGCAGTGCCTGCGAACGCGCAGAACGTGGAACAAGTGAACGCGGAAGCACGCGCAATCTTGAAGGAGCTCGTCGAGATCAATACGACCGATTCCGTAGGAAACGTATCGACCGCGGCGGAAGCGATGGCCCGGCGTTTGCGCGAAGCGGGATTTTCCGGCGACGATGTCATCGTGGCCGGCCCGAACGACCGGAAGAAAAATGTGGTGGCGCGCTATCGCGGCACCGGGAAAAAGAAGCCGATCCTGTTTATCGGGCACCTCGATGTGGTCGAGGCGCGGCGGGAGGATTGGACGACGGATCCGTTTGCATTTGTCGAAAAGGACGGATATTTCTACGGCCGCGGCACGGAAGACATGAAGGAAGGGGACGCGCTCCTGGTGGCGACATTTGTTCGGCTGAAACGCGAAGGATTTGAGCCAGACCGCGATTTGATTCTGGCTCTCACGGCCGATGAAGAAGGCGGCAGCGCGAACGGCATTGATTGGCTGCTGAAGGAACACAAGGACTGGATTGACGCCGAGTTCTGCATCAATCTGGATGGAGGAGAGTTCGAGAAGCTAAAAGGGAAGCGTGTGCTGGCCGGGTTGCAGGCCAGCGAAAAAGTGTACGCGGACTTCCAGTTTGAGACTTTCAATTCCGGCGGACACAGTTCGGTCCCGGGATCGGAGAATGCGATTTATGAACTCGCTGCAGCTCTCCTCAGGGTGCAGAACTTCTCGTTTCCAGTGAAGATCAACGACATCACGCGAAATTACTTTGCTCATTCTGCAGAACTGACGACCGGAAAATTGGCAGACGATCTGCGCGAAGTAGCCCGGCAGCCGGCTGATCCGGGTGCGATCCGGAGGCTGTCGGCTATCCCGTATTACAACTCCCTGCTGCACACCACCTGTGTTGCGACGATGCTCGCCGGGGGCCATGCAACGAACGCCTTGCCACAGACAGCGAAGGCGAATGTCAATTGCCGGATCTTCCCGGGAGAATCGCCGGAAGAAGTGCTGAAGACGCTGCAAAAGGTGGCGGCGGACCCGGGCGTGAAGATCAGCATGGTACAGGCAAAAACTTCGGACGGAAAACTGGTACCGATTGTGGGAGTTCCGGCGTCCCCGTTGCTGCCGGAACTCGTGAAAACGCTCGAGAAAACGGTGGATTCCATGTGGCCGGGGTTACCTGTGGTAGCGTCCATGTCTACCGGAGCGACCGATGGAAATTACTTGCGGATTGCCGGGATGCCCACATACGGGATCTCGTGCATGTTTTTTGATATGGAAGACGAACGCGCGCACGGGAAAGATGAACGGGTGGGTGTCGCGGATTTCTACGATGGCGTGGAGTTTACCTATCGCTTCGTGAAGGCGCTTTCGACGAACTAGGCGTTTGTCCTGTGGCGGCCCCGAACCGCTGATCGGCGACGGTCAATCGAATTCAAATGCGAGGCCCCGCAAGAGCAGCGGAGCAAAAAAGAGCCCCCGCAAATTCCGGGGGCTCTTCTCTCATAGAGGAAGCGCTCAGGGTTTGGTTGGGTCTGGTGCCTCGCCGGGCTTTGTGTCCTGCGGAGCAGCAGCGCTGGCGGCGACAGGCTTGTTTGTGTCTCCGCCGTAACGGGTCAGATAAGGCATGAACGGAGTCACCTCGAAGGGCATCTTCTCGCGTTCCGCGACTGCGCCGATGGGCTTGCTCTTGATCATGCTGAGCTGATCGTTCCACACATCGATCTTCACACGGCCCCCAAGCGGCAGCGCCGCAATCTTCTGCGGATTGGACTTCGGGTCCATCGCCATCGTGGACTTCAGGTCGTTGATCTGAGGCACGCGATTGCCAAGATGTCCGCTAATCAGGTTGGGAATTTCCTTCTGACGGGCATCGAGCGCCTGCAGGAAAAGTCCGGCGTTTCCGAGCTGGGTCTTGTAGGGGGAATTATTCAGAATCTGAATGGCTTTGACGTTGGCTTGTGCCTCTTCTTCGGGAGTGCGCGCAAAGCCGAAGTGGCGGAACGTATCCTTGTCATCGACCATCAGTTGATCAAAGAAGGCAAACTGTGAATCGATCCTATGGCCAAGCACGATGTGGCTGAGCTCGTGTGCGAGGATCGTTGCCAGGCTGGCTTCATCGGGGAGAACGTCGATCAGCCCTCGGCTGAGGACGATCGTATGTCCAACCGTAAAAGACTCGAGAGTCGAGGTCATGAGCACGCGGCAGCGAACCTCGGGGTCGACATCGATATTGTTGGTAACCTCAAGGTTGTTCACGACAGTATCCAGTACCTTGTCCACTTCCCCCTTGGGCGCCATCAAACCAATCCGTTCGAGGCGGTCGGTTACGTTATCTTCGGCCTGGCGATCCCAGGAGCGTTGCGCCTGAATCGGCGAAAGATCGTTGTTTGTCTTGGTATCGTCGTTGACCGGAGTCTCGATCAAGATCTTGCTGAGTTCCTGCTCCTTGCTGTTTGCCGAAAGGTTGTAACCCCACAAGCGGGTCTGCGCCTTGAAGTCCAATTTCTTAGAAATGGCGTAGTGCAAGTCTTTCTCTTCGCTATAGACGAATGAGGGCAACCACAAGCCGGGCTGCACGTTTGTCCGCCAGCTGTCGAAGTGGAAATACCAGCTGGAGTGACCGTTGCCGCTGTAGGCGCCGTTGAAACGAACGATTTGATAGTCTTGGTCCTCAACCCAGATACGGCCGAGAAAGCGACCCTTGTTGTTCTTTTCGCTGGGAGTGACGTCGAACACCAGGCAGCGTACTTCACCGAGAAATTCCCGGCGAACGTAATCGAACTTGTAGTGCTGCTTATCAAACCCGTTGGTATCGATGAAGATCATCTGCAGGAAGCCGTCGGGCAAGAACTGCATGGCAAAGCTGAAGAAGTTGCCGATGGACCCGACCACTTTCTTGCCTTTGCTGCTGGTATCGTTCAGGGGAACCAGCGCTACGCCCTTTGAGAAATTCGCCCGGCCCAGGAAATATTTGTCGCCGGCGGGAACCTGACCGAGGTCCTTGTCCGGCCTGAGATTCTGAATGTAGGTTTCAACGAGCGGCGAGTAATTGTGCATCTGGCCGTAAAGATGTTGCTCGTTGCTGATGAAGCGATCAATGACTTGGTCCGCGGTACGGGGCTGGTCGGCTGCCGGCTTCGGCGCGGGACCTGCGATTGCCGCAGAGCCAACGCTTAAAGTGAGCGCCAGTGTCAGGATGTGCTGAAACAACTTTCGCATGTTCAATCTCCCTCAGTAAGCCAGCCGAAATTCGATACGGACTCGGGCCGGAAAATCGACCGGTTCAGTTAGACGTTTGGCCGGTTTGAAACGAATATTCTGAGCGGCACGCACGGCCGATTCGTCAAGGCCATGGCCAAGGCCACTGACAACGCGGTTGATTTGAACGGTGCCGTTCGCCAGGAAAACGAGATCGATCACGACGTCTCCCTCGATCTTCAGATTACGCCCGTCAGCGGTGTACTCCGGTTTGGGCTTTTCAAGGAGCTGAACCGGGGTATCTGCCGGTCCATCGTTTCCTGTTTTCTTTTTCGGGGGATCGCCAGCAGCGTCTACAGCGCCAAAACCGCTGGCGACCACGGTTCCTTTTTTGCCGCTACCCCCCGGTGGAGGAGTAGCCGTGCCGTTTCCAAAACCAGTGCTGGCGACCGTACCACGAATGCCTTCCTTGCCGCCTGTTCCATTGCCGTACCCCTCGCCCCCGGGAAGTGCCGGAGAGCCAAGGCGGTTCGCATTCGTAGCGTGATTGGGATCGCCTTTTCCTGGGATCCCGTTCGGGTCGCCGAAGCCGCCCGTCTGAACCTGCGAGACAGGGGCGTTGACCGTCGCTGGCGCGGCGCTGCCAGAGCCGATCAAACCCGTCTTGACATCGTCTTTGGGACGCTTCGGGCCGTTGTCTTTGGTGTCAATCTTCGCTGCCTCGATGTTGGCGGTCATGTCGGGTACTTTGACATCCACCTTCTCGACCTTAGGCTGGACCACTTTGGGAGCCAGATTCGTAAAAATATGGGGCTGCTGCGGGTTGAGCTTGGGAGGTTCGACAACCTCGGCGGGCTTCAGCTCTGCTTTGGGAATGACGGCTTTCACCTGGGGAGGAGGTGGGGGAGGTGGAGCAATGGGGACTTCCGTTAGGGGAGTTGTCAGCTCGACATTGATAAACTTCAAACCGGTCTTCATCTGGTCCGGGAACAAAAGTGGGTACTAGAACGAAGAACGTGAGGATCGCCAACTGTACGATGGCACTGAGGCCCACCCAGTTCCAGCGTGGTTTGGCATCCGGGAGTAAGGCCAGGCGAGCAGGTACGGCCTTGGTGCCGATCTGCTGCTTCCATGCTTCAGGATTGGAGCGGCCACGCATAGCGTCAAAGCCAACGCCCATGGAGTTGCTCGATGTTGGATCTGCGATCATTGTGCTCATCCGCTTTACCGCCTCTGGCAGAATATTCATCCTAAAGCTCGATCCCAGAGAATCGGGCTTTTGTCGATCAGCAGGACGTGTGCGTTACCCGGTACGAGAGTACTTGGGGCGGGAAATCGTCCGAATAGGACTTTCGTACTAACGTCGCGTATTCGCTAATGTCTTCGCGAGTGCACCTTTTTTCACACGACCTTCAGTTCCGGGGATGAACCCGCTGAGGCGAAATTCGTTGCGGGGCGGGTGATCCGCAACTGCCCCTAGGATACCGCATTCAAGGGGCAGGGTCGCACTGAATTCGCCACGGGTTGACACCCGTAAGGTACCCTGTAGGATGCACAGGGATACATGTGCGTTGGACAACAGTGACCGACCGCCAGGCTTATAGAAATAGAGAGATCACTGTAGGGTACTGGAATTAGTATGCGCCCCATGCGCGGCGACAATTCAACCCCCGATCCCGTTCAGCTGCTCGCCCGGGCCGCCCAGTCGGTTCGAGGCTTGTATGAGCAAACCCGAGCAAAAGACTGGGGACTCACAGCAGGACAGTTTGCCGCTGCCCTCGCACGCAGCGCGGAGAAGCGATTTCGCGAAGATACTTCTTGCTCGGCGGAGCGCTTTGAAGAGTACCTCAATACACTGCATGTCGAAGATCTGGCCCTGGCGTCGGCATGCATGCAAGGGTCTGAATCGGCCTGGGAGACATTTGTCGAGGAGTATCGAGGGTATCTGCGCGCTTCAGCCGGCGCGATTACCAAGAACAGCCGAGCCGGGACCGATGCGCGCGAGCTTGCGGATTCGCTTTTTGCAGAGTTGTTCGGCCTCAGAGACGGTAAACGCGATGAACACTCGTTGTTCCGGTATTTCCATGGACGAAGTTCGCTAAAGACCTGGCTTCGTACCCTTTTGGCGCAGCGGCATATTGACCGACTGCGACAGAGCAAGCGCTGGGTGGAACTGGAAGGTGAAGACGGCAACGGAGAACGGAAGGACGGCGCCCGTGGGCGTGAAAACGCCACCGCCCCCGTACAGGACCCGCACAAAGAGAAGTACGTGAAGTCATTTGTCATCGCGCTCGACCTGTGTGTGAACGGTTTGCGGGCCCTCGACCGGCAAAGACTGGAATTGTATTACGCACGGCAGATGACTCTTGCGGAAATTGGAAAAAAATTGGACGAACATGAGTCGAGCGTTTCGAGGAATCTCGAGCGAGTCCGAGGTGAACTGCGAACCGCGGTGGAAGGACATTTGCGAGAGGCATTCAAGTTTAGCGAAGCAGAATGTGCGCTGTGTCTGCAGTATGCTGCAGAGGATGCTCCGATCGATTTTCGAAAACTTTTCCCGCAAAGGAACGCTGATCCGGAAGATGAGGGTAGAAAGGGAACGTCATGAAATTGTGCAAGAACCGGGTTCCGGGACGTTCTAAGAAAGGAGCGGGCTATGCCGTCTGACGAGCGGGAGCGGCAATTTGAGCGTGCGCTGCAACGGCACTTGCGCGCAAAAGAAGGCGACAGCGTGTCCGGATGCGGAAACATTGGCCGCGTATCACGAACGAACGCTCATTCTGGAAGAATTGACGAAATGGAAAGAGCATAGCCGTCACTGCCTGCGGTGCCAGGAGACCTTGGCGCTCCTGGAAGAGACAAGCGCGGTTGGACTCGACGGATGGCAGGAAAATGGGGTTGCGCAGCAGGGCACTCTTCTCGCCGCGGTCCGGCCTGCAGCATCGGCCAGTTCGATTGAAAAGAATGGGCCCCGGGCAGCAGCAACGGTTCACGAGGAAATTCTTACCGAACCCCGCTTACGGAGGTTTTCGCGAGCGACTTCATGGCGATGGGCGGTGCCTGCGGGTGCATTGGCGGCCGGCCTGATTTTATTTGTGGCGGTCAGAGAAAATCGAATGAGTTCCCTTGAAGGTGCAAAATCACAAATGGCGCAAAATACCCCCGTACCTCCGGCGCCCCCACAAACCATCGAGCAGCTCTCTAAATCTGCAAACGATACCGCGGTTGAGCTGACACCCCCCAAAACGACTCCCCCGACCAAAGCTCTCCGCGATTTGCAAAATAGTTACAACATGGAGCGTTCGATCGTAAATCCCCAAACGCCAGCTTCACGTGCTCCGGCGAAACCGCGGACCAGTCTTCCTTCACTCCGAAGCTCCGAAGCCAATGAGGACAAACGAGAACCAGGATCCGTTGATCGGACGCAGCGGGAGGCCCAAGAACGCGCAAAGCAGGGGCAGGCGGCTCTCGGAGGAACAGGCCATGGTTTCGGGAACGCGCCTCTGCCAGCGCCAGGGTCGCCAGACGCTGGTGCGATGGCCGGGGACAACGCAGCGGCAAAGAAAAAAGCGCAGGATCGAACCAACCAGACCGACCAGGCACTGTCGGCGAGCGAGCTCGCGGAAGCGACCCGCGGGGCGGGAGCCCTCTCAAGAGAGCCGGCAACCGCGCAGGCGACGCAGACAAGCTCCGGGCAATTCTCGACGACTGGCCAAGTATTGATGCAGGTGGCAGAGAGTAATCCCCACGTGATCGTGGCGCCCAAGGGTACCTACGCATGGCGTGTCGGCGCTGCCGGACTGATTGAAGGCAGCAGCGATGCCGGGCTGAATTGGAAAGTACAGGACAGTGAAGTCAGGACAGAGTTGACGTCCGGATCAGCACCGTCGGACAAGGTGTGCTGGGTGGTCGGAAAAGCCGGAACAATTTTGTTGACCAAAGATAGCGGAAAACACTGGAAACAGGTGAATTCACCTTTGACCGAAGATCTGGGCGGTGTCCACGCTCTCGATGCGAATCATGCGTCGATCTGGAATATCGGCAATACGAAAAGCCTGCAAACCGCCGATGGCGGACGGAGCTGGGTGCCCGCCGCTAACGAATAAACTCCATTGCAAGAAAAACCTCTGGCGCCGTTCTAATCCCGTAGGCAAATTCTAGAGAGAGGTGGTTCCATGGACAGTTCAAGAGTGGCAAAGGCATCCCGCTGGGTTAGCGGCACGGCGCTGATCGTCTTCGCAGGGACAGCCGCCATTGTACCGGCGTATCAGGCCGAAAAAAAAGCGGAACCACAGGAAAGAGCAGCGGTGCAGGAGCAAGGCGGTCAATCAACGACGCTCAATGATCAGACGGAGCTGGCGGTAACCGTGTACAACTCGAACATCGCGCTCGTGCGCGACGTACGGCAATTGCAGATGCCCAATGGCGGGTTTCAACTGAAGTTCATGGATATTGCGGCGACCGTGAATCCCGCAACGGTGCATTTCCGCTCCTTGACGGAACCGGACAAGGTAAGTGTGATCGAGCAGAATTACGAATACGATTTGCTCGAGCCTGCGAAATTGTTGAACAAATATGTGGGCAAAGAAGTGACCTTGGTGCGGACGTACATGGACAATGGCACGAGTAAGCATGAAGAAGTCAAGGCGACGTTGCTGGCAAATAATAATGGGCCGGTGTGGAAGATCGGAAATGAGATCGTGACCGGTATGTATGCGGAAACCTATCGATTTCCAGGGGTACCTGCCAACCTGTACGATCGGCCGACGCTCCTGATGACACTCGAAAATTCCGGGACGAGCAGGCAGAAGATCGAAGCGTCCTATCTCGCGGCAAACTTGTCCTGGAACGCGGATTACGTGCTTACCGTCGGACGCGAGGACAAGACGGCCGATCTCGACGGCTGGGTGACGGTTGTGAACAATTCGGGAACGGCGTTTCACAACGCCAAACTGCAGCTGGTGGCCGGCGATTTGAACCGGATCCAGCAATCGATGGGACGAGCGGCACTCAACGATGCCGTGGCCATGAAGGCCGCAGCTCCCGTTCCACAATTTGAGCAGGAAAATTTCAGCGAATATCACCTGTACTCGCTCGGCAGAAAAACATCAGTAGAGGACAAGGAGACCAAGCAGATCAGTCTGCTACAAGGAAGCGGAGTTCCCGTCGAGAAACAGTTCGTGGTGAATGGCCAGAATTATTATTACCGCAGCTCGCAGAACAATCCTGGGGCTCCGCTGAAGGACCAGGTCATGGTGTATTACAAATTCAAAAATGACGAAAAGTCCGGTTTGGGTATGCCGCTGCCAGCGGGGAATCTGCGGGTGTACCAGAAGGACGCAAAGGGCGGTGTGCTGTTTGTCGGGGAAGATCGGATCGAACACACTCCGAAAGATGAATTCCTCAGTGTGAAGATTGGCAATGCGTTCGATGTGGTGTCAGAGCGGAAGCAGACCGATTACAAGGCGCTCGGCGGCAAGACCTGGGAAATTGAGTACGAGATCACGATTCGCAACCATAAGGACGTGCCGGTGACCGTCGAGGTGAATGAGCCGATTGGCGGGGATTGGGAAATGATTTCCTCAACCTACAAGTATGAAAAGACCGGAGCGTTTGCGGCGCGGTTTGAAGTGCCAGTCAAGCCCAATGGGGAATCGGTACTGAAATACCGGGTGCGGGCACACTGGAACTGATTCTTGCCTCGCGTGAAGGCCCGCTTGCTCTGCCGGAAGGGCCTTCTTCTTTTTTGCGCCTCAGGGTTCCAGGATCGCGTCAGCCTCGATTTCGACGAGCATTTCCGGGGAGATGAGCCTCGAAACCTCGACCATCGAAGTGACCGGGCGAATGTCTTTGAAGAATTCGCCGTGCACCCGGCCGACCTTTTCCCATTCGGAAATGTTGGTGACAAAGATGCGGGTGCGGATAACGTCTTTGAGGGATGCGCCGGCACGACCGAGGGCGGATTCAATGTTGCGAATTGTTTGGGCGGTTTGGACGGCAACGTCACCGATACCGACGATCCTGCCGTCGCCGCCGGTGGCCGTCGTGCCCGAAACGCTGATGTGGTTGCCGATGCGGACGGCGCGGGAATAGCCGACAACGGGCTCCCAGGTCGTGCCGCTTGAGAAGTTTTGACGTGCCATGAGTCTCGTTCCTCTCCTGTTTTCCTGCGTTTCCGAAACGCATGTTAAACTTGAGGTAAGTATGCCATACGCGGTTCCAGGCACGGCATCGCCCCAAGAGAAGCCAAATGCGCTGCAATAATATTATTGAAGCTGTCGGACATACGCCCCTGATACGGTTGAACCGGATCAACAAGGATCTGAGACCGCAGATCTGGATCAAAGCGGAAATGCTCAACCCGGGTGGCTCGGTGAAGGATCGCATCGGCATCACGATGATTGATGAAGCCGAAAAAAAAGGATTGCTGAAGCCAGGCGGCACGATTATTGAAGGCACATCCGGAAATACCGGAATGGGGTTGGTACTGGTGGCGGCAGTACGCGGCTACAAATGCGTCTTCACGACAACGGACAAGCAGTCAAAAGAAAAAGTGGATTTGCTCAAGGCGCTGGGAGCGGAAGTGATCGTTTGCCCGACCGCGGTCGAACCCGAAGATCCTCGCAGCTACTACAGCGTGGCGAAAAAGCTGGCGCGGGAGATTCCCAATTCCTACTACCCGAACCAGTATGACAACCCGAGCAATCCCGAAGCGCATTACCTTTCAACCGGGCCAGAGATTTGGGAAGACAGCGAGGGCAAGATTACCCACTTTGTCTGCGGGATGGGCACGGGCGGAACAATCAGTGGCGTGGGGAAATTCCTGAAAGAGAAAAATCCCAAGGTCAAGATCATTGGCGTCGACCCGGAAGGTTCTCTGTATTACGACTTTCACAAGACCGGAAAGATCGCCAAGGCGCGCACCTACGTAGTCGAAGGGATTGGCGAGGATTTTTTCCCGACGACCATGGATATGGGGATTCTGGATGATGTGATTCAGGTGAAGGACGAGGAATGCTTCGTAATGGCCCGGCGCCTGGCAAAGTTGGAAGGCCTGTTAACGGGCGGTTCGGGCGGGGGATGTCTTTCGGGAACACTTCGCCTAGCCCGGGAGCTGACCGAGAAAGACTATGTGGTGGCGCTACTGCCCGATACCGGTATGCGTTATCTCAGCAAGGTCTATAACGAGGAATGGATGCGCGAGCGGGGCTACCGGGAATCGTATGTGCCGATCACAGTTGAGCAAATTGTAAAAGCGAAGAAAAAATCGGGCAAGGTGCGCGAATTGATTATTGTGCGGCCCTACCAGACCGTGTTTCACGCCCTCAAGACGATGCAGGACCAGGACATTTCGCAGATTCCGGTCTTTGAGGAAAACGTACCCATTGGAACCGTGTATGAAGACCAGATCTTGACGCTGGCATTACAGGGAAAAGAGTTGCAAAAGTTGACCGTGCGCGAGGTGATGAGCAAGCCCATGCCGGTGATATTGCAGAATGCGCCAGTCGAGCAGATTACCCATATGCTGAGTCACGGCGAACCGGCCGTGTTTGTCGAGATGGAAGGATCGAAGTTCGAAATCCTGACGAAATACGATCTGATGAGTACGGTCGCGAGCTTGATGGAACAAAAACGTTAGTCGCATCTCGAGCGGGCGACTGAAGAAACCGGGAAAAACGAGCCGTGAAAATACAGGATTTTGACGAACGCCTGAAAAATTCGATTCTGATTGCCGACGGAGCGATGGGCTCGCTGCTGTATGAATCGGTTGGATCGGTCCGTTGCTTTGACGAACTGAACGTGACGGAGCCCGAAGCGGTGTTTCGCGTGCACCAGGCTTATATCGAGGCCGGGGCGCAAATGATCGAGACCAATACGTTTGGAGCAAACCGGTTCAAGCTGGCTCCGCTGGGCCTGGGCGATGAGGTTCAGAAACTGAATGGTCGCGGCGTTAAAATTGCGCGAGAGGCGCGCGAATCAGCGGCGCGCGAAGTGCTCATCGCGGGTTCCATTGGCCCGCTGGGAATTGGCGTGCAGGCACGGCATCCGGAATCAGAAGAAATTCTGTCTGTGTTCCACGAGCAGGCATTGGCACTGGAAGAACGGGGTGTGGATCTCTTTATTCTCGAAACCTTTTCCTACATCGAAGAACTCATGCTGGCGATCGATGCAATTCGGTCGTTTTCGGGATTGCCGATCGTGGCGCAGTTGACCTACTCGGAAGAAGGAACGACATACGGCGATCTCCGGCCATTTCTGGCGGCGACATTGCTCAAGGAAAAAAATGTCCAGGTGATTGGAGCGAATTGCACTCTTGGGCCCCAGTCGCTTCTGCCGATCCTGCAGGAGCTGGCAAACGCGGGAGATTTTCGAGTCAGCGGAATGCCGAATACCGGTTTCCCGAAAAAGGAAGGCGACCGGATCGTATATCCGAAGTCTTCGCCGGAATACTTTGCGTCTTTCGCCAGGGATGCAGCGGAAGCGGGAGTCCGAATTCTAGGAGGATGTTGCGGCACAACACCGGCGCACATCCGCGCAATGGCGGACGCCGTGAAATCGCTTCGCCCTGTAGAACATCATTCGACCGTGGTGGTGGCAAAGACACCGAGCGCTTCGAAGGTCCAGCACAAGGACCCCGAGAGTAATTTCTGGAAGAAGCTCGAGGCAAGAGAGTTTGCAGTCTGTGTGGAGATTGATCCGCCCAAGGGGATTGCGCTGGACCGGATTTATGAGCAGGTCGATAAAGTGATGGCGTCAAACAAGGTCGATGCCGTCGACATCAACAGTGGAGCAATGGCCCGCGTAGGAATGGATGCGTTAATCGTGGCGGGGGCGCTCGAGGCGCGGGGCGTGGAAACGGTCCCGCATCTCACAACGCGCGATCAGAATATTATCGGGTTGCAGGCGATGCTGCTGGGTGCATGGACGGTCGGCGGCGTCCGGAATGTTCTGGCGATCACCGGGGATCCGCCATCGGTCGGCGATTATCCGGAAACCAGCGGAGTGTATGAGGTCGATTCGGTGGGCCTGGTGAAGATTTTGAGCCGTCTCAACCAGGGAACGGACTGGGCCGGGAAGACCCTGGGCGGCCAGACGAATTTCACAATTGGTGTGGCGCTGAACCCGGTCGCCGATGATCTGGACGGAGAGATCGCGCGATTTCACGCGAAGGTGGAAGCCGGTGCACATTTTGCAATGACGCAACCGCTGTTTGATCCAGAGCACTGGCATGCATTTCTAAAGAAGCTCGGAGGGAAACCTGCCATACCGGTACTGATTGGCGTTTGGCCGCTGAACAGCTACAAACAGGCCTTGCGACTGAACAATGAAGTCCCCGGGATCATGATTCCTCGGCCGTTGCTGAAATCGATGGAAATGGCGGGAGCAGCTGCGCGCGAACGTGGATTTGAAGTGGCAAGAGAGATGCTGGCGTGGGCCAGGACAGAGATCGCGGGGGCATACCTGATTCCGCCGTTCAAACGGTATGAAGAAATTCTGGAAATTTTGTAAGCGGCGATCAACCCGGACGCGAGAGCAAG
This sequence comes from uncultured Acidobacteriota bacterium, assembly GCA_963831545.1. GTDB lineage: Bacteria > Acidobacteriota > Terriglobia > Acidiferrales > UBA7541 > Acidiferrum. The sequence continues at coordinate 28,605 of CAWHQX010000022.1, forward strand.
GGTTGCGGATCAGGCCGGCTTCGACAGCAGATAGTGGGAGACGATCCACTCAGAGCCGGAATGGTAGCCCCAGAGTTCAGCACAGGCCATGAAGAAAATCCGCCAGCGAATCCACCAGCGTTTGGCTTGACGGGCGCCGTACGTCGCGGCAAAAAGCGGAAATAATTCGGCTTTTGCGTTATCCATGTTGCGGAGCCAGTCTTCGCTGGTTTTCTGATAGTGTGTTCCGTCGATTTGCCAATGTTGCTCCGTTTTCAGATCGGAATCGAAATGGAAAAGCAGATCGTCACTGGGCATCATACCTCCAGTAAAAAAGTGCTGCGCCATCCAGTCGCCTTCTCCCCGGACTTCATAGGGGTAGGCGAATGTCTTGTGGGTGAAGATGTGGAGGAAGAGCTTGCCCCGGGGTCTCAGCCAGGTTGAGATCCGGGCGAGCAAAAGTTCCCAGTTGCGCATGTGCTCAAACATCTCAACCGAAACAACCCGATCGTAGCTCGAGGGAGCCGAGAAATCGTTCATGTCCGCCGTCAGAATCTGAACATTGTGAAGCCCTTGTTGTGCTGCGCGAGCAAGAATAAATTGGCGCTGCGATGCGGAGTTGGAAACACCTGTGATGCGGGAATTCGGATACCGCTCAGCCATCCAGAGAGTGAGCGAACCCCAGCCGCAACCAAGTTCAAGAATATCCTGGCCATCTGTGAGTTCTGCGCGCTCGCAGGTTAGCTGGAGCATCACCTCTTCGGCCTCGGCGAGCGACTGGCGATTTTGCCGGTAGAACGCGGAGCTGTATTTCAAACGCGGGCCCAGCACTTTCTGGTAGAAGCCGGACGGAACCTCGTAGTGTTGTGCGTTGACGGCGTCAGTACGCAATGCGATTGGGCTATGCTTCATCTGATCAACGAAGGACAGAAATCGGGCGCGATTTCGAGCCGCTGAACCACAGTCTTCCTCGGCCAGGCGAGAGCGAAGCAAGTGGCGAATGGACGCGCGAATGAATAAATCGGGAATCAGACCGCTATGAAGGAGCGTCTCGTACCAAAAGCGTTTATCAGGATCACCCTCTGCCGAGGACAACCACCTGGCGTGCGAAGCCCGGGGCGCGGAGGATGAGGGGCTGACGGTCATGCGATCTCCTTTTTGTGGAACCACGGGATAAAGGAGCTGGTCGATCGCTGGTACTCGCGGTATTGATCGCCGCGGCTACGAAGCGCCTGGGCTTCAGTAGCAGGGATTCCTGTAAGGCGTAGCAGGAAAAAGAGAATGAGTCCGGGAGCGAGGAAACCAAGCCATCCCCAAGGCGACCGGAGTGAGAACACGGCGTAGCCCACCCAGATCGTCCACTCAAAGAAATAGTTGGGGTGGCGGGAATAATTCCAAAGGCCAGAACGGCATAATTTGCCTTTGTTGGCGGGATTTTGTTTGAAGGCTTCCAACTGAGCGTCGGCGATCGATTCTCCTATGATTCCGATCAACCAGATCGCCCCTCCGATGTACTCCGTTCTGCCGATCGTTGCGCGTCGATCGAGGCAGGCGAGCAAGAACGGGACAGAGAGAACCAGGTCGAGAAGCGCTTGAAATTCGAAGAAAAACAGGAACCGCAAGGGGAGGTGGGTATTCCAGTCCTTGCGAAGCTGAACGTAACGGCCTTCTTCAGGTTTCCCTACGACGCGTGAAAAAAGAAGATGCGCGGCGAGGCGAAAACTCCAGATGGCGGCCATCGCGGCAATCAGGTATTTCCGCGAGGAATAACCAGTCCCGGCGTATGCATAGTAGAGGGCAAGAAGTCCAAGACCGGCCGCCCAGCCAACATCGACAATTGCGGCATTATGAATCCGCAAATGAATGATCCAGAGAACAAACATCATGACGAAGACAATGATGAAGCCGACGGCCAACAGTTCGAGCGGTTCGGGAATCATGCCGGCTTCCCTTCAGGTGCGGGCAGGGGCGCAGCTTGCTTGCGAAGGAAATGGCGGAACAGCGGCACGAGGATCGAATAGAGCAGCGCGGTAAGGAGCGGAGACAGTATCGCCCAGGCAACAACTGCGTGCCATGTAGTATTCCATAGAAATTGAATGGTCCCCCATCGATCTGTTCGTAGCATGTCATAGATTTGCGGAACGGAGAGGGGGAGATGCGGCGAGCGAAACAACTTCTCACCCAGACGGAAAAACGGCAGAAGCAGCGCTATCTGTGCCGGATACATAAAATAATTTACGATTTGAATGGCCGGAAGATTGAGACGCCAGAAAAAGGCGACAAGCGCGCAAAGAGCAGTGGTCCAGCCGAGCGCGGGGGAAATTCCCAATACGGCCCCGAGCGCAACACTGAGCGCGAGTTTTTCGGGCGCCACACCCTGCTTCAGCAGGCCGAGCAACGGTTTAACCACTCGACGAAAAATCAGGCCTTCGTTCATGCAGCCTTCTGAGTGAAAAGGGCGGAGACAGAGTCCTCGGGCCTAAGGGAGAACAGTTGAATCAGGACATAGAGCGACATGGCGATGTTGCCGAGCAGTACGATCAGGACAAACCATGCTATTTTCCAGAGGAGCGAACGCTCACGCCATGCGACCCAGCAGTAGAAAGTAACAAAGCCGAAGTACGCGTCATATAGAGTGGCCCACGCCCAAGGGTTACCCTTAAATGAAGCTCGCCAGAGCGGTACCGCGAGAGAAGTGCGCACGGTCATGCACACCATGAACACGAAGATGAAACCGAACAACAATTTGAGAAACAGTTTCAAGTGAACTCCAGGCCAATGGCCCAGCCCGCAGTCTAGCCTTCGACGGAACAAATCCAAAGAACGCGTCGCGGTACTGCTAGTGTGATGCCTAATTGGGGCAGAGGTCACGCCCGAGAAGAGGGAGAAGGGACGGCCCGCGGCGGGTTTTCTCTCCTGAGGAAAATACGGCCGGGGACCCGCCGGGAATAGGGCCAGAAACGGGCTGATTCTGCGAGGCCGTCCGGGCCCCTTACCGGTACAAAAAACGTACGTGTTATTTCCCACGGTGAAAGTCACGGATTCCGCGATGGGGAATCCAATTCACAGACGCCCCCAAAGCAAACGAGAATAGACTGCAGGTAGATTCGTGAAGAAAATCGCAGTGATCGGTTCGGGCATCGCAGGGTTAACAGCGGCCTATTATTTGAGCCGTAAGCATGAAGTGTTTCTCTTTGAAAGAGAGCCGAGGCTAGGCGGACACACACATACCGTGACCGTTGATTCAAGTGCTGGCCCGTTGTCTGTGGACACCGGTTTCATCGTGCACAACGACTTGACCTATCCCAATCTCATTCGGTTGCTGGCAGAACTGGAAATTCCCAGGATTCATTCGGACATGTCCTTTGCAGTGAGCTGCCGGAAGACCGGCTATGAATATTCCAGTCGAGGAGCGAGGGGATTCTTTGCGCAACGGCGCAATGTGCTGAAGGCAGGTCCGTGGAGATTGTATCGGGAGATCAACAGATTCAACCGCGAAGCAAAGGAAGTTCTCCGGCGACCGGATCTTGAAACCTTGACGCTGGGTGAATTTCTGGATGAAAAGAGATTCAGCCAGGAGTTTCGCGAACTGTACTTGGTGCCGATGGCGGCCGCGGTCTGGTCTTGCGCACCCAAAGCGGTGAATGCGTTCCCGGCGGCCACCCTGATTCGATTTTTCGACAACCATCGATTTCTGACGGTCTCGGGCCAGGCGCAATGGAAAACGATTCCCGGGGGATGCAGCAGATACATCGCACCGATTTCGAAACCTCTGAAAGATCGGGTGTTTACCGGCGCAAAGATAAAAGGCGTTTCGCGGCAAGAAGATGGGGTGACGCTGCGTTTTGCCGAAGGACGTTCCGAGATGAGGTTTGATGAAGTGATTTTTGCGACACATGGGGATCAGGTGCTGCCGCTCCTTGAAGATGCCACGGAGCAGGAGACCGAAATTCTGGCAGCGTTTGAGACGAGCCGGAATGACGTGGTCTTGCACACCGATGACGGTCTGCTGCCGAGACGGGAAGCAGCGCGGGCATCATGGAATTATCTGCTTCACATGGACGAGAGAAACGGAAACAGTCCGGTCACCATGACCTATCACATGAACCGGCTCCAGTCCCTACCTGTCGAGGAAAATTACTGTGTGACGCTGAACGCGAACACGCGGATTCGCACGGAAAAAGTGCTCCGGAAGTTTGTCTACAACCACCCGCTCTACACGAGCGAAGCGATAGCTGCCCAGAAACGGTGGAGCGAAATCAGCGGAGTACACCGTACGCATTTTTGTGGAGCCTATTGGAGTTACGGCTTTCATGAAGATGGAGTCAATTCGGCATTGCGGGTCGCGGCATCGCAAGGGATCCGGGTCTGAGCATGGAATCAGCACTCTACGTTGGCACATTGAGGCACCGGAGATTTGCACCGCGTTTGCACGAGTTCAGCTATCCCGTATACATGGCATTTCTCGATGTTGATCGATTACCGGAGTTGATGAACGTGTCCCCGTTCAGCTCCTACAACCGCTGGAATTGGACGAGTTACTGCGAGCAGGACCATTTCGGGGACAGGAAGAAATCGCTTCGGCGGCGATTAGAAGAGGATGCGGCACGAGAAGGAGTTCAAATTCCCGGCGGAAAGATTTTCCTGCTGACCCATCTGCGCTATCTCGGATATGTGTTCAATCCCGTCTCTTTTTTTTATTTCTACAACGTGTCCGGGCAACTCGAAATGATGCTCGCCGAAGTGAACAACACCTTTGGCGAGACACACAACTACTGGCTCTGCGCTGCCAATCAAAGGGCCAGCGTCTCGACCAAGAAATATCACACGAGAAAAGAGATGCACGTGTCGCCATTCAACGGTATGGACATGGAGTATGACTGGATCTTTACTCCGCCCGGCAAGCAGCTGGTCGCCCATATGAACACACTGCTCGGGGGGCAGCGAAATTTCGACGCGACACTGCGGCTTGGACAAAAGCCATGGGAGTCGAGGGAACTCTTGAGAGTGCTGATGAATTATCCGCTGATGACCCTGAACGTAATTGCAGGGATTCACTGGCAGGCATTGCGATTGTGGATCAAGAGGGTACCCGTTTTTACGCACCGGCCAAAACTCGAACGCGCCAGGGTGGTCGTGGGCTCGAAAGGAACGTGATCGGATGAAGCGCCCGTTAGAGAACTTCGCGAAGAAGAAGTTCTTCGCAGCATTAGCCGAGATGAAATCCGGTTATCTGGAACTGGTCTGTCCGGATGAAACCTATACGTTTGGAGACCCCCGTTCAGAATTGAGGGCGATGGCAGTCGTTCACGACGAACGCTTTTTTGCGCGCGCGGCAACCGGGGCGGACGTGGGAATCGGTGAAGCCTATATGGATGGAGACTGGACCTCGCCGGATCTGGTCTCACTCGTGAGAGTAGTCACGCGCAATCTGCGCTTGTTCGATTCAAAAAATAAATTGTTGTCGGCTTTGCGACGCGCGGCATTTCGCTGGCAACATCGGCGGCGTAACAACAGCGTCCAGGGCAGCAGGGAAAATATTCGGGCACACTATGATCTGGGAAACGATTTTTACCGGATCTTTCTCGATCAGCAGATGATGTATTCGTCCGGCTATTTTCCGGAGGGGACCGCATCTCTCGAACAAGCGCAATTGCAAAAGATGGATTTGATTTGCCGTAAATTGCACATTGAGCCCGGCGATCGAGTCCTCGAAATTGGCTGTGGATGGGGTGCGTTCGCTGTCCATGCGGCGAGGAATTACGGCGCTCACGTTACGGGAGTGACGATCAGTGCCGCTCAGTTTGAAGCGGCGAAGGAACGGGTGTCGGAAGCGAACGTCCGGCCGGGAAGCGTGAAGCTCGTCAACGAGGACTATCGTAAACTCGAGGGACAATACAACAAGATTGTCAGTATCGAGATGTTCGAGGCGGTGGGCCTGGAGCACTACGACGATTTCTTCGGTGCATGCGACCGCTTGCTCGAGCCGGATGGTTCGATGCTCATGCAAACGATTACGATTGCCGACCAGCAGTTGCCGGAATACCGCAAGCGCGTGGACTGGATTCAGACCTATATTTTCCCGGGGAGTGAATTGGCCTTTCTCGGGGAAATCCAAAAATCGCTGGCGCAAGTCACGCAGATGAGCATGACGCAACCTGGAGAATTTCGGCCTGCACTATGCGAAAACGCTCTTCCTATGGCGGGAACGCTTCTCTGAGAAACTCGGAGAGGTCCGCAGGCTCGGGTTCGACGAGCGTTTCCAGAAAATGTGGGATTTCTATCTGGCGTGGTGTGAAGGTGCTTTCCGCGAACGGTATCTCAATGTTGCGCACATTCTGTTGGCAAAAAACGGAACGGGGAAAACCCTCCTTGGCGATCCTGTCCCTGACGGCCATGGGATGGAACTCCGGCACGGATGAAGCTAATGCCGCTCGATTGGCACTTGGCTGGTGTGGTCATGGATGATTTTCCATCCGGACGGGAAGTACTGGAGGACGAGCGTAAATACCCCTCCAACGTCTCCGGAAGCAAGAGCCAGGTGCCATCGGCCAAGGACCATCGCAGAAGTCGGGCCCAGTGAGCGGATTTCAAGATCAGAAAAGTCCAGCTGGCCCATGGCCTCTCGTGTCGCGTAGCGCTGCTGATAACGACTGAGCACAGCCTGCCAGCCTCGGGTCACGCCCGAAGATCCCGAGAAAGTCACATCGGGCGAATTCCAGTACCCGTCCATGAAGGCCCGAACGTCCCCGCGATTCCATGCATCCTGTTGCGTTGAGAGAACAGCCCTGATCTGCTGAGAAGGTTCGGCGGACGGATGCGCCTGGGCAGGTAGAAGACGGGGAACCACGGCCAGGATGGCGAGCAGCAGAAAAGAGCGACCCTTTCTGTATAGACCGGTCATACGCTCTCCTTAAATACCCGCTGGAGTATAGGCGAATCGCAAAAATGGGCGCAAGGCACGAACTCCCGGTCCGGGTCAGGGTGGGCTGTGCGCCGGCGTATCCCTCAGAGTGCGGAAAAGGCACTGCTGGAGGACTACTCCGCTAGTACCCCGGGTCTATTGGCGAATGCAGGAGATCGAGCGAGTATGCGTGTGGAGGCTGAGGGATGTTTGCCGCCATGATCTTTACGATCGCTATTCTTGCGCTCTGCCAGTTCGCGCTGTTCTATTGGCGCGCCGTCGTTTCAGGCGTGGCAGCGCTGCCGGTCTCGGACCGGGTACTGGAAGCGGCGCATCTTGAGTCCGGAGAATTCTCGGGAGCGGATTTCGAGAGACTGGCGAGTTTGCTCGGAATGACCCCCGAGCTGGCGCGTGGGAAAAGCAATCTGGGCTTGGTAGGGGTGTATTACCGGGCGGTGAAACGCCTTGGGGTTACCTTCGGGAAAATGTCGCCCACAATAAACAACTGGACCGAACGCGAAAGCGAGTTGTGCGCGCGCTACGCAGCGGTTCAGATTGAACGGCGCTTGCAGAACAACCTGGTGCAAGCGGCTGCCATCCGTTCCTGCTGACGGAGGTTGGTCGGTATTCACAAAACGCCGTCTGGATAGAGTTCACTGGAACCGCAGAAGCGGTTCCAGATCGTTTGCATCCGCGTCCGCCTTGCTATACCGATCTTCCTCCACGCTAAGGGAAAGTCTGTAGTTCCTTCGACCTCAATAAATTGTAATGCGAAATCGTTTCGCGGGGTGCTATGCTCCTCATCCGCCCTGATTATCGACGTTATCGAAGAAAGAGGAATTCCCCATGGCAGATCTAGAGCAATTGAAACAGAAGTACGCGTCGGCGCTGAATTTAATCAATCAATCCGGCGTCCGGTTGGCCCACGTGCACATTCAGGATAACAAGCTGTACATTGAGGGAGCAGCCGGAACCGAGGCCATCAAGAACAAGATTTGGGATCAAGTGAAGCTCGTCGATCCGAGTCTCAGTGATATTACGTTGAATTTGTCTGTCGATCCTTCGCTGGCGCCGGCAGCACCGCCCCCGCCACGACAAAAAACGTACACGGTGGCGGCAGGAGATTCGCTGTCGAAGATTGCAAAACAGTTTTACGGCAATGCGAATCAGTACAACAAGATCTTTGAGGCCAACCGTGATGTGTTGAGCGATCCGAACGTGGTGAAAATCGGACAGACTCTAGTCATTCCGGACTAGTTTCTGCTCATTCACGAGACGCGGACAGAAGCATCTTCTGTCCGCGTTTTTAGTTGACGCTGTATTCTGACGTTGTTTTTTGCTTTGTTCGGGTGGGAATCTTGCGTTGCCGTTCAGTAGGCCCAGCGGAGGAGCATGCCGCCGGTCGTATACCCGGCGCCCACTGCCGCGAGGAGAACCAGGTCGCCCTTCTGGAGGCGGCCTTCCTGGACGGCGTCACGCAACCCCAATGGGATTGTGCCCCCGGTGGTATTTCCGTAGCGATCGATGTTGACCATGATTTTTGAGTCTTCCACACCGAGGCGCTCTTGTGTCGCACGAATGATCCGCAGATTCGCTTGATGAGGTACAAGCAATTTCAAATCGTCGCGGGTGTAGCCGTTGCGCTCGAGAAGCGTCGTGGAAACTTCGGCCATTCGTCGTACCGCGTATTTGAAAACCTGCGAACCGTCTTGATGGACTACGTGCATATTCTTATCGATCGTCTCGTGGGTCGACGGGTTCAGCGAGCCTCCACCGGGCATGTACAGATAATTTCCTCCGGAACCGTCAATGTCATGCATGAAATCGAGTATGCCTTCGCCGGGACCGGCCGGTTCGAGCAGAACAGCGCCGGCGCCATCGCCAAATAGAACGCATGTGGCCCGATCTTTATAATCGATTATAGAGCTCATGGTATCGCTGCCGATCACCATCACCTTTTTGTGAGTTCCCGCACCGACGAATTGAGCGCCAACGGTAAGAGCGTAAGTCAGTCCGGAACAAGCGCCCGAGAGATCGAATCCCCAGGCGTTTTTTGCTCCAATGCGATCCTGAACGAGGCAAGCGGTTGCTGGGAAAAACATGTCGGGAGTCACGCTCGCAACGATGATCATTTCAATGTCGTTCGGACTGGTATTTGTCTGGGCGAGAAGTAGTTTTGCGGCTTCGGTTGCGAGGTTCGACGTGGCCATGCCCTTGTCGACGATGTGCCGCTCACGAATACCAGTGCGGGTGCGAATCCACTCGTCATTGGTATCCACTAGTTTTTCCAAATCAGCGTTGCTGAGGATGCGCGGTGGAACGTAGCCGGCTACACCCGTAATTTTGGCGGCGATGCGACGAGACATGATGCTCCTTGAGAATGCGAAGCAGTGCAGACAAAAATTGATTGTATGCGAGGAAGTTAAACAGAAACAAGCAGATAAGAGCTAGAGCGGTGGAAGAATCTCCAAACGCCAGGAGAGCGTGGCGGTCTTCTGAAGCATCGCGGCGACCGAGCAATATTTGACTTCGCTCAGCTCAATGGCGTGCTTTACGGCACCTTCATCGAGGTTGCCGCGAAGGCGATACAGGAGTTCAAGTGTTGTCCAGACCGTCGGAGGATCGGTGGCGCGTTCGCCAGAACAGATGACCTCGAAAGATTCAATTTTCTGGCGCTTCTTTTCAAGAATGATGACGACGTCAGTGGCAGTACAGGCACCGAGTGCGATAAGAACGAGCTCCATCGGACCAGGGGCTTTGTTGGACTTGCGATCCGAGTCAATCGAAATGGAATGACCGGACGGGCTTACGGCGGCAAATTTTTGATCGCCGATCCATTTGACGGTAGCAGTTTGCATGATGAGTTCCTTTGTGGACTTCCATCGTTCAGTCTAGCAAGAAGAGTGTCGATCAGGTATTGCGTGAGATGAGCGAAGCCACTTCGATGATCGGGTTGGGCAACAGGCGCATCGCACGGACAAAGACTTGAACAAGGCGTGCGTCAAACTGTGAATTGGCACAGCGTTCGAGTTCGCTAAGTGCCTGCTCGGCAGTTCGGCCTTTCTTGTAGCTGCGATCGCTCGTGATGGTGTCGTAGGAATCGGCAATTGTGATGATCCGTGCGCCGAGGGGAATCGTTTCTCCCGCAAGCGCGTGGGGATAGCCTGAGCCATCGAAGAATTCATGGTGGTGCAAGACCATTGCGCGGATGCGTGCGAGGGGTGCCAGTGGTTCGAGAATTTTTCCACCGAAAATCACGTGGGTCTTCATGGTCTCCCACTCTTCGGGATTGAGCGGGCCACTTTTGTTGAGAATCGCCTCGGGAATGCCGACCTTGCCCACATCGTGCAGAACTGCGGCGAGGCGAATCTCCTCAACTTCGGGTTCGGTCATGCCGAGCGCCTCCGCAAGTAGAGCGGCATACGCAGAGACCTTTTGCGAGTGACCCTGCGTGTATTGATCCTTGGCATCGATCGCATAGGCAAGAGACGTGACGGTATCGAGAATCGACTGGGGAAGCTCTGTCGGAGCCTGAGCCGCACTTGCGCCAACAGCTTCCGTTTCTGGAAGTGAATCCGTGAATTGGCGCAGACGCTGATAAATTTCTTCAAATGCTTCGGGTCCTGTGGAGAAGAGGCGCTTCAATGTGACGCCAAGGTACGCTTCGAGGACATCCCGCTTCCAGCGGCGCGTCTCTTTCGGATCGACATGATCCGCAGTAGAAACCGTGTTACCACCTTGATGCTTCGAGAGGTACATCGAGGCGTCGGCGACCTGGATCAATTCCTGCGGGGACGAACCATGCAACGGATAGCAAGCGATACCGAAACTGGCACTGATGTTCTTTTCGCGCAGCAGGGGGTCAGCGGCAACCCAGCTTCGAAGCTTCGAAGCAAGTTGGCGGGCCTGCTCCATTGTGGTCTCGGGCATCAGGATGACAAATTCGTCACCACCGTAGCGGGCGACGACGTCGGAGCGGCGGCAATTGGTCTCGAGAATCTGGCCAACGCGTTGTAAAACAAGATCCCCTTCCAAATGTCCGTAGAAATCATTCACGAACTTGAATCGGTCCAGATCCATCAGCACCAGGGCGAAGGAACGCCCGGCGCGCGAAGAACGCTTCCATTCCGAAGACAGCGCCTCCATAAAGAACCGATGCGTCTTGACATTGGTCAGGCCGTCAGTAATGGCTTGTTCCTGAGCTTTCTGAAAGGAAAGCGCATTGTGCAGGGCACCAGAAATCAAATCGGCGAGAGTGCGAAGGAGCAGGGACTCTTCGTCGGAAATCTCCATGAGTTCGAGGTTTTCGACGTACAAGACCCCATGCAGGTGATCTGCATAAAAAATCGGAAGAGCGACGGCCATCTGGGATTCGGGGAAAACAGGGTTCGCGCCACTCTGATTGTTGGAGATTGAACGGAAAAACGCTGCTTTACCAGTACGCGCTACCTGGCCAATCAGGCCGGCATCCAGTGGAAGTCTGCGGCCAAGCGCTCCGCGCCGTTTACCGCTTTCGGCCTGCACCACTAGCTCCCGCGTGGTGTAATCCATGAGCGAGATTCCGATATGATCGTAGGTCAGACCGGCTTCTAACTGCTCAACCATTTTTGCGAGCACTTCATCGGGATTGAGCGTGGCGATCGCATCACGCGAAATCAGGTTGACAAGGCCCAGGTGGCGAGCCTTGGTGCGTTCTTCCTGGAACAGGCGTGCATTTTCAATAGCGATCGACGCTTCGCTCGCCAGTACGCGAAGTAGCTCGAGATGACCCTCATCGAACATGCGTTCCATGTCGGAAAAAATGCAAAGAGCGCCAATGGTGTGATCGTAGGCCACAAGGGGCACTCCGCAGAAAGACCCGGCCGTGCGGATAGGATCGACGCCCAGCTTTTTGATTTCATTTGCAAAATTTTCGCGAACCAGTACCGGCTGACGCGTGCGCAGAATATATTCGGTGATGTGATTTCCAGCGGGTCGGGAACGTTTCGGCATGCGAACGCCATCGATCAATTCAAGTTCGAAACGAATGGCATCTCGTAAAGGGTCGTGAGAGGCAAGATAGAGATTCTGCACGTCAAACAGCCGACGCAGCTCTTCCCAAATCTTGCGAAGCAGATCTTCCCGGTTGAGGGTGGAGCTCAGTGCTCGGCCGATTTCGTTCAGAACGTGAAGTTCTTCGGAGCGACGTGACGTTTGCTGGATCAAGTAGCTGTTTTCGACGGCCATCCCAATCTGGTGGCCGAGAGCGAGCAAGAGGCGTAGTTCGGCTGAAGTAAAGCGGCGGACATCAGGAGTGCCAAGGAGCAGTAATCCAAACGCCTGATCCTTCGCCTGCAAACTGATTACCACGATACTGCGAAGGCCCTGTTGCAGGGCCAGTTCGCGGAATCGGCGAATCGGCTCGTCCTTTTCAAGAGCAGTCAGCTTATCGTCGCGCAGGTCGCGGAAGCTCAGCAGTCCGCCCATGCGTGCGACCAGTCCGACAAGGTAATCGTCAAGCCCTTCTTCCTGCGCTTTCCGGCAGAATTCGTCCGGGATCCCAGCAGAGACAACTGAAGTTGGACCGCCAGGATCACCGTGATGCAAGAACAGGGCGCCCGAGGGCAATCGGACGACGCCCAGGACGCGATCGAGGGCTTGTGCGAGCATGCGTTGAATTTCGCCGCCAACAAAACTGGACGTGGCAAGATTCAGGTTTGAGAGCGCAAGCATGTTGCGTTCGACGCGGCGTTTCTCCTCTTCGTAGATCGCCATTACAAGCAGCATGGAAACGAAGACAGTCGGAGTCGCAGTAATCGGACTGACAACCACGCCCATCGCTTCCGGAGTGAACTTCAGAAAATGAGAGACGATGAAACTGAGTCCCCAGACCGCGAAGGCGATCCCGAGCAACCGATCAGCCAGTGTTTCGTAGCGCTGGCTTTCCTTCCAGAAGAGAAAGCCGGTAGCGAAAAAAATAAGAGAAGCCGGGATGATCAATGAAACAGCAAAAAACCCAGTAGCGTTTGCGGCGGCCCACAACGCAAAAAAGGCAGAGAGCCCGATCGCAAGGACAATGCCGGGCTTTAGGCGTCCATACAATTGCGCGCCGAGCAAGAAAGCGAGTCCGGAAAGTGCAAAGAACAGATGGTTGAGCGAACTAAGAAAGGGAGGCGGACTGATCCAGGAAGCGAGGCCCGGAGAAAGATAATGCAATCCATAGAGAAACCAGGCGGCGACCCAATACAAAATGTATTGCTGACGCTTCAGCGTATAGATGTACGCAAAAAAAACGCCCACCAGCAGAGTGGCCAGGAGCAAGCCGAGCGCGATAATACTCTGAACCATCAAGGATCGTTGGCCTAGTATCCGGCACGGACGAGGCTACGATTCGCGAAAGGACGGGGATCGTTCTGGACCTTGCCTTTACAGCAAAGACGCGACAAGTCCCACTTTCTATTTGCCCGTTCCGTCTGAACCCATGCACCTCAAGCGCGCACAAAATAGAGTACTTACGATTATGGGGGTGGATAAAATATAGGTGCAATAGAAGCGAGGTTCTGGTTACGAAAAAGGTAGTAGAGGCAGGGACACGCGCAAACCCGGGTCGCACGGTTGGACGGGACAGGAGGGTTTCGCTAAACTGGAAAATTGCACCTAACAAGCGGAAAGCGACAGACCATGACAGAGCCAACGACAACAGGAAAATCCGGTGTTCGAGTACGATTTGCGCCGTCACCTACGGGTTATTTGCACGTAGGAGGCGGACGCACGGCGCTGTTCAACTGGCTCTATGCGCGCAAGGAACAGGGAACGATGATCTTGCGCATTGAAGACACCGATGCGGAACGCAACAAGCCGGAGCTGGTGGAAGGAATCGTCGAGGCGCTGCACTGGCTCGGACTCGATTGGGATGAAGGACCTTTCTATCAGTCCCAACGTACAGCGCTGTACCAGGATGCCGGGAAAAAACTACTCGCTAATGGAAGCGCCTTTTTGTGCTATTGCCCACCAGAAAAATATGTCGGTGGCGATCACGCCATAGAGGGTGCCGGTCCAGCCCAGGTAAGACGGATTACCCGTTGTTCTTGCCGGGACGGAAAACCGTCGACTCCGGGAACGAAGCCGGCTGTGCGTTTCAAGGTGCCATTGGGCGGGATTACAAAATTCAAGGACGCAGTATTTGGCGAGAGAGAATTCGCAAACGACGACATCGAAGACTTCGTGTTGCTTCGCAGCGGAAAAGAGGGCGAAGAGTTTGGTCAGGCCATGTATCAGATGAGCGTGGTGGCCGACGACATTGACATGAGGATCACGCATGTGATCCGTGGCGCGGACCATATTTCGAATACGCCAAAACAGGTTCTGCTGTATCACGCGCTCGGAGTGCAAGAGCCGATTTTTGCGCACGTACCGCTGATTCTTGGTGCGGATAAGTCACGCTTGTCGAAGCGCCACGGCGCCACGGATGTCAATATGTACAGGCGCGAAGGATTTTTGCCGGAAGCGTTCCGGAATTTTCTGGCACTTCTCGGATGGGCGCCCGGTGGCGACGAGGAATTTTTACGTACAAAAGACTTGCTTGAAAAGTTTTCATTGGAAGGCGTGAGTCGGACAAACGGAGTGTTTGACCGCGCGAAGCTGGAATGGTTTAACACACAATATCTTCAGAAATTGCCGATCGAAGAGCTGCTTCCCGCGGTCCGTGAACAACTAAAACAGGATAAATTGTGGAAGGAAGACTGGGCAAGCGGTAGCGGACACGAGTGGTTCTCGAAGACCGTCGACATGCTGCGGTCGCGGGTACGCTTGCTGCCGGATTTTTCAACCTGGTCGCGAGCTTTTTTCAGCGACGAGTTCACGATTGACCCGGCGGCAAAAGCAAAGTTCTGGAAAGACGAGAAAGTCCCGCTGCTGCTCGAGAAACTGGCGAACGCGCTGGCCGGGCTTACGGAGTGGAATCATGACGCATGCGACCATGCCTCACGGCAAGTTGCGGAAGAGAGTGGAGTCAAAGCTGGACTGTTGATTAACGCGACCCGTGTTGCGATTGTGGGACAAGCTGTGGCACCACCGCTATTTGACACGATGGTTGTCCTGGGACAAGAGCGGGTCGTGCGACGATTGCGTGCGGCTCTGCCGGAAATTCAAAAGGCGTAAATAACCTTCGATCGACTGACGTTCTACTGCAATAGCGCGCGAGAGAACACTAGCGTTTTTCCTTTTGAGCTCCCATTTCCTTCTTAAATGTCTTGTGAAAGATAGACACGCCGAAAACGGGGTTTTCACGCGTTCCCGTAATCGTGATCGGAATGACGGCCCCGGAATTACCTTTTTTGAAAAACGGGTCCAATGGCTTCAGTAACGCAGCTTTTGCTCCTGTCATGGTCTCTGAAAGAGAAGCTTTCATCTGCAGATGGCCGTGGAAGTCCAGTTCGCCGCCGTGCAGCTTGTAGGTTCCGGCAAGAAGTACCTGTGCTCCCTGCACACTGAAATTCAGCTGCGTGAAGGTGACGAGCGCCTTCTCCAGATGGAAGTGTCCCTTCAGACCAGTGACCGCGCTGCCCGCCTTCGGATCTTCCGGTTTGCCAAGCGCGTGTCGGCTCAGAGAGGCTAATTCCGTGCGAATGTCGACGCTGGTGAACTCCGCGTCATCGGCATCGAAATCGCAGTCCAGCAGCAATTTGTCTACGGTTTTTGCCTTGGATGGTGGAACCACCAGCTTCGTGTGGAGCTTGATCGTACCGGTCAGCGGAGGCGTGTCGGATTTCACCGCGAGCCTGAGGATATCTTTCAGTTGCGCCGCTGGCGCATCCACATCGAGACGGATCAGGTGACCATGCTTTGCGCGCTGCAAAACGACGCTGCCATTTGCGGTGATTACGGATTCGCCGAGGACAGCGCGAACAGGGTGAAGAAACGTATCCCCGTCCGTGCCATCGACGGTGGCAGAAAAGTCGGTATGAAGAGGGACCCCGCGGCCGACCGGGTCGATCGAAAAATTGGGCGTCTCGGTAATGCCGTCGACGGCAAGATGGTCGAGGGGGCCGCTATATTTTCCAGTCGACGATAGGGTGCCGCCGATCCCTGAGAATGGGTCGAGATCCGCGTCCGTAAACTCATAGTTGCCTGAAACAGGCGTATTCCCTGGCTGATCCCGATCCCAGGGACCAAACTTTCCGGTTGTGGCAATTTCACCTTTTGGTTTTGCGTTGGTGAGATTGCCCCGGAAGTCAAAGGGCTTCTCAGCACCCACGTCTGTCAGAAGCAGGTTGTGAATTTCAAAATCTAACGGATCTTTACTGGGGTTTTTTGACATGAAATAGATTGTCGTATCGTTGCAAATGATCCTATCGATTTCGACATGAGGTACCGGGCTCGCCGCCCTTTGTGAGGGACTGTTCTGCTTTTCCGTATTTCTACGCGCAGGAATGGTGACAACCATGTCATTGAGTACCACGCTGCTGATACGCGTTACCGGGCGAATGATCCCCATCAGGCCAACGTTAAAGGCAAAGTCCTGAACCTGAATCAGCGGCGGGACATCGGAACGATTGTGGTAGTGAACGGCGAGACCGCGACCTTTAACAGTCATGGCCGGCCATATTTGGACATGGAGTGATTCGAGGGCGATCTGACTGTCGAAACGCTCACTCAGTTCGCGGACCACCCAATCTCGAGTGTACTCGTCGATATTTGTAAGACGCCCATGAACAAAGACAGCGGTGACGACACCGAGAAACAAAATGAACGCAAGAACATAGAGCCACTTGGGAAAAGGTCGCTGGCCAACGGCCATTTCGTCTCCTGAAGATCTGTCGGCCTACCTGGACGAATTCATCGGGAAAAGATAGCGGAGTGTGCGGGGCGGGCGGCATCGGGTCTATCCGTTATATTGATCTTTGCGTCCAGAGAAAGTGTAACGGGGGGCAGACAAATTTCATCGCTGCAGGCCTGGTAGTGCAGTTTTAACGGGATGTGCTGTTCGCCGATCGGAGCATTGGGAAGCGTCGTGAGCGGAATGCGAATCACCACGGAATTTGTGTAAACGTTAAGCTGCTTATCTTTCGAAAATGTAAACGTTTGTAAGGTACCTTTGGGGTAGATGATTTCCCCGATTTTCAGGCCGGCCGGAACTTCCGCCTTTAGATCGGTGGGGATCAGATATTCGGCAGAAACTTCGCGCGCGTTCACGTGAAAGCCTGGACGAATTTTCATCACCACAGCGATTTGAAGGGATTTGCCCCGGGCTACCGGATCAAAGGAAGCAAATGCTTCCGGTGAAACAACATCTTTTCCGGACGGGGTTTGAGAGCCGGCACGCTCGGGAAGGCCGAGCGCACAGGCAATGAGCAAGCATGCGACGATGGATGGACTGGGTTTCACACTGCCACCTGAGTGTTCAATTGTTGAGAAATCACGCGGCTCATCACCGCGAAGAGATCCTCGCCAGTCTTCGGAAGCAGAAACGCTTTGTTTTCCTCCGACCACCCAAGTTTAAAGCTCGTAGAGAGTGCCGAAACCCAGATTTCGCGAATGGGCGCGTTGGGTGAAACGACAAAACGTGCTGGTTCGGGCTCCTCAAAAATAATCTCGAGCTTGCCGCTTTCTCCTTCAACGTCGAAATCGTGGATGTCTCCCTGTCGAAGAAGGCGTTTCTTCAGTTCATCGAAAAGTACATCGGATTTTTTTTGAAATTCGTGTTCTGAAAGCATGGGCTCGATCCTGATCAGAGTTGGGATTCGATAGCGTTGGCCATTTCCTCGTAGCTTTTCAGTCCCTGGAAACGAACCACTTCCTTCCCGTCGCGAGAAATCAGGAAGCTGGTCGGGAACCCCAGAATGCCACCGAATTTGTTCGAGGCATCATCGGTGCCGATCAGAATCGGGTAGCTCATTGGTAGTTGCTGCCCATTCACGTCGAAGCGCTCCTTGGCAACGAAGGGTGCCACAACCGATTTGCCCTCGTCGTCCATGGCCACCCCGATCACCGTAAAACCTTTAGGGCCGTACTTAGCCTGCATATCGATGAGCCATGGAATTTCAACTCGGCACGGATCACACCAGGTTGCCCAGAAATTCAGAAGGACAACCTTGCCTTTGTAGTCGGCAAGCTTCACATCTTTGTCCTGCAAGTCTTTTAGCGTAATCTCCGGAGCCGGCTTCATGTCGGCCGAGGAAGTTGTGGGAGTTGTCATGTTGTTCTTAGAGGAGAGGCGCGTGGCGCGATCGGCGTAAAGGGTGAGCCCGATCAGGGCGGCGACAGTAACTACGATCAATACGATTTTTCTCATGACGATTTGAGTCCACCAGTCAGAAATTAGTCCTACATATACTTCGAAAAACCATTCAGAAACGAAAGCTTTCCTGTTAGCCAAGTCAGGCGGTTGAGGAAAACCAATCCGCCGACGAACAACAAAAGTGCTCCGCTCGAGACTTCCACGATATGAAGATACTTCCGGAAGTTCTTGTAAAAACTCAGAAACTGGCTCAAACCGACGGCGGTCAGCAGGAAGGGGACCGCCAGGCCGGCAGAATAAACGGCCAGAAGCAGAACCCCGCGGCTGATCGTATCACTGGTTGCCGCAAGAACCAGAACCGCGGACAAAATCGGGCCGATACAGGGTGTCCACCCGAAGGCGAAAGCAAAGCCCAGGAAAAAGCCGCTGAGGATTCCCGGCTTTGAATCAGTACTGCGGATGCGGACATCCTGATTCAGCCAGCGTGCCAGAACCGGTCCAAAAAATCCGATCATCGATAGCGAGAAGAAATGCACGGCGTTCATCCCGAGAAACAGCGGTCCACCATGGATGAGCGCTGCGATGCCGAACACCACGAGGACCACACCCAGTATGATGCCTGCACGAACATTCATCTTGATCAGTGCCCCCAGTAGGTGCAGACCGAACAGCAGGATCAGTGCACCGGCGATCGGGGCAAGCTGATTTTTGTGTTGTTGAAGAAACCCACCCACCGCACTGGCCGAGGCCCCGAACCCGATAAAGACCACGGAGAAGCCGAATACAAAGGAAAGGGCGGACGCAAACAACCCCCCCTTGGGCTGCTGGCCTTGACGAAGTTGCTCGACGCCAATGCCGGAGAGCATCGAGATGTAGCCAGGCACCAGCGGAAGGACGCACGGAGAGAGGAAGGAGACAACACCTGCGAAGAAGGCCGTAAATAAAGAAACATCATTCATCCGGGAGCGTATCCTTTTCCTTCCTATTCTCGCATAAAGAGAGGCTATCGTGTGGGCAACGGACGCGCGGGACGTTGCGCCGTATTGCGGCTAATGTGGCCCGGCAAAAGGCCGAAAAGGCATCTCAGAAGAGGGAGGGCACAAACGTTCCAAAGCGTCGGCGATAGCGATCAGAAATGGATCGGAATGCCGTGGCCCCATGAACTGCAAGCCGATCGGAAGATTCTCAATTAATCCCGCAGGAACAGAAATGGCCGGAATTCCCGCGAGGTTCGCCGGCCGATTCAAGCGAAGCAGCAGAGCACGTGCCGAATGAGGAGCACCGTTGATCGACACCGAATCCTCTTGAATGAGCGGGGCTGTGATGGGAGTTGTAGGCACCACCAGGGCGTCAAGCTTGTGCTCGCTCAATACCGAATGAAACTGAAAAATGAATTGCTCACGAAACTGCAGGGCTTCTAAATAGGTCACGGCGTCTACCCCTCGCCCCATCTCCAGTCGAGAGCGGACGTCGGCGCCGTATTGGTCGGCACGAGCGGGAAACCAACCCCGCTGCCGATGATAAAAAAGCGCTTCTGCCCAGGCGATCTGGTTGCCCGCGGTTTCGGTGAGTGCAATTAAGGGCAAGGAAACTCTCTGAACATGCGCGCCATTTTTCCGTAAGAGACGCACCGTGGAATCGAACGCGACGGAAACGTCGGACGATAATAGATCAAAGAAAAATTCCTCGGGTATGCCGAGCCGAGGTCGACGTGCACGGGGATTGCGACCTTCAGCAGAGTGCAAACGAGAATCAAGGCAGATCACGTTCCAGAGCAAGCGCAGGTCGGGAACGATCCTGGCCATGGGGCCGACCACATCAAGGGTTGGTGCCAGAGGCACGACCATTTCCGTGCTAACCGCGCCAGAGCTTGGCTTTAAGCCCACGGTACCGCAGAGAGAAGAGGGAATCCGAATCGAGCCGCCGGTATCGCTTCCGATGCTTCCGTAGCATAAACCAGCGGCGAGTGCGGCGGCGGAGCCTCCACTGGAGCCGCCGGTGATGCGTCTAAGATCCCACGGATTATGCGACGGGCCGAAGTGCGGATTGACGTTGCTGGCACCGTAGGCAAACTCGTGCATGTTCGTTTTGCCGATCACGATCGCCCCGGCATGTTCCAATGCGTCGACAACCGGAGCGTTTTGCCCGGGCACGAAGTCACGTAGAATTTGCGAGCCGGCGGTCGTGCGAATGCCGGCCGTTGAGATGTTATCCTTCAGCGAAACGGGGATCCCGTGCAGTGGGCCCCGATCGTTACGAGCAGTGCGTCCTTTTCCTTTTGCCAGCTCAGATTCTGCGCGCTTCGCCTGTTTCACAGCCAGTTCGGTTGAGACGAGAAGGAAGGCGTTCAGTTGAGGGTTAATTCTTTCAATGCGAGCGAGCAAATACCGTGTAAGTTCGACTGGAGAGAGTTTGCGGCTTCGAAACAATCTCCCGATCGTGGCCATAGAGGCGAACGCGAGTTGGTCATCGGTCAGCATTAATAAATCTTGTCCAGGCGGCGAAGATTGCCAAACGTGCCGAGGTTCGAAATGATAAACGCCACGCGAAACTGATTTTCCGTTCGAATGACGCCAAGGTTGATATGGCGATATTCAAACGCCAACCCGCAGCAACTGCCATTGTAGTTCACGAGCACAAACTGGTTTTGCAAGGTACTGGACTGCAAGTTGTAGCTGAGGCCCGCGGCAGCATTGAACCCCTGCCGAGTCAGACCTCCCCACCCGATGATCGCGCGAATCTGATTGGTTTGCGGTTCGACGAGCGGGTCACCCTGCAAACGGAAATCGGCGGCGGTCAGGTAGAATTCGCTATATGGCTTGATTTTGAGAAGTGTTCCGATGGTTGTGATTTTCTGGAGCTGGGGATCATATTCGAGAATTTGTTCCGCGTCGAAGATTCCTCCCGGAGTGAGTTTGACATCGCTGACAATCGGGGACCAATTGCGTGGCGAAGAAGCGAAAGCAAAGCCGGTGATGTCGTCTAATGCCTGAAATACGTTACGTTGTCCGGGAATGATGGCTCCGCCGAACGTCGGATCAAAGTAATGTTTCTGGACAACGCTCCAGGAAAGAAAATCAACCGGTTGATCTTCGTAGCTCTTCACATAAAGATGCTGAATGAAGCCGTATTCGAGTTCATTGGTGTTGGTCAGAGTGGAGTTGTTGTCGAAGCGGACAAAATCCTGGAAATTGTGGACACCGGTGACATAACGATAGGTGAGAAACGGATCGATGGTGTGCTTGTAGCGATGATGCGTCGCAGGCCGGTCGAAAAATCGTTCGAGAGTTGCCGGTCTAAACTCGACTGCGAACTCCCCCGTATTGCGATAGATTGAGTTTCCCGTCAGAACGTCGTTTGCATTCAGTGAATCACCGTAATACGTAGTGTGAAAAGCGGCGGACGCGGTCACTCCCAGGGCGGTTCCAAAATGAAGTGGAACGGTGACTTTAGGAGCAAAATCGTAGTGAGCGACAAAATTTGGGGTATTTAGAAATTCATCATCGCGATGAACTCCCCCGGCAGCGGAATCAAAAGAAAAGTAAAAGGGCAGATTCAGCCACGGAGCCTGTTCGACCGAACTGAAACGAGCTTCGGGCGCGCTACGCAGGACCACGCTGCTCTCCGGAGTGATCTGCAGGAAACTGCGGTCATTCAGAGTAGCCAAATTGAAACTGAAACCACTGAAATTATTGGTCAAGAAAACGGCGCTGCGAACATCGGAGTTGATGGAATCCCCGTAATTGTCCGCAAAGGCCAGACGAAAGGTTAGAGATGAAAGTTGGTTGAGATCGGTGACGAATCGCCAGCCATGATTCCACAGCGACTGAATTTCCAACTGCTGCTGGTAACCACCTTGCTTTTGAAGGACTCCGTCGGTTACGATTCCGCGATCCTGAACTCCGAAATAGCTGTATTTAATCGCAGTATTCTCGTAGGGACGTGCGCGAAATTCCGCTCGTTCGGATGGCCCACGCAAGCTAAGGTACTCAAAGCCGACGGTCGCATCCATCCAAGATTTTGGCGCCCAATAATATGCATCCCCCAGGATATATCCCTTAGTGCTACTTTCACCGACGATCGGAATTAGAAAGCCCGATTGCCGGATGTGATCGCCAGCGGGCGCCGTCGCAAAGGGAAGCCAGACGAGCGGGATGCGATAGATGCGGAAATTGGCATTGACGAGCGCTACTTTCTTGTTCAGGGTGATCTTTGCCTCGGGAGCATAAAACTGCCAGGTCGGTTTACGAGGATCGCAAATGGTGAACCAGGAGTGACGAATCACGTAATCCTCGGAAGTAAACCGTTCGACCTCCTGTGCTTCGAAATAAAGAGGGTTTTGCGAAAGAAGGAGCGAGGCATTCGGACGCCGCTCGAGCCGTACGGTTCCGTGGACATTCTTGAACATGCCGTGGCCGGTACTGATATTCAGCTGGCCTTCGTCGCATTCCAAGTGCTGCGTGTCGTAGTCGAAAATGACATGCCCACGCGCGAGTGCTTCTGAGGTTACGCGGTTGTACTCGACGTGATCGGCGCGCAAGCGCATGTCGCCATAACGAATGTCGACGTCATCCTCGGCGATGTAAACGTCTCCATTTTTGGATTGCGCACCTTTAGAGGAGAGTTCAACGACTGCTCCAGATGCTGAAGGCAACTGCACTTGTTGCGCCAAAGAACCAGGAACTGCCAGAAATATGACGCTGAGCAAAAAATAAAGCGAACGGAGCGCGGAATTGGGGAGTATGTCCACTCGGCAAATTAGCTCGTCGAAATGAAGGAGTAGCCTAGCATGCGTGCAGGCCAATTTGTAGTGACTGGACATTTTCGAAGGATATAGATGCGAGTGAATGAGTTAAGGCGGTATCCTGCACTCCACAATTGACAAGGGAAATTCGCCGACGGACCGGTCGCATGCAGTGACGGAACAATCTATTTCGCGGCAGGCTTCGGCTGGTCGTGATTGAGGCGATACCAATCGTAGGTGCGGCGCAGGCCGTCCTCGAACAATACACTCGGTTCGTAGCCCAACAGCTCCGTGGCGCGCGAGATGTCGGCCAAGGAATCACGAATGTCGCCGTCTCGAGGTGCTTCGTAATTGGCAGTGATTTCTTTCCCCGAAATGCGGCGGAACAGTTCCAAGGTCTGGTTCAATGAAATGGACTTACCGATCCCGACATTGAAAACCTCGCCGGAAACGGCTGGAGCTTCACAGGCGAGCAGGTTTGCCTGTACAGCGTTATCGACGAATGTAAAATCGCGGGTCTGCTCGCCGTCGCCGTAAATCGTTGGCTGTGCGTTGTCGAGAAATGCTGCTGCAAACCGGGACAACACTCCAGAGTAAGGCGAATCAGGATCTTGCCGCGGGCCAAAAATATTGAAATAGCGCAGGCAAACATTCTCCAGTCCGTAACAGCGGCCAAACGTCTGTGCGTAGAGCTCACCAACGTATTTCGAAACGCCGTAAGGAGAAATCGGCTGCGACTGCATTGTTTCCTTCTTGGGGAGCGTGGGGGTCTCACCGTATGCCGAGGAAGATGCCGCGAAAACGACACGCTTTACTTTATTATCGCGGGCTGCCACAAGCACATTGAGCGTGCCGTCCACGTTGATTCGATTGGTGTCTACCGGATCCTTTACGGATCGCGGGACCGAAGTGCGGGCGGCTAGATGAATTACATAGTCCGCCTGATGGCAGGCTTTCTGGACAGTCTCGAGATCAGTGATCGAGCCTTTTACGAACGTAATCTTGTTGCGTACTTCGGCGAGGTTCTCTTCCTTGCCCGCTGACAAATCATCCAAGACGACCACGCCATGGCCACGGCGGACCAATTCATCGACAGTATTTGAGCCGATAAAGCCGGCGCCCCCTGTGACGAGGTACCGCATAGTTGTGCCTCCCTCTGACCGAAGCATTCTTATTGTACGATGGTAATGGTCTCAATCTACCTGGGGAAAAGGCAACACGTCGCAAACCTAACATGAGCAAAAAAGTCCAGATATTGATCGTCTTTCTCGCCGTGTTGCTGCTGTTGGGCGGCTATTGGTATGCCACGCATCGAATGCAGAAGAGTTTGCCCGGCGAATCTGGTGCGCCACTACCTGCGGCGAAATCTGGCCCCTCCGTTCCTCCGAACGTCGCGCCCGAGAACAAGGAAGCTGAGCTGCCTCCGGGCAACAAGCCGGCAGCACCCGCAGGACCCGTACTGCGTCCTGGAGAAAGTTTGGAATACGCAGTGAACATAGCAAAGCTAAATAGCACGATTGCGAACATCAGGGTGACTGTTGTTGATCAGAAGAACTCGGGCGGGAAGGTTGCGTGGCATTTGGAGGCCTTTGCACACACGGAAAATCCCTACCGTATGATTTTTGAACTGGATGATCAGTTCGATTCATACAGTGAACCAACTGCGCTGGCCAGCCTGCAGTATGAGATGCATTTGAATGAGCGCGGAGAAAAAGTGGATTCAGTTCAGAGACTGCTTGTGTCGCCGAAGGAATTCGCCCCCCAGGGAATGACGGGAGCGCGGGTACTCGCGGGAACGCGCGATCCGCTCGGAATGCTGCAATTTCTGCGGAATGTAGATTGGAGCAAGACTCCAGAAGTCCGTTCGCCGGTATACGATGGCCGAAAATTGTACGATGTGCGTTCTGTGCTCGTAGGAACTTCTGAACCGGTAACCGTTCCCGCAGGGAAGTACAAGGCAACGAAAATCGAAATACACGTCCTGGACAATGGGACAGAGATGAAGGACGCGCATTTCCTGCTTTATTTGTCCAATGACGCAGCGCGCGTACCGGTTTTGATGGAGGCCGTGCTCCCGATCGCCACCGCACGGGTGGAATTAACGAAGTCCAGGTAATGGCCGAACGGCTTCAGATCAACCGAATTAGCAGTGAACGATTCTTTCACGATGGCGCAGCACCCGCCGTGTCGCATTGCGCGTATCAATGACAAGCTTCGAAGCATCTACGATGGTTCCAAAGTCGTAAGCGGAATGATCAGTGGCAATCAGGGCTGCGTCATATTTGCCGATCGTCTGCGGCGTCAGGTGCACCGACTTCATGTGAGAGTAATCGTAATGACGCATCTTGTGGAGCTGCGGGAAGTACGGATCGTTGTAGTCGAACTCAGCCCCGCGTTTTTGAAGAATTTCCATAATCTTTAGCGTCGGTGATTCGCGAAGGTCGTCGACATCCCTTTTGTAGGCCACCCCCAAGATCAGGATTCTTGAACCTTTGAGACTTTTCTGTTGCTGGTTGAGCGCGTGGGCAATGGAATCGACGACGTGGTAAGGCATCGCGGTGTTAATCTCGCCCGCCAGTTCGATAAATCGCGTTGAGAAATCATACTCGCGAGCCTTCCAGGAAAGATAAAAAGGATCAACCGGGATGCAGTGACCGCCCAGTCCGGGTCCAGGATAAAACGGCATGAATCCAAAAGGCTTGGATGAAGCGGCTTCGATCACTTCCCAAACATCAACGCCCATGCGCAGGCAGAGCATTTTCAGTTCATTCACCAGGGCTATGTTTACGCAACGAAAAATGTTTTCAAGCAATTTGGTCATCTCCGCCGCCTTCGTCGAACTGACCGGGATGACCTTTGCGACGACCTGGGCGTAGAGGCAAACGGCTGCGCGGCCGCTGGCAGGATTTACGCCGCCAACCACTTTTGGAATTTGTGCCAAGCCGTATTGTTTATTTCCGGGATCCTCGCGCTCGGGTGAAAAGGCGAGGAAAAAATCCAAAGGTACGATTTCTCCTTCCGTGCCCGTGATGATCGGGCAACGCAGTCCACTCTTCTCCAGAATTGGCAATACCAATTCCTCCGTTGTGCCAGGATATGTGGTCGATTCCAGGACAACGAGCTGGCCCTTTTGAAGATGGGGATAAATCGATTTGACGGTCGCTTCGACGTAACTTAGATCGGGCTCACGAAATTCATTGAGCGGTGTGGGCACACAAATCAAAATAGCGTCAGCGTCCTTGATTCTGGAAAAATCGTCGGTCGCGTTGAAATAGCGGCTGTTCACGTATTGCTGAATCTTGGTCTGTTGGATGTGTTCGATATAGGATCTGCCTGCGTTCAGTAACCGTACTTTCTCGGGATCAACATCAAATCCTGTCACTTTGTGACCAGCTTCTGCGAACCGTAGCGCTAGTGGAAGCCCTACGTAACCGCAGCCAATGACAGCGACCTTTAGCTGGCTGCCCTTGAAAAATTCGGGTTTTCTGTCTGAAGCCATGGATCGGACACACTCCTCATCATCGGTACGGCGTTACGGGTTACAAATGCAATGAGACAAACGCAGGGAGATTATAACTGTTTCATCCGCAAACGTGCGACGTGAGCAGCGAGATATTCCCGAAGTCGGACCCTTCCGGCGGAGAAACAAAAGCGGGTTGCGATTCCCACCACGCGCAGCCAAGATAGAAAGAATGCACCAAGGGTTAATCACATCCGTCGAGACCTGCCTCAGGAAATGACATTTATCCTCACAATCGCAAGCCTGGGACTCCTCGTGGGGATACTCGTTGGATTATTGGGAATCGGCGGCGGCGTTGTCCTTGTGCCTGCGATGGTATACCTCCTTCATTTTGATCAGCACATGGCGCAAGGAACATCTCTGTTTATTCTACTGCCTCCCATCGGACTCGGTGCGCTGCGCGGCTACTGGAAGCATCGGGAAGTCGACCTGCGGGCCGGAATGATCTGTGCGATCGGCTTCACCCTTGGCGGCTATGGAGGTGGTCGTATCGCAGTCCCGATGTCCTCCGGAAAATTGCAAGCGGTGTTCGGTTTCTTTCTGCTGCTGTCGGCGTTTTTGCTTTGGCGAAAGACCAGGCAGGCCGCCGTGACCGGGCCGATAGTTCGGCATGAAGCGCACGAAGGCTACGCGCGCGACGTGGGGATCTTTCTCATCGCGGCTTTTTGCGGAGTTGCGGCCGGAATGGTGGGAATTGGGGGAGGGGTATTGCTCGTGCCCTTGCTTGGCTTGCTCTTTGGATTTGGGCAGCATAAAGCGCAGGGAACCAGCTTGGTCGCACTGATTCCTCCGACCGGACTTCTGGCGTTCCTGCTATACGCCAAGGCCGGTTACGTCTCCTGGCCAACCGGATTTCTGCTGATTCCCGGCGTGTTTCTGGGCGGGATCTTAGGCGCAAGATTGGCCAAGGCTCTCAATCCCAAGAAGATGCGCTTGGTCTTTGCCGCAGCCATGGCATTGCTGGGAGTCTGGCAAGTCTTTTCCGCGTGGCGTTCCTGACGCATACTACTAACTGATGATCGACATTCATTCCCATATTTTGTACGGACTGGACGATGGCGCACGGACGCTTGAGGATTCGCTCGCGATGGCGGAAGATGCGATTGCCGATGGTATTACGCACGTCGTTGGCACGCCGCACGCAAGCAATGACCATGCATTTGATTTTGCGCGAGTCCAGGCGGTGCGCGGTGAGCTCGAGGAAAAATTGGGTGATCGCCTGATCGTTGCCACGGGCTGCGATTTTCATTTAAATCCGGAGAATATTCGGCGTGTTCGGGTGGAGTCCAAACCATTTTGCGTCAATCAAAAAGATTATCTTTTGGTGGAATTCAACGAGTTTTCAATTCCCCCGTCAATGGATCAGACGCTCCACGAACTTCATCTGCAAGGGTTACGTCCAATCGTCACACATCCGGAACGGAACGGGATTCTCCGCACCCAGCCAGACCGTTTACGCGATTGGGTTCATCAAGGCTGTTTTGCTCAGGTCACCGCCGGGTCGCTGGCGGGTGTTTTTGGTCCAGCAGCGAAGGAGCGGGCTTGGACATGGATTGATCAGGGGTTGGTCCATTTCGTTTCCAGCGATGCACACAATACCGCCAGGCGGCCATTGAAGCTGAAATTTGCCTATGACGCAATTGCCGAACTTCATGGGGAAGAAAAAGCGCACGCACTGCTGGTCGATAATCCACTCGCGGCGTTTGAAGGCAGACCTTTGCCGTATGTTCCGGAAGTGAGCCATCAATTGAAAATCGTAAAACGTAAGCGCTTCTTTTTTTTCTAGCGCAAATCCTAACGAGCGGGGCGCAAGGGAAGTCCGGCCCAGACGTTAAGCAATCCCAAAACCTCGCGAACCACGTCCAGCACATCGGTCGTGTTTTGCCACCAGTGAGCAGCCTCGAAACTGTCGTCAGAAACTCCCCGCACAATGGCCTGACCCTGTCTGGCGGACAAGCGATCCCAAAGAGCCTTGGTCCGACGGGTATGTACCTTAGAAGTCACGATGATCACCTTCGGATTGGCTTCAGTCTGCAGAGCGAGGCCAATTGCCTTGATTTCATCTTGCGTATTCAGAATTGGAGGATCGAGAATCCGAATGGCGGCTTCCGGAACGCCCCCTTGTATCAGGATCTCCTTGTTATAAATTTCTTCGCCCGTGTAGCTGACGGAGAGTTTCGCAAGACTGGCCCCCGGCTCGATAGAACGGGTGATCCACACCTCCGGTGCATATCCGCCGCGATAAATGCGAACCGCTTCGACGGCACGGAACGGGAGTCTGCCACTTAGTACGGCAATCGCGGAGGCGTGCTCGAGGGGATCTTCCACAACAAGCCAGCGGCCCAGGTTTACAAAAGCGTTCAGGGCCAGGAAAAAGACAAGAAGGCCTCCCCACATCCAGAGACGAGGCTTGCGTTGCTGCGGCGAAGGGAGAAGCGTCCCAAGCAAAAAAGTGAGCATTGCCGCGCATGGTAGCTTGCAGGAGGAGGATCGTCAAACGCAGCCGAGGATTAAGGCCAGAGGCTGTTCAGGACAGCAGCAAGGCGGGCTCCAGCCTTCGCAAGTTGCTCTGCTACCACTGGAGTGGCGGATTGGAGGTAGCCATCGGCGAGTCTTTCATCCAAAGTGAGCATACGCATAGCGATGTGCTCGTCATCCGAACAGGAATTCACGTTTACCGGCTTTTCGACTGCGATCTTGGTGGGCAGGAGACCGTAGACGGCTCGTTCGGCGATCACCTGGCCTTCCCAGGCCCACGCGCCGGGATCGCGCTCGCCCGACAGCCAGAGCGGAATTTGCACTTTGAACTGAGAATCCAGATCCTGGGCAAGTTCTTGCGGCGTCCTGCCAGCTCCGAACTGATCAATTAGGCCACTATCCCAGATTGAATGAAGGTTTGGCTGAAAGCGTTCTTTTTGCGAGTTCGTTTCAACCGGCGCACGGCCGAAAAAAGTCACCGGTACGCAATTTCCGCCAAGGTCATCGTTCGAGGTGGTGTGGAGCGGCTGGTGAATATCACCGATGAAATGGATCACGTAACGTAAGGCATCGGCTCGGACGGAAGCCGACGCGTCTGGATTGCCGAGCAAGGCCAGCTGATCGATGATGGCCTTGGTTATGCAGCCTTGGGAATCGGGACAATACGGCGAGATGTCGCCAACCGGTGCTCCCCGCGGGATATCGACGAAATGCCACCCTGACGTGGAAGGATTGATATTCCGTTCGTCATCGGCCCAGGTCGAAGAGTAGACGAACGCATCGAGGTCGGTTTCCTTGCAGTAGCGCGAGATCCTGGGATCGGTCGGCGCAGACGCGAGAATCTGAGAAACCATAGTGCGGGCACGAGGTGTGAGATGTTTTTCGGCAATCAGCGCTGTAACGAAATGACCTTTACATCCCCAGGCGAAGGCGTTCGGAGCGAGGATTGTGATGACAAAGAAAAACGGCAAAACGACACTGCGCAGCGTTCGCTTCATCTGAGCCACCATGGATCGACTCCGGCCGGTTAACAAACGATTGAGGCAGGGCCCAAGAGACTATATCTTCTCTTTCGCCCACATCCGGAAGCCGCCTTTGAAGGCATGCATGTTGTTGCCAAGCTCCGTGCCCGCGGGAAGCTCTTTTAGCTTTTTGGAATTGCCGCCACCGAGAACAACGTAATCGGCTTCCAGTGCTGACTTCAGCGACTCGGCCACTTCGGAGACATACTTGCGCCACTTTTTCTTTCCCATACGTTCCAGGCCGCGCAGTCCGAGAAAGTCTTCGTAGGTTTTCCCCTTCTTGTAAACGAGGTGAGCGAGTTCCATTGGCTCGAGAACACCATTCACGATCATCGCAGAGCCGAGGCCAGTGCCGAGGCCCAAAAACAGCATTCTCCCTCCGTGGTAACTGCCAAGTGCCTGCATCGCGGCGTCGTTGATGATCTTTACAGGGCATCCAAACGCTTTGCTAAAGTTGAAGCGCATCCAGCCACAACCGAGATTGTGCGGCTCGCGTAATG
Source organism: uncultured Acidobacteriota bacterium (assembly GCA_963831545.1). Taxonomy (GTDB): domain Bacteria; phylum Acidobacteriota; class Terriglobia; order Acidiferrales; family UBA7541; genus Acidiferrum. The sequence goes on from CAWHQX010000022.1 coordinate 58,970, forward strand.
GGTGGCCATTTATGATCGGGCCAGGATAACCAAGCGAGATGCAGTCGAATTTCCAGTCTTTGACGTTTTTCTTGACAACGTCGACCATTTTGGCCGCGGTCATAGTTGGTCCGGAAGGAATTTTACGGGGTTCCGTTTCGCCAGTTGCCAGTAGTTTTACATTTGTTCCTCCAACATCGATCACCAGAACGTGTTGCGACCTAACCTTTGGCTCTTCTTTCATGATTCGAACGGGCTCCTGTCCAACGAGAGACTAGTGTTTTTCACATTGCAACCGCAAGGGTAATTCTGGCGAACGGCACCCGCCGGGTGTGGCGATGGTCTGCAAGAGAAAAATGAGTCAGTGTTTTGTCTGATCAAGCAAAATGGCCACCCCGTACTGAGGAAGCTCAACCGTTGAAACTTCCTTTCGCTCGAGCAGAGACTTCATTGCGCGCGGCAGGTCAACCGATTGCTTGCCCGTATTGAAATTGATGAGGACAAAAACGTTTGCGGTTTCCCCGACTCGGCGATTGACTTCAATCCCGTCGGGCACGGGACCAAAAACGGCACGGACACGACTGGTATTGCTTAACCAACCCGCGAACGAGGTCATCAAGGAGTCGCTGAGAACCGCTCCGACATAGGTAATGCGACCCTTTCCGTAGTGTCGAGTGACAATGCAAGGCTGACCATCTAGCCATCCATTGCTCTTGCCGTAGCGCAGCAATACCTCTGCATCGGGGGCGGTCGTTTTCAGAAATTCCGCCCAAACCGAGGCCTCCCCTGAACCAATCTCGCCGGCGACTGCCAGATCATTTTCCAGTGCGTAATATTGTTCGACGTGACCGCCAAGGACGTCCGCCAGATATCCAGGTTGCCGAATCGGAAGCAGCGCGTTGTATTCATCTTTCTGCCCGGACCGCGGGCCAATCACAAGATGACCTCCGTTTTTCACGTATTCCGCCAGGTGATTTGCCAGGTCTTTCGGAATCAAATTCAGATTGGGCGCTGCTACGAGCTTGTAGGAATCCAATGGTGCGTATGGGCTGACGATGTCGATGGATTGCGAAAGTTTGCGGAGTGAATGGTAATAGCTCTTCAGCACCGTGAACTGGTTGTATTTCGACGTCAGCTTCTGCCCGTCTATTGCCCAGCGGCTGTCATAGTCATTGAGCAGTGCCACCTCAGAGACCACCTTTGTTCCCCGAAACGCATTTTGCGTATCCAAAAACTCCTGGGCAGTCTGATCGACCTCACTGAGCAATGGCATGGGCAGCCCATCAGGGCCGACGAGCGTGCCGTGCAATTCTTCCTGGCCATTCAGCGCGCTGCGCCACTGCCAGTAGCCAACTTCATCGGCACCATGCCCGATGTCGTGCCAGGCCATTGCGCGCACTTCGCCCTTGTCGAGCGCATTGTTCACGCTCGACCAATTCACATTCCCCGGCTGGGTTTCAATGACCCAGAAATTGTCACGTTTCAGCCCACGTTCGGCGTCGTGACTGATACCGTTCGAATCGGAGTCCAGATGGCCGTGTCCCACATAATCGTCCCAGGAAACGAACGTCAGCGGACGGGTAATGATGTAATGATCAAAACCGTCAAATCCCCACCCCATCAGGTTTCCGGTGATGAACTGTCGTGGTTCGCTTTGCGGGCGAATCACGTCGATCTGATTTTGTATGTAGCTCGTCCATGCATAGGTTGTGAAGTGCCTCCAGTCGAGCCGCAGTCCCGGATTGTGATCGTCACCTGGAATCGGGATCTCACGCCAGTTGTCGTAGGTCTGGCTCCAGTACGCAGTGGTCCAGTGCTCGTTCAGTTCGTCAATCGTCTTATATTTTTCTTTGAGCCAATCCTGAAATTGTGTGCGGCCTTCCTCATTGTAAGACATCAACGCGTACCCGAATTCATTATCGATCTGCCAGCCAACCACGTTCGGGTCATGTCCATACCGTTTGGCCATTTCCCGCGCAATGGTTCTGCACAATTCGCGATATTTTGTGGAAGTGACCGAGCCATGAGCGCGAGTCCCATGAACTGAAACTTTCCCGTTGGCGTCGACTCGCAACGTTTCCGGATACTTCTGGGTCAGCCAGGCAGGCGGTGTGGCCGTGGGGGTTCCGAGCACAATGGCGACGTGATGCTTTTCCGCCAGACGAATCGCGCGATCGAGCCAGCTGAAATCATAATTGCCTTCTGAAGACTCCATGCGACTCCACGCAAATTCCGCGATGCGCGCTACCTGGATGTGCCCCTCTTCCATCATTTTCAAATCCGCTTCCCATCTCGATTCCGGCCACTGTTCCGGGTACCAGTCCGTACCGATCAAGATCGCGTCGCGGCCGGGCAGCTGTGTCGGAATTGCCGATACCGAGGTCGTCTGTGCGGCGAGAGGCAATGGAAACGGAGCCCTCGCAACGATCACGAGGCACAGCGCAAGCAGATAATGTGCGCGACTGAGAAACACAATGAGCCTCCGGGCAAACCGGAATTCGGAAAATTTACGGTGCGACTACGATTTTTTTTCCAGAATAGGAAATGACCTTGTCTGCAGGTTCGGTCAGTCCGCCCCCAACACCGTAAGTTTCTCGTACGAAAACAATCCTGAACGTGCGATTTTCTGCCATTCCGGCGTAAGTCCCCATGCGATCGCCGATGGTCAGCTCGTGCGCGGAGTCATCCCACGTGAACAAGATCGTTGCGTGGGCACCCCGCTCGTAATTGTAGTTGTCGTTCTCGTCCTCATATAACGTGAAACTGCCATTTGCGCCGCGATACACGCGAATCTCGAGGGGATCAGGCACACGTTCCGCGGCATACTGCAGATCTGGGCCAAGTGGCAGAATAGAGCCGGCTTGAATATACAGGGGCAGATGATCGAGAGGTGCCGGGGTATCAATCGCAGTTCCACCCGTTATCGCGTTTCCCGTCCAGAAGTCGACCCACGTTGCCTTTGGCAAGTAGAGGTGCCGGACCGTCGCTGCCTGCTCTGTCACCGGCGCAACCAGAATCGCCGGGCCGAATAAAAACTCGTCGCCGATGTTCTGTGCGCGCACATCGGTTCGAAAATCCATCACCAGCGGCCGCATGATGGTGTAACCCTCGCTCGTCACTTTCCATGCCAGAGAATAAATGTAGGGCATCAAGCGATAACGCAACTTGTCGTAGGCGACGAGAGTCTTTTGTGCTTCGGGCCCATACGACCACAGTTCATTCTGGTTTGTTGTCCGGGTTCCATGAGCACGAAAGATCGGACAGAACGTTCCAAACTCGAACCACCGCAGGTAAAGCTCGCGATAAGCGGGGTCATCAGGGTTGGCTTCGACGAATCCTCCGATATCGGTTGTCCAGTATGGAAGCCCCGATACGGAGTAATTCAAACCCGCGGGAATCTGTCGACGAAATGTTTCCCAGTTTGGATTTACGTCCCCGGACCAGACGGCGGCACCATTCCGCTGTTCGCCGGCGAAGGCCGAGCGCGAAAGTATGAACACGCGCTTCTGGTCCGACGCAGCCCGCTGTCCATCGTGCACGGCCGTCGAGGTCATGAGTGGAAATTCATTGGCGTAGCGCGCTCCGTTCCCGATCGAGACCTTGTTTGTCACCAGAATATTTGTTTCACGCCCTTCGGTTTCCGGTTCATCGGTATCGAGCCACCAGGCGTCGACGCCAATTTTGAACAAAGCCTCATTCATCAGACTCCAATAATATTTCCGCGCTTCCGGATTGAACGCGTCGTAGAGCGCCGAGCCTTTGGGATGAAACGTGGAGGCAATGGTGCGATCGATCAGGAAGCCGCGCTTCGCCATTTCCTCGTATACGGGCGAACCAGGACGGAAAAACGGCCACACGGAAATCATCAGATGGAAATTGTCCCGATGCAGTGTCTCGATCATCCCTTTCGGGTCGGGATAGTTTTTGTTAAAAACCGGCTCGCCCATCGTGTTCCACCAGAACCAGTCTTGGACGATGTTGTCGGCCGGAATGTGCAGGTCGCGATATTTCTTTGCAACTCCTTCCAGCTCCGCCTGCGACGAGTAACGATTCTTGCATTGCCAGAAGCCATAGGCCCATTTGCCAAACATCGGTGCGGATCCCGTTAGCTCGCGGTAGGTCGCAATAATCTTGTCAAAGTCGGGACCGTAGATGAAGTAGTAGTCGATCGAATCGGCAACGTCGGAACTCAGGTAGAGGGCGTGGACGAAGCGATTGTTGAAACGGCTGCGCGAGCCGTTATTCCAGAAAATTCCATATCCGTTGCTCGACATTGTCATTGGAATGGAAATGTTGGTGTTGTCCTGCGAAAGATCAACCGACTCTCCGCGATAATTCCACACGCCGGCTTGATGCTGGCCCAAGCCGTACAGCGCCTCCTGAGAACCCCACATGCGGGTAAAGCGCTCGGCGTGATTGGTCTTTTCTCCATTGACCTCGGCCGGAGTCAGAGTGCGGTATGTTTCTTCTGCGATTTGCTTGCCTTCTTTGTCATAGACGGTTACAGAACTGTTCTCGCGGCTAATCTCGAATCTTAATTTCGCAGTGCTGAGCGTCAGGACTTTGGGGTCTTCCTCGTGAAATCGGAATTCCGCTTTTGGCCATGCCGTCTTTATCACGAGAAAATCCGGATGCGTCGGGGCCTCGCGTTCTAGGCTATAGACGACGTGCACGACCGAATCGGAGCAAACCTGGTAACGGAGGTAGCCGGTTTCAAGTGTCAGCAGAACGCCGTCGGGCCGTAGCTCAGCTGATTTCACTGCATTGACCGGAATCCATTGCGCGCTTAGTGGGGAAGTGAAAACAAGGAGGAGCAAGAAACTGCTCAGGGAAGCCCTAAGACCACGGAAAAATTTCATCTGCATCGGGATCTGAAACTCCGTAAACGTTTACGAATCAAGGCCACTGTTTCACCAACCCTTGCGCCTGTCAATTCGAAACTTGGCTCCAGTAACGGAGGTTAACCGCATTACTCGACATCCCTCGCCTAACGGGCGGATTTGTGATAAAACCCGCAGGGGGCTTTACCGCCGCCTTCGGGCAGGGCCCCTGGAGGATGTGAATGCCGCTTTGCAGTCGTCTCTGTCTCCCTTTGGCCGTAATCGTTCTCGGATACTCTATGACAAACGCAAACTATACTTCCGGTAGCCCCAATAAAGCCGAACCGATCGCGAAATCCGTCTTTGGCAAAACGCAGGCGGGAGCTGACATTGAGATCTACACGCTCCACAACGCCAAAGGTGCGTCCGCGAGGGTCATGACCTTTGGCGCGACACTGGTTGACCTTGATATGCCGGATCGCACCGGCAAGATGGGCGACGTTGTTCTCGGCTTTGACAATTTGAAGCAGTACCTCGGGAAGACTCCATTCTTTGGGGTGACGGTCGGCCGGTATGCGAATCGCATCGCCAAGGGTAAGTTCACGCTAGAGGGCAAGGAGTATAGCCTCGCCGTGAACAACGGCCCGAATTCGCTGCATGGCGGGACCGTGGGTTTCGATCACAAGATCTGGGCCGCAGAACCGAAGGAAAGTTCAGCCGGTGAATCGGTCAGGTTTACCTATGTGAGCAAGGACGGCGAGGAGGGCTACCCCGGTACGTTGACCGTGCACGTGACATACACGCTGACCGACAAGGATGAGCTGAAACTGGATTACGAAGCGGAAACCGACAAGGCGACTGTTCTGAACCTGACGAACCACAGCTACTTCAATCTGAGCGGAAATGGATCAGGAGACATTCTGAAGTACGTCCTCTCTATCAACGCAGATAAATACACCGTTGTTGACAGCACCTTGATTCCCACGGGCGAAATCAAAAGTGTCGTGGGCACGCCTCTGGATTTCCTGAAGCCGACAGCAATTGGAGCGCGTATCGGCGATTTAGGGGAAGTGGGAGGCTACGACCACAACTATGTGCTGAACGGAAAAGCGGGTACGCTGCGTGAGGCTGCGAACGTTTACGATCCAGCGACGGGGCGTCAGATGGAAGTTCTGACCACACAGCCTGGCGTTCAGTTTTATTCCGCGATTCATCTGGACGAGCCGGTTGTGGGCAAGGGTGGCCTGACGTACAAGAAATACGGCGCTATTTGCCTTGAAACTCAGCATTACCCGGATTCACCGAATCATCCGGAATTTCCAACAACCGAACTGCGTCCCGGAGCGAAATTCGTTTCCGAGACGATTTACAAATTTTCGACGAAGTAATCCTTCCGCAGTTTGCAGGGAACGACAGGGGTTTCGCGGTAAAGGCAATACCAGTTTGCCCATAAGGAGCGACTCCATAAATCCATGATTGCGTTATTGGCGTTTCTCGATACCAACCGTCTGGTCCATTTAGCACCCGTGGACCTCGTCATCATCATTTTTTACTTTGCACTGGTTTTGGCAATCGGTTTCTACCTGAAGGAACGCGCCAATACAGGTGAAGACTTCTTCATGGCCGGGAGGGAAATGACTGCCTGGATTGCCGGACTCAGTTTCCTCTCGGCGAACCTCGGCTCCCTGGAACTGATGGGCTGGGCGGGCGCGGCTTATCAGTACGGAATTCTTGCCGCGCACTGGTATTGGATCGGCGCGATTCCCGCGATGCTGTTCCTGGCTCTGGTGATGATGCCGTTCTATTACATCTCGAAGACGCACTCGGTACCGGGTTACCTGAAACTTCGGTTTGGAGAATCCAGCCGCACGCTCTCCTCGGTAAGCTTCGCGTTCATGACTGTCCTAATGAGCGGCATCAATATGTATTCGATGGCGCTCGTGCTGAAGATCGTTCTGGGCTGGGACATCAACTTCAGTATTCTGATCTCTGCAGGTACTGTGGCGATTTATGTCGCCCTCGGCGGATTGCGTTCGGCAATCTTCAACGAAGTTCTGCAATTTATCCTGATCTGGGCCGGGGCATTACTCATTCCCATTCTCGGCCTGATTGAAGCCGGGGGTTGGGCAGCATTAAAAGTAAAAATTGCTACCAACGCATCAGCTGAATACACCCACCTCTGGAGCACACTCGGCTCGGCCAACAACAATCCGATGGGAATCAACTGGTTCGGCATCGTTTTTGGACTCGGCGCCATTATCTCTTTCGGCTACTGGACGACCGACTTCCTTGTCGTGCAACGCGTTCTGGCCGCAAAGGATTTGCGTGCCGCGAAAATGGCTCCCATCATCGGTGCCGCCTTCAAGATGTTCGTCCCGTTTATCGTGATCCTGCCTGGTTTGCTTGCGCTGGCCGTTCTTCCAATCAAGTTGATGCCGGAAGCGCAGGCCGTTGCCAGCGGAGGACACAGCTACAACGAAGTGCTGCCATTGATGCTCGCACGCTATTGCGGACCGGGGCTGCTTGGTTTGGGCATTACGGCGTTGATTGCCGGTTTCATGTCCGGAATGGCGGGCAATGTCAGCGCTTTCACAACCGTTTGGACCTATGACATCTATCGTGCGCTTATCAAGAAGGATGCCAGTGATGCGCATTACGTCAGCATGGGGCGCTGGTGCACCGTGTTGGGAGTCGCGATCAGCGTGGGCACGGCTTATCTCGTGATGGACTTCAAAAGCATTATGGATTACGTGCAGGCGTTGTTCAGCTTCTTTATCGCACCGTTATTTGGCACGGTCATCCTCGGTATGCTATGGAAGCGCGCGACGGCCGCCGGCGGATTCTTCGGACTGCTGACGGGAACCGCATCCTCGATCGGATTGTGGGCATGGGTGAAAATTGATCCTACGGCTCTGCGCATTGTTGCCATGTCGCCGAATGCAAGAGATATGGCGGAGAATATGTACCGGGCGTTATGGTCCTGGCTCGTTTGCGTGATTGTAACCGTCATCGTCAGCCTGATGACAAAACCCAAGACCGATGTGGAGCTCAAAGGATTGGTCTACGGCGTGACGGATATTCCTTCCGAAGGCCAAGTTTCCTTGATTCAAAGGCCATTATTCTGGGGTGTTGTTGTTGCAGTGGCCTTCTTGATCGTGAACGTCATTTTCTGGTGAGGCGCTATGAAACCTGGCGGGTCGATATCAATCTGGTTCTTTATCGGGATCTCGCTGCTTGTGAACGGGATATTGATTTGTGCTTCGGGCATTTATGAGTACATGCACCCGCCCGCGCAACCGCTGGTCCTTGCAAATTTACATGCAGGAATCTGGTGGGGAGGGATTCTCGCCATTCTGGGAGCGATCTACTCATTCTATTTTGCGCCCAGCCGCACCAATCGCTGAACGCCGGGTTTCACTCGCAGCGGTTAGGTGAAAATCGAGTGGAGCGCAGGATAAATGCGCTGATAGATCTGATAGCCCCGTTGCATCTGTTCGCTATTCTGCATATTTGGCGCTACGCGCTTCGCCACGCGGACGACTGCATCGCACGCTTCGTCGACACTCGTCCAGCATTTCACGCCAACACCTGCCAGAATTGCTGCGCCATAAGCTGCGCCTTCTTCCGCCTCTAAGATCTCGATTTCATGCGAATAGGTGTCTGCCTGGATTTGCCGCCACAAAGGCGAACGCGCGCCACCGCCGCCCAGCCGGATCTTCTGAACAGGAACGTTGATCTCGTTAAAAATCGTGAATGTATCTTTCAGACTGTACGCCACACCTTCCAAAATGGCGCGCACCAGATGCTTCCGCGTGTGCGAAGCCGTCAAGCCGATAAATGCCGCCCGAGCACTGGGGTCAAGATGGGGCGTTCGCTCCCCCATCAAGTAGGGAGCCCAGAACGCGCCTTCACAACCGACTGGAGCTTTGGCGGCTTCCTCAGACAGACGTTCATAAGGATCGCGGCCATCGTCCGTACCCGATCCGAAATTGTCGCGGAACCAGCGGAGTGACAGCCCCGCTGCCTGGGTCACCCCCATCATATGCCAGCGTTCGGGCACGGCATGGCAAAATGTGTGCAAGCGGCCCCTGGGATCGAGTGCTGGCCGGTCGGTTGCTGCAAAAACAACGCCTGAAGTGCCAATCGTCGCGCTTACTAATCCCGGGCGGGTGATCCCGATGCCAACAGCGCCGGCTGCTTGATCTCCAGCGCCCGCCACAACCGGCGTACCGGGCCTCAAACCCGTAGCCGTTGCGCCCACCTGATTAATGGCGCCGCAAACTTCCTGTGATTCAAACAGCCTCGGCAGAAATCCGATGTCGATTCCTGTCTTGCTCAGAACCTCGGTCGACCATCGGCGGCGGGCAACGTCCAGGAGCAGCGTCCCGGAGGCGTCGGCAACATCGATCGCGGAATCTCCACTGAGACGGAGTCGCACATAATCCTTGGGTAGCATAATTTTGCGAACCCGTTTCCAGTGATCCGGTTCGTGTTCTTGCACCCAAAGAAGTTTGGTTAGCGTGAAGTTGGTGAGCGGTGGATTACAGGTTAGATGGATCAGAATATCCAGTCCGAAACGCTGTTCGAGTTCTTTCGATTGGGCTTCGGTCCGCTGGTCGCACCAGATCAGTGCAGGCCGGATGACCTCATGGTTTGCGTCAAGAAGCACGGCACCATGCATTTGCCCGGAAAGTCCGACACAGGAAACAGACTCACCTGGAACTCCGGACGCTTGAATTGCCTTGCGAATCGCAATCGCGGCTGCACGCCACCAGTCTCTGGGATCCTGCTCAGCCCATCCTGGCTTCGGGCTGGCAAACGGTACGTGTTCCTCCGTGCCGGAGCCGAGTATTTTACCCGATTCGGTCACGATGATTGCCCGTGTTCCGCCTGTCCCAACATCAATTCCCAGTAAGTAAATAAAGCACCTCTGTAAGAATGCAGATCTCGTGATGGAACTCGAGCAACGCTCAATTATCCCAGGGAATAACCTTCCAGAACCGCGGAATCGATAAATTCATCCGGGCCGTTATCGGCAATCGAAGTCAGTGACTGGTGCCGCAGGAAGAAATCCAGATTCCCACGCATCACGAGATGGGGAGATAACAAAACCTGATAGCTCGGGCAAGAACCTTCAATCAAGAATTGATGGAGGACCCGAAATGCCAATCGTCCCTGCGTGAAAGGACGTTGATCGATGGTACCGATGACATGCCCTTCGCGAATCTCACTGACGAGGGCGGGAAATAGGTCAGTCGTGACGACTGACAGGCGCGGCAAAATTCCCGAATCGCGAGCAGCATTCAAAATGGGAATCGACGCTTCTGTCGTCACGTAAATTCCCGCCAGGTCGGGGTGGGCGTTGAACAGCGTCAAACTCTTCTCGTACGCTTCGGATTCGACCCCGTGTTCTTCGATCGATTCGACGACAACCATCTCCGGATGATACTTGCGCAACGTTTCTGTGAACGCTTTCGATTTTTCGGCATGCTCATTGATGGCGGAATATGCCATCGTGACTGCTACTTTCCCTTTACCGCGCAGGATTCGTCCAAGCAGGTCCGCAGCCAGCGAGCCGCTTACCATCGTATCGATCGAAACGACAGCCAGTCGCCCGGTGTTCGGAGCGTCGGTGGCGACGCAAACGACGGGAACGTGTGCTTTTGTGGCGCGCTTCATCCAGTTGCGCATCTCGACGGGACTACTCGGAAATGTAATGATGCCGTTTACCTTGGAATCCAAAGAAGCTTCAAAGGCTTCTGGCTCTCCGGTGCCCATTTTGGGATAGGTACGGAACTCGATCTCGGTACCGCCAATATTCTGGCTGTCCGCTTCTCGTTGGATCCCGGCTCGTACTTCATCCCAGAACGAAGTGGCGCCTTTTGGGGTATTGACCGAAATTCGCAAATGACGGCGCCGTGCCAGATTGCGGGCCGCCACATTCGGCCGGTATTGCATGCTCTTGGCCATCTGCAGCACGCGTGTCTTGGTCAAAGCGTTGACGTCTGGATGGTTGTGTAAGGCTCGATGAACGGTCCCAGTGGAGATTCCCAGGGCCTCAGCAAGATCAACTAGAGTGGCGACCCGTTTCGTCATCGGTACCCCCGATCAATCGACGGTCGATCCCAATGCAGGCAGAGAAGTAGGTGGACAAAGGGGCGCACGGGAATTAGAATCCGTAAACGATTACGGTGCTCATTTAAAACCACTTCTAGCCCTTTGTCAACGGGCACCCGGGAGCCGGAAGCGTTCACGGCATTGGTCGGAAATGAGCACGGCAACAATTTGTAAGGCACGGTCACTGCGATGCATCGATTTATTTTTTCTATGCAATGCATGAAATCCACAAATGTATGCGCTCCGTGCTCGCTTGTTTGAAGTCGGAAATTCCCGGTTCATGACCTCATGAGCAGGGGATAGTGAGAATCGATTCGCTAGGCGGTTTGTGGCTTGGCTCATCAGACGTATGTACGCAAGCGCTCAACAGAACAGAAACGAACGGAGCTAACAATGGCAAAAACAAAAATGACGATGGGACTGATCGTAGGAAACCGCGGATTCTTTCCCGATCATCTGGCCAAGTCTGGTCGCGAAGAGATGATCCAAGTGTTGCAGAAGGCCGGAATCGAGGTCGTGGCGCTGACCGCAGAGCAGAGCAAGTACGGAGCGGTGGAGACCTACGAAGAAGCGAAGCGTTGTGCGGACCTGTTTCGCTCGAACGCGAAGCAGATAGACGGGGTTGTCGTGACGCTGCCGAACTTTGGCGATGAACGCGCCATCGCGGACACCATGCGGCTGTCAGGACTGCGTGTGCCCGTACTGGTCCAAGCGACTCCGGACACCCCCGGAAAAATGAGCATCGCCTATCGGCGAGACAGCTTCTGCGGAAAAATGTCCGCGTGTAACAACTTGAGGCAATACGGAATTCCCTACTCCATCACCGCGCTGCACACCGTCAGTCCGGACTCTGCTGGATTTGCCAAGGATCTTGAATGGTTCTCGGGAGTTTGCCGGGTGGTGAAAGGCCTCCAGAATTTGCGGATCGGGGCAATCGGTGCCCGGCCCACTGCATTCAACACCGTTCGCTATAGCGAAAAGCTTCTCGAAGCAAGTGGCATCAGCACGGAGACCCTCGATCTTTCAGAAGTGCTGGGGCGGATTAGCCGAATGAAAGATACCGACGAGGCCGCGACGCAAAAGCTGCAAACCATTCAGAAATATGTGAATACCTCGAGTGTTCCACAACCGGCGTTGATGAAGATGGCGAAGCTTGGTGCGGTGATCGACCAATGGATGAAAGCAGTCGACGTGCAGATCAGCGCGGTCCAGTGCTGGACGTCGCTTGAGGAAAATCTCGGCGTGGTTCCTTGCACGGTCATGAGCATGATGAGTGATTCGTTGCTCTCGAGCGCGTGCGAGGTCGACGTCTGCGGCGTGCTCGGAATGCACGCCTTGCAATTGGCCTCGGAAACTCCGAGTGCGCTGCTCGATTGGAACAATAATTACGGCGATGACCCGAACAAGGCGGTCTGCTTCCATTGCAGTAATTTGCCACGACATTTCTTCAAAGACGTCAAAATGGACTTCCAGGAAATCATCGCAGGTACGGTCGGGAAGGAAAATACCTACGGAACCTGCGTCGGTCAGGTGAAATCCGGTGCGATGAGCTTCGCACGGTTTTCAACAGACGATGTCGCGGGTAAAATCCGCGGATATTCCGGTAGCGGTCGCTTTACGGATGATCCGCTCCAGACCTTTGGAGGAGCGGGCGTCGTAGAAATTACGGGCTTGCAAAAGTTGCTACACTACATTTGCGAGAACGGATTCGAACACCACGTGGCCGCAAACTTTTCCAGCGTTGCTTCTGTGATTCATGAAGCGACGACCCGGTATCTGGGCTGGGAAATGTACGCGCACGAAGCGTAGCGACCGGCCGCAACGTAAGGACACCAGATATGGCAATTGTCGCAGGAGTTGATTTTGGCACGCTCACTGTGCGCGTAACGCTTGTCGACACAGAGCACGGCAGACTTGGCTCCGGAACTGCCGAATACCCGTTACACCGCACGAAATCCGACCCCGATTTCGCTACCCAGAGTCACGACGACCATATGCGTGCGCTGGTCGATGCTACCCGACAGGCGCTGGCGAAGGCCAACGTGCCAGGCGAGCAGGTCGCCGCTCTCGCGATTGACACGACCGGTTCGAGTGTTATTCCTGTTGATGAAAATCTTCAGCCGCTCAGTGAATATTATTTGTGGTGCGATCATCGTTCGTGGCGTGAAGCCGCACTGATTACGGAAACGGCCCATCGCATGGGCCTCGGAGCAATAGAATGGTGCGGAGGCACGTATTCATCGGAGTGGGGCTTTTCGAAGTTACTGCATTGGCTTCGCAATAATCCGGACAAACGCGAACGATTTGCGACTGCTCTCGAACACTGCGACATGGTTGCCGGCGTATTATGCGGTTATACCGCGCCGAAGGATATGCCGCGATCGATTTGTGCAATGGGTCACAAATGGCTGTGGAACGCAGAGCTCGGAGGATTACCTTCTGAGGAATTCCTCGTTGCCGTTGACCCTCTCTTAAAAGGTGTTCGCGCAAAGCTCGATGGAGACTATCAGACCAGCGACAAACTTGCGGGATACCTAAGCGCGGAATGGGCGAAGAAATTAGGGCTGAAGAGCGGCATCCCCATCCCGGTTGGGGCATTTGACGCACATTGGGACGCCATTGGTGCGGGCGCATGTACCGGAGATATTGTGAATGTCGTCGGCACTTCAACTTGCATCATCGCAATGAGCGACAAGACGCAACTGATTCCCGGTGTATGTGGGGTCGTGGCCGGATCGGTTCACCCACAAAAAACCGGCGTTGAAGCAGGACTCTCCGCGACAGGCGATATTTTTGAAGGGATTGCGCGGCGTGCGGGAAAATCAATCGCCGAGCTGTCGGTCGGATTGGAGGATTTTCAAGCCGGGCAAACAGGACTGTTGCGTCTCACCTGGGATAATGGTGACCGGACGGTGCTGGTAAATCCGGAGTTGGGTGGCGTGACGCTCGGCTGGAATCTATCGCATACTGCGCAAGACGAATTGTTTTCCGCGATCGAAGGAACCGCGTTCCACACCAGGGTGATTCTGGAGCGCATGGAGGAAAACGGGGTACCTGTTCGTCGTGTCATCAATGGCGGTGGAATTCCGCAGAAGAATGACGTCTTAAATCGCGTGTATGCCAATGTCCTGAATAAACCAGTGCTCATTCCCCAATCCGACGTGACCAGCCTTGGTTCTGCCATTTTTGCGGCTATGGCTGCCGGCGCGTTCCCCACAATCGAAAAGGCGCAGGAGGCTTTGTGCCCAAAGCACCGAGTGGTGGAACCGGATCGACGCGCAGCGAACGTGTATGAAACGTTATACGGAATCTACCGGGAGCTCTATTTCGCATTTGGTGCCAGCAAATCCCAACCCGTTGCCATCGGCCATATTTTGCCGAAACTGAGAGAAATTGCGGCGCTTGTTCGAGGGAATGCATGAAGCTGAAAACCTTGCGTGAAGAAGTGCTAGAAGCAAATCTGGAACTGGTCCGCCGCGGGCTGGTGCTCTATACCTTCGGAAATGCCAGCGGCATCTCCCGTGAAGAAGGTCTGGTCGTGATCAAGCCCAGCGGCGTGCCCTATGAGACGATGAAGCCCGAAGATCTAGTCGTCGTGAGCCTGGATGGCACCATTCAAGAAGGATCACTGCGGCCGTCATCGGACCTTCCGACCCATTTGGTCTTGTACAAGTCATTTCCCGGGATTGGCGGTATCGCGCACACGCATTCCAACGCGGCCACTTCCTGGGCGCAGGCGAAACGAGAAATTCTGTGCTTCGGAACCACACACGCCGACTACTTTGAGGGACCTGTGCCGGTGACCAAGGCGTTGACCCCAGCCGAGATTCGAAATGACTATGAACTGAATACGGGCATTGCGATCGTTCGACGCCTGGGCAAAATCGATCCACTGCGCACGCCGGGCATTCTCGTGGCAGGGCACGCCCCCTTCTGCTGGGGTAAAACACCTGCAGACGCAGCCCATAATGCGGTTGTGCTGGAAGAAATTGCTAGAATGGCTTTACAGACGGTCACTGTAAACGCCAAGGCGAAGCCCATTGATCAACATCTGCATAACAAGCATTTTTCCCGCAAGCATGGCAACGCCGCCTATTACGGTCAGAAAAATCCTACGTAGAATACAGACACGCTCGTGAGGGAAAACGGATCTAGGCGGACTGACGTTTGCTCTGCTTTTCTTGTTCGAGATCGTGGATGGTCTGCGTGAGCCAAGTACGAAGGGCTGTCTCGAGTTCTTGCACCGTACCCCACTCGTAGAAAGCGCTGACCGTCTCGCCAAGCTGGGTAAGCGGTATATGTCGGCATGGGAATTTAGCTGATTGCTTTTCGGTCGGCACAAATGCCATCAGCAAGCATTCCGAGCAGCGGGCGGCGGCGTTCTCGTTCTTAAACTTGATGCAGGTAGGAGAATCTTCAAAAACGAAGTTAGGGCGCCAAGGATGGCGTGGCCCGCCACGATAGCCGCCCAGCTCGAGGAAGGCCAGCTCAGCCTTCAATACCTGCAACAGCTCTCGGGAATCTCGAGTGTTCGGCATGAGAGTAATTCCCTGATAACTGTCGAGCCGTGTGATCCGCGGGACCGTGACCCAAATCACGAATCACAGTGATGGAAATCACCGGGGCTTGCGCCCGCAGTACGTTATCAAGGTCACAGCAATAGGTGATTTACATGCTTTCTGGATGGCGTCGTAATGGCAATCGGTTCCAATTTGTGACCCGAGGGGATGGCGGATTACTTCACGACAATAATGCTATGCGGGCACCCTACGGATTGGAAATCATCGAAAACTGTCTGGCCTGCCCTCATCGCGAGGAACGGCTCTTCTGCAATCTTCCTGACGCATCTGTAAAGGCTTTGTCTGCAATCACTTCCTCGGCATCGTATCCGAAAGGCGCAACACTCTTTGTTGAAGGCCAACCAGCGCGCGGAGTCTTTGTGCTCTGCAGCGGACGCGTGAAGTTGTCCACTTCTTCCGCCGACGGCAAAACCCTGATCCTGCGGATCTCGGAGCCTGGTGAAGTGCTGGGTCTGCCTGCGACCGTCACCGGATCGTGTTATGAGCTCACCGCCGATGTGATTGAACCGGCCCAGGCCAATTTCATTTCGCGCAATGAATTTTTGAATTTCTTGAAAGAAAATGGCGAGGCAGCGCTTCGAGTCGCACAACAGCTTGGCGAAACCTATCACGCCGCTGTTTCGGAAATGCGTACGATTGGGCTTTCGCACTCTGCCGGTGAAAAGCTGGCGCGTTTTCTGCTCGAATGGGCTGCCAATTATCCAGAAGAAAAAGGACAGATTCGCATCAAGCTGACACTGACACATGAAGAGATCGCACAGATGATCGGTTCATCGCGCGAGACGGTGACCCGTCTGCTGGCAGACTTCCGAAAGAAGCAACTCCTGCAGGTGATGGGTTCGACGCTCGTCATCAAAAATAAGGCAGCACTTGAGAGCATTATCAACGGCTAGCGGGTTCGCGCGTATCCCCCAGATTGATTGGTCTGTCGTAACCTGTCATTTCAAGATATCCAACACCTTGCAACGAATCCGTGCCCTTCTGTCCCGTTAACCGGATTGCGCCTTCCCAATAGCTTGGGGCGATTCTGGACTGGCCGGAAATTTCCTGTTGTTTCAGATCGGTTTGTGCCTGAAGAGCAATGCCGAATTTGGGAATGGAGATGCGCCATCGGATGGGATAGTTTGCAGAGGTTGTCGGACTCCTCCATGTCTCACCATCCGGCCTGAGAATAAAGTCCGAGGCAGTGAGCGGTGTCGATTTGCCGTGAGCATCGGTGTAAGTGCCGGAAGAATATGGATCGGCAGAGCCATCGGTGCGGCGAATTTGATAGAGCATGATTTCCGAGTTATCGGCCAGCTGAATGCTGAGCCAATCCCAGCCAACTTGATTGGTTCCAAGCGAGTGCGTAAAAAACTCATGGTCCATCCATGTCAAACCGGAGACCTGATAGCTCTTTTGGTTCAGATGAACCGTGCCGGTCGTCTTAAGTCTGGTGAAGGAAATGTAGTGAGAGGCTTTGCCCGCGCCTTCGGCTTTCTGGCTGACTCCGTTTTCGCCGTGGATTACGGGAGGTTTTTCCGGATGCAGCAGCAGGGAATAGTCGAAATCGGCGTTCAGGGCGTTCAAATGCAGGTCCCCGTTTGCACTCCAGACGACGTTCCAGTTACCGTTCCAGATTTTCTGCTGCACGGCATCAACTCCCGCAATCCCCGGCCCGGCTCGATTCATACGTTCCGTATGATAGAACTTGTTGCCGTCGATGTCGCTTAACGCCAGATGCGCAAGGTAGATATCCTGGATGTCCCAGGCGCCGCCCACATCTGTGTTGCGATTGACACCCTGTCGAAAAAAGGTCAGCTCAAATCCGAATCGATGACCATCGGCGGCGATTACGTTGCCTGTGAAATACCACCACTCGGTTTGGTAATCGGGATGATTGAAATGATCTTTCGGAAATTCGTAGTGATAGCCAGGAAGGGCAGTCTGATACTGGGCAGCAGCCGGTTGCACGGAGATCAGGAGGGCGAGGTAGACAAACCGGCTAATCTTCATGGACCACCTCGAGCGGATTTAAGCGTACGGCCACTCGGGCCGGATACAGCCCCGCCAGGATCGTCGCGAGGTAAACAACAGTCAATGCGCTGAGCAGGACAGCAACGGGCCAATGGAAACGAATGGTCCAGCCAAAGGATTGTTTATTGATTACAAAAACCAAGATCAAGGACAGAAAATAACCCAGGAGAAAGCCCGCCAGATTCGCCAGCAATCCGATAAGACCGGCTTCAACGAGGATCAGTTTTCGAACTTGCCGAGACGAGGCGCCCAGGAAGCGAAGCAGACCCAATTCGCGGCGGCGATCGATTACCAGGGAGAGAAGAGCCCCGGCAATACCCATCACCGCAACAAAAACTGCCACGGCTTCAAGCGCGTAGGTGATGGCAAAGGTTCGGTCGAAAATACGAATCGCTTCGGTCCGAATGTCCCTGTCTGAAAAAATGAGAATGTGCGAGCCGGCGGCAACTTCGACAATTCTCGCTCGCACTTCCTCGGCGCGTGCCCCGGGAGCAACAAAAACGGCGAGATTTGATGGTGTGGGGTCTGGCAAATAGCGAAGCATCGTATTGCGGTCCATCAGGATGTAGCCACGTTCGCTCGCGTAATCGGGATAAACGTCAACGATCTGAAATGTCTCACGTGATTCCCCTAGAGAAAGAGTGAGTTTGTCTCCCGCTTTGATGTGATGCTTGTAGGTAAACGGTTCGCTGACGATGACGGCATTCCTGTTGCGCAGCTGATCGAGGACCTCCTCGGCCGGGCGTCCGGAGAAAAAATCCGACTGTCGAGCTGTGTGAAGGGCTTGTAGATCGACCGATGCAAGCGTTACGGGCATGCCCTCATAACTGATCTCGTAGGCACGCAAACGATCAACTGCAGCAACTCCGGGAATCTTCGCGATCTTGTCAGTTAGCTCCAGTGAAATTGTCGGATGCCGATCAGCGGCAGGATCTCCCGCCGGACGGAGGTAGAGATCAGCTGGAAGTTGATCGCTCATCCAAGTCATGACCGTCTGGCGAAAACTTCCAACCATGATGCCGACCGAAACCATCATGGCGATCGCAGTGGAGAGCGAAGCCACCAGCACAGAGGTTCTTCTGAGCGAAGCGGCAAGACTGCGTGAAGCCAGTAATCCCTCGACTCCGATCAAATTACCGAGGAGGGCTCCTGTCAGGGCAGAGATAAACGACACCAATGCAGGAATAGCGAAGGCTGACGCGGTGATCAGCAAGAGGGTGGCGATGTAGCCGAACAGTGGCTTACCGCCCACGGCTGGCATGCGCGCGGACAGTGTGCCGAGGATCGCTAGGACAACCGCAACAACAAGATCGCGGCCTTTTCGAACTCTCGCAGCATATTCGCGGCGGCCGCGCGCCATTGCGTCGACGGGCGAAACCTGCATGGCTTCGCGTGCGGGAGAAATGGCCGAACCAACGGCGATACCTACGCCGATCGAGAGCGCGAGGACGATGGACCACGCGGACAGCTCGATTGGCCCGGGACGGCTGCTGACATACAAAGCTTCCACCGTGCTGGCCATCAATTTCACAGCCCCGGCGGCCATCAACCGTCCCAAAGGTAAACTCAAAATGGCGCCGGCGATACCGATGCACCCGGCTTCACCGAGGAAAGCCAGCAAGACATTCGTGCGAGTCGCGCCCAATGCGCGCACGATTCCGATCTCATGGCGACGCCGAACGACGGAAACGGAGATCGTGTTGAAGATGAGAAAGGCGCCTACGACGAGCGCGATGTAGCTCAGCAGCCGGAGATTCCAGCGAAAGGCGGTAAGCATTTTGCGATTTTCTTCAGTGCCCGTGCCTTGAGGGCGGATCAGAATGCCCGCCGGAAGAACTCCGGTAATCTGACGTTGCCATTCTCGTATGTCAGATTCGGCTGGTAATTTAACAAGCACGCGATCGACTCGGCCAAATCGCTGAAGCGCACGCTGAGCAGCCGCAAGATCCATCAAGATTGCGTTCTCGTTTCCACTAGGATCCTGATAAACGCCACGCACGGTGCACAGGAGCGATCGGTCGTTGATGAGCAACTCGACCTGGTCGCCCACTTTTTTGTGCAGGCTGCTACTGACCCACACACTCTTGGGCTCTTCGAATTGCCGAATGTCGCCCTCGGTTATGCTCGGTTGTTGCATTTTGGCGGGATCGCGGGGAACGGCTGTCCGTGAATCTGCAAAGCGACTTCCTTCGGCAATGAAATCGATGCCGATTAGCGGCAGGGTCTGCTTGGTTTCCGCCACGACGGCGTAGTCTTCCATGCGAGGTGATATGCGCAACAGATACGTTTCTCGGAACAGTTTTCCGAGTACATTTTCCGGAACCCCAACCGGAGACACAATTTCCAGATCATTGTCCCCTGTGAGCGTTTCCATCGAACTATGAAATGAACCTGCGGCGGCATTTCCGGCCAAATCAATCGCCAGAACCACGGCCACACCGAGCGCAACGGCGAGCACCGTTAGAGCCAGCCGGCCCGGTTCGTGAAACAGGGGCCGCACCATCAACCGATAAAAGAGGGCAAGGCGGGGCATATTAGCGTCGCGTAATCTCGACGATTGATCCGTCGCGCAATTGAACCAGCGTGTCACAAACAGCGGCAGCTTCGGGGCTGTGAGTGGCCATAATGGTTGCAGTCTTTTTTTCGCGCGTAAGGCGCTGAAGTAACTGCAAAATCACGATGCCAGTTGCGGTGTCAAGATTTCCGGTCGGCTCGTCGGCGAGGAGAATGTTGGGAGAATGAACCAAAGCGCGAGCGATCGCGACACGCTGCATCTGTCCTCCCGAAAGTTGATGGGGGAGACGGTCGCTCAGGCCGCTCAGTTCCACCCACTGCAACCGTTCGTGTGCGGCCTCGCGCGCGTTTTTTCCTCCTGAAAGGAGCAACGGAAGCTCTACGTTTTCAATCACGGTCAGTGTGTGAAGTAGCTGGAAGGATTGAAAGATGAATCCGACTTTGTCACGACGCAGTTTCGTCAGTTCGGTGTCGCTTAAACTCGCCGTAGAGGCACCGTCAATTTCGACCACCCCGCTGGTCGGGAAATCCATGGCCCCCGCGAGATTGAGCAACGTGGACTTACCACAGCCACTTCTGCCCACCAGCGCCACGAACTCCCCTTTCTGAACCTCGAGCGAGACTCCGCACAAAGCATGGACAGCCTGACCGTCCGTGAGATATTCCTTCACCACATTTTGCAGAGAGAGAATGGGCATGGATTCGATCGTCAGGGCATTCGACGAGGGCGATATTGCCGCCGAATCACTGATATTGGATGACAAAAATGCCGACTTGGTCACGGAACTGGGTGCGAATTCAGACTCGTTGAAGCAGGCTTCTCAACGAGTCTTGCGGCTATTTACGGCTAGCCAGAGCTTTTTCGATTGCCGCGGAAACCTGCGGGGAATTGGGTTCAACAGCCGAATCGAAGCGATCAACGACTCTGCCATCTGCATCCACGAGGAACTTTGTAAAGTTCCAGCCAATTTCACCGCCGGTCTTCGGATTGGCGGTCTTGTCGGTCAGGAACTGATATAAAGGCGTGATGTCGTCACCTTTCACCGAAACCTTGGCCATCATGGGAAAAGTCACATGATATTTGGACGAGCAAAAGGTCTTGATCTCCGCGTTCGTCCCAGGCTCCTGTGCGCCAAAATTGTTCGCCGGAACGCCGACAATGACGAAACCGCGATCTTTGTATTTCTCATAGAGAGCTTCCAGTGCCGTGTATTGAGGTGTATAGCCGCAACGACTGGCCACGTTCACGAGAAGCACGACTTTTCCCTTGTAAGAGGCAAGTGGGGTCGGTTGTCCGTCAATTGAATTCAATGTGAAATCGTAGATTGTTTTGTCGGCAGCCATCAGTGTTGTCCCCAAGAGTACAACCACTCCAAGAAGCATTCTGAATGTTTTCATTGGTCACTCCCCATTCGCAAACATCGCTTCAGTCATTCGCAATAGCCGTCTGAACGTGAGGACTAGTCTACTTGAAATCGAGCGAGATACAGGAGAAAACGGCTCAATACCGAGTATATCGTCTTTCCGCTCGATCAACTCCGGTGAAGGGGAGTAGCTAACAGGAAAGGAAGTTTTTGGGGTACTTTCCCATTTGTGATCCGGCCATTGAGCCTAACTCACCTCTAGTATAGACTTCGCCGGATGCCGCGCCTGGTCTGCACCCTCGTTGCGCCCATGTTGGAGGACTGATTGCCCATCGCTCCGAGCGTTGCGCTGACCCATCGCACCCTGGCTCCCGTCGATCTGATCATTATTGGGGTCTACTTCATCATCGTTTTTGGTATTGGCCTTTACTTTTCCCGCCGGGAACGAACTTCTGAAGATTACTTTCTTGCCGGACGGAATATCGGGTGGTTTGCGATCGGGGCTTCGCTGTTCGTCTCCAATATCTCCACTGAGCATTTCATCGGCCTGGCGGGGTCGGGTGCAGCTGTAGGGTTATCGCCCGGACATTTCGAGTGGCAGGCCTCCCTGATCCTGCTCCTGCTCGGTTGGGTGTTCGTGCCCTTTTATTTGCGTTCCAACGTGTTTACGATGCCGGAATTCCTCGAGCGTCGCTTCAGCAGGAGTTGCGCTACTTATCTTGCGAGTATCTCCATTATTGCCTATATTTTTACGAAAATTTCCGTACATCTGTACGCCGGTGCCATCATTGCCGAGAGTGTTTTGGGTTGGCGCCCAATGACCGCGGCGATTATTCTTGTTATTGCGACGGGCATTTACACCGTTGCCGGCGGATTGGCCGCCGTAATCTACACCGATTTGGTTCAGACACTCATCCTTCTTGCGGGCGCGATTGTTCTAACTGTGCTCGGCCTCGAGAAGGTTGGTGGCTTTGCCGGACTTCGCGTGCTTCTTCCTCCTGCCTATTTTCACATGATGAAACCGATCAGCGACCCCGATTTCCCGTGGACGGGAATTTTCTTCGGTGCGCCAATCATCGGGATCTGGTATTGGTGCACGGATCAGATGATCGTGCAGCGGGTCTTGTCTGCCAAAGACGAGGCGCACGCCAAAGCGGGAACAATTTTCGCCGGGTTCCTGAAAATCCTGCCCGTATTCCTGCTGGTCGTTCCGGGCATGATTGCATACGCAGTTTATCCGCAGATGTTTCCCGTGGTCGGAGGGAGAGTAACAAACAGCAACAGCGCGTATCCGCTGATGATCGTAAATTTGCTGCCGGTGGGACTGGTCGGGTTGATGGTCGCGGCACTCCTGGCTGCGCTTATGGGTGCCATGAGTTCGGTGTTCAACTCCGCTTCAACGATGGTAACCCTCGATTTTTATAAGAAGCTGCGCCCAGCGGCGAGCGAGGCGCAGCTCGTGTTTTTTGGCAGGATTGCAACCGTGGTTATGGTTGTGCTCGGAATCCTCTGGGTTCCATTTATACAGTCGCTGAACAATCAGTTGTGGCTTTATTTGCAGAGCGTTCAGGCATATATCAGCCCTCCGATTGCTGTCTGTTTTATCTTCGGTATTTTGTGGCCAAGATTGAATGGTGAAGGTGCGATTGCGTCATTACTCGTCGGATTCCTTCTGGGAGCGGTGCGGTTCAGTGCGGAAATCCTGGACAAGACCAGGCCGTTTCGTTCCAGTTTCATGCGCTTCCTGATCGATGCAAATTTTCTGCATTACGCCATATTCATGTTTATCGTTTGTGCTGCGGTCCTGATCGGCGTCAGTCATTTTTATCCAGCACCTGCGCGAAAACGCATCGCGGGACTAACCTTCGCGACGGTAGACGACAAATTGGATGCGGTCGCGGTCAATGCACCACACCTTCAACGAGAATCGCCTCGGGAACGATCCTTGAATATTGCTTTCACCGCTCTCTTAGTAATCACCGTGATTGGCCTATGGATCCATTTTCGCTGATTTCTCCACCCACGACGGAAAGTCCACACGGATGTTCGTCCGTGATGAGCCTGCGCTCTAACGTTTCGCAGGCCGAGGCCCTGCGTCTGTTGGACGACTCTCGTTTATCCAATTTGGCTGTCCGGATACGTCGGGGTGTTTTACAGAGGCTTGCATCTGTCTTCGTTCCATTCGCGCTTTACCGCCTCAGCTACGTCAATGGTCGGAAAAGGCGTGAGCGATTTGTGGCGATCGATCAGATCGACGGCACCCTGGATTTGTTCGAATTCTCCGGCGCGATTCGGCCGAACGAGTTGATCCTGTCGGCTTCTCGGAACTGCCTCACTCCTATCCTTAACGAGGAAGACGTTCGCTCCATCCTGCTCGAAAAGGTGATGCGCACAGTCTTTATGCAAGGGTTTTTTCAGTTGCTAAAACCGGACCTTCAGATCGACCTGAAGGTCATGGATTTTTGCGTTCCGTATTGGCTGGGGTTTTATGGTAGAGATGGTGCGTTGCACTGCCGCGTACTTGATGCGGTGCGTAATCGTCTGGAAGGTGATAAGGCTACGGAGTTCTTTGAAAACTGGCTGACTGCCGCGAACTCGCGATGCAATTAGAGCTTTTCCCGAAAGAGTAGTTTCCCGAAGGCGTCGGGAACATGAAAATTTGGCTCTTTGCTGTAGGTCGGGCTCCACGCGGAATAAAACCGGGGTTCGGCGTGCCCCTCGATACGATAGAAATTTACCCGCCAGTCGCGATCCGCATCAAATACATTCGTCAGACTTCTCATCGGGATGGCCAACTCCGCTGTCCATGTTTTGGCTTTTTCATCGAGCACCACTCGACGCTTCAGTCCACTGCGCATTTCTTCTATTGCGCCGTGGGAAACATTTAGGTCGATCCAGAATCCGTTCGGTCCCACTTCAAATTCCTTGTAGACGAAAGGATCGCTCGAATCAGGCTGTAGGAACGCTTCTACGACGTCCCGATCCCAGAGCTGGTCGCGCCAGCCATCGTTGCGTGCTTCCTGGTACAAGTTCAAGGACTGATAGTGCGCCAGCAATCTCAGGAACAGAGTGTCCGGCGTCCAGAGCAAACGAACTTCGGTAGCGCGCAGGGGTTCAGGGTTTTCTCCCTTCCAGTTCTGATCGAACGAGAGTGCCGCCGCATCGCCCCACGAGAGCTTGGACGGAAAGCCTTCGGCATCGGGAACGCCAAAAAAGCGATACGCCACAGCGGTCGGCGTTTGGTGTGGGTAAGCTACAGAATTCGGATTCATCGTCCAGATAGTGTAATTCAGGAATGCTGCAAAGCTCACCCACACCAGATAGGGAAGGAACAACCAGGCGGCAGTTTTCTCAAATTGTGAAGTGAGGGCGATAAAGATAATCAACAAAAGCACCAGACTCGCGATCACGAAAAAACCGTCGGCAATGCGGTGTAGCGAAAAGAAAACCGGGGACCACAAGAAATTCAGTGCCAATTGGAGCCAGAAGATCCGCAAGGCTGCGGTTCGAAATTTTGAGGCCGGCGCGCACCAGACCTTCCATGCCGCTATGGCCATCAATCCGTACAGGGTGGTCCAGACTGGAGCAAACAGCCAATTAGGCGGACGCCATGAAGGCTTTGCCAGATGGGCGTACCACGCGGCAATTTCCGGTCGCGTCATGACGCCGGCAACGAACGCCACTGCGTAACAAACGAACAGAAACCCAATCAAAGCTCGTGCTTTACCTTTTTCCATTCCGGAATTTCCGACTCCGCGGCCTTGCCAATCTACCGCAGGATATCCGTTTGCACTTATCTTTTCATCTTTTCAATTAAAGGCAGAATCAGGCGGCAGCGTCATATCACTCTTCCGCCTGATTCTTTCTTATTTTCTTACTGAGGGAGCAGAACCGTGTCGATGACATGAATCACACCGTTGTCAGCTTCCACGTCGGCCTGGACTACGGTTGCGTTGTTAATCACCACGTTGCCGTCTTTCACTGTGATCGTGACTTCGGCTCCGTTCAAGGTCTTGGCCGAGTGCAGCTTGATCACTTCCTTGGACGTCACCCGTCCGGGGACGACGTGGTACAGCAGAACTGCCTTCAGCTTTTCTTTGTTTTCCGGTTTCAGCAGCGTTTCGACCGTTCCTGCGGGCAGCTTGGCAAATGCGTCGTCTGTCGGAGCGAATACCGTAAATGGGCCTGTGCCCTTCAAGGTATCCACGAGACCTGCTGCTTGCAAAGCCGCTGCAAGAGTCTTGAACGAACCTGCTGACACAGCAGTGTCAACGATGTCCTTTTCCGTCTTTGACTGGGCGAAAGAAACAACTCCCGCCAGCAAGACGAATCCAGCAATTGCAAATGACGTGGTGAACTTTCTCATCCTATACATCAAGAACCTCCGGAAGTTAGTCTCGCGAGCGAGTCATTCCGAATAGCAGGTATCAGAGCGACATTCGAGCTGCGCTCTCAAATAGCCTGTAGACGATAAAACTCGTGCTCGCTCATCAGATGGAGCGTCTTGCTGGAGAACCACAGGACGGAAGCACCCCGTTTTCTCGGGGAGAAAGGAAATAAAGAGAGGTTTCCTAATCAGAAATGGGGCTCGACTGGACTGGCAGGCCGGCCAGAAGACTCATTGCGCACACGAGCGAACCTCAATCTTTTGCTTACCAAACAGCATGCTAGCATCGGTTTTGACGAAATAACCGTTATTGTAAGGAGCGCCCATCGTGAATCCCCGCAACAGTGTTGAGGTGTCCACCTCGCCGCGACGTCGAAATCCGGAAGATTTTCAGTTCATCAAGCTTACCGTGGACGCCGGGGTCGCACGCATGACGTTGAGCCGGCCTGACCACAATCTCCTTAACGAAAGCATGTTACGGGAAATGTCCGACGGGATTACGTATGCGGGGGAGCGCCGGGACGTGAAACTCATTGTCCTGGATTCCGCGTGCAAGGTGTTTTGCGGTGGCATCGACGTAGGCGAATATACGTCGCAGCGGGTATTTCAAATGCTAGATGTATTCCACTCGGTGTTTTCGGGGATTCTGGAAACCTCAAAACCTGTGATGTGCGTTGTAAATGGTCCGGCGATAGGCGGTGGGGCGGAGCTGGCAGCATTTGGCGACCTTGTCATTGCAACACCGCGTGCGCGGTTCGCTCAACCAGAAATCACGATTGGTGTTTTTCCTCCGTTAGCCACAACAATTCTCCCGTTCCTGGTTGGTCCGAAAGTGGCGCTGGAATTGGTTCTCCTTGGGGAACCAGTCACTGCAGAACGGGCGCTTGAACTCGGCATGGTCAACCGGCTAGTTCCAGAAGCTCAACTGGAAGCCACGGTGAATGACCTGATTGCGCGTGTGGTGAGCCATTCCGGGCCGGTGCTCAGCATGGCGAAAAGGGCCATTCTCGGCGGTATGGGGCTTTCGCTCCGTGACGGTCTGAAAAACTCCATGAATATTTTCCTGAACGAACTCTATGCGCTGGAGGATTCCCAGGAAGGCGTCCGAGCACTGGTTGAAAAGCGCAAACCCAATTGGAAAAATCGCTGATTACCCGAATAGCGACGCGCTATCAAGCTCTGGGCGCGGAAATCTTTTCGTCCGCGCTGTGAACAACGATCTTGCGTTATCTTTTACTCGTGGCGTGTATGCTATCTAGTCCTTACGCGTCGAGCATTCGTTCATCCCGGGAGCTAGCGATAGACTCCGTTTTGAAGAACAGACCGGAGGAAACTAATGCGACGCTTCGGATACACGGCAGTAGTTATTCTTATTGGTCTTGTATCAGCACTTCCTAAACCCGCTGAGCCTGCGACAGGGATGCTCTGCGTGATTCCGGACCCACCGGGCTGTTGTAACTTCGGTGCAGTTCCCTTCGACCTTAAGACGCTCATGTTCAGGATAGACAACGGAACGAAAACGCCGTGGCCTCAGAAAAAGGGTTTCAAAATAGACGGATTAGGCCTCCAAGAGAAGCATCTCGTAGACGTGTATTCAGGTGGGAAACCTATCCAGTCCTTCCGATTCCGTTTCTCGGAGTACAACAAAACAGAACTCGGTTTACCGTTTGACGGGTACGGTGGCCCGGACCTGCGGCCTATGAGCAAATTGTGCGGCTGCAGCTGAGTGCTTCGTCAAGCAAGGTCCTGATTAACGATACCGGGCTCTATGGGTACTGCGCGCCATATGGACGATTACCGGACTTCCCGGGAGTTGACCGCGTGGTTCGACAATAAGCGCCGACTATTCTGGCAACCGCCGAGTGCCAAGCCGATTCTGGGGCTATTAGTGTAATCCCGACTAAGCAACAGATATTCTAGTCTCTGTGCAGAATTGACCAGTTTTCCCACTCCGAAGAGTCCTATAAAAGGGAATGTCAAGAGAAACAACTCTCCTTGGGGTTGCCGCCGATCTTTTTCTCGGCATTCAGCCCCTATGATTGAGCGTGCACCCTCGATCCGTGAGTGGTCTTCCTCGGGCGTAAGGTCCTGTTTCGTATCCATGTGTGAAGCGAAGGAACGATTCGTGTTCGCTGTGGTTCCATATCCTTGTTGCGGCGCCATTTTTTTTTGAAACATCAAGCCTGACGGTTGTCCACTGGATCAGTGGCAATGCATGGTCCTATTGGAGACTCGTGGCCTATGGCTTTCTTCGATTGTCCGAGAGGGCATAGGGTGGCTCCGGAGACTCGCGTGTTTTAAGCACGGGCCTGACTTTTCCGATTGATACTTCCCCTCGAATCGAGCGTCTCAAGAAGCCGATGGCCACCGCCAGGAAATGGTTCCCAGGGATGGAACAGACTCTCTGCTAGAGACGCTCAAGCTGCTTGTGGTTTCAAATAGTCGGCGTCGAAACGTGCCTCCTTCTTCCAAACAATCAGCGTGATCGCGGCTATCTTCCTCGCTAAAGTCAGGCGCGCCATCGTGGGCTTCCTCCCCTTGGCCAACAACGCCTCGTAGAAAACCTTCAGCGGTCCGGCTGCTGTGCTGGCCCTCATCGCCGCACCTTTAAAAATATCTTTGAGGTCGTGATTGCGGTCCTTATTTAGACCACGAACCGTCACGGGTTTCTTGGAACGTTGCAGCTGCCCTTCCACAGCGTGGTATTGTGCGCTGTCATGCGTTTCTAATCCCAGCCCACTGTAGGTCCACAGCTGTCGTTTGGTGCGAAACCGATGCGGCGTCTGCATCAGCGCCATCAGAAGGGCCCCTCGAATCGGACCGATTCCCGGAATCTGGCGCAACAGTTTCCACGCCTTGTGCTTTTTGGCTTCATGCAACAGATCCCGCCGTACTTCCAGGCGCAGGAGTCGCAAGACATCAAGTTGCTGGTAAAAATATTCAGCCCGTCGCCGGACACCCGCTTCGCTGATCTTGCCGAGCCATTCCGCACGGTGTCGGGGTGCGTAGACTTCTTTGCCGGCACAGGGAATGGCCCAACTGCGATACAACGCCTTGAGCCGATTCATCACTCGCGTGAGATCTTTGGTGATGGTCAGATAGCTGCGCGCCAACTCCTTCAACGTTCGCAAGCCGTGCTGCCCGTGATACACCGGCTGGAGCTGGTTCATGTATAAGAGTTCGGCCAGCTTGCGTGCATCGATCCGGTCACTCTTACTGCCATCCTTCAATAAGGCAATCTTTCGCGGGTTACACACCACAACTTCGGCGACGTGCGGTTTCAACAGGTCGTACAACCAAGCCGCTCAGGTTCCTTCTTCGAACGTAACCTGCAAATCGCCGCGCCATCCATCGATGAACTGCAGGATGGTGCTCGCCTTGGTCTCGATGACGCATTCCATCACTACCTTGCCGACGGAGTTTATCACTGCAATCGAAATACTTTCCTTGTGCACATCCATGCCGATATATTTAATGCTAGTCATAAAAGGGTGTTCCTTCCTGGAGAAGTTGAGCCAAGCACTCAAAACTTACTCCAAAGGGGCGCCCTTTTATAATGTGTGGGTACTGGCTACTGGGGTGGGTTCTCATTCCGAACGCCACGCCGATACGTGAAAATCCCAATCATGAAACCGCCTGCAATGCCGAAAAATAACGCACCAATACTGAAGCACGCAACCCGTACCGGATATTGCCACGTGCGAACGTCGGCCTGCATTCGTTGTGCGAACACCATCAGAAAAGTGGCGACCACACCTGCGCCAAAAAATGCGGCCCAGAACAACCAGCGGTCGAAGTTCTCCGGTTTTCCTTTCCAGGCGGCATATCCGATTGCCACCGATATGGAGGGCGCTACTAAGAAGAAATTGAGCAGAAAGAGTGCTTCTCCGGCCCACATGCGCATGGTAGTCGAAGCATAGCCCACCGCGATTAAAATTCTCAAGGTTGAGTCAGTCCTGAGTAATGACGTAACCGTTCACTTGACGTACTATGCGCCACTTTGCCGACTTCCCGGGAGTTGACCGATAGTTAAAACTCTGGAAGAGTGTCTGAACTGGGGAATTGGCACATGAGAAATGTAATCTACGCAATCAACCTTAGCCTGGATGGCTGCTGCGACCATACCAAATTCAATCCTCCCTCCGATGAAGAAATACTTGAACATTACACGCACCTCTTGCGAGATTTTGACCTGCTCGTCTATGGACGTAAAACCTATCAATTGATGGTTCCTTATTGGACTGATATCGCAAAAAGCAAGTCCGAGACAAAAGCGGATATCGAATTTGCTCAAACCTTTGTCTCCAAGAAGAAGATCGTTTTTTCACGATCATTGGCCAGCGCTGGAGATGAAAATACGAGAATTGTTCGTACGAACCTTCGCGACGAAATACTTAAACTGAAGCAAGAACAGGGTAAAAATATCTTAGCCGGCGGTGTAAATGTTCCCTCACAACTTATAGAGCTTGGCCTGATTGACGAATATCGTTTTGTCGTTATGCCAACCATTGTCGGAGAAGGCAGACGATTGATGGAGGGCGTCAGCCTGCCCGAGAAATTGCAATTGAAACTGGTTGAATCAAAGCCTTTTAAATCAGGGTGTGTCGCGCTTCGTTACTTGAAACAGTGAGAGAAAAAATCTGCGACAGGTCTGGAGACGCGATTAACGACATTATCGCCTGTGTGCCATATAGACGATTTTCTGACAAACCAGGCCCCTAACCTGGCAAATGTCCGGAATTATGATAGCTTGAGGGCCAAGCGAGCAGACTTTCTGCGAGAGACACCGCAATGGCTAACTGGATGACCGATGGAAGAAAAACCTACGACAATCTCGGCCTCACACTCCAACGCTTCGGCGCCATGTTCGTTGGTATCTCGATTGGGCAGGAGTTTCGCGCGACTATCCGTCGACATTTTGGTTGACCAAGTTTGCGGTTCTGCTTGGCTTTGGCCTCTTCGCGATTGCGCATTTTCGCGCTAAGGCATCAACACAAAGTGGTGTCGAACTTCCGGTAAGGTAGATTCACCCTCCGCCTTCGCCGAGGACTGATAGCCACTTTACCGGTAATCTGACATACCAAGCCCTAAAGCCAAAATATGACAGATTTGGTCCAAGTCTCCGGGTGGTCCTTTCGGGATGAAAACCAAGCAAGCAAAAGATTTTCTAGTGCAGCAAGCGACTGAACAAGCGAGCCGGGAAAATATATCTCTCTCTGACATCAACTTCTCCACCATGCTTACAAAAGGTTGAAGGCGGAAGACCCCCAAGGGACCCCGAATTGGGACCAAGCCATTCGGACGCTTCGCAAGGGCGACCACTACATTTTGGTTTTGTGGGACCGCAGGCAGCCAAGTGCGCAGTTCCCACGCACCATAATTGTCTTGCCGAATGGGGAGAACCCGTTGTCGAAAACGGCTGAATCTGATCACCGTCCATCAGGAGATTCATCTGGAGGCAACTCAGGTTTATACACGTTACCGAACCGAGTGGTTTCGGCAGTAATGACGGAGCGCACAGTTAATGCCACGGCGCGTCCGGTTACGTCGTTGGCTAAGTCGTTGAGGTGAGCGACTTGCTCGGGCGATATCGGCTGGGGAGTGCGTGCAACGGCCCACACAGAGAGTTTACCGTTGCTTTGTGCGAGCGTCACATCGACCAAACGTGCTCCCGGAATTTTCTCGATTTCCTGTGCAAGTGCTTTTCGCACGTCACTTTTCAGGATCGATTGTGCGCTGGTGCGCCGAAGTGTTCCGTTCAGATGGAACGCGAGGAGCAGAACCAGTGCTAGGCAGACCAATCTCGGCACTAAAACCTTCTTGGCCTTGTCCGCAGCAGCCGGGCGATGCCCCGCGAGCAGGAAAGTGAGCATTGCCCCCAGTGCGATAGCCGCAAAATTGGCTAGAAATAGCAGGAAAGCGCCGGCCGCTAGAGAGGGCGATTGACGAGCCAACAGGATGCCACAGGTGGTCAGGGGGGGAACTAAAGAGGTGGCGATTGCCACGCCGACAACGACCCCACTCAATCCTGTAGAGACGAATGTAAATCCTCCGGCGAGGCCACCAACAAGTGCAACCAGTAAGTCAACCATGCTAGGAGATGTGCGAGAGAGAATTTCGCTGCCGATGGTTAGGTCGCGACTGGCGATGCCGATTAAAAAACCTGCAGCCAGCACACAGACCGCGGCAACGGTCTCTGCCAAAAGGGAGCGGCCGAGTAGATGCAGGTCGGCCTCGGCCAGCCCGAGGCCGATGCCAACGATAGGACCATACAGCATTGCGATCAACATCGCGCCAATGATGACCGCTGGCGAGTTTTCCATTAGACCGAAACCGGCGATCAGCGCAGCAGCCACGTTCATTGCCAGGTAGGAGGCGCTCAGAGCAGCGCCCGATGCTATCGATTTATGTATTGCGGAGCGTTTGTCGTCGATCGATTGGGAGATGGTTGTGGACATAAGGCCCGATTGTGCCTCCGAGTGAGACTTTGTATTGAGTTTATCGCTTCCTAGAAACTATCAGGGTGGAATTGTTAGCAGTAACGACTGGTGCGCTCGGCCAAAACGACTTGGGTAAGGGGTGTTCGCTCAGCGAGTTGAGTCTGATCCTGGTAAAACGGCGTTACCTTCCAAGTACAAGTCCCGGGAAACGACATTACCGTCTAGTTTGGGTACTATTCGCCACCTTTCCGATTTCCCGACTTCCCGGGAGTTAGTACGTTAAGTCAGTCTAATGAGCTTGTGAGGATAAGATTTTCTTTAACGCGCTTTGCAGTTCATTTTCTGTAATCCATTTTCCGCGCACCATCACGCCCGACCGCTTTCCAAGATTATGAACGTCTTCGAGTGGATTTGCGTCCACCAATAGCAAATCGGCTCTTTGTCCAACTGTCACGGTGCCAAATTCATGCCCTAGTTGAAGAAATCTCGCGGGGTCGCTCGTGGCTGCTTTAATGGCTTCGTAAGGTGTCAGTCCCGCTTCGACAAAGTAGTTCAATTCTTCCAGCAATGAGAAACCAGGGACCACGTTTGGCTTGAATGCATCGCTGCCTGCTAGCAGCGGAGCGCCTGCATCATGCAACGCACGAACTACCGCCAAGCTGTAACCTATCTCGACGGAGCCGTCGACGGGTTGAAATTCGGCCCAATGCTTCCAATACCTGTCGGCAATTTCGGCTGGAATGTATTTCATCTCATCTACAACATGTTCCTTGTGCCAATCCATCTGAAAAACAACAATCGTCGGGCAAGTCCAGATGCCAGCTTCCTTCATGGTTTTGCCATACGTCGCAAGTTTAGTTACGTCTGCATCCGCAAACAGCTCACTTGCTTTCTTCCCTTTGGACGTAGAAGGGTCGGGCTGAAGGTCGTCAAGAAAGCTGTCGGCATGTTCAATCGATACTTGATGCGAACGAATCGCTTCATCAAGCGACACCGAAAGCGGAATGTGTCCTACTACAGGGAAATGCTGCAGTCGGGCCTCGTCAACGATTGCCCTGTACATTTCGAGCGTGAGGTCGTCATAAACCTTCGTAGCAATATAACCGTGCGCTTTATCGTCTCTGACTGCCTGACGCGCCTGTTCCGTCGTTGTGACAATTCGAGCCCCAGGATGCGCGGTCTTTTCGCCATCTGTAATAGGTCCGGTCGAATAAATCGTCGGCCCCAAGAATTCGCCGTGGCGAATACGTTCGTTTACCTCATCGGTTCCTGCGTGCCCCCACGTGACTCTCACGGTGGTCACTCCATTCGCCACGAAGAGGAGTGCAAAGGACTGATTCACTTTCTGATAGTTTGGCTCGTCTGAAAAACCCGCAGCTTCATTCTTGCCGTTTTTCGGCGGTCGAAGAAAGTGACTGTGCATGTCCACTAAGCCCGGAATGAGGAAGCGTCCAGTTCCGTCGATACGTGTGGCATTATTTGGCAACCGAAAGGTGTCACTTGCGCCGATTGCGGCAATCCGACCATCACGCACTAAAACCGTTCGATGCGGCAAGATGTGCTGACCGTCCATCGGAACCACGGAGACATTTACAAATGCAACCGGCCGCCGCTGTCCTAAAGCAACTGAACAACATACAAGCAGGACGAATGGCACAAGAACGTATCTCAATGGCTCCTCCGAACGGACAGATTGTATCCTGTATCTGCAAATCAGAGATGTTCTTGATGTGTTCGAGTCCACAGGTCCTGATTAACGA
>CAWHQX010000023.1:0-147936 GCA_963831545.1 uncultured Acidobacteriota bacterium
CATTGTCGCCAGTAGGGGGTTCCGCGCAAAGCGCCAGGGAGATCCGCGGCCCGTCACCGCTCTTGGCCATCGAGAATGGGCCGGCACCCAAACTTATCGTCGATCCACCGCTCCCCGAGGCACTGTCACTCGGCCGTTTCTTCATCCAATATAGGACTGAGAAGATTCGAGTAGTGCCAGTATTCGGAAAAGGCGCTCTGACTGTGTCGCCTCGCATTGGACATGTGCACATTACTGTCGACGAGTTACCTCGGCACTTTGTCGATGGGAGCGGGGAAACCGTTATTCTTGTTGGATTGACGCCGGGACCGCACAAAGGCCTCAGAGAATTGGCAGATCCAACACACAAAGTAATCACCAGCGAAACTGAAAAGTTTATTGTGCCCGAAACGAGATCGCTCAAGCCGCGCGACCACTGAGCGCGACGATCTGCATGTGAAGAACTTCTGCGAATCTCTAGGTATCAATGTCCCGCGCGGAATTCTACGGGTGTAACGCCCACAAACCGTCGAAAGACCTTGCCGAAATGACTTTGATCAGCGAATACAGTTGCCTCCGTCACTTGACCCAGAGCCCCTCCGGCGGACTATCTACTTTTGGGTCATGCACTTACTGAAACGGCTCGACGGAAACGGTGACCCCGCCAGACTGCAATCCCTTCGCAGCGCTCCCTCAGTGTGCTGAACCTAGCGATAGCTACAGCATGTCCGCTGTCGTTTTTAAGGTGATGAGAAATTTGCAATCAATTTGGTCTCTCAGAGCATCAAATCCCCGAAAAATCGACCAACTCTGGAACATTTGACCAATCAACTCGATTTACCTTCTTGGCATGAAGATCAGTCGCCTAGGCAGGCATACTAATTACCCAGGATACGCTACGCACTCGGTATACCAGCAAACCCCTGAATACTTGCATCACCGAATGGGTGGATCCCCAAGACACAAGACGATAGAACCTTTTCGTATTGCGGGGATGATTGGGCGCAGCGACGCCATGAAAAAGACGTTGGCACAAGTAGCCACCGTGGCTCAGACAGACGCAACCGTTTTGATCGCCGGAGAAACCGGGACAGGAAAAGAACTCCTCGCGCGCGCGGTTCATAATCTCAGTCCTCGCCGAGACCGAACGTTCGTGGGATTCAACTGCGCCGCGATTCCTCTGGGACTGCTGGAGAGCGAACTGTTTGGTCACGAAAAAGGGGCATTCACAGGCGCTATCGCTCGCAAGTTGGGCCGCTTCGAATTGGCTCACAGAAGCACACTGTTCCTGGATGAAATCGGCGATGTCCCGCTCGAATTGCAAGCCAAATTGCTTCGCGTTCTCCAGGAGCAGGAATTTGAAAGGTTAGGCAGCAACCAGACTCAGCAGGTGAATGTCCGAATTGTTGCTGCCACCCACAGGGATTTGAAACAGATGGTTAGCCAAGGACTCTTTCGGAGTGATCTGTTTTTTCGGCTGAACATTTTTCCCCTGTCCCTGCCACCTCTGCGTGAGCGTCGAGAGGACATCCCGTTGCTGGTGAACGCATTCGTCAACGACTGTGTCCGCCGGCTGAATCGCCGCGTTGAAACAGTCCCCGACGAAACTATGCAAGCCCTTTCGCAGTATTGTTGGCGCAGGAAATATGCGCGAGCTCCGGAATTTAATTGAACGCGCACTGGTCATTATGTTCTCCAGGTACGTCGCTTATCACTCGTCTGGAAAGCCTTGTTTTGCGGAACCAGAGATATCCGTCGCACCAAAAACCCTTGCCGCCAAGCCGAGTCGAATTTTATTCTCGAAGCGATCAAAGCAGCCGACTGGGTGATCGGCGGACCTAAGGGAGCGGCTAAGATGCTAGGTGTTAAGAGGACGACGTTGATCGGCAAGATGAGAAAACTAGGCCTTACTCGTTCCCGCGAAGCGGAGACGTCCATCCGGTTCTCACCCCGGCGAGAAACAACCCTTAGTCCTTCGGCATAGAGAAAGCAGGAGACTATTCATGGCGACCAAACTTGCTGGGAAAATAGCCCTCGTCACAGGAGGAAGCAGCGGCATCGGTTTCGCAACGGCGCGAGAGTTCGTAGGTGAGGGAGCGTTTGTTTTCATCACCGGCCGCCGCGAGAAGGAGCTCGCTGAAGCCGTCAGAAAAATCGGATCGAACATAGTTGGCGTGGTGGCCGATGCAAGCAAACTCAATGACCTCGACCATCTTTTCGATAGAATCTCGAAGGAAAAAGGCAGACTCGATATCGTTTTCGCGAATGCGGGTGGAGGAAGTTTTCTGGCGCTCGGCTCAATCACAGAAGAACAGTACATCTCTACCTTCGATACCAACGTAAAGGGCGTGCTATTTACTGTGCAAAAGGCCTTGCCTCTGCTTCCCGATACCGGCTCCATTATTTTGAATGCGTCTACAACGAGCGCGAAGGGATTGCCCGCGTTCAGCGTCTACTCTGCAAGTCAAGCCGCAGTTCGTTCTTTTGCGCGCAGTTGCGACGACGGACCTTAAGCACCGGAAAATCCGTGTAAACGCCATCAGCCCGGGCTCACGGAAACTCCCGGTTGGATGGCTCTCGCGGATGACGAAGAACAGAGGAAAGCCATGATCGCACAAGCTAATATGGAAATCCCACTGAATCGCCTGGCCAATCCGAGTGAGATAGCGAAAGCAGTTGTTTTCCTCGCTTCGGACGATTCGAGCTACATCACGGGGATGAACTTTTTGTGGATGGCGGTTTGGTTCAAGTTTGAATGCCCATTCTTGAATTGATAAGTTGCAGTAATTTCACACCTCAAATATTTTATCAAGGAGGAGCAAAGTGATCCGTAACCTTTTTAGCCTTTCAGTTTTGGTTGTAATTTCTATGTCGTTCGGTGCAATTTCAACCGTTTCTCCGGGGACGATGTTCCATTTCCGACTGGGTTTCGCGATTGGTTTGTCGTTAATTCCATGATTGTGACCAAGGACAGTCCGATGTTTGGGCAAATCGGCGGCATGCACGTGATCTATGTGAACGCTAAGGGCTTGCCCACCCTGAAAGCCGGAGGCCCGTTTCCGTATCCCGACGGAACCATTTTCGCAGATGATGTTCATGACTTCTCAGTCAAAGAGGGTTCTTATGTCGAAGGCAGCAAGAAAGCCGTGACTGTGATGATTAAAGACGCGAACAAATATTCGACCAATGGAGGGTGGGGATTTCAAGTTTGGGCCAGCGGTGACCCGTCGAAGCCACTCGTGCCTGACGCTGCTCATGCCACTCAGGCTTGCTTTGTTTGCCACACACCCCAGAAGGCCCAAGACTTCACGTTCTCAACATACATTCCCTAGGCGATATTCGATCCCTTCCCGCGTAGCGCGGGAAATAGGAACGATTTGCAAACCGCTCAAGGTGCGTGCAACGGTTTTGTAGACCGTCGCTATTTTTCCTACTTGTTAATATAATTTATTAGTTTAGTCGTGATCTCGAGATGTCTGTAAGTATAAGCTGCGATTGTACTTGAGTATGGCGGAGAGGGGGGGATTCGAACCCCCGGTACAGGTTTTGGCCCGTACAACGGTTTAGCAAACCGCCGCCTTCAGCCTCTCGGCCACCTCTCCGGCGTTTACTTTCAACATCTTACCACACTGCCCTAGTTAATGTGGTGCACAGTTGGTGCACAAGCATTCATGGCGTCCAAAGTCGCCTCCATTTTCTTCATCGCCGCGAGCACCGCCGGGTCAAAAGCCTTGCGGCAGCGTCTGCGAGTGCAGGTCATGCGAACGCCTTCCACATAAAAAATATTCCCGCGATGGCAATAGCAGCGCCAACCACGCGAAGAGCGCCCGGGCCCCAGTTCCAGCGGTGAACGAGTCCAATGGAAATTCCGGCGGCGTGCAAACAGCCAGTAGCCATGACAAAGCCTAGGCTGTAGAGCAATCCACTTTCACCAGCGGGCAATTCACTTCCGTGGGCATATCCGTGGAAGATTGCGAAGAATCCGACGAGCCCGGCAGCCACAGCGAGGGGCGGTCGAATTTTCATCATGACGGCTGCACCCAGCAGAATTGCCGAGGCCGCAATGCCGACTTCCAAGCCGGGAAAAGGCACGCCAAGCAAACCCAACATTCCTCCCAAGGCCATGACCATGGGAAACGCAACGGGCAGTGTCCAGATGGAGCACCGAGTTGTGCGCCCCAAAGTCCGACAGCAATCATGGCAACAACGTGGTCGAGACCGGAAATAGGATGCTTGAGTCCGCTGAGGAAGCTTACGGCTTCTCCCTTATGGACGTGCGCTTGCACTGACTGCGCAAAGACGACGAAAGTGGACAACATCAATACGAAACGCGTGGTTGCTTCCCTAGACCTCTTCATTGTGCGCCGCCGAGGAGGATGAGAACACGTTGGAACGTCCAGAACGCGCCGAGCGATCCGACGGCATAGCCGGGAACCGCTTGAACCCAGCGCGGGCAGCGGATCTCCAAAATGCGAAAGGCGCGTTCCAGCAAAAGCACCAACAGCACGAAGCCGAGCTGACCTATTTCCACACCGACGTTAAAACTCAAAAGCGCGAGCGGCAATTCCGGGCGTGGCAGACCAGCACTGGTTAGGGCGCTGGCGAACCCGAAACCATGAAGAAGACCGAAAGCGAAGGCCACCACCCAGGGATGACGAATGGTGAAACTGGTTTGACCGTGCCATACGCGAACAATTTCCGGTCCCAGGAAAAGAATGCTGAGCGCAATTGCGGCGTTGAGCGGTACATCGTCCTCCCTTAGATCGAACCAGCCTATTTCATACCGTTGTTCTCACAGCCATTCGGAGTTCGCCTTCCCTCACGATACCGGCCGCCGACCGATGAGATCTGCAAAATGCATCCACTCTTTTGCGGCCCTCAATCAGTGTGCGCAGGTTTGGCCGCCCCGCGCCCCGCGATGTGCTCAGCGTGATATTGAGCTGTAGTCGATTTTCGTATGCGACCGGCGGGTTTCCAGGAAAGCGCTGATAACGATCTTCGTCGGACTCTTCCGAGGCTGCACTGATTCGCCGCGGCGACCGTCAAAATGAAGAGCGTCAGCAGGGATACAGGATTCAGAGATTTCATGGATTCTTGTTCTTTCGAATTTGCCTACCCATGACGCCCATAGTTGGGCCCAATTGAAGAGCCAAACGCTCGAAAGCATCGTGGATTAATGTTCTGGCGTTCGTTTTGTGATACTGTTTTCCCACTCACCGACGGAACTCGCTCTTCGAGCGACTTAAAATAAAAATCGCCAGGTCAGTTTTGCAAGGATTAGCGGACAAACGCAACGGCCAATGCCGAAAACCTCCACGAAGATGGTGGCGGTCACGGTGGTCGTTGGTAGCCGACAGACGATTCGCGCCTCGATAGGAGAGAGAAATGAATCCAAATTCGAAAGAGCTGATCGAATTAGGACCGCTACTTCCTGTTCTATTTGCGGCGCTGTGCCACCCCGGATAGCGTCTGGGTTGGGGCGGCGAAAAAGGAAACGTGTTCGGCCTGCGCAAGTTCGTCGTTGAGAGATTAAGCGAAAGGATAATCGATATGAAACTCGCGATCCGCATGTTACAGGCGACTCTCTTCGTCCTGATTTTAGCCTCGCCGCCCTCCGGTTATGCGCAAACAAGAGCCCAGAAGACAAGCAGAACAGGCGCAACCCCTTCCGAAGCCGATACACAAAAGAAGAACGTGCAGTCTTATATGGACCTACTGCGCATGGACGTCCGCCAGCAGAAGGACGAAATCATGGGCTCGATGATGCTGCTCAGCGCTGCCGACGCCGCCAAATTCTGGCCCATCTACAGTGACTACGATGTGGCTCTCGCCAAGCTGAACGACCAGCGGATCGAAAACATCAAGGAATATGCTCATAGTTACAACGATTTGACCGACGAAGAAGCGGACCGACTGATTCAGAAATCCGTGGCTTTCCAGAAAGAACGTGCAGAACTCCTAGCTGCCACCTACGAGAAGGTTAAGCAGGCTCTCGGCGGAGTGACCGCGGCACGCTTCGCCCAAATCGAACACCAATTGCTCTTGATCATTGATCTCCAAATCGATTCATCGCTGCCCATCGCAGGGCAGGCTTCGTGAGTCTAGGGGGGACATGCACATGCGAAAAGCACTTTTTGGGGCAGTGATTTTATTTCTCGCGATCTTGGCTTCCTATCCAAATTCGATGGCGGCGTCAGCGCAGAGCAAAAAGCGCATCACTGTTCCCGCAGGAACGCGCATCTTGATCCGAACCGTCGACGCGATTGACTCCTCCAAGCAGAAAACCGGCTTTCGTTTCACCGCTACACTGGAAACCAATCTCCAAGCCGAAGACAAGGTGATCGCCCCACGCGGCACCACCGTTTACGGACGGCTCTCGCAAGCCTCCTCTGCCGGCAGAATGTCCGGCAGTTCCGAGCTAACGCTCGAGCTAACCGACATCGTCATTAACGGCACTGCCTATTCTCTTCTCACTAGTACCTATGAGGTGAAAGGCAAGGGCGAAGGTGGCAAGACTGCAAAGAAAGTGGTCGGCGGCGCGGGCTTGGGCGCCCTGGTCGGCGGCATTGCCGGCGGCGGAAAAGGTGCGGGCATCGGCGCTGCTGCTGGCGCCGCAACCGGTACGGCCGTTGCTGCCTCCAAGAAGGGACAGCAACTACAGATTCCGAGCGAGTCTTTACTCGAATTTCGTCTCGAGCAACCCGTGATCTTGCCCGTCGCAGGCTAATCGCGACGACAAGCGGGCCTCAATCTTCAATTAGGGAGGACATCATGAAAACGACGTTGGGAGCATCTCTTCACACTTCGGCTGTGAATCGACGCACTTTTCTGGGCACCGCACTTGGCGGGTGCGCCAGCACCTGTGTGGTCTCTCTATCGGCACTCCAGCTCAGCAGCAGGACGGGCTCGCTCACGAAAGAAGAGCGAGACAGAATGACTCCGTCGCAGGTCATCGAAGAGCTAAAGAAGGGAAATGAGCGTTTCCGCTCTGGAAAAATGGCTGCTAGAGATTATTTGGCGGAGAAGCGTGCCAGCGCGGCGGGCCAGTATCCGGCGGCGGTGATCCTGGGCTGCCTCGATTCCCGTGTCCCCGCAGAAATCGTTTTCGATACGGGAATCGGTGACACCTTTGTTGGCCGGGTCGCCGGCAACGTCGTCAACGATGACATGCTTGGAAGTATGGAGTTTGGCTGCGCGGTTTCTGGCGCGAAGCTCGTGCTCGTTCTGGGTCACACGGCCTGCGGAGCTGTCAAAGGGGCCATCGACGATGTGGTCCTCGGCAATCTCACGGGACTTCTGGCGCGGATCAAGCCGGCTATACCCGCCACGAAGTTCGATGGTGAAAAGTCCAGCAAGAACGCGGTTTATGTGGATGCCGTCGCTCGGACAAATGTCGTCCTGACGCTTGCCGAAATCCGCCGGCGCAGCCCCATCCTCGAAGACCTCGAGAAAAAGGGAAGCGTCATGATCGCCGGCGCCATGTACACCCTCTCGACCGGCATGGTGGACTTCGTCGCCTAGCCATGCAGCACGGAAAATTGACGCCTCGATAAAATGGAGCAGATGTGAGCGACTTCAATATTCTGCGTGGGCGAAGAATTGAAACCCGAGGAACTGGTTTGGACTTGGGCGACTTGGCCTGCACCTTGAATTCCTTTGGAGTCTGGGGGGAACGACCGAACACCTGTTTTATCCTCTCTGTCGAGACGATGAAAACGTGCCCGGTTCAGAGATCAAAGGAGGGAAGCGGTTCATGACTTTGTCCGAAGAGCATTTAGCAAAAGTGCTTCTCGTCGTCTCTACAGCTGGACTGATGGGATTTATCCCAGGCGCGAGAGGCCAATCGCAGACGAGCTCGACCATGGCGGCAAAACCCGACACCCCAAATCCAGCCGATCAAGGTTGGCACGTGGACGTCGCTCCCTACCTGTGGTTCCCGGGCATCTCTGGAACGATAGGCGCCGCCGGCTATGAAACGGGCGTCCACGTTACCGGAAGTGACGTTTTGTTGTACGTCAATTTTCGACTCATGGGTGCCGCAGACATTCGTTACAACCGCATCCTCATGCCGTTGCAGCGCGAGTCAGGTTCCGGACACACAGGTTGAGGTCTAGGAATGAGGACTGTTGCAATCCTGAAGTGGCTAAGAGTGATTTCGATAGGAGAAAACCATGACACGTTTTTTCACTTTGGTATTGGCTGGTACTACTGGTTGCGTCCTTTGCTTGCAACAAGGCAGAGGCCCAAAGCAGTGCGCCCGTGGACCGTACTGTGCTGCCCGTTCCAGAGCCTAAGTATCCGCCAATCACCGAGCTTGATGCTCGCCAGGCAACAGCGCCGCCGCGGTTCCAAGTGAAGGCGCCGAAAGGCGCGCCCAACGTGGTGGTCATCCTTCTCGACAACTTCGGCTTCGGCGACCCAGATACGTTCGGAGGGCCGATTCAGATGCCGACGCTGGACCGCCTCGCCCAGACCGGGCTGCGCTACAACAATTTCAAAGTGCCCCCGTTGTGTTCCCCCAGTCGCATGGCCCTGCTTACAGGCCGCAACAGCCATAGCGCAAACTTCGGCGTGATCTCGGAAATTGCCACCGCCTTCCCGGGGTACACCGCGATGCGTCCGAGCAGCGTCACGACGCTGCCGGAGATCTTGCGGCTCAACGGCTACAGCACAGCCATGTTCGGCAAGTGTCACGAGCTGGGGCCCTGGGAATCCAGCGTTGTCGGACCGTTCGACCGCTGGCCGTTGCATAGCGGGTTTGAGCGGTTCTACGGTTTCATGGCCGGCGAAGCTGACCTCTTTCATCCGGTCATTTACGACAACATGAACAGGGTAGATCTGCACCCCGACCCCGATTACTACGCCAGCACCGACATCACCGACAAGGCCATCGACTGGGTGCGTTCCCAGAAGTCCCTTGCGCCCGACAAGCCATTTTTCGTCTACTACTCCGCCATTGGCACCCACAGCCCGTTCCAAGTGCCCGAGAAGTGGCGCAACAAGTACAAGGGCCAATTCGACGCCGGCTGGGACCAGGTGCGGAAGGAAACGCTAGCCCGCCAGATAAAAATGGGGGTCGTGCCCCCGGGCACCGAACTCGCACCCAAGCCGCCGGGAATCCAGGAATGGGACAACTTGACCCCTGACGAGAAAAAAGTTTTTGCTAGGTACATGGAAATCTACGCCGCCTTTGCCGAGGTGACCGACCACGAAATCGGGCGGTTCCTCGACACCATCGAAGATCTAGGCGAAATGGACAACACACTGGTTTTCTACATCACCGGCGACAACGGCTCGGTTTTCCAGGGTGGCGTCAACGGCGCCTTTAATGTGATATCCGTGTACAACGGGCTGCCAGAACCC
This sequence comes from uncultured Acidobacteriota bacterium, assembly GCA_963831545.1. Lineage (GTDB taxonomy): Bacteria > Acidobacteriota > Terriglobia > Acidiferrales > UBA7541 > Acidiferrum. The sequence goes on from CAWHQX010000023.1 coordinate 9,343, forward strand.
CTTGACATTGCGCTGAAGCACTTTGACGAAATTGGCGGGCCGAAATCCCACATTTTGTATAACAATGGCTGGGCGTTCGCAGGTGCCACGCCCTTTGGTTGGGGCCATCAGGTGGCTTCCTACGGCGGGATCTGCCAGTCCGTTGTGGTTCATTGGCCGAAGGGCATCAAGGAGAAGGGCGGCCTGCGTACGCAGTGGTACCACATGATTGACATCGCCCCAACGGTGTTAGAGGCGGCTGGGCTGCCACAGCCTGGGGTCGTCTATGGTGTCCGGCAGAAACCCATCGAAGGCGTGAGCATGCTCGACACTTTTAATAACGCTGAGACGAAGTCGCGCCACACCACACAGTACTTCGAGATGGCAGGCAACCGCGGCATCTACCAGGACGGCTGGTTCGCCACCACGGTGCACCGCCCGCCGTGGGAGGCCAAGCCGCGGGCCGCGTTTGCTAACGACAAGTGGGAGCTTTACGACGTAGAGAAAGATTTCAGCTGCGCGCATGACCTTGCCGCGAAGTACCCCGACAAGCTTGAGAAGCTAAAGGGAGTTTTCCTGGAGGAAGCCGTCAAGTACAACGTTCTGCCACTTGACGACCGCTCCTGGGAGCGCTTCAACCCAGCCCTAGCTGGCCGTCCAGATCTGCTGGAAGGTCGCACCGAGATGACGGTCTACGAAGGCATGAAGGGAATACCCGAAAATGGCTTCATTAACATCAAGAACCACTCCTTCGTGATTACGGCCGACATTGAGGTTCCCGACGCCGGCGCACAGGGGGTGGTCATCGCCCAAGGCGGGGGAGTGGGCGGCTGGAGCCTGTACGCCAAGGATGGCGCACCCAGGTTTGCCTACAACTTTCTTGGTCGCGAGACTTACAAGATCGCTGGGCCCGCTCGGCTGCCGACCGGGCGGGTGACGCTCCGCTTCGAGTTTGCTTACGACGGAGGTAAGCCTGGCGCGGGGGGTACGGGTTTGCTCTTCGTCAACGGTGAAAAGGTCGCGACAGGGCGGATCGAGCACACTAACGCGAACGCGTTTAGCGCGGAAACGACGGACGTGGGCGAGAACCTCTATACCATTGTGACCGACGACTACAAGCAGGGCGACAACAAGTTCACCGGCAAGATCGACAAGGTAACCATCCAGGTCGGCAAATCTAACCTCAGCGAGGAGGCACAGAAGGCTAACGTAGATTTGAGCATCAAGGAATTACTGGACCTGGACTTCTAGTTCCTGCCGTTGCCGAAGCGAATCACAGCAAGATCCCAGTCACACGGGCTGGCCAAATAATGCAATTCAGTGGGGATGGGCGATATGGGAGTGAAACTGTCAAAAAGGAATGCGCCTCTCGCGGCTAGTGGTGCACTGCACCAAGTTGGGCACCGTCGGAATTGGATCGGCTCCGTTGCACTTGTACCTATAGCTGCGGGGATCGCGTTCTGGAAGACCAACGGGCTACGCCATGTGCAAGGCGCGAAATTAGCTCCTCCTCCACCCGCGTTTGGCCCAACGATTGAAAGCCATCAGAGCCGCAAGAAGCTCTCTCTTCCGAAAGCTTGGCCATCGGCGCGAGCACCTTTCAACAAAACCTATCGCAACCCCAGTCACTTGTACTTTCGGCAGCGATTCCAGGTATCAAGTTCGACGGCAACGTTTCGCGCAACGAGATCAGGCAGCTCACTGGGATTCGTTTGAAAATGCGGAGGGCGGATAACTTGATTGCTGTATCGATCCTCATCAATTTAGTGATGTCTGCCCTTGCCATCAGCGTGTTGGCAATGGTGCTGCGGAACACCGCGGAAAACGGAGAGTTTGGCCTCGTTCTACTGACGATCTCAATTGCTCTCATCTTTGGCTTGCCGGCGCTGCGGAATGTCCAGCCCGGCGTGCCGCCAGTGGGTGCATTTAGCGATTATATAACTTTCATATGGGCGGAATTGATCGTTGCGGTGTCGGCCGTAATCACCGTTTGGCACCGGTTGCTGCGCCCGCAATCCAAGCTCGAATCTTAGCGGGTTGAGCCCAGCAGTCGCGCAGACACCAATCTTCCGAAATTGTCAAAGCTCACTCGTGTACCCTGAATTCGAATTACCCAAATGGCCGGGAGCAAGCCCACTCTTTCGGTCTTGAACCTCCCGAAAAGGATATGTCTATTCCTTATCCGGGGCAGCTTAGGGTCGTTGCAGATTCAGGGCGGCAGAAGGTGTCTGACTGAGCAGCGCCTTAAACGTGAATTTACCATCCGATTGTGGCTTGCAACTAGGCAGTTTCCGGCGACGGTTGCGTGAAGGACGCATTTACCCTCAACCTCGTTCCCGCATTACGAATGTATCGCGATCAATTCGGAGATCCCCCAAATGAGGAAGTGATCCTTCGGGCATTCAGTACCCAACTACGTCGTCGTGGCCGCCAAGGTGGAACAAGGCTTGAAGCACTTCGACCGAAAGTTCCGGATTCGGGGTAGGGCCGACTAACACTTTGCGAATCAGACGACGCTTACCGCGCGGCCAGCATTCCGGCCGTGAACTCCGTTGCACTCTGTAGTTCTGGTTCACTTAAAAGCGAATTAAGGTGGTGCACAGTTGGTGCACAGCAACTTGCAAGTGAGTATGGTGATTTGGTGCAAATCACAGCATCTTAAGTGATTGAAAATGCTTATAAAGCGGTGAGTAGGAACAGGGCAAGTAGAATTAGCAAACCGCTGCAAATCAGGCACCCTCACAGCACCTCACAGCACCTTAGATCACCCCAGATCACCTGAGAACGCGATTGGCTGTGCGGTTTGGAAAACGCCGCCTCGAAAATGGGTCTGCCCCCGTAGTGAGCGCCCTTCGTTCCACGCCCAAAATCGTTAGTCAGACAGGTACATTCAGTCGTCCAGAGGTTGCTTGCTAATGCAACATGAGCTAATCAGATCCAGTTCTATAACTCACAAATGTGCCATAATGTGAGCGATAGACAGGCAAACTATCGCTCATGACTTGGAATTGGCAAAAACCTGACTGGCCGAATTTTACCTGGAGTCCGGCTCGCCTCGAGAAAGCCGAGGAGCAGTTTCTGGTGGGTGGCGGCGTTCTCCTCGGGACCGTTAAACACCTGCCCGAGGAAGATCGACAGCAGCTAACGGTCGAGGCGATGAGCACCGAGGCGGTAACGACTTCAGAAATCGAGGGGGAGATTCTCGACCGTGCCAGCGTTCAGTCGTCGATCCGCAGACAACTTGGACTGGCCGTGGACGAGCGTCACGTGCGCCCCGCCGAGCAGGGCATCGCGGAAATGATGGTTGATTTGTACCGTTCGTTTTCGAAACCGTTGTCCCAAGAAATGCTGTTTCGATGGCACGAGATGATCGTCTCCGGCCGGCATGATCTGAAGGATGTTGGCAGATACCGAACGGGAACGGAACCGATGCAGGTTGTTTCCGGCAGAATCGACGCGCCGCGGGTGCATTTTGAAGCTCCGCCATCGTCACGGGTGATTTCCGAAATGAATCGCTTCCTTGAGTGGTTTGCGGGAACGCGCATGGATGGACAGGAACCGCTTTCAGCGCTGACGCGGGCGGCCGTCGCGCACCTATATTTCGAAAGCATTCATCCCTTTGAGGACGGAAACGGAAGAATTGGCCGAGCCATCGCGGAAAAATCTCTGGCCGAGAGCCTGGGACAGCCGACGTTGATTACACTCGCCGCCACGATTCTTCTTCGGCGAAAGAGCTATTATGAAGCGCTGGAAGCCGCAAACAAACAGAATGAGATCACAAACTGGCTGGCGTGGTCTGCCGGGATTGCGATCGAGGCGCAACGACGCACCATTGCACTCGTCGAGTTTCTTATCGACAAGACAAAGCTGCTTGACCGCTTAAAAAGTGAGTTGAACGAAAGACAAACGAAGGCGTTGTTGCGAATGTTTCGCGAGGGCCCAGATGGGTTCCAAGGTGGCTTGAGTGCGGGAAAGTACGCCGCGATTACCAGCGCATCTCCCGCAACGACGACACGCGATCTGTCGGACCTCGTCTCGAAGGGCGCGTTGAACAGGGACGGAGAACTACGGCATGCCCGGTATCGCCTAAACATCCCGCTTCGCCCCGTTCGCCAAATTAGCGTCAATGAGCAAGGCGAGGTGGTGGAAGTATGAAGAAACTCTCGAAATCAAAAGCGAAAAAATGCGGGAATAAGGTTTTCAAGTTCTCTTGTGAAGCGGTGACCCTTGCCCTGCTACTTCGCAGCAACGTGCGGCGGTACGGATTAGGTCGAAAGCCGGATGGGGGATAGCGACCCATTATTACAAGGGTCGCTACCGCCCAAGCTGCAGTACCCTTCGCTGCGGTGGCCGTAAAGGATCTCGCTGCGCTCGACCGCTTCGCGGCGCGCACACAACGCGCGTCCTTGACTGCCATCCTCGCTGCGGGCATTGGTCCAGTATGAGAAGCAAGTCTGCTTCTCGGTTCGCATGCAGAGCCGCAGAACGAGAAAGGATTCTCCATGGATAATAACCTCCGCTACATCGGGCTCGACGTTCACCGCGACACCATCTCTGCAGCTGTGCTGAATAGTGATGGCCAGCTGATCATGCAGTCTGTAATACCAACACGTGCGACGGCACTTCTCGACTTCCTCCACGGCATTCGCGGGACCTTACACGTCACCTTCGAGGAAGGAGTCCATTCCGCTTGGCTCTACGATCTGCTGCTGTCCAGAGTGGCTTCGGTGCTGGTCTGCGACCCACGCAAGACCAGGCTCCTCAAGTCCGGCAACAAAGGTGATCTGATTGACTCACGCAAGTTGGCGGAACTGTTGCGCAACAACTCCTTGTCGCGTGTCTACCACGGAAAGTTGAGCACCTTAGAAATTCAGCAGCGCACCCGCTGTTACACCATGCTCACCGAGGAGACTACCCGGATCATGACTCGCTTGAAGGCGGTGTATCGCAGCCAGGCCATTCACTATCAAGGTAAGAGTGTATTCCGGCCGGACCGCCGGGAGTCTTACCTTGCGCAGCTCCCCACGGCAGGGTTGCGGCTGCGGGCTGAGTTTCTCTACAAAGAACTCGATGCCGTACATCGCCTGCGGCTCCACGCCAAGCGCGAGATGCTCGCGGAGTGCCGCAAGCCTCCAGCGATCGAGGCACTGCGATCTGTGCCCTTTCTTGGAAAGGTGCGAACCGCCGTGCTCATCGGTCGCGTGCAGACACCACATCGCTTCCGCACCAAGCGACAGTTCTGGGCCTATTGCGGCGGTATTTAACTTGGCCCGGCTGACCAAATCCACCGCTCCTGCGTCTAAGATTCAAGGGAAACGTGTTGGCTCCGGTGGGTTTCGACGAGAAGTGCAACTCTTTGTTTTCCTGTAATTTGGACCTACAATGGAGATAGCTCCCTTTCGTGCGGCGCCCATACAGCCGACGCTTTGCCCATGGCTCGGTCGGAACGCTTGCGTGACAAAAAGACCTTCGCAGGCGAAACATTTGCTCCCGTTTGGCCGTATTACAGGTAGGCGAAGCGAACTGTAGCTCTCAGTTTCTCCCCGTGCGCGTGGTGGTTCATCGGGGACTCGTGGAAGGATTCACATGAAGACGTGGCAGAAAGTCTTAATCGGTCTCGGCGGTGCAGTTGCGCTTGGAGGGATCGTTCTCTTCAGCATCAACCAGGCCAATAAGGGTGTAGTTACAGTGCAGACAAGCAAGGTCGGAAAGCAGGATTCACTCGTGTCTATGGTGACTGCATCCGGCGAAATCAAGCCGACGACCTACACAAATATTACCGCCCAGGGCTTCGGCCGGATTACCGAAATCATCGTCAAGGAAGGCGATCACATCAAGAAAGGGGACAGGTTGCTTCTGCAGGAAAACGTCCAGGCAAACGCGGACGTTCAGGCGCAAGACGCAATGATCAATTCGAATCAGTCGAGTATTACCGCCGCCGAAGCCAGCTACAATTCCTCGAAAGCCGACCTGATCCAATCGCAAGCGAATCTTGAGAAGGCCAAGCTTGATTACGATCGTGGCACTGGGCTCCTCAAGGACGGCTTGATTCCCAAGCAGGATTTCGACCAGCGTAAGACATCCTATGATGCCGCCGTCGCGGCAGCGGATTCGGCGAAAGCACACATGCTCTCGCAGAAAGCGCAGCTTGAGGTTGTGCGTTCACAGCTTGATCAGAGCAAGGCTGTGCTCGTCCGCACCAAAGACGTTTTGCAGAAGACCACCTATACGTCTCCAATTAATGGCATCGTCAGCTATCTCCCGGTTCGCCTGGGCGAATACGTCGTGCCTGGCATTCAGAACGCCAACGGCAGTTTCCTGATGACACTATCAGACATGTCTGTTGTCACATCGGAAGTCAAGGTCGATGAGACGGACATCGTTAACGTGAAGATCGGCCAGGACGCAGATGTCACGATTGACGCTGTGCCAGGAAAAGTGTTTAAGGGCAAAGTTACGGAAATTGGCTCGCAAGCCGTGCTCCGCAGTTCAGGACTCGCGACCACGCAAACGACAACGAGCAATCAGGAAGCGAAAGACTTCAAAGTCGTCGTCACTCTCGCGAGCCCGCCCGAGAATTTGCGACCCGGCCTTTCGACGACAGCGAAGATCAAGACGGCAGAGAAAAAAGATATTGTCGCCATCCCCATTCAAGCCCTGGCGGTTCGTTCAAAGAAGGATCTGGAAGAAGCCGGCAAACAAGGGAAAGATAGCAAAGGCAGCGTTACGCTGGCCGCGCCGCCCGTTACCGCCTCTGGAGATCCCAAGAAAGATGAAGTCCAGGGCGTATTCGTTGTCAACGGGAAGAAAGCCACCTTTCGTCCCGTTGAAACCGGAATTTCTGGCGTGACCGACATTGAAATCACCAAGGGGTTGCAGGCGGGTGACGAGATTGTCATCGGCAGCTACAAAGCGTTGCGAACATTGAAACCGGACGCGACGATCAAAGTCGACAATACAGCGCCAAAGAAAACAGATGATCAACCGTAGCGTGAGTTGTTCCTAGGGAGACAAAGATGCCTGTAGAAGCCACATCCTCTACGTCGTTTCGGCAAGATCTCGTCGATTCGGGCGTTGTTATTCGCACGGAAGGTCTGGCTAAGGTGTATGAGATGGGTGCCGAGCAGGTCCACGCGCTGCGCGGTGTTGACCTCGAAATCCATAAGGGCGAATACGTCGCGATCATGGGCCCGTCCGGTTCCGGAAAATCCACACTGATGAACTTGATTGGCTGCCTGGATTCTCCGAGCACGGGCCGATACTGGCTCGCCGGAAGGCTTGTCAGTGAACTCGATGACGATGAACTTGCTTATATCCGTAACAAGGAAATTGGCTTTGTGTTCCAGACGTTCAATCTATTGCCTCGCGCCTCTGCCCTGCACAACGTTGAGTTGCCGTTGATTTATAACGGAACTCCCTCTGAAGAGCGCATCGAGAAGGCAAAACTTGCCCTGCAGCGTGTTGATCTGACTTCCCGAATGACGCACAAGCCGAACGAGCTTTCCGGTGGACAGCGTCAGCGCGTGGCGATTGCGCGTGCCCTTGTAAATGATCCCTCGATTGTTCTGGCCGATGAACCGACCGGAAACCTCGATTCAAAGACCGGCGAAGAAATTATGAATTTATTCGAGAATCTTCATCGCCAGGGGAACACGATTATTCTGGTTACGCACGAAATGGACGTCGCCCAGCACGCACACCGGATCATTTTCATTCGCGATGGCCAGATTGCTTCTGATGAAAAAGTTGTGAAGACGGTTCCAGCCGTTTCCTGAAACCCGATTCCTGATTCAATCCGTTCAGCGAGACGGGACTGCCTGCGATTCATCCATTTCCAGAAGTGGTTCCGGTGCCCGCAAATAAGTCTTCGATAGCCTGTCGTGCCATGTCAGGCTGTCTTCGTCCCACAGAGCCCACAAGAAGCCCAGAAACAACGTACCCGCAGAAAGTAAATAGCCGAGCGCGCGCATCAGCAAATGCCGAAGCGTGGCATCTTCCCCGGAAAATGTTGCCACCTGCAAGCCTCGGATCATCATCCCGGGGGTTGTGCCACCAAAGATCGTGAACAATCCGAAATATTGCAGGTACACGAACGCGAAGGTGAAGAAGTACACCGCTGCATTCAGCTTATCGAAAGTGAAGTGACCGCCGAGAGAGCCAAATAATGTCAGAAAGGCGCCGTAGGCGAATCCGAGACACGCTACGTCGATCCAGGCAGCCCGCCGGCGCTCTTCAATCGTTGCTACCGGATAGATGCCACCTGGTTCGGGCAGGGGTGCCTGACTGATCGTTTCCGAGCCCTCTTCGTTTTCTTTCGGAGGAAGTGAAACATCGATGAAATACTGGGTTTCGACTTCTACTTCCTTTTTCTTTGTCGTGCGTCCGATGGCGATTGTGAAGGCAAAGTCATCTTCATCGGGCTTCGGGACGGGGGCCAGTTCCTCTACCTGGACCCGCGTTCCTTCGGGACGCGCCTCTGCTCGCTGCACAAACGGAAGTTCAGTTTGCGCTTCACTACTGCCCGGCTTTCGTCGTTTCGCACGGTAAGCCTGAACGCGCTGGTTCAGCTCTCCGCGCCATTCGGCTTCGTCCATCGTATGAAGCGCGAGGTTCCCCTGCGTTGCAGAGGAGCTTTCGCTCAAGTGAGTGGACTCGATTGGTTCACAGAAGATACAGCAAGCCGCGCCCTTGGGGAGCACAGCACCACATTGATGACATGTTGTATTCACCGGCTATTTTTGCGCTGCGGACGCTCACTCCGGTGAAGGAGTAGACCCACACAGGATATCACTTCGCAGAAAAATTGGAATCGTAGAGCGGGATGAAGGACGCGTAAAGGTTAGCAGCATACGCGTTCTGCTAGGTATCGACCTGTTGGGCCAGCATTTCCCGATTAAAGGAGATGCGTCGATCGAGCGCAACTGCGGCAAAGTACGCGCAACTGGCTTGCTCATGCTCCATCCACGACTTGAGGCCAGGCATGACGCTTGCGACGGCACCCTGCATCGTCTTGAGGCAGGAATGATACAAGTTCACGGCGCGCAGGGACAAGCGATCTTCAGGTCGTTCCGGGCACAGTTGCAGAATTTGAACCACCCGATCGTAGTCGAGTGGGGAGGGTGTTTCCTTGATCCCGGTAACGTCGCGAACTTCTTCTGACAACTCATGTCGTGCCGACGAGGCCATCATCGAGCGACAGTAGGAGACGAAGAACATGAATAAGGTGACCAGGGAAAAGAGCAAGATCAGCGCCGCCATCATCGTTGCACCGCCACGAGATGCGCCGGAGACAAATGGGAATCTTCCGAGTGTCGATACATCGTGACGGTCCAGGACAGAGGCAACAGGCACCCGAGTGCTGGCCCAAGGGTTTGTGCAATCTGCAGGGTTCCAGACATATTTGCGAGCGCATAACAAGCCGCATACGCGCTGAAATAGACCCCCAGAGACAACACAATTTGCACGACACGCGTACGAGTTTCACGCAATTTCAAAACGGCGCCCCACAGGATATAGGTAAGGATGAGTCCGACGAAATACAGATTTTGTGACAGCTCAAAGGCAAATCCGGTGAGTAACCGATCGGAACTGCGGTCGACAACTGCGTAGGAGAAAAGGGATGTGCCCAGCAGCAGTGCCATCGCAACAAAATACAATAGCTGCTTCACCTTGAGTTCGCTGAACACGCGCACATACAAACTGATCAGTGCCACGAAGAGTGCGAGTGTCAGGATCAGATCGGTGTAGAAATAGGTGTACATATACTGATTGGATTCCTGCCCATGCTGCGCCAGGGCGGCGAATCGGGCCACACTGCTGATCAGGGAAAAAAGTAGATATAGATTGAGGAAGATGTACTGCAGGAAGGATTTTCTAACAAGGCAACAAATAATAAACGACAGCTCAAGAGCTGAACCTGTTAGCCAAATAAGCAAAGCGAATGGACCCGGCATTTCTCTCCGTTCACCGGGTCCACTAAATTTGCCGCGTTACTTCCGCGAGTATTAGCGAACTTCCGGTAGTCTCGGTGCTTCTACAAAAGTCTTCCCAGGCTTCTTGGTCGGCAGCGGCGCTGGGCCGTTTGCCATCATTACAGTTCCCGAAGTACTTGTTACAGACGACTTTACAGCCATTGCACCAACTAGAACAGCCATAGCGAGAGCGATTGCCCCAAGTTTACGTGACATTTGTGCCTCCGTGGACGTAGACGAACGGAGACAACTCTATCCTTTAATAGGACAGTGTCAAGTAGGACACACCACTCCCGAACACCAAAAAACAAATAGCAACTACGGCCGCGGTTTCGCCATGTATTCGCTTGACGGCATCCGGACGCAGCTTTGGCAGCCTCTTAAATAGCGTTTTCCGCCGCCCACGGGCAACGGTACGAATGGCCTAGTTGGCTGGTACTGAAGTACTATCCGCGAGCTACACCTTCCACATTTCTTCCACAGCCGCCAGCTCCTTGACACCTCATTCCCTTACTACTTACCATGGTAATTCCGTAATCAGCCGGCGTAGCTCAGTGGAAGAGCGAGGGTCTCATAATCCCTAGGCCGTGGGTTCGATTCCCCCCGCCGGCACCATGTTTTTCTAAGGGATTCTCTTCAAATTCTACAGGGTCGATATTCGGTGTTCCCCTCCTTCCTGTGGTGAGGTCATGCGCTCGTGAGTGAACGACTGAGGATTTTGATCGTCGGGGCAACCGGTCTCGTCGGTCGCGCCATTTCGGCGGAATTATCAGCCCGCCACCAGATTCTGCCCGCAGGAAGAACGGCGGCGCAGTTCAAACTGGACTTGACGGACGCGGCCAGCATCGAAGCCTGTCTCGAGAAAGCCGGGCCGCTCGACGCCGTCATCAGCGCCGCCGGACAAGTAAAGTTCGCGCCTCTGTCTGACTTCAAACCGTTGCCACACACTCGGGCTCGAGAATAAGTTATTGGGCCAGGTAAACCTCGCTCTGGCTGCCCGAGAGCTACTGCGCGAACGGGGATCGATCACGTTAACGGCGGGAATTCTCGCCGACACTCCCATCGCCAGCGGTTCATCAGCCAGCATGGTGAATGGAGCGATTGAAAGCTTCGTACGAGCTGCAGCGATCGAGATGCCACGCGGCATTCGCCTGAACTGTGTAAGTCCCACCGTTTTAACCGAAGCCATGGAGACATATGCTCCGTTCTTTCGAGGTTTCGAATCCGTGCCCGCACGGAGGGTTGCGCTGGCCTACAGTCGCAGCGTCGAAGGACTCGGGACGGGCGAGATCTATCGCGTCTATCAATGACGCGAGCGAGTGTCCCATCTAGAGGTTGACTTCGCTCGCTTCCTCCGTCAGCATTTCGAACCAGTGCAAGCGAGCGCGCCTTCCCCATCTGCTCTTCCCGATTTAGTCTTTGTAAATCCCTCTGCGGGAGGTGGACACGCCTCTGACACTCTTCCCGAACTGAAAGCCTTTGCCACGCGCAGCGCCTGGAATGTTCGATTCCGCCTGACATCGAGCGCCGCCGATCTCGCGCAACAGGCCCGCAGTGCCGCCGAAGCCGGACATGCCCGACTTTTCGTACTGGGCGGAGACGGCTCTTTCCAGGATCTCGTGAACGCGACCGCAACATACTCTGACGTCGTACTGGGAATTCTGCCTGCCGGTGGCGGAAACGATCTCGCGGATGCGCTGGGATTACCGCATCACCCGGTACGAGCAGCAGAGGTACTTCGAGGCGGCGACTTCCGCCTAATGGACGTCGCTTCGGTTGAAACTGCCAATGGCCAGAGGAGAATCTATACCGGCGGGGGTGGTGTAGGGATCGATGCAGAATCCGCCTACATCGCGGCGACACGGTTTTGCAAACTAAGAGGCAGGTTCCGCTACCTGCTTTCGGCAGCGTTTGCGTTGATCGGAACCAGTCCGGTTTCTGTACGCGTCAGCCAGTCAACGGACGGGAATTCTGGACCCGCCTTGGCGATGACAGCGTTGCTCGTCGCGGTACTGAACACCCCGACTTATGGCTCCGGATTGCGCTTTGCTCCCGAAGCGAAAATCGACGATGGTTTGCTCGATCTCGTTATTGTTGAGGCGCTCCGGCCTTTTGAACTATTGCGGGCACTTCCGATGCTCGTTGTTCGCGGAGAAGTCCGTTCCGTCCGCGTGAAGCGATACCAGGTACATGAAGTACAGATCGAGACGAGCAATCCGCGCCGATTTCACGGCGACGGCGAGATTCTAGGGTGTACACCGGTAAAGATCAGTCTGTTGCCCCAGGCGATTCGGGTCCTATGCCCGAAAAATTCGCAGACGACTCGCGAAATCGGTTAAACGGACGTAAAGTCTTTTGGAATTAATCGACGAAATCGATGATCGCGCCTTCATGTCGATACAAGTAGCCGGCAAAATGTCCGAAAATGGGCGACGCGACGTTGTTGTACACCGCGTTGTAATTGTGATGATCCGTTACGTTGAGGGTATATACACCCAGCCTGATATGGTGCGCCCGCCCGCTTCGACGCCCCAGGAAGGGCACCTTAAATTCGCGATACAGCTTCATGTCGAGCGAGAAATATTCCGCGAATCGTAGCCCATTGGGCGTGCCTACGTATTGCTGTTCGACATCGATGGCGGAATAGGGAAATCCAGAATGAACGTCGACGAGGGGGCTGAACGTCAGTTTCAGGGGCAGCGCAAAAATTCCCCAGGCGATGAACCGATTCGGAATGTCGGACGGAAGAATCCCATAGACGTTTGGCCGAATGACGGGTGCCGCGAACGGGATGAAAACGTTCGAGAGGCTGTTCAAGTCTCCCCGGGACTCGCTCCAGACATAGGAAACGTTCACCTGATCGCGCTCCCGCATTGTGTAATGCAGGGTGGATTCCAGTTCGCGGTAGTGAGATGAACCGGTGTTTGTGAGAGCTATAAAGGATTCGCCACCGGTCGTCGAAGTGAATGGCTCCACATCGAAGAGGTAGGACGTGTGACTATCGAGATAGCCCACACGCAGTCTCAGGTTTTTCCGTAATTCCTGATCCACCGCCACGTTCCAGGTGATATTGCGAGGCGTGGTGTTTGGCTGGTCAGGCAAGGTGGAACTGTCCAACGGATTCACTCCGCCCGCGTACACGTTCCTGTAGGTAATCGGAGTTCCAATCGGCAAACCGCTCGGATCGAATTCAGAGATCGTACGGTTCGGGTTTGCCGCAAAATTAGCCGCAAGCAGCGGAAGTACACCGTAAAACATTCCAGCGCCTGCTCGTATAATCGTCCTTCCGCTTGTGCCTGGCGAGTACGCCGCTCCGGCCCGCGGCGCAAACGCAGCAGACCAGCCAGAAGTTTCCGACGACAGTCTCGCTCCGAGGTCGATGCTCCAGTGCGAATCCAATATCCAGTGATCCTGCACAAACCCGGCCACCGAACTATCAGACGGAGTTTGCGAAGGAGCTGTATCAAAATCGATCGTCTCTGCCAGTGAATTGTCCTGCCGGAGAATGTGAATCGGATTCGACACCGAGATTCCATAAAACGAGCGCCAGTCGACGTCGACACCGACGCGAATTTCATGTTCTCCATGCCAGTGCCGTTTCGGGAAAGTGAATGTGGGTACGGCCTGGAATTCCTTGCCCCTTCTGGACCAAAAATTGAAATAATTTCCACCATATCCCTGGGGCGTGATCAGCATGTCTTCCGAGCCTTGTCCATGGGCGTTGCTATCAAACCGCATATACTGGGCGACCAGGCTGAATTCAGCTCCCGAGGCAAATTGGTACTTGTCGGCCAGTCCGATCGCTACGCCACTCTGGTTCAGGTCGTTTGAAGCAGGTTGCGGCACGAGCGCATTGATGTCCACGTGTTGCTGCCTCAGAGGGAACGCATTTACCGTAAACGTCAAGACATGATGGTCTGAAAGAATGGCCTCAAGCGTTGTGAAGGAATTGAATCCCTGCCGTTTGCTGATGTCATAGGGCCACGGCAGGCCTTCCACAGTCGTTTTCTTCATCTCGTATTGAAATACTTCCGACAGCAGGAACTTGTGTTTGATGATCGGAACGTCAAATGCCACGCCGGGATTGGCTTCGGAAATTCCCACCATGTGTCCGTTCTTTCCGAGAACGGACGGCACGAGTCCCCGCAGATGGAAATCCCACTGATCTTCCGGAGGTTTCGTATCGATCGTTGTCAGACCGCCTGAAAAACTTCCGAGGCTTGCGTCGTACGGGGTTTTGTATACAGCAAAGGATTCGACTGCATCAGTCGGGATCGGAACTCCGAAACTCCCCGTGACCGGGTCTGTCGTGCGAGCGGAATTGACGAGCAACAGGCTCTGGTTTTCGTCCGAGCCCTTGAACGTCAGTTTGCTGTCGAGGGTTTTGATTACGCCCGGGGTGAACGGAATCACGTCTTTCACTTTTTCCTGAGGCGTGGGAATCGTGATCAATTCCGTTTTTGTTACAGTCGCCGGGGGCGGGGCGGCGGACTCGGTTGTCACACCAGGGGCCGTCTCATTCACTTCCACCTTTTCCGAAACGATATCAAGCTGCAGGGAGATATCCTGCGTGTTCTGCTCTTTGGAATTCAGAACCAGGGATTTTGAGACAGGTTTGAATCCGGGTGCGCTGATTGACAGAATGTACTTCCCGGGCTCCAATTTGGAAAAGACATAGTGTCCATTCTCATCAGTCGACGCGCTCATGGGCGTTCCGGCCGATGGGTCGTGGCTGAGCGTGACCGTAATGCCGGCTACTCCGGCGACAACTGTGTCCTGGGTGTTCGACACCGTTCCCTGAATCGAAGCACTCTGATCCGGAGTATTCTTACTGGCAGGTGCCTGTCCTTCTGGTCGCGCTTCGCTCCTGGCCCGGTCGGAAGTCGCAGCGCGAGCCAAGATGAGCCGGCCCGGAGCCGTTGTGCCCCAGAGTACACAAGCTGCTAAAAGGAGGATTCGTTTGCGCAATCGAATTCGTTCTGTATACAAGTTTCCGCGATCACTTTCACTTTTCGTGGATTTCAGTTTAACCGATGGAAGGCGTAACCCGAGTATCGGTCTTGATCAAGTTTCCATTAGCTACTTCGCGCTTTTCTTCTTGTCCAGCTTCAGATTCAGCGTCATTTCTTTCCTGCTATCGAGTGAAAACATCGTTTTCACCGACGATTGCATATCGCCCATTTCTGCGTGCAGTTCATAGTCGGCATTGGGATCCAATCCGCTGAATTTGTAGTTTCCATCCTTGTCAGCGAAGCGGCTGCTCACTGAACTGGTACGCACGTTCTTGAGGAATACCACGCTGCCGGGCACGGGATCTTCCGATTTATCGGTCACCTGGCCACTCACGGTTCGAAGATGAGTTTC
Source organism: uncultured Acidobacteriota bacterium (assembly GCA_963831545.1). Lineage (GTDB taxonomy): Bacteria > Acidobacteriota > Terriglobia > Acidiferrales > UBA7541 > Acidiferrum. The sequence goes on from CAWHQX010000023.1 coordinate 24,657, forward strand.
ATTCTTCGAGCTCTGAGCCGTGGCGATCCCGGCCAGCATCAGAAGAAGCAGGCAAGCGGTTCCGATCGTTTTTATTAGACTCATTTCTTGCTGCTGCCCTTCACGCCGTCGACCTTCTCCAGGCGGACAGACAATTTCTGCTCGATCGCGGAATTGTCTGCCGTCACTTTTAGTGACACGTCCTTGTAGTTCTTCTCGTGGACGAAAACTTCGTATTCCTGGCCCTCAGGGACCCGCACGGCAAATTCACCGCGCGAATTCGTATACGTATCCCACCTGAACTTCTTCTCGTTCACCCGTCGTATCTGTACGCGAACATTTGGATAAGAAAGTGAAGTCTCATTGAAGACGGTGCCGGTGATCACGTACGGAGGAAGTTTGCTTTTCTTTCCGTTGGAACTTGATTGCGGAGTTCCTGTCTTTTCCGGTACCGTTCCTTGCTGTCCATTCGCTGCTGGTGCAGGTTCCTGAGTGCTCGTAAGAATTGCTGCCAACAAAACGCCGCAGACGAGAAGTGCAATCGAGTTTTGCATCCGGTTTGGCTAGTTCAGACTCGTATTTCGCTCCAGGGATTTGATGATCGAAGACGATCAATAGATGCCAGCCACGTTCTCGTCAGCCTACTCGTCGTCATCCTCTTCTTCGTCTTCTTCCTCATCATCCGGCAGATCTCCGTCATCATCGAGATCTTCGTCGTCCTCTTCTTCGTCTTCTTCGACGTCCTCGTCTTCCTCTTCTTCGAGGTCGTCAGCAATGGGCTTGAGCGCTACGGGATGCGTCTGAGACACTTCGAGTTCTGTCTCGCACTCCGGACAGCTCAGGATTTCGCCCTCTTCTACTTCGTCTTCATCAACGTCAATTTCAACAGCACATTCTGGGCAACGGAGCACGACCGATCCTCCGACATGATCTTGTCCGGTATAGCCGTATAAGGACGCCAGCTACCCGGTACAGCTATTATATACGCAGGTGGCCAAGTCAATGGAACACCTACATCGGAAGTGTACCCCGACACCGTGGGCGGAGGTTAAACAAGTTCGTGGCGAGAGAATATCCTGATCGGCCCGTTGTGGGTGTCGGAGGAGTTGTCATCGTCGATGGCCGTGCCTTGCTGATTCGCCGCGGCAGCGAGCCCCTGCGCGGCCAGTGGTCAATTCCTGGAGGAATGCTCGAATTGGGCGAATCTCTGGAGCAAGGCGTCGCACGAGAACTGCTCGAAGAAACCGGGCTCGTTGTCCGCGTCCTGGACTTGATCGAGGTGTTCGATCGGGTCTATTTCGACCCCGAACATGCCGAACAACCCATTCCTCCGGGCCCGAAATTTCATTTCGTCATTGTTGACTATCTGTGCCAGCGGATTTCCGGCGAAGCGATCGCTGGCAGTGACGTGACCCACGTCTCCTACGCCCGGGAAGACGAACTCCAGCAGTACGCATTGACCGAGACTGCAACCAGGATCCTGAAAAAGGCTTTTGCGATGGAGCGATTGCGTATGGGCATTCGTCCTCGCCCGGACTCCGAAGCAACCTGAGCTATTTCGCGAGCTTCAATATCTCAATGTTCCCGTTCGCATTGGTCAGTGACAGAGTGCAGCCCCCATTCCCGATTTTCCCATTGAGCGAGTCCCCGCCCATCTGCCCGCTGCTTGTAACCGGAAGCTCGCTGCTGATTCGTCCAAACGATGTCTTCGCGCTGACGTTGTAATTACTGCTTTCTCCGATGCGTATCTGCAATGGTGCAAACGAAGTTTTTGCACTGATGCTCTTGCAACCGGATGAGGTCCGGGCTTCGGACAACATAACCGCCCCGTTCTGGTTATCGACGGTAATGCTGCCAGCAACATCTTCGAGCGTGACCGATCCGAAGCTCGTCTTGGCCGTGGCGTCGCCGTTAATGGAGTTCGCCGCAACCGGGCCATTCGAATTCTCAATCCTGAGATTACCGTTGATGCGCTGCACGCTCACGGAGCCGAAGCTGGTTTTTACAAGTGCCTCGCCGCCCACATCGACAAGCGATATGCGGCCATTGCCCGTAGTCGCTCGGACCCCTTTGCGCAGGCCACTAGCCTCAATCGAGCCGAACGAGGTATTAAACTCCGCTTTCCCTTTCACTTCTCTTGCCGAGATATTTCCATTCGAGTCCTCGACCTCGAGAGATCCGCCGATCTGTTCAAGCGATACTTCGCCAAACGAAGTCTTGACGTAAGTATCCGTGCCCGTGGGCCCACCCTGCACTCTTCCATTTGACGATGTGCAGTTCACTGAGCCGGTCACATTTCTGAAATTGACGGCCCCAAAGCTTCCATTTAGCGACGCGGATCCTTGTACGGTATCCACATCAATCTGTCCGTTGCTGTTATTTACATTCAGATTGCCGTGGATATTTCGTGCCGTAACCGGGCCAAAGGAGTTGGTGATGGTCGAAAGCTCTGCATCGATGAGTTCTACCGGGCCATTGCCTCCCGAAATGGTTACTTGACCGGCGATATTGCTGACCGTAATCGATGCAAACCTGTCTTTCACATCGAGCGCGCCCTTGATCGCTGAAGCTTTCACGGGCCCATTGTTATTTACGATCCACACATTGCCGTTGGCAGTGATGGCTTCGACGGATCCAAACGAATTCACAAGCTTTGTTGAACCTGAATCATGGGAGCTGAGCTGCCCATGAGAATTCTCGATGTCCGCCCAGCCTTGCACCCCGCGAATGTCGGTATTCCCGAATCCGCTTCGCACCCATAGCCTCACGTCAATCGGGACCGCAATATCGTAATCTACCGTATATGAGGAACTCTTAAGAATTTTCAGGGCGAAATGGTTTTCGGGGTACACCGTCTTCACCCTGATTCCGTTTGCATCCTGCGTTACCTCGATCTTGATCTCGTCGGCATCCTTGTTCGCTTCGCCCTGCGATCCGGCTTGCGCCCGGATGGTTGCGGTAATCTTCGCTTCACGCCCGTTTTCTCCGTGAATGTGAACCTCACCGAACTTGGTCTCGAGGCTGAGTGTCTGATTGGTACCGAGCGTCAGGCTCTTCTCAAAAGTCCGTGTAGCCGTTTCCTGCGCAGCCTGTGCGTCTGCAGAAAACCCCGCCATCGCCAGTAGCACCAGCACAGTAAATGGACTGACCCGTGTCCGTCCGACCGCAGCATCGCAATTCATCGTTTCGTCTCCAGAATATCCCGCAACGTGGCCTCTTTTTCCTGGTACATGGCCAACAGTTGATACCGCAAATGCGCATTCGACGGATTCTGTCCGGCTTCCGAACGCAGCTCATCGATTGCGCTATCGAGCACCACAAGTTTTTCCTGGTAACTTGCCATCAGCGCCGAATTGTTCGATTCCATCTGGGGCTTTGCTTCGCTTGCCAGCCGGTCGATGGCCTTCATATATTCCTGCTCGGTCCGCTCGACCGAAGCAAGCGTTGCGTCTTTCAGCAGGCCGGTCTTGTTGGCCGCAGGTGTTTTCTGCCGGTCGACAATCAGATATCCACCCGCAAGCGTCAACACCAGCACCATCGTCGTTGCCAGGCCAAACTGCCATACACTGGGCATCTGCCCCAAAACAAAAATCGATTTCCACCCGCTTGCTCTCTGCTCAACTTTCCGCTGCTCTTTAACGAGAGAGCTTTCAATTCGTGTCCAGAACTCCGGATGTTCGCGATAATCGCGCAGTTCCGCTGCAGCCATGCTAAGTTGCTTCCAGGCTCGTAGTTCCTCCCTGCAAGCCGGGCAGCCCGTTCCGTGTTCCTCAAGGGCCAGCCACTCTTCCGCCGTTCCATCCAGCAAAATTCGTTCGCGATCCTCGCACGTGACGTTCATACCGCACCTCTGGCATCGGCGCTTCGGGGAGCTTCGAGCATTCCGCGCAAACTTTTCTTCGCCTGGAACAGCGTGTTTTTTGAAGCTGTTTCTGTTATCTCGAGCATCCCGGAAATTTCTGCGTGCCGGAATCCTTCCACTTCATACAACAGAAAAACGTCTCTCTGATGTTGTGTGAGCTTTGCAATGGCCCGCTCAAGTGCCATGCGAAGAGCCGGGTGTGCGCCGGGTGCGCGCATTTCGGGCAGCGAATTCGATTCCTCGGCGTCTGCCTGGCCCAGTTCTTTCCGCCGCGTGCGGCTGCGCCGCAGATCGTGGCAGGTATTCACGAGGATCCTGAAAGTCCAGGTCAGGAAAGACGACTGCCCCCGGAAACTCGCAATGCTCTTCTGCACTTTCATGAATGTTTCCTGCACTGCGTCTTCGGCTTCGGAGGGCGAACCCAGAAGATTTCGAGCGAGATTTCGCATCCGGGCGCCGTGCAGTTTGTAGAGCGTTTCATACGAACGCAGATCGCCTGAAAGACAGCCCGATGCAAGTGCCGCATCGTCTGAACCGACGCCAGCTCTTAATTGCGATACCTGCCCGGAAGGCTCCACTCGGTAAAACTCCTGTTCCTGCGCCGTAGAGATTCTATGCTTCCAGGGCAGCGTGAGTCCCACGGCTCCCATAACTTTCTCCTGCCCTATAGACGACACAGGAGGGCCAAACGTCTGAAGGGGAACCGGGAAAGCAAGGTATTGATATGGCTTGAGTTATAGGGACAGTCGGCGCTTGCAAACGGAGGGCTGGATGTTGATCTACGGTCGTGGTCCGCTAGGGAAGTCGCTTGACAGCAAAGCGGCGCGGTCGACGGGCTTAAAACGCGTCATGCCATGCTTCCTTCATAACGGCTTCGGCTCTCCTCGGGCAATCCTCCGCGGGTACGCTCCCGCAGCTCAAATTCCAGAACCGCGTTGCGCAAATCCGCTGGGGTGAAATCGGGCCATCTCTTGTCCAAGAACACAAATTCCGCAAACGCGCATTCCCACAGAAGAAAATCGGACAGGCGTTTCTCTCCCCCCGTGCGAATCAGCAAGTCGACGTCGGTTGATCCCCCGTGCTGGACTTCGGAAATCAAATTTGCAAACTCCTCTGTCGACAATTCTTTCACTTTGTAAAACTTGATGGCCGCCTGGTAGAGCGTCTGCCGTGACGAATAATCGACTGCGAGTCGAACGTGCAGTCGTTTTCCTTTTGCAGTGAAGGCTTCGGCTCTGGCAATGGCCTCGCGCAATTCGCACGACAGCCGGTCCCGCCGCCCGAGAATGCTCAGCCGGATGCCTTCGTCAATACAATGGTCGGTCTCTTCGCGCAGGTACTGCTCTAGAATCTTCAAAATTCCGGTCACTTCCTCTGCCGGCCTTCTCCAGTTCGCAGAAGACAACGCAAACAGAGTAAGCGTATGGATTCCGAGATAGGACGCACACTGAATCACGCGTCTGGCCGCCTCCGCACCCGCGCGATGCCCCGCAGTGCGCGGGTGCCCGTTTGCCGTTCCCCACCGTCCGTTGCCGTCGCAAATGATGGCCACGTGAATCATTCCTTTGGCTTCGGCAGAAACGGTCTGGACCGTTTCGATGAGTGTGCTGTGCATTCCCGCCTCCCTTGAACTACATAATGCAATGTACTTTACAACACAAAGTAACAAGACAAATTTTTTTATCGCTCTCTGGTTGCCCGAATGAGTGCCTCCATATGATCGAGGTATTTCTCGAGCGTCTTCCGGCCGAGGGCTGTCAAGCGGTACTCCGTTTTGGGTAATCTGCCGTCAAACGACTTGGTGCAAACAATGTAGTCCGCTTCTTCGAGTTTCCTCGCATGGACGCTCAGGTTGCCATCGGTTGTCTTCAGCAACGCCTTCAGCTCGTTAAAGGTAAGGGAACGGTTTACGGCGAGCGCACTCACGATCCCCAGGCGGATCCGTTCGTGAATCAACCGATCGAGGCTTGCCGAAACGGGCTCGGACGCGACACTGCGCACTGCCGAGGGACCGGCTTCGCGTGGATGCTGTTCCTGCTTTGCTGTCGATGACTTTGCCATGGTCAGCTCTTCACCGCTCCTTCAGCCCCCGTATTTCAACGCAATCCAGACCCCAAACGCAATATGCACCACGCCAAATCCTGCCGCCATGAAGTAGTTTCCCCACGGTCCCGGCGAAAACAACGCACCCGTCCCCAGCATCATCATGCACACGCCCAGGATAGGTACTGCGCGCACAGAAAACGCCCCGCCCGTTACAATCGCTGCGCCGTAAAGGAGCAGCCACACGCCAGGAAGTGCTGCGATCGCTCCCAATTGGAACAAAGCAAACGTCAACAAGCCGCCAACAAAAATCGGCGGTGCAAAACTCAACACGAACTTGCGTCCGGGGCCTGTAAACAGGGAAGAATTTGCCCGCTTTGCTTTCGTAGCCGCGGTTGCAGCAGCAATCGTGACGGCCACAAATACTTCGACAAGCCACACCGCGAGCCAGCCGCGCGGTGTGCTCTGCCTCGCTGCCAGGACGGCCGCTCCGAGGGCGGTGACACCCATCGCCACTCCACCCCAGCCGGGCACAGCCGTAAACTCCGCAGCATTTTCCATCGTCTCGCGAATGTAACGAAGATGGTCTGCCGCCCGAGCGTCAATGGGAATCGGGCTGGCGGAAGGTCGGATGGGAGTAGGGGAAGCCACAGGGGAAGGCTACGCAAACGTCCAAACGATGTCAAGTACTTTATATTATAAAGTTGACCTGTTTCCTGAGCTACTTGTCCCTGCGGTATCGCCCCATCAGTCCATTCCAGCGGATGATGAACACGTCGGCAAACATCTGCACGCTGTCTTTGAGGAGACTCACTTTTGTTGCTGGGGAATGCGACCAGCGCACCGGCACTTCGACAATCGACAACCCATGACGCCGGGCGAGGTACAGGAGCTCCGGGTCGAACCCGAATCGCTCGATGGTCTGCTGCTCAAAAATAACCTGGCAACGGTCCCCCCGAAACGCCTTGAAGCCGCATTGGGTGTCGACAAAGGGCAAGCGCAAGATGGTACGCACGATCTTGTTGAACAAGACCCCTGCAAATTCCCGAAACGCCGATTGGTGCGCTTCAATCAGCTGGCGGTCCATCGCCCGGGAACCAATGGCTACATCGTGATCCTCGAGCGCTGAGAGGAGTTTGTCCGCTTCCTCGATCGGCGCCGACAAGTCAGCATCTGTGAAAAGAATAATGTTGCCTTTCGCCTCAAGCGATCCAAGGCGAACGCTAAATCCTTTTCCCCGGTTTACACCGTTTGACAGTACCCGCAAATTCGATATTTTCTCGGCGTATTGCCTGGCCACCGTGGCAGTCCGGTCGGTTGATCCATCGTCCACCACGATGACTTCCGTCTTCCGCTGCCGAGCGTTGACATAACTGGCAATCTTTTCGAGTGACCCGGGCAGGCGCGACTCCTCGTTGTAGGAAGGGATGATGATGGATAGATCATACGCGGGGTCGGGTGACACGATCAGGCATTCCTCCATCCGTATCGGCCGAGCAGCGGCACAAATCGACACGCCTCTCCGCGCTTGAAAGCAAATCGATCGCCGTTTCTCTTGACGAGCAGTAGATATTGCTGGTCTTCCCTTCCAACTGGCACGATCATCCTTCCTCCTTCTGCCAGCTGCTGTAGCAGGGGTTCGGGAACGTCTGGTGCCGCGGCGGCAACCAGGATGGCATCGTACGGGGCGTGTTCCAGGAGACCCGTCGAGCCGTCCCCGGTATGAACTTCCACATTCTTGATCCCCATGCGCTCGAGCCGTGACTTCGCGGCCCGTCCGAGCTCGTCGTGAACTTCCACGCTATGGATTTCCCGTGTCAAAGGCGCGAGCACCGCCGTCTGGTATCCGCATCCTGTGCCGATTTCAAGTACTCGCTCATTCCCCGTCAGTTCGAGCTTCGCTGTCATGAGAGCCACCATGTACGGTTGGGAGATCGTTTGCCCGGCACCGATTGGCAGCGGACCGTCATCGTAGGCCTCATCCCGCAGTCGAACGGGAACAAATTCATGTCGTAGCACCCGGCTCATGACGCGCAACACGGCTTCATCTGTGATGCCACGCCGCCGGAGCTGCTCCTCCACCATCGTTTCGCGTATTGTCTGAAGTTCTGCTTCTTCCGTTCGCAGCATGCAAGTTCCTCGGTCGGTAACGCCGGGTTCGGACTATGCTCCGCCTCTTTCACTTGTATCGAAAAACTGTCCGCAAGGCCAGTGACACACGCAACACCTCTACACTCCCGGACAGGCGCGCCGCACATTTCCTCTCACTACACTCGGTGTTGGGTCCGGATGACTCGCTCGCGGAGGAAGTCATGAAGGCTATTCTCGCACTCATTGTGATTTATGTTGGAGCATTCCTGCTTGCCATTCAGGGAACGCCTCCGGCTGCCGTAGAAGCAGCGCCCCAGTCTGCGACCGGCGCGCCCATAGCTTTGGCGAAATCCGCGGCCATTGACCCCTTGAAAGAAGCCGATATTCGATCGCTTCTGGAACTGGTTGGAGCGCATGACCAGGTCCAGGAATCGGTGCGCTTTTCCGCTGAGCAATATCGCGAAAAACTGCTGTCGACTGTACCCAATAACGAAAAAGGACAAGCCTTCGTCAATGCAGTCATTTCCGATTACGAGAAACGCTACGATGTCGACCAGGTTACCGAACAGCTGGTTTTGATCTACAACAAACACTATTCAGAGGATGAGATCAAGGGCCTGCTTCAGTTCTACGGTTCCCCTCTCGGACAGAAAGTGGCCCTTGAAGCCCCGAAAATCTCTCGGGAGATTCAGGAAGCGAGCCGCGTCACCGCGGCCAAAGCCGTACGTGAATCAGTCCAGCAAGCCAGGGAAGAGAACCCGGCAGTCGGTCAAAACGCGCATCTTGTGAATGCGCCCCTCCGCCGTTACGCGCAGCCGAATTCGCAAGATTCAACAGAACAGGCAGCAGGACAACAGGATCAACCCTGAGCGAGAGACCTAGGGCAGGCGCTTCTTGAACTTGATATCCACGCCGAACGTTCCGTTCTGATCGCGAAGCGCTACAACCGCAATGGTTCTCGAAATGTCGTACTCCACCTGGATGATCTGCTGCTGCGTAGAACTCACATTCGAGACGTACATGATCGACAAGTCGCGTGTCACTTGCTGTTCGACGGTGATTCTGGCGGCAGCGTTCTGGTTTGCGCCTGTGGTCCCGATTCCTGCCAGCCCGGGATCGACACGGAATCGCGTAATTCCAAACAGCCGCTCCACTCTTCCGCCCAATTGACTGGAGATCGCCTCTGAAAGAAGTGCGGAAGCCCCCGAAGCTCCCGAAGCGGCATTGGTGCCTGATCGCAAGGCCGTTTCCGAGCTCGTCTGTCCCAGTGCCAGAAGTGTAATAATGTCATTTCCTGGCAGAGGTGGATCGGAACGGTACGCGAGACTCATCTTGCTCGACTGTCCAGTGAAGTTCAGCGTAATTTCATACTGCTGAACCGTTGTTGTCGCTTCGACGTTGATCGTAGGATCCAGGCGAAACGGATTGGCAAAATTCAGGTCACCGCGGGTCACCCGATAGTGATTATCTCTAAAATACAGATCGCCCGAGACGACATGAATGTGCCCCAGCATGATCGGGTGCTCCGCAGTGCCACGTACCCGCAAGCTCGCTTCGGCTTCCAGGTGCGCGCCTGGCCATTCCATTCGCGCGTCGGGCGTTGAGCTGGCTTCGACATCAAACTGCAGATTCCGCAAGAATGAACTGGTCGTTCCACTGCTTTCCTTCGTTGAGACCAGGCTGCCTACCGACTCGAGCCCCTCGTTCAGATTGACGCGCTGGATCAGCACTTTGCCAGAGAGTAACCCGCCGTCAAAGGTTCCTGCGAGCCGTAATTGCCCGGCCAGCAGCCAGCTCAAGCCTTCGGGATAACGGATGCGCAAACGGTCGGTCCTGGCCGAAATGTCATAGCGCAATGGACGTTCAGAATAGTTCATGCTGCCGCTCAGATTCAGGATTCCGCCGCCTGCTTCTCCGGTTACATTTTCAAAAAATAACCTGTTGGCATCGAATACCAGGTCACCCTTCACATTGCTGAGCCCTGTTGGAAAGTCCGCCGATCGTCCCGAAACATCCAGCAATTTCATGCGACCGATAATGCGTGGGCGATCCATGGTGCCGTCGACAGACGCGTTCATCTCTACGTGTCCGTTAACGTCCATGCCGGACAGATACGCACTCAGCAATCGGAGGTCGACCGATCCATTCAGTTTCATTGCCAGGGCACGTTTACCGGTGAACTGGATCGATCCGCTCAGATCAATGTTGGTCGCGACACCCTTGAGGGTCGCGCTCAGGATTTTCAGGCTGTCGCGCGTCGACGTCAGATGAATCGGACCGGAATTTTCCAGTTGCACGTTCTGATAGGTCAGAATCAATTTCGTGAAATTTCCATCAACTGTAATACTTTCCGGATTCTTCAGTTCTCCGGTTACGGTAATTTCTCCATCCGCGGTTCCGTGGCCAGAGAACTTTTCGAGATGCAGGGCCGAAAGCAGGTAAGGATCGAGATTGATATCCTGAATCTTCAGTTTTCCGTTCACCGACATCGCATCGACCAGCCCTAGCGTCAAATTCCCCGAGATTCCGCCCGTACTCATCGCGGATTTGACTCTGAGTTCGGCTTCAGTTCCATTTGAACTCAGGTCGCCGTCGATACTCCCGATCACCTCGCCCCCGACTTTCAAATCCACAACCCGGAAGGTTCCTTCAGCCGAAGGTCGTGCCAAAGGGCCGCTCGATTTCACGCGAAACGTGATCTGTCCCCCGACCGGCAAACCTGCTGTCTTGATCCGCCGGAAATTTTCTAGCGGCAAAGAGGCGCCGACGAGCTCAGTCGTCAGCGATTTGTCCGCAAATCGGTACGCTACGTTTCCCGTAACAATGCCGGCACCTGCCTTTTCTGTTCCGGGCTCAAAGAAGCGCAATTCGGCATTGGATAAACGAACTTCGTCCGGTCGGACATTCAGCTGCCCGCGCAGTCGATTGAAAGACACGCTGTAGGCGTCGCCCTCTGCCAGATCAAAATTGCCGGTGAGTGAAGGTTCTCGTCGCGTTCCCTGTCCCTGAAATTGTCCGGTCAGCAGTCCGTGTAGCGGATAATTCACCTCTGCCAGCTCTTCTAGCCCCTCAAGCGGCACTTTTTCCAGATTGATTTCGCACGACCACTTGCTGTCCGGCTTGAACTCCCAATCATCCAGTTCCAGCTGACCGTTGATTCCTGCTTTCATCTGACCGCGCGCCGCTCGTCCGTTGACAATTTTTAGTTGGTCTGGCGAGTAGGTCAGTTCTCCATCCAGGGAATCGAGCTTGATATCGCTGTATTGGAAATTCTCTCCGCGAAACCGTCCCTGAAAGGTCGCGCCGCTAGACGGTCCGGTGATGCTCCCGTCCCATGCGAAAGATCCCGCATATCGCACTTTTGATTCCGCACTGCCTGCCTTGTCTCCGGCGATTGCATGAATAAAATCACTGTAGTTTTCCAGTGATCCGATCTCGAGATGAACATCGATGGCCGTATCTTTCGGCGCCAATATTCCGCTGAGTGTTCCGCGTGACGTCGGGGTCTCAAATACGACTTGTGAGATCTCGAGGGAGCCCTGGGCATCGCGATACCGGATTTTCCAGTCTCCATGGACAGGGATGTGATCGGGCTTCAGTTCTTCGGGATCGGTCAATTTCATCGCGGCTGTGATCACAAAATCCTGGAAATTCGAGTGCCATGTTTCTACCGTATCCGCACTGATCACCGAGTCCCAATGCAGCGCGTCAATCGGAAAACCTTCATGATCGATTGCAGGGGTCACCTCGCCAAACCGGACATCTTCGAGTCGTGTTTCGGCGCGGAATTGCAATCCTTCATACTTCATGGTGACGCGTCCCTTCACACTGCCACCGAGCGCGTACCCCGCAAAGTCAGGCAGAATCACCTGCTTTTCATCGAGCGTATAACTGGACCTTGCAATCAGATTTGCCGAATGGAAATCCGGGAACTGCAGGGTCACGTTATCTCCTGCAAAGCCTCCTCTCCCCTGGACCTTGCCGCCTCCAATCGCCCCTTCACCGCGCAAATCAATTCTTCCAAGGGGCACCTCGGGAGTCTGAAACGCTTCCCGTATATCGAGTAAATCGAGCCATGCCCGGTAACGGTAGGTAAACGCGGGTACTTCGAGATTCGGCATCTCCCCCCGCACGTCTACATGCGAACGCCCGACATCGATAATCCCTTGTTCAAGGGAGAGTCCTTCCTTCGCCAGAGAAAATTTTGCAGAGAGGTTTGCGGGAATAGGCAGGTCTTTTCGCCGCCCGAATTCCACCTGGTCCCAGTTCAACATTCCGAGATAAAGCGGATCGTCCGGTATGCCTGCCAGAGTGATATTCAGAGCGAGTTCATCACCTTCCGCTACCAGTAACGACTGCACATTGTTGTACAGCAACGCCCCATCCCGGATCTCCAGATGGCCCACATGTAGGTTCAATAGCGTCTGCTGCAGGGGCTGGTTCGATTTCGTGTGCTTGATCGTTGGCAAGTTGCTGGTTCCGTTTTTCTCAACCCGGATATGCACCTTCGGCCGATCGAGAATCAGTTCTCTCAGCGAAACCCTTCGTCCCCAGAACGAATCAAGCTGCAATCCAATTTTGGCTTGCCCCACGCTCAGGAGCGCTTCGGTATCCTTTGGCTCCGTTCCGTGGAGGACCAGCCCGTTTACCGTGGCGTCGAGTGAAAACCACCCAACCGAGACCGTGCGGATCTCGACTCGCCCGCCCGTCAGGGATTGCATCCGGCTGATCAAGGCTCTGCGTAACAGGGGATTTGCCAGTCCGCTTCCCACGGCGATAATCACGAGCGCCAGCAGGAGCGCGCTCCAGGTCCCGAGCACCCAAAGCACATGCTCCAGCCATTTTATTTTCCGCTGGCGGGACTCTTTGCTCACTTCTGTCCTTCCCCGAGCAGGATATCCACGTGGATTCTGGCCCTGCTCTCTTTTAGCCATTTTTCTGACTGCTCGTTGATGGCCCGCTGGACCAGTGCCTCCTGGATGAAATCATGTGCCGCCTCGAGTGTGGGCGGCGTCTGCCCGCGCGATTCTGCCCGTGGCACCACGCGCGTCCGGTAGAAATCCTCGATGTTCTTCTCCTCTACCTGGATCGAAGCGCGAAACCGCGTGTCCAGGTAATTGCTCAAATAAATCTGTGATCTCGTCAACCGTCGCAGAGCGTCGTCCGATAAACCACTCTGTTTTCTGCGCTCTTCAAATTCTTCAGGAGACGAGAATGATCGTTTGAGACGGGCGATGCTCTTGTCAACGTCGTCCTCTGTCGGTTGCGCGATTCTCGAGACCGTAGCTTCGTTTCTGACGATCCATTCATCGATCAATAGATCAAGTATCTTCGCGTCGCTCTCCGCCTTTCCATCCATCAAGATTTGATAATGGCCGAGGTCGCTCATATCGCTCTGCAGAATGACATCGTTCTCGACTCGAGCCACGATGCGGTCCAAAACCTCCTGCGCGCAAGACCACGATCCCAGAAGAAGCAGGATCGTTGCGGACAAAATAGGCAAGCAGCGTCGCATCAGAAACTCGATCCCAGATTGAAGAAAATCTGAAAATGCGGCAGGTGCGTTCCCTGTTGGCAGAATACCGCCGAATTCTTGCAGGGAATCACGATCTCGGGGCGGTTGATCTGATAGCCCAGGTCGATTCGGATGGGCCCGACCGGCGTAGCGTAGCGCAGACCGAAACCAACGGTGTGCGAGAAATAGTTCAGTTCGTTGGTGCAGTTGTAAACGCAGTGCTGTGGATTGTAGCGGCTGAACGGAAGCCCCGGATAGGCAGGTTCAAATACCGGTTTGGGGGGAGACCACCTGAACGTCATGCGGCTGACCCGGCTGTACGCGTTTCCCCCATCATAAAAGAAGGCCCCGCCCAACCCGGACGGGACGAATGGAACTTTCAGGGGGAAGCGCAGCTCCTGATTGATGACGAGCAGAGCCTGTCCTCCGACCGGGAAACCCGAAATGGAATCGCGCGGGCCAGCCTGGTTCAGCGCGAACCCTCTGAGGTTCGCACCGCCACCGCTGAAGTACCGCTCAGGCAGGGGTATGACTTGCGGCGGCGGTGTGGTCGTCTGGGCCGGAAACGTCAGTGAAACGGTATTTGCATAGGGTTCCAGAACCCCGATTCGAATGGATCGGGCGTAGTTCCAGTTTCGGGTGATCGGAGTATAACTGGAGTTTTGAAAAAACAGCCGCATGAAGCTGGCGCTGCTTCCGATTGCCGTCGAGGCAATACCAACATCCGCGCTCCATAATGTTCCTTTGGTTGCATCCGCCGGATTGTTACGGGTATCCCGGAACCATACCGCGCTGAATTCAGAAACCAGTGTGGGTTGGTTGAAGAGAGGAATTTCATCTGAAGGAATATTCAGGTTACTGACGGTAACCTTGCGGAAGGCATAGCGATATAAAAATGTTGTCCGGTTCGAATATTGATCGGTGAGTTGCAGGTTTCCCTCATAGCGGACCTCGGAGAAGGTGTTGATGTCCTGCGTTTTTTCGACGTAAGCCGTCGTCTGCAAGCTCCATTTGGAATTATTGAAGGTATCGGGCGAAGAATAAACCAGCAACGCGCGGCCCTGAATCGTACTGCCACGCAATTTCAGCGAAAGAGAATCCGCGCGACCGGTGAGATTCTGCTTCGAAATTTCAAAAATCCCGCGTGGTGCGGCTTGCAGCTCGCCGCCTGTCGGATTTGTGGTGCTCGCCAGTCGCTGTACTTCGAACCCGCCGCCATAGGCGATCGTATAGCGCTTTGCCTCTTCGACGAGTACGACCACGTCTTTATCCGGATCTGTTCCGCTCGCATTTTGCGGCTCGATGTTTACCCGGTTAAAAATTCCCAGGTTGTACAGTTTCTGCTGCGATTCGACGACATCGCCTTCGCGTAACGGGGCGTCCGGCTTCACCTTGATATCCCGCTGCATGACGTATGGCCGGGTGTGGTTGTAGCCGGTCAGGAGCACTCGTTTTACGCGGATCTGTGGACCCTCAGAGATCTTATAGACGAGCTTGACCGGCTCCGCCCTGGGAATACCGGCCGGTCCCACGCTCGTTTGGGAACTGTTCTCGGTTCGTTCGGCAGTTTTTACCGCCGGAGTTTCGCCACTCACAGGCGTATCCGCTTCGGCCGTATAGCTGAAGGAGGCATCCGGAAAGCCCTCGTTGAAATAAAGCGCCAGAATATTGTCCCGGTCGCTCGCGACGTTAATATCCGAGTACGGCTGCCCCGGTGACGATCCCACCACACTCAGAATGTCTTTTTCGGGAATCGCTTTCATTCCTTCGACCGTCAAACTTGACACCAGTGTCTGCTTTCCTTCATCGATGACAAAACGGATGACCAGATCCCCAGTCTTGCCGTTATAGTCATCGAGAACCTGTCCATCCACTTTCGCCGACAGAAATCCGTTCGCGCCGTACAAGCTCTTCATCGAAGCCACGTCGTTGTCCAGCAAACGCCGGCTGAATTTTGGCCGGATTGCCCAGGAAGTCGGCACGATCGTTAACCGGTTTCGAAGGAGTGAAGTGCTGAAATAATGATTTCCTCTAAACTCGACACGCAGCAACTTATGCCGGTCTCCACGATCCACGTTGTAGGTGATCGTCTGCTGTGAGCCTTTCCAGCCCGTTTTACTTCCCTGAATTTCGCCTTCCGTTGTACGGTAGTTTACCGTTGCGTCAAAATAGCCTTCCCGCTCAAGTCGCTCCCGCAGATTTCGTCTCCCTTCCTCGAGCAGGTCGGTGTCGACCGAGCCTTCCTGGTAAATGGGCACGAGTTTCTTCAACTCCCCTTTGGAAAATTTTGCGCCTTCCACCTGGACCTGCACACGCGGACCTTCCGTCACTTCGAGAGTGAGCGGAATGGTATTTTCCCCCTCGTTATAATCCCCGCGCCGAACCGAGACACGTCCACTCAAATGCCCTTTTTTCTCAAGGAATTTTCGTATGCGATCTTCCCCGGACCTGACCTTCGCTACCGTCAGCTCCTTTCCTGCGACGACTTTGAATCGGGAAAGCAGGTAGCCGTCGGCATATTCCGTATTGTTCAGCAGCTCGATCTTGCTGAGCCGTACGCGCGGGCCGGAGACGACGTGCGCAATGATATCGATTTGGTGGGTATCCTTGTTGATGCGATCTTCAACGCTGATCTTGGCCTGATACAGGCCTTCTTCACGCAACGCGTCCTGCAGGCGCGTAACCGCTTCATCGATATCGCTTTTGTGGTAGGTCTGTCCCAGCGACAGCTGCATGGCGGCGGCTGCCGACGAGTCCGTTGGCGGAGCTGTTACTCCTTCAATGATTACCTGATTAATATACAGGTTTTCTTCGGCGATGAAGTCCAAGCGGACCCCGCCCGGCAGCGGAAAGAGTACCGCCCGCAGGTTCGCGTAGTCTCCGGTCTGATATAGAACCCGCAAGCTTGCGGCCACCAGGTCTCTGTCGAGCGGTTTGCCGACTTCGATCGAGATCCCCGGAGGCAGTTTGAGCGAGGTGCCGTCTTCCTTAACCAGACGCAGCTCGAGGACGTTCGCTCCCGCTGGCGTTTCCTGACTCGGGATTGGAGCTTTCGTCTGGGCGAACAAACTCCCGGCTCCAAATAGTGAGCCGAGGAGCAGCAGTACCCGTAACCCATTGTCCCAGCCTGATTTCATCCTTATCTATACTCAGACGAAGCGTAGCATAGGCGCGTTGCTTCTTCGGCTGCCTTCAGCGCTATTATGGTTAGTATCCGTACTAGGAAACTCTACTTTACGTGACCGACTCTCTCCACGAAAAATACTCACGACAGGTGCTTTTTACCGGCATCGGACCGCAGGGTCAAAAGCGGCTGCTGACCTCCCGCGTGGTTATTGTAGGGTGTGGGGCAATCGGAGCCGCCACCGCCAATCTTCTCGTGCGTGCCGGTGTTGGGCACGTCCGGGTCATTGACCGTGATTTCGTCGAGCCTTCAAACCTTCAGCGGCAGACCCTATTTGAAGAATCAGATGCAGAGGAATCACTGCCGAAGGCGCTGGCTGCGGAACGCAGGCTCCGTTTGATTAATTCCGAGATTCAGATTGAAGGCCTTGTCGCTGACCTGAACCCGGAAAATGTCGCCGAGTTGCTCGGTACGTTTCCGTTGATCTTGGATGGTACGGACAACTTTGAAACTCGCTTCCTGATTAACGATTTTGCGGTCTCGACCGGTACCCCTTGGATCTATGCCGCGGCTGTTTCAAGCTACGGAGTTTCTCTCGCCGTCCGTCCCGGCGTGTCTCCGTGCCTCGCTTGCCTGCTGGACGCATCAACCGGAACTGGCTTTGAAGACACCTGCGACACGATTGGGGTTCTGGGCCCGGCCGTGAACCTCGTTGCCTCCCTGCAATCGGTCGAGGCCATCAAATTCTTGTCCGGCCACCCAGAGTTATGGCACGGTCGCTTGATTTCGTGCGACGTCTGGTCGGGCCGCTTTCAATCTATCGATCCCGAGCGGAATCCACAGTGCCGGGTCTGCGGTCGCCACGAATACACCTATCTTGATGGCGACGCGCAACCCCACATCACGCTCTGCGGCAGGGATTCCGTACAGATCCACGAACGCAAGCGGACACTGGACCTCGCTGCTCTTGAAAAACGCCTCCGTGCTACGGTCAGAGAGGTGAGACAAAACGGATTTCTGCTGCGCTTCAGGGTCCCGCCTTACGAATTGACCGTGTTTACGGACGGACGCGCCATGATCAAGGGCACAACCGACCCGGCCGTGGCGCGCTCCTTGTACGCAAAATATCTCGGTTCCTGAGAGGGGACCGTCGGCTCTTGGCTACCGGTAAATGCCGCCGCGTCCTGAGGGCGTGCGCAGAGCCGCCCTGTCGAGGTTTTCCCGCAGATTCATGAGGGTCAGAAAGGTGCTGAGCACGCGGGCTTTCAGATCATCGGTCAGATGCAGCCCGCTCGTTGCCACGCGCGCCAGCTTTTCTCCATGCTCGGTAATGAAACTCATGATCTCGCGTTGCCGTTCGTGAGGGGTATTCCCTAAAGCGGTTTCGCGACGCATCTCTGCGCAACTGGTCTCAAGCGACAACGTAAAATGCAACACGCAGAGCTTCTGCTCGGCGAGCGCCGGCGGTACGTCGTGCTTGCATCCTGAAATATGGCAAGGTTCGTTCATAGTCCGAAAAAGGTGATGGCAGATACGTAACATTCCCTGTGCCGAAAATCCAGCAGTATCCTCCGGGTGCTGCGAAATGTGCAAGAGTGGCTACCTGTCCTTTGGTCCATGCTTCCGTTTCGCAGAAAACATTCGTCGCCCGTCCAGCTGACTCCGGCAATAGCGGCTTCCCCAAAATCGGCCTGGAACCGTTTTCTCAGAATGTTATTTACGCTCGGTCCGCGTTCCTGTATAAATATACAGTCAGCTGAATAGAATATACAGATGAGTGCAACCAAGACATTCCGTCACGGACAGATCCTTCGTTTGATCGCTGCCGGAGGTGTCGGCAACCAGGAAGATCTGCGGCGCCGGCTCGCCCAGCAGAAATTGCGCGTCACGCAGGCCACACTGTCTCGCGACTTGCAGGAACTGAAACTCGCGAAAACGGTCGAAGGGTACAGGTTGTCGGCTGCTCCGATCGAAGACGCTGCTTCCGTACCCCCGCTGACCCGGGCCTTGCGTGAATTCCTGCTCGATATCCGGCCGGCCGAGAATCTGCTGGTGCTGAAGACGCCGCCCAGCGGGGCGCAGCCCTTAGCGGCTGCCGTCGATGGCGCGCGTTTTCGGGAAATCGCCGGGACGATTGCCGGTGACGACACCGTCCTCATCATCACCCCCAATCGCAAGGCCCGCGAATCCTTGCAAAAAAAAATCGAAGCTCAGGTGAAATGAGAAACTCACGAACCATCGCCGTTATTGGTGTCACTGGTTACACCGGTTTTGAACTGGCGACGCTACTGGTCCGTCACCCGGAGCTCCCGCGCCCGACCTTCTACGTGCGCGAAACAAACGGCGCGAAGTGCCTTACGGATCTCTTTCCGCAACTGCGCGGGCGCGGCGAAGCACCACTCAAGCCGCTTTCAATCGACGCGATCGCCGCAAGTTCGGCCGGCACGGCATTTCTCGCGACGCCGCATGAAGTCTCCGCGGAATTTGCTCCTGCGCTGCTCGACGCAGGATTGCGCGTGATTGATCTGAGCGGCGCCTTCCGGTTCAAATCGCCTGAAACGTATTCTGCCTGGTACAAGCTGCCGACCCCGCATGCCGGACTTTTGGGCGAAGCCGTCTACGGTCTGCCTGAACTCTTTGGCTCGCAAATCGCCCACGCAAGGCTCGTAGCGAATCCGGGTTGCTACTCGACCAGCGTCATTCTCGCCGTGCGCCCGCTTGCCGAAGCGGGGCTGCTTGCGAAAGATCAATGCGTCGTCTGTGATTGCAAGTCCGGCGCCAGTGGCGCCGGAAAAGAACCGCGGCGTGATCTCAACTTCGTTGAAGTGGACGAAAATGTTCGCGCGTACAGCCTGTTTGCGCATCGCCACACCCCGGAGATTCTGGAACATGCCGGAATTGCCGCGCCGCAACTGGTCTTCACCACCCACCTTCTGCCCGTAGCCCGCGGCATTCTTTCAACCATCTACGTCACGTTCGAGGAAACACAAACACCGCAAGCGATTGAATCCATCTATCGCAGGTTTTATGCCGATTGCCCCATGATTCGCATCTGGCCCGCGGGGACGACTCCGGAGCTTCAACATGTCGTCAAAACGAATTTCAGTGACATTGGCTTCGCCCTCGATGCTGCGGGAAAACGACTCATCATCGTTTCCTGCCTCGACAATCTCGGTAAAGGGGCGGCCGGTCAAGCCGTCCAAAACCTGAATGTAATGTTGGGAATGAAGGAGCAAACAGGCCTGCTATGAAAATCGTTATCAAATTTGCGGGGGCCCTGCTTGAGGCGCCCGAGGTCGTCAACGATCTTTCGACCCACGTCGCTCGACTTGCCGAACACGGTCACCAGATTCTTGTTGTCCACGGCGGCGGGCGCCTCTTCACTGAAACGCTCAAACGTCTCGACATTCAAAGCAAGTTCGTCAGCGGTCTTCGAGTCACCGATCGTGAAACGCGCGACGTAGCGGTCATGGTCTTTGCCGGCCTGCTCAACAAGCGTCTGGCCGCTTCGATTTCTGCCGCGGGTCATCCGGCCATCGGCATCAGCGCCGCCGATGCGAATTGCTTTACCGCCGCGCCACTGGTCCACAACGATATCGAAGGCAGCCTCGGCTTCGTGGGCTATCTCACCGGCGTCAATAACACGCTGCTGGAATCGTTCTGGCGGCAAGGACTTCTTCCCGTCGCAGCCTGCCTTGGGCTTGCCGCCGACGGTGAACTCTACAACATTAACGCCGATCACATGGCTGCCGCCTGCGCTGAATTTATCAGTGCCGATCATCTCGTTTACCTCACCGATGTCGCGGGCGTGCTCGATGGCGACAAAGTACTCTCCGCTGTCTCTACCGACGAGATCAATCGTCTGATCGATTCTCGGGTGGTTTCGGGGGCATGGTTCTTAAGCTCGAAGCGGCCAAGCGCGCGCTTGAAGGTGGAGTGGGACAGGTTCGTATCGTCGGAGGAGGTTCCGCTTCCGCTGCGCTTGCCCCCGATCTTTACGTTCCTGCTACCGGGGAAGACGTTTTTTCCGGTTTGCCCGGCACCCGTGTCGTGAGACTCGGATTTGCGTCGGGCAGCGCAGCCGTTGCCGCAGTCTAGTTCGGAAGTCCGTCAAGGAGAATATGGAAATGACAGCTTCGCTCGCGATACCTGTCTCGATTGCAAAAGACCTGCTCACTGGAGCGGAATGGTCCCCACCGGACGCCCGGGATCTCTTGGAGCGTACGAGCGATATCAAGGCTCGTTCGGCGCGTTACGCCAACACCTTGCGCGGCAAACATATCGCGCTTATTTTCGAGAAGCCATCCCTGCGCACGCGTGTGACCTTTGAGGTTGGTATCCAGAGCATGGGCGGCAATGTGGTATTTCTCGACCATACCCAGGCCCGACTGGGCGAACGTGAGTCGATTCCTGACGTCGCGCGCAATCTCGAACGCTGGGTACAAGGCATCGTCGCGCGCGTCTACCAGCAGCACGTGCTCGATGAAATGGCAGCTTCCATCTCGATCCCGGTTGTCAATGCACTGTCCGATCGTTTCCATCCTTGTCAGGCGCTGGCCGATTTTTTCACCCTGGAAGAAAAATTCGGCTCGCTCAAGGGGTTCAAACTCGCATACGTTGGCGATGGCAACAACGTATGCCATTCGCTTATTTACCTTGCGGCGAGACTCGGTGTGCACCTGCGCATCGCTACTCCCCTCAATTACGCGCCGGCCGAGGATGTGCTGGCCGATGGCAGACTCTGGGCCAAGCAGACCAAGGCGCGCATCGACCTGTTCACCGATCCGCGTGAGGCGGTGCAAAACGCGCGTGCGGTTTACACCGACGCATGGACTAGCATGGGTTTTGAAGCCGAAGAAAAAATCCGGTACGCCATCTTCAAGCCCTATCAGGTGAATCGCAAATTGATGGGGCATGCGGCCAAGGGTGCGGTCTTCATGCATTGCCTGCCCGCCCACCGCGGGGCTGAAGTCACGGATGAAATTCTCGATGGCCCGACATCGATCGTCCTTGGCCAATCGGAAAATCGCATGTATGTCCAGAAGGCCATTCTGCATGCCTTGTATACCTGAGACGTGACCTCGCGTCCCTCTGTCACGTCCACCCGGCTGTCACACGTTTCTGTTTAACTAAATTTCAGGAGAACATCCATTGATTGAACAGCGTCAGAAACCGAAGAAAGTCGTTCTAGCCTATTCCGGAGGCCTGGACACCTCCATCATCATCACCTGGCTCAAGGAAAATTATGGTTGTGACGTCATCGCCATGATCGGTGATGTCGGTCAGCAGGAAGACCTCGGGGCTGCCAGGAAGAAGGCAGTCGCTACGGGCGCTTCCGCTGTCTATGTCGAAGACCTTCGCGAAGAATTTATTCGCGACTATATCTGGCCGACACTGCGGGCCGGCGCAGTCTACGAACATACCTATTTGCTCGGTACGTCTATGGCGCGTCCCATCATCGGGAAGCGCCAGGCAGAATTGGCATTGAAACTCGGCGCCGATGGCCTTTCTCACGGCTGCACCGGCAAGGGGAACGATCAGGTTCGTTTTGAGCTTGCTTACAAGGCCATCGCCCCCGATCTGCAAATCATCGCTCCTTGGCGCGAATGGGCCATTGATTCCCGCGAAGACGCCATTGCCTATGCCGATTCCCACAACATTCCTGTCGAGCAGAGCAAGAAGAATATCTACAGCCGCGACCGCAACATCTGGCACCTGAGTCATGAAGGTGGTGAACTCGAAGATCCGGCCAACGCTCCGAACGAAGCAATGTGGCAATGGGTCGTTTCCCCGGAAAAGGCACCCGACAAGCCCGAAGAAGTCGAAATCGGCTTTGAAGCGGGCACTCCGGTTTCGGTCGACGGGAAGCATCTCGGTCCCATCGAGCTTCTTAATACCCTCAACGAGATCGCTGCAAGAAACGGGGTAGGCCGCACGGATCTTGTCGAAAACCGGCTGGTCGGAATGAAATCGCGCGGCGCATACGAAACCCCCGGTGGTACGCTGCTCGTCTACGCGCACCGCGAACTCGAGCGGCTCACCATCGATCGTGAGACGGCGCACTTCCAGCAAGCACTGGCAGTCCGTTATGCCGATCTTGTCTACAACGGTTTGTGGTTCACCGCATTGCGGGAAGCGCTTGACGGTTTCTTCAGCGTCGCGCAGCAGCGTGTCACGGGTTCGGTCGGACTGAAACTCTGGAAGGGCACGCTGAACGCGACCAAGCGCATTTCACCTTACTCGCTCTATCGCGCCGACCTCGCGAGCTTCACCATGGGCCGTTACAATCCAAAAGACGCGGAAGGGTTTATCAATCTGTTCTCACTTCCCGTTACGCACAGGCCACGCGCCAAAGCCGGCACTCAGAAGTCCTGAGCGCCGCAAGATTCTTTAGCCGAGAGAACAATGACTGATCGCAAAGACGATCGTTTATGGGGAGGCCGCTTCGAGAACGCGCCCGACGCGAATTTCGACACGTTTCAGCGGTCCTTCTCTTTCGATTCGCGCTTCCTTCCCTACCAGCTGGATGTTGACCGTGCGTGGGCCAGAGCGCTGCGCGCCGCGGACGTCCTGACCGAGGACGAACTTCGCCAGATCCTCGCCGCGCTCGAGGAAATCGGTCTCCGCGTCCGTTCCGATCCCGCATGGGTCGACGGATTCGGCGCCAAAGTCGAAGACGTTCATCATTTCGCTGAGAAGGCCGTTGTCGACGCGCTGGGCCCGGTTGGCTGGAAACTCTACACTGGCCGCAGTCGCAACGAACTGGTCGCAACGGAATTTCGCATGTTTGTCGCAGTTTCGGGCAAGCAGACGCTCACGGGCCTCGCAAGCCTTCTCCGCGTGTTTATCGAACAGGCCAGGCATTGTATCCACATTCCCATGGCCGGCATGACACACATGCAGTTCGCGCAGCCCATTCTTCTTTCACATTTCCTGCTGGCTCATGCCGAAGCATTTCTCCGCGACTGCCAGCGCGTTCAGGATGCGATCGAGTGTGCTGACAGCTGCCCGATGGGCTCAGGCGCCCTTGCTGGCTGCGCCTTTCCCGTCGATCGCCTCGCGATTGCCAAGGATCTTGGCTTCTCCCGCATCACGGCCAACAGCCTTGACGCTGTGAGCGACCGTGACTTTGCGATCGATTACCTTTTCGCACTCTCCACCATCGCCACACACCTTTCTCGGCTGGCTGAGGATTTCATCATCTTCGCCTCTCAGCCTTTTTCCTACGTTCTTCTCGCTGACGAATATTCGACCGGCAGCAGTCTGATGCCCCAGAAGAAAAATCCGGATTCCTGGGAGCTCATCCGGGGCAAGACCGGCCGTGTTACGTCCTCGCTCTTCACTCTGTTGACTGTTCTTAAAGGTCTGCCGAGCAGCTATCAACGGGACTTGCAGGAGGACAAGGAATCTCTTTTCCTCGCTCACGATCAAGTGCAAGGCATGCTGATGGTTGCCGCAGGTGCACTCAAAACGACCAGATTTCGAGAGGACCGTCTGCGTACAGCTGCGGAGGATCCGGCCTTGCTTGCGACAGAAGCCGCCGACTATCTCGTTCGGGCGGGAACCCCGTTCCGTGAAGCGCACGATCTTGTGGGTAAGCTGCTTCGTGAAGCCGAAAGACAAGGCGTGCCATGGACAAAACTCGCCGTCGAGAGTGCCCGTACGATCTCTCCAAAATTTGATCAGAACTTTTTTACCAATCCGCCAAACGTCCGTTCGGCCATTGCCTTTAAAGCGGTCCCGGGTGGTACTTCCGAGAATTCCGTCCGCTCGTCCATCGATCAGCTCGACGAGAGACTTCGCAAGCTAGAGAGTAACAAGCCATGAGTCAGAAATCGGTAAATGCAGAGGTTGATCCGCATGAAGCATGCGCTTTCTGAAACAGCTTTGCCGCGTGGGTTCCGATTTTCCGCGACTGCTTGTGGCCTGAAAAAGACCGGCGCACTCGACCTCGCGCTGCTCTCAAGCGACGTTCCGGCCGCCGCCGCCGCTGTCTTCACGCAAAATCTCGTCGCGGCCGCACCGGTCGTCCTTTCGAAAGCTCATCTACGTGCCTCGAAGGGCCGCATGCGCGCCGTTGTGATCAATGCGGGCAACGCGAATTGTGCAACCGGAACAGTCGGCTACGAGGCTTCAGTTAGAATCGCCGTTGACACAGCCCGGCATCTCAATTGCCTCCCGCGAGAGGTTTTTGTTTGTTCGACCGGGGTCATTGGCGTACCGCTTCCTGCCGAGAAGATCCTCCGGGCCCTTCCCGGTGTAGCGCGAAACCGCAGGCCATCCGCACGCTCGTTCGCGGAACTCTCGCTGGCCATCTGCACCACGGACACCGTTCCCAAAACAGCGTCCACCTGGTTTCAGATGGCCCGGAAGCGCGTCAATCTTGTCGGTTGCGCAAAAGGGGCCGGCATGATTCACCCGAATATGGCCACGACCCTTGCTTTCGTCGCCACGGATGCGACGATCGCTCCTGCGCTTCTTCAAAAAACGCTGACTCAGGTCATCAAAGGTACGTTCAACTCGATCAGTATTGACGGAGATACCTCAACCAACGACACGCTCATTGTCCTCGCCAACGGCGCATCAGGGGCTCCGCCCATCAAGGCAAACACTCTTGCGCATCGCAATTTCACAAAAGCGCTTGAAGAGATTTGTCACTCGCTTGCCCTGCAGATCGTTGCCGACGGCGAAGGCGCGCAGCGGGTGATTGAAATCGAAGTTCGCGGGGCCACCACCGAAGATGGCGCACGCAAGATCGCGCAGACGATTGCAACCTCGCCGCTCGTGAAAACGGCGTTTGCAGGTGGCGATCCCAACTGGGGACGCATCTTCGCGGCTGCCGGCCGGGCTGGCGTGAAGTTTGATCCTGACCGTGTCGACATCCACATGGCGGGAATCCACGTCCTGCACCATGGACAACCGCTCAACTTCAACGAGCGCGCCGCCAGCAACCGCCTACTTGAACCGCATGTCCTGCTGCTGGTAGATCTTCACCGCGGCCGAGCTTCGGCGCGTTTCTGGACCTGTGACTTCACGGCCGAGTACGTTCGTATCAATGCCAGCTACCGCACCTGAATGGTCCCTGTCGAGATCGAGCGGATTTTCAGAGTGAGAGCTTCGCTCCCTGCTTTTTATGCGGCTGGCTACTCTTCCCACTTCCAATTGGCATACTGCTCTCGTAAGGCAATTTTCTTGAATTTCCCCACGCTTGTCCGCGGAATCGCCTCCACAAACACGAACTCATCCGGCATTTGCCATCTGGCGAAGTCCTTTGCGAGAAACTCGCGAAATTCGTTCTTCCCGGCGCTCGCACCGTCTTTCAGCACAACGAGCGCCAGCGGCCGTTCCTGCCATCTTGGATGCGGGATGCCCACCACGCACGCCTCGCGCACTGCAGGGTGACCCATTAGCGCATTCTCCAGATCGACGGAACTGATCCATTCGCCGCCCGATTTCACGAGATCCTTCGCCCGGTCGACGATCTTCATAATTCCTTCCGGATCAATCGTTCCCATGTCGCCTGTACGGAACCATCCGTCCGGACTCCATTTGTCGACTTCGGCCGGCTCCTTGTAATAGCTGCCCGCTACCCAGGGCCCGCGAACTTCCACTTCGCCCACGGTTTCGCCATCCCACGGGGCTTCTCCTTCCGGCCGCATGATGCGCAAATCGATCAGTGGAACCGGCCATCCCTGTTTCGCTCTTACCAGATATTTCCGCTCTTCAGACCAATCCTGCATACGCGATTTCAGATGTCCCGTGGTTGCGAGCGGAGAAGTTTCCGTCAATCCCCACAGATGTAGAATACGAATCCCATACCGGTCCATCTTTCTCATCAGTTCGAGGGGTGGCGCACTCCCACCGCTCACCGCTCTCACCGGGTGATCGAAATGCCATCGCCCGGGATTTTTTTCAAGTTCACAGAGCACGCTGATCCATACGGTCGGGACTGCGTTGGCAGCGGTGACTCTCTCGCTTACGATTAAATCCAAAATCGCCGCGGGTTCCACGTTTGGCCCCATGAGTACCAATTTCGCTCCAGTCATGACTGCCGTGTACGGCACGCCCCAGGCATTGGCATGAAACATCGGCGCGAGGGGCATCAGTACGTCCTGGTGGCTCACCGCAAACGTATCGACCATCGCTTCCGCCATCGAATGAAGCACCAGTGACCTGTGGGTATACACCACACCTTTCGAGAATCCCGTTGTCCCCGACGTAAAGCACATCGCCGCTCCGTCGGTTTCTTCGATCTTCGGATAACGGAAATCCAGGCTGCCTCGGAGAAGCAGCTCTTCGTAATTCAGATATTCCTTGGGTACCGCTCCCTCGTATCCGTACGGCACCACGATTACTTTTTCAAACTTCACGTCCCGGGCGAACTTCTCATAGAGGGGCAGCAGCACGTCATCGATAATCAGGAACCGGTCTTCAGCATGATTTACGATGTTGGCAATTTCATGCGGATGAAGCCGCAGATTCAGTGTATGCAGGATCGCTCCCGCGCACGGCACCCCGAAAAATACTTCCAGATGCCCGACATGGTTCCACATCATCGACGCCACGCGGTCTCCGCGTTTCACGCCCAACTTTACGAGCGACGACGCGAGTTTTTTTGCACGTTCATAAAACGCGCCATACGTTGTCCGCAGCATGGTACGGTCCGGCCTGCGCGAGAGGATTTCGATTTTTGGGAACAGTTTTCCAGCACGTTCGAGTAGTTCTGGCAAGACAAGCGAATACTCCATCATTGTGCCGTGCATGTAGTTAAGGAGGGAACCTCTGGTGTCGCATCCTACCACCCTCGGGCGCACCCGTGTCAATGTGGGTTTACCTCTGCGCTCGTCTGGTCACTCGCGGTCAACCTTTTTTTACTCGAGAGAATGTGCCACGAAAGTCTTCTACAGTGTTTCTCCTATGGTCAGGACTGGTACCATCGCGCCCGCTCTCCCCTCGTAATTCTGGTTGCAAAAACACCTATTATTCGAGACCATGCACGAGACCACTGATCGTACCTCCCGCTCCTGTGGCACCTCATCCGGTCTGCCCCTCCAGCGGTAAACGTATCTTCAGTGCGCTCCGCAATCGTCATTCGGTTCCGGGCAGAAGGAGTCCGCTGGTGAAGAAGCTTTACGTCGGCAATCTTCCGTTCAACGCATCGGAAGAGCAGCTGCAGGAATGGTTCGGGCAAGTTGGTGTTAATCCCTCGGCAATCAGTCTCATTCGCGATCGTTTCACAGGTCAGTCTCGCGGCTTCGCGTTCATCGAAATTACAAACGATGAAGAAGCCGACAAGGCTGTTGCTTCGTTGAACGGTCAGAATTTCGGGGGCCGGAACCTTGTAGTGAATGAAGCACGGCCGCAAACCGAACGTTCCGGTGGCGGTGGGGGACGCGGCTATGGCGGTGGTGGTGGGGGTGGCGGTCGTGGTGGTGATCGCGGTGGCCGAGGCGGCGGCGGTGGTGGCCGAGGTGGCGACCGTGGTGACCGCGGCGGTGGCGGCGATCGCGGCAACCGCTGGTAAGCGCGACTCGCTCAGTTTGTTTTCGCTCCGTTTGTCAAAAGGACAGGTTTGTGCCCAGAGATTGCTTCCCAGCCCCTTCTCGAGGCCCGTTCCTCTGCTGTTCCTCTGAAGTTCGTTCCTGCTCACTGTCCGGACATATTCACAGGCCCTAATTATTTTTCTAGCCTGCCCGATTTTTTGATTGTAGTATCCTGCCCGTTTGGTACTCGCGATCGGCTTCGCTCCACGATCCTCGTGAGATTTGCGTTTCGTCGCGAAATTCTTCTTCACCGAATTTCCTGCGGAGCCTTCTGTACGTTGCTGGGTTTGAAACATCAAGCCAATTTTTTTTCTTGAATTCTCTGGCTTGGAGTATACGAAGAGTGTGCACTGTCACCGTGTAGCACCACTTGTGCGTGAGAACGAAGACCTCGGGGCTCCCCCTGTGGATGAACGTTCTGTGCACAACGCGCATCAAAAGGTTAGCTCGGCTCTGACTATGACTTCCGGATGGCACAAGCGCGATTGGAAACAGTTCTATGAACTGGCGCGGCGCCCGTGGCAGCGCCATCGTCCGCCGCGGCCCGTCTATCCGTCCGGAATGAATCGTGTTTCACCTGCGGCAGGTTTCAGCTTGTCGGAACTGGACGATGCGGGGGTTGACCTCGATCTGGCTGAGCGTCTGGGCCTGCCGGTCGATGCCGGTCGTATCGGTGCCTACGGACCAAATGTCACAAGCCTTCGCGACTTTGTCCGCTCCTCACGTAACCCGCTCTAATTCGCTATTGATTTGCGATCCGGGAAAAAACTCAAGTGGTTTGCTTCGGGTTTATTCGGCCTTCACTGCCGCCTCTTCCTTCACGTGAATCAGACCTAGATCCACGGTTTTCGCAACCTCTTCAGCAACGTCCACTGCGATGCCCTTGTCTTCAAAAGGCTTCAGGAAATCGGCATCTTGCCACGCTCCGCGCTCGACCTCATCCCAACTGAACACGCTGTATTTTCCGGGAGCCAGGCCGCGCAATTCATATTGCCCGTTTTGATCGGTCGTCACCGACTTGAACAATCGATCTACCGTTCGTTTTGATTCCTCCGGCACCGCCACCAGTCCGACATGACCTGGCCAGAGCGCAAAGTGAAGGTCGCTCCGGGATCATTTGGCTTTTTCTGTCCGTATTCACACTGCACATATCCGTTACGCGAGACGATGATCTTGTATTGCCCGGCAGGAACATTCCGCAATTCAAAGCGCCCATCCACGCCCGTTTTTGCCGCGATCTTATGATCACGGTCTTCCCCGTTCACCAGCTGCACAGTCGCATTTTTTAACGGCGCGCCATCTCCTTTCCGGGTCACGACACCGGAAACCACGCAAGTTTCTTCTTTCGGCTGATGGTTTGGCGCGGGAGCTAGATTCGTTTGTGCTGGCGCACAAACGGCCATGCTCAAGAGCAGTCCCGGCAGAAGCACTCTTCTTCGCATGACGTCAGATAACCTGTCGCAGAGTATAACCCACAGGGTGTGGTTCACTGTCGGTTCTCTGCGCCAGGAAGCCGGCATAGTTTTGGACACAACCCGCTATTCCACGTAAAATAGCTGCCTGGACAGACGAATGGCTTCTCCCTTTCACATCATCCCGAACGACACTCCGGGCCTTGTGCCGTCACCGGATGCTCACCCGCGCCCTGACTGGCTTCGCGTCAAATTCTTCGGTGGCGAAAAATATCACGATCTTAAGCGCATCATGCGGACGCTCGATCTCCATACGGTCTGCGAATCCGCCCGCTGTCCCAACATGGGAGAATGCTGGGAGCATGGCACGGCTACGTTCATGATCCTCGGAGACATTTGCACGCGCGCTTGCGGTTTTTGTGCGGTGCCCTCCGGAAAGCCCGTCGGCCCTCCCGATGAGGAAGAACCGCACCGTGTCGCTGAAGCAGCAGCGCGCATGAAGTTGCGCTACGCTGTGGTCACGAGCGTCAATCGTGATGATCAGCCTGATGGAGGTGCCCGCATCTTCGCACGCACGATTGAAGAGATTCGTAACCGCGTTCCAGGATGCAAGGTCGAAGTCTTGATTCCCGATTTTCGCGGCGACTGGGACGCCCTGAACCTTGTCCTTGCGGTCAAGCCGGACGTACTCAATCACAACACCGAAACGGTTCCACGCCTCTATCGGCAGGTCCGCAAAGGTGCCGTCTACGAGCGCTCGCTTGAACTTCTGTCCCGCGCCAAGAAAATGCATCCAGACATCCCCACAAAGACGGGCCTCATGCTGGGTCTTGGGGAGGAAACAGAGGAAGTCCTCGCCACCATGCAGGATCTTGCCGCGCAAGAAACAGATATCCTCACTCTCGGCCAGTATCTGCAACCTACGCGGGACCATCTTCCCGTCATCCGCTTCGTGCATCCGGATGAATTCACGAGATACAAGCGGGCTGGCGAACAGATGGGCTTTAAACACGTCGAAGCCGGACCGCTCGTCCGCTCTTCCTACCATGCCTTCGACCAGGCTGAATCTGCGATCCGCTGAGCTCTCGAGAGGTGCTCTTCAGGTGGTTACCGCCTGAATTCGTGTACCGTTTTGCGTTGACCCACTCCAAAAACAAAAAACCTCAGGGGCTTGACCCTGAGGCCTTTGTTTCACATGAAACATTTCTAAATCAGGTTGATCTTGCTCCCACTCGCCTAGGAACGAGCGGTGGCCGCTGTTGCTGCTGCGGCGGCTGCCTTCTTGCTTGCCTTCGCGGCTGCGGAAGCTTTCCGGCGGCGCTTGGTCTTGGGCGGGGTCGCGGGCGGTTCGCCGATCACTTCAGCCGTGAGTATGCTAGTCACAAACAGTTTCGGGCCATGGTCATCGAAATCCACTGCGGTACGTTCTGCATCCGCCTGTGTCACGATCCCCAGTCCAAAAACTTCATGCTTGATGGTCTGTCCTTCTTGCATTACTTGCACAACTTCCTCCTGTTACCGCTCTGCTTTATAAGTAAACTCTAAAATTCGGCTTGTTGTGAAAGGTCCCCGACCCCTCGAGGACCTTTCCAATGCACAGGCTAGAGGGCTGTTACGTTCTCCGCCTGAAGGCCCTTCGGACCCTTCTTGACTTCAAATTCCACTGCCTGACCTTCGTTCAGAGACTTGTAGCCCTCTGACTGAATTGCGGAGAAGTGTACGAATACATCTTCACCGGTCTGGCGTTGGATGAATCCAAAGCCCTTCGAAGCATTGAACCACTTCACTGTTCCTTGTTCCTTAGACACTGCTGTACCTCGAAATTGAATTGCATTAGCCCCTCTTGAGTCCGTGCGCCGGATCCCCAACGTCGTGACAGCCTCTCTATCGAAAAAAAAGAGCTCCGAGAGTGTTCTCGCAGCCCCCCTGACGAATCAAAAGGTTAGTACAAGAGCAACAAACGCTATACCTAACACTATCACAAGAAAGGGCTTACTGTCCACCGCTCGTTCGGGGCAGGAGGCCTGCTATGGGAAATGGTAAGCTATTGAATTCTAGAGATTTAGCCCGAATATGGGCATCAATCGCGGGAAGCAAGAGGGCCCAACTCTCCGCGGAAATGAGGGTTCGGGATGTTGCCTTTTGTCCGCTGGTTGGGACGTTTCTCTGGAACCAGTCGTTCCGGCAGCCCGTCGGGGCTTACTCGTCGAGCGACTCGGGCTCGATGCGAATATCTGCTTCACCGGCCGTCTTTTTCTGCCAATATTTCCCGACCCAGGCTTCCCAGCTCTTTCCGGCCGCCGTGTCACGTCCAGAAAACACCAGGGCCGCGATGTCGGAATACGCAATCTTCATTCGCTCGTTCGAATCCTTGGGTAGAATCCGTACAAAAGAGGTTTCCAGCGTCTTTCCGGCAAGTCGATCAAAGAGATATCCGTCCAGTTTTGTTCCATCTTTCCGGGTGATCGAAATGTCGCCGCGGTAGTCGAACGCTTTTTCGAGCGCTTCGCGAATTTCCGAATCACTCGCAAGCTCCGGCACCCAACCTTGCAGTGTCTCGTGCTCGAACCCCGGCGCTACTTCTAGTTCGTCCGGATTGACGGTGTGCTCGGGCCGCTCGGCATGCCTCGGACCTGTCACGCCCGCGTCTCCTCAAGTTTTGTGGGGTTTGCGTCGATCTGAACCAGCGGGTTATAGGAATGCACGGGTTTTACCGGCTCGTCGAGCAGTAGCAACGCTTCGGGGTCCGCATTCTTTGTAAACAGAGTTGCTTTTGCCGTTGCAAGCAAGCCTTTCAGCGAACTGAACGTATGATCCACTCCAGAGGCTTCATAGCCGCTATGCACCATGCAATTCGCACACTGCGGATTGCCGGATTCTGTTCCGTAGTTCGCCCATTCCGTTGTTTCCATCAATTCCGCGAACGAATCGGCGTAGCCGTCCTGCAGCAAATAGCAGGGCTTCTGCCAGCCAAAGATCGAATACGTAGGCATGCCCCATGGTGTGCATTTGAAATCCCGCTTGCCCATCAAGAATTCCAGGAACAGCATCGATTGGTTAAATTTCCAGGTCGGCTTGCGGTTTGACAACATCGCACGAAATAATCTCCGGGTCCGTGCCCGTCCAAGGAAGTGCTTCTGGTCAGGAGCTTTATCATAGGAATAGCCCGGTGAGAGCATCATTCCTTCCACACCCAGTTCCATCATTTCATCGAAGAATGCACGCACGCTTTTCGGATCGGCGCCATCGAACAAGGTCGTATTCGTGGTGACGCGAAATCCGCGCTTCAAGGCTTCCTTTATTCCTTCCATTGCCAGCTCGTATCCGCCCTCGCGGCAGACCGAGAAATCGTGATGTTCTTTTTGTCCGTCCACGTGGACCGAGAACGTCAGATACTTGCTCGGCTTGAACAAATGGAGTTTTTCTTTGAGCAGCAGCGCGTTGGTGCAAAGATAAATATATTTCTTCCGGGCAACCAGGCCTTCGACGATCTTGTCGATTTCGGAATGCATCAGCGGCTCGCCGCCAGGGATTGAAACCATCGGCGTTCCGCATTCATCGACCGCCTTGAAACAGTCTTCAGGCGAAAGTTCGCGCTTCAGAACGTGTGCGGGATATTGAATTTTTCCGCAACCGGCACAAGCCAGATTACAGCGGTAGAGCGGTTCGAGCATCAATACCAAGGGGTATTGCTTGCGTCCCTGAATTTTCTGTTTCAGGACGTAGCTGGCAACCGTGAACATCTGTGAGATAGGTACAGGCATTCTTTCCTTATCTGAACTCGATTAATGATTGGATGCGGACGCTCCAGCCCCCCAACCTCTATTTTAGCCGATGAAGCGGTCGTTCTGTCACCTAAAGATACTAAATCTCGCCCTACGGTATCTATTTTGATGCACCGAACGGCCCTACCGTGCCCTGAACGTGCTCAATCCATTACCGAATGGCAGGGGAGTTTGGGATATAACAGTCTGGCATTCGGCCGTGAACTATCGCGTCCGGCAGCACGTACCTAATCCTGTATGGAACTGTGACCGAGGAGATCGCCGCCATGCCTAGACTCGTCCTGTGTTTCCTGCTCGTAGGGTTGTTCTGGACTCCCAC
Organism: uncultured Acidobacteriota bacterium; assembly: GCA_963831545.1. Taxonomy (GTDB): domain Bacteria; phylum Acidobacteriota; class Terriglobia; order Acidiferrales; family UBA7541; genus Acidiferrum. The sequence continues at coordinate 58,330 of CAWHQX010000023.1, forward strand.
AAAGGCCCAGCAATCAACTGCCGCAGCCTCCAAGGCCCCTGCCGAGCGCTGGATCGTGCAGCTCGACTTCCTCGGTACTCCGGTCAATTCATCATTGAACCTGATACAGGACGGAAATACATTTACCGGTGACTATGACGGGGACAAACTCGAAGGCACGATTGCGGGAGATACACTCCACTTTCTGGCCAAGGATGAACAAGGTGGCTCGGAGGAGGCAACCGCCACACGGAAAGGCGATTCAATCTCCGGTACGATCATCTTTACGGATGCAAGCAACCGTTCTCAGCCCTTGACGGTGCCGTTCACCGCAACGCTTGCTTCGCCATTCCACGCGGCGCCACCCCGCGGTCATGAGTTCACCCCCACCGTTTTTTACCGCCAGTTTTCTTCGCACAATCAACCCGTGCTCACGGTCAACCCGGGCGACACAATTCACACCACCACCGTCGATGCCGGCGGGAGTGATGAAAAAGGCGTCGTGAGAGTACTGGGTGGGAATCCCGAGACCGGGCCTTTCTATATCGAGAACGCGTATCCGGGCGACACGCTGGTCATTCATCTCAACCGTGTGCGCTTGAATCGCGATTGGGCGCAGAGTGATGACTTCGTCGTTGGACGTGCCTTAAATAGCGAACTTGCGGTCAAAATGAAGGATGGCGGCAAAGGCGTGCGCTGGCATCTCGACACGCAAAAGGGCGTCGCTACACCCGAAAAACAAGGCGAACATCTCGCGCATTATTCTGTCCCGCTCAAGCCCATGATGGGTTGCATCGCGACCGCTCCTGGGATCGCCTCTGCGCCGCCTAGCACTGGCGATTCCGGCGCCTATGGCGGGAATATGGACTTTAACGAGATCGTCGAGGGCGCAACGATCTATTTGCCCGTGAATGTTACCGGAGGGTACCTATATATCGGTGATGGTCACGCCGCGCAGGGTGACGGGGAGCTCAATGGAAACGCGCTTGAAACCTCGATGGACGTGGAGTTTACGGTTGACCTCGTCTCCGGGAAGCGTGTTCCGGGTCCAAGGGTTGTTTCAGCGACGCAGGTCATGGCCGTGGGCCTCGGTGGTTCGCTAGAAGATGCGCTGCGCGAGGCCACCTCGAATATGGCCGGATGGCTAACAGACGATTACCACTTAACACCGTCTGAACTCGCGCAGGTCCTGGGGTCCGCTGCTGAGTACAAGGTCAGCGAACTGGCCGACCGCAACGTCGGTATCGTCCTGAAAATGAACAAGGACCGCCTCGAAACGCTCACTTCCACGCCCCAATAAATTTGCTTTAATCGCGTTTTCTTCCTGTGCTACCGTACGTTTCGCCGCCGAGGGCGCATCCCGGGAAAGGACGAAGTCCACCTGCGCTTCACTATTTTCGCGAACTAACGTTCAGCCCGCCGGATGCCGGCCTGGGCCGAGTGGAGGACGTTCGTCATGCCCGTTCGGAAACTGCCGGCAACGCCGAACCTCAATCACTTTCGACGTCAGGCCAAAGACCTCATGAAGCGACATGCGGCGCGGGATTTGGCCGTCGCGCAGAGAATCCGGGAATTTCATCCCCGTTTCACAGGCGCGACCGACGACAAGATCTTCGCAGCCACGCTATCGAGACGCGATGCCGAGCTTACAATTGCGTGTGAACACGGATTTCGCAGTTGGCAGAGGCTTAGGGCTTATGTCAAAAAAACGCCCACGGTTCCATTCGAGCTTCCGCATCACGAACGGATCGAGCATCCCGCATTCAGCCAAGCCGTGAAACTCATGGATGCGGGGGACGCAGCCGGCTTGGCTCGGCACCTCGGGCAGTATCCCCAATTGAGCCGTCAGCGCGTCCTGTTTGAAGGTGGAAACTACTTTCGAAATCCGACCCTGCTCGAATTCATCGCAGAGAATCCCGTTCGCCACGGCAGGTTGCCCGATCACATCACTGAAGTTGCAAAGGTCATTCTCGATGCCGGTGTGGACCAGGGCTCGCTCGATCAAACGCTCCTGCTCGTCTCGACAGGCAGGGTAGCGCGCGAGTACGGAATGCAAGTCCCCCTGATTCATCTGCTTTGCAAGTACGGCGCAGATCCAGCTCAAGCGATCGAAGCGGCGACAGTCATGAACGAACGGCAGTCCGTCGATGCGTTGCTCGAACATGGCGCTCGCCTCACCTTTCCGGTCGCAGCGGCACTGGGGCGGATGGATGACGTCGGGCGCTTGTTTCCTCTCTCGACCAAGGAAGAACGACACCTGGCGTTAGCCTTGGCCGCACAATTTAACTGCGTGGAGATCGTGCGGTTGCTGCTTGACTCCGGTGAAGATCCGAATCGCTTCAACCCCATCGGCGGTCATTCCCATTCAACACCGTTGCACCAGGCCGCTGCGGGTGGCCACGAGCAAACCGTCCGGCTTCTGCTCGAACGTGGAGCGAGAGCCGATCTGCGGGATGTACTTTGGCACGGCACGCCGGCTGACTGGGCCAGGCACGCAGGGAGGAGCGAACTTGAAACCCTCCTGCGCTCCCATGAAACACAGACGATGTCCGAAGAGTGAGGAAGCTTACCTGCGAATAATCCTCTTTTTCATGAACACGGTAGCCTGCGGGTTATCGTTATAGCGTTCGCACGGCGTGTATCCGTTTCTCCGGTAGAAACGGGCGGCTCTCTCCATCGAATCTGCTGTGTCGAGAAAAAGCCAATCGTAGTTGTGCTCTCGTGCAAATTGTTCCAGCGCCGCGAGGAGAGACGTGGCAATTCCTTTCGCTCGCATGGGAGAACGCACATACATTCGCTTGATTTCTCCCGAACTTGTCTGCGCTTCGAGCCTGCGCAGGGCCACGCAGCCTGCCACCAGACCATCGACGAATGCCAACCAGATGCCGCTGCCTTCGCCAAAATATTGCTGTTCAAACTGTTCGCGGTTCTCCCGCGCGATGACCGCTGCTTCTTTGTAATATTCATTGACGAGCGCGAAGGCAAGATCGATATCTTCGGGTCTGGCTCGGTGTACGGATGGGTCGACGGAATTCATCTGGTGAGTCTAGAGTTTGCTCCTGAACCCCGCCCATGAAAGCTCCAATTTGGCCAGGTCTTCATTCACGTCCTGGCACACGATCTTGCGCAAATTCGGCAGGCTGGGCGTCTTGTGGCAAAATGGTAAGGCTGTACCCAAACGACCATGGCCAACCGTACGACACTTGTTCCCGAAAGAGCCGGCAAGCCGGCCAGTAAATCGCTGGCGAGCGATCACGCCGAACGCGAGCGCGTGTTTGATCTGTTCCGCCGCTGGGGCTACTACGAAGCCACTCTCGACCCGCTGGGTTTCCTCGTGCCGCTCAAATTTCCTGACTTGCAAGGGCTCTCCGGAGAATTTGCCGAAGAAGCGCGACGATATTATTGCGGTACCGTTGGCGTTGAATTCATGCATCTGGCAGAGCCCGTACGCCGTCGTTGGATTGCTGAACGCATGGAAGGCCCGGAGTTTGAGGTCAATCAGGAAAGAATACTCGAGCGCCTGGTGCGCGCCGATCTGTTTGAGCAGGTTCTTCAGAACCGGTATCTCGGAACGAAGCGGTTTTCACTTGAAGGAAACACTGCGTTAATCCCGCTTCTCGATTCGATTCTGAATGCCGCTGGTGAGCTTGGCGGCACGGAGTCGGTCATGGCCATGAGCCATCGCGGCCGCCTCAGCGTGATGGCCCATGTCGCATGCAAACCTGCCCACCAGGTCGTTGCCGGATTTGAAGATGTAGATCCCCGCAGCGTTCTTGGCGCGGGAGATGTGAAGTACCACGTCGGCGCTACCGGAAGCTATAAGACGTCTGCAGGCAAAACGCTCAACATCCACCTCGTTTCCAATCCGAGCCACCTTGAAGCCGTCGATCCGGTTGCCATGGGCCGCGCGCGCGCCAAACAGACTCGCCACGGTGTTGCCGGTGCGCAAATCAATCGCTCAAAAGAGATTCTAAACAAGGTCTGGACCGTGGTGATGCACGGCGATGCGGCTTACGCCGGCCAAGGGGTTCTGGCCGAGACTTTAAACCTCGCGGATCTGACGGCGTATTCGGTGGGTGGCACGATCCACATTATTGTCAACAACCTGATTGGCTTCACCACGCGTCCCGCACAGGAACATTCCTCGCGATTCGCATCAGGAATTTCCGCGCGCCAGAGTATCCCGATCTTCCACGTCAACGCGGAAGATCCCGACGCTGTCGTGCGCATCGGCCGACTGGCCGCGGAATATCGTGCCGAATTTAATTCCGATGTGGTTGTCGATCTGATCGGGTACCGCCGCCACGGGCACAGCGAAGTGGATGATCCCACGATCACCCAGCCGCGGTTGTACGAACGGATCAAGAACCATCCTGCGCTCTGGAAAATTTATGCGGAATCGACCGGAATTTCTGCAGCCGCGATCGTGGAATCGGTGAAAAGGGAATACGAAGAGGAGCAGCGCAAGGCAGAGAAACTGACCAAAGCCCCGCAACTCAGGAAGCTACCTGAGTATTGGTCGTCTTATCATTACGGCAAATATGATCCGGCCTATGAAGTCGACACCGGAGTAAGCCGGGCGAAACTGGCAGAGATTACCGACGGTCTGGTGCGCACGCCTCCCGGATTTCATGTTCATCCGAAAATAGTGAAGCTGCTCGAGCAGCGCGCGGACATGGGGCACGGCAAGAAACCGGTCGATTACGGTTTCGCCGAACTGCTCGCCTACGGTTCGCTCGTTCTCGAGGGAACCCCTGTTCGACTGACAGGACAGGATTCGCAGCGCGGCACGTTTAACCAGCGCCACGCCATGCTGATCGACACGCAGACCGAGGAAGAATATCTTCCGCTCGCGCATCTCTCGGCAAAGCAAGCGTTTTGCGAAATTCATAATTCTTCGCTTTCCGAAGCCGCCTGCCTCGGTTTTGAATATGGCTTCTCGCGTGACTATCCCGAAGGCCTGGTTCTTTGGGAAGCGCAGTTCGGCGACTTCGTCAACGGTGCGCAAATCATCATCGATCAGTTCATTAGCGCCAGCGAGGATAAATGGGGGTTGCCGACGGGCCTGGTCTTACTCCTGCCTCACGGTTACGAAGGTCAGGGGCCGGAGCATTCTAGCGCACGCATTGAGCGCTTTATGCAGCTTGCGGCCGAGGGCAATATGAACATCTGCCAGCCTTCGACCGCTGCGCAATATTTTCATCTGTTGCGTCGTGCTGTGCGCCGTCCGTGGCGCAAGCCGCTCGTGATTTTTACGCCCAAAAGCATGCTGCGCCATCCGGATGCGATTTCTCCAATCGAAGAATTCGAGCGGCCCCGTTTTCAAACTCTGGTCACCGACCGCGAAATCACCGACGCGCAGAGCATCCTGATTGCCAGTGGAAAAGTCGGCCACGAACTGCGTGCCGAGCGTCGCCGCCGCAACGACACAACGACTGCAATCTTTTTCCTGGACCAGCTCTATCCGCTGCCGAAGACCGAGATCGCTGCCGCCATCGGTGCGCATCCGAACGTGCGCGAAATCGTTTGGGTTCAGGAAGAACCCGCCAACATGGGTGCCCTGTTCTACGTCCTGCCGCGACTTGAGCGCATTGCGCAGGCTAAAAATATCCGTGTTCGCTCGGTCAAGCGCTCGGCAAGCGCGAGCCCCGCCACAGGCTCTGCAAAGGCGCATGAACTCGAACAGAAGACACTCGTCACCTTGGCATTTACGACGACGCCCAACCCCTAAAGACACGAGTTCCCGAAATTCCTCTGGACCTTTTAGCGCTTTGGCGGAATCCAATCCCTTGCGCGTTCATCCGATGCTGTTCTGCCCGGAGGTTCCATGAATCCGACAACGAGCGAGAATGGTCTCGTTCACGTGATTAGCCCCTATTCTGTCGCTGAAACCACGAAGCGCCTTCTATCGGTGCTAGAGACCAAAGGCATCCAGCTTTTCTGCCATATCGATCACAGCGGGGAAGCGAAAAAAGCCGGCCTAGAGATGCCACCCACGCAGTTGCTCATTTTTGGCAATCCGAAAGGTGGCACGCCGCTCATGCTCGCGCAGCCCACCGTTGCGATCGATCTTCCCCTGAAGGTGCTCGTCTGGGAAGACGAGGCAGAGGAAGTGTGGGTCACCTACAATTCACCCGGATACCTCGAGGAACGCCACCATCTCACGCAGGAACTGATCCAGAACATCGCGGTCATCGGTGGCCTGGTAGGACCGGTGGTCGCCGCCTGATTTTATGAACGTTCTGTAACTTCCCTCTAACACGATCGTTTGCCGGCAATTAATCTCGTTTACAAGCCATTCACAATCCTGTCACGCGGCTCTCACCTTGCTTCCTTCCTTCTCTGACAGAATCAGACTGGGTACAAATACTCTTGGGGTCCACCCACAACCATGCCTACCGCAATCCGGCCCGCTACGGTAAACTCCTACCGATGCGTACCGTCTATCGAGACTTGTCTATGAAACGCATCCTGATTATTGAAGACGATCGCGACATTGTGGAGCTTGTCCGTTACAACCTCGCGAACGAGGGCTTTCAAGTCAGCGCTGCACTTGAAGGGGCCAGTGGTCTGGCCGCCCTCAAAAAAACTCCGCCGGATCTGCTCCTGCTCGACTTGATGCTCCCTAAAATGTCCGGGCTCGATATTTGCCGTGAAATTCGCAAGGACGAATCGTTGAATCGCCTGCCGATCTTGATGTTGACCGCGCGCGGCGATGAAGCCGATCGCGTGGTTGGTCTTGAAATGGGTGCTGATGACTATGTCACGAAGCCGTTCAGCCCGCGTGAGCTGATCGCCCGCGTGAAGGCCCTGATTCGTCGCGCCGAGCCTCCCGCCGATTCACCCCGCGTTCTCGAGATCGGCCGACTGGCGATTGACCCTGCTTCCTACCGCGTCAGCCATTCCGGCAAGCCGGTCCCACTGAGCACGCTCGAATTTCGTTTGCTGTACTATCTGGCGTCGCGCCCCAACCGGGTGTTCACCAGAGATCAGTTGCTCGATGCTGTCTGGGGAACTGATCGCTTTGTCACCCCACGCAGCGTGGACGTCTACGTTCGCCGATTGCGTGAAAAAATTGAATCCGATCCGGAAAATCCGTTGCATCTGAAGACCGTGCGCGGAGCCGGCTATTTGTTCGAGACACGTGCCGCGTAAACTCTTTTGGAAACTCGCGCTGACCTTTTTCGCGCTACTGCTGAGCGTCCTGCTCGCAGTCGACTTTTTTGCCGAACGAACCCTGCGCAGCAGTTATGAGGCTGAAGGCTACCAGGAACTCGCAGCTCTTTTCCGCGTTCTCCAGCAGGAACCACTGCGCCTTGGTTCCGTTCCACCCGTTTCGCCTGAAGATACTGTCGCATTGCGTGACTGGGTCAGCAGGGCCGCAAAAAGCGGGGCACGCATCAGCATCATTTCCGCCGACGGCACGGTTCTCGCCGACTCCGCTTCTGACGTTGGCACGATGGAAACACATGCACAACGCCCGGAAGTGATTGACGCGCTCAAGCAGGGTGAAGGGCGTTCCATGCGCTACAGCGTCAGTGTGAAACAAACGCTGATTTACTACGCAAAACGCGTCGAGCTGTCCCCGGCAAATTCCGTCGTCGTCCGTCTGGCGTTGCCAATGGAGGGGGTCGACGAAGCCCTGGGGACATTCCGAACGAGACTATGGTTCTGGTCGGTGCTGATCCTGTTGCTCGCCGGCGCGGCTGCGATGCTGATCTCGCGCTCGTTCACCGATCGCATCGAACGACTTCGTGAGTTTTCCCGTCGGGTTGCCGAAGGTGATTTTCGTCCGTTGCCTCCTGACGGCAAGGGTGACACGCTTGAAGCTCTGGGTGGTTCCCTGAATCAGACTGCGGAGCGACTGGACCGCACCATTCGCACTCTTACTGAAGAGCGCAATTTGTCTTCGGCAATTCTCGGATCGATGGTGGAGGGAGTTGCGGTTGTCAACGGCTCCGAGCGCCTGGTTTTCTCCAATCCCGGATTCGCCGAAATTCTGGGGCTCGATGTGCCGCCCGTTTCCGGCAGTTCGCTTCTTGAGATTGTTCGCCAGCGTGAGTTGATTGATGCGGTTCGCCGCGTTCTCAGCGGGGAACACCGTGTGGAAGCAGAGATTGTCACAGGCACGCTCCGTCAGCATTTTTTCGCCGCCACTGTCGCCTCCGTTCGTGCGGGAGAGACTTCGGGCGCCGTGATCGTGCTGCACGACATTACCGCGCTGCGCAAACTCGAACGGATCCGCCGCGATTTCGTGGCCAATGTGTCCCACGAGTTCCGCACACCACTGACCGCCATTCAAGGATTTTCTGAAACGTTGATCGCAGGTGCAATCAATGATCCGAACAATCGCGATCGCTTTCTCGCCATTATCCTCGATCACTCCCGTCGTCTGGCGCGTCTCACCGAGGACTTGCTGCGCCTCTCCGAGATGGATGCGGAACGCCTGGAGCTTGAAATTCGTCGGGTCAGCGTTTCGCAGCTGGTCGAATCGTGTTACGAAACTGCGCAACGCCGTGCGGCGGAAAAGGGCCTGAATCTGTCTCTTGAACTAGCGCCTCATCTTCCCGATGTTGCCGGGGACACGCGACGCTTGCAGGAAGTTCTGCAGAATTTGCTCGACAATGCCATCCAGTACACGTTGCCTGGCGGGAAAATTATCCTAAGTGCGGAATCGCGGAACGATGAAGTTGTGTTCACCGTTTCTGATACCGGCATCGGGATTCCAACCGCGGACCAGCCGCGCATCTTCGAGCGCTTCTATCGCGTGGATGCCGCGCGCTCCCGGGAAGCTGGCGGTACCGGCCTCGGATTGGCAATTGCCAAACATCTAATTGAAGCCCACGGTGGGCGTATCTGGGTCGAAAGCGAAATCGGTCTGGGCTCACAATTCCATGTCTCAATTCCGATGTTTGACGCCGAGCGCGCCGCGTCGCGAGGCTCGGTGGCAAGCGCCGTCTCAGGCGCCCGCACCAGCCGTCCACTTCCGTCCGTTTAAGCCGGGCAGGCACGGCAATTCAAAGAAACTGAAAATTCGTTCGAAATTCCTTACCAGCTTATTCACCTCAGCGTGACTACCCCGTAACATTTCTGGCTCATCCTCCTGGGTAAGCGCGCGAACAGGGACTGTTCGCCGTGGAGGCCTCCATGCAGAACGCTCCTGGCTTAACCGAAGTCGTGCTTCATGACACGCTGGCGAATTACTTAATCTCGATGGCCCGGCTGGTCGAGAGTGCCATGAACCGCGCTCTGGATGCCCTTGTCAATCTTGACAGTCAACGAACCGCCGGACTGCCCGGCGAAGTATTTCTTCTTGAACCGCGCATCAATGAAATGGAAATCGTCATTGATGAACATGCGATTCGCCTGCTGCGCCGCGGTTCCTATACCGACGATGAAATGCGTTTGATCGTCGCGGCACTAAAAATCACGAACGATCTCGAGCGAATCGGAGACATCGCGGTCAGCATCGCCTCTCGGGTGATTTCACTTCGTGAAATGCGCGACGCCAAAGCTCCGGAAGAACTGGCGCCGATGGCGGATGCCGTACGTGCGATGGTGAGCCGCAGTCTTGGTGCCCTGATTTTCCGGAACGCCGATATGGCTGTACAGGTATTAGAGAGTGACGATGTGGTCGATCAATACCGCGACCGCATCTTTGAGAATTTGCTTCAGCATATGACCGAGGATGTCGCTCTTGTCAGTCCAGGCATGCAATTTATTCTCGCGACGCGGCATCTTGAACGGATCGCGGATCATGCCACCAACATTGCCGAGGACATCATTTTCTGGGTTCGCGGCTTGGACGTCCGTCACGGCCGGGGCTTGACCCTGCTGCCAGATCAGACCGACACGATGCAACAGAATTTGTCTGATCTCGTATCGAAGGTCACTGAGAATTCACATGGTCTTCATTCGGATTTGAACCCCGGATGCGAAACTCAACCAGCTTGAACTTCTGTTCGAAGTCCCACCTTGGGGACCGGTTTCACCCCTGGTTTCCGGTCCCCTTCTCCCCTCCTGAGTTGTTCGATCCTCGCTGTTTATGGGGGAATTTTTGTCGCCAGATGAATTTCTTTCGTAACTCGTTGATAGATAAACGCTAACTGACAATTGTTACAGACTATTCACATTCAATTGACATGACCGTAAGAGTCCACAACTAACTTCGACACCGGGGCGATTTCCTTCCCACGGGTGTAGTTCGAAATTCTGCAAGAAAAAGAGAGAGGCAATGAAAAAATTTGCATCACTATTCTTATCGCTGTTCCTGATGACCGGAACCGCGTTCGCCGATTCACCAAAAGATTCACCCAAGACTGCTGATGCTCCGCCTGCCAAGACAGCCCAGCCGGCCAAGCCAGCAACTGCAGAAAAATCTAGCGCCGAAATTGCAGCCGAAGTCGAGGAACTGCGCCAGGTCCTGCAGACACAACAAGAAGAACTCCAGCTGCTAAAGGAAGAGCTGGCGAAGCGCGACAAGCAGATTGAAGATGCGCGCGAAACGGCCGCGTCCGCCAACTCCCGCGCCACAGAAGCGACGGTCAAGGCGAGCGAGGCGGTCGCGACTTCCGCGGAAGCGAAGTCCACGACGACGGCGCTGAACAGTACGGTTACCAATCTGGCCGCAAGCAACGCGGCAGCTGTCAGCGGCGCGACTTCGGCATCGTCGCAAGCTTCTGGTAGCAAGACGGAAGACAAAGGTCCGACCACGATTCGCTTCAAGGGCATCAATTTCACCCCGGGCGGGTTTATCGAAGCCGCTACCGTTAATCGCACTCGAGCGGCAAGCGCCGATATCAACACCCCGTTCACTGGAATTCCATACAACGGGAATTCCCTGTCGAAGATGTCGGAAATGAATTTTACCGCCCGGCAGTCGCGTGTCTCGATGCTCGTTGATTCCAAAGTCGGCACAACCAGCCTCAAAGGGTATTTCGAAGCGGATTTCCTCGGAGCGGGCACAACCTCAAACAACCGCCAGAGCAACTCCTATGTATTTCGCCAGCGTCAATTGTGGGCGAGCGTAGGCCTTGCCGATGGGCTCACGTTCAGCGGCGGACAGATGTGGAGCCTCGCGACGGAAGACAAGAAGGGAATCGCGAACTTGCAGGAAGCGTTGCCAGCACAGATCGACCCACAGTACGTAGTTGGTTTTACTTGGCAGCGGGCCTACGGCTTTCGCGTGACGAAGACGTTTAGCGATATGGTCACAGCTGCAATCTCGGTTGAAGGGCCGCAAATCACCATCGGCGGGCGGGGCTTCAGCACCTACACCAATACCACCGCAACGGGCGTCGCAACCACGTCCCAAAACTTCTGGGCCGAAGCCCCTGGATCGGGCGGCGGTCTCTACAACGCGTTTGATCCAACTGGTTACACGGTCAACAAGCTCCCGGACTTCATTGCCAAGTTGGCGGTTGATCCAGGGCTTGGCCATTACGAAGTATTCGGTATCTTCTCCGAATTCCGCGACCGGGTTTATCCTTGCGCGATCGCCGGCACAACGGCGGGCAACATTCCAACTCCGACCACACCGGCAGTGCTCGCTCCTTGCACCGGCGCTGCTGGGCTTCCATTGATTGCTCCTAGCGCCCAGGGCGCCTACAACGATTCCCGCTTTGCGGGTGGTTTGGGTGCTAGCGCTGCGATTCCGTTCAAGAACAACAAGTACGTTGCCAGTTTGAAGGTTGTCGCCGGCGACGGTATGGGCCGGTATGGTTCGGCACAGCTCGCAGATGCCACGGCTCGCCCCGACGGTACGCTCGCGCCAATCCGCAACCTGCAATACCTCGCGAAATTCGAAGCGCATCCGACTCCGAAGCTCGACCTGTATGCGTATTGGGGCAGTGAGTTCAACGAACGAGCAGCCTATACCGGCTACGAGAGCGTCAAGGTCACCAATACCCCGGCGATTCCCGGTGTACCCGCAAATCCCGTAACCGGGGCCCCTGCTCAACCCGCGTATCCGGGAACTTCGATTACATCGATCTCGACCTCCGGTATCGGCGGCTACGGCTCGCCGTATGCGAACAACAGCGGCTGCAACACCGAAGTGCTTCCGTCTGGCACGGGTGCTCCGGGCACCGGCGGCACGTGCGCAGGTGACATCCGCATGATCAGCGAAGCAACTCTCGGCTTCTGGCACAAGATCTACCAGGGCGAGAGGGGCCGCCTCCAGTGGGGTATTCAATACTCCTACATCTACAAGATCGGCTGGTCGGGCACCAACACGGCTCCATCCGCGCCCCAACCCGCTGGCCTCTCACCGAAAGGCATCGACAACATGGTGTTCACCTCACTGCGCTTCTACCTACCTTAGTTCAGGGCTGGGAGCGGTTGACGATTGACGGGGGGCGGTTCCGCGAGGGGCCGCTCCTCTTTTTCGTCCATAAGTCACATGAAATTCAGTCCTTATGAGGGAAGTCCAATTGTTTCCATTTTTTAACAAACTCTACTGTGGCTGTAACAATTCCGTAACGTCCACCCGTCAGAGTGGGCCTGTGTGTAATTCTGGCTCTCGAGCGATTGGAGATCATCGAATGAAGCGCATTACCGGCATATTGGCACTCATCCTAGGCCTGGGGGCTGCAGTCTGGGCCGCGCAAACTCCGTTGCTGATCAACGGTGCAGGCGCCACGTTTCCTTATCCGATTTATTCGAAATGGTTTGACGAATACCATAAAAACAATTCCAACATTCAGTTCAACTATCAATCGGTCGGTTCAGGCGCCGGCATCAAACAGGTAACCGAGGGCACGGTTGACTTTGGTGCAACCGATGGCCCGATGAACGATGAGCAGTTGAAAAACTTCAAGGATAAACGGGGTTCCGGAATTCTTCATTTCCCGACCGTCCTGGGTGCTGTCGTTCCCACGTATAACATAACGGGTGTCAGCGGCTCTTTGAATTTCACTCCGGAAGCTCTAGCGGGAATCTTTCTCGGAAAAATAACGAAGTGGAATGATCCTGCGATTGCCGGAGCGAACAAGGGCGTAAACCTCCCTTCCGCTGACATTGTGGTGGTTCATCGCTCTGACGGCAGCGGCACGTCCTATATCTGGACCGACTACCTCTCGAAGGTCAGCGATGAATGGAAAAGCAAGGTGAGCAAAGGTACCAGCGTGAACTGGCCGGTCGGTTTGGGTGGCAAGGGCAACGAAGGCGTGACCAGCTTGGTCAAGCAGACTCCCAACTCGATCGGCTACGTCGAACTGATCTACGCTTCGCAAAACAGCGTTCCCTACGGTGCCGTCAAGAATTCTTCAGGGGCGTTCATCAAAGCGGACCTCGCGAGCGTTACCGCAGCGGCGGCAGGCGCAGCAAAGGACATGCCCGACGATTTCCGGGTCAGCATCACCAACGCCCCGGGAAAAACAGCGTATCCCATTGCGAGTTTTACCTGGTTGTTGATCCCGGAAAAAATTCAGGATGCGGCAAAGCGCGACGCCATTAAAGGGTTTCTGAAGTGGATGCTCGATCGTGGACAGGAGTACGCAGAACCACTGTCCTACGCCAAGCTCCCCAAGGAAGTCATCGAAAAAGAAAAGAAAGCAATAAACAGCGTTCAGTAATACTTCAAGGGGATTGTGGCTGCACCGACAACAACTCTAGGACCGGCAGGCCCGGTAACGGGCTCACGCTCGTTTTTGTCACGCCTTCGCGAAGGCGATGAGATTGCGCGTCTCGTTACCTTCCTTTTTGCCGCGACAGTGGTTCTTATCACAGTCCTGCTGGTTTACCAGCTCTGGGTGAATTCCGCTTTGCCGCGTCACAAATTCGGATTCCGTTTTTTTGTGACCTCGGTCTGGGACCCCATCATGGATGAATACGGTGCGTTGCCGTTCATCTACGGGACTCTTGTTACCTCAGCCGTTGCCCTCGCCATTGCGGTTCCGCTTGGGATCGGTGCAGCCATATTTCTCGCCGAACTGGCCCCGCCCCGTATTTCGGATACGCTGCAATTCTTTATCGATCTGTTAGCCGCGGTTCCGAGCGTGATCTACGGCTTGCTTGGGGTCTTTATCATCGTTCCCTTGATGCGCACGGTCATAGCACCCACACTGATCAAAACTCTGGGATTTCTTCCCCTCTTTAAGGGACCCTCCTACGGGGTGGGTTTCTTTACCGCGGGAATCGTAATGGCCATCATGGTCATCCCCTATATCATTTCGGTTTCCCGCGAAGTTCTCCTGTCGGTACCGCGCGATCAACGCGAGGCGGCGCTGGCGCTCGGTTCTACCCGCTGGGAATCGACCTGGAAGGTTGTTGTTCCGTTCGCGAAGACCGGCATTATGGGTTCCATCTTCCTGGCGATGGCCCGCGCGCTCGGTGAAACGATGGCAGTAACGATGGTGATCGGCAACTCCCCCAAAATTGCGGCTTCCCTTTTTGCTCCCGGTTATTCGATCGCTGCAGTGATTGCCAACGAATTTACGGAAGCGACCGGTGATTTGTATCTGCAATCGCTCGTCTATCTTGGCCTCGTCCTCTTTCTCCTCACGTTTCTGCTGAATGGCATGGCTCGGCTCTTGATTCTTGCCACAACGCAAAAAGGAAGTAAGGTGGCCGCATGATCAATGCGCGCCTCAAGTGGAGGAAATTCGTCAGCAACCTCATGCTGACGATGACCGGCCTTTGTGCCCTGGTTTCCGTCAGCGCACTGTTCTTCATTCTCGGTTACCTGGTCTTTAATGGCGGGACTTCGATCAACTGGGCCTTTTTCACGCAACTGCCAAAACCGGTCGGTGAAACGGGCGGCGGCATGGCCAACGCTATCCTAGGCAGTGCCAAGTTGTTGCTTGCCGCCTCGGCCTTTGGCGTACCGATTGGGTTTCTCGGCGGGATCTATCTCGCGGAATTCAGCGGCGGCCTGGTCGCATCGACCGTTCGCTATTCTGCGGACTTGTTGAATGGCGTTCCTTCGATCGTTATCGGCATTTTCGCCTATAGCCTGGTGGTGCTGCCGTTCAAGCATTTCTCCACCCTCGCCGGGGCCTTTGCACTTGGCTTGATGATGATCCCCATCACCTTGCGCAGCACCGAAGAATTTCTGAAGGCCGTTCCAAGAAATCTTCGCGAAGGCGCAATGGCTCTTGGCGCAAGTAAGTGGAAAACGATCTCAACTGTCATTGTCCCCGCGGCGTATCGCGGGATACTTACGGCGATCCTGCTGGCCCTTGCCCGGGTCGCGGGCGAGACCGCACCTCTGCTTTTTACCGCCTTTGGCAATCGGTACTGGACAAATGGCTGGACAACTCCAACGGCATCCCTGCCGGTCATGATTTTCACGTATGCTGTGTCGCCATATGAAGATTGGCATCGGCAGGCTTGGGCCGCTGGGCTAGTATTGTTGGGCCTGATTCTGATCATCAATATACTGGCCCGCACGATCCTGTCGCGTGGCATTGCAGTGCCGAGGTCTTGAGCATGTCCTCCAAACCGGGGATTTCTGTGAACATCGCACCTACGCCCGGGGCGCCCGCTAACCGCGAACCAAGCGTCCCTCTACCGATGCGCATGACCATCTCCAAGGTCAATTTCTACTATGGTGCGAAGCAGATTCTCTTCGACATCAATATGGGCATCGCGGATAAGCGTGTGACGGCCCTGATCGGCCCGTCCGGCTGCGGTAAATCAACCCTCCTTCGCACTTTGAACCGGATGCACGAAACCGTGAGCAGCTCCCGGTTAGAAGGCGAAATTCTTCTCGATTCGCAAGATATTCTCGCGCAGGATGTCACGGCAGTGCGGAGCCGCGTTGGAATGGTCTTCCAGCGGCCGAATCCATTCCCAAAATCCATTTTTGACAACATCGCCTACGGGCCGCGCATCAACGGAATGAAGGGCTCGATCGCGGAAATCGTGGAAAAGAGCCTTCGCCATGCCGCGTTGTGGGACGAGGTGAAGGACCAGTTGCACAAGTCCGCCTATGAGCTCTCGGGTGGTCAGCAACAACGTCTCTGTATTGCGCGCGCTCTCGCCGTTGAGCCTGAAGTGTTGCTGCTCGACGAACCCTGTTCGGCGCTCGACCCCATCAGTACAGCGAAGATTGAAGAGCTGCTGGTCGAACTGAAGAATCTGACAACGATCGCCATCGTCACTCATAATATGCAGCAAGCCGCGCGAGTCAGCGATTTCACCGCGTTCTTGCTGACCGGGCAGATCATCGAATTCAGTCCGACGCCGCACTTGTTTACGACCCCGGGCGATCCACGCACGGAGGCTTACATCACGGGACGTTTCGGGTGATGGCATTGTTTCGCCACTTCGTAATTGCGTTAGGACCGGACGGACGGGAAGGAACGTATGGAACGACACTTTGAAAAAGATCTGAACGACCTCAAAGAGCGCCTGCTCTGGATGGGCAGCCTGGCCGAGCGCGCGGTCCATCAGTCCGTTCATGCCGTTCTCGATTCTGACGAACAGACCGCCAAGCGGGTTTTAGACGAAGAAGACGCAATCAACGAACTTCAACTGGAAATTGACGATCGCGTGGTGCAGTTGCTTGCGCTTCATCAACTGATGGCAGCGGATCTGCGTTTTGTTCTTGCAGTTTCACGGATCAACAACGATTTGGAGCGCATCGGGGACCAGGCGGTTAACGTCGCCCAGGGGGCGCTGCGGATTCTGCGTCACCCTCGCGTGAAGCCGTACGTCGATTTGCCACGCATGACGGAAGTTGTCGAAGAACAGGTCCGTAACGCGCTGAATGCCGTTGTTCGCCGCGACGTTGAACTGGCGCAAAAAGTCATGGCCACCGATGATCAGGTCGATCAATACCGCGATCAGATTTTCCGTGAATTGCTGACCTACATGATGGGGGATTCGAGCGTAGTCTTCCCGGCCTTCGAGCTGATTCTTGTGGCCAAAAATCTCGAACGTATCGGGGACCACGCAACCAACATCGCCGAAGATGTCATCTACATCGTGCAGGGTCAGGATATTCGCCATCCAAGTGTTGATCGTCGTTAAACACTCCTTAGTCCTCTTTTTTTTTCGAAACGTAGAAGACGATTCCACAGAGGAGCAAGCTCGACGCACTCACCAGATTTCCGACGATGCGATCCGGCGTCCTCACGAACGTGATTTCGATGAGCGATATGCCCGCTTCGACAGGTACCACCATTTCATTGATGTCGTCCATTCGTAAGGGGGCAACCTCCCTCCCATTCACCTCGACCCGCCACGCCGGATAGTTCAGTAACCGTACAACAACGTTGGCCGCCACCCTGGTACTGACTTCGACTTCCCGGTGTTGCGTGTTCCATTTCAGAATTTGTACTTGCACGTCTTTTACAGGTTCATTGCCGGAAAATTCCCTAAGCACTCGTACCTGTGGCGTGTCCGCAGGAAGATCGAGATGATCGTCTCCCAACGGATCGTATTCATCGGTACCGTCAAACCCGGTCCCGTTCAGGATGGCGTCCTGCTGGGTCGGCATTTCGTCCGGGTCCCACCAGCCGTTGTCGATAAAGAAACGGGCCAGCGGCACTGACAAAACGAGAATGAGGAGCGGGACGATCCAGCCGCGCCGTTTTTGCGCGACTGCTGCCAGGAAGCAAACGTAAACCAGCGCCACCACTGACATCCATCGCCACGGAAATTGCACAAAGCGCAACTTCGGAAGATGCTCCCATACGGGCGATGACCATTTGACCATGAGGAGAAAACCACAGCTTCCGAGCGCCAGCAGTCCAAGCCATACTTTCTTCTGCCCCTTGGCGATTGCAGCAACGTTTGAAAATTTGCGGGAGAGCAGGGCCAACCCGAACAGCAGTACGGTCAGCACAACGGCCGAGATCGATGCAATCCAGTTAAACCAGGTATGCTCTACGTCATTGATCGGGGTGAATAAAAAGTTTTCCCGAGGCAGCAATCCGCTCGACAGGGCTTGCGAAATGTTGACCCAACGCTGTTCATACGCGGCCGGAATCAAATAGAAGCAGGTCAACCCAAATCCCAAAGCGAATGCTGCGGCGCTGCGCAGGGCGATTCCGATCGATCGCTGGCCGACCGCTTCCCAGACGACAAGAAACGCCATCGCGTAGGTCGCAATCACTCCCGCCGGTGCATTGCAAAGCCATATCGCGGCAAACGGAACTGAAAACGAGAGCAGGGAAGCACCGTCCGTGCGTTCCTTCAACAACCGTGTCAATTTCAGTGTGCCCAGCAAGAGCAGTGGAAAAATGGCGCACGCAAGCTGTTCCGCGAAATCGCTCCGCACATACGACATCAATAATGCATTCGGATTTGCGGCGTAACACGCTGCGCCGAACAACGCGCCGCGTCGTCCCGTCAGCTGTCGCAAGAGAAAAAATGCATTGATGCCAGCAAACGTCTGGGTCAGCAGTACATAGAGCAGCGGTACAGACGGCAACGCTACCACTTTTGTCAGTGCTGCCCCGAGCATCCACGACAGGGGCGGGTAAAAGATGTATCGCGGCTCGCCAAATCTGTGGTTGGTCCACGCGGTCCAGCGCGGATAAAACGTTCCTTCCCTCCATTGGTAGGAAACGTCGAGCCACGAAGCTGCGTGGAACTCGAAATCGTGGCCCGAAGCGCTGCCCAGCCAGAAAAAGGGCAGAACCACCAGCACCGAGACCAGCAGCGACACGCCCACCGCGTAGATCCAATCGGGGATCCGGCCTGTTTCACCTGTTTGCGGCGGCTGAAATGTCACGGTCATCGGACGATCACGAGATTGTAACCAAAGTTTCACTTTTCCTGGAGTTTTTCCATCCACTGATATGACGCCCGCACCAAAGTAAGCGATAATACACGGCACCATGAGCACTACAGCCGCAGCCGTTGAACCCATTATTGAAGCGCGCAAGCTCGAAAAATTTTATCCTCAACCGGATGGCACGCGCATTCAGGTGATTTCACCCACCGACATCGCCGTTTACCCAGGTCAGATTATTGCATTGCTCGGACCTTCCGGTTGTGGAAAGTCGACGATGCTGAGGATGTTGACCGGGCTCTCGCCGACTTCCGGTGGCTCGGTTTACTGGCACGGAAAACCGGTTGCCGGGGAAGATCCCAATGTCTCGATCGTATTTCAGAGTTTCGCGCTATTTCCCTGGCTCACGGTAATCGAGAACGTAGAAGCCCCGCTCGAAGCGCGCGGCATCGCGGAATTTGAGCGCCACAAGCGGGCATTGCGCATTATCGACGCGGTCGGTCTCGATGGCTTCGAATCGGCCTACCCCAAAGAGCTTTCGGGTGGCATGAAACAACGCGTAGGCGTTGCGCGTGCGCTGGTGGTTGAGCCCGAGGTGCTGTTTATGGATGAGCCGTTCTCCGCGCTCGACGTCCTCACCGCGGAAACGCTTCGCGGTGAGCTACTCGATCTGTGGCTTGAAAAGAAAATTCCCACCCGCGCAATCTTTATCGTCACCCATAACATCGAAGAAGCAGTCATCCTTGCCGATCGGATCATCGTCTTGGGCCGCAATCCCGCGCATATTCATGCGGAATTCAGCGTCGATATTGCCCACTACCGCGATCGCAAGAACCCTCGTTTCATCGAACTGGTCGATCTGATCTACCGCGCGCTTACGCAACAGGATCATCCAGAGCTGCCAACCGGCACGACCTCCCAGGGACAGGCGAGCGGTGCCGAACGCCGCACAATTCTGATGCTGCCGCATACCCGACCCGGCGGAATGGCCGGACTCCTTGAGATTCTGGTAGATCACGGCGGCCGCGCGGACCTTCACGCACTTGCCGACGAGCTCAGTCTTGAAGTGGATGCGCTCCTACCCACCGTCGATACGGCTGCTCTTCTCGGAATGTTGAGGCTCGAAGAGGGCGATGCCATCATCACACCGACAGGCCAGGCTTTTGCGCATGGCGATATTCAGGAACGCAAAACGATTTTTCGCCAGGCGGCGCTAGCCAACGTTCCGTTGCTCCGCCAGATGGAACAATCTCTCAAAGCAAAAGCCAATCGCACCTTGCCTGCCGAGTTTTTTCAGGATCTCCTCGACGAGCATTTCAGTGAAGACGAAGCCAGCCGGCAACTGGAAACCGCGATTCAATGGGGCCGCTATGCCGAAATTTTCGACTACGATGCCGCGAGCGGCAAACTAACGCTCACCGAGGCATAAAATACTCGTGCCCTCCCCTGAGACCCTTCCCAAGCATCAAACGCCCATTCCGCCGACGCTCCGTCGTCCGGACGGAACACGTTGGGCCTGGGGATTTCTGATTGACGTCGCTGTTTTCGTATCGGTGTTCGCCGTCATTTTTGGGGTCTACTCGATCGGCCGTTCCTGGCTCGGGCCGGTAAAAGTAGAGGCGGAAATATCACAAAATCCGCGCAGTCTTCCCCTTTACGCTCTCTATTCACTGGTCCGCATCCTGGTTGCGTATGTCCTCAGCCTTGTTTTCGCGTTGATATACGGTTACGTCGCTGCCAAATCGAAACGCGCCGAAATGATCCTGATTCCGCTCCTTGATATTCTTCAATCCATCCCGGTCTTGAGCTTCCTGCCGCCCGTCATGCTGGCAATGGTCTCGCTCTTCCCGAGCCGGCAGCTTGGCGTTGAAATTGGTTCGATCGTTCTTATCTTTACAGGCCAGGTCTGGAATATCGCATTCAGTTTCTATTCGTCGCTGAAAACTATTCCGCGCGACCTTCGGGAGGCTGCCATTATCTATCGCTTTGGCCGTTGGCAGCGGTTTCTCGAGCTTGACCTGCCATTTTCCACGATTGGCCTCGTCTGGAATTCCATGATGTCGGTTGCCGGCGGCTGGTTCTTTCTGATGGCTTGCGAAATGTTCGTGTTGGGTGATAAGGACTTCCGTCTTCCCGGCCTCGGCTCCTTTTTGCAGACCGCTGCCAGTGGCGGCAATACCGGCGCAATGTTATGGGGGCTTGCCACCATGGTCGCGGTCATCGTTCTGATGGATCAACTTCTCTGGCGACCGGTGATTGCCTGGGCCGACAAATTCAAATTCGAGCAGGTCGAAAGCAGCGCCACCGCGCAAAATTCCATTCTGAATTTTATACGCAAGGAATCGTTTCTGATCCGCGCTTATCGGCGTATTCTTCACCCGGTGGTGGAATGGATTACCGCTCAATTTGCAAAGAGTGCAAGGCGTGCCGCGGATTCGCTGGCTTCTCGCGCAACTTCGAAGAGCCGGGGGTGGATCCTCGCCGCGATTTTCCTGCCTATTGCCGCGATCGCGGTTGGCGTCGGGGTCTATCGTACCGTCCAGGAACTTTCTCATCTTCACAGCGGCGATTACTTTATTCTGCTCCGCAGCGCTGGATACACGTTCCTTCGGGTCAATCTGGCATTGGTCATTGGTGCTTTTTGGACAATTCCTGTCGGCGTAGCCATCGGATTTAGTCCGCGCTTTGCGCGCCTCGCACAACCTCTGGTACAACTCGCCGCTTCGGTTCCAGCCACTGCTCTGTTTCCCATTATCCTGGTGTTTCTCGTGCAATTGCGCGGAGGCGTGGAAATCGCGGCCATGACCCTGATGCTTCTGGGCACGCAGTGGTACATCTTGTTTAACGTCATCGCGGGTGCCATGGCGATTCCCACAGATCTGAAGGAAGCCGCACACGTCTTCCGCTTTGGGAGCTTCGACCGCTGGCGCTACCTCATTCTTCCTGGAATTTTTCCGTATCTGATTACCGGGCTGGTCACCGCATCGGGAGGCGCCTGGAACGCCAGCATTGTCGCGGAGTATTTTCATTTTCGCGGCAAGATTGTGGAAGCTCCGGGCCTCGGCAGCACCATCAGCCGTGCCAGCGATGCCGGACACTTCGATTTGCTGCTCGCCTCAACGCTGATCATGGCCACGGTCGTCGTGCTGATCAACCGGCTCGTCTGGCGCCGACTCTTTAGACTTGCCTCTACCCGCTTTAAACTCGAAACTTAAAATTCGTTGCTGCCTGGACAGTCTTCCTTCACGCTTCACCTCGTATCGCTGCTTGAAGCTCCCTGCAGATGAAATTAATCTGCCCAAGGTGATGATACAGATGCACCGCGCACCGCAACACAATCGTGAACCGGTTATCCGACTCGGGCTCTCGTTCTGCGGTGTACTCCCTGCTCCAGTCTGCTTCCTTTTGCGCTTCAATTGTGGCGATCGCTATCGCAATTGCTTCGTCAAACTTGCCCAGTACCTCCTGCTTGTTCTGCCTCCGTATTTCCGTGAATTCCAAGTCACGGTTGCGAACATAACCGGTCCCAGCAATCTGCGCACCGATGTAGTAACTCAAATTACCGGTGAGATGGAGCACCAAGTGCCCGACACTGTTTCCGTAAGAAAACGGATTTTTCCAGAACTGCTCTTCGGTTAACGGATCAACCCATTTGTGCAGTTCCGCTGCTCGCGCCTCATACTCGCTTTTTAGTGCGCGCGCGACCGTTGCTGAGAGTTCGCTCATGGTCGGTTTGCCTTTCTGAGCTATTTCACTGGACGATCATTCCTGTAGATCACACCTTCCTTCATCACGAAGAATGCGTGTTCTGTCTCCCGGATGTTTTCAACCGGATTGCCCGGGACCGCAACCACGTCTGCCAATTTACCCACCTCGAGTGTCCCGATCTTGTCGGCCAGACCAAGAAGTTCCGCGTCCGTCGATGTTCCAGCCTTCAACGCATCAACGGGCTTCATTCCGAGGTCTACCATTTGATGAAACTCCTCGGCATTTCGGCCATGCGGATAAACCGCAGCATCGGTTCCGAGTCCGATCTTGACGCCTTTGGCCAACGCATTCTGAAAGGTCTTGTGCAAAGAAGCGATGGCCAGGTGTGCCTTTACCGCAATTCCGGGCGGCACATAGATCCCGCGATCAAACTGCTCCTGCAATCCTTCAACAGCCATAAGCGTCGGTACCAGATATGTGCCCCGCGCCTTCATCATGTCGAGTGCTTCCTCATCGAGAAAGCTGCCGTGTTCGATCGAATCAATCCCTGCACGAATCGCGCGTTTTGCAGCCTCCGCTCCATGCGCGTGCGCGGCGGTCTTGCGCCGCAATGAATGCGCCTCGTCGACAATCGCGTCGAGCTCCTCCTGCGTCAGTTGCGGGGTGTCCACATCGTCATTGGCCGAAAGTACCCCACCTGACGCACAGACCTTGATCATGTCCGCGCCATACTTGTGATCGAGTCGAACGGCATATCGTGCCTGGACAGGTCCGTTGATGACGCCTTCTAACGGCCCCGATTCGTGCCCGAAAATTCCCTCACGGAAGCCATCCTGGTCGTCGCAATGTCCACCCGTAGCACCCAACGCATGAACCGTGACGAGCATCCGGGGGCCCGGTACGATCCCACCCTGAATGGCGTTCCGTAATCCAACGTCCAGCTCATCCGCAGATCCAACATCGCGAACGGTCGTGAACCCGGCCATGAGCGTTACTTTTGCGTTCACCGTTGAATCAAGCGCCTGTTCCGCGATCGATTTCTTCAATCGGTCCAGTTCTGCCTGTTTGTAGTCATCCGAATACATCATCGTCAGATGTGTATGCGCATCGATAAATCCTGGCAGAAGTGTCGCATCGCCCAGCTCGATTACTTCCGCTCCCGAAGGAATCGCCGCCGCAGTGCCAACGCCCGCGATTTTTCCGCCAGTCACCACGACCACTCCGGGCGTAACCAATGCGTTGCTCCTGCCATCAAATAACCTGGCCGCTTTCAGGACATACGTCTTGTCAGCTGTCTTTTTTCCTTGTCCGTATCCAGGCGCCCACCAAATGATGACGGATAGTACGATGAACGCTACTTTGCGTCCCATGTGCTCTCCTGCGTTGCGAAGGATCAATTGCGATTGGCAGACTGTATCCTGCCTGCTCTGATTGTCAAGGAGCAATCGCCGTTTCCTGCGCCAGCGAAGGAGCGTTACCGGATCAGACGCGTCCGCCTGAAAGAAGAGGAAGTGTGTGAGCTCGGTTCCTGCGATCCGGATCAAGAAGGCCAATCAAAGCGCCATCTCCAAAAACGGTGACTATGTTCTTTATTGGATGATTGCCAGCCGCCGTCTGCATTACAATTTTGCGCTCGATCGCGCACTGGAATATTGCGCAACCCTGCATAAACCGCTCGTCATTTTTGAAGCGCTGCGCGTTGGCTACCAGTGGGCTAGCGATCGGTTCCACCGCTTTGTTCTGGACGGCATGGCCGACAACGCCGGGTACTGCCAGGAACGCGGCGTCCGTTACTACCCTTACATCGAGCCGACACCCGGAGCGGCTAACGGTCTTCTCCACGCCCTGGCTGCGGATGCCTGCGTCGTCACGACAGATAACTTCCCCTGTTTTTTTCTACCCCGCATGGTCGCGAGTGCAGCAAAGACACTTCCCGTGCTTCTCGAATCGGTCGATTCAAACGGTTTGCTGCCGCTTTACAGTACAGATCAGGTTTTCAGTCGCGCATTTGATTTTCGTCGGTTCCTGCAGAAGGTATTGCCAGAGCATCTATCGCAGGTGCCCCATGACGACCCTCTGGCAAAGTTAAGGATCGGCCCGATGGCGTCGCTCTCCCGGCGAGTCACGTCGAATTGGCCGATCGCCTCAAAAGCGTTGCTTGACGGAGAACCTGGATATCTCAACGCACTGCCGATCGATCATTCTGTCAAACCCGCTCCGCTGGGCGGCGGTCACAGTCATGCCCGTACACGCATGCTCGCCTTCCTCGACAACAAGCTCTCAAACTACGGCGAAAAGCGAAACGATCCCGACAACGATGCTGCCAGTGGACTGTCTGCCTTCCTGCACTTCGGCCATCTTTCGGTCCAAGAAGTCTTTGCCGAGCTTGTCCAACGTGAAAAATGGAGGCCGGAGAAACTCTCCCTTCGCTCGAACGGTAGCCGTGAGGGTTGGTGGAACATGAGCCCGAATGCTGACAGCTTTCTCGATGAACTGATTACCTGGCGTGAAGTCGGTTACAATTTCAGCTCCCATCGCGAGGACTATGACAAGTATGATTCGCTGCCGGAATGGGTGAGAAAGACGCTTGACGATCACACGAGAGACGAGCGCGAGCATCTCTACACTCTCGAGGAATTTGAATCCGGCCTTACCCGCGACCCCCTTTGGAATGCCGCGCAAATCCAGCTCGTCCGTGAAGGGCGCATCCACAATTACCTTCGGATGTTATGGGGCAAGAAAATCCTCGAGTGGACCCGCACTCCAGAGGAAGCCTCGAAAGTCATGATTCATCTCAACAACAAATACGCCCTCGACGGCCGCAATCCCAATTCCTACAGCGGTATTTTCTGGGTGCTTGGCCGATACGATCGTCCGTGGGCACCCATTCGCCCTATTTTTGGCTCCATACGCTATATGAGCTCGGAAAATACGGCGCGGAAGCTCCACGTCAAGAATTACCTCCTCAAGTATGCGCCGGCATCTTCACCGCAGCGGCCTGGCTTCGAGCTTTGAGCGCGTGCCAGCATGTTAAAATCACACAGACTCGATCGCGCCCTTGCCGACTTCTGATGAGCGAAACCTTCATCTATCGCAGCAAATTGCCCGCTTCCGCCGAAGACGTTTATCGTTTTCATGCCGAACCGGGTGCTCTCGAACGCCTCACACCTCCATGGGAGAAAATGCACGTCGTCGCCCGCGCGGGGAATTTCGAAAAGCCTGGCTCGCGGGTAATTCTCCGGGTTTCTGTCGGACCCTTCTCACAGAATTGGACTGCCGAACACGTTGCCGTCGAACCCAACCGCATGTTCAAAGATGTCATGCGCAGTGGACCGTTTCCCAAATGGGAACACACGCACAGATTCATCCCGGAAACGGATCATTCAAGTTGGCTCGAAGATACGGTCGAATACGAGTTTCCGCTGGGTTGGCTCGGTCGGCTCTTCGGGCGCGCCTACACGCACAGCCGCTTGCAACGCATGTTTGAATACCGCCACCGGGTCACTGCCGAGCAGTTGATGTCTCGTAGCGGGAACAGCGAGGAGCATTCCTGATGACCAGAGAGAAAATCAGAGCCGATCTCCTCGATTCCTTCAAGACCCAGAACGGCAGAACTCTCGGTGAACTCTCTTACGAGCGACCGATGCTACTCGTCTTCCTTCGGCACTTTGGTTGCACGTTCTGCCGCGAAGCCGTCGCAGAAATCAAAAAAATTCGACCCGAAATTGACGCAAAAGGTACGCAGCTCGCTTTCGTGCACCTGGCTCCTGACGACAGAAAGGCACGAGCGTTCTTTGCGC
Organism: uncultured Acidobacteriota bacterium; assembly: GCA_963831545.1. Lineage (GTDB taxonomy): Bacteria > Acidobacteriota > Terriglobia > Acidiferrales > UBA7541 > Acidiferrum. The sequence goes on from CAWHQX010000023.1 coordinate 84,499, forward strand.
CGTATGGTTTTGAGGATTTGCCGCGGTTCGCCGACCCCGATGGGGTTCTCTTTGAGTCCTTCGGTCTGGTTCGCGGCAAATGGCGAGCCTACCTGAATTATGAAAGCATCCTCCGAACGCTCATCGCATGGCTCGAAGGGCACGGGATTGGCACGCCGGCCGGTGACGTGCAGCGAATGCCTGGAACATTTCTCATCCAAGACGGGGAAATCCTCAAAGCGTTTCGCCACAAGCTGGTTTCCGATCGCCCCGACTACCTTGAAATGGCCACACCGGATCAGCCCCGTAAAGCGAACCTTTCCCCTGCAAGATCGTCTTAAATCGATTCATCCTCTTGCGCTCGTCATGGCAGATGTCGCACGATAAGGGATAAGCCATTTCATTCAGGGTGCAGTTCATCTCGATTATGTTCGGACTCAGTTTGAGGATTCCGTAGAATGTCTTCCAGCTCGGATGTCCTGATCGTTGGTGCGGGTCTTGCCGGACTTTGCTGCGCACACGAACTTCAGGAAAAAGGCGTCTCGTTCCAGATCCTCGAAGCTTCCGACGCCGTCGGAGGTCGCATTCGTACGGATGAAGTTGATGGCTTTCTGCTGGACCACGGTTTTCAGGTGCTTCTCACTGCGTACCCCGAAGCAAAACGACGTCTAGACTACTCTCGACTCGATCTAAAACCATTCAGTCATGGCGCACTTGCCTGGTATGCAGGACGCATGAACAGACTTGTCGATCCGTGGCGCAACCCCGGCGCATGGGGGCAAGCACTGCGCTCTGACTTCGGTTCGTTTCCTGATAAATTACGTATCGCGTTCATGCGGGCTCGGCTTCGGGGCAGTACCGTCGACCAGCTTTTTGCGCGACCGGATCGCTCTACCAGAGACGCGCTCGTTTCTGCCGGGTTCTCGAAAGAACTGATTCACCGCTTCTTCCGCCCATTTATCGGCGGCATCCTACTTGATGGCGAACTTAAATCTTCAAGCCGTATGTTTGAATTTGTCTTCAAGATGCTGTCTGAGGGCGACACCACTCTACCTGCGAAAGGTATGGGTTCCATTCCCGCGCAACTGGCAGAAAAACTTCCGCCAGGTTCGATTCGTCTGAACGCCCATGTCGATTCGCTTCACGAAAGCGAACTCACGCTGTCGGGGGGAGAGACGCTGCGTGCCCGAGCCATCGTTATTGCGGCCGAAGGTCCGGCCGCCGCACACCTGGTCGGAGAGGTCGAACCCGCTTCCCGCAGTGTCACTTCCTTCTACTATTCCGCCGCTGAGCCACCCGTTCGAGAGCCAATCCTCGTCTTGAATGGCGATGGCGCCGGCCCGGTTAATAATTTTTCGGTGATCTCTCAGGTCGCACCGAGCTACGCTCCACCTGGCAAGCATCTCGTCTCGGTCACAGTTCTCGGCACACAAGCCCTCACCGAGGTACAACTCGGCGGTTTTATTATTGCCCAGATGAAAAACTGGTTTGGAAAAGTCGCCAGCACCTGGCAGCTTCTTCGAAGCTATCGTATCGCGCATGCTCAGCCACAACAGTTTCCGGGTGCGCTCGAACCGCCGCAGCGCCCGGTGCGCACCCGCCCGGGGGTTTACGTTTGCGGCGATCATCGCGACAATGCCAGCATCAACGGCGCCATGGCCAGCGGACGACGCGCTGCCGAAGCCGTCATTTCTGACTTTCGCCGCTAAAACCGGTTTACCGCGATCAGTCAAAGCACGCCTTGCCGCGTCTTCCCAAATCGCTTCAATCGGAGTAGAACTGTCCTAGAATGGGACAGAAGGAACTTCAAGACATGTGGAATCGGGCTTGCCCTCTCTGCTTTGTTAAGCTTTCACCCTTTTCCGTGCTATCTCGTTCGAACGACATTATTTGCCCCGCATGTCACGCACAACTCGAACTTTCGCGCCATTCCCGAGTGCTTTCCTCGACCGCTGGCATCCTCGCTGCCGGGCTGGTTTTTCACCTTCCGTATACATTAACTCCCCTAGGTAATTGGGTGATTCCAATTGTCGCGTCCTTTCTAGCCTTTGGACTTGGCGCAACCCTGCTACTGTTACTTCGTACAGATCTGGTCGTTCGCCCCAGCGCGCATCCCGCTTTTCCACAAGCGCATCAGTAACAGCCCGAACGTACTATTGACCTTCCGGTCAACCCATTCAACACTCAGATTTAATGGCGTCATACGCAAGATTTCTTGGCCGCGAAATTACCGTCAGTTACCGTGTGGGCGAGATCACGCTGAAGGCTTCCGGTATTTTCGTGGGCGATTCGGGACGCTCCATCTTCCTCGAGCAACATCTTGAGCAGCATGGCCGGCGCAATTATTTTCGATGGGAAATTCCCTATCAAAACATCCATTCGATCGTAGAAGAGGACGAATCTGCTGCCGAAGTCGAGCTTCCGATTTCGGGTGCCAATCCTGAAACCCAGGGTTCAGATACTGAACACTCTCGTCGGCATCCTAATTCGATGGCTGCCAGCGCTTCGGCCGGCCCTACAGGGATCCTCCCTCTGGCCGGACGACCGAAGACTGCGTAAGGGAAATTGAAGGATCTCCCTGCCGAGAGTTCACCCGTTGTGAGCTTCCCTCTCCTCTTCCTGTCGATTCGCCGAATAGAATCCACCTCGCGGAATCAGCTACAATCTCTTCGCATCTAAAAAAGTGGCATCTGCCGTCATCCGGAGGTATTTCATGCCGACAGCATTTATTCCCCGCAAAATCGGCGTTATCGGCCTGGGCCTGATGGGTCGCCCTATGGCAGCCAATCTCCTCAAGGCGGGGCACTCGCTTACGGTCTGGAACCGCACTGCCGCCCGTGCGCAGGATCTCACGAAGGCAGGTGCGAAGCTTGGCCGAGACCCGCGAGAGGTCGCCGCAGCCTCTGAAATTCTCATCACCATGGTCAGTGACCCCCCGGCACTCGAAGAAGTTCTTTGGGGGCACGAGGGGAAAAATGACGGCGCATTGGGAGGGTTAGAACCGGGAAGCACTTACATCGACTGCAGCACCATCTCCCCGGTACTGGTCAAGAAAATCGCGGCTTATTGTGCCCAACACAAAATAAAATTCCTTGATGCGCCAGTCACCGGCGGAGATTGGGGTGCGCGCGAAGGCACACTGACCTTCATGATTGGCGGCGACGCACAAACGTTTCACGAGACCGAACCAGTCTTCGGCGTGATGGGCAAAAAATGGTTTCACCTGGGGCCAAACGGTGCTGGGCAGACCATCAAACTCGCCATGAATGCACTGCTAGCCCTTCAGATTAACGCCATCGCCGAAGGAATTGCACTCGTTACCAAAGCCGGCCTAAAAGGGGAGCAACTTTTCGAAGTCTTGCAAGCCAGTATGGCTCGTTCGGGCGTTCTCGACGTAAAAGTCCCGCTCATGCTGAAAGGCGATTTCAAACCCAGCTTTCCGTTGCGCCTGATGCACAAGGACCTGGGCCTCGCTCTCGATCTGGCGAACCAACTGGGTGTCGCTCTTCCCGCCACAGCTGCTTCTCGCGAAGTCTACAGCTATGTCAAAGGCGAGGCCAAAGAAGACCTCGACTATTCCGCGGTCATCCGTTTCTGGCACCACGGATAAGTGTTTCAGTCCTTTTCTGTCCCGTTGTGCCCATCTTCGCTTGGTTTCAAAATAGGAACGGGGTGGAAAAATCAATCCACCCCGCAGTCTGTTTTTAATAATGTTGCAATTTCTAGTGGAGCACATTCGGTCCCAGGAAACCGATCGGCAAATCCCTCGAGGTTCGCAATCCTGAAGCCGCTTCAAGAATCGATGGGATCGAATTCACCGCTACGGAGGCCGTCGCAACGTCTCCATGCGAGCCGCCCGGTATGAGCAGACTGATATTCGGATGGCCCTCAAGTTCAATCGTGTCCGCAGGATCTTTCGCCCCCACATACATTTGCAGTTCCATGTAAATCACTTCTTTTCCGTCCATTAACCCGCGGGCAATCTGGTGCACTCCTGCGGCCTGACCTGCTTCGACGGTCAAGAATTCCGTCTGCACGCGCTCGGTCGCCACTTTTGGTTCGATCGTTTCGGTGATTTCGTCGACTTTCAAACCGAGGCTGTCCGCCACCATTGCCACAGATTCCGGCAAGCCGACGTGCTTGATGACTCCGTCTCGCACCTTCTCTTTGAATTCTTCGACACTCATGCCCGCGCCGATTTTCTTCTGCAGCGGCAAACGCCTCTTGCCGGCGTCGACAATTCGTACCGCCTTCACGTGGTCAATTCTTTGCGACACTGCGGAGAGTGTAATCGCTAGCTTGTCCATCACGAATCCCGGATTTACACCCGTTCCGACAAGCGCGACCCCATTTTCCTTTGCGGCTTTATCGAGTTTTGCTGCCAGCTCCGGATGTGTCCGGTAGGGATAGGCGAGCTCTTCGCAGGTCGACACGACGCACGAACCAACATCCAGGCACGCGAGCAACTGATCGACAACTTTCGGCAGCGAAGAGGACGTCGTATGCATTACGATATCGGCCGACTGTTCGAGCACACCCCGTGCATCACCCGAAATCTTGACGCCCCAGGGAGCATCCTGCGCTCCGACCACTTCGCCGAGATCCTTGCCGACTTTTGCGGGGTCCGTATCAATGGCTCCGACAATTTCGATCGACTCTTTCTCCCTCATCAGCTTCACAATCGAGGCTCCGATCGGTCCAATTCCGTATTGTATCGCGCGTATTTTCTTCTTCACTGTTGTCTCCAATCCTCTGAACGTGGCTGCTAGACGCGGCGTCTATCTTGTGGGAGCGAACTTATTATCCTACTGTCATTCCGCACCCCAAGCAATCGCGCGCGTGCACGCGCCGCCGAGTTGAACCGGTTCGAACCATTCAATTCTCCCGGGAAATCACTCTTCTGGCAGTTTCTCTTCAAGGTCGCTGGCAATCTTGTGAATTTCCGTTACTTCGCTGAACGATTGTACATCCTGTCTGGACACATCCACGTTCACCCCGGCGTGCTCGCAGAGTTTCTGCAACATCTGGATGATGGTTGTAAGCTCCTGTTCGGACAGCATACTGACTTGCAGGTCCAGGTGCGAGCGCCGCTCAGACTGGCGTGCCATCCGGCTCTGTCGTACCAGAACGAAGATGGTCAAGAACACGCTTTCGGCTGAAACCACCAGCGCCAAAATGCCAAAGGGAAAGGGATCGAACGGTTTGAGGCCAGGAATTAGATGAAGATTGACCAGGCACCAGCCAAGCAGCGCGACGGATTGCACGATCAGAAATTCAAAGTTTCCCACAAGCCTTGTTACATAATCGCTAATTCGCTCCGCAGTAGTCCGCCGCTCGAGTGACGTCTGCTCCATCTGTGCGATAGCTTCGATGTTGGATTGTGTCGGGTGCGTACCTGCCGTGCGAGAGGATGGACGATCCATGATGCTCTCCTCTCCGGTCCTTGAAATCTGGGGAAATTCGCGGAACGGAAAAAGTTTACACAAGCTCAAACTGTGCCAGCCCGTCATCATCCGCGTCAATCCGGTGAAGGCTGCGTGTCCGCTGCGATTGTTGCCGCCCCGCCACCGCCCAACGCATAATGGGTACTGCCTGGTCCTGACTGGAGGCGATATGGGTACGAAGAAACTCACCGAAGCCGAAGTTCACCAGCAACTCCCGACCATTCCCGGCTGGACTCTTGCGAACGGCAAATTACACAGGAATTTCGAGTGCAAGGATTTCGTCGATGCCTTCGGAAAAATGACGAAGGTTGCTCTCGTCGCCGAATCCTTGAATCATCATCCCGAATGGTTCAACGTTTGGAACAAAGTGGAAATTGATCTCAATACACACAGCGTGCAGGGCATCAGCCCGCTCGATTTTGAGCTCGCGATCAAGATCAACGAAATTTTTGGCTCATAGCGTTTCGAACGGATGATCGGCACGCAACAGTCCAGAAACGTCTTCCTCACCCGCCTGTTCGCTACACTCCGCTGGCTGGCCGCACTCTCTGTTCTTTGCGTCCTGTTTCATTTCCTGCCGTTTCCTCTCCTTCTCGAATCCATTCATCGGGTTCCGCTGACGCGCTTTCTCGCGATCCTTCTGTTTTATCTGGTTGCCCATCTGGTCGGGATTGCCAAATGGCGCATGGTCGTGAATGCTGCAGGCGCTAGGCTCGATTTTCGCACGAGCGTCGAGTGCTATACCGGCGGTCTTTTCGCCACGCTGTTTCTTCCTTCCATCATTGGTGGTGACGCTGTCCGGCTCGCTGTCGGGCTTCGCCGCAGCCCCAACCCGGCAGCTGTCTTTGCCGGCAATATCGCGGACCGGTTTCTGGACGTGATCGCGCAGGCAGCTCTTGTGATTTTGGGACTTCTGCTCCTTCCGGGGTCAGTTCCGGTTGGCCTGGAAGCCCAGGCCCGCCGCGCTCTCCCGGTCGTCTTTCTCGGGGTAGCTCTGGTCGCTTTTGTTTCGATCTGGCTGCGCCGGCCGCTCCTGCAGGGGCGATCGGTGAGCTTTCGCCGGCGCCTGGGCCGACTTCGGCACGCCTTGCAGACAGTCTCTGCGCGCCCGATCGTGCTTGCGCTCGGTTTGCTTCTCGCCACGCTCATCCAAACGACGTTTCTGATCCTCACCGCGCTGCTGGCGATTTCTTGCGGCCTGCTTCTACCACTCCGGATCTGGTTTTTCGCGTGGCCACTGGCCAAACTTGCGGCGGTCCTCCCGCTTACACAAGGTGGAATTGGCGTCCGCGAGGCGGCTCTCGTTGCCTTGCTGTCTCCCTTTGGCGCGCCAGCTCCTCTGGTGCTTGCGACCGGGCTCATTTGGGAGGGAGTGATTCTTAGCGGTGGCGTCACGGCAGGTGTTACGTCATTTCTGTTGAGCCGCAAACACAGCAGTAGCGACCCGGTTTAAGGCCGAAGTATGAATATTTTTTAATGTAAGTTCTTATTTTTCCTTCATTTGTATAGGTTTTTCAGTATATCTCCATCAATTTTTTGCCGTTGACATGCTTCACTGCCGAGTGTTACAAAGTCGGAAAGGCAAGCCCTTGGGTGGATTGCTTCCTTTGCGATGCTCACCGTATCGTAGGAGAAGTGCAGACCCGCCTGGCAGGGCAGGTGCTGCTGTACCACTTAGAGCTTGTTCGCAACACCCCACCCCACCCCGGGAGGCGGAGACTATCGTTTTCGCCTCCTTTTTATTTCATCACGCACTTCCTGGCACGCGAGACTCCTTAAAATGACCCGTTCATCCGCTTTACTTGATCTGCAAAACATCTCTGTCGCTCGTGGCAATCATCTCGCCCTTAACCGTTTCTCTCTTCGCATCGAGTCTGGGGAACACGTTTGTATTCTTGGGCCGAATGGATCCGGGAAATCGACCCTCATCAAAACGATCACCCGCGAGTGTTATCCCTTGAACGAGCCGGGCTCGGCGATGTCCATTCTCGGCCGCTCGGTGTGGAACGTCTTTGAATTGCGGCCGCTTTTGGGCATCGTTTCACCGGATCTCCTCGCGGCCTGCACGACTGATGCATCTTGTCTCGATGTCGTTGTTTCAGGATTTTTCAGCAGTACCCGAATTTTTCCGAACCACCATCCCGTGCCAGAGCACCAGCAACGGGCCAGGGGCGCCTTGAAGCGTATGGGCATCGAGCATCTGGCAAATCGGCCGCTGCTTGAAATGTCCTCAGGTGAGGTAAAGCGTACCCTGCTCGCGCGCGCCCTCGTCCACAATCCACAGACTCTGCTCTTAGACGAGCCGGGAAATACGCTCGATATCGCGGGCCAGGTCGAGTTGCGCCAGATCCTTCGGGAGCTCACCCGGAGAGGAATCGGGCTCCTGCTTGTCACTCATCACATTTCAGAGATTGTTCCGGAAATCGAACGAGTCGTCCTGCTGCAAAATGGGACCGTCCTGGCAGACGGGCCCAAAGAAAAATGCCTGACGACAGAACAACTCTCCCTGCTCTTTGGAGTTCCTGTCCGCTTGTTTCAGGATAATGGCTACTACCATCTTCACGCCTGATCCGGGATCGATGGATCGTGCCCTTTGGCGGCCAGTTTGGCAGTGAAAGATGCGCCGATTTGCCGCTGCTCGGTTCTTCCTTTACTTCCCCGCAATTCCTTCCGCAATCGGAGCCGCGATCGGCAGCTTAAACAGTTCATGTTGGTATGCCTTGATCATCAGCAAAATCCAAAGCACGAATCCAACCAGGCCGATCAACGAGAACAGCGCCCAAAACATCCCATGACCAAAAACGCTCATCATTCCCAGTGCGATGCGGATGACGGTCAGCCCTCCAAAAACGACAATCGACTGCGCCGCATGGAATCGGACGAAGGGCCGCTTGTCGATCAGAAGAAAAATAATTCCGGTAACCCAGCCGAGGACATAGCAGAGCAATCCGGCAATGTTTTCTTCAATCCCGGCAGTTGGAGATGCGCTCGGAGCCGCGGGAGTTGAAGCAACCGGCGCTGCTCCTGCTGCCTGGTTTGCACCACACTTCGGGCAAAATGTCGCTGTTCCAATCTCTTGACCACACGCTTTGCAAAATGCCATTGCGATTCCTCCAAGTAGCAGATGGGCGCGAGCCTATCAGACGTGTTCTCCGCCTGCAATCCTTTTTGTTCGTAGCATTTCTCCCTGTATTTTCTGGCGACTTGCTCCTGCAAGTATTTGGTGTGGGTCGACGGTCTGACCTGAGCGATTGCATTGGTCCTGACGCCCAGAGGCTTTGATTGCAGCCGGTTGAGCTACGGCTTGTTCTTCAGGCATTCGACGATGGTTCCCTTGGTTCCAACAGCCCAACCGCCATCCTCATCAAATGCCACTGCATTTAATGCCGGGCCTTTGATTGGCCGCCAGGTCACTCCATCTCGGCTGATATCCGCGCCGGTCGGCCCGACAGCGATAAATTCCTTCGTGCTCCTTACGACCGCCGAACGGTAACCGCCCGGGAACGAGCCTGGGCGCAGCCATGTCTTTCCATGATCGAGGGAGTAAGCGGCCGACCGTTCGGTGACGGATGGCTGCTCGTAATCACCGCCGACGGCTACGATAATGTCACCTAGTTTGGCCAATGAAAATATTCCCTGCGGAGCTTTCCCGGAGAGTACGGGTGTTTCGACCACCGTCCAGCTCCTGGCGCTGTCAAAGGAATGGAACACGCGCGCCGCCGGCCCGCCGGTAGCAAAATAGATTTCCTTGGGCGCGGCAAGCAACAAGCTCGTATTGCTCGCTGCGAACGCTCCTTCTTTCGGAAGCGCATCTGGCATCTTATCTCCCGGCAGTTCCTTCCACGTGTTTCCGTCTTCCGTGTGAAGAAGCAAAAACTTTCCGTTCACCGGATCACTCAGTGCGTAACAGTTCGTCGCGCTCAAGCAAGCCAGTCCGTCCAGGAAGAATCCTTTTCGCTTGTCGGTATACTGCATTTCCCAGTTTTTTCCGCCATCGGTAGTCTTGTAGATGCGCGATTGTTCGCCTTCTCCGCTCGACATGATATACGCTTCATTTTCGTTGAACGCCTGTATCCCGCGGAAATCGAGCGATTCCGCTTGCGGGACCGTCAGTCTCTCCCAGTCTTTTCCGCCGTTTATCGATCGCAAAACCACGCCATGCGATCCGGACGCCCAGATCGTAGTATCCGTTCTGTCTTGTTTCTTGCTTACGATGGAAATCCCGCGAAGGTTGGTATCAAGACCGGTGGTGCGTACAGACCAGGACACACTGGTAGCCACGATGAGCAATGACAGAAAGAACCGTTTCATGACGAGGAATTGTAGCAGATCAAAAAACTACTTTTCGACGCTCCGCGAGCTCGAAATGGTTCGGGCTTCAGGATGTTTGGGTGACCAGTCTTCGGGTGGGAACGCGACCCTCCAGAAGGTGGGGCAGGCAACGGAAAACTCCAAGCCAACTTCCGCTTTCCCGGCACGCACCGGCCCCAGGAAAACGACATGGCACTCCTGTTCTTGCTGTGTTTGCTTGTGCTTTAGCAGCACCTTTGACCCGCTCGTCAGTCGTGTCTCCATCAAGAGCAGCGCACCGTGCGCATTGATTGCCAGTGTCGCGGTCTCTTCTTCAAATGTCTTGCCCTGCGCATCATTCCCGCGGATGCGCACCGATACCTGCATCAAAACGCGCTGGCTGCGACGGCGTGGACCTACATGAACCGTAGTGCTTGTCGAGTCACCCATGAGAGCCTCGTACACTTGAATATACAACTCGGAAGAAGAAAGTCGAGTGCCAACAACTCAGGTGTCGGCGAAGAAGCCAAGAGTCCGTTACACTTAATAAATATTACTGACTATTAATTATTGAATGGCGTCGGTTATCGACGCTCAATGGGTACGTACCCGCGCGTGTCATGTCCCAGGTATATCTGCCGTGGCCTTGCAATCTTCTGTTCCGGGTCAAGGATCAGCTCCTCCCATTGTGCGATCCATCCGGACATGCGCGGAATTGCGAAGAGCACCGGGAACATGGTCATCGGGAATCCCATGGACTGGTAAATCAGTCCCGTGTAGAAATCCACATTGGGATACAGTCTGCGCTTCACAAAGTACTCGTCTTCCAGCGCAATCCGCTCGCACTCCAGTGCGATTTCAAGCAGCGGGTTCTTGCCCATCAGGTCGAATACCTCATAAGCAATCTTTTTGATGATCCGGGCACGTGGATCATAGTTCTTGTAGACGCGGTGTCCGAATCCCATCAATTTCGTTTCGCCGGCTTTCACCCGCTTGATGAAATCGGGAACCTTGTTGACCGAACCGATCTCCACCAGCATCCGCAATACTTCCTCGTTAGCTCCGCCGTGCAACGGTCCGTACAGCGCTGCAATCGCCGCTGCCGTCGCGCAGTAGGGATCGACATGCGAGCTACCCACACCGCGCACCGTATTGGTTGAGCAGTTTTGTTCGTGGTCGGCGTGCAAAATGAACAGTACGTCCAGCGCATGCTCGAGTGTTGGGTTTGGCCTGTAGCGCGTCTCGCTGGTCCGAAACAGCATGTTCAGAAAATTCCCCGGATAGCTCAGATCGTTATCGGGGTATACAAACGGCATCCCCAGCGAATGCCGATAGGAGAACGCCGCGATTGTTGGCATCTTTCCGATCAGTCGGTAGGTCTGCTTCTTTCGCGACTCGGGATTAAAAATATCCTTTGCGTCATGATAGAAGGTGGAAAGCGCAGCAATTGTCGAAATCAACATGCCCATCGGGTGGGCGTCGTAGTGAAATCCATCGAGGAACTTTTTGATGCTTTCGTGAATGAACGTGTGATGAACAATGCTGTGCTGCCAGTCTTTCAACTGGGCTTCAGTAGGCAATTCGCCGCTGAGAAGCAGGTATGCTGTTTCGAGATAGGTCGATTTTTCCGCCAACTCTTCAATGGGGTAACCGCGGTAGCGAAGAATCCCTGCATCTCCATCAATATATGTCACCCGACTGATGCAAGACGCGGTGTTGTTGTATGCCGGGTCGTAGCTGATCATCCCGAACTCGGTCGGGTTCACCTTGATCTGCCGCAGGTCCATGGCCCGGATGGTGTCGTGGGTGATGGGAATCTCGTAAGACTTGCCGGTACGGTTGTCCGTTATGGTGACCGTGTTGCGGCGCTCGGAGGATGAGCCCTCGGCGTTTTTCGTTTGCGTGATTGGGGCGGCAGAATCCATCGATTACCTCGAAAAATGCAGCGCAAGGCAGGCGCCACATTGAATAACACTTTACACCAAAGACAGTCTGCGTGGAAATCGCGCCGCAGCTCGAGAGGAATGAACCGCGCGAGGCGCGGGGTAAGGTCCAGTCTGTGGTTCACGGCGCGCGAAGAAAAAGCCCCGATAAGGGCCTCTTGACAATAGTCGTTATAACGAGTATTATGTTGTTGCTCACAGAAGCCAGGAGGTTCTTTATCATGATTGACATTCGTAAGAGCAGCGACCGGGGGCACGCCGACCATGGTTGGTTGAACACCCGGTTTACCTTTTCCTTTGCAGACTACTACGACCCGAAGCACGTGCAGTTTCGCAGCCTTCGCGTCATGAATGACGACCGCATCGCCGCTGGTGGCGGTTTTCCCACTCATCCGCACCGGGACATGGAGATCGTCACTTACGTCCTTGAGGGGGCGCTCGCGCACAAGGACAGCATGGGCAACGGGTCGGTCATTCGCCCGGGAGACGTGCAATATATGAGCGCGGGAACCGGCGTCGCGCACAGTGAATTCAATGCGTCCAAGAGCGAAGCCGTCCACCTGTACCAGATCTGGATGTTTCCGGATCAGAAGAGCTACGAACCGACCTACGACCAGAAACACTTTTCCGCAGAGGACAAGCGTGGCAGGTTGCGCCTTGTCGTTTCTCCGGACGGCAGGGAGGGTTCGGTGAAAATTCGTCAGAACAACGAACTCTATGCAACGATTCTCCGAGGGGGCGAATCCGTAAAGCACGAGCTTGAGCCCGATCGTCACGCCTACGTGCAAGTCGCGAAGGGCAGCATCACTCTGAACGGCGCGGCGCTCGGAACGGGCGATGGCGCAACGATCAGTGCGGAAAAGTCACTCGAACTGACCGGCGTCGAGGAAGCGGAAGTCCTGCTGTTTGACCTTGCGTGACCTGCGGTTGATACGATACAGCGGAAGGGCGACATTGATTTCGGTGTCGCCTTTTTCTGTTCACTCCGGTTGGCGCTCTCCGGCCTTCGACCATGTCGTTGCCGATGCCAGGATTCCCAGCACAAGTGCACCGAACAAAATCGCGAGCGAAGAAACAAACGCTGGTTTCGTGACCATGAGGAAAACGATACCCAGTGCCAAAAGAAATCTTGCGCGGATCAAGGTGGCGACGAAGCCGTCCTGGACCTTTGAGAGTGCCGGTCCAAGCAATGCAGCATTTCCTTCCGGCAGCGTATTCCGGATCGCGCGCATCCGGGGCATCACAAGTGCGAATCCCAGGCCCAGCGCGATCACGATTCCAAGTACCGATACGATCATCCAACCCTCTTTCGAGGCCCCCGTAACGCCTGCCATGTAGCCACCACTCAGAATCAGAACGATCAGCGATGGTCCGGACAGTGGCAGGGAGGTACGGTAAATACGCAAACCCGTTCGTGCCTCATCTCCGGTTCTGGAGCCCAGCAAGAATGCTGTGCCGGTCCACTCGAGTCCGTAACCAACGAACAGGCCGATCATGCTCAGCAAATGCAGAAACAAGACAATGCGGTAAGGATCCATCCTTCACTCTCCCGAACTTTCTGCGTGGAACAGCTGTGAAACCGTGACTCAAAAAGGCCGGACGTCTCCTGGGTTGCACGTGCCCGCGGCAAAAACTATCCGCGAGTGCGCTGAAATTCCTTCATGAAGCTGGTCAGTGCTTCCACGGCATCAATTCCCACCGCGTTATAGAGCGAAATGCGCATGCCGCCTACCGAGCGATGTCCCGGCGTGCCGATGAGTCCTGCCGCGGTGGCCCGCGTGCCAAATTCCTTTTCGACCGCTTCATCGCCGCCCGCCACGCGGAACACCACGTTCATCAACGAACGCGACGATTTTTCGACAGGGCACCTGTAGTAGCCGCCGCTGTTATCAAGTGTGTCATAGAGCAGCCTGGCTTTCGCTTCGTTGCGCTTCTCGATACCAGGGACGCCGCCCTCGGCGGCGATCCACTCGGTCACCAACCCCAGAATGTAAACGGCAAACGTTGGCGGCGTGTGGTAGAGCGATTTTTCCTTGATGTGCGTGCGATATTGCAGCAGCGTAGGCAGATTTTTGTCGGCGCGCTCTGCAAGATCTTTGCGCACGATCACGATTGTCGCCCCCGACGGACCCAGGTTTTTCTGCGCTCCGGCAAAAATCAACCCAAATTTCGATATATCGATGGGGCGCGAAGCAATGTCCGAAGACATATCCGCGACGATCGGCGCGGTCGATTTGGGCACTTCATGCCACTGCGTACCTTCAATCGTGTTATTGGTGCACATGTGGGTATAGGAAGCGTCGGCAGACAGCTTGATCTCTTCAGGGTGCGGCAGTCGCGCGAACTTTTCCGCTTCAGTGCTCGCCGCGATATGGTGCAGAATTCCTTTTTTCAGCTCGCCGATGGCTTTTGCCGTCCACGTACCCGTATGCAGGACATCAATCGGCTTTCCCGCCTGCGCCAGGTTCATCGGAGCCATCGTGAACTGCATGCTGCCGCCTCCCTGCAGAAAGATGACCGCGTAGTCGTCGGGTATCCCGAGAAGCCGACGCAAGTTCTGTTCCGCAGCCGCGTTGATCGCTTCATATTCTGCCGAACGGTGCGACATTTCCATCACCGACATACCGGTGCCCCGATAATCCAGCAGCTCCTCACGGATACGTTCGAGGACGGAAATCGGCAGAGCCGCCGGGCCGGCGTTGAAGTTGAAAGCGCGTTTGGTACCGACAGCTGGAGAGGAATTGTTCACGATGGGGAAAACCTTTCGATAGGAAATTTGCGGAGCGCCGGAGCGGGAACACCGACGTGCGTGCCGCTCTCTAGAATAACAGAAGGAAGGATGCCGCGGTTTCAGCTATTTCGGAGATCCCCGTCCCCTGGGATTGTTGACGTTACTTCCCCATTATCCGAGAAATTGAACGTCAATGCTTCGCACTGCATTCGTTTCCCGCCTTTCGTGTGCGCGCTTCCCTAAAGCCATCTTGGACCCGGTCAGGATGGGAGGACCAGTGCAAATTCAACCCGGTGCCGCATGGGATCGATCCGTTCGGCGCGCACCCGGATGCGATCGCCCAGTTTCCAGCTCAGCGGGGGTGATTTTTTTCGGCGGCCACCCCGGCCTTCGTTTCCGGGCACCGAAACGAAGGAGTGCTCGCGTTCGCGATGCATGACGCGGGTGCCCGCGGCTTCTTCAAGCGCGCTAACCGGAAGCAGTCCTTCGACAAAGATTTCCAGAAGTTCGACGAAGCATCCGTATTTTTGCACGGAGATGATGAGTGCTTCGTACTCGTCGCCGAGATGATCTTCCATGAACTGCGCGGTCTTCCAATCCTTCAGTTCGCGTTCGGCGGTAGCGGCGCGCCGTTCGGTTTCAGAGGCCTCCTGGGCAATTTCCTCGAGATGTTTCTGGGAGTACAACGCCGCTTCAGCGCCTATCGCGGGCTTGATGTAGGCAGGTGGCGCTTCTGAGGAATGAGCCAGTGCCCATTTGAGAATACGATGAACGATCAGGTCGGGATAGCGTCGAATCGGAGAAGTGAAATGCGTGTATTCATCGAAGCCAAGGGCGAAGTGACCGAGAGGATCGGCCGCGTAACGGGCTTGCTTGAGCGAGCGCAGCATTAAATAGGAGACGATGCGCTCTTCCGTCTTGCCCGCAAGCTTTTTGAGCAAACGTTGGTAATGATGCGGTGTGATGCGTACCTCTCTGGCAGGGAGAGCGACTTTCATTCCGCGTTCGCGGCCTTTGCCGTAAGAATCGGGCCGGCCTGCTTTTGCAGGGGAAGGAACTTTGCCGTGACGGACAGTAACCTCCACTTGATGGAGATCTTCGACGCCGAGCGTATATCCAAAGGCTCGGGCCAGCTCCTCAAATTCAAGTATTTTGCGGGCATCGGGCTTCTCATGAACACGATGAATACATTTGATTGCGCGGCCCGATAAATAATGATCGACGGCACGATTTGCCGCGAGCATGAATTCTTCGATGATCCGGTGAGCGATGTTGCGTTCGCTCCGGGAGATGTTGGTCATCCGCTGATCGGCATCGAATTCGATGACCGCTTCCGGCAGATCGAAATCGATCGAACCATTCTCGTTACGGCGGGCATTGAGGAGAAGTGCCAGGCCCTTCATGGCTCGAAAATGATGATTCAGATGGGCGTAGCGTGCGGTCATCTCCGGGTCGCCTTCAAGAACGCTGTTTACGTCCGTATAGGTCATGCGCTCTGAAGAACGGATGACGCCCTGAACCATCCAGGAATTCAGCATGCGTCCGGCCGCATCGAAATGCATAATGGCGCTCTGCACCAGTCGCTCTTCCCGCGGTTTAAGAGAGCACATGCCGTTTGACAGCGATTCGGGCAGCATCGCCACGGCACGGTCGATGAAATAGACGGAATTACCGCGCAAACGCGCTTCGCGATCAAGCGGCGATTCAGGGTGAACATAATGTGCCACGTCGGCGATATGAACCTGCAGAAGCCAGCCGCCGTCATCGCGACGCTCAACATAAACGGCATCGTCAAAATCGCGCGCGGTTTCACCATCGATCGTGACGATCGGGAGTTCGCGAAAATCTTCTCGCCCGGCGCGCTCGGCTTCGGAGACCGGAAGAGCCAGACGTTCGGCTTCAGCGACGACTTCGCGGGGGAAGGTGTGCGGAAGATGGTGCTTGCGAATGATGATTTCGGTGTCGACGCCGAGATCACCAGGTCGGCCGAGAATTTCGATGACGCGTCCGGAAGGCGGGGAGCCTTGTCGCGGATAGCGAAGGAGTTCGACATTGACAATCGCGCCGTCGAGTTTGGGAATGTGCGGCAGACGACGGCCACGGCCCGCAGGCTCCTTCAAGCCTGCCAGCAGCTGTTCACGCAGGAGGATCGAGAGTTCCTCCCCGGCAACGAGTTCGATCTCGTGCTGCACGCGGGGATCATAAGGAAGGACGACGCAACCGCGTGGGGTGTAACGGAATTGGCCAACGACGGAAGGATGAGCGCGCCCAACGATGCGGACAATCCGGCCTTCCGCACGGCGGGCGCCACTCATGCCGCTTAAGCGTGTGATTCTGGCGATGACCGTGTCCCCGTGCATCGCGTCTTCGATCTGATCGCGCGGAATGAAAATATCTCCATCGACATTGGGCAATGCAATTTCCGGAACGACGAAACCGTAACCGTCTTGATGATGCACGAGTCGTCCGCGAATCTCATCGCGCGAGACGACTTTATGCTGGGGGAAATGATCGGGAGCAGTCGAAGCAGCGGCAACCGCGGGTTTTTCCTGGCGTCGAAGCAGATAGCGACTGTGTGACAGCTCTTCGACCAGGCCGCGTTTCTTCAGGCGAGCAAGCATTTGCTGCAAGATGTTGCGGTTGCTCTTTTTTAACTGTAGGGAACGGGATATTTCCTCAATCGAGACGGGATCATTTCTAAGTTGAAGAAAACGTAAGACGTTATCGGAACTCAGTTGAGGCCGTGATGGACGTGGCATGGAGACTCTTTCGGGGCATAGTCAAAAATACAGTAAGAAGTGTAGTCTTTTTAGGACGGTTGGCTGTAACTTTTTTTGGACTTCAAGGGTTTAATAGACAGGCCAACACACGACCGGCTAGCCGCCCTCCGTCAGGCTTGCCGGTTTCCCCGAAAGGGGAAAACAGGGAGGCGGGAAGACCTGGCCCGCCTCTCTTCTTTTTCCACCGCAAAGATTCGCGCAATATTTGCCCGAGGCATGTTGCAAGCGCCGATCGTTTGCTGCATATTTACGCAATATTTTATCGATTGTCACCCGGAATCGTTTCCGATATTGTGCTCATTCCGTTCGGGAGATGCGCGCGTGCTACGGCCTGCTGGTTATTTGTTTTGTTTGTCGGTGTTCCTTGTCGCTAGTGCGAGTTGTTTGTTTGCGCAAGCGCAGCCTGGGCCGGAAGGCGCAGCCAGTGAATGGCAGATCTGGACGGGGGGAGGGCACGCGATCAATGGAAGCACGCAAGACACCGGAGTCTGGAACCTCGGGCTGCGATACGGGATCGTCATCACCTCTCCGAAAGGGCCGGGTATTCTACGAGGACAGCTTGAATACTCGCTGGACGTCGTGCCGGCTTGGGTCATCTGGCAAAAAACGAATACGGCGTATGGGGCGGGAATCAACCCGTTTGCCTTCAAATGGATTTTTACAAAATCGCGCAAAGTAAAGCCATTTTTTCAGATCGAGGGCGGAACGCTCTTTACGAATACGAAGGTGCCGGAGGGGACGTCGCAGATCAACTTCACGACAAGCGGTGGAATTGGCGCCTACTTTTTGGGTCAGAAACATAATTTCACCGCCGAAGTGCGATTCTTGCATATATCGAACGCTGGGATGACGAACCCAAATCCCGGAATCAACACGATGCAGTTGAGAATCGGATTTGGAGAGTTTCGAAAATAGAATTCAAGCGCAGGTGACGATAGCCGCTATTGCGACGCGCTTGTGAATGCTGGATTTCGAGTGACACCTGATTAAGAGTGCGATTACGGTTCGGACCTGCCCCGTCGTCAGGCCAGAGCCAGTTCCTTGGCTTCTTTTGCCGCGCGGCTGCCTTCTACCGTGACATCGCGGTCGGAGAAGCCGATGCCAATCTTCTTCAGAAAAGCGGTAGGAGGTTCACCACCGGCGAAAATCCATACGTAATCGTTTGGAAGGGTCTGCTGCGCGCCGTTAACATCGAGGATGACGACGTCGGTGCGAAATTCGACTGGAGTCGAATTGAAAATGACCTTCAGCTTTCCCTTGCG
Organism: uncultured Acidobacteriota bacterium; assembly: GCA_963831545.1. Taxonomy (GTDB): domain Bacteria; phylum Acidobacteriota; class Terriglobia; order Acidiferrales; family UBA7541; genus Acidiferrum. The sequence continues at coordinate 102,928 of CAWHQX010000023.1, forward strand.
CATGAAATCTTCGATGCGTTTTGCATTGCGATCCTTGATGCGTGAAAACGAATTCTGCCGGTAGCTTACGGTCACGGTGTTTCCTACCTGGCTTGCCAAGCCCATCGCAGCTTCGACCGCAGAATCTCCTCCCCCGACAACCAGGATCTTTTTGTTCACGTAGTGATCGGCTTCGATCAGTCGGTACATGACTTTGGAAAGATTTTCGCCTTTGACTCCAAGCTTTCGCGGAACGCCGGATTTCCCCAGAGCAAGGATGACGTGACGGGAGCGGTATTCTTCTTTTGCGGTCGTCACGACGAAATCGCCATTTTCCGCCTTGATGATGTTGTTGACCTTCTCCCCGGTCTTGCAATTGAAGTCGGCGCGATGCAATACGGTTTGCCAGAATTCCAGTAATTGTTCCTTGGAGATTTCCGTTTTCCTGAATTTGCCGTACATGGGGAATTCGACAGGGCTGGTGAGCACCAGTTTTTGACGGGGATATTTGGCGACGGTCCCACCGATTTCCGATTCCTCGAGCGTAAGGTAGTTCAGTTTTTTCTCCGCTGCCCGAAGAGAAGCGCTGATTCCGGCCGGTCCAGCGCCGATAATCAGTAAATCGTAGGTTCCTGACAAAGGCCGCGCGGGCTGAGTTGAAACCAGGCGCGAGGCGACGGTGTCGACTGAGTCGCGGCCCTGGTTGATTGCGTTCTTGATGAGAGCCAATCCTCCGAGCTCTCCAACGATGAACATATTCTTGATGGTGGTCTCGTAGGCAGGGGTGAGGGTGGCCAGGCTGGCTCCGACGCTTGGACTCGCAAGCACCATGGTTATGGCGCCGACCGGACATGCTTCAGCACAGAGACTGTGCCCGATGCATTTGTAACCGTTGATGATCGCCGCTTTGCCGCCTACCATCCCGAGGACATCGCCTTCCGGGCAGACCGTCGTGCAGGTGGCACAGCCGATGCAGTCATTGTTGTTGATATGTGGATGTTGCGATTGCGGCCCGTCGGACCGAATCTTGCCTTTTTCCGCAGCCGCTCTTGCGTTGGCGTGTTTTCTCTTCTCGGCGCGCAAATGAAAATAAAGAAACCCGCCAATTATGGCCGCAGCGATCAGAAAGGAAAAGAAGTTATCCATGGTCAAGAAGTCCTATATGCGGTAGCCCATGTAGAGTGCCAGGGCGATGTGGATGATCGCGAGGATGGCGAAAGCGTAACTGAACGGCCGATGGACGATGTGCCACATGTGGAACACCTGCTGAGTGCGCGAAAGAAACAGAATGCGCTTGGAGAGTGAAGCCTGTTTGCGAGCAACATCGATGGCAAGCTCGAGCTTCACATCTCCAGTTCGTCGCAAGCCGCCGAGCGAGGCGATCCAGGAGCCAAACCCCGTTGCTTCCAAACGCAAAAGCGATAGACGCAAGGGGCGTTTGCAATCGATCCAGATCATGCGGATGAGCGAGAGCAACATCGGCATGCGGGCCACTTCTTCACGGCTCGGAAGCTCGTAGAGCGCTTCGAGTCGTCTGCCAAAGGTAAGTTGTTGTTCCGCCAGACGAGCGCGCATCGATTCTTCCATCTCTTCCAGCTCCTTCATCGAGAGTTCAGCCGCGTTCACTTTGCGCGGAATCTGGGCGTAAAGATAACGGCCTACGAAGCCGGAAAGCGTAACGGCTAACATGCTGAAGAAGGCCATACCCGCGATGTTGCCGAACTTGAACGATGCATGGAAGGCAACAACGACCGGCGCGGCGGTGCCGAGGACCACGTGAAAATCAAGCCAGTGCCGTGAATTCCCCTGGCGTGCCAGCCAGCCCCATTTTTTGCGTAATGGATAAAGGTAAATCAGGAAGAACAGCAGGACACCCAACATGCCGAGCTTCATTCCGACAGCGCCGCTCGGACGGAGAATCTGGTGTTTCTGAGAAAAGGGCCGATCGGCGGCACTGAGCGTGTAGTAGTCAAGTCCATAGCCGGCGATCACCAGCACAAAGACGAGCGCCAGCATCCATGCGAGAAAGACACGGAGTTTGTGGCCGCGCTCAAGATATTCGCGGGCGAGAATTGCAGATGGAACGCTTGCTTCGGCGCTCATGGCTTGGTGTCCCCGAATTGTACCTGGATGGTTGCCCGAAATCGCTTATAGGAAGTGAACCGGTGAACATTCCTCCAATGCTGCTTGGGTGTCTGGACATCGATGACCGCCGAGGACGGCATCCAGTAAGCCTCTTCCGGGTCGTGAAATTCCACGACCGAATAATGAATCTCGCTCCGGAGTTCGTGAAGGCCGAGGTCGTCCATCGCGGAATCGAGAGAGCTAACCAACTTGACGACGGAACCGGTTTCGCGCTCGATCCAGACATCCCCAGCAAGCGGTAGAGGATAATTATGGTTGCGGAGCTGTATCGCAGCGGGAGAAGATGCGCCCGGTACTGGTTTGAAGTGAATTTTGACGAGGGTACGGCCGTCGATCACTTCTTCGCCGACAGGTTCGAACGTATAGCTTGATTCGAAAGATTGGTGTAGAACAAGCAACATACTGGCGAAGCCATTGGTGATGAGCAGAGTCTTGTTGGGATCGCGAAATGCCTCCTTGTGCGCTTCGCGAGACTCTGCAAGTTTGAGTGCTCCGCTGCGCGTGCTGGCTAACAATTGATATTCGAAGACCGATTCTTCGCGATACATCGGCTTGCCGTTCCGACCCATGAGGATCTGCGACACATCTTCACTGCAAACGACGTTGGCCGATTGCTCGAAGAATTTTTCGATGCCCTTCCGGGCAAGCAATAAGGAAGTATTCGCCCGGGCGAGAAAGGCCGGATCGCCCCCCGTCCCGGGCATAGGGGCAGGCGCTGTCGCAGCCGAGGGAGAAGCGTCGCCGGTACGCATGGCCGAAATCATCTGTCCGTGAGCGATCGGCGAGCCTTCTGACGACCCGCCAGGAGCTTGCGCGTCTAGCAGTGCTGTGCAAGCCAAGATCGCCGTAAGAAGCGCCAGCAAAGCCAGGAGGCGTTTCGGAAGCTTGAATGAGTGACTCAATGGCGTAGACCTCCAAAACGATATCCGAAAATCGTGGACCACTGGTTGTAGTTAAGCGTGGTGCCCTGGTACCAGCCGAAAACGCCTTCAACGAAATAACGTCGGCCAAAGGAATAATCCACGGTGGCGTTGACAAAGTTTGCCTTGGTGTTGGTCGAGAGCGGGGTATTGAAATTCTGTATGCCTGCCATGAACTGCACGTGGAGCGCGTCGGTCAGGCTTTTCGCGAGCGAGACGGATTCATACTGGCCACTGCCAAAATCGCTGTTGAACCTCGAATAGTGAGCATCGAACAACAGACCGGTTCCCTTGATATTCGCGAAGGAAACTCCATAGGCCTGATTGAGCGAAGTTCTGGTATCGGTTGTGGTCTTGCTGCGGCCGAGCGAAGCGTACAGGCCGATATGTTGCGGAAGATCGAGACGGACGTCACCACTGAGACCCGTAAACAGATACTTGTCGAGCAAGCCCGTTCCAATGAGCAGCGGATCGAAAGTCGGGAGTTGGCGAAAGAAGTTGTAATTCACACCGAAGCCGATGAGCTTGACCGGCTGGAAGTGGAGTGAAGAATAGCTCTGTGAGACCCCGGTCGGGTTGCTGCCTCCGCCTGCGAGAGGGGAGACGCGGGCGGCGTCGATTTGCGTGGAGTTATAAAAAGAAATATTGCGCTTCCAGTTGAGATTATTCTCAAAAAAGGCGAACTGACGGGCAACACGCCAGTCAATGCCGGTCACTGCGAGACCGGCCGTGCTCAGGAAATGGAGATGATCGAAATCGCCGTATTCCACGCTCGCAAACGTGCCGGCGATCCGCTGATTGGGGTTGTAGCTCCAGGATGTTGGATCCGGAGTGGAACCGGCAAATCCGCCAACGGTCAGGAGATAATTGATTCTGCGTCCGTAATAGCCGCCGTCGATCGTGCTCAAACTGGGGGCCCACGGAAGGTAAACGCGGCCGATGCCAGCGACGTTCGGCGAGTACGGACTTGAATATGTGAAGCCCAGCTGATAGGTCCGGTTGATGAGGTCGTTGAGCGTGGTTGTGCCGGTTCCAGGAATATTCGTGGAGCTGTTGGTCAGATTTCCTCGCCAGTAGCCGTTGAAATTCCAATAGGTCCCGGCGATATGAGTCATATCGGCATCGATCATTAAGCCGATTTGTGTAGAGTCCAGTCCTGATTCCTGAATTCCGCCATAGCTCAAGCCGAAACGCCCGCGCATACTACCAACGATGCGCGATTCGGGATTGAGCAAGTTGTTTTGAGTTTCACGTATTTCGGCGTCTAGCGGGTCACCGTCGGTAAACGCAACGACGATAGGATAATTTTCAGCGTCCCTGGCAGTCTCGGCGAGGTGACGATCCTCAACGCTTGTGGGAGCAAGAAACGCAAACTCGCCGACCGCGAGCTCTCGATCGGAAGAAATGACATCACAAACCGCAGAGGAATCGGCAACGGAGATGACATTCAGTTCGGCAATGTGAGGATAACCGCGAAAGCGCACGCCATCGGTCGCAGCGTTATCCGGAGGCGGAGCAATGACAGATAATTTCATGCCTTCGCGGATGTCGGCGTTGCGACCTGCATCAATGTAAACAGAATGATCGGCAATGTATTTGATGTGAAATACGGTGGACTTCCGGTCGGAAGAGCCTTCCTGGGCGAACGCAATGGGAGAGCGTAGCCCGAAGTAAAGGCAAGCGAAGGAAAGCATCAAGAGTGTCAGGGCAAACGTCGAACGCATGTTAGCCACCACCGCCATTTGCGTGGCAGTTGTAACAGGTGGTCGGTCCGTAGCTATAACCGTTCACATCCGCATGGGTCTGGTTGGTCTGGGTCTGCTGATGAGCAGTTTGGGTATGACAATTGATGCAGGTAAAACTCGCGTAATTGGTGGAAACCTGGTGGCAATCATTGCAAACCGACTTGTGATGAGGAATGGGGAAATATGTATGGTTGAAAGTGGCGCCAAGCCAGGATGTCGTGGTGTGGCAAGTGTCGCAAGTTGTTGGATAGCCCGCAGCCACGTGATTCGGGACGCTGCCGCCCAGAGTTTGCGTGCTGTTCCAATCGGCGGTATGGCATCCATAGCACGCCGTGTTTGCGGCCGTGAGACTGTAATTGTTGCTGACATGACAGAGATTGCAGGCCGTCGTGAGATGTACGCCCGTAAGCGCCCAGCCCGTAGTACTGTGATCGAATGTGCCAGGTTTCCAGGCCGTCGTGTTGTGGCAGGTGGAACAAAGTGAAGTGGGGAAACCAGCAGTCGTGTGATTTGGAACTCCGCCGCCTAGGGTAGCAGTCGAATTCCAGGTTGAGGTGTGGCAACCATAGCAATCCGTGTTGGCGCTCGTCAGGTTGTAGTTGTTATTCAGGTGGCAGGCCGCGCAAGCGGTCGTGACGTGCGCTCCCGTCAGCGTGAAGCCTGTGGTGCTGTGATTAAAATTGGCCGTACCCCAACCGAGAGTGGTATGGCAGTTCGAACAATTTGCCAGTGCAAATGCCGCGCCTGCAGTGGAGTGAGTGGGATTATTCGTTTGTTGCCAGGTTGTGAGGTGACATCCCGAAGTACCACAAGCTGTCGGGGCAATCTGTAAACTGTAATTATTGGCAACATGGCAATCAGTGCAGGCATTAATCTTGCCGCCCGCCGAACTAAACTGATGCAGATTCTGCAGAGGGAATCCGGTCGTGTTGTGGTTCCACGTAGAAGTCCAGTTTGTAGTGGTGTGGCAGCTGGAACATTGCGATGTCGGGAATCCCGCCGCAGCGTGATTCGGCACCGCGCCACCGAGAGTTGCCGTGCTTTTCCATTCCGTCTGATGGCAACTATAGCAATCGGTATTGGCCGCGGTGAAATTGTAGTTGTTGTTCACGTGACAATTCGCGCAGGGCGTTGTGCTGTGAACCCCGGTCAGCGGCCATCCCGTGGTGCTGTGATCAAACGTCGCGGTCGTCCAAGTGACTGTATTGTGGCAGGTCGAGCAATTCGCCGCTGCGAACGGAGCGCCCGCAGTCTGGTGAGCGGGATTGTTGGTCTGCTGCCAGGTTGTGAGGTGACACCCCGAATTTCCGCAGTCGTTCGGCTGGATTGATAGAGTGTAGTTCCCGTTGATGTGGCAGGCCGTGCAACCGGAGGCTTTGCCGGCGGGTGCGAGTTGGTGCGAATTGGCCAGCGGGAAGCCCGTGCTGCTGTGGTCGAAAACACCGTTCGCCCAGACAGTAATGGTGTGACACGTCGAGCAAGCAGAGGCGGTCGACGGGAAATTTGCCGCGATGTGATTGGGAATATTTCCGCCAAGAGTTTGCGTGCTGTTCCAGGCAGACTGGTGACAGCTCAAACAATCCGTGGAGCTCAGAGTGTAGTTGTTATTGACATGACATGCGGCGCATGGTGTCGGTGTTGGCGACATGTGCGTGCCCGTCAGAGCGAAACCGGTGGCAGCGTGGTTAAACGTGGAGATATCCGTCCACGCGATGGTGTCGTGACAGGTCGAGCAATTGGCGACGGCAAACTGCGAACCAGCGGTCGGATGAGTGGGATTGTTGGTTTGCTGCCAGGTAGAAAGATGGCACCCGGAGTTGCCGCAATCGGTTGGTTGAATCGATAAATTGTAATTGCCGCCGATGTGACACTGCGTACACGCACTGACCTTGCCGGCAGGCGCCATCTGGTGGGAATTCCTAAGCGGGAACCCGGTGCTGCTGTGATCGAACACGCCGTTCGACCAGGAAGTGATCGTATGGCAGGTTGCGCACGCGGATGCACTGGTCGGGAAATTGGCCGCAACGTGGTTGGGCACGCTACCACCAAGAGTTTGCGTGCTGTTCCACGCAGATTGGTGACAGCTTAAACAATCCGCAGAAGTCAGGCTGTAATTATTATTGACGTGGCAGGAAGCGCATGGAGTTGGGGTGGGCGACATGTGTGTGCCAACCAGAGTGAATCCGGTAATACTATGGTTAAAGGAAGCGGCGTCCCAGCCGGCCGTGGTATGGCAGTTGGCACAATTCGACGCTGCAAATGCTGCTCCAGAACTGGAGTGGACCGGCGTCGTAGTTTGCTGCCATTTTGCGAGGTGACAACCGGAATTGCCGCAGTCAGTAGGCGCAATCTGCAGGTTGTAGTTGTTGTTGATGTGGCAGGAAGCGCAAGGAACGTTGGCGTGGCCATTCGTCAGCAAAAATCCGGTGGTGCTGTGATCGAAAATTGCGGTGGTCCAGCTAACTGTACTGTGGCAGGTCGCGCAATTTGAAGCGGCGAACGCCGTTCCTGCCGTAGCGTGCGGCGGATTGTTGGTCTGCTGCCATTGGGTTAAGTGGCAATTCTGGCAGGCACCAGACGTGAGATTGTAATTGTTGTTGATGTGGCAGGAGGCGCAGGGAACGTTGGCGTGGCCGTTTGTAAGCAAAAATCCGGTAGTGCTGTGATCGAAGATGGCCGTCGTCCAGCTGGTCGTGTTGTGGCAACTGGCGCAGTTTGCGGCGGCGAACGCCGGACCCGCGGAAACGTGCGGAGGATTGTTGGTCTGCTGCCATCGAGTTAGGTGACAATTCTGGCAGGCCCCTGAGGTGAGATTGTAGTTGTTGCCGACGTGGCAGGCCGTGCAAGCGAGATTGGCATGGCCATTTGTCAGCAGAAAACCTGTGGTGCTGTGATCGAACTTTGCGCCGAGCCAGCTATCGAAACTGTGGCACTGGTCGCATTTGCTCGAGGCGAAAGCAGGTCCGGCTTTGGAGTGATTTGGATTGGTGGTGTTCTGCCAATCCTTCAGATGGCAAGAATCGCACTGTGTTTCAAGGCCCAGGAACTGCCCGACCGCCGCACTCTTATGGCAGGAGTCGCAAGGCACAGCAGCATGCGCACCAAGGAGGGGAAAGCGGTTCTGGTGATCCTGAACTTGTTTGGGCGCAAGATTCCAGCCTTTGACGGTGTGGCACTGCGCACAATCGCTACCCGTCTGCCGCCGATGAATGTCCGCGTGGCAGTCGGCGCAATTCTTGCCGACGTTGGTGAAAACCGGTTGGACGTGACACTGGACGCATTTCACCTTTTCGTGCATCCCACGTAACGGATATTTGGTCTTATTGTGATCGAATTCAGGAACGACACGGATTGGACGCCAACCCGCGGAAGTGTGGCAATTCTCACAGGGGATCGTGAGAGGGCCGTGGGGATTGCGTGTGGTCTGTTTCTGTTGGGCAGGGAGCGAAGCCGAAGCAGCGCTGGGGACTCGAGCAGGATCCGGGCGTGCGGGCGCTGATGGAACAGCAAGGAGAGCCCAGAGAGCGAACTGGAGCAACGTGAGCGTAGTAGTCTCCGTAGCGCGGTTAGGGCAGGGGCCGCGCGGGGCCTGCGAGTAATCCCGACAAGTTTGCGATTTCCCGCAGACCCGGGACAACTGGTCAAAGGTACAGTTCCGGTTCAGTACTCAGATCCAGTAATGGGTCGGCTAAACGGTTAACGCGTTTCGATCAAGCGACTTACGTGGGGAGAAAAGTGGCCGACGAGGGAATTCCGCAAGGTTACAACTTGGACAAAACCAGGTATGGGCTTTGGGCATTGTTTCAGGAGATCGGTAGCGAATTCATGATTTTAGGGTTAGCGCCATGGCAGTCGACGCACTTGGCCGGAGTATTCTTGTAGACCACAACCGTTTTTTCGCCGGCGAGCTTGGTTTGCGTATGGCACTTCACGCATGGGACGTTGGCGTGTCCCCCCGTTAGGGCGAAATGTGTGCGGGTATCGTGATCGAATGTCGAAGGAACCCAACGCTGGGAGTTATGGCAATCGATGCAATGGGTCTTTCCGTCCTTGGCGACGAATTGCGAATCATGAGCGTCGATATGGCAGGCCTCGCACTGCTGCGGTGTGTTCTTGAATCGCGATTCATAGCCTGTGGCGGCTTTGTGGCACGCTCCGCACGCCACCGTGCGGTGAACTCCGAGCAACGGGAATTTGGTTTTGGAATGATCGAAACCGTTGATGTCCACCCAGGATTTCAATGTGTGGCAAGCTTCGCAGCCGAATGCGGTTCCATTGGCGCGCTTACGCGCCATGCGATCATTAAACTCACCCTTGTGAGGGTCTTTGTGGCAAGCGGTGCAAGTGCGGTCTTCGAAACGGAAAGGCAAGATTTTGTCGGTGCGGCCCGCGGCACCCACTTTGTGGCAATCCGCACAAGGAACCGCCACGTGCGCGCCCATTAGAGCGAAGCGCGTGGTCTTGTGCTGCGCGATTGTGAAAGTCGTGCGATGGAAATCAACGACGGTGTGACATGGCTCGCAACGATTGTTGTAGGGCGCGGCGGCGAACTGATTGTCGTGTGCGTCTTTGTGACAATCGGCGCAGGCTGAGAATTTCACATTGTAGACGGTGTCCTTACCAGCGGGAATGTGGCACTTCGCGCATTCGACCTGGGCATGTTTACCCTTCAGCGGATAGTTGGAACTGTTGTGTTCTTTCGCACCGAACAGCGAGGGCTTCCAGCCGTCCAGGTTATGGCACTCCGAGCATTCGCCTTGTTTCTCACGTTTTTCGAACTGGCCCCTGTGCGGGTCGGGTTTGTGACAATCGCTGCAAACGGCGAACGGAATCTGCGTCTTGAAATCTCCGTTCGTGTGACAAGCGGTGCAGGCCACCGACGCGTGTTTTCCGACAAGGGGATATTTCGTTTTTGAGTGATCGAAATCGAAGCCCGGCAGCAAATTCTTCCAACTGCTGGTGGTGTGGCAAGTCTCACAGGATTTCTTGAACTCGCCTTTGTGTGGATCGACGTGACAGGCCGTGCAGGTGTCGAACTTCATGTTCTGATAGCGCACCGGTCCCCCGGGGACCTCCGATTTATGACATTTTTCGCAGACTACCTTGTTGTGCAGACCCGTTAAGGGATATCGCGTTTTTGAATGATCGAAATCCTTGGCCGCTTTCCAGTTTTCTACGTTGTGACATTTGGCGCATTCGTTACCGAGCTGGCCCTTGTGTGGATCCGTATGGCATGGCGTGCAATTCGGAGATTGCCCGAAAAAGGATTTGTTCAGATCCTTCATCTTGATCAACTCGCGATTGACCTGAAGCATGTGGGCGGGCGTGTGGCACTTTTCGCAGGCCAGGCTGGCGTGCTTGCCTTCCAGTCTGTAACCGGTCAGCTTATGGTCGAATTTCTCTAATGACGGCTCCCATCGAATCAGGTGAAAGGCCTCGCCATTGTGTTCGAGATGGCAGCGCACGCAGTCCTTGCCTGCTGGATCGCTCATCTTGAGCTCAAAGTGATAACCGTGCCTGGACGAAAGATCCTGTGCGATTTCCTTATGGCAATCGACGCACTTAAACGTCGGAGTGCTGGCTCCGAAGGAATGGCAGGAGGCACACTGTGTCGTGCCAGTCAGAGAAGAGTGCGCGCTGGAGAGGGGACCCGGAGAAATCTGGGCATGAGCGGCTGGAGCAACAAGCGTACCAATGCTCAAGAGCAGGAACGAAAAAAACGAAATTCGTCCGAGGAACGCTCGAAACGATCTGGCCCTCATGCTGCCCGGCGCGCTTTTGCGCACGCGGTCCTCCGTGTATCGGCTGATCGGAACTTACGCGAGTGGGTTGCGTAACAAAAAGTGGCAAGACCTCACCAGTAAGAGCTATAGCAGGGAAAGGGTGTTCCCAGGTAGCTGTACCAAAGTCCAGTGAATGGGGAAGAGTAACCGGCAAAAAATTAGAGACATTGACAGTTTGAGGTTGACAACGAAGAGTAGCGAGATGTATTTAACTAATAGGTTAAATACGAAATGACTGCCGATCGCTTGACGTCAACGTTTGCGGCATTGGCCGATCCCACGCGGCGAGCGATTCTGGCGCGCCTGGTGACTGGCGAAGCGTCGGTGACGGAGCTGGCCGAGCCTTTTGATATGAGCCTGCCGGCGGTATCGAAGCACTTGAAGGTGCTTGAGAACGCAGGACTGATCGCCCGCGGACATCATGCGCAGTGGAGGCCCTGCCAGTTAAACGCAGCTCCGCTCAAGGATGTTGCGGATTGGGTGCAGCATTACCAGCAATTCTGGGAAGAAAGTTTCGATCGATTGGGAGACTACCTGGCCGGCCTAAGAGCGGAAGAATCCAAGATCGAGGAGAAGAAACATGGCCGCAAGCAGACAGGGAAGTAGCGCTATGGCGACAGGATCACTACAAATATCGGACAGGGAAATCTTTCACTCCCGCGTTTACGATGCGCCGAGGGAGCTGATCTGGCAAATGTGGACGGTACCGGAGCGCGTTTCAAAGTGGTGGGGGCCCAGAGGTTTCACGACAACGACGTCAAAAATGGACGTGCGGCCAGGCGGCCTGTGGGAGCACGTGATGCGTGGTCCGGACGGAAGGGAATACCCGAACCGAATTGTCTATTTGGAGGTGGTGAAGCCGGAGCGAATCGTTTATAGCCACGAATCGTATCCACCCTTCCGTACGACGATCATCTTTGAAGATCAGGGCGAAAAAACGAAAGTCTCGATGCGCATGGTATTTGAAACGGCCGATTTGCGGAACAAGACCGCAAAGGATTTTGGTGCGGTAGAAGGACTGCAGCAAACGATGGGCCGGCTCGACGAATTTCTGCCGAACGCACCCCTGGTTATCGAGCGCACATATCAGTCATCGATCGATACCGTCTGGAAGGCGGTTACCGAACTCAGCCAGATGCAAAAGTGGTTTATGCGCGAAATCAATGCGTTCAAGGCAGAAAAGGGATTTCAAACGGTATTCGCCGTACGGCACCAGGGCAAAGACTTTCCCCATATCTGGAAAGTTCTGGAAGTGGTGCCGGGAAGAAAAATTTCGGTGGAATGGAAATTTGGCGGATACAGCGGCGCCTCGGTGGCGACCATGGAATTGTTTGAAGAAAAGGATGGCACCCGACTGCGTTTGACGCACGAGGGTATCGGAAATTATCCGAAGGAAGCCACTGACCTCTCCAAAGAAAACTTTGCGATGGGCTGGAATGCTCTGGCTCATCAACAGTTGGCCGACCATTTGCGGGAAGTGCAGGCAATCAAGACGCTGATCGTAACGCGTGAATACGAGTCTCCGAGAGAGGTTGTGTTCAAGGGATGGACCGATCCAAAGAGAGTAGCGAAATGGTGGGGGCCCCGGGGATTTACGAATCCGGTCTGCGAGCTGGATGCAAGGGTGGCCGGCAAGATCCGCATCGACATGCGCGGGCCAGAGGGAACGGTCTATCCCATGACGGGAAGATTTGACGAAGTCGTTGAACCGCAGCGGCTGGTGTTTACCTGCTGGGCTCATTGCAACCCGGCAGGTGACCCGCAGCTCGAAGTCATAAACGCAGTCACGTTCACGGAGCACAATGGAAAAACGAAAATGAGCCTTCGTGCATTTGTGATGAGGGCTACAGCACAGGCTGCGGGTCCACTGGCAGGGATGGAACAAGGGTGGACCGAGAGCCTGCTGCGATTTGCGGAATTCCTAAACTCGGCCGCAGGAGCAAAGCAATGAGACGAGTCATCGCTTCCAATTTGATGTCGCTCGACGGTTACTTTGAAAGGCCAAACAAGGAGTTCAACTGGTTTGTGCCGGACGAAGACTTTCTCGAATATGCGAAGAAGCTGCTACGTTCGGTGGATACAATTCTGTTTGGACGAATAACCTATCTACATATGGCGGCTTACTGGCCACAGGCCGCGCCGGATGAGATCGCACGTAAAATGAATGGCCTGTCGAAAGTCGTATTCTCGAAGACTCTGGAAAAAGCGGAATGGAGCAATTCGCGACTGGTTCATGGAGATGCGGCCCAGGAAGTAGCGAAGATGAAGAAAGCGGCCGGTGGAGACATCGTGATCTTTGGCAGTGCACAGCTGGCGGCGTCGCTTCTAGAGGCTGGCCAGATCGATGAATATCGCGTGATCATCGATCCGATTCTTCTAGGTGCTGGAAACCTCTTGTTCGCGAATATAAAGCAGACGATAAAGTTGAATTTGCTGGGCACGCAAACACTTCGTTCGGGCGTCGTCATTCTTTCCTACGGGCAAACATAAGTGCTGCGGCCAAAGTGCGAGTCAGGTGCGAGCCAGATACTTTTTGAGCGGCTCCCAATAGCGCTCTGCCCAGCCACTGCTGAGGTGATCATACAAGCCCTCCGGGAAACTCGAATGATCGAGAGTGACAGTGCAGTTTGAGCGATCGGGTTTCAGTTGAAATCGCACGAGTGAATACGTACCGGGGGCCCAGGCCGTCGGACGCCATGCCTGAACGATGCGTTCGGACGGGACGAGTTCGATATTTCTGCCTTCGATGAGCCCGCCGAACATAACGATGGCACCCCCGGGCTTTGGTTCGATCTCGGCACTCAGACCGGTAAAGACTGCAAACTGCCTGGAGTCGAGCAAGATTTCGTAAATTCTCGGCGGCGTCGCCTTCAGCGCAACTACCTGATGAAGCGAGGTGCGCGTGTTGCTTTCCGTCGGAGCAGCTTGCGCCATCGATTGCTGCGCGTCCGAGACTTGAAGCTTCAGACCAGTGCCAAGGCTGCCGAGAGCGATTGCGGATCCGGCGATCATCTGGCGTCGGGTGGGGGCCACGGCAAAGCCGTTTCCTGCTGAAATGTGTTTCATGGCAACCTCGTGTGGCACGCAGCGAAACACAGTGATGGGAACTGTCATTCGCCTGTCGCTGTATAGGACCACAGCCGGCCTAGACGGGCAAGTAAATCATCCGGTGTAACTGAATCGGCCAATGTTGGGCTTGAAGTGCAAACTGGGGATCGACCAAACGTAGCTTGCTAGAAAAGTGGTGCCCGAAAGAGGACTCGAACCTCCACGACCGTGAGGCCACTAGCTCCTGAAGCTAGCGCGTCTGCCAATTCCGCCATTCGGGCACAAGAAACGAACTTGTGAGGCAGACAACATTTTGGCGCCCGCTGCTGTGTTTGTCAATGAAAGGGAAGTTTGGGGCGTGCGGCAATTGGGCAAACACAAGACAGTATTGTCGGGAAAGGATTGTTCATGTGTGGAAAACAAAGGCGTGCCGCGGAACTCGAGCGATGACCCAGAGGGCCCTCTAACTAATTGAAAACAAATCAATAAGTGAATGGACTTGGTATGGGATGAGTCGAGCAGGGCGCACTTGGATCGCTCACGTGTCGTGTGTGCTATTGCACTGGTATTCGCACTGCGCGGTGTTATACTCCGCTCGAATTCGCCTTGCCAGTCACCCAAGGCTGGCATCGACCGATTCCCAGGGGGATTTATGGAACAACTGGAATCAGTCTTTCAGGGCCCAATGCTTTATCTTCTGATTGTCTGGGGTTTCGTCACAATCGCTTTCATCGTGCTGGTGATCTGGCGTAGCCTCTTGTCCAGCCACGAAGATGATCAGATGTTCTTGGACTCCGCTCAAGCACCAATGGAACGCGAACAGCGCGAATTGATTGGCAAAATCGATCGGCTGTCGCGCCCGCTTATGACCAGTGGAATTGCTTCAGGAGTTTTACTGTTGGTCATGGTGGGAATGGTCGTTTACCAGGGGCTGAGAAACTTCTAGATCGGTCTCTGAACGCTATCAGGGTCGCCGCTTGGCGGGCCCGTTTTTACGGCTTGGCCGGAGCAGCAGGTTGTGTTTGCCCAGAAGAACCCGCGGTTTGGGGGATAGCGTTGTCTACGACAGATGTGTGATTGTGGATGATCATCCACTTGTCCGCACGTTTCTCGAATACGAGCGTGGTCTGCCCGCGCGCGCCGGTTTGCTGCCCGTCGACTACACCTGAAAATTCCCACTGGTAACAAACAGAAGCGGTGTTCCCGTTGACGCGGATGAGGGTGTTGACGCGATCCATCCGGATCTGCTGAACACGAGTCCGTTGAAAATTGTAACTGGAAAGATAATTGTCCCAACCAACGACCGGAGGCGCCCAGGTTCCATTGACGACGACCACGTCATCAGCAATATTCTTGTGAAGCTTGGTGATGTCGCCAATTTGCCATGCGCCGATCATTTCTGAAATGGCGAAGTCGATCTTCTCCTGGTCTGTCATCTTATCCGTCATTTCCTTGCTGACGGCTTTCGAGCCTGCGGCGTCCGCCTGATCGATCTGCGCCTGAGTTTTTTTCTTCTGGGCGGATGCGGTTGAGGCCATCGCCAGGCTCATGCCCAGCGCGACTACTGCCGCTAATAATCGAAACAGCTTGCTTCTCATTTCAATTCCCTCAGTCTTGCCGTTCATGATTTCTAACGCCCGGACAAATCCGATGGAGACTGCGGCGTTACGATTCACTGGGTATCAAAAGCATAGCGCAATGTGAGCATCGAGGTGCGCGATGTGCCTAGTTGGTTTATGAGAACGACCGTGTAACCGTTCTTGAGTTTTCAGCAAATTAAGGATGAAACGCGGCGCCCTTACATTTTGTGCGGAGTCATTGGTGGGAGCGTAGTGGCAGAGAGTAGATTGACAAAAAGTCGATAAGCGCCCGGAACACCTTCAGGGAGCTGCCGAAAAAAGGAGAGACCGGTGTAGATATAGACTCCGTTCCCAAAGCGTGTGTAAACGAGGCCGCCGTTCAGAGGTGGTTCGTTCGGGTCGGCCATCGAAAGGAGCGGAGTATAGCGCGAATCGAAATTGCTCCAGAAATAAAGGCCACGTTCTTGTATCCATTGATCGAAATCGGCTTGTGTGATTTTGTTCGGACGATTTAAAAGGGGATCCTCCGGCTTCAGAAACGTCACATGGGCGTTTTCATCGGTAATCCGCGGAGTGGGAGAGCCGATTTTTGCAGGATAGGGCGCAGGCTCCAGTTTGTCCCAGATATTGTCGCGATTGTATTGCACAATGAGCGTCCCGCCGTTTGAAACGTAGTCGAGCAGACGCTTGTTGGAGGAGGCCAGCTCGGGGCGAAGTTCGTAGGCACGGACACCGATGACGATAGCGTTAAATCTGGAAAGACTCCCGAAGGCAAGCGCGTTCGGATCGAGAAGATCCACAGTGATCCCGAGACGGCGAACTGCGTCGGGGATGGGTTCGCCTTCGGCAGAGATATAGCCCAGATGGAGATTGGGTGGGACGTTGATGCTGAAGGCGTGGATGATCGTCTGCGCCGGCTCGTTCCAGAGAAGCGTGGGCATCGAGAGAAGAGGCTCAAGCGAAGTCGAGAATTTTTCATCGCCCCGCTTCGCGTAAGCGCGGATGACGTAATCTCCGGCCGCCAAGTTTGCCGGTGGTGTGACCGTCAGCTTCGCGTAAAGGTCGCCGCTGCCGTCAAACTTCAGCAGAACAGGAGCCGTGGACTTAAGCCCATCGGGTACGTCGAGACCCACGCTCACGTTTGCAGCTTTCGTCGAATAGGAATGCACACGGAGCAGCACGTTCAAGGGTCGATGAGGTGCGTCAAGCACCTGTACGGTCTGTTCCGGCTCAACAGCCAGCGTGTATGCAGGAACGATACGAAGAGGCAAGCGAACGACGCTGGTTGAAGTTGCCTCGACATGAGTAACGGGAACAGTGACAGAACGGATCTTCTCCGGGTCTGCAGTGTCTTTTAGGACGACATCGGCAATTGAGGGAAGTTCGGGCAAGAGCAAATCGAGCGGCGTCGGAGCGGACTGCGCGGCGTCGAATGAACCGGTTGATTTTCCCCGATTCGATTCCTCTACCAAGCTTGTAGACTTCCTGTTACCGACCCAGATTTCCGGCGGCCCATTCACTGGGCAATTCACCCCTGCGCGGCACTGGAACGAGACACTCACCGTGCACGGCTCCCCGACGACGAGATCAGCCCGCGAGGAATCAATTTGTGCCTGAAAACCTGCGGCAAGCAGGAGCGCGCGGACAACAGAGTCAATTTGCAATCGAAGGTCCACTTCGCGCGGTCCGTCCGGCGACCCGATGCTGTCGAGGGCTTTCTGCGCATCGCCAATTTGATTCGTTGCCGAATCGTAATCCAGTTTAAGTGCCGAAGCGCGGGCCTGTCTGAGATCACCGTCAGCGATTCGCAACTTGTCGCACCAGTCAGCATGGTCCACACACGTTTTCGCGTTTGAGTCGCCAAAGAGGCGAGTAAGAGGCGCGGCAAGCGTCGCCGGGTCCAAGGACTTGCCGTCTTCACGAACGAGCGCGATACTGCGGCGGATAAACGGCGAATTCAGAAAGCCTGCGATCCCTTGCGTGCGGTGATTGGCGAAGGCGTCAATCCCAATCTGCCGCCAGCTCTTCCCGTAGAGCGGGGAGACTTCGTCCAGAGGGAGAACGTAGCCCTTTGGATTCTCGCTCCGATCGAGATCGAGAATTTGCACCAGATCTGTTCCGCCGTTCCATGGCTGCATCCCTTCCTTCAGCAAATCCGGAAATGCCCCAGTCGCGGCGGCAAGCTCGACGGCTTTTGGTGTCCAGATGCCCGACGCTTGATGATGTCCGTGACCAGAATGTACCCCGCCCCAATTGTTAATGACGATGTTCGGCCGAAACGAGCGGATGACCCGAACCATATCTTCAAGTACGGAGTCGCCCCAGATTTTTTCTGTTTCTTCCGGAGTCTTGGAAAAGCCGAAGTCTCGAGCGCGGGTGAAATAGAGTTTTACGCCGTAGCCTCGCGTCGCAGCGAGCAATTCTTGCGTGCGGATCAATCCAAGCTGTGGTGCTTGTTCGGGGCCCAGTGCATTTTGCCCACCTTCGCCACGAGTGATTGAAAGAAGGGCGACATCGGCGTGCAAGCCGCGCGCGAGGTAGGTGAGAACCGCCGCGCTTTCATCGTCCGGATGGGCGGTGATGTACAAGATACGAGTCGTGATGCGGGCCGAATCGATCGCTTCTATGGTTTCAGGGAGGCCAGAACCGGTGCCCGGTGCGGCGGGAAATTGCGCTTGCGAACAGGATGCGGTGAGTAGATTGCCGAGCACGACAGCCAGCCAAACACAAACGAAACGCTTCACGCGCCCTCCTCAACAAACTCCACAACATCTCCGTTTTTGCGCGGGTTGATGCCGCCCGGCGCCTGAAACGGCCAGTAATTCTTCATTCGTGCCCAAACCATGTAGGCTGTCACGCCCAATGCAATTTCCATCAAACCATACTTGCGCGCAGCGCCTGTCTGCCAAAAAAGCCATGCCCAACCCATCATCGTAAGCACGGCAGGGAACGGGTACAGCCACATTTTAAATGGCAAGCGCTCTGTGCCCCAACGCCGGCGCAATAAAATGACCCCGACGGCCTGACCGATGAACTGGATGATCAAGCGCATTGCCAAAATTCCCGCGATCGCCGTTTCGAGTCTGAGTACAACGCTGAAGGTGAAGGCCAGCGCGCCCAGTATTAACAGGGATACGTGAGGGAAGTGCTTTGTTGGATGCACTTTCGCAAAAAAAGGGAAGAAATTTCCATCGAGTGCCGCAGAGTACGGAACGCGTGAGTAGCCAAGCAACAAGGAGAAAATGGAAGCCAGTGCGATCCACAAAACCATCCAGGTCACGAAATGCGCTGCTCGGATGCCATAAAGTCTCTCAACAAAAAGGCTGGCGATGAAAGGAGAATGTTGCGCTTCGCGCCAGGGAATCACGCCGAGCAGACTGGTCTGCAACGCCAGGTACAAAATGGTAATGCCAAAAATCGAAAGGAAAATTCCGCGCGGAATATTTTTTTCAGGATTTCGAATTTCACCGCCCAGGTGACAGATATTGTAGTAACCCCAATAGCTGTAGATCGTATTGACCATTGCGGCTCCGAGTCCCGCGAACCACAACGAAGACAGATGAAACGCACCGGGCGGAAAATCGAAAGCGAGTTTGGGGTCGAAGTGGCGCATGCCGCCGTAGATCAGCCACAGCATGGTACCGACGACGCCAATCCATAAGAGCACCGAAATCTTCCCCACGGTTTGAATGCGGCGATAGAGGAGAATTACCAGGAGGATGACGAGTCCGCCCGAGATGGACTTCGCTTGCCAATACGTCAGTGGATGCAAATAGCCAGCGTACCGCGCAAAACCGATCGACGCGGAAGCCACGGACAGTGGCGCCTGGACAAATGTCTGCCAGACAAACAAGAAGGACATCATGCGTCCCCAGCGACCCGGGCCATAGGCCTCGCGCAGAAAAACGTAGGTGCCACCTGCTTTTGGCATGGCCGCGCCCAGTTCAGACCATACGAACCCGTCCAAAGTGGCCAGCAATGCGCCGGCAAGCCATGCAATCAGGGCCTGCGGGCCGCCCATGGCCTTAATCACCAGCGAACTGACCACGAACGGGCCGATACCGACGATCTCAATCATGTTGAGCGCGACCGCTTCTTTCAGGCCAAGTCCACGTTCGAGTTGGACCGTGGCCTGGGCAACGACAGGTCCGGTCGTTCCGCGTTTTTGCACTTCAGTCATGCGCTGCGAGAATATCACGCTCTTCACACGAGCCTGCCATCAGGAAGGATTTTCAAAAGGCGGGATTTTCTCCGCCGGCGCCTTCCTGCACTACCATTTTGATTTGCATCCCTGATCGAACAGCTTAAACTTGTGCCACGGAAGGTTTGATTCCAGTCACCTTTTCCGGACGAATGCGGCGATTCCTTTCTCTTCTATTCCTGCTCTCGTGTGGTGCGGCACTATGCAGCGCCGCACCGCCCCTCACTCTACCGAGTGGAACAGATAAAATTCTGAACGACATTTATTCCGGAAAGCTCGATTTGGCGATCAGCGAAACGCAGCAAATGCAGCAACAGGCGCCCAATCATCCGCTAGCCTATATCTTGGAAGCCGAGGCACTGTGGTGGAAGATCTGGTGCTCTTCCGCAGAATTCAAATATGGCATGACGATGCCACGGCACCGTGAAAAGATCGCTTCCGACCAGCGCTATCTCGACGTTTCTGCAAAGGCACTGGCAATTGCCGAAGCGAGATTGAAGGACCAGGAATCCGCAGAAATGTATTTTTATGCAGCGATGGCGGAAGCAGCATCCTCTCGGCTTTACGGCCTGCGCTGGGAATATCGGAATACGGCGCGTGCCGGGGTGCGCGCTCGAGACAATTTCCTGCGGGCGTTGGCGCTTGATCCGCAACTTTCCGATGCCGACATGGGTCTGGGATTGTACGACTATTACGTGGACACCCTGTCTTCCATGGCAAGAGTGATGAGATTTTTCATGGGGATCCCGGGCGGTAGCAAAACCGATGGCATTCAGCTACTGTATCGCTCAATTCGCACGGGCCAATTAACACCGGTACTGTCCCGTTTTTATCTGGCAATCAATCTGCACAATTATGATCAGCGGTATGAGGAAGCGCTAACACTCGTCACACCCCTTGTCGAGAACTACCCACAGAATCCATTGTTCTGGCTGGCACAGGGGGACTTATTCGCGAAGCTTGGAAGGAAGGCGCAAGCGCTCCTGGCTTACAGGACAGCCGAAGCTGCTGCTGCCAAGATTTCCGATCCAGTGATGAAGCAGAAAATAAACTCGCTTGCGCAGCAATCAATTGCAGCGATTTCAAGACCCGGGTGAAGCAAGCAATAATGTGTTCCGGAGCATCAGGGAGAGTTTTCACTCAAGCCAGGAATGCGCAATAATAGGAGAGGGTAAGGCGGTCCACCTGCAAGGCCCGATTGCGCTCGGATGTTCCGGGATTGCTCAGATCGCGGTCAACGCATGTAGTGGTTCTTGCATCTCAACCCAATCAGGTGCGTTCAAGTTGTAGCTGCCCTTCGAGGGGTGCTACTGTTGCGCAATTCTATTGTTTGCCTACGTGAAGGAGTCCGGATGAAGCGGTTTTTGACAGCATGTGCTGTCGTAGCATCAGCCCTTGCAGTGCTCGGAGGTTGCAGCCAGGGTAACACTTCGGTCCAGACATCAACTGGTGCCACGATCATCTCTCTCTCTCCGTCCGTGGTTATTTATGGAGGGCCGCAATTTACGCTGACGGTATTCGGATCCCCGCTGAACGGATTTTCGAACAAGACTGTCGTGCAGTGGAATGGGCAAAACCTGGTATCGACCTATGTTGACGTAACGACGGTTACTGCAATTGTGCCCGCATCACTGATTTCGAAATCCGGCACGGCGTATGTCAACGTGCACGCGCCACAGTCGGGAACGGGAGAGAACGGTCTCTCAAATTCCCTGGCGCTCATCGTTGCCGGTTCGCCGAACCCTGTACCCGTTCTGACGCAAATCTCGCCGTCGAGTGCACCGGTGTGTACTTCGAAATGTTCCAACGTAACGATTACGCTGACCGGGTCGAATTTTCTTCCAAGTTCGACCAACGGATCTTCGACCGTGACCTATACCGGCCTGGCCACGCTGGGCGTTCAGACCGCGATCAACACCACCAGCATGAACGCCACCCAGATCAAAGCGGTGATTCCGGCTGCCTATCTGGCCGCCGCGGATCCTACAGCCAAAATTGACGTAATCAACCCGCCGAGCGCTCCCTGTATTGTTTCGAGTTGTCCTGAACTGGGTGGGGGCGATACGAATCAGCCGCCCATTACTTCGCAAAATTTCTCTGTGGGTGGCGCTGCGCAAAACGCGGCGACTGATTCCGCCGCATCGCTGGTAGTTGCCGAAGAAACACCTGCGCTCAGCCAGGATGGACGCTACGTAGCTTTTTCATCGGCACAAAGCACCATCAACCAGATCATGGTGAGAGACACTTGCCTGGGTGCTGATCAGGATTGCGTACCGAGCACAAAGACGGTCTCGGCAGCGCTGGACGGAGCAGCAGGAAATGCCGATAGTCATTCGCCGGTCATCAGTGCTGACGGAAGATTTGTGGCCTTCAGCAGCGCTGCAACAAATCTCCTGGAAAATGCCCCGAAGGGCAGACAAATCTACATGCACGATACATGCACGGGCGCACCAGCCGGCTGCAAACCGTCGCTCGCCCTGATCTCGACTGACCCCGAAGGTGTACTCGCGGGAACGGAAGCGATCCTGCCTTCGATCAGCTCGTCTGGACGGTTCGTGGCATTCGTGGCGATTACGCCCGATGCTACTGCGAAGGACATTGCGGTTGAAGGTGGATCCCAGAATTCTGCTACTCCGAACAGCGGATTGCGACAGGTCTTCCTCCGTGACACTTGTTTCAGTACGCCGAATTGTACGCCAAAGACGACGAGAATCTCGTTACAGCCCGGCGACGCCCCAGCGAACTCCGCGAAACCTGCTGGGCCGGCCTTGAGCGGGCTTGCGAAACAGATTGCGCTAGGGAATGAGAAAAGCGCGACGGTCTTTACGCATACTGTTCCGGTAAACGACAGTGTGTTTTTGGCTTTGCCAGCGGAACAGAAATAGATCAGCGACGGTTGACTGGTGGTAAATCCAAGAAATCAAGCGGCTCCCGGAACGAAGCGAATCGCCTTTTGATTTGTAGAACGTGTTCTGCTGCGGCCAATATCACACGAATCCCAGATTGTTTTTCGAAAAGTTGGCCAAGTTTGGAAAAATGGTTGGCAAGTCCGCATTGCTGACGCCAAACCAGGATGCAAGAGTCGCGGCATACTGATCGAGTGCCGTCGTCGGAATCCAGCGCCCGTTATTGCCGGCATCATCGGGACCAGCGAGCACGAGCGTTGGAAATGTTCCGTAGACCGTGTTACCCTTCACGGCCCCGCCCTGAATGAGTTGGTGGCTGCCCCAGGCATGATCGGTGCCGGCGTTTGTGCCGGGCTGAAGCGTGCGGTTAAATTCCGAAAGTGTGAACGTGGTTACGTCGTTGGCCACGCCCAATTCCTGGGTTGCCTGATAGAAACTATTCATCGACTGGCTGAGATCTGCCATCAACTTCACATGTTGAGCGAGTTGATCGCTGTGGGTGTCAAATCCGCCCGCGGAACAGAAGAAAATCTGCCGGCCCACACCGAGTGCACTCCGGGCAGCGACGACCTTCGCCACCTGGCTCAGTTGTTGCGAAAGATAGCTGGTGCCAAACTTCGTGCTGAGCGGACTGATATTTTTCAGTGCATCGGCCAGCGTCACTCCGTATTGCACCGCTTGGCCAGTTACAAGGTTCGCCGATTGAACAAGCGAGAGACCGCTATCGAACGTCAATAATTCCTGCGTGGCCTGAAATCGTGCCTGCGCGGCAGCTGAAGAATCAAATCCCTGAAGTCCAGGGGCTGAATAAGGTGTCATCGTGAAGGGGCGCGTGACATCGCCCGTGCAGAATATTGCGTTCCCGCTGATTGAGAGAATCGGCGGAAACTGGGCGCTGCCGTTATAGGTCCCCTGCAGGTTGTCTGCTACCTTGCCTGCCCAGCCTGCGGTCTGCGCACCCGACAACTGGGCACTCTGCCATTGATCCTGCTGGTCGGAATGGGAATAGAGGTTCACGGGCAAATTCGTATATTGCTTGTATTGAGCTTGCGTGGTCGGCTGTACCAGGGTTCCAACGTTTGCTAATACCGCGAGATTTTTCTGATTATTAAATAAACTCTGAAGCTCCGGCATATTCGGATGCAAGGCGAAATTTGCCTGACTGCCAGATTGCAAGGGGAGAACCTGGCCCTGCGGCAGAGCGAGCCCGGCGCGGGCCTTCTGATAGTCGGAATAGCCCGTCGAATCGATCGGGATCAGCATGTTATTTGCATCGTTTCCGCCAAACAGGAAGATACAGACAAGTGCCTTGTAGTCCGTTGTACCCTGCGCCATGGCACTGACCAGACCGAACTTGCTGAGTCCCCCGACCAGTGCCGCTCCCGCCGCTGAACAGCAGCTCAGGCGCATGAAGTCTCTGCGTGAATGGTGCTGTGTCATCTTCATCCCTCCGAATTAGTGTTGCACCTGATACATCGAAGACGACGTCACGAGGTAAATCGCTGCCTGCGCTTGTGCCTTTGTGTTTGCCGGATCCACGGCATTGACGGCGCCGAGCACCGTTGTTTTCATCTGATCCGGCATCATGCCGTGCAGGAACATCGTGTTCAGCCATTCCACCATTTGATCAGGTGTGCCGGCTGCACTGACCGGCGTGAAGTCGAGACTGGTATTCGAGCCGATCTTCCCGTAAACCGCGCTGTTGATGAAATTGACGCGCTCGATGCTGGATACCGTATCGAAAATGGCAAATTCCGGCGCATTCAGCGCACTTCCCTGAATCGAATTGACCGGCGGGAAAAAATTGAAAACAGTTGGAGGATAAAAAACGTTCTGCTCCATCTTGGAACCTTGATTCTGAAATCCACCTGCATCCGTTTGTACGTGAAACGCCCGGGCGATGCTCGCCTCCATAATGATGGGTTCGCGCAGCTTGCCGTCTGTCGCGATTGCTGTCGTCGCGGAATCGCCTTGGCGCGCCTCGGCATCCAGCAACACTGCGGCAATCGTTGCCTGCAGGTCGCCACGCGATCCCGTTCCATAGGTCACGGCACCGTTCGTGTAGGAACCGTTGTTGAACGCAGTGGCCACGCGTTGTACATATCCAGGGGACGGATTGCTCGTGACCAGGCGCAAAATAAGTTGTTTGCCAACAAACGGTCCCACATTTGGGTGATTGAAGATAATACCCAGCGCCGCATCGAGGTCCGCCACAGCACCCTGACCTGCGGGAATGGTCTGTCCCAGCAAGGTTTTCGCCTCGGTGTCGTGGTTCGCGTCAGACGCAACCATGGGACCGCCATAATATTCCCGATTATGTTTCTGCTGTGAAGCGCCTGGCTCAGTTGGATACGTCCAGCCCGTGAACGCCAGTCCCAGAGCCATCACATCATTTTGCGTGTATGTGGGCACGGGATTTCCGGATCCGTCGACAACCGGTGTACCGTCCATATTCAACTGATTTAGTCCGAGAGTGAATAATTGCATGATTTCACGAGCGTAATTTTCATTCGCATGCTGCCCGATTGCGGGCTTGTCGTTATTGACCATGTCCAGGTAATGGCCCATGGCTGGCGTCAGCGTGATGTCCTTCATGACGTCGAGATAATTCCCCAAAGAGTCCTGGTCCAGGGTGCGGAGATAATTTGTGTAACCCAGAGGATCAGAGACTTTGTCCGCCCCTACGACCCACAATTCATTGAGGAATAAGGAGGATCTTCCTCGAAGCTGGTCCCCCATGGAAATTTCTCGCAGGAAGTAATCGGACTGGATGTTGTAGATCTGATAGTCAATCTTCGGGTCACGGTAGGCCGTAATCGGCGCTGCAAATTGATTCTGCAAATAGAAATCATAGCCCATCGTCTGAACCTGATTCAGAGATTCGGTATTTGGACCGAACGAACTTTGTTCGAGAAAACGAACGGCGGACGTTGCGGAGACGGGATTGGCTCCACTCGTTGTCACGTTGACGGAAATGCTGCTGGATGTCCCCGCGCCCGGGTTGGGGTTGCTGACTGTCACAGTGATCGAGCCGGTGGTTGTAATGTTTCCAGCGACAGTAATGAGCGTTGGCGATGCATAATTGACGGTCACGGGCACACCGCCGAATGAAACCGTGGATGTATTCACAAATCCGCTCCCGTTCAGCGAGACCTGAAACGGTCCGGTACCAATTGAACCCGGGCTCGCTGAGATCAACACGGGAAGTGGATTCTGGATGGAGACGGCCGAGTTTCCGGTTTTTGTCGTATCTGCCGAACTGATCGCCGACACGGTCACAGGATTTGGGCTGGGAAGGTTGTCGGGAGCTTGATACTTCCCGTTTATGTCGATCGTTCCCAATTCGCTGTCGCCGCCGATGATGCCATTGACAGCCCAGGTAACGGTTTTCGTTGTTGTTCCGTTTACGGTTGCGGTAAATGTCTGGGTCATTCCGGCCCGTAGCGTATCGCTCGATGGCGAAACCGAGACGCTGATACTTGGATTCGGCAGAGTTACCTGCGCTGTCAATGCCGCCGAGACGGATGAGCCCGGATCGGGATTCTTCACGGTTACGGCGATGCTTCCGGCCTGGCCCGCTGCGGCCGTGCCGGTCGCGGTCAGTTGCGTGCCGGAGACGTAGGTGGTTGCGAGCGCCGTTGTACCGAAATAGACAACTGAACCGTTTACAAACCCGGATCCATCGACTCTGAGCGAAATGGGGCCGACCGTGAACGCGGCCGGTGAAACGGAAGTCTCCACGGGCAGCGGATTCAAGACGGTTACAACGGAATTCCCGGATTGGGAATTGTCGGCGATGCTCGTCGCTGTCACGGTAATTGTATTTGGAGACGGAATGATGGACGGCGCGGTGTACAGGCCGTTGCCGACAACCGTTCCGAGAGTGTCATTCCCGCCGGGAATGCCATTTACCGACCAGCTCACGCCCGGATTGCTCGAGTTCGTTACCGTCGCCGTGAATTGTTGAGTGCTGCCGGCACGCACGCTGGCAGGTGTGGGGGCCACGTTGACGCCCAGTTTTACACCCTGCACGGCGGCTGTCACTGTTCCGGAAATCGCTGTCCCAGGGTCGGGGTTGCTTACGGTGATCAAAACATTCCCAACTTCAGAGGCAGCGGCCGTTCCTGTGGCCGTCAACTGCGTGGAAGAAATTCGCGTTGTCGACAGGCGATCTGACCCAAAGTTTACCGTAGCGCCGGGGGCAAAGTGTGCCCCGCTGATTGTTAAAGAAAAGGCTCCGACCGGGATCGACATCGGAGCGACAGTGCTGATGACGGGCGTCGGATTTTGCAATGTGATCGCACTTGATCCTGATCTCTTGCCGTTGTTGGTTTCAACTGCCGCGACGGTAACGGAATTGGGACTCGGAGGAAATTCGGGCGCACTGAACAGTCCTGTGGAGGAAATTGTGCCGACCGTGGCATTGCCACCGCTGATTCCGTTCACCGTCCAGGTGAGCGCCGGATTCGAACCATCACTGGCTTGAGCCGTGAACTGCTGTGTGCTGTCGCCCTGAATCGCTGCAGTTGCGGGAGACACGCTCAAAGTGAACGGGGTTGGACCTGCTGGACCGGAGCCGCCACCCACAGCGGTCGCGCAACCTGCGGCCAGCCATGCGGCGCTCATCAGAAGAAGTAGATGTGCTCGTCTCACCGCAGAATCTCCCTTGTACAGAATTTCAACCACACCCGTAGACCCTGGGCGGTGCGGGTTTATTCAATTTGTTCGTAAGGCGGGATAGGCTAGGGAAGAGTACGAGCGGAGAGGAAAATACACTACTGTCCGTGAGGCCAGAATGCGGGTAACTGTACGCCGGTCGCTTGCAAACGGTTCAAGCCCCATTTTTTCGGACTGTCTTCAGAAAGCCGATCCGCCTCCTGCGGTAGCCACGATGGCTTCTCTGTTGAACGCGGGTTTGGTCAGATTTCTAGGAACCTAATTGAAGCGGACCTTAACATCAGGGCGCTTGTCGAGATGAACCGACTCGATGAAGCGCACCTGGCGTTCGTCGAGAGTCAGGATCATCGAAGAGGTGCGAACCCCTTCGCCGAAGAAACGAACGCCTTTTAGAAGATTTCCGTCAGTGACACCGGTGCATGCAAAGATAATTTTCTTTCCAGGAGCGAGATCTTCTGTTGCATAGATTCGCTTGGGATCTTTGACGCCCATTTTTGCAAGGCGTTCCTGATGCTCGGGCTTTGACACCACGAGCCGAGCCAATATTTGGCCGTTCAAGCAGCGCAATGCCGCTGCCGTCAAAACACCTTCCGGCGCACCGCCTGTGCCCATCACCATATGTACTCCGGTCCCTATAACGGCTGCTGAAATGCCAGCAGACAAATCACCGTCACCGATCAGGCGAATGCGCGCTCCTACCGCGCGAATCTCGCTGATCAATTGCTGATGACGGTCGCGATCAAGAACCATCACAACGAGATCTTCGACGTCGCGATCGAGTCGCTTCGCGACGGATTTGAGGTTGTCGGCAACCGGCGCATCAAGATCGACTGCACCTTTACAGGAAGGTCCGACGACGATCTTTTCCATATACAAATCAGGCGCGTGCAGCAATCCGCCGCGCTCGCTCGCCGCAAGGACGGTAATGGCATTTGGTGCGCCCGTGGCGCAGAGATTCGTTCCCTCGAGAGGATCGACGGCAATGTCGACAGCCGGAAAGAGAGACTTTGGGGCGTGCGTTGCCAAACCAACCTTTTCGCCGATATAGAGCATGGGGGCTTCGTCGCGTTCGCCTTCGCCAATAACGATGGTTCCGTCCATTTCAACCTGGTCCATTGTTTTGCGCATCGCTTCGACGGCAACTTCGTCTGCTTTCGGACGGTCACCAAAGCCCATCGTGCGTGCCGAGGCGATAGCCGCATTTTCAACCACGCGCAGAAATTCCAGACTGAGACGTTCTTCCATGGGGCACCCCGCGATTGCTTATATTAGGGTAAAGATCTGCTTATAGTCGATAGGGAGAAACGTCAGGTTAACGAGAAGGTTATTTGTCCCGGACGATGCTGGGAACGCGATCTATCGCAGCGAATCCTTCGTGGCCACTGGCTGTATCGTGACATTAATCAGCATTGGATCGGTGAATTCCGTCTGCTCGCCTGCATGCTTGTTGGCGACAGGAAGCAGACGGGCGGTGAGCGGTTTGTCCCATTTCACGGAAAGAGAAGCCATATCGCCAATGATGCGCGCAAGGGTGTCTTCACTGGTATTGCCCGGCATGGGGATTGTATCGAGCCCGGTCGCACAGACTGCCGAATAGCTCAGCAGGGCATCAAGTGAAAGCAGCCCTTCGTTCCAGCGTTGCGCCAAAAGTGGATCTTCCAGCACGGGAAGCATCAGCCCTGAGAAGCCTACTTTGCGCGCTCCAATTTCCTTGATGGATGCGGTAATCGTAGCGGCCGCGGTCAGGGTACCACTTGCTCCGACGGGCTGCTTTGAAAGGGCTTCCATTGAAGCGGCAATCGATGCACCTTTACCAGGTGCGGGAGAAAGATCAAGGCCCAGATAGGACCAACTGAACTCTGCGTCCAGCTTTTCCCCGATATCTTCCACATCAAAGGTTTGCGGGAAAAACAGATCGATCAGGCGGCGCTTGGCATTCGCCAGGTCGGTCGCGTCAGTGTAGGCAGCCGTAAACGTATTGGCGGATTCGAGGCCCACAGCAAATTGCTTTCCGCCGCCCGTATGGTAGGCAGCAGGAAAGAAAGGTGAGTACGCGGGGACGTTCGCAATCGCAGCGAAGCGAAGATTGCCCTCGCTGTGTTCCGTGTGTTCGGCAAGTTGTTTGATTACCCGCGCAGCTGCGTGAACCGCGGGCCAGTTCACACCGCTCTTATTGGTGACGATCACCGTGCCCCAGAGGGCTTTCGTATTCTGAAGAATGTCTGCTAACAGCGCAGCTTGCAGTTCCCCATCATCGCCGCCAATATACGCAGGGCCAATCGCGACGCGGATCTTGTTCTGCTGTGCGATGCCATCGAGATTCTTAAAAAAGCGGATGACTTCGTCGTGAGTCATCCCGTTGGTGTACTCGGGAAAGGGTTGTGTAGCGATGCGCAGGGTCTCGACTGTGTAACCGTTGCGCTCAAAACCAAGTTGCGCCTTGCGTAGGAATTCAACCGCATCGGAGAAATCAATCTGATAGCGGGTACGATCCAGGGTAATAAACGCGGTGATGGTGCGTATTTTTGGTTTTGCAGCGGTTGGAACGGGATTCGTTTCCTGCGTTGCGGCGAACGCTCGGCAACAGATCAATGCGAAGAAGACGGTGAAGATGGATTTCTTGACACGTTTCGTCATATGCCTCATTCATACGCCGCGATGCCGGTGATTTTTTCCCCGATGATCAGTTTGTGGATGTCGTTCGTGCCTTCGTAGGTAAAAACACTTTCAAGGTTATTCATGTGACGCATGATGCAGTAATCGTCGACGATTCCGTTGGCTCCAAGAATGTCGCGCGCCTTTCGTGCCGTTTCAAGCGCAATTGCCACATTATTCATCTTCAGCATCGAAATGTGCGTCGCGTCGGCTTTGCCAAGATCCTTCAGCCGACCCACGTGCAGCGCGAGTAGTTGCCCCTTCACAATCTCCGTGATCATCCACGCCAGCTTTTCCTGCACCAGCTGGTGGGATGCGATCGGCTTGCCCGCAAACTGCTTTCTGGTCTTTGCGTATTGCAACGCGGTGTCGTAGCAGGCCATGGCCGCGCCAATCGCTCCCCAGCCGATTCCATAGCGCGCCTGATTGAGACAGCTCAACGGCCCCCGAAGACCGCTAACGCCGGGGAGCAAATTTTCTTCCGGTATTTCGCAGTCGCTGAGCGCCAGGCCCGACGTAACCGAGGCACGCAACGAATACTTTCCGTGCACGTCCCAAGCCTTGAATCCTGCCGCACCTCGTTCCACGAGAAATCCGCGAACCTTATTGTCCTCGCATTTCGCCCAGATCACCGCGACATCGGCAATCGAGCCGTTTGTGATCCACATCTTTTCACCGTTCAATATGTACTTGTTCCCCTTTTTTGCGGCCCGCGTCAGCATTCCTCCAGGGTTTGAACCGAACTGCGGCTCGGTGAGCCCAAAACATCCAACCGCTTTCCCTTCCTGCAATCGCGGCAGCCATTTATTCTTCTGCTCATCACTGCCGTAGGAGTAAATCGGATACATCACGAGAGCGCCTTGCACAGATACAAAGCTGCGTAGCCCGGAATCGCCGCGTTCCAGTTCCTGCGTCATCAGGCCGTATGCCACGTTAGACATCCCAGCGCAGCCATACCCTTCAAGGTTTGCGCCGAAAAATCCGAGTTCGCCAAGCATCGGCAC
Organism: uncultured Acidobacteriota bacterium; assembly: GCA_963831545.1. GTDB lineage: Bacteria > Acidobacteriota > Terriglobia > Acidiferrales > UBA7541 > Acidiferrum. The sequence goes on from CAWHQX010000023.1 coordinate 133,571, forward strand.
CAGATGCATCGGAAACGTGGCCTCGCGATTGTGTTTTTCGATAATGGGAACGATTTCATTGTCGACAAATTGCCGGGCAGTTTGCCTGACCAGTTTTTCTTCGTCATTGAGATTCGTGTCAAAATCGATAAAGTCGACGCCTGGAAATGAGGGCATGAGAAATCCTTCGCGAAATGAAGCGCGGCAAGCAAAGTGTACCGCGCTCCTCCGATAACCAGCAACCGTAGCGGGGAACCGGGGGACCGTGCGTTTCAGCCGGGAAGAGCGGGTACACTGTAATGAGCATCGGATTCATGAAGAAGGGCCGGGAGCGCGCGAAGCGAATGGCAAAGGCAGAGAAGGTCGATCCCAGGATTTTGATTTTTGATGTGGATGGCGTGCTGATTGATGTGAAGGAATCGTACTGGCGTTCGGGATTGCAGACGATTCGGCACATCACGGGCAAGCGAGCGACGTGGGCCGAGTTTTACGAATGGAAGCGCCAGCCGGGCAATAATGACGATTGGTTGATGGTCTCGCGCTGGGCCACCGCCCAGGGTTTTCCGACAAGCTACGAGGAAGCGCGCCGGGCGTTTGAGCCCTTCTACTGGGGCACGGGCGGCAAAGCAGGAAATGTGTTACGTGAAAGATTACTGGTCACGCCTAAACTGATTCTGAAATGGGCCAAACATCGCGAATTAAACTTGTTTACCGGCCGGACGCGGAAGGAATTTAGCTACAGTTTCAAGAAGTGGCCGGCTGCTTCGAGCTTCCGCAAAGTCATTACGATGGATGATGGTCGCAAGAAACCCCACCCGGACGGACTCCATGCGATTCTTGCGAAACGTGATCCAAAAACCGCGCTCTATCTGGGCGACAATATCGATGACGCCCTGGCGGCGAAAAGCGCGGGCGTTCCGTTCATGGCGATTCTTCCGAAGGCATCGGCCGACTATCAGAACCGCGCGAAGGCCTTTCGTCGACTGGGAGCAGTTGCGCTACTGGACCGTGCTCGGGAACTCGACCGTTGGCTCCTGTGAAGGTCGGCTAGCTTCAAGCAGCCTTTGGAACTGGACGTGAATCACATGACCTAGACCGTATGGCCGATTCTTGGAGGAACTTTCGTTACCCGGAACGGGAATCTGAGACAGCAAATTCAGTTACAATTTCAGAACGAATGCAGAGGTGGGAGTGATGCGACACGTCGGCAACATGCTAATCGTTGGCGGACTTACCTTACTGTCGGCGGGGATGGCGCTTGCGCAAGCGCCTCCGGGCCCCTTGCAACCGGTTCCATCCACCGACGCGAGCGCGCCTCCGCCCCGGCCGGTCAAGACCGTGGAGCCGCGGAAAAGCATCATGGGGGACTGGAAATTCAACCGCGATGACAGCGATGACCCGCGCAGCAGATTGCATCAGGCGACATCTCATCCATCCAATCCAAACACCGGCATGAGCGGTCCTCGGATGGGCTGGCCGGGCGGCGGAATGGGTGGCCCTGGCTACGGTGGCAATCGCGGCGGGCAAAATCCGCAGAATACCAGCAGTCAGACGAACGAGAAACTGCAAGCTCTGGTCGACCCCTCGATGCGCCTTCATCTGCAGCAAATGACCGATAAAAATCCCGAAGTGGAATTGACCGGAGATCAGGATAAGAAGACAATTTTCTATACCGACGGAAAAATACCGGATAAACCTTCCGATCCCAACCTGCAGCTGGTTTCCGCGCGCTGGGACGGCAACAAACTGGTGACCGAGGAGAAGTTTGATAAGAACGGCACGATGACGCGGACCTACGCGTTATCTGAAAATGGAACGCAGCTTCTGGAAGAAGTTCACCTTGTGACAGGAAAGAAGAACGAGTCTCCGGTGACGATTCACTACGCCTACGACGCAGTCGATCCTGGCGATTCGCGCTACTAGCGTCACAGCGAACTCGTTTCCGTTATTCTCCGCACCGCTTGTTCCAGATCACCGATTAGATCTTCCGTCGCTTCTAGCCCGATATTCAGTCGAACGATCCGGTGGTCGTACGGCGGCCGTCCGGAGATCCGCCCGATGTCGTAGGCGACCGCGAGGCTAGTTACTCCGGCCCAACTGTAGCCCACCTTGAACAATTTCAGCGCATCGACGAACGCATAGACCTGCTCTTTTGTCGGGCCAGGCTTGAACACAATCGAAAACACTCCCGACGAGCCAAGAAAGTCGCGTTTCCAGAATTCGTGTCCGGGACAGGAGGCAAGCGCCGGGTGTAGCACACGCTCGATTTCCGGCCGTGCGGCGAGCCATTTCGCAATCGTAAGCGCGGAAGTCTCGATGTGGGACAGGCGCACGGAAAGTGTCTGCAGTCCGCGCAATGCCAGACTGCAGTCGTCCGGCGAAACGGCAAAGCCTACATTCTGCTGCGTAGCGCCCAACTTTTGATAGAGCGCCGGATCCCGTACCGTAACCGATCCAAGCAGCAGGTCGCTGTGCCCGCCAATATACTTCGTCACTGCTTGCATCGTAATGTCGACGTCGTAGTGGAAGGCATCGAGGAGCACACCGGCGGACCACGTATTATCGAGCACCACCAGAATTTTGCGTTCGTGCGTTGCCGCAACGATGGCCGGAAGGTCCTGAACCTCCATGGTGATCGAGCCGGGGCTTTCGCACCAGACCAGACGCGTATTTTCCTTGAATAAATTGGAAATGCGAGCACCGATCGTCGGATCGTAAAACGTTGCCGAAACGCCGAACCGCGAAAGCAATCGGGAAGCGAGCTGGCGGCTCGGATAGTACACACTCGCAGGAATCAGAATGTGATCGCCAGCCTCGAGAAAGGAAAAATTGATCAACGAGATCGCGGCTTGACCACCGGGAGTCAAGATGGTGGCCTTGCCTGATTCCAGTTCGCAGATCCGCGCCGCAAGTTCCATCGCCGTTGGCGTGCCGTACAGTCCGTATGTGTAGCCAACACGGTTCTGATCCCACGTATCTCGCACCGCCGCCGCGGAAGGAAAGACCGTGGTAGATCCGCGATAGACCGGGCTCGCCAGGGATTTGTATCCCGAAGGTATCTTCGCGTCGGTATGGATCAGCCTGGTTTTCCAGCTTTTGGTCATGTTAAGCCCCGGGGTTCGCTTGTCCTTCGCGATTGCCTATCGCAGGAACTGGAATGGCAAGTATAGCGGGGATTCAAGGCAGTTGCGTTTCATCGGCAGACGGTTCGCCGTGCTTGCGGTTGCGAGTCAGATAGAGCTCTCGAAATGATCCCATCAGCAATGCGGGGCGGGCATCAATCTGGCTCAACTGTTGGGAAATCTCCTGCTCGTGGGCGGTGTTGTTACTTGTAAGTATATTGCCTTTAGTTCCGTCAGGCTGCCGTGCGAAATATCCAGCCCTTGCAACGTCTCAAAATCCGTCTGCTCTTTACTTGCCATGCGTTGCCCCAACGCGTTTAATTCCAGCAGAACCGCAGCGCGTGCCGAAGCGTCCATTCTGCGAATTTCTCGACCAAGTTGCTCGGGGCCGATCATGGGCCTGCCTCGCTCGTGGCGTTTTTCCAGAATTTGCTGGCCTTTGCGGCCCCGAGTTCCTCCCGTGCCCACGACCGCCCATCTGCAGTAAGGCGGTAAAGATGCCTCGGTGGGCGGCCTGGCTCCGCGTCGGTTTCCCAACGGGTTTCAAGCCAGTCCAACTCTTCGAGGCGCATGAGAATCGGGTATAAGGTGCCAGATGCCAATCCCGTCCGTTGACTCAATGAATAACCATGGTGCCACTCCGAAGGCATAGCCAACATGGCGTCTAGTAACTCGAACGTTTGTCGGGAGCGGCGAAGTCGAATGCCCATACATAAGTCTACATAGATAGAGTTGTAATGTAAATGTTTGGTTTCGGCTTCAAATCTCCGGACGACCCGTTGCAGTGTGGTTCTGAGGGGAATCGCCAGACATTCCCCGCCGATTGCAGCACCGGAGTGCCGGACGAGGAGCGAAAAAATCGGCCCGGAGGTGCGATTTTCTTGCCCGTGCGGTGACCCGGTTCGTTGACGGAAACTCTCGCCGAATGTTATAACTAACTATTCTGAGAGGCAGCACCAAGCCCACCGTATGCTCCTACCGGGTTGGGGAAACGGCGCGGCTGCCATCCTGAAATTTTTAGGCGACACAACTTCATGTCAGATTTGGTTCACCAAATTGGAGAACTGTTCCTCAGGGCTGTGCCTGTAGCCCTCATTGTCCTTGTTTTTTATTTCATCATGCGCTTTCTGTTCTTTCGCCCTTTACTCCGGGTGATGGCGGAGCGCGACTCCCGCACGACGGGCGCACAAAAAGCCGCCGAGGCCGCGCAGAATGCTGCCGCCGAAAAACTCCGCCAATACGAAGAGGCATTAAAGCATGCGCGCGCCAAGGTCTATCAGGAGCAGGAAATTGAGCGCAAGAAACTGCTCGATGAACGCGCCACGGCACTGAAAGAAGCGCGCAGCAAGGCGACCAGCGAAGTGAATTCGGCGAAAGAGCGAGTCGCGGGAGAGTATGCTTCCGCGAAAAGGGAATTGGAAGCGAGCACCGGGCAGCTGGCTCTGGAAATCACGCGGAGGATTATGCAGACGCCGCCCGCCCCGGGAAATCCCGGCAGAGAGGCGCGATGATGCAGCTGAAGAAGTATGTTCCGGCATTGCTGACCGCAGCGTTGCTGTTGATGGCGTCAGCGGTTCGGGCGGCAGAAGAAAGTGGCCAGGACTCCGGAGACGCAACGAGCGAAATTTTCAAGTGGATCCATTTTGTTATTTTACTTGGCCTGGGCATTTGGGTTTTTGGCAAGTTGTTGCCGCCCGTGTTTCGGAAGAAAGCTGACTTGATCAGCGAAGCCATTTCAAAAGCCACCACAGCGAAAGCCGAAGCCGACCGGCAACTAAAAGAGGCCGCGGTAAAGTTGACCAGCCTCGAGCAGGAAGTCGCGGCGTTTCGTGTGATGGCGCACAAGGAAGCCGTGGCGGAAGTTGAACGGCTGCGCAACGCCACAAAAATCGACGCCGAGAAGATTGCAGCAGCCGGCAAGGCAGAAATCGAAGCAGCCGAACGCGCAGCGCGGGTGGAACTTAAGGAATTGGCCGCGAAGTTGTCCGTAGACAAGGCCGAATCCCTGGTCGCGCAGCAAATGACCCCGGGAGTGCAGGATGCGCTCATCGACAACTTCGTGCAGAGTTTGCAAGGGAGACCGAATTGAAGTCCGCACCTCTTCAATACGCGAATGCTCTTGCCGATGTTGCACTCGAACAAGGTGTCGCCGAGCCCGTTTTCGAGCAGCTCGCTGCCTTCAATGCGGCGTACCAGGAATCTGCGGAATTGCGGAACTTCCTCAGCAGCCCGGCTGTCGAGCGGGAAGCAAAGCATGGCGTGATTGAAAAGCTTGCAGAGCGCATGGGTTCTAGCAAGATCATCCGCAATTTCCTTTTTATTATGGTGGACAATCAGCGCACTCCGTCGTTGCCTCATATGCTGGAAAGCTTTCAAACCGTCTTGCAGCAGCGCCAGGGAGTCGCCGAGGCCGGCGTAGTGTCCGCCATGGCATTAAACGACTCGCAGAAGTCGCAGCTCGAGCGGGCTCTCGAGAAATTGACCGGAAAGAAAATTCAAGCGAAGTATTCGCAAGATCCGGCATTGCTGGGCGGCGTGCAGGTGCGGATCGGCGATACGATTTATGACGATTCCTTGAAGAACCGTCTGAACCAGATGCGCGCGCAGCTGGCAGCGGAATAGCGCGGAATTCGGGAACGGAGCAGGAATGGCAAACATTAAAGCGGATGAAATCAGCAAGATTCTGCGGGAGCAGATCGCGAATTATGAACAGACCGTTTCGGTCGACGAGGTTGGCGCGATCATCAGTGTGGGTGACGGCATCGCACGCGTCCACGGCCTGCAAAAAGCCATGGCTGGAGAAATGCTCTCCTTTCCCCACAACATTTTTGGCCTCGCGCTGAACCTCGAAGAAGAGGAAGTGGGCGTCGTTCTTCTGGGCGAATCATCCGAACTGAAGGAAGGCGATATCGTTCGCCGGACCAACACCATCATGTCGGTGCCGGTCGGCAACGAATTGATCGGCCGCGTCGTGAATCCGTTGGGCGAACCTCTTGACGATAAAGGGCCGATCGCCACAAAGCAACGAAATCCGCTTGAGAGAATTGCTCCGGGCGTGCTCGACCGCCAGCCGGTGCGCGAACCCTTGCAAACGGGTATCAAGGCGATCGACTCGATGATCCCGATTGGCCGCGGCCAGCGCGAATTGATCATCGGCGACCGTCAGACCGGCAAGACTGCCGTCATTCTGGACACGATCATCAACCAGAAGGGCAGCGACATGATTTGCATTTACTGCGCGATCGGGCAGAAGCGCTCGACGATTGCGCAGGTCGTGAAAGTACTCACCGATGCCGGTGCAATGGACTACACCATCATCGTCGCATCCTCTGCGGCTGAGCCGGCTTCGTTGCAATACATTGCGCCCTACGCCGCCTGCGCGATGGGTGAATATTTCCGTGACAACAAGCGCCACGCGGTGACCTTCTACGACGATCTTTCAAAACACGCGCAAGCGTATCGTGAAATTTCGTTGCTGTTGCGCCGGCCGCCGGGACGTGAAGCGTTCCCTGGCGATGTGTTCTACCTCCACTCGCGTTTGCTGGAGCGCGCTGCGAAATTGAACGACAAGCTGGGCGCGGGTTCACTCACTTCTTTGCCGGTGATTGAAACGCAGGCCGGCGACGTTTCCGCATACATCCCCACCAATGTGATTTCCATTACTGACGGACAGATCTATCTCGAGTCCGATTTGTTCAATGCCGGAATTCGTCCCGCCATCAACGTCGGTATTTCCGTGAGCCGCGTTGGCGGCAATGCGCAGATCAAGGCCATGCGACAGGTTGCTGGCACGCTTCGTTTGGACATGGCCCAGTTCCGCGAACTGGCTGCATTCGCGCAGTTCGGCTCCGACCAGCTCGATAAAGCCACACAAGCCCAGCTGGCACGCGGGCAGCGTTTGACCGAAGTCCTGAAACAGGACCAATACGCTCCGCTCTCCGTTCAGCAGCAGGTGCTGGCGTTGTTTGTCGCAACCAATGGCACCGAAGACACAATTCCGGTCGATCAGGTCCGTCGCTTCGAGAAGGAATTCCTTCAGTTCGTCGAAACCAGCCACGGCAATATTTTGAAAGACATCGCTGACAAGAAGGCGCTTGACGACAACATCAAGGGTGAAATCAAGAAAGCTGCAGATGAATTTAAGGAGCGCTTCCTGGCTGCTCTGGCTGCAACTTCGGAAACAGCAAAAACGGCTTAAGCGAAACCTATAATGGCCACATTACTCGATTTCAGGCGTCGCATCCGCTCGGTGAAAAACACCCAGCAGATTACCCGTGCGATGAAGTTTGTCTCGGCGGCTCGTTTGCGCCGCGCACAGGAATCGGCGCTGGCCGCACGTCCGTACGCCAAAGAACTGCTACGCGTGTTGCGTTCAACGATGGCGCGGATCGAGTCGCCGCAGCATCCTCTGCTGGCCAAACGGCCTGAAGAACGCATCCTGCTGATCGTGCTCGCCGGCGAGCGTGGGCTCGCCGGAGCTTTCAATTCCAACATTTTGCGCAAGGCTTCGGAATTTATCCGCAGCAAGGCAGGTAAGAAAATCGTCACGATTCCGGTCGGCAAGAAGAGTCGTGATTCGTTGCGAAAGGCCAGATTCGAGTTTGCCGCGGAATTTGTCAATGTTCTTGCCCGTGTGGACTACAAAATTGCGCGTGAAATCGCTGGCCTGGTCACTGAGCTGTATTCACAGGACAAGATCGATGCGGTGTATGTGGTCTTCAGCGAGTTTCACAATGTCGTCTCGGCCGGGCTCACCGTCGAAAAACTTCTGCCCATCGAACCGGCAGACATTGAACAAGCCAGGGACGACAAAAACGCCCCCGAAACCCAGATCGACTATATTTACGAGCAGCCGGAACAGCAGATTCTCGACCGCTTGCTGCCCCGCTACATCGAGACCCAGGTTTTGCGCGCGCTTCTGGAATCTTCGGCAGCCGAACACGCGGCTCGTATGACTGCGATGGAAGCAGCCACCAAGAATGCCGGGGAAGTGATTGAAGATCTGACCCTGCACATGAACAAAGTGCGACAGGCGGCAATCACCAAGGAAATTATTGAAATCGTCAGCGGAGCGCAGAACGCGTCGCAGTAAGCAGTGATGCTTCCGCTCGGAAGATCTGATTTTGGAGTTTGAGGAGTAAACGATGGCAGAGAAACAGGGAGCGGTCGGACATGTGGTGCAGGTCATTGGGCCCGTGCTCGACTTTCAATTTGAAGCCGGCCACTTACCGGAAATTTTCAACGCAGTCCGGGTGACCAGCGAGGGCTTTAATTCGCCCGAACCGCTGGACGTGACGGCGGAAGTCCAACAGCATCTTGGTGAAGGCCGTGTACGCGCGGTCGCCATGGAGCCGACCGACGGCATTGTGCGCGGCATGAAGGCGACTGACACGGGCGCACCGATCACCGTGCCGGTTGGACGCGCCACGCTCGGCCGGGTGATGAACGTGCTTGGCAAGCCAGTTGACCAGCTCGGTCCTCTCGTGAGCAACACCAACTATTCGATTCACCGTCCGGCACCGAAGCTCGATGAACAATCCACCACGCTCGAAATGTTTGAGACCGGCATCAAGGTGGTTGACCTGATCCAGCCCTTCTTAAAGGGCGGGAAAATTGGACTATTCGGTGGCGCGGGCGTCGGCAAGACCGTCTTGATTCAGGAATTGATTCACAACGTCGCGATGCAGCACGGCGGCGTGTCGGTGTTTGCTGGCGTTGGCGAACGCACGCGCGAGGGCAATGACCTCTGGCTGGAATTCCAGGAGTCCGGTGTTGTTGTTCCCGGCAATTCGGAAAAGTCACGCGCGGCTTTGATCTACGGGCAGATGACGGAACCCCCCGGAGCGCGCCTCCGCGTTGGCTTGACCGGGCTGACGGTCGCGGAGTATTTCCGCGATCAGGAGCACCTCGACGTACTTCTCTTTATCGACAATATTTTCCGTTTCGTACAAGCAGGGTCTGAGGTGTCCGCGCTTCTCGGGCGCATGCCTTCTGCCGTGGGTTATCAGCCAAACCTCAATACCGAAATCGGCGAATTGCAGGAACGCATCACTTCGACCAAGTCGGGTTCGATCACCTCGGTGCAGGCGATTTACGTGCCAGCCGACGACTATACGGACCCTGCTCCGGCCGCGACGTTCGCGCACCTGGACGCCACGACGAACCTGAGCCGCCAGATCGTCGAACGTGGAATCTATCCCGCGGTCGATCCTTTGGCCAGTTATTCGCGCATTTTGGATCCGCGGGTCGTTGGCCAGGAACACTATTCCGTCGCCCGCTCGGTGAAGTCGGTTCTCCAGCGCTACAAGGATTTGCAGGATATCATCGCGATTCTCGGTATCGAAGAATTGTCGGATGAAGACAAGCGCACGGTGGCTCGCGCGCGCCGCATCGAGAAATTTCTTTCGCAGCCGATGTACGTTGCTGCCCAATTTACCGGTCTTGAAGGGAAGTACGTCAAGATTGCCGACACCGTTCGCAGTTTTAAGGAAATCGTCGAAGGTAAATACGATGATATCCCGGAGCAGGCATTTTACATGGTTGGCACGATCGACGAAGTTCATGAAAAGGCCGAGAAGATGAAGGCCGGCGCGTAAGCGAGAAAAGTATGCTTCCCGATTCCATCCAATTGATCGTCGTCACGCCGGAGCGGCAACTGCTGCATGAAGCGGTCGTCGAAGTCACCATTCCTGGCCTCGACGGGGAGTTGGGTATTTTGCCGGGCCACGCCCCGCTCATCACCGAACTTGGAATCGGAGAACTGAACTATCGGACCTCGGCCAGTGCGCAGCCGGTTCCACTGACAATCCTCGCCGGTTTCGCGGAAGTTCTGCCGGACCGCGTGACGATTCTTGCCGAAACCGCCGAACACGCTAAGGAAATTGATGTCGAAAGGGCGGAGCGGGCACTGGATCGGGCACAGAAGCGGCTCGCTTCAAACGATACCAATCTCGATTGGGATCGCGCCACTCTTGCCCTGCAGCGTTCCCTCATTCGCATCCAGGTGGCCCGCAAATATCGTGGCCAACCTGTGGACGTACGCTAACCATCGCGGTCGCGTTACCAGATAACGTTTTATGCCGAATTTCATCCAATTCCAGGGAGTGTACTGATGGATTCCATCACCATCTACAGCACCGGCTGGTGCCCGGATTGCCGACGCGTCAAAAATTTCCTGAAGGACCGCGGCGTCGAGTTCCGTGAAGTCAATATTGAAGAAGATGAAACCGGAGAAGAGATTGTCCTGCGCGCTAATCACGGCAAGCGCAAAGTCCCGACGTTAAAGGTTGGAGATCACTTCTTTTCCTGCAGTCCTTTTAATGCGCAGAAGCTCGCCGATGAACTGCACCTCCCGCTCGATCGCTAGTTGCGCGTGATTCTGGCGGAAGACCGCCCACGATCTTGATCGGGGCGATCGTGTTAGGCGATACCGCGCGTCCAGACTCGAGTCACATTCAGCGAATCATCGAGCAGCACGATATCAGCGTCGGCGCCGGTGCGTAACGAACCTTTCTTGAATTCGATTCCTAGCAACTTCGCCGGATTGAGTGTGAGCATGCGTACAGCGTCAGCAACGCTCGTGCCCAGTGCCACAATATTTCGCAAGGCGCGGTCGAGTGTCAGTGTGCTGCCCGCCAGCCGGCCGTCCTTGTCACGGCAAATCCCTCCACTCACCGTCACTTCCAAGCTCCCCAGGGCGTATGTTCCGTCGGGCATTCCTGTAGCGGATATTCCGTCACTGATCAGGATCACTCCGCCTGCCCCTTTCGCCTGAAGCAGCAACTTCATCGCGGTTTCGTCCACGTGAACGCCATCGGCGATCAATTCTGCCGTCACCTCAGGGGTCGTTAGCACAGCGCCAATCACGCCAGAATCGCGGTGTGAAAAGGGCCGCATCGCGTTATACACATGGATGGCATGATGCGCGCCGCGCGCAATCGCGGCACGCGCCTGTTCATAGGTAGCATCTGTGTGACCGATTCCGACAAGTAATCCCGACTTGCGCGCTGCATCGATGCAAGGCATCGCGCCCAACATTTCCGGTGCAATCGTCAAGATCTGCGCGTGTCCCCCGGCCGCCTCGATGAAACTCGCCAGCAATTCCGAAGACGGCAGCTGGATAAACTCAGCCGGTTGTACGCCGCGCCGCGCCGGGTTGATGAATGGTCCCTCAAAATGAATCCCCAGCACTTCGGCGCGTGAATCTCCGGCATCGCGCTGTTGCCCCATGTATTTCGAGATCCCTTCCGCACTTCGGCAGATCGCATGGGCATCGGCAGTGACAGTCGTCGCCACAAATGAAGTGGTGCCATGGGTGGCGATTGTCCTCGCGACCGCTTCCATTGCACGGTCCGTGCCTTCCATGACGTCATGACCTCCGGCACCGTGGATGTGCACATCCACAAATCCCGGCGCAGCAGTCTGCTCGGGTGCGCTGATTTCATCCGCTCCAGCCGGAGCGGTCATACCGCTCCGCGGCCCAATCGCTTCAATGACCCCATCACGGAACAAAATCCCGGCATCGGCAATTTCAGTCGTTGGAGTAAGTGCCCGGCGGACATGAAGGAGGGTGGTAGCCATACGCAGAAGTTTATCGCAAAGAAATTTCCTGTGCCGGCAAAAGAAAATGGGCAGGAATGGATCCTGCCCATCTTCAAAAACAGATTTACGTTACTTGGCCATCGAGAGACTGGTCAGCTTCAGCGAGTCGCCGCTTACGCTTCCGGTCACCGTGACGTGATGACCGGCATGCGCCGCAACCTTGTCCTGATCATCAATCGCATAGACTTTCTTGTCAGCATCATTTACAAAAACATACTTTGCGCCGTGTTCCTTCACGCACTTTGCGGCACAGTCGGCATGCTTCTCGTTTGCGCCCTTCGCCCCGCACTGGCTATCAGAAATGTAGCCAGTCCAGGTGCCATCCGCGGCGAATGTAAAAGCTGCCACGCATAGCGACAACGCAGTTACTAAACCGAATCTTGCTTTCATGATATTCCCCCCAATTGATTTATTGATCCCCCGTCGGATGAACCATAAGAGTGGCACAGCTGTTTGGAACTGTCCAGCAGGAGTATTTGGCTGTCCTCCACCCGGGGCGGGACGACCTTGGACACCATTTCACGACCAATGAAAAAAGGGAGGATTCTCTGGATCCTCCCTTTTCGTTTTCTCTCGGAAAATTACACAGGCCGAAGCAAACCGTTACTGGGCAGAAGGTGTATTGCTTGCTGCTGTTGTTCCGCCTGCCGTTTTTGGCGTGGAGAGGTAGCCAACAATCTGGTTCTTTCCTACGTCAAAGACCACAATTTCATACGGTGACTGGTGAGAGCTGCCCTTCACATAGAATTGCACCGGCTCTCCTGCCGTCTTGTCTTTCTTCTCAATCGAACGGTCATCGGCCAGAACGGTCATGGTGTACTTTGAGCGTTTCTGGTCGGCCTTGTTCAACGAGATTTCAACCGGTCCCACTCGTTGTGGAGTCTTGGACTTCTGGACGGTGAACTCATAGTAGTTTCGATCGCCGCGACGCTTCAGTTCCTCTACGTCGTCGTGATTGCGCGCAATCAAACCGCTCATTACGCCCATATCCCCGGTTGCCCGATCCAATTTCGCCTTGGTCTGGTCGAGGTCGTTCTTGACGCCGCTGACGTCGCCGTTCAACTTGGTCACGTCGTCCGCGTTTGCCTTGGTGGCCAGCTGCGAATTTACCGCACTGACATTTGATTCAATGCCACTGATCTTCTTGCCGTACGTGGCGACCGCCGCGCTGGACTGCTTACGCGCCTTTGCGAGATCTTCCTGCGTGACATTCAATTTATCGGTCACCAATTTCAGGTCGCTTTGAAGCTGCTGGTTCTGGTCTTCCTCTTTGGCCAGGCGCTGCGAGAGCGCATCATTCTGCTGTTTTAGGGAAGCCTGCGTCGACTGTTCTAGAGAACTGTTCTTGCTCAATGCGCTCCAGCCCATTCCAACGCCGACTAAAGAAATTCCACCCAGTAACGCGATCGCTAATCCAACCCACCTAGGGGTGGCAGCTTCTATGCGGGTCTCTTGATACTCGGTCATCGATTTCTCCTTTAACGGTTTGGCCCGTGTACAGAACAAATGGGCAACCGCAGCGCCATTGCATGCGTTACTAGTACTACCTCGCGTAAGCGCCTACGGGTCAAGGCATTACAGAGGAGGAAGGGAAGAAACGAACCCTGCTAGAAACGTACTAGTACGAGTAAGGATTACACCTCGCAGATCCGGGTGGTAAATTTTGCTAGGGATTCGTCGAGTCCTGCGCGTTCGAGGGGTGGGCTGCCGACGTACGGGGAAGGGGCAAGCGGAACGAATTGAAAGATAAAGGAGTTATAAGAACAGCTATGCCGCTTTGTGGTCTGCGCTGATGCGGCCGGGGCCGAAATAACGGTCCAGCGTAGTCGTCGCGGCGTTTAATACCAGTCGGCAATCGCCGCAGGCATGGAGATGGCGTTCAATCTCGCTCTGCACTCCAGGGGATAGCTTTCCTTCCAAATACATACAAATCAGATGAATCGTGTCCCGACAGGTCATAAGAAATGCCCTCAGATCCTGGCTCCCTGAGCCATAGATGCCGGAGGATGGTGCATTTCATACGCCAAACGACTGTGGTCCTCAGCCCATACCTAATGCATTGATTCTCTGAGGATTATCTGACCGAGGCAGCAGCGAAAGTACCGGAACCAGAGCCAGCCTACAGGAAATGTTTACTCGCAGGTGAACGAACTTTGCACGCCCGATAAAGTCAGTGCAGCATCATCTGTCGCAGAACCGCAATGCGGTCTTCCAGAGGAGGATGGGTGCTGAACAGAGACGACAGCGTTCCTTGCCCGAAAAACGGCTTTACGATGCACAGAGAAGACGTCGTCGGTGATATGGCGGTCGTCGGAATACGCTTATTGTAAGCACCAAGCTTCGTCAGGGCACTGATCAGGCCGTCGGTGCTCCCGACCATCTTGACCCCGGTTTCGTCTGCGGCGTATTCGCGCGTGCGCGACAGGAAGAGTTGCAGCAGCAGTGCCGCGAACGGCGCGAGAAAGATCATAAGGATTGCAGACAATCCCCCGCCTCCGCGCTCGTCGTCCCGACTTCCACCGATTCCGCCGAACAGCATTGCAAATCTGCCCATCTGCGCCATGTAGGTCACCGCGCCCGCGATCGTCGCCGCGATTGAGCTCGTGAGAATGTCGTAGTTGCGCACATGGGAGAGTTCATGGGCGATCACACCTTCAAGCTCGT
>CAWHQX010000024.1:0-80604 GCA_963831545.1 uncultured Acidobacteriota bacterium
ACTTACAAGACCGCGGGGACTGTCAAAGTACGCGGAAGTCGCGCAAGACGTCATACACTGTGGGTTGGGTTGTGGGTTGGACCGCGGTCCCGAAGCAGTGGCAGTTGCGGAACGGCGTTACGACCCGACTTAATTCCCGGACGCCACCCCAGTTATTAGGATAGCGATACCAATCCCTCCATTGTCGTCCAGACAATTTTTCCCTGATGCTCAGGTGAAGGTCTTTATCGATTTGCACTCTGTGATGATTCGGTAGTTGACTCTATACGCTAATGGCGTATAGTTATGATTATACGCTAGCGGCGTACAAGGAGTCGAATGGAATTCTTTGAGGCCCCTGTCTTTACCCGCTACGTTTCTGGCTATCTGACTGACGACGAGTACCGTGAAGTGCAAGGTCGCTTAGCGAGTGCGCCGGAAACGGGCGATATGATACCGGGAACAGGAGGATTTCGAAAGCTTCGTTGGGCTGACTCGAAGCGAGGAAAGGGACAAAGAGGCGGCTTGCGAGTGATCTACTTCTATTTTCCAAACGAGCGACAGATTTGGTTTATTACGATCTACGGCAAGAATGAAGCGTCGGACCTCACGCCAAAACAAAAGCAGGTACTGAAGAGTGCCATTGAAGATGAACTCCGGGCCCGGCAAGCCGCTAAGCTTCAAAAGCGAACGAAATCGCGGAGGTAAACGCAATGAGCAAGAGAAAGATTTTTGACGAAATGATGGGAGGGGTCGCGGCGATGAAGAGCCACCGCGAGGGAAAAATCACTTTGCGTACCTATAAGATCGACGCGGCGCCACTTCCCGAGGTGGACTCGAAATTGATTCGCGACACCCGCAAGAAACTCCATTGTTCACGAGCGGTTTTTGCTCGCCGCTTGCATATTAATGAGCGCACCCTAGAAAAGTGGGAACAGGGCCGCGCCAAACCGAACCCCCAAGCCGCAGCCCTGGTTCTCTTGGTCCGCACTTTTCCAGACACTCTCGACCGCCTTGAACAGGTGGCCGTCGGTTAGGGAAACACGGCGCGACACGTTGTATAGGTGAGTGCGCTCGGAAAATCTCTAAGATTTTATGGTGAGCGACCTGACACATAGGTGACACATCGTACCGGACACATAGGTAACACTTTCCTCTCTGAGTAAGGGAGGAAAAGATGCCTTGGAAGGAGTGTTCGGTAATGGACGAGAGACTGCAGTTTGTGGCTCGCCGGCTAGCCGGCGAGGCGATGACGGAACTTTGCAGGGAGTTTGGCATTTCCCGTAAGACCGGCTACAAGATCTTCGATCGCTACCAGGAAACTGGGTTGCAAGGATTGACCGACCGGAGCCGACGTCCGTATCGATACGCGAATCAGCTCCCCTTCCGGGGTAGAAAACTACATCCTGAACATGAAGCGCGAGCACCCCAGCTGGGGTGCTCGCAAAATCCGTGAGCGCTTGCTTCGCCGGTTCTCTGATATTCCTATGCCGGCCAAAAGCACCGTACATGCGGTTCTGGATCGTCATGGACTGGTCGAGCGCCGTGGCCGCTTGCGTCGTCGCGCTCAGGGAACCGCGTTATCTTTAGGCCAGCGGCCCAATGAGTTGTGGTGCACCGATGACAAAGGCGAGTTCTTGCTGGGGAATCATCAATACTGCTACCCGCTGACGGTTACCGATCATGCCAGTCGGTATCTGCTGACCTGCGAGGCGCTTGCTTCTACCAGAGAAAGCTATGCTTTTACTGTGTTTGAAAGGCTTTTTAAAGAGCGCGGCTTGCCCGCCAGCATTCGCAGTGATAACGGCGTGCCCTTCGCTTCCGCGCATGCGTTGTTCAACTTGAGCAGGCTCGCCGTCTGGTGGCTGCGGCTAGGCATCGGCATCGAACGGATCAAGCCGGGTCACCCGCAACAAAACGGCCGCCACGAACGGATGCATCTCACGCTGAAGAAAGAGGCCACTAAGCCGGCCTCTCGCCATTTTCTGCAGCAGCAGGCCAGATTCGACAAGTTCATCGATGTCTTCAACAACGAACGTCCTCACGAAGCCCTGGACATCGAAGTCTGCCGGCAGAAGTCTATCAGCCGTCGACGCGTCCTTATGCCGGACTGCCTGACATCGACTATCCCCTCCACGACAAAACTATCGTGGTGACCCGTTGCGGACGCATTTGTCTAGGCCGCAAGAAAATCAATTTCAGCCAGGTCTTTGCCGGCCAAGCCGTCGGCATCAAAGAAGTTCACGACGACATTTGGCTAGTGAGTTTTATGGATTATGATCTGGGATATTTGCGATCTGGAGACACGGGTGCTTGAACCACTCGAAAATCCCTTCGGCCCAAAAGTGTTACCCATGTCTTAGGTACGAAGTGTTACCCATGTGTCCGGGTCGGACCTGAGATAGATGGTAGGCCCGTGGGGACTCGAACCCCAGACCTCTACCGTGTCAATCTGTCGTGATTAGGCTTTACAACAACTTACAAGATCGCGGGGACTGCCAAAATACGCGGAAGTCGCACAAAACAGCGCACGCTGTGGGTTGGGTTGTGGGTTGAAAAATGTAGGTCAAAAGGAGATTGACTTCTACTTCGGTCAAGATGAATTGACCAGACATCTGCACCGGTCGTCGGATCGACCTAATTCTCGTCAGGTCCAAAACGTCTTCGAAAACATCGCGCTAAATTCACCTAATTGACCTTAGGAAGCACCATGCGCTCGGGAGTGAGTTTATAGGTCCATGGGCAACCCGAATTTTTCCAGCCGTTCTTCAATCGCTGGCCGACAAAAACGCTGTCAGGATCGTCAACCGAATCCCCTTCCATCCCATCGATGATGTTGTAGACGTTTTTGAATCCGGCTTTGGCAAGCATGTTGACGGCAATGGCGCTGCGTCCGCCAGACCGGCACGTTACCATGATGGTGTCGTCCGGCTTTGCTACCTCACTCACCCTGGAAACGAAATCGGGTAGAGGTTTCATCGGGAATTGTCCCTTGGTGGCGTCCCATTCATAAATTTGAATGGCGACCGGGATTTTCCAGGCCATCGTCGGATGACCGACGAATAGGTACTCTTCGGGCGTGCGGACGTCGAGAATCATTACCTTCTCAGGCATCGGCCTTCCACTTCTCGTACGCCTCCTTCGCCGTTACGTAAAGCCCCAGGACGGTTTGTTTTTCCTTGGGGAGATTGGCATTTGTTTCGGGCATGTTCTGTTCTCCTTTTTGTTTCATTTTTCACCGAACTGGCGTGGGGAATGCTCTGCAGTTACTTCAGAGCGACTGGGGGACCGCTGATTTTCTTGCCCTTGAGATTGACAGTCACCTCGACACGGTTAGCAATCTTGATAAACGGGATGCCGCTGTTCATCCCATACTGCTTTCGGTCGAAAGCCATAGTCCCTTTGAGCGTTCCGGCGCCCGTTCCTTTACCGGTAATGGCAAACGTCAGTTTCTCCTGTTTGGTTACGCCGCGGATCGTGAAGTCGCCATCAAACACAACCGTGTCCGGGCCAGTCTGGACCGCTTTTTCCGAGTGAAACGTAATCAAAGGATTCTTCTCAACATCAAAGAAATCTTTGCTCTTTAACTTCCCGTTCTTCATGCCGCTGCCTGTATCCACGGTTCCGGCATGAATCTTGATATCCAAAACTGCGGTCGAAAGTTCAGGAGAAGTGAAGGTCAAAGTCGCCTCCCACTTGTCGAACTTGCCGACGATAGCTACCGACGACTCAACGTCGAACTTGATCGCGCTTTCTGCTGGCGTAAATTCAAAAACGGGAGCCTGTGCTCGACTTACCGATGGGAATACAGCGAGCATCAGGAGGCAAAGAATTCGTGCAATCAGCTTCCTTTTCATGTTTGTTGGTCCTTTCACTCCAAAACAAATACCGGTTTCAAGCTACGGTTACCGAAACTTTTTCTGACGCGAGCGTGCGTTGGGCAAGCTCCGGCTTGATGCTGGACACGGCTTCAAATTGGGTCAGATAAACCTTGCCGGTCAGGTCTTCCAGGAAATGCGACCGTTTCAGCCGATCCATGATCGGACCCTTCACCTCGGACAGATGGAGAGTGATACCTCCATCCTTGAGCCGATGGTTGATGGCCTCAAGACTCTCCAGTGCCGAGTAGTCGATGGTATTCACCGCAGGGCATTCGAGGATGACGTGGCGCACCGCGGGGTTCGGCGGCGACGGCCTGGTTCACGAGGTCCTCCAGGAAACGGGCGTTCGGGAAATAGAGACTGGCATCCACGCGGAGGGACAGAATTTCGGGATCGGTGACGACATTGTGGCGGGTGACGTTACGGAAATGCGTGGTGCCGGGTATCTGGCCCACGACTGCCACATGTGGCTTCGAAGTGCTGTACAGGTGGAGAAAAATCGCGAGGCCCACGCCTGCAAGCAAGCCGGCCTCGACCCCCTCAATTAGCGTGAGAAGAATCGTCGCGCCATCGCCGCAAAATCAGCATGGAATATGCATAGGTGCGCTTGAGCGCACCGAGGTCCACAAGAGACAGAACCGCGACTATGATCGTTGCGGCGAGAGTCGCGTTCGGCAAAAAGTACAGCAGTGGCGTAAGAAACATCGTGGCGAGGGCGATGCCGACTGCCGTGAATGCCCCGGCCGCGGGCGTTTCGGCGCCGGCCTCGAAGTTGACGACCGATCGCGCAAAACCACCGGTCACGGGAAATCCGCCTGAGATAGCAGCGCCAACGTTTGACATGCCGAGCGCAATCAATTCCTGGTCGGGGTCAACGCGCTGACGGCGCTTAGCGGCAAGCGTCAACGCAACAGAGATGGATTCCACGTATCCAACGATGGAGATCAACAGCGCGGGGACAATGAGTTTCGTCCAAAGCCCCACGCTGAACGGCGGCAGAGTGAGTTTCGGCAAACCTTTGGGAACGGTGCCAACGATTCTGACGCCGTGTTCCGTGAGTCCGAAGCCCCAAACAGCGGCGGTGGTCACGCGCGATTGCGGCGACGGGTCCCACCTTCGCCAGAATGTCGGCGGCTCTTTCGCTAACACCAAACCGACGTAAGAGGGGCTTGAGGCCACGACGCACCCAGAAGAGAAATGCGAGCGAAGCGAAACCGATCACCGCAGTGTAGGGATTGATGTGGGTGAGATTCGGCACCATCGACTTAATAAGGTCCACGAAGCTTTCGCCTTCCGCGTGGATACCGAGAACCGGCGCAAGTTGTCCGGCGGCAATCTGGATGCCCGATGCGGTGATGAAGCCAGAGATGACTGGGTGGCTGAGAAAGTTCGCGAGAAAACCAAGTCGCAGCAGGCCCAAAGCAAGCAGCAATAATCCTGAGATGGCGGCGAGTGCGATGGTCGCCCCAAGGTATTCCGGAGTCCCCTGCGATGCGACCTTTACTGCGGCGGCTGCCGTCATGAGGCTGGCCACGGCGACCGGGCCAACCGCAAGCGTGCGTGAAGTGCCAAAAATCGCATAGAGCACGAGCGGCGCCATCGAGGCATAGAGCCCAACCTGCGGCGGGAGTCCCGCCAGCAAAGCGTAGGCTAGCGATTGTGGAATGAGCATGACCGTGACGATCGCCGCTACGATCAGGTCGTTGGTAAACGTGCGACGGGAATATTCCGCTCCCCAGGTGAGAATCGGAAAGTAACGACGGGCAACGCCGGACCATTTCGGCGAAATGCTCATGTCGCACCTCCCACAGCGGTCGCGCCGGCGCGAGCTGAGAACCATTTCGTTCCTAGCAGCGTGACGATCACCATGATAGGAAGTGCCAGCACGATCATGAGAGTAGCTCGTTCATCAATGTCGGGCGCCGAGAGAAGTGGCGCGAGACACGCCCCGAGATTGCGAGTTGTGACACCAACGCTCACTACGACCTTTTGTTCATGCGGCAATCCGATGCCAAGCCAGATATGTGCCAAAGCAGATAATTCCAAAGAAAATGAGCTCGGAAGCGACCGCGAAACTCCCTGCCAAACTAAGCAGGCCTTTCCCGTAGATGATCAGGCAAACGACGGCCCAAAGAAGCCCGGCGATCCCCGCGACCTTCTTTGCGAAGGGCAGCATTTTCGAGGCAAGTGCATCCGCGTTGCGGCGGATCATCACTCCGACAGCCATCGGCAGCAGCACGACAAGCAGGAGCGGCTTGGCAATGGCCCACGCACTGGTTGTCAAACCCTTGGCCAAGAGGGGCACAGTAAGAGGCATGCAAACTACCGTACCGGCCGAGACCAGGAGCATGAACGCAGCCGTGAATCCAAGGTCCCCTTTTGCCTTAGTCCACCAAAGTCGGGACAAAGGGAGCGCAGGGTGCCATTCCCAGTAAGACCAGGCCGATGGCGTAAGTGGGCTCCAGCGGAATGACGCGGGTGATCGCGTAGGCCAAGGCCGGGCAGATGACGAAGCTCCACACCAGCGTATACGCCACGAAGCGCATACTTCGGAGTCCCCGAAGGGCATCCGGATAGGTTGAGCCTGAGCCCCATTTCGAGCAAGCTGCCCACCATAAAGACCGCTAGGGAGATCTTAAAAAGGAGCATCCAAATGTCATTCATGGAACACCTCGTTCCTTCTTCGTGTTCAGCGCATCATAGAAATCACTCGACAAGCTACGCGGGATACAGCGGCGTCTCAGAAGATGGGTGTTCATCGATCGTATCCATCGTTCACTCCTCGCGATCCCACATCCGGCGTCGTTTTATCCATTACTCTTCGTTTGCTGTTGCCTCAAATCTAGTGAAAGCATGGCTCGCGACAGCATGCCGCCGGAAATGTTCTTGGCCTTGAATCCGTTCTGCAAAAGGACACGCGTGTCGCGTAGTAAGCGCGCTGCGCGGAACGGCAAATAACGTGGATTTCGCGGTCACGAGGAAGTTCGCTTAAACGGGAACGAAGCTGGCCCATCGGAATGTTGACCGCACCGGGGACGCTCTCGACGGCCAGTTCCATGGGTTCGCGCACGTCTAAAAGGAATGCGCCGTCCAGTGAATCCCAGTGGCTGAGTGGCATGTCGCCATGAAGTACATCCGCGGCTACCATTCCAGCGAAGTTAACGGGATCTTTTGCGCTTCCGAATTGCGGCGCGTAGCAAAGTTCGGCTTCCTCGAGATCGTAGACGGTGGCCTTCATCTGGATAGCTAGAGCCAGCGCACTGATGCGCTTGTCCACCGCGGGACCATCTTCGCCAAGGGCTTGAGCACCGAGCAGGCGCCCGTCAGATTTGCGGAAAAGGACTTTCAAGCCGAGCATCTTCGCGCCTGGGTAATAGCCCGCGTGCGAGTTCGGAAAGAGGTAGAGTTTTTCGTAGTCTTTGTCGCCAAGTTTCTTAAGCAATTTTTCGCTGGCACCGGTCCACGCCGCAGCGCCGCCAAAAAGTCCGATGATCGAGGTGCCCTGCGTACCGCGATAGCGAGAATCACGGCCGGCAATCACGTCAGCTGCGATTCGTCCTTGGCGATTTGCTGGACCAGCCAGAGCTATGAGACTCCACTGACCAGTAACGAAATCCTTTACTTCAATAGCATCGCCCACAGCAAAAATGTCCGGGTCACTGGTGCGCATATGCTCGTCAACGCGGATTCCTCCACGTTCACCAATTTCGATTCCCGCTGTTTTCGCAAGCGTTGTGTCAGGACGTACTCCGATCGCGAGGATCACCACGTCGGCGGGATATGTCTTCCCGGAGATCGTCTGCACGCTCAACGCTCCACCTTCCAATTGCGTGAAGCCCGTCGCTCCGTCATTCAGCGCCAGTTTGACTCCATGCCTTCTGACGTGTCCCTCAACAAGCCGCGCAATCTCCGGGTCGATCGGACCGAGAAGTTGCGGCAGTTTCTGCATAAGAGTTACATCGAAGCCTAGATGCACCAGATTCTCAGCCATTTCCAGACCGATGAACCCACCGCCCACGACCACCGCGCGCCGCGTAGGCTTCAGCATTTGAATGCCCGAGTAGTTGGACATTCCCGCAAGAAAGCTCGTGCCCTTTTCAATCCATTCACGAATCTTTCTCACGTCGGGAACAGTCCGTACATGAAAGATCCCAGGCAGATCGATGCCGGGCAGAGCAGGATGCACCGAAGGAGCACCTGGGGAGAGCACAAGCTTGTCGTACGACTCCGTTGTCACTTCACCGGTTTTGACATTACGCAGATCTACAGTCTTCTTTTTTGCAGAGATTGAAATCGCTTCGCAGTTTGTCCTCGCATCGATTGCAAACGCCGACCGGAAAAACTGTTCGCTGGCGACAATCAGACTCGACTCTTTCTCAATCACCCCGCCGACGTGATACGGAAGACCGCAATTCGCATACGATACAAACGGCCCGCGTTCCACCATCACGATTTCGGCTTTTTCGTCGAGCCTGCGCAGTCGTGCCGCGCAGGAAGCGCCACCCGCCACTCCGCCAACAATAATGACTTTCATAAAACTTCCTCCCTTGGGAACCAACCAAACCCGCGCGTAAGGCCGACTCGCAAGTTGTCCCAGAAGAGGGAGCACTTGGCGTCGGTCTGTGCCGGGGGTAAGCGCGGGAGAACGAACCGAACCGCTAGATCCCCGCTATGCCTTTGTTCTGGAGTAACCGGACAACGACGCGGCGGTTTTCCGCCTCGGTCTCCGCTGACTTGTCTTTGTTCGTTACCTGGCGGCTCTCGCCCATCGCGCCCGGTGCCAGCATATTGGTCAGAGGAACATGACCTTGTTGCAGCAGAATGTTGGTGACATTGTTGGCACGCTCTTCACTTAGCTTCTGATTGAGCTGAACGCTGCCGGATGCGGATGCGTACCCTTTGACCTGAATCATGTAGCCGTTGACGCCCTTGGCCTTTTCGGCCAACGCGACGAGTTGTGGATTGTACTTGGAATCAACCTTTACACTGCCGTTCGCGAAATACACCGTCACTTCATCCATGATGTAGTAATCATTGAGCTGACCGAATCGCGCACTGTTCGCGGCTATGGCTGCTTTATTTGCCGCTACCTTCTTTTCCTGCTCGTTCAACGCTTCCTGCTGCTCTTTCAGCGCTGCATTCTGCGCCGCAAGGGCGGCATTCTGTTTCTCTAACTCCTCTTTATTCTGTTGGGCCTGCTGAGAGGTTTCGGACAATCCCGCCTGGATGGCCTGCGCCTGTTCAAAATCATTGCCTTTAAATCGAATGGTTTTTGCGACGAGTTGATTTTTCTGGTTGTACGTACCCTCGACCTGGATGGGGAGTCCTGGAATAAGGGCCGCCATAGACATTTTCTTGTTACGAGCCTTGAACATGCCTTGGACCTGAGCGACATCCGTGCTGTCATCCAGCATCACGATGACCTTCGGATTATCCGGAGTTTGCAGAACGATCTCCGCGCCGCTTCTCCCCTTGATCACCCCTTCAAGTTTGGTTTGCGCGGAAACAATCGCGCACTGTAGCGAGACAAAAAGCAACAAAACTAGTGAACCGGACAGAATTCGAATCGATTTGGAACAAGTCATACGCTCTCCTCTTTCAAAGTTTCTCAATCAAAGTTGTGAAGAACTGCGGCGGCAGCTCTTCACCAAAAATGGATACTGGACACACCCGCCGGTTAGACTCGATGCGTAGCCTAGAATCGAGATCGAGCGTCTACCCGAGGTGCAACTGCGAGCCTTCGGGAAGTTTTGCAGTGGTTACTTTCTTCCAGCGCTCCTCGAGAAGTTCCTTCGCTGCCTGTTCAAGAAACTCCGGCGCCGCCCACTTTTGGACATCAAAGTCATGCTTGATGTAGCCGTGGCTCAACATGAAGTCTTTTCCGATTTCCACGGAAACCAGATTTTGCGGCGAAAGGTTGGGCACCATATCAATGTCCTTGATGCCGCGATACGTGTGATCCACGTCCAGGTAGAAGGTCTGCTTGTCGAGAATCGCCGCTGCAGCGTGTTTGTGTTCGTTGGCCCACCGGCCTACTTTGATCATGCCTTTCATGAAAGTGACCGCGAGCTCGGGATGCTTTTCGGCCATGACGTCGCTGCAGGTGATGGCGGCAGGAATATTGGCGACTTGTAAAGTCCAGTCCGGATGGCGGGATAGGTCTTCAATGGCCTTGAACTTTCCCGTGGCCTCGGAGAGTTGCTGCAACGGCCCGGTTTGCATGTACATGGCGTCGATGGATCCCTTTTCCAGCGCTGCTTCCAGCGGGCGGAAGGCGAGATCGTGTTTGTGGTCGCGGCGCAGCCACAATTCGGATGGATTCTCCATCAGTGGGCCCATCATTTCCGGTTTGTCGTACCAATCATCTGGGTAGGGGAACTCGACGATCTGGACGTCTTTGCGGGTCATGCCATTCAGACCGAAGCATCAGCTCGATGCCCTGTTCTTCCTGAATGCCCCACCAGTCGGTCTTAATCTTGTTCTGGCTTCGAGAGAGTCCGATCTTTTTGCCTTTCAGATCGCACATCCGGTAGATGTCGTCCCGCGAACGCACCAGCATCACTCCACCTTCACGGGGAGCATGCGTCACTCCCAAAAGCCTGGTTCTGCGAATGTCAGCGTGAACGTGAATGGGTGGAAACAATCCGCCAAAGCGAATCATGTTGTCGAGGTTGTGGATGTAGTGTGGGTACCAATCGTTCTCGGCGCGGGAACGAAGGTAGAGATACTGAATCCCAATCTTCTTGTACTCTTCCTTAGTCCAGCCTAACTCCTGGTCCACGTTGCTGGCGGATACGAGGGGGCAATTGGTGTAGTAAACCTCCTTCCAATCCAACGGTACTGTGGTCAGCTTTTTCTGTTGCACGATGGTGGTTGCCATTTGCAGTTCCTTTCTTGTGAGATCTACGGGAAAGCAGGCGGTCGCTCCCGGCATTAGCCCCAAAAGCGTTTCTCACTTCGTCACCGCCAGATTCTTCAGGCGCATGTCTTCCCATTCCGCCATGCTGGAGGGAACGTGGAACCACTCTTCGGCGGACACCGGCACCATCTCGATGGCCTCCGACGCGCATTCAATGACGCACACTCCGCAGCCAATGCACTTGGTGCGATCCACCTTGGACTTGGAATTGTCATCGTCGGCGATGGCGTCGACTGGGCAACGCTCCTGACACATACCGCAGGTAATGCACTTTTCCGATTCAATGATGGCGCGGTAATTCGATCTCTGCGGCCCCTCCGCCAACCCGGCGAGAGTTTTCCCTTGGAATACGGCGCAGCAACAATCGCAGCAGTTGCACGTGCCAACGAACTGAGGAGACTCCGCGCTCATGGTGAATCCGTAAAACGCCAGGTGAACATGTCCCATGTGCTCGAGTTCAGCCAGGAGTTTGGACGCGTCCTCCGCGTTCAGCACGTTTTCTCCGAGCGGGGTGCGGCGGCGTCCACAATCCACATGCATCTTGCTTTGGCTAAGGACCTAATAATTCCTTTTCCCTTTTACAAACGCAATCAATGACCAGAAAACGTTCGTGCCGTTTGAAATGAGCGTCGATGTCGAGATGGGGTTCCATCGTTTGCATCAGTTCAGGCATCAGCGAACCGCGCACCGGAACCACGCCGAGCACGCCGGGCCGTGGCGAGAAGATTCGCTCACCGCCACCTTCGACCACGTACTGCTCAAATAGGTGGGCGAACTCCCCGCCAAGCAGCCGCATGTTGGCTTCGTACCAGCCGACCAGAAACGGGCCCAGCCGGTACTTCCGTTCGCCCTCGACGGTAGGCGCCAAGCCAGGAGCAGCCATCCCAGGAGAATCCAAGCGGACCAGGCGCCTGGGAATAAGGCTCTCCAGAATTTCTCTTACTTGAGCTTCGTCACGGCCGACGCGGTTCGCGATTTCGGCAGCGGTTTCGGGAAAACGAGTCAGTTGGCCTGCGAGCCAGACCTCTTCGGGTGAAAAGGACATCTTGATCAGCTTCAGTTCCACACCCGACGGCGTTCTGGGAAACCCGTGAGGAAGCGCATCGAGCGCGGCAACCAATCGCTCGTAGATCTCTTCGGAATTTTCGGTATTGCTCATCGATATTCACTCCCTGTATCCCTGGTGCAAAGCGACCTTACTTGCTAGCCACCGCTTTCTGCCCAGTTCGGCCGAAGGCTTCGTCGATGATGGCTTGTAAGCGCAGCACCACTTCATCGGACGGCGACTTGTAATCGTCCAGCTCGTACACCCTGCCAAGAAGTTCGTACTTGCCCAGCCCAAAGCGGTGGTACGGCAACAGCTCGTAGTCGATCACATTCTTGTGCGGGCGAATGAAGGCCAGGACCGCGCGGATGTGCTCTTCATCGGCGTTGATCCCAGGAATCAGCGGCGTGCGGGCGATGAAGTCGATGTTGGGAAACGTTTCGTAGGCTTTCTTGAAGTTCGCCAGGATGCGCTCGTTGTCGACCCCGACCCACTTCTTGTGCCGCTCCGGGAATGGTCAGCTTGTGGTCGTGCAGCATCGTATCGACGTGCGGCAGCACCTTTTCGACGAAGCGCCCAGGCACGTTGCACGCCGTTTCGATGGCCGTGTTGAAGCCGCGCTCGTGGGCACCTGCCAGCAATGCGGCGCTGAAGTCAGGCTGCAGCAAGCACTCACCGCCGCTCAGAGTGATGCCGCCGCCGGTACGACCGGTAGAAGGAAGCGTCCTTCTCCACTTCGTCCAGCACTTCGTCAACCGTCATTCGGTTTGCCGAACATGTACAAGCGCCTGGGCGGGCAGAGCGAAGCCACGATGGACTCGTCGCAACCCATGGCCAGATGCCAGTTCACTCTTACGCGATCATCGTCACTACCGACGAAATAAAAGGCGCCTTCAGGAAAGGGAGGCTTCAGACACGCTCCGCATTCGTTCTTGCCGACGCACAATTTGGGGTCGTAGGCGAGTTCAGGCTTCAGCGCGATGCTCTCCGGATTGGAGCACCATTTGCAACGAAGCGAGCAGCCCTTCAGGAAGACGGTTGTGCGGATGCCCGGACCATCGTGGCTGCAGTATCGCTGGATGTTCAGCACCGTGCCGGTCGGAGCGGATGAATTGTTCGGTTCGCTTTTCATAGTTCCCTCCCCAGACAGATGCCGAGCGATCGGGCAATCTGCACGAACACGCTGTCCGCGGGCACGGTTCTGACTTTGTTGATGGCTTCCGCCAGCGGAACGAACTTGAGGTCCGGCGGGGCGAAAGCAACCATCACCCCATTCTTGCCGGCTCTGAGGGCTCGTACGGCTCCAGCTCCGTAACCCATCCCCAGCTGGCGGTCGACAGCAGTGGGGGCGCCGCCTCGGACCCAGGGGCCCAGGACGAGCGGATAGGTCTCCTCGGCGATCAGCAGTTGCAGCTTGATTCGCCACGGTCTCGGCGGCTTGACCCGATCGCTGAATGACGTGCTCACTGGCCTCGCCGGTAGCCAGCGGCGACAGCGAATCTTTCAGAGAGGGTGGCTTGCGCTTCCGATCTTCGTGACCGTCAACGAACTTCGCTCCCTTCGGCCACAACCACGAGCCCGCAAGGCCTGCTGGCTGTTATCTTTTCCTTCAACCGCGCCGCTACCAGGTGCAAATCGCAGGGAATCTCGGGAATCAGCACCGCATCGCGCACGCGACGGCAATGCCCGCCTGCAGCGCCAGCCATCCAGCCTGCTCACCCTAGGACCTCAACCACTCCGATCTTGCGGGCGGACTGCGCCGCTTGCCGAACCCGGTCGAGCATTTCGATGGTGAAGCTGAGCGCGCTGTTAAAACCGAAGGACACCATAGTTGCGGCAATGTCGTTCTCGATCGACCGCGGCACGCACACGGTATTGAGCCCTTTGCGATGGAGCTTGTACACGATGCTCAGTCCTCGGCCGCCAACGACGGAAATCAACGCGTCAATCCTCGCTTCCTTCAGTGTCTTCAACAGCTGATCGGACAAATCCACTTCTTCAACAAAGCCGTCGCCACTCACGTGGCGCACGTGGAATGGATCAACGCGGGTCGATTGACCGAGGACACCTGCGCCGGCAGGATCCAGATTGTCGATCAGTTGGGGATTTAGGGTTACCAGTCCACCGTCGGGGTAGTTTTTCGGGTGCAGCAATCCGTCAAACCCGTCACGGATGCCGACCATCTCCCATCCCAGTTTGCCAGCTGCGATAGCCGCTCCCATGATTACGGCATTCATCCCGGGGACGTAGCCGGCACCCACATTGATAGCAATGCGTCTTAAGAAACTGGCATGGCCTATTTCGGTAGTCACTGTATACTCTCACTTGCGCACACGGTTTGCGTTTCAGATTCTCTGCCTTACGAATCTGATACTGAAAAATCCTGAAAGCAGCTTTCCGATACGGCGTGGCACGATGCCACGCCGTATCGGGCGAGTTGAGTTTCAGCTGTTGCCGAAGGATTGTTCGGTGCGGGCGATGATCTCGTTCTGCACGCCCGGGTGCAGTCTGGTGAAGAACGCGCTGAAGCCGGCCACGCGGACAACGAGATCGCGGTACTTTTCCGGGTGCTTCTGTGCGTCCCTCAGGATGTTGGTGTCCAGCACGTTGAACTGGATGTGGTAGCCGTCGTTGTCCATGTAGGTCTTGATGAGATTCAGCAGTGTCTCCCGGCCCTTGCGGGTCTTGAGTTGGTTGGGAGGGAGCTTCATGTTCATGTGCGTCGCGGTGAATTTAATCGAGTCTCTGGCTTTTCGCTGCGGACATCGCCAGTGCGGTCGGCCCGTGGACGTCAGTTCCAGGCATGGCCGACAGACTTCCGTCGGTGAGTGCCACTCCTGCCTTCTTTCCGGTCGGCAGAGCTCCCGTCACGAGACCCATCAGGTTGTGGATGCTCTTCGTGTAGGCGTGCGGCGCCGAACGGAACGTCCCGGCTGATGTAGTTCCGCGCCACCGTCCACGTTCTGGAAGGCCTGCCAGATGGTGTTGTACACCCGGCGAACGAATCGGTTGACCTCCGGGATGTCGTTGCCGTGCTTGGGAGCCTCATAGCAAAGCGTGCGTACCTTCTCGTATTCCCCTTCGAAGTTGGCTGCGAGCGCCTTCTTGAGCTCGGACATTGTCAGCTTCTTCTCGTCGTAAACCAGATGCTTTACGGCCAGCAGCCCGTTGGCTGCGTCCACGCCGCCTACGACGATCTGCGCGACCGTGTAGTAGTTGGCCCCGCCGTTCCAAACCTCGAGTTCCGGTCTCGATGCAGCCCCCGGTTAGGATGGACCGCCACGTGACGGGCAGGTACTCGGCGCACAGAATGCTCGCGATCCAGGCCTCGCTTGCGGAGCGATGTCCTCGCAGAACTGGAGTTGCTTCTCGAAGGCTGAATAGAGTCCTTCAAAGTCCTTGAACTTCTCGGGATCTCCGGTCTTTGGTCCGAGCTGCTGTTTGGTCCGGGTGTCGAAACCGTCGTTCATCGTCAGCTCGAGAACTTTCCCAAGGTTCGGCTGTCCTTCTACCGGATGCCCGGTCTCATAGGGGATGTAGCTCCCAACGCAAGCACCCACACAAGTGCGCCTGGCTTTTTCGAGTGTTATGCCTTTCTTGCTGTTCGCGAAGAGGTTCAGGGCGCGCTTGATCATCACGTCACCGTTGACGAACTGCGGCATGCCTACACCTGTGTCGATGACGTCGAGGACCTTCTCCAGGAACTTGCCGCTGATCTTCTCCGTGTAGCAGCAGGACAGCGGTGGCTGCGGCAGTCGCAGATATTTCGCCGCGTCCAGGATCAGGTAGTCCATCTCCGCTGTGGCGTCTTCCCCGTCCTCGGTGAAGCCGCCGAGGGTGATGCTCTGGCCAAGGTCAGCGGAGTTCGCAAGCGCGACCTTCTCGCCATAGTAGTAGCCGATCTCGTTCAGCTTGATGAACAAGAGCTTTAGTAGGTAGGTCGCTTCCTCCGGGCCGATCAGGCCCACTGCCTTGTCGCGCTGATAAAAAGGCTCCAAGTTCTGGCCCAGGTAGGCCTCCGAGTAGCCACAACCGACCTGCTCGATCTCTGCGCAGATGTGACACAGGAAGTGGGACTGAATGGCTTCCCTCAGGTTCCGTGCAGGGTGCTCAGGAATCCACTCACAGGTCTCAGCGACGGAGACCAACTCTTCCCTGCGCGCGTCGTCCTTCTCCTTCGCCGCCATCTCGCGGGCCAACTCGGCGTAGCGGTGCGCTAGCCGGATGATGGCCTTCATCGTGATGAGGCAGGCTTCATAGAAATAGAACTTGGGTGCGTTAGGCAGTCGCATGTCGAGGGCCATCTGGCGTTCCTCGACTTCCTTGATCACGCTTGCGAGCCCCTCGTTGTAAACCCGGGGGTAGTTCAGGTTGCCGCCACCACCAGGCCACGACATGAACTCGGCCACCAGCCCTGACTGGTAAACGGGGGCCGGATCATAACCGTACTTTTTGATGAAGATCTCGTCGGCCCGCGGCCGCAGTGCCCACTTGTCCCAGTACTCGAGCGCCCATTGGTTCGCCTTCCGTTCTTCCGGAGTCTTCGAGTTCTCGACCGTACTTTCTTCCTTCATCCACTGAACGTTCCATTCCGGATAGGTGTAGACCGCGTTGACGGAGCTTGCCATGCTGCCCACGATGAGGTTCTCATCAATGTACAACTTCTTGTTGTCAAGTACGTGCGCTAGGAACTTGGCTCGGCGGATGATGTTCTGGTAGCCGGCAGTGCCCTCATAGACCTGCGCCATGAATCGAACTCGCTCACTGTCGATCGTCTGAGGCGTACTCAAATGCTGCTCTTTCAGCCGGTCGATTCGTGCGTTATCAACCCTAATCTGTGTTGCAGGATGCTTCAGTGTTGCTGTGCTCATCGTACTTCTCCTTGAGCTTCGCCATCAGTTTCCCAACATCGCGGCTCTCCGACTGAGTGGCCAGCTGGGTGGTTAGAAGCTTTGCCAACCTAATTACCGTTGCTACCGGCAGTCACAACGTATGTAGGCATGCGGTGCACCAAAGTGGTACGGCGACGTTTTCTAAGAAAACGCTTCATCTTTCACGCGTTAGATAAACAGAGGCGGAGCCAAAGGCCGAATGCGGCTTGGTGAGAATTGGAGAATCTCCAACCTATTGGACATTTCCGTGTTAGGATTGCTTATATTGGGTTGTTTAGCTAACAGCTTTGTTCCTTTTCTCGTTCCCACCTGCGTAGCATCGCTCCGCTAACGCGCATTTGGTACCTTTTTGAGGTGATGCTCAACCTCCACCCGGTTCTAATGCGGAGTTGATGAAATGATTGACGCCAGCCGAAGTCTATTGGCTCCACCTGAAACCAGCTTGGAATCCACAATTTCTGAACCAGTGATTGCTCCCTCCGAGTTATCGATAGACGCGTTCTGCCACGAAACGAGCGCAGCAATTCATCTCGAAATCCTAAGCAGACGGGTCGAGTATGAAAAGGCGCTGGCAAAACTCTCGGCGACGTTCATCAACCTGGCACCAGACCGTGTGGATGGAGAGATCGAGAACGGACTGGCCGCTCTGGCAGAATCCATGGGAGGAGATCGCGCCTCGATAGCTGTGATTGATCCCACCTCAGGAGATCCGGTCGTCACTCATTCATGGGCTCGGCAGGGGTTTCCGCTGACCGCCAAACGTGCTGTGAAAGAGTCACTACCGTGGCTCTCCCAACGCATCAAGATGGGCGAGACCATACTGCTGCACGCGGCGGACGAATTTCCAAGTGAAGCAACTATCGAAAGAAAATACATAGAGTTGCTGGGAATCAAGTCGTCGCTGATCGTTCCTATGCACGTGGAAAGCAAGCTAATCGGTGCGGTGGCGATGTCAAGTTGTGTCAGCTTCCGCGAGCGCCAACTTTCGGATGCCGAGACGATTATGCGGTTTCGGGCTGCAGCGGATGTTTTTGCCAATGCTATAGCTCGGAAACGAGCAGATGAAACACTGCACCGCGCTTATGCTGAGATTCATTTTTTGAAAGAACAACTTGAGGTGGAAAACAGCTATCTCCGCGAGGAGATCAAACTTGAGCACAGCCACACGGGAGTGGTGGGCAATAGTGCGGCGATTCGCGGCGTCCTGAAGAAGGCGGAGCAGGTTGCGGGTACGGATTCGTCAGTTTTGATTCTTGGGGAGACAGGGACCGGCAAAGAGTTGATCGCCAGGACCGTCCACGAAATGAGCAGACGCAGTAGACGCTCCATGGTCAAGACGAATTGCGCAGCACTTCCCGCAACGATCATCGAGAGCGAACTATTCGGACGGGAGAGGGGTGCGTACACTGGAGCTTTGGCGAGAGAAATCGGCCGATTCGAACTGGCGGACCAGTCCACGATCTTTCTCGACGAAATCGGCGAGCTGCCTCCCGAAGTCCAATCCAAACTGCTGCGTGTTTTACAAGAAGGCGAGTTCGAGCGGCTCGGTAGTCCAAAGACAATCAAGGTAAATGTAAGAGTGATCGCGGCTACCAGCCGCGACCTTCGACAGATGGTGAACGAGGGCAAGTTCCGGGAAGATTTGTACTACCGCCTCAACGTTTTCCCAATCGTTATCCCGCCGTTACGGGAACGCCGCGAGGATATTCCCGCACTCGTTTGGCACATTCTGAAGGATCTTAGCCAGCGAATGGGGCGAAGCATCGATGTCGTACATGCTTCTACTATGCAGGAGTTTCAGAAGTATTCATGGCCAGGAAATGTACGCGAGTTGCGCAATGTCATCGAGCGAAACCTCATCCTTAGTAGCGGTTCCATCTTCCGAGCGGAGGTCCCGGAGATGGATCAGAAGCCGAATAAGAACCTCCGCCGATTCGAAGAGGTTGAAGCGGAGTATTTCCGCAATGTGTTGTTAGCGACGGGTTGGCGGATCCGAGGCAAGCGCGGTGCGGCGGAGATACTCGGCGTGAAACCTACCACACTCGAAGCAAGAATGAAGAAGTTGGGCATTGGCCGGCCAAAGTAAAATCTCCAACCTGTTGGAGATTCCTCGTTAAATTCCCACGCTACAACCGCCGAAATGTGTTTCCGTCCACTGATTTCGACTGAATAGCGTTCTATCCACGAGTCTTATCTGCGTTCGTCGCATAGCCGCATGTTCGGTCAATCTCTTGCATCTATATCGCTCGATATCTTCATCAGGGACCGCCCGCAATGCGCCGCTGCGTTGGAAGCCTACGCGGGTCGATGGCGATTTCGACGGAATGGAGGCGAAATGATTATCGAGCAGATGAGTGTTTCTGCACCTTCCGGCAAAAGGAAGCAACTGGGAAGCGCGCTGTCGTCTCTGATCGGTCCGACCCAGGTACAGCCCGGATGTCTCAGCTGTCGGCTACTGCAAAACTGGCAAGACCTGGATGAACTTCTGCTCGAGGCAAATTGGGAGACGCAGGAGGACTTAATCCGCCATTTGCAGTCGGATTCTTATAAGCAGCTATTACTGATGATGGAAACGAGCCGCATTCCGCCAGTGCTGCGGTTCTGGACTGTGCAGGTTGCCAATGGTATCGAGCTCGTGGCGGTGGCCCGCTCCTCGTCGGAGTGAGGTCGTCACGGATTGCAATCGCCACCGGTTACGCCAGCTACAAGGAGCTCTACGTGACGGAGCGTGGGAGGAGATGAAGCCATGAAATTAGATGAAAGCGTTGCGAAACAGGCGTTACAGAACGACTCTCCCTCGCCAAGATTGAGGTTGCAGAACAAAAGCGATTAAAAAGCGAGCGCGAGGCAGGGATACCCTGGAAAAAGTGGGGGCCTTATCTCAGCGAGAGGCAATGGGGAACGGTCCGCGAGGACTACAGCGAAAATGGAGACGCGTGGAATTTTTTCACCCACGACCAGGCTCGTTCACGCGCCTACCGCTGGGGCGAAGACGGCATCGCCGGGATCTCCGATGCCAAACAGCATCTCTGCTTTGCGCTGGCTCTCTGGAACGGCAGAGATCCAATTCTCAAAGAGCGGCTCTTCGGATTGACCAACAGCGAGGGCAATCACGGCGAAGACGTGAAGGAATATTACTTTTACCTCGACAGCACGCCGACGCACTCTTACATGAAGTATCTCTATAAATATCCACATGCAGCCTTTCCCTATGGCGACTTGGTGGAGACGAACCGCCATCGTTCGAAAGACGAAATGGAATATGAACTCCTCGACACAGGTGTCTTCCAGGAGGATCGGTATTTCGACGTCTTCGTGGAGTATGCCAAACGCGATCCGGAAGACATTTTGATCCGAATCACCGCGTTCAATCGAGGACCCGAAACGGCTGAACTACACCTTTTGCCGACGCTATGGTTCCGAAACGACTGGTCGTCGTGGATTGCCGAATCAAATAGGGCTTCTAAGAAACCAAGCCTCACTCAAATCGAAGCAGCCCAAGGCACGAGTGCGGTTGCGGCGACGCATCCGTTACTGGGTGAATTCATCTTTTCTTGCGAGGCTGAAGTGCCGTTGCTCTTCACCGAGAATGAAACAAACCACGAGCGGCTTTTTCCTGGGCAAAAGAACGAGAGCAGATACGCCAAAGACGGTATCAACAACTGGGTGGTCCAGGGCACCAAAGGCGCGGTGAACGCCGACAAGCAAGGCACCAAAGTTGCGGCACACTACCGAATCAAGATAGATGGCGGTCAATCCAAAGTGATTCGCCTCCGACTTTCCAAGAATTCCCGAGAGCTGAAGCGCGAACTGTTCGGAAAGCAATTTGATGAAGTGTTCGCTAACAGGCTTCTTGAAGCCGATGAGTTTTATAAGTCGATCACGCCGCCATCGGTGAGTGAAGACGCGGCCAAAGTAATGCGACAGGCCCTTGCAGGAATGCTTTGGAGCAAGCAGTTTTTCTTTTTCGATGGTGACAACTGGTTGGACGAGCACCACTCCAATCCACTCCATTCCGGTTATCGAGATTCGCGGAACTCGGAATGGTTCCACATGCTGAACCAGAACATCATCTCTATGCCCGATAAGTGGGAATATCCTTGGTACGCGGCGTGGGACCTGGCCTTTCACACACTTCCACTTTCGATCGTCGACCCGGATTTCGCCAAGGAGCAGATGGCGTTGATGCTCCACGCAAACTATCTGCACCCTAACGGACAGATGCCTGCCTATGAATGGAATTTCAGCGACGTGAATCCCCCGGTCCACGCGTTCGCTACATACTTTCTGCAAAAGACCGAGCAGGCCCTGCACGGCAAGACAGACATTGATTTCCTGAGGACAACATTCCGGAAACTTTTGCTGAACTACACCTGGTGGGTGAACCGCAAGGACCGTTTCAGCAAGAACGTGTTCGAGGGCGGTTTTCTCGGCCTAGACAACATCGGCGTGTTCGACCGCAGTGCGCCCCTTCCCACTGGCGGTCATTTGGAGCAGGCGGACGGCACCGCGTGGATGGCACTTTTCAGTCAGAACATGTTGGAACTCGCGTTCGAGCTCAGTCTTCACGACGCGACCTACGAGGACATGATCGTAAAGTTCGCCGAGCACTTCTACTTCATCGCGTCGGCCATGAACAAGCCGGGATCGGGCGGTATGTGGGATGAGGAGGACGGTTTCTATTACGACTTGCTACGGCTCCCGGACGGCAGTGCGACACGGCTCAAGGTGCGCTCGCTAGTCGGACTTCTTCCTCTCTGCGCGACAACAATCGTCGAGGCTAGTACGCGAGACCGCATACCGGGGGTCATCACGCAGATCAGCGAGCGGGTACGCCGGATACCCGAACTCTCACGGACCATCCACCCCACGGGGCCGGGACACTTCGGTGTGGCTGAGCGCGGGATTATGGCACTCGTCAACCCCGAACGGCTCCGCCGGATCCTTACCAAGATGCTCGACGAAAACGAATTTCTGAGCGGCTACGGCATCCGTTCACTTTCAAAATTCCACGAGCAGCACCCGTACAGCTTCTGGGTGGGTGGCCAAGAGCACCGAGTGGACTACCTGCCGGCGGAATCGAACACGGGAATGTTTGGCGGCAACTCGAACTGGCGAGGACCGATCTGGATGCCGATGAACGTACTCATTATCAGGGCGCTGCTGAACTTCTATCTGTATTACGGGGACAACTTCAAAATCGAATGTCCCACAGGTTCGGGAAGACTCATGAACCTTCTCGAGGTGAGTAAAGAGATCTCCAACCGGCTCATCCGAATCTTCCTGCGAGACGAACATGGAAGGCGGCCGGTCTATGGTGGCACGGAGAAGTTCCAAAGCGATCCATACTGGCGCGACAACATTTACTTCTTCGAATATTTCCATGGCGACAATGGTGCAGGGCTGGGCGCCAGCCATCAGACCGGCTGGACCGGACTGGTCGCCAAGCTCATCGAGCTCTACGGTTTCCTCGACGCAAAGCGGATCCTCGAAGCAGGTAGACAGGCCGCGTTCACGGATAAGGCTCATGCTGCTGGCCGAAACTGACCGACAGAACTGCGACAGGAATTCGGCGATAGGAATGAACATTATCGGCTGGAACAAAGCCGTTACTCACGAAAAGACAAAAGGGCACCATTCGTAAGCGTTAGATCGATGCTTTGAGAAAGTGTTTTCGCCACAGCAGCCCGCATTTGGCGCCACAGGAGTAGCAAGTAGGTCAAGACTCCGATAGTTGGAGAGTGAAGCCACGAAGGGAATTTCAATCATGAAAAAGTTGAGAACCAATTCAAGTTTTCTTCTGAAAGCAACGCAAGGCTGCGTCGCCATTTTGTGTTCGATCTTGCTCATGCCCGGCGAGGCAGTATGGGCGGCTCAAGCCCAGCAAGGTACGGCGAAGCCTTCACCGCAACAAACTGCTGAAGCATCTACGGAGGCTGACGCCAAACTGCCGCCCGATCAACTGGACTCGTTGGTAGCCCCAATCGCGCTTTATCCGGATCCAATGCTGGCCCAAGTTCTCGCAGCATCCACCTATCCTTTGGAAATCATCCAGCTCCAGCAATGGCTGGGAAAGAACAAAGACTTGAAGGACAAGGCGCTCATGGATGCGGTCTCAAAACAGCCTTGGGACCCCAGCGTACAGGGCATGGCTGCGCTTCCAGACGTAGTGAAGCGCCTTGCCAACGACATTCAGTGGACGACCGAGCTCGGCAATGCTTTCCTTGCACAACAAAGTGATGTGATGGATGCCGTCCAGCGCATGCGGAAGAAGGCAAAGGACGCGGGCAACCTGAAATCTACAGAGCAGCAAAAGGTGGAGACAAAAGTCGTCGAGAGCAAACAAGTCATAATCGTTGAACAGGCCAACCCGCAGGTTATTTATGTTCCCACTTACAATCCGACCGTCGTCTACGGCCCCCCCGTTTATCCCTATCCACCAATTGTC
Organism: uncultured Acidobacteriota bacterium; assembly: GCA_963831545.1. Lineage (GTDB taxonomy): Bacteria > Acidobacteriota > Terriglobia > Acidiferrales > UBA7541 > Acidiferrum. The sequence goes on from CAWHQX010000024.1 coordinate 23,165, forward strand.
TACCCACCGCCTCCGCCACCGGGTGCTTACGTAGCCGGAATGGCCATTGCTTTCGGTGTCGGTATGGCAATGGGAGCGGCTTATCACGGAGGCTGGGGTTATAACTGCGGATGGGGTGGCAATAATAACGTCACCGTTAACGTCAACAACAACTTCAATAAAAACACGAACGTAAGCGGCGGGAACCGCGTGAATACAAGCGGTGGTGGCGGCGGCAGTTGGCAACATAATCCGCAACACCGTGGCGCAGCGCCCTACGCCGATCGCTCCACCGCCAATAAATATGGCGGCACCAGTCGAGGGGCGTCCGCGTCCGACCGTCAGGCCAATGCACGCCAGAATCAATCGAATTCTCGCCAGAATCAAGCCAACGCTGGGAACAGAAGCCAATCCGGCGCGCGCTCCAGTCAAGGTCAGGGAGGTGGACAACAACCGCGCTCTAACGAACGGAGTTCGGGCGGCGCAAACCGTCCATCCTCAACTGGTGCGAGCAGTGGCAACCGAACACCTTCATCTTCCGCAAACAGCAAGAGCAGCGCTCTCGGTGGCGGTTCGAGCGGCAAAAGCGGCAGCTCGGCCAAGGCCAGTAGCTCGCGCGGAAGCTCGAGCATGGGTTCTCGAAGTAGTGGTGGTGGCGGTGGGAGGCGGAGGTAGAAAGCCATGAACAATACAATTCAGAAGACCACAAGAACATCAAATCCTTGGGCAGGAGAAGTCTTGCGGCTGATGTGCAAGGCCGCACTCTCCAGCGTACTTACTATGCTTTTCTGTTCTTTCTCATTCGCGCAGGCAAAAGCAACCGAAATTCCACCACAGTCTCAGACAACTTTCAGCAGTCCGAAAGAAGCCGCCGAAGCGCTGATTAACGCCGCGGAAAAAGGCGATCTACCCGCAATGCGGGAAATCTTTGGCCCAGCAGGCGAAGATCTGCTGTCGACCGAGGATCCTGTTCAAGACAAGAACATCGTTACGGGATTTGTCGCGGAAGTGCATCAGAAAAACTCCATCAACATCGATCCAAAAGACGTCAACCGCGCCGTTCTCGTCGTCGGAAACACCGACTGGCCGATGCCGATCCCCATTGTCCAGAAAAACGGTAAGTGGTTTTTTGATACCAAGGCCGGCCGCCAAGAGATGCTCTACCGACGCATCGGTGCCAACGAGCTGGATGCGATTGATATCTGCCGCAGCTACGTAGAGTCACAGCACGAATATGCGATGGAAAGACATGACGGCTCCGTGGTGAATCAGTATGCCCAGCATGTAATGAGTACTCCGGGAAGACACGACGGGCTGGTTTGGCGAAACCCCGACGGAACCTTGGGCGGTCCTCGCGCTGATGAACTCGCGGACGCTTTGGCGGAAGGCTACACCGATCACTCCAAGCCGTTCCACGGATATTACTTCAAGATCCTGAAAGGGCAGGGCCCCGCAGCTCCGCTCGGCAAGATGGATTTTGTGATCGAGGGTGCCATGATCGGGGGCTTTGCACTCGTGGCTGCCCCGGCAGATTATCGGGTTACTGGCGTCAAAACGTTCATCGTCGGTTACGAAGGTGTCGTCTATCAGAAGGACTTAGGTCCGGACACACTCAAGCTTTTTAAGGACATGGAACTGTACAACCCCGACAAAACCTGGACGCGCACAAACGATAGCTGGCCCGTGGACACGTCCGCCGGCTCGAGTGAGACAGCCCAGAACTGAGTTAACAAGGTACTCGCTCTGCATTCTGGAAATAGTTGCGCTTCGGACGTCAGGCTCAGGGGAGCTATTACGATCATGAATCCGAAACTACCTTACCTGGGTTTCCTATTGCTGCTTGCCTCGCCTCTTCTCGCCCGCGACAAGTCGGACGTGCTTGTCATGCGCAACGGCGACCGCCTCACGTGCGAAGTAAAAAGCCTCGATGCTGACACTCTTTCCATCAGTCTCGACTATGCTGCTGGTACCGTCTCCATCGACTGGGGCAAAGTCGATCACATTGAAAGCAAGCAGCTATTCCTTGTCAAAACTCAAGGCGGTTTGGTCTATTCCGGCAGTCTGTCTACCCCATCGTCTGAAGGAGCGCGACCTACGAAGATCGAAGTCCTCGAAGAATCAACAAGCAGAGTTGAACTCGACAAGACCCATGTCATCCATATGGAAGAAACAGAACTTAGTTTTTGGCGTCGCTTTAATGGCCAAGTCGGCATGAACTCCATTTACAGCAAAGGCAACCAATCGGTTCAATACAATCTCAACGCCGATGCTGTCTATCCCCGCCCCCGGTGGTCTGCGGCCGTTTCCTATAGTTCTTCCTTTTCCTCGAACACGGGAAGTTCTGCAGTCACCCGAAATGAAAGTCAACTGACCGCTCAACGTCTCCTTCGCTGGAACAATTGGTACTACGCGGGCCTCCTGGACTTCCTGCAGAGTTCTGAGCAGGGTATCCAACTCCAGTCCACTTTCGGCGGCGGCATCGGTCGCTACTTGAAAAACACGAACAACACGATGATCAGTGTGTATGGCGGCGTTGCTTGGCAAAATATCGCCTATCACGAGCAACTAGTAGCGGCCCCCGATCAGCAGGTTACCTCGGCTCTAATTGTCGGGAAGATGAGTCTGTTCCGTTTCGACAAGACCAACCTCGACGTCGTCGCAACTGTTCTGCCTGCCCTTTCAGATCCCGGGCGTATCCACACTAATCTTAACGTCGCCTACTACGTCAAGCTTTGGAGTAAGTTTACGTGGAACTTATCGTTCTACGGCAACTGGGACAATCAGCCCCCTACAGGCTTCTCTACCAGCGACTACGGCACGAGTTCAGGAATTACTTACAGATTTGGAAACCGCTAACACTTTTCCCATGATGCTGAAGACCTTTGCGGGAGTGAGAGCCAATGTTAAGTCGCACCAAACGATTGCAGATTGGACTGACCGTTCTCGTGATAGTAGTGTATTCAGTGACCTTGCTCCGTAACCTCCACGAGAGCGAGCGGCGATCTCTGCAGCTGAAGGAAACGCCTATTACCGGCGAGTACGTTGGCGTTTCGATTCGGATCGTTGCCGCCGACTTGCCCAAGTCAGAGATAACGGCGCTTGTGAGTCTCCGCCTCAATGGTGAACTTGCCAAAGACCCAGTAACACCAGCGATTGACCTGAAGCTCTTCCTGAACGGTATCCGAGGACAGCAGGAGATCGAACTTCCTCGAGGGCGGCGCATCAATCCCTTCGAAGCAGTTTTCCCGCTTGAAGGCAACGTGAATAAATATCCTTCCGATAGCTACGATACTTCTATTTGGATGATGGTCACCAAGCGCGCTCGCTACACTAAGCCACCACAAACACAAGCGGAAAAGAAAAACAAAAAACAGAACCCACTCGAGGAGACGGCCAGTGGAGTCTTAGTTGCTGCCCCGCAAGAGAGCGTAACATTGCCGATTGTGTCGTCAATTAACGCTTCTGTTCCGGGCTTGAAGTTTGAGGGCCAGAGCGTGGAGCGCCCTGGTAACGGGCTCGAAGGATTTAAACTGTTCGTTCGTCGGGCGGACAACGTAGTCATTGTATCCATCTTGATCATGGTATTGATGATGAGCCTGGCCATGAGCGTTCTCCTGATGAGCTTCAGTGCGTTGACTTCGGCTGAGGGGATTGAACTTTTGCCATTGTCACTTTGCGTGACCCTTCTCTTCGGTTTGCCCGCTCTGCGCAATGCTCAGCCGGCCGTACCGCCACTTGGTGTCCTTGGTGACTATTTATCGTTTGTCTGGGCAGAGATGATCGTAGCGGTTTCAGCGGTCATCCTCATTTGGACTTGGTTGTTGCGACAACGGCGCACTAAGCAAGACGGTTAGCCAGTCACCTCCAAACCCGCGGCCATACAGGCCGCAGACTTGATTGCCTTTCGCCAGCGCAAGGGTCGGCCGGTTGATCTGCGCGACACCATGATCGCTGGGATTGTGGTTGCACGCCATGCGACACTGGCAACCCGCAACGTGGTCCATTTTGAGGATCTCTCCGTGTCAGTCGTCAACCCTTGGCTCGCCTGACACTCGGCATTAACTGGCAGAGATTCTTCTCAATTAAACATGCCATACCAACAGCAGTTGAAGCCGCGTGATGTTGCGACGGAGTCGAATAGTTGCGGGGTTTCCTTCGTGGGATTAGCAGCGTTCTTTATTGCGGAGCCGCTTTGGTCACGACTCCTGATCGACCGATTAAGTGTGGACGTTCGCACTAGCCTGGTGGGAACAAGACGGGAAATATCGATCTTGGACACCGATTATGGATTATGGCGATGCCGACGGCGATCGGAAATGCCTATTTTCGAAGGAATGAATGTGCGACTGACAGATTTGCCGCTGTTCCCGGAACGCCATCTGGCCGGCTGGCCTATTTGTGACGGATTTCCACGGGTGCACGCACGCGGCCCAGGCGAAAGACCCGCACCCGCTTGAACTGGAATAGAAGTTGGCAAGTAGCACATGGTTTTGCCGCAGGCCTATATTTGAGCTTGCCGGTAAGCATCAAGATCTTTCCATCTTTTCTGATCGAGCTCCAAAATTCCGATGAAGAACTGATCTCCACGTCGCGCACCCTCAGGATCAATTCACCGAGAGTCTTGAGTAGCGACGGTAAGCTTCCCGAGACTTAGCACGCTTCGGTTGGCGCAAACTGTCGATTCAGAGTAGCATCAAGCTTCTCACAAAAACTGGGAGTGGAATTTAGTCCTTGTTTGAAAGGATCATTGAGATGCGGATAGTTCGTTTGGTTTTTCCAGTATTAGCCTTACTGCTCGTTGGGGCACTCGTTTCGAACACGGTTGTCCATGCACAAATGGGCAATCTCCAAATCATTAAAGCGGTGTACGGTAAATCGGGGGCCGGAAAAGACGTAACGCGACGGCTACAGTTGATGATTAAGAACAACACCTTAAGCGTAAAAGTAACGAACGACAATATGGGTGGAGACCCGAATAAAGGCGCGGATAAGAGCGTGAAAGTAGATTACAGCTTTCGCGGACAGCGTAAGCAGGTGGTAGTCAACGAGGGCGCTTGGCTGAAACTGCCCTGAGTCATGAAGTCGGTATTGCAGACGTCCGTTTTGCCGCGCATCCGGTGAGGGCTTAGTACGCAAAGCTCGGTAACGCGGACCTGCGTAACGACAGGAAAGCCCAAGGAGTACCGAGCGCCAGAATTTACTCTGACCTTCCGAACGATTTTAAGTGATAGATGGTAGGCCCGTGGGGACTCGAACCCGAGACCTCTACCGTGTCAAATGCGTAGTCAGAAAACTAAATCCTTTGCCTGCTTTGCTTTTCCGGTTCTGACTTCCCAAAATAAGGCCTTAAATGACCTGGTTTTGGTGACGAATTGGTGACGAGTTTCCGTATCGAAATTTTGGACTGTTACGTCACCGATTGAAACCCAGACTAATGGGGAGTCGACCTGCGACAGGTCTGACTGCCGGTTAACTGTTTCTTCGTATTGACGGAATATAACAACATTGTTATAATTCGAAGCATGAAACCTTCCGAATTCAAATCCGCCCGCATGGTCAAAGGATGGACACAGACCGAAGCTGCCGTACATCTGAAGATGACCCAAGCATATTTGAACGTCCTTGAAAGCGGCAAAAGGCGCCTCACGCCCGAACTCGTTCGCCGGGCGACCTCCATTTATGGGCTCTCGCCAGAACTGCTCCCGGTAGGTGAAGCCTTCGTACCCGCCGAGACCAACGATCAACGATTAACGGAGTTGCTCGCGAAACTGCGCTATCCGGGGTTTAGTCATCTCCGCACGCGCATGCACGGGAAGCATCCTTTTGAAGTCTTGTTAACAGCATTAGCCCAGAAGAGTCTCGATGCGCGCGTGGCGGAGGCCTTACCCTGGGTCGCAATGAAGTATGCCCAGCCGGACCTGTGGCTTGTCCAGAGCGCGCGCAAGTTCAATCTCCAGAACCGTCTAGGGTTTGTTGTCAGCTTGGCAAGACGGATGGCAGAGATGCGGCACGATGCCGCGAGAGCAAGGGAACTTACCCGACTTGAAAATCTACTCGATGACAGCCGCCTAGTGAAGGAAGATACCTTCTACCGCCCACCTCGTACAGAGGCTGAGAAGGAATGGCTGCGAAAGAATCGCACACAAGACGCGACACACTGGAATCTGTTGACCGATATGCGGCTTGAGCATCTGCAATATGCCAGCCAATAAAAAAGTACGACCGCTCCCGTCACCCTGGAAAGAGTTTCTCGGGGAACTCGACAGTATGCTGCGAGAACCCCTCGAATTGCACTGCATCGGCGGGTTTGTCTTCACGCATTTCTATGGATTGCCGCGTACCACCGGCGATATCGACTATTACACGGCGATTCCAGCGAATCTCAACTTGGATGAGGTAGCAGGTCAAGGCTCACCTCTTCACACGAAACACGGAGTCTGGCTCCACCGTGTCGCCGTCGCAAGCCTCCCCGAAGATTACGTAAGCAGGCTCACTGACATGGCGCCGGGGGCGTTTAAATCTCTGCGACTACTTGTGCCCGACCCATGCGACTGCATCTTGTCCAAGCTCGAGCGCAATGCGGCGAAAGACAGAGACGACGCCGACTATCTATTTCGTTCCCGGAAACTCAACGCTCAGGCATTGCGCGATCGATTTAAGAACGAACTACGGCACAACCTTATCGGAAACGTGGAGTGGCATGACCAGACCCTGGAGCTATGGATAGAGATCTTCGAATCTCGTGATGTTGTCTGAAGGAGGTTGCGCCTCGAACGACGTAGCCTCTATGTGTGGGCAGCTTCTGCGGATACTACTCTTGTGACTGAGCGGCCTTCTCTCGCGCGGCGTCGAACTCCGCCTGCGATTCCGGGCTGAAGTGCGAAGGAGAGATGTTCAGCTTTACCTGTTGGATCTTTCCATTGAAGAGAAGCTATCTCGAACCTGAAACGTTTCGGCTATACCGAGCGTGAAGCAGGATTCCTGGTCGCCATCCATTCTGCCAACTTTACCCAGCGCCAGTTCGTCGAATTTGCACGCATCAGCCTCAGTTACAAACCAGCCCCATTGCTCGAGAGTTTCCAGGAGCTTTCAGTAAGCCGGAAGGATTGGGATAAAGACCAGAAACTACAGATGGCGCGCAACTGAAAAGACAACGCGTGCTCCGCGCCCACTGAGACTATGAGATCGATTGGCGGTTGAAGCGAAAGGGCGGCCCTTGCGAGCCGCCCCTTCGAGGATTGGCTAATTTGGGTTAGTCGACTGACCCCGCTCCAACCTTTGGCATATTGTTGGGGTCAAGCGCTGGTACCGGGTTTTCCGGATGCTGGAGATTCGGAATTAGGTCGTTCGAAGCGCCCTCAGGGAAACGCTTGATGCTGGGGTACTTCATGATCGTCTTATCGAAATCGGCGAGCACTACACTGAACAATCCCGCAGTCCAACCGTTATCCTGCCCGGCGTATTTTCCTGGTGAATTCGTCGTCGCCCGAGTGGTGGCCGCTCCGTTGAACACCATGTCGTACTTCTCATAGGGATCCATGGTCAGGTTGTAGACCGCAGGGATAGAACCCGTATCGAGATTGGGTCCCAGCCAAGTGTCTTTTGCGGTCCAGACGAACTTCCAGGCAATCATGACGAATGGTGACGAGTTCGTCCAAATTGCGGATGAAGGAACTGCCACTTCTCAATGTATTCAGTGAGATAGATGGTAGGCCCGTGGGGACTCGAACCCCAGACCTCTACCGTGTCAAGGTAGCGCTCTAACCAACTGAGCTACGGGCCTAGTAAAGAAGCCCCACTAGAATAGCATGGCTACGCTCGCGAAAGAATTTCATCGAGGGCGGCGATCTCTCCTGGATGACCTGGCTGCCAGGCCGCGCCCAGACGGTGCAATGCTGACTGCGTTTCTCCGAAGGGTTTATCCCTTAATAAGGTGCGAAATCGCAGCCACTCTTCTTTCACGTTCTGGACCTCATCGCCGCTGGCATCGGACAAGAACGCTTCCAGTGCCGCGGAAGGGGAGCCGTATTCCTCTGAAAAATCCTCATGGAGGTAACCACCCAAAAAATCCTGTAACGCGGAAAATTCGTCTGGATCAAATGGTGGATTGGAGTGCTTGTCCTGATGCATCATTCGCGCGCCTCCGGGTAAGTCGTCAGCACATAGAAACTGTCAGCTCCGTCTGCGCGTAGAACAATGACTGCGCTGGCACACGGCAGGGATTCGCTTGAGCCCCGGCGCAGGCTGCGGCCAATTATTCGGTGAGCATTATAGTGCAATGCCAAGTTTGGACGCCGCTCGCCGCGACGTATCCAGTCGTGGATGCGGCCGTTTTCTGTTTTTAACGCTGCTTCGACGGTTTCCTCAGCAATTTCGCGATTGGTCCATGTCGATGCCGCCGAGATGTACTTTTCTTTTCGCAACCGTTGCGCCAATTCGTTATCGGAGCGTCCCACGTGGCGAGCAAGCGTGTGCCCGCCTCGACTCTCGTCTCGTTCAAGATCATAGCGTTCAACATTTTGATTTTCTGCGGAGGCCGCAGAGTGCGACTCTTCGCGGGATGGTGCCTGTGGCGCGGGGTTCTGTCCGCAACCCAAAACCGTGGCCAGCAGAAAGGCAACAATCGCTTGAGCGAGCCGGCGGAATACTTTCTGATGAACTCCGTTGTCCAAACTCTGCTCCTCGTTCATTAAACCGATTTGACGCGCCCGCTGAGTATACGAAAAAAGTTTGCTCCCTTGCATACCGTAGCATGGTTGTGAGCGCGCCGAAGCGGATGCTATTCTCCAGCTTATGCCGGATTCGGCCAATCTTACGCCTGCGCTTCCTTTTGCCTCTACGCTTGAACATTCTGAACGCCAATTTGAGGCGCTCCTGGCTGTGAGCGAAACGATTGCGCAGCAACACGATCTGAACAAGCTGTTTCATGAGCTCGCTGAGCGGCTGCATAGCGTTCTGGCCTTTGATTTTCTTGCGCTGGTTCTCCACGAACCGTCACGGAATACCATGCGCCTCCACATCCTTGAAACGCGCGAAGCCCCTCAGAAAGAACCCTCCCACGAATTTCCTGTCGAGAATCACCCTGCAGGATGGGTCTGGCAAAATCAGCGGGCGTTCCTGACCTTGGATACGGAAAAAGACGCGCGTTACCCGGATTTTATGCAGCGTCTGCTCGAAGCAGGGGTGCATAGCTTTGCGATCGTCCCCCTTACGACTGCCCAACACAGGCTCGGGGCCATGGCCATTGGTCGTTATGTGCCGCAAGGGCTAAGCGATGCGGAGGTTGATTTCATTCAGCGGGTCGCTCGGCAGGTTGCCGTTGCTGTGGATAACGCCCTAAATCTGGAAGCGGCAGAGGCGTACCAGAGCCAACTCGCCCGCGAGCGGGATCGACTGCAAGTGTTGCTCGATATCAACAACCTTCTTGTGAGCACGCGCGATACCGGCGCGCTGTTTAAGGGCATCGTGTCTTCGCTCAAACCGGTGTTGCGACACGATTACACGAGTCTTGCCTTGCTGGATGAATCTTCGGGTCTACTGAAGATTCATGCGCTTGACCTGCCGGGTAGCAACAACAAATTGCCGAAATCAGAATTCACCGTATCGGTTGAAGATACTCCAGCCGGCCAATGCTTCTCTACCGGCCAGGTGCTGGTTGTGCGGGGTACTGAGCTCGATCGTTTCAACATGGAAGTCATGCGATTCTTGCGTAAAGAAGGAGTGGAATCACTTTGTTGCGTTCCGCTTTCGACCCACGGCCGCACGTTCGGGACGATCAATCTGGCTAGTCGGGACCTGAACGCTTTTTCGAGCAACGACGTGGAGTTGCTGCAGCAAGTGGCTACGCAGGTCGCGATCGCCCTGGCGAACGCGTTGGCCTTTAAGGAAATTGACGCGCTCAAAGACAAGCTCGCAGTCGAAAAACTTTACCTCGAGGAAGAAATCCGCAGTGAGTTTAATTTCGAGGAGATCATCGGAGATAGTCCGTCACTTCGCCGCACGCTCTCGCAGGTCGAACTCGCAGCACCTGCCGGAACAACAGTATTGGTCCTTGGCGAAACCGGAACAGGAAAAGAGCTGATTGCCCGTGCGCTGCATAACCTGAGCCCGCGGCGAGAACGGACTTTCGTAAAAGTGAATTGCGCTGCGATACCCGCGGGGTTACTCGAATCGGAATTGTTTGGTCACGAACGGGGCGCTTTCACGGGAGCCCTGACGCAGAAAATCGGGCGTTTCGAATTTGCGGACAGGGGGACGCTTTTTCTTGACGAGGTCGGCGATCTTCCCCTTGAACTGCAGCCCAAGTTGCTCCGCGTTTTGCAGGAACAGGAATTCGAACGCCTGGGCAGCAACCGTTCCGTGCACGTCGATGTGCGTGTCATTGCTGCAACGAACGGGGATCTGGAACGACTTGTAGCGGAAAAGAAGTTTCGTAGCGATCTGTACTACCGGTTAAATGTGTTTCCGATTGTGCTGCCTCCACTGCGGGAACGCCGGGAAGATGTGCCTCTCCTCGTTCGGTATTTCGTGCAGAAGATCAGCCGACGACAAAACAAGACCGTGGAATATGTCCCTTCGGATGTTATGGACGCTCTGGTCCATTATTCGTGGCCAGGGAATATCCGGGAGCTCGAGAATCTGATTGAACGCGCCGTTCTGCTGTCTCCCGGTAAGGAGTTGCAGGTTCCTGTTGCGGAGCTGAAAGCTTCGAGATCAGATGTGCCCCGTGCTCCGTCCCCGGGGGATTTGAACACCCTCGTCTCCCTGACGGGTAACGGAGGAGCCGCCGCGACGGGTTCGCTCGAGACGCTTGAAGAGACTCAGCGCCAACATATCTTGCGGGCTCTCCGGCAAACGGAGTGGAGATTGTCCGGCCCGGGCGGAGCCGCAAAGTTACTGGGCATCAAACGCACGACGCTGCAAGCGCGCATGAGAAAGCTCGGCATCAAGCGGCCTGTCTAGCTCAATCGATGCTGTCTGCTTTTTGCCAATGCGCCCTCCTCTGGCGAACTTGGCACAAACCCGCGAGTGTGCTCTCCTAATAGGGATGGTTACATTTCGCAAGTTGCGGTCGAATCTGCTTTCCGGAGGTTTTTTGCTCCTCGCCACACTGTCGTCGGGGTCGGCCATCTGGGCACAGGTGGACGATTTGCCGCGGATTCGATTTGTGCGCGACCCGGAAGCGGCCCCTGGATTTGATTTAAAGGATCTGAACGGTAAACCGCTGAAACTCGAGGATTACCGCGGCAAGGTGGTCTTACTGAACTTCTGGGCGACGTGGTGTGGACCCTGCCGCGAGGAAATTCCCAGTCTGATAGAACTGCAAAAACAATATAAGGATCAGCTCCAGGTGATCGGTCTTGCGATTGACGAAGATGATGACTCCTATGTAAAGAAATTTGCCGCCTCTGAGGCAATCAACTACCCCATCGCGATGGGCACCGACGAAGTACGTTTTGCCTATGGCGGCGTTGGAGCCTTACCGACTGTGTTTGTGATCAATAAGAATGGCGCAATCGTCCAGAAGCATGTGGGACTGTTTAACCCGCACTTGTATGAGACGGAAGTACGTGCGCTTCTTGAGTTGCCGATTGCCGCAAGAGTTGACACGTTTGAAGACGATGGGGAGATCTTCCTAAAGCATGCCGACCGTGCAACGATGCTTCCAGGCGTTAACCTGACGCAGCTTTCACCTGAACAGAAGGCCGCGGCCCTCCACAAATTTAACGCCGAATCATGCGATTGCGGCTGCAAAATGACCCTCGCCCAATGCCGCATTTACGATCCAGCCTGTCAGGTCAGCCAAAAACGCACCGCCGAGATCGTGAAGCAAGTAAGTAACAAAGATGGCAAAACCGGGACTTCTTCGCCAACGCCCGCAGATCCGAAACCCGCCGCGCCGCCTCAACAGCAATAAGCTACTTTTTCGTTAGTTCGATTACCGCGCTGGTCATTGCTTTTACACCGGCGCGGATTGCAGGCTCAGGCAGCGGAGCAAATTCGCTCGAATGCAGACTGGGCACCCGGGCACCGGTTTCCTGGGCCTCCTTGTACTTGGCCGGATCGGCAGCTCCCAGCCAAAACATGGTAATGGGGGGATGCGGCTCTTCGAGCGCGAACAGGCTGAAATCTTCGCTGGCCATAACGGGTATCCCCGGCAGCACATTCTCTTTCCCCAAAGAAGTTTCAAGCGCGCGTGCGATCTGGCGGGCAAGAGCAGGATTGTTGATTGTTGCGGGCACGTTGTCCTTGCCAATCTCAATGATCGGCGCGCGGTCTGCGGGAATGCCCGCCGCGGACGCAATCCCCAGGGTCATTCGGGTAACCGCCTCGAGAGCTTTTGCCCGCTGTTGCGGGGTCATTGTGCGAACTGTCAATTGCAGGTGTGCCTCGTCGGGAATGATGTTGTGTTTCGTTCCGGCATGGATCGAGCCGACCGTGATCACGGTAGGCTCGAGCGGGTTCATCTCTCGACTGACGATTGTCTGCAAATCAACAATCAACTCGGCCGCGATTACGATCGGATCTTTCGTCGCTTGGGGCGACGCTCCGTGCCCACCCATGCCCCGAATCGTGATATCGACGGAATCGCCTCCCGCTAAGATTGGTCCCTCGACCCAGGCCACTTTTCCGGCAGGCACCCAGGGATTATCGTGCAGCGCAAGAACGTAATCCGGTTTCGGGAATTTTGTGTACAGACCGGCTTGTAGCATCGCTCTTGCTCCGGCTACGATTTCCTCGGCCGGTTGCCCAATCATCACAACCGTTCCGCTCCACTCGGATTTGCTTTCGGCCAAGATCTTGGCCGTACCCAGGAAAACCGTCATATGCAAGTCGTGACCGCACGCATGCATCACCCCAACTTCGCCATTTGCACTCTTCACGCGAACCTTGCTCGCATAGGGAAGGCCCGTATTCTCTGTGACGGGGAGCGCATCCAGATCCGTGCGCACGTAAACCGTTGGCCCCGGCCCATTTTTCAGTACCGCAACGATTCCGTAAGCGACACTGTCAGGATTTGCGTACTTGCCGAAATGGTCGGTAACTTCGTAGCCGAGTCTCCGCAATTCGCCTGCGACTAGGGCCGACGTCTGTTTCTCTTGTGTCGATAATTCCGGATTTTCGTGGAGATGCTTGTAGGTGCCCACCCAGTCGTTGATGTTGCTATCGATTTTCTGGTCCAGGCTACTTTGTGCTCTCAGAGAAAATCCCAACGACCAAGCGAGTGCCATCAGAATTCCGAGTCTTGCCGTCACGAGAAACATTCTCACCTCCACAAACGCGCGCTGAATCTTAGCAGAAATTCCGTGCCCGACTCTCCGTGGCTTTTTGCTTGCTCTCTGAACCCATAGCACACTACACTCCCGCTCCGACAGACCGTCCTAGGAGAATATCCATGAACCGTAGAGCATCATTGATCGCCACCCTGCTGGCCGCAGGAGTTTTCTTCACCGTGCACGGAGCATTTTCGCAGACTGATTCGACGCCAAAGCGCCGGGCCGTCAATCTTCCGGGAAGAACCGTACAAGCTCCCTTCAGCTCCGCGATCGCGTATGGAAATACCTTATATATATCGGGAAACATCGGACTCGATCCCGCGACCGGCAAAGCACCCGACAAAATTGAAGACGAAATCAAGCTTCTGCTCGACGGCTACAAGGCTACGCTGGCCCAGGAGAATCTGACGATGGACGATCTCGCCTACGTTCAGATCTTCTGTACGGATCTTTCTTATTTCGACAAATTTAATACGATCTACAAGACGTATTTCACCAAGGACTATCCGGCACGTGCCTTCATCGGGGCCGGTTCTCTCTTGCGCGGCGGACACTTTGAGCTGCAGGCAATCGCAGTGCGCCATTGAGGGGAACCCAGTTGAATCCTGCATCGATGAGATAAGAACGAACGCGCGACCCTTGCCCGCCAGAACCCAGATTCAGTTTAGGGATCAGACAGGGTTGCTCGAGCAGGGGGTGGCGATGCGCTCGCCCGCTTTTCAGCATTGAAGCGGTATTGGAGGCCAGCCGGTCGTTCCCCAGGGCCCCGATACCCACATCCCGACAACGTGCAGCTGTCGGTTGCGTCATCGCCGAGAGCTCCGGGTCGTTCGGAGTTCAACGGATGGTAGCCGGGCTGACCGCACTCGCGACAAGAAAAGCATGCCTGCCCTGTAAACCAGGTGAATGAGTCGGCACAGAAAGGTCGGAGGATTCCAGCAGAAAAGTCGCGTGCGAATGGATTCAATCGACCGGCCTAGGTCTGCCAATATATAGGCATTAGCCTCTGTGCTATAATTGGCAATTGCCCATATATAAGCACAATTCCGAGGATTTGGGACCGTTAATCCTCCCTATGTAACTGAAACTAAGCGGCTTGTCTGCTACTTGCGGTACCGAGGCTTTGGCGCCTGTCATGCTGTTTGTGACACGAGTTCATACAAAACTATGCTTCGAATTACCACGGAAAATAAGAAGGGGAAACTTACGCTGAGTGTGGAAGGGCGCCTTGCGGGGCAGTGGGTGGCCGCCCTTGAACAGTGCTGGCGCGAACTGCTCGCCGCCACGCCGCGACAAAAATTCAGCATTAATCTGTGCGGGGTCAGTTTCATCGACAACGCTGGAAAGGTCCTGCTTCGCGAAATGCACGGCCTCGGTGGCGAACTGATTGCCGAAGGCTGTCTCAACCAAGCGATCGTAAACGAGATTGTGGGTGAACGGGAGAAACCGGAAGCCACGCAAAAGAAGGATAAAGATACGGAGGAGAACAAAGGTACGACGATTATTTTCTACGTCGCGCTTTTCAGCCTGCTCCTCTGCCCTTCGCTCGCGAGCGCGCAAACCGCGGCGAGTCAATCTCCCCTGCCTGCAGTTGCACCCACCGGAGTGATGAAGCTCACTCTAGAACAGGCCGTTATCCTCGGTTTGAAGCAGAATCCGACACAGCAGATTGCCGTTCTGAACGCGCTTGAGAGTGTCCAAGACAAAAACATCACGAGGTCCGAACTCTTGCCGCAAGCAAACTTCAAGGTCCAGGATTCCGCCAATCGTGTGAACCTCGAAGCACAGTTTGGCGG
This sequence comes from uncultured Acidobacteriota bacterium, assembly GCA_963831545.1. Classification (GTDB taxonomy): domain Bacteria; phylum Acidobacteriota; class Terriglobia; order Acidiferrales; family UBA7541; genus Acidiferrum. The sequence goes on from CAWHQX010000024.1 coordinate 38,217, forward strand.
CAACTTCCCGCCGACATTCCTCTTCCCTCATCATATCGGTCCCTATCAGATTTTTTCCGCCGGCCCCACGTTTGGCAGCTCGGTCATTGATCTTTCGCTCTGGAAGAATTATCAGGCGTCGAAGGCGAACGTTGGCGCTTCGAAGGCGACGAGTCTCAACACCCGTGAACAGGTGATCCTGCTGATCGTCTCTCAATACATCGGCACGCTGCGGGCCGTGGCCAATGTCGAAGCTTCCCGCTCCCGCGTTGAGCTTGCACAAGCGCTATACGATCAGGCGGCCGACCTGCAAAAGGAGGGCGTCGGGACCGGCATTGACACGCTCCGTGCGAATGTGGAACTGCAAAACGAAAAGCAACGGCTGCTTGAAGCGGAAAACGATCGCGACCAGTCGTTGTTTGGCTTGAACAGGCTGTTGAATCTCGATCCGCGTCAAAAACTGGAACTGGCCGATGCGCTCAGTTTTTTTGAAACACCACAGCCGGACGTCGATGCCAGTATCAACCAGGCTCTTGCGGATCGTGAGGAATGGAAAGCCATCGCGTATCAGGAGAAGGCGCTCGGTTATGAGAAGCAGTCAGCGGAATATTCCCGATTGCCTTCGTTGCGCTTCGATGGAAACTGGGCTTATCTCGGAACATCAGCGAGCAACGGGATTCCTACCTACACCTATACGGCGACGGCACAAGTGCCACTCTTCACCAGCGGCCGAATCAAGGCGCAAGTGGCAAAAGCAAATCTCGAACTGCAAAAGATTGAGCAGCAGAAAGACGATCTTCGCAATCAGATCGCCTTTGACGTAAAGACATCGCTGCTCAACCTCGGTTCGGCCCGAAGTGAAGTTGAAGTGGCGAATTTGGGCGTGAAATTGGCCCAACAGGAAGTGGAACAAGCCGGTGACCGTTTCCGCGCTGGCGTTGCCAACAATATTGAGGTCATTCAGGCGCAGGATTCACTCTCTCGCGCCAACGACAATCAGATTTTGGCCCTATACCGATTCAATCAGGCTCGCGCGGACTACGCACGTTCGGTTGGGCAGATGGAAAAGACTTATACCAAGTGAGGCTCTAGCGATGAGTGTGGAAATCGAAGTCGGCCTGGAAAACGCGGCAAGGGCGCGCGTTCCAGCTGGCGAGGACATAAAACTCGAGAAAGCGGCCGATCCGGTCGGGAATCCGAATATCCGCCGGGGCCTGATTCTTGGGGGCGTCGTCCTGCTCGCGGCAATCGTTGGACTCTTCTTCTATTATCACAATCGCGAGTCGACCGATGATGCTCAGGTGGACGGCCACATCACGCCCATTGCGGCAAAGATTTCCGGTCGCGTGGCGAAAGTTCTGGTTCAGGACAATCAGCCAGTAAAGGCTGGCGCACTGCTCGTTCAAATCGATCAGGGCGACTATCAAGCCGCGCTCGATCAGGCGAAAGCAGCGCTGGCACTCGCCGAGAGCGAAGCCCGTTCGGCAGGATTCGATATCCCCCGCACGACAGAAGATGTCGCAAGCGGAACGTCGAGCGCCGACGCACAGCTTGCCGGTGCACAAGCGGACTACATGCGCGCACAGGCTGCTTATGAGGAAGCACAGACCGCCGACCTGGCGGTTGCCCAGGCGAATGTCGAGAAAAGCCGCGCAAATGCGCAGCTTGCCAAGGCCGACCTCGATCGTTATGGCCCTTTGATGGAAAAGGGTGAAATCTCGAAGCAGCAATATGACGCCGCGAAGGCCAACGCTGATGCTTCCGCAAGCGCTCTTGTCGCCGACCAGCAGCGTCTCGCGCAGGCGCAACGTCTTATCTTAATTGCCCACGCGCAGATGGAAGCCGCCAAGGCACGTGTCGACCAGGCAAAAGCCGGCGTAAGTTCGGCTCACGCTGACCGCAACCGGGTTGGCATGCGTTCTGCGGATGCGCAAGCGAAGCTGGCACGCGTCGATCAAGCGCGTGCAGCGGTCGAAGCGGCGCAATTGAGTCTCAGCTATACGAACATCACTGCGCCGGTTGACGGCGTCGCAACCCACAAAATGGTCGAGCCCGGCCAGATCGTGCAGCCAGGCCAGGGCTTGCTCGTCGTCGTGCCGCTGCAGGATGTCTGGGTCACTGCCAATTTCAAGGAAACACAACTAAAGAAAATGCGGCCTGGCCAGGAAGCCTATGTCACCGTCGACACCTACGGAAAGACCTTCAGCGGCCATGTGGATTCTCTGGCTGGCGCGACGGGAGCGGTGATGAGCCTCCTGCCGCCCGAAAACGCTACGGGGAACTACGTTAAAGTCGTGCAACGCATACCCGTAAAAATAATTCTCGATCCCATTCCTTCAAACGTGGCAGTGCTTCGCCCTGGAATGAATGCGGATGTCACTGTGATTACGAAGTAGTTTGCAGAGACTGACCAAACACCATGCTTGAGAAAATCACAAGCAAGCTGCGCATGCCGGATGGAACGATCAACCCCTGGGTGATCGCGATAACCGTGACGCTCGCCACCTTCATGGAAGTGCTCGATACTTCGATCGCCAACGTGGCACTTCCTCACATCCGCGGGAGTTTGTCTGCCAGCGCCGATGAAGCGACCTGGGTGCTGACGTCCTACCTGGTTTCGAATGCGATTGTTCTTCCGCTCTCCGGCTGGATGTCTTCTTTGATCGGGCGGAAACGTTTTTATATGTCCTGCGTCATAGTCTTTACGGTGAGTTCGTTCCTTTGCGGGTTTGCGCACAGTCTCGGCATGCTCGTCGTGTTCCGGATCTTGCAAGGCGCGGGCGGTGGCGGGTTGCAACCGAGCGAGCAGGCCATCCTGAACGATACCTTTCCGCTCGCCAAGCGCGGCATGGCGTTCGCGGTCTACGGTATCGCTGTTGTTGTGGCCCCGACGATTGGCCCGTGGCTTGGCGGCTATATTACTGATAATTACTCGTGGCGCTGGATCTTCTACATCAACGTTCCGGTCGGGATTCTTTCAATCCTGCTGACCTACCTGCTGGTTTCTGATCCGCCGTACATGAAGCGGGTGAATCTGAAGCAGGGCTTCCGGATTGATTACGTCGGCCTGGGGTTGATCAGTCTGGGACTGGCCAGCATGCAGATCATTCTCGACAAGGGCCAACGTGAAGATTGGTTCGCTTCCGGATTCATTCGGACCTTTGCGGTCCTGATGTTGATCGGTCTGGTCGCCGGGGTGATTTGGGAATTGCGAACGAAGGATCCGGTTGTCGATTTCAAGATGTTGAAAGACCGGAATTTTGCGATCGCCACAACTGCAATGTTTTTCCTGGGCTTTGTACTCTATGCGAGTACCATGTTGATTCCCGAAATGCTGCAGGAACTGCTGGGTTACCCTGCAGAGCTCGCAGGGCTGGCGCTCTCACCGGGCGGGGCATTGATCATGGTGACCATGCCTGTCGTCGGATTTCTCGTCTCGAGAGTCGATACGCGCTATCTGATTGCGTTCGGTTGTACGATTTCTGCGTCTTCGCTGCTGGTGATGGCTGGTTGGAACCTGCAGCTGGATTTCAGGCATGCCGTCCTCGGTCGAATGATGCAGGCGTTCGGCTTGGCGTTTCTGTTTATCCCGATTAACGTGTCGGCTTTCTCCTACGTTCCGCGAGAGTTGACCAATATGGGAACCGGCATCATCAACCTGGCACGCAATATCGGAGCCAGCGTTGGCCTTGCCACGGTTACCACCTTACTCGAACGACGGACCCAGGCTCATCAAGCCCGCCTGATGGATCACGTCAACAGCATGAACCCTGCGTTAAACAACATGGTGAATGAGACGGCCGGCACGCTGATGACCCACGGAGCTTCTGCTTCACAAGCGACGGCACAGGCACACGGCATGATCCTGAATCTCATTCAGAGGCAGGCCACCATGATGGCTTTTCTCGATAATTTCAAACTTCTGGGAATCATCTTTTTTGCGGTGATTCCGATCATGGTCATGATGAAGAAGCCTAGGACTTCGGCGAACGTACCAGTACACTGACCGATTTTTTGTAACTTTTGGCAGGGAAATGAATCTCACGCAGGACATGGGGGAGCAGATGGCAACGCAAACACTTACATCGACTCAACTTACGGATCCGAGGCTGAGCGAGCAGAAGATCAACGAGCAAAAACTGATCCGCGCGGGGCAACGTGGGGATGCTGCGGCCATTGAGACATTATTCCGCCGTTATCAGCGGCAGCTTTTTCAAACCGCTCTGCGGGTCCTTGGAAATGCGGAAGATGCAGAAGACGCACTTCAGGATGGATTGCTTTCGGCTTACCGCAACTTAAAGCGTTTTGAAGGCCGGTCGCAGTTTTCAACCTGGCTGACGCGAATTGTCATTAACGCGGCATTAATGAAGCGCCGCAGTGCCAAGTCGCGCCCCGCTATCTCACTCGATGAAACGCAGCATGAAGATGAACTGCCAGCCGCCGAGCGGTTTGCCGATGACGGCCCGAATCCGGAGCAGGTCTATGCGGGGACGGAAATCCGCGAGCTGATCAACGAGAATCTTGATGAACTTTCACCCTTGCTCCGTTCTGCATTCTTGCTGCGGGAAGTGGAAGGATATTCGACCGGTGAAGCCGCCAAGAAATTAGGCGTCACGGAAAACACGTTGAAGGCACGGTTGTGGCGCGCTCGTCATCAGCTGGCGGAGCGTTTGGGCCGCCGTCTGCGCAAGATGAAAGACGGAATGACAGGCGGTATGGGGAGTAACGACGAAGCCTGCAGCTATTGCTAGGCGAACCAAGAAGTTTTGCCAGAGTCGAGCCGGCCGCTGGACACAATCAGCGGCCGGCTTTCTCTTTGTGACCCGTATCACCGTGGACCGTCGCTCCGCGCAGTAGGCTTAGGGAGACGCTCCGAGGTGTTTTGATGAAGTTCCCACGAAAATTTCCAGCTCGATGCGGGATCGTATTTGTCGCATTGCTTCCGCTTGTGACGGCGCAACCTGCCGGTGCGCAAACGGCCTCGACGGTTACGCCCATTGGGAAGAGAGTTGAAATCAAGGCACCCTTGGGATTACCGCCGGTCCCGGTTCCTCCTGACAATCCCCTCACCGAGGAAACAATCGTGCTCGGCAGGCGACTTTATTATGATCCCGGTCTGTCGGTCGATGGCACGATCTCCTGCGCGTCCTGCCATGCTCCACAATTCGCCTTTTCTGACAAACGCCCGGTGTCTGAAGGCGTCGGCGGAAAACCTGGCACGCGGCACGCTCCCACTGTCATCAATTCGGTCTACAGTACACTGCAATTTTGGGATGGACGGGCCCGGAGTCTCGAGGAACAGGCAAAAGGTCCAATGGAAAATCCCGTCGAGATGGCTCATAGCCTCGATGGAGTTGTGAAGCACGTTCAAGCAGACCCGACCTACAGAGATCTTTTCAAGAAGGCTTGGGGTACTGACGAGATCGATATCGATTTGATTACGAAATCCATTGCTTCTTTCGAGCGAACCGTAATCGCCGGAGATTCTGCCTTCGACCGATTTTTTTATGGACACGAACCGCAAGCGATGTCTCCAGAAGCACAGCGCGGCATGAAAATCTTCGTAAATCCGAAAAAGGGAAATTGCGCAACCTGTCACACGCTTGGAAAAGAATACTCGCTGTTTACCGATAATAAATTCCACAACCTGGGAATTGGTGCGGACACCCGCGGAAATCTGAATGATCAAGGCCGCTACGCGGTTACAAAGAACGACGAGGACATGGGCGCATTCAAGACTCCGAGCTTGCGTAATCTGACCAACCGTGGCCCGTACATGCACGATGGAAGTTTCAGGACGGTCAAAGACGCACTGGGACATTACATCGGCGGTGGAAACTGGAATTCGCATCTCGACAAGCAAATCCACTCGCTCGATGTACTGACCTTCGATGAACGCGATGAGTTGTTGGCGTTTCTCGATGCGCTTAACGGAAAGCTCCCGGAGAATATCGGGCCGCCAGCGGAATTTGAGAAGCCAGCGGGAACCGCGGCCGCCGGTCGGTAAGAGCTCCGCCCCGGAAGCCTCGAGGCTTAGCGCTTTGCAGCGGCATACCTACCGAGGACGCGCAATTCACTGGTGGCGGCTCGAACTTCCGCAAGAGCCGTTTCAAGCTGTGCGGTTTCCCCGGCATCGACATCCACGTAGAACTGATATTCAAACGGCTTGCCGTGAATTGGCCGGCTTTCAATCTTGAGAAGATTGACACCGTGGGTCGCGAAGGGTTCAAGCGATGCCAGCAATGCTCCGGGTCGATGCGCCAGGCGCATGGCGAATGAGATTTTTCTGGCGTCGGCGGAGTGATACAGTTTCGCCTGCTCTGGCGGTAGCAGTAATACAAATCGTGTGAAATTTTCAGCGTTGTCCCGGATATTTTCCTCAAGCACCTTCGCTTGGTAATGGGTTGCCGCGCGCTTTCCAGCAATCGCAGCACGGCTCTTGTCACCGCTCCCCATCATTTCCCGAACACTACCGGCGGTATCCTCGGCGGGAACACGCTTCAGTGAGGGATGAGTTTGAAAAAAGCGTTCGCACTGTGCCAGGGCCATCGGATGCGACGCGACTGAACGTATGTCCGCTATGGTCGAAAGGGGATGGCCGATGAGTACATGCTCGATCGGCAGAATGGTTTCAGCGCAAATCTCGAGCTTGCTCTGAAGGAGCAAATCATAGACACGGACGACCGAGCCCGCCAGGGTGTTCTCGACGGGCACGAGTAAGGCATCCGCCGCCCGGTCGTTAATGGCTTCAAATGTCGCCTCAAAGGTCGCTCGTGGAATGGTCTGGATCGTTTCACCCAGTAATTGCACTGCGGCTGCCTCACTGAAGGCACCCGGTTCGCCTTGGAAGGCGACTCGCATGTTTCGAAAATCGAGTTTCAACAAGAGTCCCTATCCCGATTCGGTCGATCTTGGCCCGCATCTGGCAATATAATGGCCGGTATCCTATCCGGAGCGTATAGGCATCATGACACAAAAACGACCCCAAACTGGCGAGTACGCACCCTTCTATGGAGGTTATATCGCCCGTGTACCGGAGGGCGACCTCCTGACAATCCTTGAGAGCGGCTACGAAGACTGGAAGCGACTGCTGGGTGCTCTCACCGAGTCCCAGGCCGATTATCGCTATGAACCTTCGAAATGGTCGATCAAGGAAGTCGTAGGACACATCACCGATACAGAACGCATCTTCGCCTATCGCCTACTTCGCATTGCGCGGGGCGACCAGACCCCACTCTCTGGGTTCGAGCAGGATGACTATGTGAGAGAAGGGTATTTTTCCGGGCGCCGCCTGGCGGATTTGCTGGCGGAATTTGGCGCCGTTCGACGTGCGACGACAATACTTCTCCGTTCAATCCCGGATCAGGTCTGGATGAGGCGCGGTATTGCGAATCAGAAAGAAGTGACCGTGACCGCGCTTGCGTTCATCATTGCCGGACACGAACTCCACCACCGGACGATCCTCGAAGAGCGTTATCTTCCGGCGTTGCCGAAGTCATAGCCTTTTCTCTGGAGATCAAAGTCACGCTGTCCTGCTGACCTAAGTAAGCCGGACCGCCACCGCGTTCGATTTCTATCGCTCACCCGGTTGCGTTGCTCCTCCGCTCGCTCCACTGTTACAATTTACCCTTGCCGGCATCTATAAAAGGTTTGACACCGTCGGCGGCCGTTCAGCCGGCAATCCATTTTTAAATTCCGCAGCTTGATGATTCGAACTGCGGTCATCTGGCCTGGAAGCTTCACGCTGAAAAAGGTCCCTGGCCCATTGAAGGGAGACAACGCGTGGCAAAGTACGATGTAGCAATCATTGGAAGCGGCCCGGGCGGGTACGTAGCCGCAATTCGCGCCGGAGAACTGGGTCTGAAGACAATTGTTGTTGAGAAAGATCCCTACCTCGGTGGAACCTGCCTGCACGTTGGCTGTATTCCGACGAAAGTGTTGCTGCATCACGCGGACGTATACGACCATTTCAAGAACGCGAACGAACTGGGATTTGAAGTGAGCGGTCTTAAAATCAATTGGCCGAATATTCTGGCGCGCAAATCGAAAATTGTGACAAAACACGCCAAAGGCATCGAGTTCCTGTTCAAGAAAAACAAGGTGGAGTGGGTGCAGGGGTGGGGCAAGTATGAAGGCCCAGGAAAGATCAGTGTTGAAAAGGATGGTAAGCGATCCATCATTGAAGCAAACAACATTCTGATGGTCAGCGGATCAGAAGCCAAATCGCTGCCCGGGATTGAACCCGATCACAAGACGATCGTGACCAACCGATCGATTCTCGAACTGCCAGAAATTCCGAAGACACTGATTGTCATCGGTGCGGGCGCGGTCGGCGTGGAATTTGCCTCGATTTACAATTCGTTTGGCACCGAAGTAACGATCCTTGAAGCTCTGCCGCGCATGGTACCCGTAGAGGACGAAGAAATTTCGGCGGAACTTGAGAAGGCCTACAAAAAGAAGAACATCAACATTCAGACCGGCTGCAAGGTGGAAAGCGTTAAGAAGGATGCCAAGGGCGTGACCGTTTCTTTGAAGGATAAGGATGGCAAGCCGCAGACACTCCAGGCCGAAAAGCTTTTGCTGGCGGTTGGCCGAAAGGCCATGACGGAGAATTGCGGGCTCGAGAAATCGAAGGCCAAGGTCGATCGCGGATTCGTGTCCGTCAATGAATTCATGGAAACGGACGAGCCGGGACTGTATGCCATTGGCGACATTGTCGCCGGACTGCCCCAGTTAGCGCACGCTGCCATGATGGAAGGTATTGTCGCGGTGACGCATATTGCCGGCAAACCGACCCACAAGATCAATAAATTGCGAGTGCCGAACGCCACCTATTGCGAACCACAGATTGGTTCGATCGGGTTGACGGAGCAGCAAGCGAAAGATGCGGGCTATAAAGTGAAAATCGGCAAATTCCCGTTTGTCGGAAACAGCAAGGCAACCATACTTGGAAATCATGGCGGGTTTGTCAAGGTGGTCAGCGACGAGAAATACGGCGAAGTGCTCGGCATCCACATCATAGGACCACTCGCGACCGAGATTTTATCCGAGGCAGCGACCGTTCTAAATCTCGAAGGCACGATCGACGACATGATGAATATGATGCATGCGCATCCCACGGTGTGGGAAGCGATGGGCGACGCGTTCGCGTCGGTGCGGGGATTGCAGATCAACGTGTAAGGACGAGCAAGAGACCTCCGGGTGCCCAGGCCAGGAGAAATACGTGGCCAGGAGGAATCTGCCACTGAACCTGCCGAGCTGCCTACTTGTTTCGTTGATTGCCATCGTACGCTCTCATTCGACCGATGAAGCCACTCCTCATTATCGACCTCGGACTTGTCTCCTACACGGACGGGTTTGCCTTGCAGCAGCGCGTCGTTGAGGCACGCAAGGCACAGGCGATCGACGATGTTTTGTTGCTTTGCCAGCACCCGCATGTCCTGACACTCGGCCGCAACGGCAAACGCGAAAATCTGCTGGCCTCTGAACATGTGCTCCGGCAGAAAGGCGTGGAGTTTCATACGAGCAATCGTGGCGGAGACATTACCTATCACGGTCCAGGCCAGATCGTGGGCTATCCGATTCTGGATTTATCGAAGATCAAGCAGGACGTGCATTGGTATGTGCGCACGCTCGAAGAGGTCATGATCCGCGCCAGCGCCGGTTTCGGGATTACCGCCTATCGTATTTCCGGTAAGACCGGCATATGGGTCGAAGCTTCGCCGCATGAAGAGAAACTCGCCGCAATCGGCGTGCATCTCAGTCGCTGGGTCACGTCGCACGGGTTCGCCTACAACGTTTCGACTGATCTTCGTTATTTCGATCTGATCGTTCCTTGTGGAATTACGGAACGAAAGGCCACTTCCCTTGAAAAGTTGCTCGAACGGGCAGTATCGCAAGAAGAAGTGAAGCCGTTCTTGATCCGGTGCTTTGCCGACCTGTTCGAGTTCGGACCCGAGAGCGTCTCGCTCCAAAGCCTGCTCGCCCGACTAGCACAGCATGAAAATTCCCTGCCCCCAGCCCGATCGCGCGAAATTGAGTGTTGACGCCTTTTGCAGGCTGTATTTTGGGCTACGACGGGTGGTTTCGGCTTGAGATGGACACAGCGGAGCAGGCTGGCCGCTTGAAGGAGCAGGACCCGCAGCTGGCCCTGACGCACGATGAAATGAATTTCGCGATCCAGGCTGCGGCAAACGGTCAAAGAACGCCGCAGCCTGAATCGCCTCGCTGTTTACAACGTCGAGAAATCGTCCGGTTCATTCGAGAACATGGATGTTCTTTTTCTCACAGATCTCTTTGAGAAGTTTCGGCCATACGCTGACCGTGACCTCGCCCAAGTGTGCTTTGCGCAGGAGTAACATCATCGTTCGGGATTGACCGATCCCTCCGCCGATACTCAGAGGAATCTCATTCTTGATGATGGCCTGGTGGTACGGGAATTTCAGGAACTCGGACTGACCTGAGAGATCGAGCTGCTTCCGGAGCGTTTCCGCGTTTACCCGGATGCCCATCGAGCTCAGTTCATGGCGGCGCTGGGTCACCTGATTCCAGACCAGGATGTCGCCATTTAGCCCATGCAAGGTTTTTCCCTCGGGAGACTTCGTTTCAGTGATCCAATCATCGTAATCCGCTGCACGCATCTCGTGCGGGTATCCATCTTCAAGTGGATACCCGATCCCGACGATGAACAGCGCCGGGCATTCCTGCAGAATCGCAGTTTCGCGTTGTTTGCGCGGCAGCGTGGGGTACATCTTCAACAAGTCTTCGGCATGCAGGAACGTCAGTGTTTCCGGCAGATTCGAATATTTCTTGTTGCGCAGTTCGGGGAACAGTTCTTGAGCGAAACGCTCTGCCTCGACCAGAACTTTCCAGATTTTCCCGACTATTTCGCGGAGGAATGGTTCATTCCGCTCCTCCGCTGTCATGACTCGCTCCCAATCCCACTGGTCAACGTAAACACTGTGATCGTGGTCGAGAAAATAGTCTTTTCGGACAGCGCGCATGTCAGTACAGAGACCTTCGCCCGAACGCATCCCGAATTCTTTCAGCGCCATCCTCTTCCACTTCGTGGCTGCCTGCACGATCTGGGCGTCGACCGGATGCCGGTTCTTGTCGTTACGGATATGGAACTGGATTGGCGTACGCGAACCGTCGCGATCGAGCATGTCGTTGACACCGCTCTCGATATCGACAATGAGAGGCACCGTCACCATCATCAGATTCAACTCTTTACAGAGATTGTCCTCGATGAAACGTTTTGTAGCGAAAATCGCTTTTTGCGTCTCGCGCCGTGTCAAGAGACTGCTGTAGTCGGCCGGCAGGATTTTTTCGACATCGGTGTAATTGCCAATGCCAGGACCTGCCAAATCCGCCACTTTCTTGGTCGTCATCGTCACACCTCCACTGTCGATACAGTCTGCGCGGGTGCCGTGGAGGGCGAGTGCATGCCGCACACTGGCCTATGCCGGGCGTCACGCCCATGACCGGGGCAGGCGACCAGAGGTAGGATAGCGATTGCGGATCGGGGGGACCGCAGGCTATGAATGCAAAGGACTTCCGACGGATTGCGCTCGGTTTCGATGGGGCTGAGGAAGGTTCCCACATGGGGCAGGTCGATTTCCGGGTCGGAGGCAAGATTTTTGCCACCCTGGCATCGATCAAACAAGGATATGGAAATGTAAAGCTGACTGGCGAGCAGCAGCAGGAGTTCGTCGAAGAGCTTCCGGAGATCTTCCTACCCGTTCCCGGTGGATGGGGCCGGATGGGGATGACACACATCCGGCTGGAACTGGCGAATGAAGCTGTGCTGCACGGCGCATTGCATGCGGCCTGGAAACTGAGAGTCGAACGGAACAAGGGTCCCAAGAAGGCAGGCACTTCCAGGGAGAAAACCAGACGCGCGATCAACCGGAAACCAAAGGAACGATAGGGTGGTTCAGAGGAATTGAATCAAGGAGTCTTTCATGAAGAACGCAATCCGATGGTGGTTTGTTTCCTTGGCAGTGCTTGTCTGCAGTTCAGGAATCATCGCAGCGGACAAGCCGCCGCTCCGGGTAGCGATTGCCGGCCTGGTGCACGGCCATGCAGACGGATTTTTTGCCCACAGTGCGATGCGGAATGACATTCAAATTGTCGGAATCAGTGATCCGGATCGGAGTTTGTTCGATCGCTACGCGGCAAAGTTCCGCCTGGAGCAGTCGCTGTACCATGCCGATTTGGAGGAGATGCTTGTCGCTACTTCGCCGCAAGCGGTACTTATTTATTCCGACACGTTTGATCATCGGAAGATTGTAGAGATCTCGGCGAATCACCATATACCGGTGATGATGGAGAAGCCATTGGCAGTGAGCGTCGCAGATGCACGGGCGATCGTGCGTGCCTCGCAGGAAGGAAAAATTCAGGTGCTCGTGAACTACGAAACATCGTGGTACCCGAGCAATCATGCTGCATATGACCTGCTCCATTCGGGCGCGATTGGAACGGTACGCAAGGTTTTAGTCAACGACGGGCATGAAGGTCCTAAAGAAATTGGAGTGGGTCCGGAATTTCTATCCTGGCTGACTGATCCGAAACTGAATGGCGGAGGCGCACTGTTTGATTTTGGATGCTACGGGGCGGACTTGATGACCTGGCTCGTGGACGGGCAAAGACCAGTGAGTGTGACGGCTGTGACCCAGCAGATCAAGCCGGACATTTATCCACACGTGGATGATGAAGCGACGATCGTCCTGACCTATCCCCATGCGCAAGCGATCATTCAGGCGTCGTGGAATTGGCCGTTCAGCCGAAAGGATATGGAAGTGTACGGGGAGACAGGATACGTCATCACCGTGGCGAGCGGTGAGATACGGGTGCGCACGAAGGGCGAGAAGCAGGAGCGCACTTCTCAGGCGAGTGGCATTACGCCGCCGTATGATGATTCACTCGCGTACCTTCGCGCCGTGGTGCTCGACGGGGCGAAGCCCGATCCCCTGTCTTCTCTTGCGACGAACCTCATTGTGACGGAAATACTCGATGCGGCACGGCAGTCGGCCGCGAGCGGGAAGACGATTCGCCTCGAGTGAGCGAAGCAAAGGGCAAATCGTGACGTCCGATCTGCGCGCCACAAATAAACCCTTCTGCGTATTGCAAATGTCGGGCAGTATCTGCAGCCTTTTGAAGGCATGGGCAAGAAGGGAAAAATACGTATCGGGATCTCCGGTTGGCGGTATCAACCGTGGCGCGGAGTCTTCTACCCGAAGAAACTCGCACAAAATAAAGAGCTAAACTTTGCGTCAAATGCGCTGAGCTCGATTGAAATCAACGGCACGTTCTATTCGCTGCAGCGCCCTTCGAGTTTTGAGAAATGGGCCGCCGAAACCCCGGCCCGGTTCGTATTTTCAGTGAAAGGACCGCGCTACATCACACATATGCGGAGACTGCGAGAGGTGGAAGCTCCGCTGGCGAACTTCCTGGCCTCAGGGGTGTTGCTGCTGGGGAACAAGCTCGGCCCGATTTTGTGGCAATTCCCTCCGAATTTTCGCTGTGACGTCGCAAAGATGGAACGCTTTCTGAAGTTACTGCCAAAGACGACGGCAGAAGCGAATCGGATGGCCCGGAAGCACGACAAATGGATGAAGGACCGAGTTGCGTTTGCGGAAAGCGGCGAAGAGCGGCAGTTGCGCCACGCAATCGAGATCCGACATGAGAGCTTTGCGGTACCGGAGTTCCTGGAGTTATTACGGAAGTACAATATCGCGATTGTCTGTGCGGATACGGTCGAATGGCCACGGATCACCGACGTTACTGCGGACTTCGTTTACTGCCGGCTACATGGCTCAGAAGAGTTGTATGCGAGTGGGTATGACTCGAGATCCATCAAGCGGTGGAGCAAATGGGTCACGGAATGGGCTGAGGGCGGCCAGCCCGAAGAAGGGCACATTCTCGCCAAAGCGCCTCGCCGGATTGCGCGCGATGTCTTCGTGTACTTCGATAATGATGTAAAGGTTCGTGCCCCGTTCGACGCCAAGGCACTTATCGACGAAGTGCTCCAATTGACCGGACATTGACCTCTGGCAAAATTAGGCGCTTCACTGTGACTCGATTTATGATTATCAACCGGACTGTCCGGAGAAGCGTCGAACATGCCTGCCACCGAAACGAGCCGCAAGACAAAGCTTTCTCGTGAACAATATATTGACCTGTACTACTACATGCGTCTGAACCGCGAGGTCGAGGAAACAATGACCAGGCTGTTCCGGCAAAACAAGATTGTGGGCGGCCTGTATTCGAGCCTGGGACAGGAAGGAATTTCCGTCGGAAGCTCATACGCGCTTGAAAAAAAAGACTGGATGGCGCCGATGATTCGCAATATCGGTGCACTGCTTGTAAAAGGTGTGCCGCCTCGCGATATTTTCACGCAACACATGGCGAAGTTCACGTCTCCGACAAAAGGTAAAGACGGGACAAGCCACTTCGGGGACCTCGAAAACCTGCATATTGTTTCACCGATCTCGATGCTCGGCGACCTGATTCCGGTCATGACAGGCGTGGCCATGGCGGGACGGTACCTGGGGCAGAACATCGTGGCGATGACATGGATCGGGGATGGAGGGAGCTCGACAGGCGTCTTTCATGAAGGGCTCAACCTGGCGGCTTCGCAAAAGGCTCCATTCGTGCTGATTCTCGAGAACAATCTGTGGGCCTATTCGACACCCGTACGCAGGCAAGTGCCGCTTGAAAACCTAGCGGATCGCGCAAAGGCCTACGGAATACCAAGCTACATTGTGGACGGCAATGATGTGGTCGCTGTCTACACTACGGCGAAAGAAGCCGTTGATCGCGCGCGTGCAGGCGAAGGGCCAATTCTGATTGAAGCAAAAACGTTCCGGCGGCGGGGGCACGCGCAGCACGATCCTGCGGAGTATGTGCCCCGAGAACAACGCGAATTCTGGGAAAAGCGCGACCCCATCACACTTTATGAGAAGTACCTGATGGACGAGAAACTTTTGGATGCCAAGCGCAGGAAAGAGGTCGAGAACAAAATTAACGCGTTGCTCGAGAAAGAACGGGAGTTCGCCGAGAACTCACCCTTGCCGCCTCGAGAACTGGCAGAACAGGGTGTTTACTGCACCGGGGATGATTGCCACAGGATTCGCCCGAAGTGGCAGAGGTCCACGGACGAACTGCAACCGCCCAAGAGCAGCGTTCAAGCGGTGTGGAGTGTCGAAGGATTCGGCCGCGGCGTATCAAAGCGCGGCGGGATTGCGCCAATCCACTTTGGAGATACGACACCACCCGCTCCTCCTGAAAATCCGGTACCGCTCAGAAATCTGCAACCAGCGACAAAGCCGTCGATCAAGGCGAGAGCGGCAAAAAAGAAACCGGCTAAGGTTGCGCCGCGCGGCAAAGGGA
The DNA here is from genome assembly GCA_963831545.1 of uncultured Acidobacteriota bacterium. Lineage (GTDB taxonomy): Bacteria > Acidobacteriota > Terriglobia > Acidiferrales > UBA7541 > Acidiferrum. The sequence goes on from CAWHQX010000024.1 coordinate 53,589, forward strand.
GGAGGTAACGATGGCTCTTGTCACCTTTCTCGAAGCGATCAAGCAAGCGATGTTTGAAGAGATGGCTGCCGACCCGAGCGTGGTGCTGATTGGCGAGGATGTGGGTGTCTACGGCGGTGCGTTCAAGACCAGCGAGGGGCTGCTCGAGAAGTTCGGCTGGGAACGGGTGATTGACACGCCGATCAGTGAAAGCGCCATTATCGGCGCGGCGTGCGGCATGAGTTATCTCGGACTGCGGCCCATTGCGGAAATGCAGTTCATCGACTTCATCGCGTGCTGCTTCAATCAGCTCACCAATTTTGTCGCCAAGGGACACTATTTATGGAATGCGCCGGCCCCGATCGTGGTGCGCGGGCCCTCCGGTGGCGGGGTGCACGGTGGGCCCTTTCATTCTGCCAATCCCGAAATGTATTTCCTGCACACTCCGGGCTTGAAAATTGTATATCCGTCAACGCCGTACGATGCCAAAGGCTTGCTGAAGGCGAGTATCCGTGACAATAATCCGGTTCTCTTTTTCGAACATAAATTTCTCTATCGCCGTATCAAGGAAGAAATTCCAGAAGATGACTACATCGTTCCACTTGGCAAAGCGATCGTCCGCCGCGAAGGCAAGGACCTGACGATTTTGTCCTATGCAGCCATGATGCACACTTCGCTTGAAGCCGCCGATGCCCTGTCAAAGGAAGGAATCGAAGCGGAAGTCGTCGATTTGCGGACGCTTCTGCCACTTGATGAAGAAACGATCCTGAAATCGGTCAAGAAGACCAATCGTTGTCTGGTCGTCCACGAAGACACCAAAACCGGCGGCATTGCAGGGGAAATTGCGGCGATTCTATTTGAGAAGGCGTTCCATGATCTTGATGGACCTCTCGTGCGGGTGACTTCGCTTGATACTCCGGTGCCGTACGCACCGACACTAGAAGAAGCGTTCCTGCCGAATGCGCAAAAAGTGTATACAGCAGCCAGAGCATTGGCCAAGTTCTAAGCGGGAGAGACTCGATCGAGTTTATGAATCACGCCAAAAAGCAGTGTTTCGCCCTCTTTCTCCTTCTGCTGGTGGTCGTCCAGACAAATGCGCAATCACAGCGCTGGACAGCAGCAAAGGCGAATGCATGGTATGCCAAAGAGCCCTGGCTCGTTGGCAGTAACTACATACCCGCAACGGCGATCAATGAACTCGAGATGTGGCAAGCCGACACGTTTGATCCGGCGCGAATAGATCTGGAACTTGGTTGGGCCGAATCGTTGGGTCTGAATACCATGCGCGTCTTTCTACACGATTTACTGTGGCAGAAGGATCCGGGGGGGTTCGAAACGCGCATCAATACCTTTCTGACCATCGCCGACAAGCATCACATCAGGATCCTATTTGTGTTGTTTGATTCTTGCTGGGATCCCAACCCACAATTGGGGCAGCAACGCGCGCCAAAGCCCGGCGTCCACAATTCAGGGTGGGTCCAGAGCCCCGGAGCCTCGGCGTTGCTTGACCCCACGCAACGTCCGCGACTGGAGGCCTACGTCAAAGGTGTCGTGCGTGCGTTTGGACGAGACCCTCGTGTCGTGGGATGGGATGTCTGGAATGAGCCGGATAACATGAACACCGACAATTACAAAGACCCGGCAAATAAGATAAATCTGGTGAATGCGTTATTGCCCAAAGTGTTTGCCTGGTGCCGGGAAGCGGGTGCAACGCAGCCGCTGACGAGCGGCGTCTGGCAGGGCGACAAGAACTGGCAAAAGCATAAAGCCAAGGCGACCGAAAAAATTCAACTGAAGTTATCGGACGTCAATTCCTTCCACAACTACGACGATCCAGAGAAATTTGAGAACGAGATCAAGTGGCTCGAGCGTTTCGGCCGTCCGATCCTGTGCACAGAATATATGGCTCGAAGCAACGGAAGTACCTTCCAAGGCACATTGCCCGTCGCCAAGAAATATAAAGTTGCCGCGTATAACTGGGGTTTCGTGGCCGGTAAGACGCAGACCTACCTGCCGTGGGATTCCTGGAAGAAACCATACGTCGACCATGAACCGACCGTCTGGTTCCACGAAATATTACGCACCGACGGACAGCCCTACAGTCAAACGGAAGTGGACTTTATCCGCGATATCCTTAAGCCGGTTCCCGCCACGTAAGATAGCGTGCCGTGCCAGTTGTTATCCGTTTCGTTTCCTTCGCAAAACATCCTTGTTGGGGCGTTCTTTCGATCGCGTACACTTTTCCCCAACGGAGAACCAGACCTCGTCGGGACGACTCGATAGGGCTTTGGCAAGTTGTGTTGCGCCGGGTCGCGAACCTCACGGATCGGGAGGACGTACGAGAATGCGATTGGTAATGATGGCTGGGGTGTTCTTATGGGTAGCTGGGAGTCCGGCAGCTTCGCTTGCCGCTCCGGACGGCGCAACTATCAGCGGGAAAGTCTCCTTTCGAGGCACCCTCTCGAAGTTCAAACCCGTCGACATGAGTAAGGAACCCGAGTGCGTGAAGATGCACGCAGCCCATCCGCTTTTTCCGGAGACCGTCGTCAGCGGACCCGGGAATTCGCTAGAAAACGTTGTGGTCTATATCTCGAATGGCCCTGCAGAAAGCGGCATCCAACCGGCGCGACCAGCACTATTTGATCAAAAGGATTGTCACTACACGACACATGTCTTGGCCCTGCGCGCCGGCCAGGAAATCAGTATCTCGAACAGTGATCCGTTCTCCCACAACATTCACCCTCTGGCCAAAATCAACAGGGAGTGGAACCGCATTCAGCCGCCGGGAACGCCCCCGTTTTCCTATTCATACGAAAAAGAAGAGTTCATTCCGGTGAAATGCAACATTCACCCATGGATGCAGGGGTATTTCGTCGTTCTGAAGACCAGCCATTTCGCGGTCACCGGGGAGGACGGAACCTTTCGTCTACCGAATCTGCCCCCTGGAAAATACACGGTGACGGCATGGCAGGAAGCGTACGGAACACAAAAGCAGGAAGTCACGGTAAGTGGCGGAGAGTCGCAAACCGTGGATTTTGTTTTTGAGTCGAAATCGCTGCCCTAGACGAAGACAGGTGTTGCCGAGACCACGACCATGGAGTCCCTACACTCACTTTTGCTCCACCCCCTTTTGGCTGTAAACTAGTTGGGTTCTGCCGTTGACCGGCAAAGTGCGCCCCAAAGTGCAGCTTCCACAAGGCGAGGAGAAACCCCCATGGCAGTTGATGTCGTTATGCCCCAGATGGGCGAAAGCATCTTTGAAGGTACCATCACCAAGTGGCTGAAAAAGCCCGGCGACAAGGTGGAACGTGACGAGCCACTCTTTGAAATCTCGACGGACAAGGTGGACGCGGAAATTCCATCGCCCTCGGCAGGCGTTCTGCAGGAAATCAAAATTGCCGAAGGACAGACAGTACCCATCCAGACGGTGGTCGCAGTCATTGACGGAGCGGGCTCGGCTGCAGCGGCACCCGCACCCACTCCGGCTAAACCTGCCGCTCCAGCCCCGGCACCGGTTGCGGCAAAACCCCCTGCTCCCGCGGTACCCGCTCCGCCGGCTACGCCTCTAGCTGCATCGACAGCCTCCGCTCCTGCCAGTTCCACCGTTGTTACCACCGATGCTGCTTCAAGCGAGCGGGTGCACTCTTCTCCACTCGTGCGGCGCCTCGCCAAAGAACATGGCATTGACCTCGGCTCACTCGACGGGACAGGAGCTGGTGGCCGGATCACCAAACAGGACATTGAGGCGGCAATTGCTGCCCAGTCGGGAGCACCCTCAACGGCAGCCCCATCCGCTGTTTCACAGGCCGATGGCGCCGCTTCGCCTGCTGCCGCAACCGCACCACCGGCCGCACGGCCCGCTTCGGTGCCGCCACCTGCAGCGGCTCCGTTGGCAGCTCCAGGTACATCCGCTGCGCACGGCAGCCAGTACGTTCCCGCATTGCAGCTCGGTGTTCCGCGCGAACGGTTGTATTTTGGCGATTACGAAGTTCAGCCGATGAGCACCATGCGGCAGAAAATTGCCGAACACATGGTTGCTTCAAAGCACGTTTCGCCGCACGTCTATTCAGTGGATGAAATTGATATGAGCAAGATCGTTGCCTTGCGCAACAAGAACAAGGACGAATTTGAATCCCGGTACGGGACCAAGCTGACCTATATGCCATTCTTTGTCAAAGCGGTGGTGAACGGGCTGCGCGCGTATCCCACCCTGAACGCTTCTCTGGATGGAACGAATGTCATCTTGCACAAGGAAATCAATATTGGAATGGCTGTGGCGCTTGACTGGGGATTGATCGTACCGGTCATCAGGAATGCGGATGAAAAAAACGTTCTGGGCATCCAGCGCAATATGAACGATCTTGCAGAACGAGCGCGCTCAAAGAAACTGAAGCCGGAGGAAGTACAAGAAGGCACGTTCTCGATCACCAATCCGGGTTCGTTCGGTGGACTGTTTGGATTGCCAGTGATCAGCCAGCCAAACGTCGGCATTCTGGGATTGGGAGCGATTGAAAAGCGGCCCGTGGTCATCAACGACTCGATCGCGATTCGTTCGATGTGCTATGTAACGTTGAGCTACGATCATCGCGTGGTCGATGGAGCAGTCGCACACCAGTTCCTGCACAAGGTGAAGGAAACGCTCGAGAACTGGTCGGAACCGCTGGTGTAAGGTCGCTTCGGCTGTTCAGGAGAACACCAGGGAGTGCGGGGTTCTCTGTTTTCAGTGACGGAAGAACCGGAAAACACAAAGGCCCACTCTCCAGGCAGTGGGCCTCGTCTCGGGAAGTTCAGATACCTGAAAACAGTTAGCGGCGCTTCTTCTTTGCTGGCTTCTTCGCTGCCTTTTTTGGTTTGGCCTTTGCCTTGGCTTTCTTGGCAGGCGCCTTTTTAGCAGCCTTCTTTGCCGGCTTCTTGCTAGCGGGTTTCTTGGCCGCGGGTTTTGGTGCGGCCTTGGGCGCTGCTTTGGGCGCGGGCTTCGTAACCGGTTCCTCTTCGCCTTCTTCGGCTGGCTCGTCTTCCACCAAGAGGATTTCTTCTTCTTCAATTACGCCGTCGCCTTCGCTAGCCAAGTCATCGTCATCTTCTAGGCGCGAGAGCTCGTCGTCTTCTTCAAAACTGTCTTTTTCGAATTCCATCATATCCTCCCCCGGGGGCACATCCTTACCCTTGTTTCTTGGCACAATCCACCAGCCGGAGAAGAATACTCTCCGTCCCTGCAAATTTGTTATCCCACTCCAACGTGGTTGTCAAGAGTTCTGCGCACAGATTTCTGAGATTTCTGGCAAAGCATTCGACAGGCGGTCAATGCGTATCGCAATGAGACGGAGAACCTATTGCGGTGTCTTGCTCGTACTGGCGGCGGATTTTTTCTTGGCGCTTTTCTTGGAGTTGCTGGCCGCTAGATGGGTCTCGGGCGCCCCGCCCACGGTGTAGATTCGCAGTACCATGCCCCGGTTTACTTTGGCAGTCTTCAGTCCGTTCCATTTGCGGATGTCCTCGGAACTGACGCTGAACTGGTCGGCTACGCCACCGAGGGTATCGCCCTTACGCACCCGGTAACGGACCAGGTGGCTTTTCGTCTCCTCGATGGGCTTCGCCGCAGGAATGATCAATTTCTCTCCTGGGGCCAGGCCGGCATTCTTTTCAAGATCGTTTGCTTCGGCGATGGAGACCGGCGTTACGCGATATTTCTTGGCGATGGAGGTCAGAGTCTCGCCCGCTTCGACCCGGTGCCGTCGCCAGCTAACCCATTTGTCCGGAGGAATATCGGCAATTTCCGCGGAGAATTTCTCTGAGGTGCCTTTGGGCAGATGCAGGACGAAGCTCGGGTCGTCTGGCGTGATCATCCGCAGGAGCGACGGATTGAGCGAGCGCAAGTTCGAGACGTCGACATCAATCGTTTCCGCGACCAGGCGCAAATCAATCGCTCGACCCGGTTTAACGATGTCTGTTTCGACCGGCAGATCCGGCTCAACCACAATTCCGTAATGAGCCGCATCTTTGGCAATTAATGTCATGGCCAGAATGATCGGGACGTAATTTTGCGTCTCACGCGGCAGGACGTTTCGTTTATAGAGTTCCCAGAAATCCGCATATCCGGTACGCTCAATCCCCTTCTGAACGTTGCCCGGTCCACAGTTGTAGGCAGCGATCGCCAGATACCAGTCTCCGAACAGGCCATACAAATCGCGTAAATGCTGCGCCGCGGCACGCGTAGACATCTCGGGATCGATGCGTTCATCCACCCACCAGCTCCGCTTCAAGCCATATTCATTGCCGCGCCATTGCATAAACTGCCAGATTCCCCGCGCGCCCGCGCGTGATAGCGCCAGCGGCTGGAATGCGCTCTCCGCCTGGGCCAGGTAGACCAGGTCTTGCGGCACGCCTTCTTCCTTCAGTACCCGCGTGATCATCTCCTGGTACTTGCCCTTCCTGCGCAATCCATTTTCAACAATCGAACGTCCGCGGGGGGTCTGGAAGAAATTGAGATAGGAAACCACGACATCGTTGACCGTCAGAGGCAGGTCATGCGACACATTCTTCGCCACTTCTTCTGCCTGTTCTTTCAACTTGGGGTCGACCGGAAAGGTCATTTCCGCGACTTCATCGATCGGGGCAGGCACTGCCGGGGCTTCGGTAAAACCATCTCCGGCACGGAAAGCCTGCAGCTCGTACAGATAGACAGTGTCCGTTACGTGGCGGAACAGTGCAGCCAGCCGCGGATCGCCGTTCGGGTCATAACCGCTTCCAAGCATCCAATCGACAGAATCGTCGAAATCACGGCGGGCTGCTTCAAGGTGCCCGGCTTTGAAATTGGTTTCCCCTGCAGCGAATTTTGCCTGGACCTCGGCGATCAGGTAGTCGATTCCTCCCGGTGTCAGCGGTTCGAGTGAAACCCAGGAAGTGACGGGCACGTTCGGCAGAGGCAGCGTGTTGACTTCGGTAACGGGTGACTGTGCGGTGGCAGCACGACTGGAGGATTGGCCTGGCACATGCGCCTGGGCGGGTTTCTTCACGGCATCGTCGCAACCCGAGCACAGCCACCCCGCCAGAAGGAAAGCCGATGCCAGTCGTTCGAGCGCGAACCTTCGGGTCCCGTTTAGGCGCATTCCCTATGGTATGTAGCCCGCTGCACCCGGGTCAACGTCCTGAGCACTCTGCCCGTGGCCGATCACGCACCTCCCCTCAAGGCACCCAGAGGAGGGGTCGGCGCGCTCGAAAAGCTAGGCAGCGACGTGTTTAACGACCTTGCGGGCCGCCAAACCGAACATCAAGCGGGTAAATCCAGTCATTAGCAGATTCACGCCGAGTAGGGTACCGATTGCCCATACCGAACTCGATGGCCAGTGGAACCAGATCAGGCCTCCCAAAAACAAGGTAATCAACCCATTGATCAGTAGCCAGACTGAAGCGCCGCTGCTGCGCGTCTTGAAATAGGCGATAATTTCGAAGACGCCCTCGGCCAGGATGACTCCTGCGAGGACCAGTGTTAAGGTCCCTACGCTCAACAGTGTGTGGGTCAGGAAGTAGAATCCGCCAACAAGGTACACGATTCCGATGAGCACCTGCCAGAGTACACGGCCTGCTCCCCCGCCGCTAAATGCCGAGACCAGGTGCGCTGCGCCACCAAAGATCAGAAGCCATCCAACCAATAAGGCGACTGCCACCGCGGCCATCATCGGTTCCGCAATCGAAACGATCCCCAGAATAATGAACAACACGGCAAAACCGATATACCATCCGGTAATTTTTTTCGCCGTTTCTGCCGGTCCCCGCAAACCCTGCACCGGATTCGCTGTAGCCATTTCGCACCTCCACTCGAATTTGATTTCTGATTTGCCGCGACGGATACAATTCGCGGAATCCTTATCAGGCGGAAACAGGCACATTCTACTCTGATCTCGATCGACAACTCTAGACATTCTTTGGTGCCGGGCCGATGTCAGACGGCGCGTCTAGAATCAAAGTACCAATACTTGCTTGACGTTTCGCCTCAACCGTCCGACTATCACTTTCGGCTAACCCACGTAACGTTCACTGACGTTTCGGGAGAATCTAGAATGAGTTGCGACCTTCGGACGCGTCTAAAAGCTTCGTTCCAGTCGCGCGGTGTTATGGACAAATTCCTTTCCGCCGCGCTCGTTCTGTTCTGTCTTTTTTCTGCGGCGTTGCCTGCAGTTGCCAGAGATGATGAAAAGCCGCTGCAGATCTTTTTTATCGACGTGGAAGGCGGCCAGGCGACTCTATTTGTCACACCCGACGGGCAATCGCTGCTCGTCGACACGGGCTGGCCTGGCAATGATGGCCGCGATGCCGACCGGATCGTCGCGATCGCGAAAAACGCCGGACTTTCTCGCATCAACTACGTGCTCATTACTCACTACCACATGGACCACGTCGGGGGTTTGCCGCAACTGGTCGCGCGAATTCCGGTGGATACGTTGATTGATCACGGCGCTAACCGCGAACCGAACGAACCCGACACGAACAAAGTCTGGGAGGCTTACGAAAAGCTTCTCGCCACCAACAAATTCAAGCGCATCACGGTCAAACCCGGCGATATCCTGCCCGTGACCGGAATGCACGCCACCATCGTCAGCTCCGACGGGGCGCTCATTAATAGCCCACTGCCGGGCGCTGGCGACCCGAACCCGGCTTGCCAGGGGTCAGAAGTACGGCCCCCCGACCGGACGGAAAATCTGCGTTCCGTGGGGTTTCTCATCGAATTCGGAAAACTGAGAGTTCTCGATCTGGGTGATCTGACCTGGGACAAGGAGATGGAACTGATGTGTCCACTGAACAAAATCGGAAGAGTGGGCATCTATATCGTCTCGCATCATGGCTGGCAGCAAAGCGGGAGTCCGGCGCTGGTCCGTGGCATCGAACCGCGTGTAGCCATTATGGATAATGGCGCGAAGAAAGGTGGCTCGCCTTCTTCGTGGGAGATCATCAAGCACTCACCGCATCTCGAAGATCTATGGCAGCTTCATTTTTCTGACGAAGGCGGCAAGGATCACAATACCTCCGAGCAATACATTGCCAATCCCGATGGTCCCGACAGAGGAAACTACTTGAGAGTGAGTGGAAATATCGATGGAAGTTTTTCAATTTTCAATTCACGTACAGGTAAGACCAAACACTATTAGAGTCTTGCTTCCTGCCCGCACAGAAGTGGGCCGAGTGCCAGGGTCGCGCTAGATGGTACAGACACTCTGGTCTTTTCTGTTCTATTTCTGGGTTGTTCTGGAAATCGTTATTTCTGTTGCCACGCGTACAGGAAAAAGCGTCGGTAAAGTCAGCGATCGCGGCTCACAACTGATTCTCTGGATCGTGATTACCAGTTCGATCGCGGCATCGGAATTCCTCCGGCACATTCTTCCTCCGAATATTCCGGATCGTGGCCACTGGCTCAGGCCCGCAAGCGTGGTCCTGATTGCCTTGGGGCTTGTCATTCGTTGCGTCGCGATTTTGTCCCTGGGCAGAGCCTTCAGCGCGAATGTGGCGATTCGCCATTCGCAAAAAATAAATCGAGCGGGTTTGTACGGGGTGGTCCGCCACCCTTCCTATCTGGGAATGCTCATTATCTTTCTTGCAATCGGGCTCCACTCCCGGAATTGGCTGTGCCTGGCCATTGCGCTGGTGCCCACTACGATGGCATTGCTCTATCGCATCCGTGTCGAGGAAGCTGCACTCAAAGAAGCATTTGGCGAGGAGTATGAGTCATATTGCAGGACGTCCAAGAGGCTCATCCCTGGCATTTTCTGACCATGGAAGATTTTCGCGCTGATTCCCGTTGGCCCGCCTGATATGCTTTCGACCCAGTCGGAGAAGGACAGTCCCATGCCCATGAAGCGAGACGGAATGCAGCTGCAAATACAGAACCGAAGGAAACTGAAACGGCGGAGGATAAGAGCAGGCCGGGCCCTCGAGATCTGTGGCATGCTGGGAGTGGTGCTCTCCTATGCGGCAGTTGCCTCAGGGCAAGCCGTCAAGACGCTTGCCGCGCCCGATGGAAATGCATTGGAGCGGCGAGCCGAACTGAATCTCGAGGCAGCGAAAAGCAATCCGCTCGCGCTTTATCATTTTCTGCTCGGCATGCCGAAAGGATCTGATCTTCACAATCATCTGGTTGGCGCAGTCTATGCGGAAACCTGGATTCGCGTTGCGGCCGAAGCGGGCCTCTGTATTGACCCGCAAGTCGATACTCTGACAAAGCAGCAACCTGACGGTACATGCTCGAACGGGCAGGTCCGAGCCAGTGACGCACTTACGAATCAGTCTCTGTATGACGGGCTCATTGATGCCTTTTCGATGCGCAGTTTCGTTCCTTCGACCGGTGTCAGCGGACACGATCATTTTTTCGCTACATTCGAAAAGTTTCGTTCGGTCGATTCCCTTCGACTCGGAGAATATGTCGACGAAATCGTTTCGCGTGCCGCCAGGCAAAACGAACAATACCTCGAGTTGATGCACACACCTTCCTTCGGCCGGACGACCGAGGTCGCCCGCGAACTTGGCTGGAAGGATGATCTGGCAGCACTGCGGAAGGAAATCCTCGGACGCGGCATCGAGACGGATCTCGCTCATGCAAAGACCGAGCTCGATGAAGCGGAAACCATACGAAGTGCCCGCGAGCATTGCGGACAGGCAAACGCCACGAGCGCTTGCGAGGTTCAGGTCCGCTATCTTTGCCAGGTGCTGCGCGGTCTGCCGAGGGAAATCGTTTATGCACAAACCGTCTTTTGTTTTGAGCTGGCCTCTACCGATCCACGTTTTGTCGGCATCAATTTTGTGATGCCGGAAGACGGCTACGTTTCAATGAGCGACTACTCCCTGCAAATGCGCATGATCGGCTTTCTGCACGACCTCTACCCGAAGGTGCACATTAGTTTGCATGCGGGCGAATTGTCGCCTGGTCTCGTCCCTTATGAAGGTCTCTGCTGTCACATTCGCCAGGCCGTGGAGGTGGCCCACGCGGAGCGGATCGGGCACGGTGTGGACGTGATGTATGAAGATCGGCCGCACGAATTGTTGAGGGAAATGGCTGCAAAGCACGTCATGGTGGAAATCAATCTGACGAGCAATGAACTGATTCTGGGGGTTAGCGGAAAAGATCATCCACTCCCGCTCTACCGACAATTTCATGTTCCTGTCGCGCTGTCGACCGATGACGAGGGTGTGTCCCGAATTGATCTGACACATGAATATGTCCGCGCAACCGAGACCTATGGATTCACCTACGCCCAAATCAAGCAGATGGTCCGGACCGGGATGGAGCATGCGTTTCTTCCTGGCCCTGGCCTGTGGACCGGCCCGGATGACTTCACGCATGCGAACCCGTCCTGTTCAAAGGATGTTCTCGGATCCCTAAGGCCTTCCGCGCCCTGCAAAGAGTTCCTTCGTTCGAGTGAAAAGGCCAGTGCCCAGTGGGAACTCGAGCGACGATTTAGATCCTTTGAGTCGGCTCTCTGAAGATGGATCAAAAGGCATAAGGACACGGCCGTACCGGAGCTGTCTTGTCGCTATACCGGTGGACCTCGGGACGCGAGGATTGTTGATCGATCCGTTCGAACACCTCGGTCAGCAACAGCCGCCGCTGCGCGAGAAGGTCTTTCCTCCGGGCGCGGACCGGATCGACCTTCTCTAAGGCTTGAATGAAAGAACTCCAGGTATCCCAACGAAGGGCGAATGGGTCGAGGATTAGTTTCAACAGCAACATCCCCCCGTGCGTGAAGAATTGCTCTCGCGTGTCGAGATGCATCCAATGGGCCCACAGGCGATTGCGCTCATAAATTGCGCGCACATGGCGGCGGCTGAACCGCGAACCGATCGTCGCCGAACGGGCGTGCCAGATGGCGCTTCGTGGTTCATAAATTGTCGAGAAGCCCTGTTTCCAGGCTTTGAGGCCGATTTCCACGTCCTCCCAGCCGTAGGGTGCAAACAGTTCTTCAAACCCGCCTATCGCCAGAAATTTCTCGCGGTCGTACAGTGTCGAGCAACCGTTCCCCCAGAACGTAAGATAAGGAGAAGGGGGCGCGGGCGCAGATTCGTCAACAAAAAAACGTTCATGCACTCCTAGAAATCCGCGACGCAACCGGCCATATTGACCGCCGCCAATCAAGAGACCTGTTGCGGCGTCATAGACCTGGCCCACCACTCCAAAGACGGAGGGGTCCTTGAAGTGCTCAATCAAGGGGGTGAGTGTATGGGGCTCCATGGCAACATCATTGTTCAGTACGAATACCCACGAGTAATTTGCAGCTCGTACCCCGCGATTAACCGTGGGCGAAAATCCGCGACGAGCGGAAGCTCTAAGAAATCGTACGGCGGGATGGTGCTTTTCGAGCCAGACACCGCTGTCGTCGCTGCTATCGTCGTCTGAAATGATGACTTCGGCAGGCAAGGAGGTCAGAGACTGAAATGCCGTGACCGACCCCACGACGCTCCCTAGAAATCTCTGCAGCAGTGCGCGGCCATTCCAGTTCGGAATCACGACACTGATTCCCATTGAAGTTGGCTGTTCGGATGGCAAGATGCTTAGAGCATAGAGCGAAAAACCGCGAATGAAAATGTCCGATCAGGTTCGTGCAGACGTCCAGATGGACGCGCCCATTGACCCTCCGGATATCTCCTTCTACCATTCAAAGGTACGCAGTTTTTTAGAGCATCTGGGGTTGGGTATGCGCAGATTCGTGCTTTTCGCGGCTTTCCTCTTCATGCCTCTCTGTACCCTGGCGCAGAGCGCCGACGATATTATTGACAAATACGTCGAAGCACGTGGTGGTCTCGCTAAAATCAAGGAGGTACAGTCGGAACGTGTGCGCGGCACACTGATGTTTGCCCCGGGAGTTGAAGGTCCGTTTGTCGTCGAGCGGGAACGCCCGTATAAGATGCGGATGGAGGTTTCCTTCCGGGACCAGACGCTCATTCGGGTCTATGACGGCAAATCCTCCGGATGGATCTACAATCCGTTTGCCGCCGATGCGGCGGTGGTTCCGATGAATGAAAACGATTTGAAGAACATTCAGGACGAGGCGGATTTTGAGGGACCATTCATCAATTACAAGGCGAAAGGAAATCAGTTGGAATACGCTGGAAAAACGACGGTGGAGGGAAAGCCTGCCTACAAGGTCAAGCTGACCAACAAGAATGGCGACATCAGCTATTTTTCCTTCGATGCAGCATCGTTTTTACTGGTTCGTTGGGAGGGCAAGCGCAAAACCGGAGATCAGGAAGTGGCTTGGGAATCGTACTTCCGGGATTACCGTGAAGTAAACGGGCTGGAATATCCATTCCTGATTGAATCGAGCGCCCCGGGAACCGATCAGGCCCAGAAGATTATGGCCGATAAGATTGAAGTGAACGTAACCATCAGTGAAGCGCAATTCAGGAAACCCAATATTCCGTCTGCTGCTCCGGTAACAGCGCCTCCGGCCGCGACACCACCAGCCGCCCAACCGCCAGCGAAGCCGAACTGATTTCGCATGTCCCTTCCTTCGCCTGGCCTTTGCGGCACTTGTACCCATGCGAGACTCGTCAAATCGTCCAAAGGGTCCGCCTTTACACTCTGCAAGCTTTCAGAAACGAATCCAAGCTTTCCAAAGTATCCTTCATTGCCCGTGCTCGCCTGCCCCGGATTCAAACCCACATCAACGGCTAACCGCTAACTGGAAATCGACATTCGCGGAGACTGGATGTGCCGCAGGGGCACAGCGGCGCACTCCGGACAGAGGGAAATGACTAAAGTTTGAGTGTCATTGCTCCGGATTTTGCCCTGTGCTAGCATCGGCTCGATAAGAAGAGCGGACCAGGGATTTTTCGATTCTCCTTCGCCCCGCAGTACGGGACCCAGGTAGGGCCACGCTCTCCTTCACCAACAACTCGCCAGGCGCCGGCCCGCGCCTGAGTTTTTAACTGCGGACCTCCTCCCGGTGACCCTGTTGGTCACATCCACGTGGAGGACTGCGATGAAAGTTTATCCGACCAAGGACATCAGAAACGTTGGCATTGTAGGCCACGGCGGCACCGGAAAGACGCAACTGGTGTCGTCGTTATTGTTTACCGCCGGAGCGACGCCGCGCTTCGGGAAAGTTGCGGAAGGCACAGCAACCACCGATTGGGATGAGGAAGAAATTCAGCGGAAGATAACAATCCAAACGGGAATCGCGCATGCCGAATGGCCGTGCACGCTTTGCGGTGGAAATACGGTCAAAGTAAATTTTCTGGATCTTCCCGGTTATTCGACGTTTATTACCGAAACAAAGGCTTCGCTGATCGCCGCAGATGGCGTACTGATCACAGTTGACGCGCACGTTGGCGCACAGGTAACCACGGAGAAGGTGTGGGATTACTGTGCAGAATACGATGTGCCGCGCGCTTTCGTTCTGACGTGGATGGATCGCGAACTGGCGAGTTTTGAACGTTCACTCGAATCGTTGCAGGAGTTGTTTGGACGCACGGTTGTCCCGCTGCAGATGCCGATCGGGACAGAAAAGGGTTTCCGCGGAGTCATCGATTTGGTGGCGATGAAAGCACATTTCTACACGCCGGATGGTGACGGCAAGGCCACAATCGATCATATTCCCGACGCGCTCATCGATGAAGCAAAGGAAGCGCATGAGCGGCTGGTTGAAATGATCGCTGAAGGCGATGACGAAATGATGGAGGAGTTTTTCCGCGAGGGTACAATCCCGATAGAAGATCTGATTCCGGCCGTGCGCAAGGCGATTGTGGCAGAGAAAATTGTTCCGGTACTGATGATTTCGTCGTCGCGAAACGTGGGAAACGCGAGCCTGCTCACTTTCCTCGCGGATGTGTTTCCGCATCCTGACGAGCACTCGCAATTTGGATTCACTGAAGCGCACGGCAAGGGTGAACGAATCGACCGGAAATATGACGATGCCCAACCATTGTCCGTTTTTGTTTTTAAGACCCTGGCAGATCCATTCTCGGGCCGTATCAACTATTTCAAGGTGAAGAGCGGGGTATTGAAAAATGATGCCACGCTGCAGAACTTCAGCCGGAATATTCCGGAACGATTTCAGCACACCATGATTGTGCAGGGGAAACAGCTTACGGAAGTTCCCGAACTGCATGCCGGCGACATCGGAGCGATCGCGAAAATCAAGGAAACGGTAACCGGGGATACTCTGGGCGACAAGAGTGCGCCCATTTTTTACGAACCGGTGAAATTGCCAGAACCATCGATCACGTTCGCTGTCGAGCCCAAGACCCGCGCCGACGAGGACAAGATCGGACTTGCGATCCACAAAATTATGGAAGAAGATCCTGCTCTTCGTTTTTCACGCGACCCGCAGACCAAAGAGTTCTTGCTGGCGGGGAATGGCCAACAGCACGTCGAAGTGGTCGTGGCGAAACTACAGAAGCGCTATAACGTCAACCTGACGCTGAAGCCACCCAAGGTTCCCTATCGCGAGACGATTCGCGGCAAAGCCGATGCCGAGGGCAAGCACAAGAAGCAATCGGGAGGGCACGGTCAGTTTGGTGTTTGCCGTGTGAAGTTCGAACCATCGGAACGAGGCAAGGGCATCGAGTTCGTCGATGACGTTTTTGGCGGCGCGATTCCGAAGAACTGGATTCCATCGGTCGAACGCGGCATTCGCGAAGCTGCCGCCCGCGGTTATCTTGCGGGATTTCCGGTCACGGATTTCCGGGCGACGCTCTATGACGGCAAATACCATGACGTCGATTCATCCGATATGGCGTTCCGAATTGCCGGTTCCTTGGCCTTCAAAGAAGCGATGAAAGTTGCGAAACCGTCGCTGCTCGAACCCGTCATGCACGTCGAGGTTTTTGCTCCTGATCAATATTCGGGAGACCTCATGGGCGACCTCAGCTCACGTCGCGGCCGGATCGAAGGCAGCGAGGCCCGTGGCCACAATGTGATTGTCAGAGCACTTGTGCCGCTCTCAGAGATGCTTTCCTATGCAACCGACCTTACCTCGATGACGCAAGGCCGGGCCAGTTATTCGATGGAGTATTCCCACTACGATTACGTTCCGGGTGAGCTTGGCGAAAAAGTAATCGCTGCTCACAAACTAGCCCACGGCGAAGCGCTCGTTGAAGAAGAAGCGTAACAAATCGATCGAACGGTATGCCTGGCGGACCGCGTCTCTGGTCCGCCAGGGCTTCAACTGAGTTTCGGCAGGAACATGCCGGTGTGCCGTTGATGTTCGGTGAAATTCGAACCGAATTCCTCAAACAGGAATGATTCCTCGCGTTTCGCCTTGATAAAGAAAGACGCCAAAAGAACTAGAAATCCCAGCAAGTCCCGTAGTTCACCCTGGATCATTCCACTTCCAATCACGCCGAGAAGGATGCCACTGTAGATCGGATGACGGATGTGGCTGTAGAGACCCTGGCGGATAAGTTCGTGATCCTCCTTGAGCGTAACCGTGCCGCTCCAATTCGAACCGAGTGAGAACCGAGCGAAGATCGCAACCCCGACGCCTGCCGCGGTCAGCAGCGCACCGATCCACCAGATGATGGGGACGCTCGGAAGAAGGCGAATGCCCAGAAACGTAAACTTTTGGGACAGTCCGCCAAAAAGGAGCCAGAAACCGGCCGCCAGCAGACCGATGTACTGCAATCGCTCGACGATGGACTCCCGGCGCTTTGCCCGCTTTATGGTGAACGCCATGGCGATCCAGACAAAGGCCAGGATCATCCAGCACCACTTCGCCCAGTGTAGGGCGCTTTCTGGCGTCATTTCCTGATGGAGCAGAGTGTTGATCATACGACCCTCACGCAAGCTGGCTTGTTTCCCTTGGACACGGAACCGTGCGATCCACTGCCCGGCCCGCGAAGCCTAGGAAGTGCCTGCATTTTGCATCTTCTTCCGCAATTTCAGGATCCACGCTTGTTCCCGAAGAGCTTGCCCATAAAGGAAATCGACGACTTCACTGGCCCACAGGCCGAGTGACAGGGTTGAAGCGAGATTTTTCAAAATCGTCGATCGTGTTCTGAGCCATTGGTCGCGTTCATCCAGAATGCGAGCCCGCGCAGTAGGTTCGAGAATTTCAAAGAGTCCGACCCTCAACGAGAAGGCTTCCGCTGACGCTGCCGATTTTGGTGAAAAGTCCGCGATTCTCCTCACGAGCTCGTGTCGGCCCTTTGCGGTGATCGCGTATCGTTCGCGAGTTTGCCCGCGCTCGCCGGCCGCCTGGCGACGGCTGACCCAGCCGTTTGCGACAAACCGCTTCAGCAACGGATAGACCAGGTTGTTGTGCATTTCGCCGTGGCCCGTGATGAGGGCGATCTGCTTCTTGAGGGCATAACCGTGTTTCGGGCCCGCGAGCAAAGTTGACAGCAATAATAGATCATTCATGACTGTGTCAATATTGTACTAATGGAATTTTCGTGTCAAGTCGAAACCAGGCCTGAAAAAGCCCCTCGAAATGGGCCGTCGGCACGTGAAGCGCTGCGGGGGTCATCTTTTCCGATGTGAAAAGGCAGGAGAGTCACGACTCGTCAGCCGCCGGTGAGGTCGAAACGGCTACGCCAGGGTGCGAGGGCTTGTCGCCTGCAAACTCCGAGCAAGCGTTTGGATCGATACTGGCCTTTGCGACGGAGACGAGAGGTATCCGCGGCAAGATCAGTCTGCAGCCGGGTCAGACTCTGATTGATGGCGGTCAGCCTTGAGGGCGTCGAGTCTTCTGGTCGTGACGCCGGTTCGGAGTTCGCGCGACCGCAGGAGCAAGTACGAACCGGCTCGCACCGGGGTATGGCCAGGAACGGTTCGCGTTTCTACCGGACCGGAAGGTGCTGCGGACCCTGTCGATGATCTGAACGAAGCGCCGGGTTAGCGTTCTCATCGGATCACGATCCTCTCAAACGGGTTGAGTTGCAACTTCTGCAGGAACGTCCCATTTTTCCTGCTCCGGCATCATCGATTTCACAATGTCTTCAAGCTCGTGCGAGCTCTTGACCTGGTCGGGATAGTTGTAGGAAGTCAGGTCAAAACTGCAACCGTAGTGGGAACGTACAGCTTGCAGCTCTTCCTGCAAGCGATAGGCAATGCGTTTTGCATTGAGCGAGTCGGTCTCTGGCAACACGATGCCGAACAGGTCATCGGCAAGGCGATAGATCGAATCTGTCGGGCGCAATCGTTTCGACATGGACTTGGCAGCGTCGCTCAGACCCGCATTCTGATCGTTCAGCGAAGCCTTCCCGCTTGGCTTCACCTTGACGAGGACCAGCGAAAGATTTTTCTCCATTGTGAGCGCGCGGCGGAATTCCATGGTGAGCCGATCCCAGAAGTGATTCTGGTCTGGCATGGACTTCAATTGATCCGTGCTGGCGCGTATCTGCAGCTCGACGTTGCGTTCAAGCTCGGAAAGCAACTGCTCCTTGATCTTCGTAAAGGAACGCTGCCGATCAAAAAGATAGATGACAAACAGTACCGTGATGGCGCAAAAGCCGAAAAAGGTGGCGCGCAGCGTCCACTCATTGCCCTCTGGATGGACAAAGACCATCGGATACATGAAGGTGGCAAGTCCTCCGGCAAGGACCAGAACGAAAACGGCGGAAAAGATCGTGAGCTGAAATCCCCGTCGGTCGAGACGGTCGAGGTCTTGTCGATTAATCGTCGGCATGGGCACCCTGTCATGGCAGCTCTCCCCCGGTCGAGGGGTACCTGGAGTTGCCGCTTCTATCAGAAAGATTGCGATTTACGGCAGTTTTGGGCAATAGGAGGACAGTACTGGTGTGATGAAACAGGCATTAAGCCCGGCAAGGCTTGGCGACGGACGACCGTTCGGTTGAGCCGGCCGGAGGCTCCGCAAGCGAGAAGGCAACGTAGATGCCTCCCGAGGGTGAGCTGGGGTCTTTCCCGCCACCTGCAGCAATCACCACAAATTGCCGGCCATTGATTGCATATGTGCCTGGTGTCGCATTCCCCGCAAAAGGCAGCGTCGTTTCCCAGAGAAGCGTTCCGGTCGACGTATCAAAGGCACGGAATTTCTTGTCAAAGTTCGTGGCACCAATAAACAGCAACCCGCCAGCGGTTACGATGGGGCCTCCATAATTCTCCGTGCCGGTATTGGTCAGGCCCTGCGCGGCCAGTGCAGGATATTCACCGAGTGGTATTTTCCAGACATATTCACCGGTATTCAGGTTGATCGCATTCAGTGTTCCCCATGGCGGGGCCACGGCAGGATAGCCGTCAGGATCGTAGAAGCGCTTGTAGCCGGTAAGGTGATATTTCATTGCAGCGGGGGGTGGCGTTGACGATTCCACTTCCTTGCTTTCACCGGTCGCGAGATAGTCGACGAGCGCCTTCAGTTGATCCTCTGAAATGTTGGGAAAACCTGACATGCGCCCTTTGCCCTTTTTTATCGTGGCGCCGATCGATTTGGCATCTAAACGTGTGGTAATGCCTACGAGCGAAGGAAATTGTGGCGGAGATCCTGCACGACTTTGTCCATGACAGACGCTGCACTGACTTTCGTAAAGGGCGCGAGCATCGCCGTCATGTTCGCTTTCTGCCAGCGCGCCAGTCCAGGCAATGTCGTTCGCATTGATGTAGATCGTCGCGCTCTCGGGATCGACTGCCGGACCGCCCCATTCCGCTCCTCCATCAAAGCCGGGAAAGACCACAGTGTCTTTGCCCAGGGTAAACGGTAAGAACTGGCCCCCATTGCGGAAAGCCATAAATTTGTCACGGGCCCACCGGTGCATCTCTGGTGTGCGCGTCGTTAGAAGGTCTTCGTTGAGAGTCTGCCGAGAAAAGGGAGCAGGTGCGCTCGGAAGGCCCTGCTCGGCCGCGGCAACTTCACCTGGCAGGTCGCTTCGAGGATAGGGATGATACTCAATTGGGTAGAGCGGCGTTCCATCGGTGCGATCGAAAAGAAAGACAAAGCCTTGTTTGGACGTCTGTGCCACTGCCTCCCTTTTCTTGCCGTTACGCGTCACGGTCAGAAGTGCAGGAGGTGAAGGAAAGTCGCGATCCCACAAATCGTGTCGCACACCCTGGAAATGCCAGATCCGCTCGCCGGTCTGTGCGCTTAACGCCAGAAGGCAATTTGCGAACAGATCGTCGCCGATCCTGTCCGCACCGTAAAAATCATTCGCCGCCGAGCCGGTCGGAACGTAGACAATGCCGCGCTTCGGATCAAGCGACATACCCGCCCAGTTATTTGCAGCGCCGCTGGTTTTCCATGCGTCCTTTGGCCAGCTGCCATAGCCCGCTTCTCCCGGGCGCGGAATGGTGTGGAACACCCAACGCGTCTTGCCAGTGGCTACATCAAAGGCTCGAATATCGCCGGGAGGTGCGGGAAGCGTCTCCGGATTGCGTCCACCGACAATGAAGAGGTCCTTCCAGACGACAGGAGGGCTTGTCAGGTAAATGGATTGCTCGGAAGCAGGTTGACGACCAAGCCCTTCGCGCAGATCGATGCGCCCGTCGACGCCAAAGGTTTTGACGGGCTTGCCGGTTTTTGCATCGAGCGCGTATACAAAATTCATAATACCGACAAGGATGCGTTTGTCTTTGCCGTCAGTCCAATACGCCAACCCGCGGTCAGGTTGCGTGCCCGTAATTCCGGAATCGAATTTCCAGATGAGCTTTCCGTTGGCCGCATCGAGCGCAAATATTTTTTCCGATGGAGTAATGCCAAAAAGAATACCGTCAATGATGAGAGGGCTTGTTTGCAGTCCGCCTGTTTCCCCGGTATCAAAACTCCAGGCCATCTCGAGGGTCCGCACGTTGGTGCGGTTGATTTGATTCAGCGGGGAAAAATGAGTTCCTTCAGCCGTCCCGCCATAGAAAGGCCAATCCTGATTAAGCGTCGGAACCTCTTGCGCAGGGGATCCCTGCACCAGCAACAAGCCTAGGAAGACGAGCAGTCCAACGATGAGGAATCGCTGCATGGTTACGTGCCAACGACGAAGGTTCGATCCGGCTGGACATAGCCATAGGCCATGCGCGGCGTGCTGAACGCAAATCCGGGATTGCCTGCTTTGTCGAGGAGGATGATTCCGCCCGTCCCTTTTCCCCTGACCGTTAAGAGCTTCACGGCTGCTTGCGCCGCCCGCTTCGCATCGTCGGGCGACTTCGACCCGCAGAGCGAATCCGTAGCCGATTTGGCCATTACGATCCGCATGATCGCTTCGCCGTACCCCGTAGACGATGCCCCGCCGCTTTCAGAATCTGCATAGCAACCGGAACCAATTAATGGAGAATCGCCAACCCGTCCGGGAAGTTTACAGCAAATCCCCCCGGTGGATGTGGCAGCGACGAGGCGGCCTCGCGTGTCGATCGCAACGGCGCCGACCGTACCCTGATCGTGCCCGCGATGATGCTCGGCGGCATGCGAATCCTTGCTGCAGCGAAGCCAGGCCTCGCGTTCCGCGGGGGAAACAAGTTCGTCCGGATCACACAGTGCCAATCCCTGTTGGGAGGCAAATCGCTCCGCTCCCTCTGCGATCAGCATCATGTGGGTACACTGTTCGAGCACCCGACGTGCGAGCCGGATCGGATTTTTGATGCGGCGAAGGCCGGCAACCGCGCCGGCTTTGAGTGTCGTCGCGTCCATTACGATGGCATCGCACTCGACGTAGCCGTCAACGTTCAGATGCGATCCATAACCTGCGTCAAATGCCGGATCATCTTCAAGAACGGTGACAGCCGCTTCAATCGCATCGAGCGCATGCCCACCCTTGCTCAAAATGGGCCACGCCATCTCTAACGCTTGATGGCAGCCAGCTTTGCAGGCGTCAACCGCATCATCGGGAATATCCCAGGCGCCACCATGAACAATCAACGAAGGAATCATAAGAAAGGAGAATTGCAGAGGGTCGCCAATTTGTCCAGCGAGGGCTGGCTCAAGCTTACATGGTTGATACCGAAGACTCTGTGACCACTGGTCTGCCAGGGTACTCTAATGAGCATCCGCCCACGGAGCCACCCAAATGCAAATCGGCGTCGACAGCTTTGCGGCAGCCATTTCTGACCCCGTCACTGGACTGACTTTGAGCCCGGTCGAACGAATTCAGAACTTGCTCGCCGAGATTCAATTCGCGGACGAAGTCGGGCTGGATCTGTTTGGTATCGGCGAACATCATCGCGCTGAATTCCTCGATTCAGCTCCGGTTGTGATTCTCGCTGCGGCCGCTGGCCGCACCAGGAACATTCGACTTACGAGCGCGGTCACGGTCCTGAGCGCGGCCGATCCGGTACGCGTCTTCCAGGAATTTGCGACGCTCGATCTGATTTCCCGTGGCCGTGCGGAAATCGTTGCTGGCCGTGGCTCGTTTATCGAATCCTATCCTCTCTTCGGATTGCGTCTGGAAGATTACGACTCGCTGTTTGCGGAAAAACTGGAGTTGTTGCTTGAGATCCGGGCCAACAAAACGGTTCATTGGTCCGGCAAACATCGGGCGTCGCTCTCGGGGCAGGCGATTTTTCCGCGGCCGTTGCAGGAGCCGCTGCCCGTCTGGGTGGGGGTTGGCGGAACGCCAGCTTCTTTTGTGAGAGCCGGGACACTCGGCCTTCCGTTGATGGTCGCCATCATCGGAGGTGAGCCGGAAAAATTCAGGCCCCTGATCGATCTCTACCGCGGAGCAGGAAAACGTGCCGGCCATGCGGCCGAAAAATTAAAGGTCGGACTGCACTTGATCGGATTCCTCTCTGATACGACCCAGCAAGCGGCTGATGATTTTTTTCCGGGTTATGCCCACACGTTTACCGAGATTGGCAAAGAACGCGGTTGGCGTCCTACAACTCGTGCACAGTTCGATTTGTTGCGCGGTCCGAAGGGCGCGCTGATGATCGGTGACGCCGAAACGGTTGCGGCAAAAATTCTGTATCAGGATGAGGCTCTGGGCGGCATCTCCCGGGTGACCTTTCAGATGGGCGTTTCGACGCTTCCGCACGAGAAAATGCTGCGCGCGATCGAGCTCCTGGGCACAAAACTATCGCCGATCGTAAACAAGGAACTCCGCAAGGCACACGACGGACGTCTGAAAGGGGAGAGTCAGGAGAACTAAATAAAGAAATCGAGAACGGTCAGAAGTAATCCGAGTATCAGGAGCCCTGCGCCCCAGGTGAAGCGTCGCTCGGGAAGGTGAACCATCGTGCGGACAAAACTTGTGGGAATCACTACCAGCCGGGATGTTGCCCGGCGTTCATAAAACGGACCCGAAGGAACGTAGCGCGACAGATTCCTGCGAAAGACCGAAAGTTCGTTATCGACCCAGAACGTGAATTCGTGACGGTGCCGCCACAAATACAGTGCGCCACTCAAGGTCACAATGTAACCCATGATGGTCAGCAACCCAAGATTTGCTCCCGAACCCCAATAAAGCATAGGACCTCTAAAAGACTGGGAGAGTGAGTTTAGGCCTCTTCGTGGATGGTGGCAAGTCGAACAATTTCAAATTCCTTTTGGCCGTTGGGGGTTGCCACCAGCACCTCGTCCCCAACTTTCTTGTTGAGCAAGGCCCGCCCGATCGGCGACGTTGTGGAGATGAGACCCTTTTCTACGTCAGCTTCTTCGCTGCTGACCAGTTTGTATTCGAGTTCGACACTTTTTTGCACATCGATCACCACGATGCGTGAACCGTAACCTGCGCGATCCTTCGGAATGTTCGTGAGATTCAGCATGCCCAGATCGCCCATGCGTTTTTTCAGGTTGCCAATCTTGGCGTTCACGTAGCCTTGACGTTCCTTCGCGTACTTATATTCGGCGTTCTCGGAAAGATCACCGTGTGCACGAGCGACGGCAATTTCTTTTGGAAGATCGACGTTTAACTCGTGCTCGAGGGCATCGAGTTCCTGCTGCAACTTCGCTTTGATTTTAGAAAGAGGATCTGACATTTTTTCCTGCGTCGAAGAAAAAGTATGCGGAGCCCGGCTGAGCCGAACTCCGCTACCCGACATTATAGGGTGGACCGAAATGAGGGAACAAGAGGTTATCAACGAATTGTTTTTAAGATGCTGTAAAGAAAAGATTTAGATGGTTCAGGAGGCCATTACCTGACCGTTAGATCTACGGACTGACTGGCTGTCTTACCCGCGGCGTCCGCTATGGTCAGCGTGAAGGTCGTGGATTTCGTTTCCGTGAGGTCGATGCAACGAGAATGCGAAGGCCAGACCTCGCCGACGGGTGGGTCGAGAGTGACCGTCTTCGCGTTTGCGACGTCATAGCAAAGTTGTGCGGCCTCACCTGCGTGGATCATCGAAGGCGAGACATATAATGCGCGAATGGCGAGATCCGAACCGCCCAGTTGCCGGATCGCCAGCCGATCATTTTCAAGACGCTTCTGGGCCTCTTCGGCAGCCATTTTTTTCTCATACTGAAGTCTTGATTCATGCCGCGCCACCAGTACGAACCCGACATAAATCGCTACAAGAAGGACAACGATCGAAGAATACAGCAGCGGATTTTTTAACAGCGATTTCCGCGCCCGAACCGAAGTGTCTGGATTCACAGTAGCTCCCGAGACAAGAGTAGCGTGGCAGAAAGGCCTGACAATACAGAGTTCAAGGGAGTCCGATCAGTTGGCATCTGCAGAAGAGAGTGAAGAGATCAGTTTATCGGCTTCCTGGATCGACGAATCGATGCTCTTTGTCAGATTCCCCACATCCGTATTGATTTGGGCGGATGTTCCCTTGAGAGAACCGATGGCTCTGGCATTGAGGTTATGCTTCAGGAACAAGACCTGATCGCGAAAAGAGTTGAGTACCGGCGTCATCTGGTCCTCGGTTTTGCGCATGGCCTTCATGTAAACGGCTTGTCGTTCCTTGGCCTCCTTCAGCAGCGCGCCACTCTGAGATTTCAACTTGGCATTGCCCATTTGATCGATCTCCTTCTGCCACTCGCTGAAGAGATCCCCGCTGACCTGATCGATGGATTTGATTCGCTCGTGCAGCTTATCGGCTTGAGCCTGTGCTTGCTCGTATTCGCCATTCAGCTTCTTGTAGGACTTTTCAAGCGATCCGCCCTGGAATCCGGTGAGTTCTTGAAAAGATTCCATCGTCGTTTTCAATTTTTCCTTCGCTTGCTCCTGATCTTTCTTTGATTCCTTGACACGCTGGACCAGAATGTCGCGTTTCTCCTTGCCAAAGGTCTTCATCGTCTTGTAATACGCGGACTGGCATCCGCCAAGAACCACACAGAGGAGAGCGACGAGTGCAATGCAAATCTGACGATGAGACATGAAGCCTCCGGTAAAAGGTAGGGCGGAAGGCAACATTGTACAGAAAGTTTGCACAGAAATGGATCGAGCCGAACGCGATCCTACGGCCACAGTTCGGGCCGGGTTTTCTTGGTGCTGGCGGACTTCTTAGAGAAAGGAATTAACGTTTGCCTTTGGCGGCTTTCGCGCGTTGAACCGTCTTTGCAAGAGGTTTTGAGCCGTCGTCCAATCGGTAGATATCCAGTAACTGCAGACGAGTGGCGTCCAGACGAGCCGTGATCAGATTGGCGAAACGCTTCAGCATCTCGTAACCCAGATCGTGATTGCCTTCACATTTTGCCCGCAGACATTTTGCGTCGAATACCAGCGCTTTTGTAGGCTCTAACGCCTTGGCGTTGAAATGCCAGAGATAAGGAGGAGAAACCCATGACCAGCCCAGGATTTCGCCTTCGCCCACGGTCTGCATCGTGGTGGGCCCGCGCTCGGGTATATTCAGCTCGATCGAGACCGATCCCTTGCGAATGAAATAAAATTCGTTCGCAGAATTGCCTTCGAGCACGATGAAGTGACCCTGCGGAAACTCCACATTTTTCGCGCAGCTGGTGATCAGTTTGAGTTGATCTTTCGGGAATTCGTGGAAAAAGGGATGCTCTTTAATGACTGATTCCAGGGAATTTACCATTTGAATCGGATCCTTCCTTCACAGAGGAGACAGAAATCGAGTGACTCTACTACATGGAGTACTCCTTTACGCTGCCAAGTGCAACCCTTGGCGTCACACGGCGGGGTGACACCTCGGATTGCTCTCTCGGGGATTGACGATGTCAGACGGGTTCGTTAGCGGATCTACGGTCTTGCAGAACCATGTTTACTCGTGACCGGAGTCAAATGAAGCACAACCGTGCCGTGCACAAACTGAGTTTCGTCACTGCCCGGAAGCGTGATCGAGAGTTTCTCCGGACCTTCCGTCACCTTTGCGATCGTGGCACCCTCGACACTCAGGATCGCTTTTTCGTTGAACACTGAAAGTTCGTAGGGATGCGCGGGAAGACCTTCCAATTCGAGCGTCAGCTGGTTGCGAGTGGCGTTCCAGTTTTCAGACAAAATTCGCAGTCCTTCGCTCTTCCGTCCGGGTTGTGGAAGTTGCGAACGGTAGGAAACCGAAAAATCATCGCGCACCCGGATCTTCAGAATGCTTGGAGCACTGGAAACCGGAAATTGGGTAATGAGGTGCTGATCGCTGAGGCTCTCGTTCACCTGAAAAGGTAACGAACGACCGTTCAGTTCAACGCTGATCACTTCAGCCCGCAAACTCAGGGCAGGTTGAAATAGAAATGTGCACTCACCCGGGTGCGTCGGACGCACTTCAAGAACCATTTCGGTCGCCGTGCGATGGAACTTCGCGTCTACCACCGTGTCTCCGGAGCGGAGATTGCGCAAATTGAACGACGACCAGTCTGCAGGCAAGGTTGGCGCCAGAGTGATGGTGTGCGACAGCGCGTCCATCCTCAGTCCAAACAGTCCTCGCAAGAGCGGACTGACGACCATCGCTGCTGACCAAATCTGGTGGGGCGAGCCGGTCGAAAGCCCCTGATAGTAGTCGCCGGAAAGCACTTCCGTAACGTGCCCGGGCGATCCGTCGAGCGCCAGCAACGCATTCGCGCGCAGATTCTGCAAGCCCGTATGAGGTTCGTGGTAGTTATACGCGGCCAAAGAGGCCCATCCGGTAAACAGCGGCCAGACCGAACCAAAGTGATAGCCGCCGGCGCTGTAGTTTGGAGAGCGAT
Source organism: uncultured Acidobacteriota bacterium (assembly GCA_963831545.1). Taxonomy (GTDB): domain Bacteria; phylum Acidobacteriota; class Terriglobia; order Acidiferrales; family UBA7541; genus Acidiferrum. The sequence continues at coordinate 80,513 of CAWHQX010000024.1, forward strand.
TTGAAATAATCCGCATACCCCAATCGGTGGTGTGATCTGCACTGGAGAGCGCGGCAATCGTATTCTTCGAATCTGCTTCGTCCAGAAGATTG
>CAWHQX010000025.1:0-59562 GCA_963831545.1 uncultured Acidobacteriota bacterium
GAGTTCAGGAATTCGAAGCTCCAGGATCGACTAAAGATTTGAGGCCATTATGGCGTCCTTGAACGACAGTACGATCCTCGCAAACCGGCCGTCGGAACTGAGAGAACGGTTTGTCGAGATTTATCAGGCGGAACCGCTTCTTGTGCAGGCACCGGGCCGCGTGAACCTGATTGGCGAGCACACGGACTATAACGAAGGGTTTGTATTCCCCGCGGCCATCGAGTTCCAGACGCAGATCGCTATCGCAAAGCGGCCCGATTCAAAGCTCATTCTCTTTTCGGAAAATTACGGGGAACGACTCGAATTTGATATTGATCATCTTCCGGTGTCCAAGAACTCCAACTGGAGCGATTACGTCGTTGGTGTGGTTCGCCTCCTGAAGCAGAAATTCGGCAAATTGCCAGGGGCAAGCATGCTCTTGCGGGGTGATGTCCCGCAGGGTGCGGGGCTCAGTTCATCCGCGTCGCTCGAGGTTGCCGTGTGCAAGGCAGTTTTGGGTGCTACACAGCATGAGCTTGACGGAAAGAGCGTCGCTTTGCTGTGCCAGAGTGCCGAAAACGATTTTGTGGGCGCACGCTGCGGAATCATGGATCAATTTATCTCCGTTCACGGCAAGAAAAACCACGCGCTCCGACTCGATTGCCGAACGCTTGAATATCGTCTTCTTCCAATTCCCGCTGATACACGACTGGTTATCTGCAACACAATGGTTCGCCACAGCCATGCCGGCGGCGAGTACAACGATCGCCGGTCCGAATGCGAAACGGCTGCTCATTTTTTCGCCGAACGCGTTCCCGGGGTAAGGGCACTTCGCGACGTCACACTGGTCGATTTTGAGAAACTCGGAGGTCAACTGCCCGAGATTATCCGGAAGCGTTGCCGCCACATTTTGACGGAAAATTTGCGCGTTCTCCAGGCCGCCGAAGCGTTGCAGGCAAAGGATCTCAATCTGTTTGGCCGTTTGATGATCAACTCGCACGCCAGCCTTCGGGATGATTTTGAAGTGAGTTGCGAAGAACTGGACCTGATGGTTCAACTGGCTGAAAAGAAACCCGGAGTGTTCGGATCTCGGATGACTGGCGGAGGATTCGGCGGATGCACACTCAATCTGGTTCAGGAAGAGCACGTCACGCAGTTCAGAGCTGAGATCGCCCGAGAATACCAGCGAGCAACCGGTCGAGTGCCCGAGATCTATGTTTCTCTCGCTGCTGAAGGTGCAGGCAATCTCGGTTAGTTTCATCAGGAATCCATGACCAAGTTCGATCTAAAGTCTCATCCACATCGACGTTTCAATCCTCTAAACGGGCAGTGGATTCTGGTGTCTCCGCATCGTACCGAGCGGCCTTGGCAAGGTCAGAAGGAAGTTCCTGTCAGCGAAGGGCTTCCACCCTACGATCCGAAATGCTATTTATGTCCGGGAAATGAACGGGCAGGCGGCACCCGCAACCCGCAATATTCAGGCGTATTTGTCTTTGACAATGACTACGCGGCGCTGCAGCCCGACATTCCCGCTGGTGATGTCCGCGAAAAAGGATTACTCGTCGCCCGGAGTGAAAGCGGAAGGTGCCGTGTCGTTTGTTTTTCACCGCGACATGACTTGACTCTTGCCCGGATGGCCGTTCCCGACATTAGGCGCGTCGTCGATACTTGGGCCGAAGAATTTTCCGCCCTTTCAAGCCAGCCCCAGATTCAATCGGTACAGATATTTGAGAACCGTGGCGCGATGATGGGTTGCAGCAATCCTCATCCGCATGGACAGATTTGGGCCAATCAATCCGTTCCGGATTACCTGGCGCAGGAGATTACCTGTTTTCAACAACACTGGACAAACAACAAATCAGGTCTGCTTGACGACTACCTGGCCATCGAACTCGAGAAGAAAGAGCGTATCGTTGTGGCCAATGACCACTTCGTCGTGGTGGTTCCCTTCTGGGCAGTCTGGCCATTTGAAACCATGCTGCTCAGTCGACGGCGGGTTCCGTGCTTGCCCGAATTGAACGATGCCGAGCGCGATGCACTTGCCGATATCCTGCATCAGGTGACCGTGCGCTACGATAATCTCTTCAAGACTTCCTTCCCGTACACAATGGGAATTCATCAGATTACAACTGCGCAAGGCAATGGCTCGGGATTCAGCTTACACGGCCACTTTTTTCCGCCACTATTACGCTCACCGGTCGTTCGGAAGTTCATGGTGGGATACGAAATGCTCGCGATGCCACAACGCGATATCACACCGGAATCCGCCGCGGATCAGCTGAAGCAGCTCTCCGGTCTGCATTACCTAAACGCAAAATAAGATCAGGGCTCGCGATCCAATCGAAACGCGGCAGCACCAAAATCTCCACGCAAATCAAGAGAGATGCCATGCCGCATCCACCACGCTCCTGAAGCTTCGTGCGGTGTATCGGCAAAAGCCTTCCCTTCAATCCAGCTCAGTCGATACACCGTGTCAGGATTGAGACCTTGCAACTGCAAGAGCGGAAAGCCACGACCTTCTTGCGTTGCGTTGGCGAAGGCAAATACAACCGCCTGCGCTTCGTCGCGCGACACATACTCCGTTGAGGAAAAGGGACTGTAGTTCCGGGGACTGATCAAACGGTACAGATTGCCCCGTACAATGGTTGGCTGAACGACGTGGTACGCGGAAATCAGACGCTTCGCGGTCGAAAAATCGTCTGCGCTCCAATGATTCAGATTCGCGCCAATTCCGAGCGACCCTTGCATCGATGAAAGCATCCGATAGGTCAACGATGTCGACCGTCCGTTCAACCAGTGAGGCGAATCCGTAACCCACGCCATCATCACCTGCGGAGTATATGCGTATGTGAACCCATCCTGCATGGACAGCCGGTCAAAAGGGTCGGTGTTGTCGGACGGCCACACTTCGTCGGTAAATTGCAGAATCCCTAAATCGACACGCCCACCACCACCCGAACACGATTCAATCTCTACCTTCGGATGCTTCCTGCGCAGATCAGAGAGAATGGTGTACAGGTTTTGTGTAAATTGCACGTAAACCTTGCGTTGCTCGTCAGCCGATACCTGATCCCACCCTGGCTCGGACCAATTGCGGTTGTAATCCCATTTCAAAAACGCGATATCATTTTCGCTGAGCAATTTATCGAGAAATCCCTCGATATACTCACGCACGTCGGGGCGCGCCAGGTTCAGGATCATCTGATTGCGTTGTTCGGTGCGCGGACGACCCGGAAAATTCAATACCCAATCCGGATGTTTTCGATAGAGGTCTGAATCGGGATTCACCATCTCCGGCTCGACCCACAAACCGAAATCCATCCCCAGGGCATGAACCCTGTCGATGAGAGGTCTCAGTCCATTCGGAAACTTGTTGGAATTGACGTACCAATCGCCCAATCCTGCGTGGTCGTCCTTGCGCTGGCCGAACCAACCGTCATCCATTACGAACCGATCAACCCCGATCGAAGCGGCTTTTTCGGCCAAAGCCATCTGGCCCTGTTCGTCCACTCGGAACTCCGTCGCCTCCCAGGAGTTGTAAATCACAGGACGCGGTTTCGGCTGAGGAGCGTGGGGCAGGACATGCGCCAGTTCAAAACGGTGAAGTAAACGCGAAGCCCCTCCCAATCCGTGGTCGGAATAGCCTCCGTAGAAATTGGGCGTCTCAAGATGTTCACCCGGATTTAGCTTGTATCCAAAATCAAACGGATTGAACCCACCGGTAACGCGTACGGAGTCCAGTTGATCCTGCTCGACGGTGATCCGCCAGGAACCGGACCACGCCAGGGCGCCAAACCATACTTCGCCGTACTCCTCTTCCGAGAGACCGGGCGCCAGAACCATCTGACTGCTCGTCCGGGAAATCGCAAACCATGGATTTGCCTGATGTCCGGTACTTCCCCGCCGGCTTTCGATGACTCGCGCTCCCGCGTGGATCGGTTCCTGATTGAGCGTCCACTCTCCAGCCCACCGCCCGGTCAGGTAATTCAGCGCGTATTGCGCGCGCGGCAGTGTCCATTGAGCGGCGGCAACTTGTTCAAGAATGACGGGCTGTTTCTCACGGTTCTCGATGCTGGCCGACCGCGAGAGAATGCCGGTATCGGCATCGATCGAATAGCGCAAGGTCACAAAGATTTCACGAGAAACATCCTTCAGCAAAACTTCTAACCGCCCCCCGTTCGGGGTGGCTTTCACAAAATGCAAAACCAGGTCGCGATTGCCATCTTCAAAAGTCACTTTGAGTGCGGGCTCGGTATACAGACCTCCCCCCCAGCCGGCATACTCTTCGGGAGTTGTCGTGTGAGGCGAATCGAAGGAAGCCCATTCCGGGAAGGAGTGAGCAGAGGGGATCTGATCATGAGGTCCCAGGCGTCCACCCCAGTAAAGCGGCTGCAGTTCGCCACGCTCATTCACGCCAAAAGCATACGTAGTTCCGCCGCCATCCAGCCTATAGATCTCGGGCGTCTGGGCGTCTAGCGACGGAACCCCAAGAATCGCGCAACAGAGGAACCAGAACAAAACGGAGTGGAAATAAAATTTCGGTTTAGTTTTCATTGGGCCAAATCGTAGCACCGGTCGGTAGCCTTTGTCTCACGCTTTAGGGCAGGTATCTGTCGTTTTCCTTTACCCGGTGGATGGCGACCCAAACGTCGGATGTACTATGGCTTCGGATCGGACGCGTTTGAATCGGGTTTTTGCCCCTGCAGTCGATAGATGAATTGCTGAATTTCGTGGCGCTGCTGTTCGGCCAGCTTCGTTCTTTCCTCGGACGTCTGGTTGTACAGCTTTATCTGCTGTTCTGCTTTTTCCGGTTCACCTGTCTGCCGATAGACCTGGGCCAAGCGGTAATGCGCTTCGTCGGGCAGCGGCAAGTTCTTAATTGCTTCCTGAAAGGCACTGATCGCCAGAGGGAACTCCCGCCGTTGTGCGTACAGCTCTCCCAATTGCAAGTACGCGTTGCCAAGTTTGGGATCGAGTTTTACAGCTTGTTGAAGTTCCGACAGGACTAACGCGAAATCTTTCGCTTCCGCCCTTTGACGGCTGAGCGCAACAGCAAAATAATAATGCGCCATCGCATTTTCAGGGTGCAGTTTCACAAATCGCTGAAATTTTTCGGCCCATTCCGGAGGCGCGATTTTCTCGGCCTCCTGGAGCGTGCCAAGGAATAGATATGGCTCCGGGTCGGCAGGATTCAGGTCGCACGCCTCGAGTACCAGCTGTTCACCTCGCTCCGCCGCGCCCTGATCGTAGGTTGCGATTCCAAGGCCGAGCAGCATTCGAGTCGAATGCGGAAATGTCTTTTGCCCTTTCAAAAAGACTTCAATGGCTGGTTCGTACGCGCGGTGTAGCAGGAGTTCGGCACCCCAGGCAAACAGGTTCGGTTCGCTGGGCTCGAATTCCGCGGCCACCTGATATTCGTGCACCGCGTCGAGAGGTTTACCTTCTTTTTCGTCGACATCTCCCCGATGTCGATGCAATGCGGACTCTGTTGCGCCCGAGTTTCGGCCGCTTACAACATCGCTCGACGAAGCGTTCGACGGCTCATGATTGAGTGAAACCGTATCCTGCGCGAGCCTTTCCTTCGTTCGCAGAACCGTGTCGGAGCCATGTCCCCCGTAATTTGTAGGGTCAGCAATTCCCGCGATCTGGAATTGAGGTTCATCAGAGAATTGCACCGTTGAAGAAGTTCCTGTCGCGCCGGCCGTCTCCGGGTTCAGATGAAACTCAATCGTCTTCACTTGAGAACGCTCCAGGGAGACGGGACCATCCGTCTTAGCCCAGTATCCCGCTTTCTTCGCGCTAACCGTATACTTCCCCGCAGGCACGATCTCGAAACGAAACTTGCCCTGTTCGTCAGAACGCGTGACGAACTTCTGCGTGCCGACGGAGCTTTCAAGCGAAACGCTTGCATCCTTGAGCGGGGACCCGTCTGAATCGTAAACTCTCCCCTCAACTGTGCCGGCATTTTTGTCCTGACCAAGGATTTCAGGGCGCGGGAGCACGAAAAGCGCAACTCCCAGCCCGATGAACCGGATCCATTTGGGTCTGCGAATCTTCATGAACTCTAAGATACTGAGAAATCCTTCACCGGTACAATCGGGAACTCTTGGCGAGACTTCTAGCGACACTCAATTCGATGGTGTGTGGAAAAAATAGCCAATCGAGACCAATCGTCGAGCTTGTTTGCCGCCTTCGTTTTCGGTAATTGTGTGCAAAACGAGACTGCTAGACCTCAATTCCACTGTCATGCTGCCTACATGAAACGCAAGAAGCGATCGAGCGACGCGGTCAGTGCCGTGCGTGCAGAGATGGCCAAGCCGCGCCTCGCCCGATCCGTAAAACGGGAGGAGCCTCGCCTCGATCCAACGCTGATTGTAGAGCCGCCGTGCACCACCATCGCTGGCACCGTCCGACAAATTATCCCTGCCGGGATTCGGAACGAACCTGAGAAGGCGGTGATTGTTCTTGATGGAGCCCAGAAGCGATATCGGACGATTCGCATCGAAAACACCCTGATTGACGAGCACGGTGAGGATATCAGCCTTAAGAAAGGTGCTCACGTTGAGGTTACCGTCACTCCGAAAGACGTCAACTGGCATCGTTGATCAACGACGGACAGGACATCCGCAATCACTTATGACTGCGGACGTTCGGTAGGAACAACGGACTTCTGCCGAGTTTTCAGATCGAACCAGGTCCGGCTCACGGAATTGACCTTCACCGAGGGAAGAAGCGCTGGACCGATGGACAGGGCTTGCCACGATGGCCCTTCGCCCGGTGGCGCCTGATTTCGACGTACAGTTCCTCTCGTTGCTGCTGAACTTCTCCTTTAGCCTGTTCACTGCGTACGAGGGCAGGACTGAGCGTATTCAGTTTGGCATTTAGGGCGATAAGCTGATTGACAAGATCGTCTTTAACTTTGCACTGATTTCCCGAACTCATACGGCAACTCTCGAAACGTTCATTTCGCGCTTCCAGTCTTCCATGACCTGTTTGATTTCCGCTTCCACCTTCCAGGCAGCAACCGCGATAGCGGAGGTGGGAATGGTCGCGTCGTTGTCATTCATCCTCAGGTAATCCAACCGTTCGCGTATTCGGTCTTTCATTCTGGATCGCGTTAACTTTTCTTCTGCTTTATCATCCACGGAACTCCCCTTTTACTGGGTGCAATCGTTACGGCCGGATCGATGTCACTTCACTTCTGGTACGGTGCACGTGCTAGATTTCCCGAAACAGCATTGGATACATGTTGAGTTGCAACTTCTACGGTAACGGTTCGCAGCGTTCCGCGCTGTCCACTTCGAGACAGTCCATCCAAAGCGTGCGGTTCCTGTAACCATTTGCCCCATCTCCGGCAGAGCTCGCGATCCAGGTCGGCCAGGCGGGGGTACCAGTCTCAGGAGGACCGTCTCAGTGCGAAAACATTCTGCATCGACCGTTGGCCACAGAACATCAAAGAACAACTCGCACGAAGTCAGTCCTCTGGCCGAGCGAGGGAGCCGCCTTGTGGGGAGCGAGCCTACTCTGCTCGATTGTTGTCCTTCGCAAGCGATGAGATCGGCAAAGAACGAGATCCGGTTAAACAGGAGAAAAACGATGTCCAAGAAACTTGATGGGAAAGTTGCACTGGTTACCGGCGGCTCCCGCGGCATTGGCGCTGCAATCGCCAAGCGTCTGGCCGCAGACGGAGCGAGCGTGGCGATCACTTACACGAAAGGTGCGGAAGCGGCGGCCGCGGTTGTTAAGGAAATTGAACGCGCTGGCCAAAAGGCCATTGCAATTCAGGCGGATGCCGCCGATGCGGGTGCCGTCGAAACCGCGGTCGAAAGGACTGTTGCAAATTTTGGTCGGCTTGATGTTCTCGTGAACAATGCCGGCACAGGCATTCCGAAAAGGTTCGAAGAGACCTCTCTTGAGGAGCTCGATCGCGTGATTAACATCAATATTCGTGGCACCTTCGTCGCAACGCAGGCCGCACTGAAGCGCATGAAGAGCGGTGGCCGGATCATCATGATCGGTTCTTGTGTAGGCGAGCGTGTCATGACGCCTGGCCTGGTTCCCTACTCAGCGACAAAGGGCGCCGTCAAAATGTTCTCTCAGGGCTTGTCGAGAGAAGTTGGTAGCCGAGGCATAACGGTGAACAATATCCAACCAGGTCCGATCGACACCGACTTGAATCCCGCTTCAGGCGATTGGGCCAAGCCCCAAAGGGCCAACACGGCGCTCGATCGCTACGGATCGGTTGACGACGTAGCCGCCCTGGTTTCGTTCGTTGCCGGCCCTGAAGCGTCCTACATCACCGGTGCGAATTTGACAGTCGACGGTGGCACAAACGCCTAGCACTTGAATCTGTCCCCAGGCCGACGAACGAGCGAATGATTGCCCCAGCGGCAACGAGTTTGATCGGGGTGAAGGGCAGGGTCAGCAAACTCTTCCGCCGCTGGCGTGTGATTCATGGAGCGCGCAGGGGGCCGATTGCCGAGTCAGAAGACGTTTCGGCAAGGCTCGCGCCGTCGTTTCCGCTTCCTATTGCCCGTTCCTTTAGTCCAAATTCCAAACACGTCTGTACGAAAAGTCTACGACCTACGCTTCCCCATTTGCTAAGAGTATTGTTTTGTCGCGTCTAGAAGGCCTATCGGCCATCCCGCTCTGGCAGAAGCCGTGCTCATCACTTCCCGGGAGATACCGTCCCCAGTGTGCTCGTACCGGATCGAGCCGGAGCGTTAATTTTGAGGATCTCTGAGAATCGTTCGACCGACGTATATTCGTTTCGTTCCGACAATCTCCGCCATGAAGTGGACTTTTGTCTTCGTTGCTGGATTGGTAAGAGTCCAGATCGAGCAACCCCTCACGATCTCTATAAAGCATTGGCTTACGTACTGCGCTCCCGTCTGAGTGGGGGCATGGAGCAGACGGAGCGACGCTATGAAATGGCTTTTTCGAAGCGCGTTTACTATCTCTCCGCCGAATTCCTGATTGGACAATCACTAAAGAACAACCTGTTCAACCTGCATCTGATGGAGACTGCGCAGGAGATTTGCGAGTCCTTTGGTTTTGACCTCGACGAAGTCCTGAAGACCGAGCCAGATGCCAGTCTCGGTAACGGGGGACTGGGCCGCCTCGCCGCGTGTTTTCTTGAATCACTTGCAAGTATGGATCTTCCGGGTTTTGGATACGGAATCAATTACGAATTCGGGCTGTTCAAGCAGGAAATCCACAGCGGGCATCAGCATGAGAGACCGGATCAATGGCTCCGCGAGCCGTCCCCCTGGGAAATCGGCCACCTGGATGAATCCTGCATCGTACCTCTCTACGGGCGGATCGAGCATTCCGAGGATCCAAGCGGCCGTGATAACCCGATGTGGGTCGACTGGAAGTTCGTTCTGGGAGTGCCTTACGACATTTCCATTGCTGGGTACGGCGGTCGTGTTGTTAATAAATTGCGCCTGTTTTCGGCAAGAGCCTCTGACGATTTCGATATGCAGGTCTTTAACACGGGCGACTACGCGAAGGCCGTCGAAACGAAAATCAAGTCAGAAACCATCTCGAAGGTCCTCTATCCCAACGATTCCTCTCCTTCCGGCAAGGAATTGCGTCTCGTGCAGGAATACTTCATGGTTGCATGCGCGCTGCGCGACATACTGCGACAGTTCCATCGGCAATCGCAAAATCTGACTCTCTTGCCACAAAAAATTGCCATTCAATTAAATGACACGCACCCCGCACTTGCCGTGGCGGAGTTGATGCGTCTTCTCGTCGATGAATATTCCCTCCCCTGGGAGGTTGCGTGGAACACAACCAGAGAGTGTTGTTCCTTCACGAACCACACTCTCATGCCGGAGGCCCTTGAAAAGTGGCCAGTTGACCTTCTTCAAAAGGTGTTACCTCGTCACCTACAGATCCTCTTTGAAATCAATCACCATTTTCTCGAAGAGGTCGAGACGAGATTTCCCGGGGACATCGGAATGAAATCCCGAATGTCCCTGATCGACGAATCGTTTCCGCGACAGGTCTCCATGGCACATCTGGCGATTGTCGGAAGCCATACGGTCAACGGCGTTGCGAAACTCCATTCCGAGCTGGTCAAAACAACTCTTGTCCCGGATTTTTACGCACTTTGGCCCGAACGGTTTACCAACGTGACCAATGGTGTTACCCATCGGCGATGGCTCGCTTGCGCCAACCCTCCACTCGCATCCTTTATTACCAGACTCGTAGGTCCGGGATGGGAGTCAGATTTCAAACGAATCCGAGAACTCGAAGCCTACGCGGCAGATTCAAGCACACAGCAAGAATTCCTTGCCACCAAACGTATTTGCAAAATCAAATTGTCGAATCTAATCAGTAGCGAAATTCACCTTCATGTGGATCCCGACTCGATGTTCGACGTGCACGTCAAACGCATTCATGAATATAAGCGGCAACTGTTGAATATTCTGAGGGTGATCCACACCTACAGGAAGATTACCGACGAAGGCGAGATGCCACGCGTTCCCCGGACGGTCATCTTTGGTGGCAAAGCGGCGCCCGGCTATCACATGGCCAAACTCATCATAAAGCTCATACACAACGTGGCATCCGTTGTGAACAACGATCCCTCGGTCAAAGGGATGCTTCAGGTCGCTTTTCTCCCGAACTATCGAGTGACGCTGGCGGAAACCATCATCCCGGGAGCGGACCTGAGCGAACAAATTTCTACTGCAGGTACTGAAGCGTCCGGCACCAGCAATATGAAGTTTGCAATGAATGGGGCACTTACGATCGGTACGCTTGACGGCGCGAACATCGAAATTCGCGAACGTGTTGGAGAAGAGAATTTTTATCTCTTTGGGCTGAGCACCGCGGAAGTAAAGGAGATGCGTAATGGGCACAACCCACGTCAACTTTACGAATCAGACCCCGAAGTCCGGTTGGCAGTGAGTTCTCTCTCAAATGAACGGTTTTCCTGCGGCGAGCCAGACCTGTTTAAGGATATTAGCGCCACCCTGCTTGACCACGGCGATCATTATCTTCATCTTGCTGATTTTCGATCATATCTAAACGCTCAGGAACGCGCGGAGACGGACTATCTGGATCGTGCGCTCTGGGCCCAAAAAGCCTTGCTGAACATTGCCCGCTCATGGGAATTCACGAGCGACTTCAGCATCAATCAATACGCGAAACGAATCTGGAACATCGAACCTGTACCCGAGTAAGGACTGCCCATTGACCGGTCATCCCACGTTTTTGCCTTTGCCGTCAGCCATGTCGCTCGTTACCGATTCCTTTCAGATCCACCCTGGACGTCCGCTACCGCTCGGTTCACTCGTCCAACGTGGGGGAGTTCATTTCGCGATTGTTTCCGAAAGCGCCACCTCAGCCACACTGGTGCTCTATCATCCGGGAACTTCCGATCCGGTGATGGAGTTCCCTTTAGATCCGGTCCTCAACAGAACTGGAAATATTTGGCATGCGTTCCTCGAGGGACTTGACCCGGGCGTGGAGTACGGATTTCGTTTCGACCGATTTCCCAATGAAGCTCCCCAGCGTTTTCGCTTCGATCGGCGCAAAGTCGCCATCGACCCGTATGCGCTCGCGACCAGCCGCAGTTGGAAATGGGGAACAAGAGCTCAGAAGCATCCCTTGCATTCAGTCGTCGTCGACGGCAGTTTTGACTGGGGGCTGGACAAGGCGCTGAATGTTCCGCTGGCAGATACAATCATTTACGAACTGCACGTACGCGGGTTCACGCGGCACCCTTCCTCCGGTGTTTCTCACCCAGGCTGTTTTGCAGGTCTTGCCGAGAAAATTCCCTATCTCAAAGAACTCGGTGTCACCGCCGTCGAACTGATGCCGGTTTGTGAGTTTGACGAGACCGAAACAGAGCGTGCGAACCCATCGACTCGGGAGGCACTCCTCAACTTTTGGGGCTATCACCCCTTGGCGTTTTTCGCGCCAAACTCGGCCTACTCGGCCGTGGGAACCGGTCGGAGCGCCGTAATCGAATTCAAGGAGATGGTTAAGGCATTTCACGCGGAAGGAATTGAGGTCATCCTCGACGTTGTCTTCAACCATACCGGCGAGGGGGATCTTCAAGGGCCTGTTGTCAATTTTCGCGCGATCGACAACCCGATGTATTACATGCTCGAGCCAGGGACCGGGGCTTATCTCGATTTCACTGGATGCGGTAACACGCTGAACTGCTCACACACGGTCGTGCGAGAAATGGTTCTCGATGTCCTCAAGCATTGGGTTGCTGAGTATCACATCGACGGCTTCCGGTTTGACCTCGCGTCTGCGCTGGGGCGGGGCCCTCGTGGAGAAGTTCTCTCGAATCCTCCCATCCTCGAACGTATCGTTTCAGACCCATGCCTTGCCGATGTCAAATTGATCGCGGAAGCGTGGGATGCTGGGGGTCTCTATCAGGTGGGCCACTTCCCGGCGTATGGGCGATGGGCAGAATGGAACGGGAAGTTTCGAGACGATTTGCGCCGCTTTGTCAAAGGGGACACGGGAATGGTCCCGCTCCTCGTTGCCCGATTGACCGGCAGTCCCGACCTTTATCAAAACTCCGCCAGACAGCCGTTCCACAGTATCAATTTCGTCACCTGTCATGACGGATTCACCCTGTCAGATCTTGTGTCCTATCAGCAAAAGCACAATGAGGCCAATGCGGAGTCGAATCGAGACGGTACCCCTGAGAATTACAGCTGGAATTGCGGGGTCGAGGGCCCTACCGACGATCCGGACATTATTAGGTTACGCAATCGTCAGCTTCGCAACCTCGCAGCGCTCTTAATACTATCCCACGGCGTCCCCATGATTCTTTACGGCGATGAAGTCGGACGTACACAGCAGGGCAACAACAATGCCTATTGCCAAGACAACGAATTGACCTGGATGAACTGGAGCAAAACCAAGTCTCAGTATGATCTGTTTCGCTTCTTCAAACATCTGATCGCGTTCAGGCGTCGCCATCCAGCTTTACGCCGCGAACAGTTTGAAGACAGTTCGATCGGCCGGCATCTCGACATTCACTGGCATGGAACTCGTCTCACCCAGCCCGACTTTAGTTCTGACTCTCGTTCTATCGCTCTTCATCTGCATTGGGTGGCGCCACCCAGAACGTCTGACCACGTATACATCATCGCGAACTCCTATTGGGACCCTCTTCGATTTGAACTGCCGAAACTCGACGGCATGGCATGGTCGCGATTCCTCGATACTTCGCAGGAATCACCAAAAGAAATCTGTTCACCTGGACAAGAACTGCGGACCGAGAGTCAGGAATGCTACGTTACGGGTCCCAGATCCGTCGTCGTTCTCATTGCCAATCCAAGGGTCAAAGGTCTCATCCGATGAGAATTCTCCGCATTCCCCTGGTGCACGCATTCGCCGCCACCCCATGGGCACCTGAATGTCCTCAATCAGAAAGTCTCAAACAGGCAGGATCGGCCGAATCGTTAAAAACCGAAATCCTTGTGGTGGATGACAGCCCGGTACAGCGCGCCTTGCTGAGACATCTGCTCCTTTCTTGCGGTCATCCGGTCGTTGAGGCCACCAATGGAATGGAGGCACTGGAGCTCGTTCGAGAGCGCAAGATTCGCATGGTTTTTACCGATTGGATGATGCCGAAGATGAGCGGTGTTGAACTCATTGAACATCTTCGTGACGGGAGCTTGGGTTTCTATGTGTACGTCATTCTCTGCAGTTGCAAAAATTCAAAAACGGACATCATTGAAGGGATCAGAACAGGCGCAGATGATTTCCTGACAAAACCAGCAGTCCCGGAGGAGCTTCTAGCCCGTCTCCACGCTGGAGAGGGAGCGCTTCGATTGCAGAACAAGATTGCAATGGAGGAAGAAAAGGTAAAACAAGCCTACGCGTCACTTTCCAAAGCACACAACAAGCTTCGCAGCGATCTGGACGCCGCAGCCAAATTGCAAATGAGCTTGCTCCCAGCTCCTGCAACCTTAAATGGAGTTCATTTCGACTGGCTTTTCCGGCCCACAAACGAGTTGGCTGGAGACATATTTAACGTGTTTCACCTTGATACCGAACACATTGGATTCTATCAACTGGACGTTTCCGGTCACGGCATCCCCTCGGCCATGCTTTCGTTCTATCTCAGCAAGATCCTTCAAGGAAGTCCGGTGCGCGATTCGTTCCTGAAACGGGCCATCGCCGAAGATCCCTTTTACAGAATTGTCCCTCCCAACGAAGTGGTCTCTGAACTCAATCAGAAGTTTCAGAACGACGAAGATATGTTCTTCACCATGATCTATGGTGTTCTCAATACAAAGTCGGGAAAACTTCAATTCACACAAGCGGGACATCCCAACCCGATTCTTTGCACGGCAAACGGGTCAACGAGACTCCTCGGTGGGACGGGCTTTCCGGTTGGGGCGCTGCGGAATGTCGACTTCGACCTCGCTGAGGAGCAGCTTCACCCTGGTGATCGCATCATTCTTTGCTCCGATGGCATTACCGAATGCCGGAATGAGCGTAAGGAACAATTTGGAATCCGCCGGATGACGGAATGCGTTCAGACGGCCTCTGGCCGTCAGCTGAACTCATTCGTTGGCACATTCGTTGGCACATTCCTTGACACTCTCATTGCCTGGCGGGGTCGAGCTGAATTTGAGGACGATGTTTCATTGCTGGCCATCGAGTATCGGGAAGTCAGCAACCGCCTCGAAAGCGAATCAACAGCCAGTCTTGAGAACGCAGATTGTATCGGAGAAAGGTGTGGTGGACTCTCATGAAATTTGACACGAAATCAAATGGGCGGTATCTGATTGTGACAGTCTTAGAAGAACGTCTTGGCGCTGACCGTGCGATGAGTTTCAAGGAATCCATGGTCAAACTGATCGACCAGGGACACGGCGCATTTATTCTCGACCTGTCGCGGATCAATTTCATCGACAGTTCCGGGCTTGGCGCGATTCTCGCAACCGCCAAACGCCTCGGTAAAGTGGGCGACATCGTCGTCGTCGGAACTTCAGAGACGGTGGGCAGTATGTTCAAGCTCACGCGCATGGACCGGGTTTTTCCCATGTTTTCCACTGTCGAGGAAGCTCTTTCAGCAGCGAACATTCCTGTAAAACTATGACTTTGCCTCGGATGATCGTAAGGGTTGATAGCCGGCTGGAGTCGGTTCCTCTTGTGGAACATCTGGTCAGGACCTTTTGTGAGTCTGCCGGAGCTACGGTTGCCGAAAGCAGACAAATCGAAGTCTGTGTAGCTGAAGCGATGAATAATTGTGTGATTCACTCCTACAAACTGTGCCCGGGCAATACTGTCGAATTAAGAGTGTGTAAAACCGGTTCCATCCTTGTTTTGGAAATATTTGATCATGGAGTTCAGATGGATCCGAAGGAATTAAGGCGGAGCGAAGCGCATCTTTTGGATTGCGGTGCGAGAGCTCTGCACGAACTCCCGGAAGGCGGCCGTGGGCTCTGTATTATCCAGTCTTTCATGGATACCGTTGAATACACGTCGCTCAAGAAGACCAATTGTTTGAGGATGACGAGACGCGTTTCGGAGCCCGTCGAAGATTAGAAATGAGTCTGCAATCACAGTGCAGTCAGGAAGGCTGGAGCCTCGCCGATCTGCATATGCATACCACCGTGAGCGACGGAACGATGTCTCCGCAGGCTGTCGTAAATGCCGTACTCCTCCTGCAACTCACTTCGCATCCGCGGTTACGGGTCATCGCCATCACCGATCACGATTCTCGTGCGGGAGCTTTTACCGCACTTGACTATCTGAAGACCTATCATGAAGCAGCGAAGCTCGAGATTATCATCGGCGCCGAAATCACCTCCGCCGATGGACACATTTTGGCCCTGAATATTTCGAAGGACATCCCAACGCAATTGAGCGCCGCCGAAACGGTGGCCGCGATTCACGATTCCGGTGGACTCGCGGTTGCGGCACACCCTTATGCCTTTGTACCATTTTTGAAGGGACTCAAAGGAATAAAAGGACTGGTGGCTGATCCCATTGTTGGATATGAGATCGACGCGATTGAGACCTGTAATGCCAATCCGACTGAAATGCTGAACAACCATTTCACCCGATGGGTCAATCGGAAACATTTGCAGCGGCCAGAAGTGGGGGGAACCGATTCCCATTTCTTTTCAGCGATTGGTCGTGCAGGAACCTTGTTTCCTGGAACAAACGTCAACGATCTCCTACTCGCCATTCGCAACGGTTCGACCCGGCCCGTTGGGTCCGTCTATGGACCTCTGGCCTTGCTCGAATTTCTTTTTAACCGACATGCATGGAAACACTTCTGCCAGGAAGATCCCATCCGCTCTCATTTTCGTCACTGTTAAGGAAATCAATTTCGGTGGCGACGGGGCCCAGAGACTCATCGTCTTCCCTTGTGGAACTTGAGAACCGCACCACGAGATTGCGCAGACTGACCGCGGTATTTACGTGCCAGATCTAATTGGCCGGCTTGGTGCCAGTCGATGAATCAATGCAACGCTACTCTTGATTCCGTCTCTGGCGCCAGGATCTTTTGCGAAATAACGAAATGAAGCACTTCGGTGACACTATGCAGATTCAGCTTGCGCATGATATTCGCGCGGTGTGTATCGACAGTTCTTACGGAGATTTGCAGACTATTGCTGATCTGCTTACTGCTTTGGCCCACAAAAAGGAGTCGAATGACGTCTAGCTCGCGAACCGTCAAGCGGGATGGTTCGGCATAGTGTTGACCGTTCAAACGTTCTGTCGAAAAATTCATCGCATCCCTCCCCCGTCGTCAGAAAATTCCTCATTCTAGGTAAGTTTTGCCATTCTTGATTCTTGAACGTTCAGGAAACCATCGATACATTGGGTCAATTGAGCGTCTACCTCGTCTGCAATGAGCATCACATCAGGAAGTACCAGACTGAAATCCACATCGACCAGGCTTTGCTGAACAGTCACAAATGCAAACCTGCAAGAGTCTCGACTCCTGCACAACGAGCGGCGCAGTGTAATGCTGAAAAAAGCGCAGCGCGCCATGCTTCACCGCTTCCGGAGACGGCAGGGCCGCTGCTTCCAGGTCGCGTTCGTTACGCAATCGCGTGATGATGTTCCGCAGCATCAGAGGAATGTGGTTCGAGCGTTCAGCCGCACCGAGCGGAATTGCGGTTAAATCCCTGTTTCTCGCAACTCTCGCCGTCCATCTCTCGACTGTACCCCGAATGTCTCGTTCGAGGATTGTCGCCAGTGTCTGTCTATGGCTCGGATATGGAGGACGGTTGAGATTCCCGGCATGCGTGCGAATCAGTTCGCACAGGTTCGCAAATTCAAGTGGTTTTGCCAGAACCCGGTCTGCTTGCAGCGCAGTTGCCGCCATGGCGTCTTCGACGTCGGGATAACCACTCACAACGATTGTCAGTGAATTCGGTTGAGCGTCTCGCATGGCCGTGACTACAGCGTAGCCATCGCCGGGAGATGGCATATGCAGCTCGGTGACAAGCACATCGAATTTCTGCACGATGATCTGTTGTAGCGCGGCGTTGACACTTCCTACGGGAACGACCTCGAAGCCCTTACTTTCAAACATTTCCTGCGTCAGTTCGCGGGCAGCATCATTGTCATCTACCACCAGAATTTTCGTCATAGACATGGTCGTCCTTCTCTTTCCGCGAGATAGGAAGGATCTTCGATGACAGATGCTTCTGGCCTCAATTGCAGGGGAACGCCGGTTACCCAGGTTCCCGCCCCTTAACCAAGGTACGGTACCGGACATAATAGCACTTTCCCACAAAGCCATCTCCACTACTTTGGCACGCAAGAACTGTGCAAAATTGGACAGCGCGCTGTCTGGAGACTCTTTAGGATCAATCCAACAAGCTAGGAATTGCGGTATTTACCGGCGAATCAGGCGGGTGTCCTGAATGCGACAGGTGAAATTTGCTCTTGCAGCTTCCCCGACCATTTTGCTGTTTCCATGAGGAGCACAAATGCTGAAGAAAGAATCCGATTCCGAATCCCTGACTCGCATCACAATTCTAGACGGAGAATCGAAAACGGACGGAACAAGAACTGTCGCCGGTCCGCAATCTGTGTCAATTGCGGATTCTCTCTCTCGCATGGAGTTCACGGCTCGCAGGAATCGTCAGCATTTTTCGGCTGAATTACTTCCGAAGAACTTCTTTGTCACTGAGAAATGGCATCGGCCCTACGCTAATGCGTTGATGGAGAAAGATCCCGCGAAACTGACGCCGCTCGTTGCTGAAGCCGAACATGCCATTTTTAATCGTTATCTGGAGCTTTCAGTCTCGCCCGCGCCTCCCGAGTACTTCCGTGATTTACAAGATGCTATTGATATTTTGATCAGGCTGAAAACCTCGACAGGTGAACTGGGCAAGGCTTCCCCGGAATAGACCTGAAGATTTCTGCTAAAGATCCCATGGACTTGGAATGCGGTCGCGAATATGAGGAGAGAAAGCAAGAGATTCGGCCTTGTGTTTCGATTCGGCGGCGCAACCCAGATTTGCGAATCCAGGATCTTGGTGTTGATCCTCGGGTTGATTGTCTTAGGAACCGTGTTGATGATCTGTAGCTACGTCATTTCTCGACAAGAAACACGCGGAACTCGGTATACATCCTCCCTCTAAACGCCTTGCCTAGAACCGAAATCCAAGAGGCTTCGACATGAGGCGTCCCCACACTCGCTTGCCGTTGATGCAGCATCCGGGGATTGTCTTGGCGGACTATCTGTCAGCAATACGGATAGAACTGGGGATTACACCGTTTGTCGACTCCGGAGATTGTTGAGGAACTGGCGCCGAGTTTCCATCGAGCGTGGACCCTGAGAACGAGGCAACGTCGGTTGTTACGAGGATATTCCCCTATTGGAGCCAGAAGGCCGGTCACACCAGATCTGAACGATTCGAGGACTCGCTGCAGGTAAGTGAATTGAATGCGAAAGGTCAAAAATCACGGAACACATCACGTAAACAAGGTACTGAGTCGATCAACGAGGCAGACTCTTTGCCGAACGGCTAACTATGAGAATTTGCAGCTCAGGATTAACAGGAGACGAGCACGGCCGCGAGACGACAAGTTCATTTTTCTTTCGAGTGCGCTACCACTCCAGTAGGAGTAGATAGCGCACCCGAAGGGCCTCTCTGTGATTACGAACCGTAGTCCACTACCCTCTCCGAGGGGTTTCCGCCTTCAACTGGTGGTGAAAGCGATGATGATGGCCATGATGTTCACTATGTTCATGATGTTCACGATGTTCACGATGTCCATGATGTCCATGATGAATTGGGGTTGGGGTCTTGGTCACAATCTGCTTAAAGGGTGCATCACCGCCGCCCAATCCATCGCATTTGCCGCCGGAGATTCCATAGAATGCGGTATAGGCAGTATTGGTTCCGTCGTTGGCGGTCCCGTTCGTGCCATCTGCTGGATTGTCTTCCCCTAAGGCCGCGACCGATCCGTCAATGTTGGTGGAGTAGGCGTTGACCCACAATGTGGTCCCTACGGAGTCAGTGCCGAACAACTCCATTCCGATTCCCGAAGATTGAGAAGTTCCTTCGGCCATGCCAGGCGTTAAGGTCACCGGACCTGCGAAGCAGGCGTCGCCACCTGCGTTTGTTAATGCACTTGTAACTGTTCCGCTGAGCGTTTTATCCGCGTTCGTTGTTAGTACAAAAGTGGCAGGGCTCGTTGGTCCTGTCCCAGTGTCGGCATCAAAATCGCCAGTCCACGTCCCTGACAGATCGGGGAAATAGGTGGCACTGAAGGTGCCGTCTGGAGTACCCGATGTCCCTAAACTGCCCAAGGTGCATCCGCCTGCCGATTTCTGATAGGTTCCGATAATTGTCATCGGCGTACCAGTCGTAACCAGTCCGGTGAATACATACTGGAACGTGGGAGACGCCGCATCAGTAATTGAGAATGTGATGCTGACGTTTCCGCCCGCGTCGATCGAACTGCCGATAACTGTCGCGTTGTTTAGACCATCGGTGTCGCAAATAATTGTGTCGGTGTTGAATCCGACGATGTTTGTGAGCGCTGTGCCACTCTGCAGGATGTAGGAACTGATCGTCGATTGACCGGACATCGATAGTTGCTCGGGAGAATCGCCTGAAGTGATCGCAAATTCCCATCGTCCTTGAATGTTCAAGACTCCCGTGCCCGTGGGGTTTACAACCTCCCTGAACGCAGGCGATGTGCTTGTCACGAAGTTCGAGTCCCCAGGGTACACTGCGGTCAAACTCGCCGTGCCAACCGGTAGCGTTGTAGTGGAAAAAGTTGCGACACCCAGTGAATTCAGATTTCCAGTGCCGATGAGCGTAGAGCCACTATAGAATGTCACGGTCTCACCCGTTGTTATAAGGTTGCCGAGCGTGGATGGACTCAAGGTGGCCGTTAACACCACGGACTGCCCCGCGGTGCTCGACGTCGGAATTGCGCTTAGAGCCAGGCTGGTTGATTCAGGTGAGGCAGTCAGCGGAATCGTGCCCGAGGTGCTGCCGTTGATACTGGCATTCCCTGGGTAAAGGGCATCGACGAGGTGTGCGCCAGATCCCGGTATCGAAATGGAAGCGATTGAGCTGGAAGCAGTCTGGCCGGTGGAGTTCAGCAGTACACTGACGGTTGAGTCGGTACGATTTGTGACCCCGAGGTCTGCCAGGCCGTCTCCGTTGAAATCGGCGACAGCCACTGATCGGGAACCATTGCCAACCGAGTAGTCGACTCGCGGCTGAAAGGTTCCGTCTCCATTTCCCAGCAGGATGCTTATCGTCGTGCCAGTGCCCCCACCAAAATTTGTGACCACTAAGTCTGCCAACCCGTCGCCATTAAAATCACCGACTGCGACAGAATAAGGAGATGATCCTGTGGGGTAAGTCGGTAACAACGTTTGAAAGGAACCATCACCCATTCCCAATAGAATGGTTACGCTGTTATTACCGGAATTTGTGACAGCAAGATCCAACTTTCCATCATTGTTGAAATCTCCCACGGCTACTGCAAACGGACCGTTTCCTACCGTATAGGTATAAGACGGCGACGACGGGAAAGTACCATCTGGGTTTCCCAGCAGAATTGTCACATTGTTGCTGCCGAAATTCGTAACGGCGAGATCTAACTTCCCGTCATTATTGAAGTCTCCCACCGACAATGAAAAAGGACTTGTCCCTGTTGCATACGGAGTTGGGGCGTTAAAGCTCCCATTCGCATTCCCAAACAGCACGCTGATCCCATTGTCACCCGAATTCGCACTGGCCAGGTCCAGGATACCGTCCCCATTGAAATCGCCAGTAACCAGACCGTAGGGACTTGCTCCTGTCGCATACGCCTTTGCCACACCAAATTTTCCGCCTCCAGTTCCGAGCAGAATACTTATTTTGTTATTAGAGCTATTTGAAACCGCGAGATCCAAAAGACCATCTCCGTCGAAATCCCTGACCGCGACAAATCTTGGGCTGGTGCCCGCGGCATAGACGACTGCAGTTTTGAACGTTCCATCTCCGTTTCCGAGCAGCACACTCACGTTCTTGTCACTCTGGTTGGCTACGACGAGATCGGCGAATCCATCCCCATCCAAATCCGCTGCCGCCACCGAGACAGGCAGAGCACCCGTTACAAGAGAACCGTTGGCAGTGAATCCTTGTACTAAAGTGGCT
Source organism: uncultured Acidobacteriota bacterium (assembly GCA_963831545.1). Taxonomy (GTDB): domain Bacteria; phylum Acidobacteriota; class Terriglobia; order Acidiferrales; family UBA7541; genus Acidiferrum. Next base: position 21,606 of record CAWHQX010000025.1, read on the forward strand.
GCACCGAGCGTTGCCGAACCAAGGGAAAAATTCGTATTCGAAGTGTCTGCAAAGGATACCGTCCCGGTAGGAGCGAGCGTTAGGCTGCCAATGCCTGTCACTGTTCCGGTCAGTGTGTAGTTCCCCGCGGACCCTGTGGAAGAGATGTTTGTTGTTGAATGGAAGACACCAGTGACGGTGAGTGATTGAGAGGATGAGTGGTTTCCGAGGTATGAAGAAGTACGCGCGAAGACCGCTTGATAGCTGTGACTGCCAATGCCGGGAGTAACCTTGATTATGGCCGTGCCAGATGACGTCAATTGCGCCGTCCCGATAATCGCGGAGTTTTCGCAATAGGGAGCGTTGGGATCGCAAAAAACAACCGTCCCGGGGTGAACCGGCAAGCCGCCGGACGTGACCGTGGCCGTCAGCGTCACAGGTGTTCCTGCGGCAACAGAAGCCGACGAAAGAGTTAGCGTTACAACGGTCACACCCGGTGCTGCTTCTGCCATTCGCACACAAACCAGAGCAAGCAAAAAGAGTAAGACCAAGATCATGTCACCCAGGTAGCGTTTCCAATTAGCGGAGAAAGAATGCTTGCCAACCTTATTTGATACCGACGTGAAGTGTGAAAATCTCATGGCTATGTGATTCCCTTTCCTACGCATCAATAGCTTCCGGACACGCCCCCGACAGCGAAGGCGAGTTGACGTGAAGTCCGTGAAGCGAAGACCTGGCAAGAGGACAAAGCTGATCTTTCTATTGCCGAAAGCAATAGAGGCAATTACCTTGCCGATTCGCAATTGCGTTGTTGATTAGAAACACAGGGGTTGGAAGAGCAGGAAAGCGGACAATCCGGCTTATAGACGCACCTGTCTGGAATGTGGACAGCAATAGCTCGTGAAACAGATTCGAAACGCTCAAGTGCCCTCCGCGTCAGTAAATTTCAGCGCACACACTCTGGACTTTGGGAGAAACAGATCGCCGCGGGGTTTCTTTGTATGAAAAATCAATTCCTGTTGACAGACACTACGCAACCCTCTACGTTTACTTTTGAGTGATGTTAGCCCCAATGCACTCAAGTAGGTCCTTCCGAAGCACCATTACCGGCCAACTGAAGCTGCATGCCGTCAGCAAACGTCCGTCCCCCATTGCTGGCACGGGCTGCGTCCGGCCGATTTGTGCGTGGAGAACGAACTATGAGACGAACGGCCTTGCTGATCGAAATTGTTTCGGCATCCGGGCTATTCTTTGCCGGACTTTTCATGCTCTATGATGTGATTGCTCACAACACGACAAGTGCGGCTTGGATGCTGATCTTAGGGGCGATATGCTCCGCATTAGGTGTAATGCTTCTGTTTTCGGCGATTCGATCCGTTATCTGGGATCGGCAGATGACGAGGCATGCGAAGTATCGAAGACGATTTACCGAGAGGGTCTCCTAGAGGTTGCCAGCGCTCTCAGGCAAGAGTGTGCACCGTCGGGAGGACCGTTTGACGGTACTTTGTTTCGCGCATTGAGGCGGCGGAATTTGAGGCTACGACTGTTCAGTTCGCTCCAGCTACGGGCAACGCGTCGATCCTGGTTCGTTCGCGCATATAAAACACGCATATAAAACATGCTCTTGAAACGCAGCCCATTGGAACAATTATTCTTGGGCTTTCGTCATTCCTGGCCATAAGTAACGTACAATAGAGACACTCTCGCCTGCTCTAGCGTCAACACAAGCAATACTGCTACCTCACTTACGAGTGTGACAGGGAGTAGTGTGTGAAGGTAAGCCATACCACCGCATTGCGACAGCCGATGGAATGCAAGGAATCAGGTGTGGCGCCGAAGGGATCGTCGATCACTCAGATATTTTTCAATTACGGGAGTTAACATGACCACTGACGTAAACGTCCAATATATTGGTTTCAAAGCGAATGAGCAGGACCGTGACTACAACTTTGTCGTTCGTCGAGCTCTGAACGAAAGTAGTGAATTTACAATTACCATCGGGAACGAGGCGTTTCGGTCCGGAAGTGTACGCTTTCAAGACGCGCCCGGAATTTGTTCGCTGAGGCTTCACCGTGAACTGGCAACTTTCGACAACCGCCCTCCCCTCACAAAATACCGCATCAGCAAGTTCGATTTGGATGACTTCATAACTTCACATCCAAAACCTCGCCATTATCTCTCAAAGACAAAGCCTCCCACCGGTAATTAGACGCGTGCAGCATTTCGGATAGGATGGCGACGATAGATCGATACTACCGGTGCGCTCACCGAGGCTTCCCTAAACAGTTTTAACTCAGAGTCCTTTCTCCTGCGCCTTCCGCCTGAAAAGTCACAACGCAACGAAAGGTAAAGCTGAGGCACTACGTAATAATACCTGTTCTCTATGGGATATCTCTCTAGTGAGCTCTCAAATAGACTCGGGATCGGGGGCATGACGCCTTACATCAACTGCTTTCGATTGCGGAAAGAAGCGACACTATGGGGGCACTCAGAACGGAACAACTTCGTACGTTTCAAATTACCGCCCACGCCAAAGGGTTCATCGAACTCAATGAATGTGCTGATGGCAGTGTTCTTTGGCTCAGAAAAGATATCCCGGACTCAAATCGGGATACCCATCAGAGCATGTGCATTGACAGCCTGACAAATAGCGCAACCATCTTCTGGACGAGTCTGCCAGACAAGGTAAATTCAAAGACGTTTCGTGACGTTCCGTCGCTGCAACAGTGGTTCGATCTAGGGCTCGAAATCCCGCTGGAGCGATGAAAAGCTGATGCCCTCTTCTCCAACACCGATAACAATATTACTCATCTCCAGTGACGAGCACCTCTCGAGCGACATTCGTGAGGCGCTGGCCACGGACGGCGCATTCGAGATGGAACAGGTCGGACGACTCTCTGAGGCTATGGAACGATTGAGCAAAAAGAGAATTTCTGCTGCTCTGCTTGATCTATGGTTACCAGACAGTTCCGGCATTCAGACGCTCGATACATTTCTTAGCTTCGCATCCGATGTTCCGGTTTTGGTTCTTAGTCAAAGAGATGAAGAGGCGACTGCGAGACTGGCCGTAGAACGTGGTGCTCAGGATTATCTCGTGCGCGGTCGCCTGGACAGCTATTCCCTACCGCGTGCCATTCGAAACTCGATTGAGCGGAAAGGTATTGAGGATGCGCTGTTCATCGAGAAAGAACGCGCGGAGGTCACTCTTAACTCGATTGGTGACGCCGTCCTATGCACAGACATTTCGGGCTACATTACCTATCTCAATCTGGTAGCGGAGTCCATGACAGGCTGGAACAGACAAGAAGCCATCGGGCAACCCCTGCGAACGGTCTTTCAAATCATAGACGGAGCCACCCGTTGTCCGGTCCGCGATCCCATGGAATTGGCTGTCGAGCAGAATAAGACAGTGGGCCTGACGATTGACTGCGTCCTGATCCGTCGGGACGGCCTCGAGTCTGCCATTGAGGACTCGGCCGCACCCATCCATGACAGAACAGGGAAAGTCATCGGAGCGGTGATCGTTTTCCATGACGTAAGTGTAGCGCGCGACATGTCTCGTAAAATGACGCATTCCGCGCAGCACGATTTTGTCACCAACTTGCCCAATCGATTGTTACTGAATGACCGAATTGCGCAGGCAATTTCTTTTGCTCATCGGAAGAAGAAACCCGTCGGCGTGCTGTTCTTGGATTTGGACCGTTTCAAATATATCAACGATTCACTAGGACATGCACAGGGAGACAGATTGCTTCAATCCGTTTCCAAACGACTATTGGCAAGTGTACGCGCTTCCGACACAGTCAGCCGGCAGGGCGGAGACGAATTTGTGATCCTGCTTTCCGAAATATCCCATCCCGAAGATGCGGCCACCAGCGCAAGAAAAATACTCAGTGCGCTCAACGCCGTGCATGCGATCGGCGAAGAAGATTTGCATATCGAAGGGAGTATCGGAATCAGCGTCTACCCAGCGGACGGAGAGGATGCCGAATCCCTGATCAAGAATGCTGACGCGGCCATGTATCACGCCAAAGAATGCGGGCGAAACAATTTCAAATTCTTCACAGCGGCCATGAATCAGAAAGCGGTTGAGCGGCAATCTCTTGAAAGCGCCCTCTATCGTGCTCTCGAGAAGCAAGAATTCTTTTTGCATTTCCAGCCGAAGGTGAATCTGAAGACGGGCGAAATCACAGGAGTCGAAGCTTTGCTTCGCTGGCGGCATCCGGTCCGAGGGCTCATACCGCCTTCGCAATTCGTCCCGATTGCTGAGGATTGCGGACTCATTGTGCCGATCGGCCGCTGGGTGCTGGAATCCGCGTGCCGGGAGGCCCAAGGATGGCAATCCTCAGGCCAGCTTCCTGTTGCGGTTAACGTTTCAGCCGCGGAGTTCCGCGCTCCGGGTTTCGTCGCTCGAGTTCGCACAATTCTCGAGGACACGGGTCTCGATGCACACCGCCTGGAGCTTGAGTTGACCGAACGCGTGCTCATGGACGATGCCGAATCGACTGCCAGTATGCTTCAAGAATTGAGGAACATGGGAGTTGGGCTTGCCGTCGATGATTTCGGCACCGGATATTCAAGTCTGAGCTATCTTGCCCAGTTTCCGATCGACACACTGAAGATCGACCGATCGTTTGTACAGAAAATAAATGCAAATTACGAGAGCTCTTCTATCGTCAGCGCCATTATCGGAATGGGGAAGAATCTCGGACTTAAGGTGATTGCCGAAGGCGTCGAAACCCGGGAACAAAGTAGGTATTTAGTTTCTCAGGGTTGTGTGGAGGGACAAGGCTATTTATTGTCTCACCCGATCTCGGCAGCTGAACTTGTATCATTCCTCGGAAATGCTGGCAGAAAACGCGGCGCCCAATTACCGATTGACGGACAACAACTAGCGCGTCCCCTTCCGGCTCCTGTTCGAGAAGCGCTCGTTTCCTCACTGTTCCCACCTCCAATGGTCAAAAGTCCGTGAATCTCCATTCGCGAGTGGACAAGGCACGGCTACCAGGCGGTGGCGGCATAAGCGAATCCAGACGCAACCTCTAGGCATGGATAAAACCTGGAAACAAGTTTTGGCATTGGCCGTGGGAAATGGCTTCGGTCGAGCCATTCTTGCCGGTCTGTCGCATTGCACCGCACCGTTGACTTTTTCTTTCCGAGGCTCCATACTCCGCCGATTGCGGCGGAGGTTCGTCCTTGCGAGTCATTCCCCTCTCCACAAGTGAGCATATCCGTCCTTCCGCCACGCCGGATTCGTCTTCGCCACGCCACACCCATCCGCAACTAGCCCAATCCTTTCGATCTATCCGAGATTCTATCCTGGAGGACATTTATGAGTGTTGATATGACAAAACTGAATTCTTTCATTGGCCAGTTTGTTGGCGACCTCGGCGCGGCCGTACACGCAGGCATGGTTGTTATTGGAGAGAAACTTGGTCTGTATAAAGCGTTGGCGGTGCAACCCATGACGTCTGCAGAACTCGCGGCCAGGACTGCTACCGATGAGCGTTACGTGCGCGAGTGGCTAGCTTCTCAAGCTGCCGGGGGATACGTGAGCTATGACGACAAAACACAGACCTTCTTCCTGACCGAAGAGCAGGCCTTCACTCTCGCAAATGAGGATTCGCCCGCTTACCTTCCGGGCGCATTCCAGCTCGCACTGGGCTCGCTTGCTGCCGTTCCGCGAATTGCGGACTCATTCCGCACGGGGGCTGGAATGGGTTGGCACGAACATGACGACGGCGTCTTTCATGGCTGTGAGAAATTCTTCCGGCCTGGCTATGCCGCTAACCTGGTTACGACCTGGATCCCATCACTGCATGAAGTCGGCGCAAAACTTGAGAAGGGCGCGCGAGTCGCGGATGTTGGCTGCGGAAAAGGCGCCTCGACGATACTCATGGCGAAAGCCTTTCCAAACTCGCATTTCTTCGGATTCGATTACCATGACAAGTCGATTGCAGGGGCGCGGGAAACCGCCATTCGTGAAGGTGTGGCAGACAGGACTACGTTTGAAGTCGCCAAAGCCAAGGAATTTCCGGGCAAGGACTATGATTTTGTGGCGGTTTTCGATTGCCTCCATGACATGGGTGACCCGACCGGGGCCTCAAGGCACGTGCGCGAGTCGCTCAAAAGTGACGGCACCTGGATGATTGTGGAACCTTATGCTCACGACGAATTGAAAGATAATCTCAATCCCGTGGGCAGAGTTTATTACTCCTTTTCAACGTTGCTGTGCACCCCGTGCTCGCGATCGCAAGAGGTCGGGTTGTGCCTCGGAGCTCAATCCGGCGAAAAGCGCATGCGCGATGTGGTCACCTCCGCCGGATTCAGCCGGTTTCGTCGCGCTACGGAAACCCCATTTAATATCGTCTACGAAGCTCGGCCTTAGCTCTTGCGTTTGTGGTCTTTGGGAGTTTTTCGGAATGGAGATGGATGGCGCAAGCGCGAGCGGCAAAGAGAAGAGCGAAGTTCCAATTATCTCGGGGTGCAGTATCGGGATCTAAAATCGGGTCGACCAGAAAAAGTGTGCCTACCCACTCTTCCGCGCAAGTTGAGGTGGACTGGTTTACCCTTCTGGTCGAATTCTGACTCTACCCAAAGGTTATAGGTTAGTTGTCACGGCCAAGTCATCTGTGTGCAAACTTCTTGTCCGGTGCCCTACTCCCGGGCCTAAGTCTCTCTGCCTAGTAGGCATTCTTATTGGTGAATCCCCGAGAGATAGTGAGGTGAACGAAACTGCCGTGCGCGCTCACAAGTTACGCTAGGGTTGGTCCCGGACGGGGCCTGGGCCCGGCCCAGGGACTCTGAAATTGATTCGCGTGTGGGCTACATGGCACTCTCGTCCGCCGCGATTGTGCCGACATCGTTGTGTTTGAGCGCAGAACTCAGTCTCTACTCTTTCGCCTGATGCTTCTCGATGAACTCCCTGGCTGCCACGGCATTGGGGTAATTCGGGTCAACGGCGAGAGCTTTCTTGTAGTTTTCCACGGCGTCACTTACCTCTCCGGCATTAAATTGCGCTTCGCCCAAACTGTCCCAGGTATTTGCTGATTTTGGGTAGTCTTCTGCGTTCATTTTCAATAGAGCTATTGCGTCCGGATACTTTTTCTGGCGCAGCAATTCGTAGCCCAACGCGTTGACGGCACGCTCAGAAACGAGTTCCGAGCTGGGCTGCTTTTCCCGAATGGTTTTTGCGACTGTTTTTAGCGCGCCGATTCCATCTCCGCTGGCAATTTCAAGGAGCGCCGCCTGACCGACTGCCCCGAACGGGTCGTTATCCTCCATGGAACGCACTGCCTCCACTGGATCGGCTACCAGGGCCAAACGGAGCTGATGGATGTTGCGCGCGTAAACCTGCGGAACGGCTGCTAACGCGCGATCAAGATCCGCCTTGCTTATCCATCGTCCACCGAGCATGACCCCCGCAATTTTCCTGGTGTTGCGAATATCTGCAATCGGATTACCGTCCAGCAGGACGAAGTCCGCACGCATTCCTTTCTCAATCGTTCCGAACACTTCACTCTGTCGAAAGTATCTCGCCGGATTTCGCGTCGCGGTCTGTAACGCCTGGTACGGAGTGAATCCATCATTCACCAGTTCCTGTAATTCCTCATGAATCCCGAATCCTGCAACGGGGCCTACATCGCTCGCATCCGTTCCGCAGAGGATCGGAACCATCGCATCTTCCAGTTCCTTTACCAGCTTTCGCTGAAGTGCCAGGGACGCTCTGATCCGAGGATAAAAGTCTGGTGTGAACCCCGTCTGGTACCGGTTTACTCCAGGCTGGAGCCCCTCGAGGATCCATGGGGCGTCATAGCGAAGTTCCGGACGTTTCAGGAATCTCTCGAGGTCCGTAGCCTGTTCCACGATCGTTGCGTAAGTCGAAAGTGTCGGTGTAACAGAAATTCCAGACTTCGCCGTAAGGGTCACAGCTTCCGGGATTTTGCTCTCGTCGTAGACAATATGAGTATTGTCATTGTCGTGCTTGGGATTAAAAAATGTGTAGGTGTACTCCTCCAAATGAGCGATGGACTGTCCCGCCGCGAGCGTCATTTCCAAATCCGGGCCTCGCGCCACGTGTCCCATCAACAGCATGTTCTTCTTCTTCGCTTCAGCAATCAGCGCCGGATATTCCTCCTTGGATACGGGGTTGTAAATCTTTACTCCGTCGTAGCCCAATGCCGCCTGCTCATCCACCATCCGCACCGCATCTTCGGGTTTATGCGCCCGCGTAAAGATCGGCCCTGTCGTAAAGATCGTTGGTCCCAGTAGCTCGCCGGCAGCAATGCCCTTTCGCCACTTGAGGTGTGCCGGGCGCCCGTCCAGATTGAAAACCGTCGTCACTCCATTCGCCAGGAACAAGGGAAACTCCGTTGTGGTCTGCAAATGAACGTGCGCGTCTGTCAGACCGGGGATGAGATACTCTCCTTTTGCCTCAATCTTTTGCGTTCCTTCTGGGATTGACGTCGTCGATGACGGTCCCATCTGCGCGATCTTCCCGTCCCTGACAATTACTGTCTGGTTCTTCAGAACAACTTCCCGATCCATCGGGATAACGCTAACGCCGACAAACGCTATCGAAATCGGTTTGCCCTCGCTACCGGCGGTCTGCGCCGGCGCCATGACCCCGGTAAGACTAAGAAATAGGACAGTCGCTACCTTTTCAGTTTTGAGTAATTTCATCCGTAAGAACCTCTTGTCAATTAGCTCTATGTTAGGTACGCACCCCTGCACCCTTTTGTTCCTCTGACGCAACCCATGATGTGCGGGTTAGCATACCCGAGTCCACGTTTGCGAGTGCACGAACGGAGCCTGCTGCGACGGAGGAGTGCTTCGCGTTTTGGCGCTGCGCTCAAGGAGATTTCCCCCCGCAGGCTCAAATCACAGTGCACCGGATCATGCGTTTGGGGCATCCCATAGACTTGATCCTTGAACCCTTTTGCCGTTTGGCTTGAGGAATCTGTTGAGTTCGGATGACCGTTCCCGATAGCATCGTGTTCCTTCCTCAGCCTCTCAATTTTGAAGGAGGATATCGGATGGAAAGCTCAGTTGCAAAACAGCAAGCGACGGCAGGACGCACCGTCACCGCCGAACAAACCTATCTACGCTCAGAGCTGGAACAGCGCCGCGAGCGCCTTCGCGCGGTCTTACATTCGTCCGCCGCGGACGCAACTCTTTTAAACCTTTTGACGGCCGTGGATGCTGCGTTACGTCGTTTCGATCAAGGGACGTTCGGGATCTGTGAGACCTGTCATGAGTCCATTGAAGCGGACCGGTTGCTCGGAGATCCGCTCGTACGATTTTGCCTCGATCATTTAACCATCGCCGAACAACGTGCCTTAGAAACCGATCTCTCACTGGCCGCACGCATTCAGCGCGCGCTTCTGCCGAAGCCCGATTTTGCGCCTGCAGGATGGGACGTGCGCTTCCACTATCAACCGGCCGGGATGGTGAGTGGTGACTATTGCGATCTTCTGGAAACGGACAATGGCTTGCTCTTCATGCTGGGGGACGTTTCCGGCAAGGGTGTGGCTGCCTCAATGCTCATGAGTCATCTTCGTGCAACCTTTCGGAGCCTTGCTGAAGCCAGTCTTCCGTTCGGTCGAATGGTTGAAGACGCCAATCGCATTTTCTGTGAAAGCACTCTGGCCGGACAGTTCGCAACTCTCATCGTGGGTCGGGCCAAAACCGATGGCACTGTGGAGTTTGTTAGTGCGGGACATCTTCCCCTTCTTCACCTCCACTCTGACGGGGCAACTCCAAAAGAGTCGACCGGTGTGCCTCTGGGAATGTTTTGTAATACCCGTTTTCCTGTTCATCAGTTCACCTTGGCTCAAGGTGACACCGTTTTTCTCTATACCGATGGGCTGACGGAAGCACGAAATCGCACCGGACAAGAGTATGGTCTCGACCGCATTCGCGCTCGGATGGCTTGTCTGAGCGGGTCAGCCCCCGATGCATTGATTTCGAATTGCATCGAGGATTGGATCAGCTTTAGTGAGGGTTTGAAGCAAACGGACGATTTGACCTTGCTGGTCATGCGTCGAAAAGAGCAAGACCGACAAGACAAGCTGCATCTGTAACGGTTTCAGGAAAGAGGATTCCTGACGAGTGAACCGCTCGACATTTTCTGCTCTGATCCAACCGCAGAAACGTGACATGCGAGTGCAGCCACCATAGAAGAAAAGGGTCCATAAAGCTCGATTGACGCGTCCAGGGTTTTGCGTCGTATCCTCGGAGACGCGACCCAAAAAGGCGTAGCCTATCACGGAAAACGGCGATATTAAGCTAGCCTGCCCACCACTCCTGACTCTTATGTCAACGATTTCTACGAATGTTCTTCACGTTTTGCATTGTGCGCCTGACTCTGCGACCTCGCACTCGTGACGAGAGTCACACTCGTTCCCGCGCCCGGACGCTAACATGCAAGCTCCAGCCGTGTTTCGCTCAGAAGGTCGATAGGGCCGTCGAGCAATGCCTCCGCGTTTCGAGATATTTAAGATCTACAAGAACGGCGATGTGCTCTGGTTAGGAGCGGCTGATGAATTTGAGAAAGTCATCCGACACGCCCTCAAACAACCGGTCGAGCCCGAGATACGGTTCTGTCTTTTTGATCAGCAAAGCGGGCGTGTTCAGTATTACCGTCCGGACGACCTGCTTCCTTACGCATAAGAAGGCCCCTCCGTGCGAGGCAAAGCTGGCCGGAGCGTCTCGCTAGGTCTTTCGTCTAGATTGTCAGAATACGGGAAAGCTCATTTCAGAGCCGCATACGCCACTCGGGTCATGGTAGGCGCGTTGCTTCGTTCTTGACGTTCCAGACATAGAGGAAGTTTGCGTCGGAGGCGGTGGCCACCTCTAGTCCTGCCTTTCGCGTCGCTCTGTTCAAAGCGGCGCGAACCTTTGCCTTTGAGTCCGATAATTCTGCCAGCGGCACCTTGAGCGCTCCGTCGCTATTCAATCGATCGAGATCATTAAGAATCGCCGTTACGATTGATCGGTGCTTGCCATGACGACCTTGCGGAACATCCGCTTGTATCATCGTTTTGAAGTGAAACTCCTTCTTTTTGCCACCGCGAGTATGCATAAGCGTACTCCTAAACGATATCGATAGTGCCCAAACGAGATGCTAACGTAACGAAGTCTAATCAGATTGTCAAACAAAACTACTAGCAATCAACGCTAGTAAACCACGCTATAGAAACGTACCGCGTCCCTAAACAGGCGACCTACCGGCACTAAAGCGACCGAGATTTCGCAAAAGAGTTGACCCGTATGACCGGCGGACTGTTACCTTCAAGAGGTCCAGCGAGGGAGTGCACGTGGGAAGAATAAAACTTACAGTCGAGGTCGTTCCGTTGATCGTTGCGGAAAAGGTACTCGCGACCGAACTCAAACAGAAACAGGCGGACGCGCGAGCAAAATTATCCAACCGGAAATTGGCGAAATCAGGCCGAAAGTGAACTCACACTACGTACGTCTGTTGATTGCCGACGATGCAGCGGTGATTCGGAATGCCATAAAGCGATTGCTGGTGGACCAGCCTTCCATCGAGTTATTGGGCGAAGCGGAGAACTTCAAGCAGGCCATTTCCATGGCGACGGCCCTCAAACCCGACGTGGTTCTTCTCGATTTGCATATGCCCGACGATTATCAGATCGAACCTGGCATCGTTAGGGATCGCCTTTCTGTTTGTGGATCGAAGGTTGTCGCCATGTCCCTTTCGGGTCAAGAAGATTCGGAAACTAGAAAACTTGCTGAAGGATTCGGGGCTGTCGCAATGCTCGACAAGGCAGAGTTGCACGACGTTCTCATCTCTACGCTTTGGAGAATTTCGCAGTCAGACGAACTGACACCCAATGAAGGAAAGTGAATCGAAGATGCCACCGCTCAATCGGGTTCACTCTCGCGGGTTTTTTCTTCCCTGAAGAACTCTTCTCCACGCATGACTGCGTCCATGCCTTCGTTTAGTTTGTCGGCGCTTTCGGATTTTGGAACAAAACCTCGAGCTCCGAGTCTGCGCAGCTGCTTTATCAGTTGTGGCCCGTCATGCATGGACAGCATGAGTATGGGAACTTTAGGCGTGTTTTCCAGAATCTTCCTGACAGCCCCTAGACCGTCGAGCACCGGCATGGAATGATCCAAAATGACCAAGTCAGGCTTGCATACGGCGGCCTTTTGCACCGCGTCCTGCCCGTCAAACGCTTCCGCGCAGATGTCCGTATCCTTTCTTGATTCTAAAATGGACCGGACACCCTTTCGCACGATTTCATGGTCATCCGCGATCAGCACTTTCATCGGTCACTCACCTTGAAAGCCTAAGTCGGCCCCAACCATAACAGTGCATGCCTGCGCGAAATTGCTTAATACACGGAATACTCTCAACCGCTCCGGATATCTGATCGGTCGAAACGCTATTAAAGTGCCACGAATTCAGTTGATTCAGCATTTGCTGCGCTGAAAGGCAATCCTATTCTCCCGCAGTTGCCCAACCGGCAGCCTGCGACATTGCAAGCCATGCATTGCTCCGATCTTTACGTCTGCGGTTACAGCCAGAAGCTCAATTCTCGCAGCGACGAAATACAAGTGAAATACTCCTCCTAGAGCCAAACGGGCTCATTCCAGAGCTTGTTCGGATTTTTGTCCATCCATATTTACTTGCGTACGACCCTAAAGCCTCGCCGTTCAGGGGGCGGAGATCGAGGTTGCTCTTGATTTGTCATTCTTTTGGTTCAATACTCTCTCCTGTCCGCAAGACCTATGGCAGGATAGGCCAAAAGTTAAGCCTCTTCGAAATCCTCCGCCGAAGTGGCGGCTGTGTGAGGAACCCACCGAAGCAAGCGAACGAAGCTGATTCGCCTCTGCCGTAGGAAGCCTCGCCGCTTGCGGCGGGGAGGACATCAACGTTAGCCGGTAACCGCGGCATTTCGCAGCTCGCTCAACCGCAAGATCACGCTCGAATGGACTACGCTGTTCGACCGCCATGATCAGGAATGTCACAAGCTAGCTCGTTCAGCTATTCCACGTACAAACGATTACGATCGCCCAGGAGGAAACTGTCATGAAGGGATCACCGCTAGTTATCGAAGAACTCAACAAGGCGCTTCGTGAAGAACTGACCGCCATCAATCAATATTTCCTGCACGCAGAGATGTGTGAAAATTGGGGCTACGAAAAGCTCTCCGAGTTCATCAAGAAACAGTCCATTGGCGAGATGAAACATGCTGAGGCACTGATGGAGCGGATTCTGTTCCTTGACGGCTCGCCTTCGATGAAGCCGCTCGAACTTACGGTCGGCAAGAATGTGCAGGACATGCTGCAAAGCGATCTCGAGCTTGAGCTCGGTGCGGTGAAGGATTACAACGCCGCGATCCAGGTTGCAGTTGCGGAAAAAGACAATGGCTCGCGCGACCTTTTTGTCACGCTACTGAAGGACGAAGAAGGACACGTCGACTGGCTCGAAGCACAGATGCACCTGATCAAGGAACTTGGGTATGAGCGCTACCTCACGATGCAGCTGGGTGAGGATGAAGAAGAATAGCTTTTCGAAGCCAACGACTCCAAGCCCTGCTCATCGGTTCATTCCGGTTGCTGATCTATCCGCTTCAGCGGGTGGATCCATCCCCAAGCTCTTTACATAGGCGATGATCTGCCAGCGCATCGGCTCTGGAAGAGCGGCCCATGTCGGCATACCCTTGGGCAGATTTCCATTCTTCAGCAGCCAGAAGATCTCGCCGTCGGTGGCATGCTGCACCCGATCGCTGCGAAGGCTCGGTCGTTTCCCTCGCCCCAGGGCGTCATAGCCATGGCACTTTGCACAGTGATCCTCAAACATCCTGCCCCCGGCTGAGATCGCCTCGGCTTGTCCGGCCAGGGGATTCATGCGCCGTCGATCAGCGTCTGGCACGTGTTTCAGCCAGCTTCCATCCGCCGCCAGACAGGCAATCGCTGTTCCGAGCACAACAGCAAACAATGCCGATTTGTTGATTCGCATCTCGCGCTCTCCGAATTAATGGGAATTTCGCCGAAGCAAGCTGAAGATCTGTTCGATTTCGTACGCCACCTGAAAACGCCAAAGCACCCCGACGCTGTTCGCGTTCAGTCCGAACGCAGGTTCAAAACCGATGCGCGGTCCTTTAGGAATCGTGAATTGAAGGACCGGTGCCAGATATTGCGACGTCTGATTCCATCCGAATTGATTGGTCGTTCCTAGACCGCCATAGAGCTCGAGGCCTGCCGAGAAATTCTCCCTGCAAAATACGCAGGCCCTGCTCCCCGCGGAGAGCCGAAGTGGACGGCTGACCCCCAGTGCATAACCAAACTCCCAAGGCCCGTTTTCGTTTAACGCCTTCTCGGTGATGAAATTCTCTGAAATATTCCATCCATGGGTATTGCTCGAGAGAATAAGCTTCAGTTCCATCGATCTCTCAGTGATCGCCCGTGCCGCAGCGTTCGAGGGGTAGAGATCGACGATCGAATCGTGATCCATCACTTCGAGAAAACTGCGGTCAGCCTCGTTTACGTTTTCATACTCCGCGTACAAGACAGGATTGATGAAGTGATTCCTCATCAGCGGACGAAATCGGTTTTCCCATCGGTATCCCGTAAAGACGGTTGAGTCGTTGTGCGTTGTTTGGCCCGAGAGGTAAACCTCAGTCGTCCACCAAGCCTTCAAGCCATACTCGAACTCGACGGTTGCACTGTTAAAGGAATTCGCGTTCTTAGGAGACGCTTGAATTCCTTTGTAATCGATTTCGACATTGCCAGGCTCTTCCAAGGCGTCCGAGTAGGTAACGAAATAGGGCGCCTCCTGTGCATGAATTCGGCCGGAAAAACAGAACAACAGGAGAGCGCTTAGAAAAAGTTTGTTGCAAATTACTTGCAACAAAGAACCGAGCAATTTACCTCGCATACATGGAATCGCCCCAATCTAGAGGAGTTAAGAGCTAGAAACGAAGTAAACAAGACTAACGTAGTCCGATATGTTATGCAAATAGTTTGCAACTGGCACCTGGGGAAATGATGGAAGAACGGCGAAAGCGACCTTGTTCGAGCGAGAGCCCTCTACGGATGCCTCTCCCTTCCCTGCTGAAGATTTGCTCTCATCGACCAGGCAACCAGAAAACGGCAGAAATCGCTGACGTTGAGACGAGCGGCCCGAGCGCGGTTTCCCTACCAGAATTTACGTATCGATAATTCATTGACGGCGACAGCGGCTGGAACTATTCTTGCTCACCTTCCACAACTCAGACCGCGCCCCAGCCCTTCCTCAGGCGCATGGAGGCTACTATGCATCTATCTGGCGGTCCGGACCGTCGTCTATCAAGTCGTTATAACGTAGTGATTCCTTTTCATTATCGCGGCCTAAAATCGGAAGCTCCGGAAGACTCGGCTGAATCCATCAATATTTCAGAACGCGGTTTATATTTTGAAACGGACTTGGCGCCAATGGTTGACACTGACCTGCAGGTTCGATTGACGATGCCGCAAGAGATCACCGGGAAACTTGCCTCGGAGTGGAACTGTATCGGTCATGTCGTACGACAAGGTCCGGGTATGTACAATGCGGATCGCTTCGGCGTAGCGGTCTGTCTCGATTTCATTGAATCTTTGAAAAATGCGGATGTCGGAAGTGATCTAAAAAACAGGGGGCGCAGGAGCGGTGATCGCGTAGGAAAAGTCCATTAGCATGGCAACCTCCAGACGACGGTATTCCTCCGGCACCAGAAGCATACGTTCAGTCAATCACGAGCAGGAGGCGTCACCCGCATCGTTCGCTGGGTTTTCAAACTGACGATCAGGTAATCACACGATGCTGTTTTCATGAACTCATCAATTTTAGCTTTTGCGATTTCAAGGTCCTCCACCACGCACATCCACATCACCTTGTCCTTGGATTCGCACTTGAAAATATCGAAGGGCGCTAGCATGAATAACACTCCGGACTAGGTTCTATTGGTAGAACATAAGAGCACAAATAGAGAACACTGTCTATCGTGCTCTCGAATTGGCATCATTGAGAGCCTGGAACGGGCGCCTGTGCGCACCGTCCTAGTTGACGTTCACTCCAAGAAAGGTTTGCCAGGAGTCAAGATAATGGCGAGTTGAAAATTTTGTCACAGCTTCGAGGAATGGCTTTGTTCCCTCTAGCGCTGAAACAACTTCCTTGGCTTCGCGTTTCACCCTGGCCTCCGCATCGTTGTAGGCCTTCCGTACCTCAGCATCTAATTCACATTCGCAGAGACTTTCTCTCTTTTCAGCCCCGTAAAGTTTGAGTGTACGAAGTACGGACGTCAGAGTGAGGGCACGAATCTGGTAATCATTGCATGCGTTAACCAGCAACAGTATTGCGTCGCGGACATCCTGATCGAGTTCCATGAGTGCCTTTAGGAATAGGAATTTACGAATTTCCGGGCAGGGAGCGCATCGGTTATTTACGGCAGCCCGAACGCTGCAGCTATCATGCCACCTTACGGAGAGAATGAGAAGAGGTCCTGTTCACTGAAGTTTCCTCGGGAGATGGCGGGGCACTTCGCTCGAAGCGCCCCGCCGGGTTCACGTCCTACTTCGAGCCCCCGCCCTCCATGAGCTTCCGAAGTACCTCGTCCATGTTGAAACTGGAGGCCTTCTGCCGCGGTGGGAGCGTATCACATCAGTTCTCTGACCGGTCATTAATGATACTTCTTCCGAGAGTGGCTTTGCTCTGAGCCGGGCGTGGGACAAGAGCAATACCAGCGTTTACTGCCAGCCTCCCCCGAGAGCCCGATAAAGTTGCACGAGACTCTGGTACTCGGTACCGCGAGCCTGCGCCAGAGTAAGCTCGGCCGAAAAGAGTGAACGCTGACCGTCTAGGACTTCGAGGTAGGTTGTGGTGCCGCCCTTATAGCGCATGTTTGACAAACGAACGGACTCCTGGAGGTCTGCGACCGTATCCTCCTGTCGAAGCCGGACCTGGTGGAATTTCTGATAGCCAATGAGCGCATCCGACACATCTCCAAACGCTCGTTGTATCTTTTGCCGGTAAGCGATCAACGCCTGCTGATTTTCTGATTTCGCGACCTTCAAATTTCCGGTGAGCGCTCCCCCAGTAAAAATGGGCTGGGTCAATTGAGCGCCGTAGGCCCAGATTCCCAGTTGCGAACTCATCAGGCTTGAAAAAGCGCTGCTCCGTCCGAATGAGCCGCCCCCTGAACCCGTCAAGGAAAACTGCGGAAAGAATTCTGCTTTGGCCACGCCGACTTCGGCGTTCGAGGCCACAAGATTCTGTTCGGCCTCACGAATATCGGGCCGCCGTTCTATTAAAGTTGAAGGGAGCCCGGGCGGCACCTCGGGAGGAAGAGGCTCCTCGACGAGCGGGCGTCCGCGCGGAATGCCTTGCGGAAAGTTGCCCAGCAGAATACTGATGGCGTTTTCTTCCTGCGCAATCAGCCGCTCGAGGTCAGGGATGGTGGCATTCGCCTGATCAAGAACCTGCTGCGCCTGTAACACGTCGAGCTTCGTAGCGACGCCGTGCTCGACGCGAAACTTTGTCAGCCTCACCGAGTCTTCCTGCGTCTTCACGGTTTCATGGGTGATCTGGAGTTGCAGGTCAAGCTGGAGCAGCGCGAAATAATCACTCGCCACGTCGCCGACCAACGTCAGGATCACCGTCTGTCGCGCATCCTCGGTAGCAAGGAGCCGGGCCCGTGACGCCTCAGTCGCGCGTCGCAGCTTGCCAAACAGGTCCACTTGAAAAGCTGCGTCCGCGGTTAGCGTCAGAAAGTTATAATTCGTCTGGAAGGTGTTTTCCTTCCCCCCGGCAAAGTTTGCATTGCCCCCGATCTGCGGAAACAGACTCGAGCGAGTCACGGTAACCTCCCCCCGTGCTGCATTGATCCGCTCGGTCGCAAGTTGCAGATCGTAATTTCGCTCGAGTGCTGTGCGGATCAGTTCCTGTAACTTAGGATCCTGAAAAACCTGCCACCAGGGAAGATCTGCATACGAAGCGGCTTGCACCCCGGCCTGCGGATTTTCGCTTGAGTCGCGGTACGCAGGTGGAGTTTGCACCGCAGGTCGGTGATAGTTCGGGCCGACCATGCAACCCGCCAGCAAGCCCGAGCAGCTAAGCATTGCCATGACACGTCGATTGATTTTCCTCATACGTCGCTCCGCCGCCGACCTCTTGAAACTTTACAGCAGCAGCTCATGTCAATCTCCAGGTGCCGGAGAAGGCGTCGCCGGCAACGCTCCCGAGGCACGCTCCTTTTCCGCACCCGACCACTTCTCAACCAGATAGAAAATCGCGGGAACGAAAAAGATTCCAATCAAGCTGGCAGCCAGCATCCCTCCGATCACCGTGGTGCCCATGATTTGCCGGGCGATTGCGCCGGCTCCGCTCGCCGTCCATAACGGCACGCATCCCAGAATGAATGCAAAGGACGTCATCAGGATCGGCCTGAGGCGAAGCCTGGCGCCTTCGAGGGCCGCATCCGCCAAAGGCTTTCCGCTTTCGAACTGCTCCTTTGCAAACTCAACGATCAAAATCGCGTTTTTTGCCGCCAAACCGATCAGCATCACGAGCCCAATCTGCGAATAGATGTCGCTCTCCATCTGCACCATGTAGGGCGGGAGGAACATTCGCTGCAAGAATCGCCGTAAAAACAGGATTGCGAACGCGCCAAAAACTGCGACCGGTGTGCTCAACAACACGCTGAGCGGCAGCGTCCAGCTTTCATAGAGCGCCGCCAGAATTAAAAACACAAACAGCAATGACAATCCAAAAATGGCCGCCGGCGGCACACCTTGCCTCGCTTTTTGTTCCTGAAACGACATGCCCGAATAGTCGAAGCCCATCTCGCGTGGCATGGTCTGCTTGAATACGTCTTCGAGAGCCGCCGTGGCCTGGTCGGCGCTGTATCCCGGCGCGGCACTTCCGTTCAATTGCGCGGCGCGATACTCATTAAACCGCAGCAT
The DNA here is from genome assembly GCA_963831545.1 of uncultured Acidobacteriota bacterium. Lineage (GTDB taxonomy): Bacteria > Acidobacteriota > Terriglobia > Acidiferrales > UBA7541 > Acidiferrum. The sequence goes on from CAWHQX010000025.1 coordinate 40,533, forward strand.
GAATTCCGGCCCCAACCTCGGTTTAATGTCCACGAGCGTCGAGAGCGGGACATTGTCGCCCTTCTTGTTGCGCACATAGAACTGCCCAACGTTTTCCGGCCGTGCCCTGTCCTCGCCCTCCGCTTCGATGTACACCTGCCACTGCCGGCCAAAACGGTTGAAGTAGTTGATGAAATACCCGCCCATGAAGGACTGGATTGTTCGGTACACATCGCTCAGGGCCACGCCTTGCTTCAGCACCTTGTCCCGATCCACCTGCACAAACTGTTGTGGCACACTCGCGAGGAAAGTGGTGCTCAGGCTGCCGATTTCCGGCCGCTTGCGGGCTTCTTCCATAAATGTGCCCAGATTTTTCGACAGGAACTGGATGTCGCTCCCCGAGCGGTCTTCGAGAATGAACGTAAAGCCCCCCGCCGTCCCCACGCCCGGAATGGCCGGAGGGGAAAATCCGAACGCCACCGCTGCCGGCAGCTTGTTCAGCTCCTGGTTCAAGTGTGCCTTCAGGGATTGAAATTGTTCGGCGCGAGCAGTGCGCTCGCCCCAAGGCTTGAAGGTGACAAAGAATGTCGCGTTATAGGTGGTCCGGACAAAACTGAGCAAACTGAAACCCACGAAGCACGTCACGTGCTCTATCCCGGGCGTACCCATCAGGATTTTTTCTACATCTTTCGCAACGGCTGTCGTTCGGTTCAGTGAGGATCCATTCGGAAGCTGCACGTTGACGTACGCGTAGCCCTGATCCTCGTCGGGTAGAAAGCTTGACGGGACCCGGTTGGCAAAGAAAACTGCAGCCACGGCAAAGACCAGCAGCAAAACCACCACCACGCCGGTCTTTTTCACCAAAACAGCGCTCCACCCGACGTAGCCTTCCGTGGCCCGTTCAAAGATCCGATTAAACCAGTCAAAAAACCGCCGCAGCAGTCCGTGGCTCTCATCCTTCGGCTTCAGCAGTAAGGCCGCAAGAGCGGGACTGAGCGTCAGCGCATTGAACGCGGAAAGCAGAACGGAGATGGCAATCGTCACGGCGAACTGCTGGTAGAGTTTTCCGGTGATTCCCGGAATGAACGCGGTCGGCACAAAAACAGCAGAAAGCACCAGTGCGATACCCACGACGGGGCCGGAAAGCTCCTCCATCGCTTTCAAGGCCGCATCCTTCGGCGTCATACCTTCTTCAATGTGACGCTCCACCCCTTCCACCACGACGATCGCGTCGTCCACAACCAATCCGATCGCCAGCACCAATCCAAATAGTGACAACGTGTTGATGGAAAAGCCAAATAACGGGAAAAATACAAAGGTCCCCACGAGCGACACCGGCACGGCCAGCAATGGGATCAAGGTTGCCCGCCATCCTTGCAGGAAGATGTAGACGACCAGGATGACGAGTGCCAGCGCAATAAGTAGCGTGACAACGATCTCCTTCATCCCTTCCGTAACAGCTCTGGTCGTATCGAGTGCCACGACGTAATCGAGATCCTCGGGAAAGCGCTCCTTCATCTGCGCCAGCAGTTTGTTTACGCCGGCGGCTGCGTCAACCGCATTCGAACCCGGAAGTTGATAGGTCGCAATGATCGCGCTGTTTTTCCCGTTGTAGCGGCCAGCAATACTGTAGTCCTGCGAGCCCAGTTCGACGCGGGCCACATCGCGCACGCGCACCGTGCCTCCGTCAGGCGTTTCGCGCACCACAATTTGTCCAAACTCTTCTGGTGACGCCAGCCGGCCTTGTGCCAGGACCGAATAGGTAAACTCCTGTTCCTTGGGTGCCGGCTCGCCGCCAGCTTTCCCCGCCGGGTTCACCGTATTTTGCGCTTGTATGGCGCTTACAATTTCCGGAACCGTTACGCCGAGTTTTGCCAACTGATCCGGCTTTACCCAAAGCCGCATCGCATACTGTCCGGCACCGAAGACCTGTACGTTCCCTATTCCCGGCGACCGCAGTATGGGGTCCACCAGATTGATGTAGGCGTAGTTCGCTAGAAATGTCGCGTCATAGGTCCCATGCGGCGAGTAGATCGCGGTCAACGTGAGCGGAGCAGTGACTGACTTCCGGACCGTAACGCCATAATTCGTTACGTCTACGGGAAGCTGGGAAGCGGCTAAGGTTTCACGGCTCTGCGCCAGCACGTAATCCGTGTTCGGATCGGTTTTCGCGTCAAAGTCCACAATCAGACTGGTCGCGGAGTTGCCTGTAGCGTTCAGGGAATACATGTAGTTCATGTTGTCTACGCCGTTCATCTGCTGCTCAATCGGCGTCGCGACCGCTTGTTCAAGAGTCTGTGCATCCGCACCAACGTAGGTCGCGAGCACCTGAATCTCAGGAGGAACGATGTTCGGAAACTGCGCCACCGGTAATCCCAGGATGGTGATGGCCCCGACAATCACCATCACGATCGAAATCACCATGGCCACAATCGGGCGATTGATGAAGAACTTTGACATGTGTTTACCTTTCCTTGGCGTCTGCCGCGAATGGTTTGGGAACTACCCGCGCGCCGGCACGGACTTTCTGCACACCCTCGGCGACCACACGTTCGCCTGGCTTAAGACCTTCAGCAATGACCCATTCCGCGCCAATGCGCTCACCCACTTTGACCGTCCTGATATTCACTTTGTTCTGGTCGTCAACGACTGCGACCTGGTAGCCACCCTGCAACTCGGTCACGGCACGCTGCGGCACAAGCAGTGCGCCTTGCTGCAGCCGGATTACGGCGCGAACCTTGCCATATCCCCCGGGTCTCAAAATATTTCCGGGATTTGGAAATAATCCGGCGAGCCGGATGGCCCCGGTGCTCTCATTCACCTGCCGGTCTGCAAAGTAAAATTCACCTTCCTGGGCATACTTCGTACCGTTGGCCAGAATGAGTTGGAGATGCAGGTTCTTGTCGGCTGCGAGGCGCGCACTCTCGGTTGGAAAGCGTTCTCTCCAGGCCAGATATTGCGGCTCACCCACCGTAAAGTAGACTTTGATCGGGTCGACCGTGGAGATCGAGGTCACCGGTCCGCTGCTGAGGTTCACAAGCGCGCCCACCTGCAGTTGCGCTTGGCCCACAATGCCGTCGATCGGTGCCACAAGTCGCGTAAAATCCAGATTAATCCTGGCTGTTTCTACAGCTGCCTCGGATGTCTTGATTTGCGCCCTGGCTGTCTCGACCGTAGCCTTCGCAGCCAGGTTATTCTGAACGGCATTATCCAAATCCTGTTGACTCGCGGCCTGCTCCATGGCGAGCGGCACATACCGATTCACATCGAGTTCCGTTCTGCCCTGCACTGCCTCTGCATTCGCCAAGGCTGCCTTGGCTTGCGCCAATTGTCCTTCGGCCTGATCCAGGGCTGCTTGAAATGGACGGGGGTCAATTTCAAAAAGCAGTTGCCCCTTCTTGACGAACGCGCCTTCCTGATACGCCTGCCTTTTCAGGTAGCCCGTGACCTGCGCCCGCACATCCGCATTTGAAAATCCATCTAACGTACCGATCCACTCCCCATAAATCGGAACGTCCTTTTCTTCCACCGGCACAACCATGACGTCGGCCGGGGCTGCAGGGCTTGCACCCGTACCCTTCGGGCGTATCGCTCCTATGATGAGAGCAACGACCACTAAACACAGCGCTCCCGCCAGTAAAAGGTTACGTTTTGAAAGCCTGTTCATGCTGCCCCCATAGACCCGGCGATTTTCTGCCACTTGAGGCGATGACGCTGACAACCGGCCACAAGTTGCTCCCTTTGATGATTCGGGACAGCGATTGATGCAATATTTTTCAGGAGTCAGAGCGTCCATGGCCATGCATCTCGCTCCGATGGAGAACCCCGGATCGGCCAGCCATCGTGCCGTTGCCTAGACCGGACTTCGTGATCCGGCGTTAACGAGAGCCAGTGCCCAGGGACATCGAGGGACGCATTTTCAAGAACTTACACGAGAGGTTAAGGACTTCCGGGAGCCTCCAAACGCACGACACGATTTCGTTTAGCTCCCGTACAACATCCACGGGACCGTCCACCGTATCGAATTGGAGAACTCGGGTAAGAGAATCACTACGCGCAGATGGCAAATCCCCGTTTCATGCAGGTCAGGTAGCAACGGCATCCATGCAATTCACGCAGATTACTCGACCGGGGCTCTGACAGTGCGGTGAGCTTTGTCACCGCAGTCTGAGCTTTGAGGTCTTAGACCGCTCCACTCGAAATTTCTTCCAGGAGATACCTTGAGGCCTGATCTCAGACAAATTCGAGCTATTTTGTACTGGAAATCGCGTATAGCAGGTCCTTGGCTACCGTCCCATGATTACAGTTGTGATGGACAACAGGCTCTGTAAACCCAGCTTGATTCCTGGGGGAGGGTTATGCGAATCGTGATTCATGCGACCGAAATTATTGACGGAAAGACATATATCACAGAGAACTATACCGTCGAAGCCAAGGAATGCCTCACACCAGACGGTGCGGAATCTGTGATGGGAGAGGTTTGCAAGCTTGGAAACGATACCTTTGATCGTATTCGCGAGAGGCAACACTGGAAGGCTGAATCTTTCCGTGATGAAGAGGAAAATCGCATTCGCCCTAACACCAAGTGCTGAAGATCGTTCAGGGGTGCCTTCCGTACGGGATTCTTTAGGACAGAACAATGGCTCCAGATCCGTGCTCGAACAATCACGTTTCGCTGAGAGCTGGCGTTCCGTCCGTCCAATAAAAAGGTCATGGCGAGCGCAATGGATAAAGACAATACGATTCACGTTCAACCCTTATGGACCGTCGTCGACAACTTCAACTATTCCGTCTCGATCGACGGGAATCAGCAAAGGACGTTTAAACTGTTCGTGACGCACTCCCGCAAATCGTTCGAGGAGTTCCTCGGAATCGGACGTTCGACAGTCCAGGCGTGGTGCCAGCGAAACATGCACCAATTGCCAGGTGACGGCGAAACCATGCACATCGAATGGACAACTTTAGTTCGATCAATTCAAGAGTTCCGAACTTCTCGAATGATAACGTATCTGTCTGGTAAGCCAGGCGGCTAAACTCGATGTCCTATTGGCTGTGCCCCTCTGAGGAATGCCACCCTGGCCGTCTCACCGCAGCTGCGCGCAGTAGCTGTTCCATCATCATTTATTGGAATGTCGTTTTTGGCGATTCCATACCGAAGATGTATGGTCCAATATCGGAAGTGCCGACCCTCGATCGCACGATTGGACTGAAATCGGGGCCGGGTCGAACTGCACGGGGATACGGATCCAATTGCACTGAACGACCGGACTTATTTCGCATGTGCATTTTGCTACTGTCATGAACGCTTTTTTCTCTCTTCGCGTGTTCTGCCTCGCCGGCATCCTATTTCTTGGAGGTGAATGTGCGTCCGAGGAGCGCTGCAGCGCAGAGGTCAAGCTTTTACTCTCGACAGCAGACATCCCGGCTACCGTTCTAACGCTTAAGGCGAAGAAAGAATCCGCCGGGAAAGTGTACTTCTTCGATACGGATGGTCGGGATTTGCTAGCGCAAGGAGTGATCGTGCGTTTAAGGAGCGGTAGCAGCCACGACCTTACCGTTAAGCTGCGTCTGCCCGGGGCCAGGAGCTTTGAGGACCCTTCAAGCGGGCGAGAAGATTTCAAGTGTGAGGTGGATCGGACTGGGGACGACCTCAATCGTTCGTACTCTCTGACGAAGAAGTTCACTGAAATGCAGGTCCCCTCGAAAGGAAACGATATTTATCGGGCGCTCAGTGATAGCCAGCGACAACTTCTCAGTGCAGCGCACGTGAACATCGATTGGGACAAGGTGAGACGGGTGGCCGATATCACAGCGACTGATTGGACAATCAGATCGGATTCATCGTCGCGAAAGCTCACTCTTGAACTTTGGAAATGGTCCGGAGGGGCAATCTTGGAGCTTTCCGCAAAGACCGACGATGAAAAAAGCGATACTGCGTACGCAGAATTGCGCCAAGCCGCTCTCGACAGACAACTGAAGCTGACGGCTGATCAAAGATCGAAAACAAGAATCGCCCTTCTGTCGAATGTACCGTCGGTCATTCACTGAGACGCTTTTCCTTTACGCACTCAGATGATCCGATGCGCCAATGGGCGTAGTCTGCGCCTCCAAACTCCGCCCGTTCGGACGGGTCGGCGTGCGGGGCCATGAGCATAGGCAACGTAATGTCATAAACGGTCCCTGCCAGACATCTTCCGGTCTCAAGTACCGCAGGCATGCAAGAACATTTCAGGCACGCAACATCTACGACTTCCCGCCGGCACTTACCTGTTTCTGATAATACTGCGCTGCGTTCCCGTATTTCGGATTTTCCGGGTTCAGTTTTGCCGCTTTCTGGCAGAGAGCGAGCGCGTCCCTGGGATTCTTTGTACCAACAAGAACTGCGAGATCGTATGCTGCAGCGGCGTTCGTTCCGTCCAGCTCCAATGTTCTACGTAGTTCTTTCTCTGCCTCAGCGTTTCGGCCCGTCTCCGCAAGAAGCAATCCGAGGTTGAAGTGCGCGAGGGGTTGCTGAGGGTCGGCGGCAATCGCGCGCCGCAATGACTCCTCGGCTTTCTTCATGTCACCCATCTTGCTGTACACGACTGCCACATTCACGAGCGGCGGTGCAAAATCCGGTCGAAGAGACTCCGCTTTCTCGTATTCCGTAGCGGACTGCTGCAAGTCGCCGCGGTCGGCATGGTAATTGCCCAGGTTCATATGCTGCGCAAAATCATCTTGTCGCAGATTGAGTGAAGCCAGGAACTCGGCGGCGGCTGGTCGTATTGCAGCCTTTGCGCTTTCGTCGAGTACTCCGGGTGGAACACGGTTGAGCGCCGCCGCGGACCGGATGCGTACCAGCCGCGACTGGTCTTTGGTGCAATCGACCAATATCTGTACCGTGGACGCGTCAGGATACTCGGACAGCACGTCGACTGCGTTTGCACGAACCAAAGGCGAAGAGTCTCTGATGGCCACGCGCATGGTCGCAAACTTCTGAGAGTTAGGACACGGCTCTAGCAGGCGTATGAGTGAAGCGGCGAAAATGGAGTCATGTTTGGGATCCTCGATATAGGCGAGCATCTGCGGGAGCTTGGACCAGTCGCGTTTGTGCGCTGCATCGATTAAGGCAGCTTGTGCGAGTGCCGCAGCTTGATAATCGCCAGGGTACCACTTCCGAACGACGGTATCCGCCCAACGCGGATCCTTGTCCTGATGACAGGAATTGCACGCGTTCGGAGAGCGGTAGGCAAGGGTCGTTAGAGGTGTGGGCGCGCGCATCGAGTGATCACTGCGGCGCATGCGGGCGTACTCGGTCATCGGCATATGACAGGACACACACTGATTTCCGGTACTACCGGGTTTGTGGTGAGTGTGCGGTGCGGCGTTATTCACGATTTCCGAATGGCAGGGCAAGCAGGCCGCGTTTGGATTACCCTTTGCAAAACGGTAACGGCCGCTCGAAGTATGGCAGTGGATGCAGTCGAGCTTGCCAGACTTCGCGCACGGGCTCATCAACCACGAGGTGTACGTGTAGTTCTCACCGAGGTCCCGGCCATCCGGATAGAAGTCTTCGTTTTCAAACGTGATCAGATTGAAGTAGTCGAAATAAAAGTCGCCTGTCTGGAATCCCTCGGCGATCAGTCCCATTTTGGCGTGACAGGACGCGCACGCATCGCTGCGTTGTGCTGGAGTTATTGTCTTGAAGCTGATGAGACCCACATCATTGGGCACTTCGTGATTTTTCGCCGCAAGAGTGAGAAGCCGGACGTGTTTGCCGGCGGGGCCGTGGCACGTCTCGCAATTGATACCGGGTTCGCGCCAGGTCGTGTGGTAACTGTCGTCGGCAGAATCGTAATTGGTTGAAATCTGACTGACATGGCAGCCGTAACAGGAGGTATTAAATGTAAGTGCGCGATCACGCCAGGCGACCGCCTGGCTATGCGGCACGCTTTCGTGCATCGTCATGCTCTTGGTCGAATCCATCCAGGTTTTGCTGCGCACATCAAAGGCGAGAGGCAGAACCTGCAGATGGCCGCGCTCAAGCGGCGTCAGAAAATAGTAAACGTTCTTCCCGCCAAGAGCCTGTTCGATGGGGTAACGATGCTCGCTCGGGCCGGTCCGCTCGACAATTGATCCGCCGGTGTCACTCAGTTCAGCTTGGTAGGACGCTTCACCGATCTTGATGACCGGGCTAGACATAAGCTGTGCGTTCCGGACCAATTCAGCGGAAAACGGTTGCATGGCAAGCCCATGATGTGAAGTAGACCACAGCTCGTAGAATTTTTCATGACAACTGCGGCAGGAACCTGAGCCGACATATCCATCTGCGGGACCGATTTCCGCGGTCTGGCGCGTATGCAAGGACGTCCCCACAGCGGCAAGGACCACCACTGCGAGAATCGTCAGCAAGAAACGGTTCGAATGAAATAAACTGTGTATCTTACTCACCTGGCCACGAATTCCAGAGTCCGCCGAAACGTCCGGTTCAAAGAGTTCGCCGGTTCGTTAACTTTCAAATGCAAAAATCCGCTTCCAGTCATTCTTCATGCTGATAACGGACCAGTTCCGGGACTTGGCTTCGTCATAGAGCGCCTGGGGAAAGGTGCCAATCTTCGAGTCTGGCAGTCCTTGCGCTGGTCCATACGCGTATTCACGGTCCGCGTCGTCGTGCAGAACCATCATCATTAGAGTTGCTCCACCGCCAGCCTGCGTGTATTCCAGCATTTGCTGGTCACCGGTGGAATTGCCAAACGCCGCTTTTGGATGCCGTCCGAGGAACAGGTAGATGTCTTCCGGCTTGCCCGAAAAATTATTGTTGAGCAGCAACTTCGGAGGCCGCATCAGGATTCCGTCGCCCGCCGTGTTGTGGGTGTAGTGGAGATCAATCGCTGATCCGATCACATTCTGGATCGGCACACCGTAGACTTTATCGGAATAAACCCGCACAAAGTCCTGGCCACCTCCGGTGACGATATAGGTCTTGAACTCATTCTCGCGAAGGTAGCGTAGCACTTCTGACATTGGCTGATAGATGAGTTCGGTATAGTTGCGCTTCCAGCGATGATCCTTCGCTTTCTCGGTCCATTCCTTTACCGTCGATTGGAAGGACTCTACGGACATGCCGGTGTGCGTGGCCATCAGGATTTTCTCAAGATCGGGCATCGTGAACTTGGCCATCGCCTCGCGATTGTCCGTCAGCACCGCTTGAAACGGCATGGTGGTTTTCCACTCCGGGTGCTTCGGTGAGAGGGCAACGACCCGATCAAGCGCAAATACGAGCTGCGAATACATCGGGTGTTCGACCCACAGGGTTCCGTCCTGATCGAAAGTTGCGATTCGTTCTTCCGGTGCAACAAACTTCGAACTGGAATGGTCGGTCGTGTCGTGCACGAAATTGAGGATGGCCTTCTTGGCGGGCCCTCCATTCCACGAAGGCAACGGGTCATCCACCGCACTGGCCACACGACTCACCGCTGCGAACGCCGCAACCGCAGCCGTTCGCTTAAACAAATCTCTACGCGTTACTTCCATAAAGTCTATCCCCTCGATAGCGCTGGTTGTGGGCGCCCCGTTTTGAAGCGCCCACGTCCTTGGATTGACTTCCGGTTCAGCTACTCGCCGGCGTGACTAGCCGCGTGTTGGTTTTTGATCTGCTGGATCACCTGGGTAAGGTTGTAGGTTTCCGGGTCCTGCATCGGTGGATACGGCCCGTAGGTCTCAAGTTCCTTCAACCACAGGTTCTGGCCGATGGGGATGATGTTCCAGTCGTAAAGATAGGAAGTGATCGGTCCGGCAAGTGCGCCGCCGTATCCGAGAAGTGTCTTCTGGTCGTCACCGACAGACCCTTCAAAAGGATCGCGCTTGATGTTGTCGACCATCGGCCACTTGTAGGTTTCAACTCCGGCAAGTCCGCAGGTCGAGCAGGAGCCGGCCATCGAGAAGTAAATCTTCCAGTTCTTGAACCGCACCGCAGAGGGTGTCGCGCCAGTGTAGTAGAAGAAGGTGTCGCGGGCCGACTTGGCGGACGTACCCTCTAGATACTCGCGCTGGTCCACGCCATCGAGAGTGGTCTTGACGATGCCCGGGTACTTTCCGGCCTCGATCTGGTGCTTGAGGCCGTCGCCCTTTGGTCCACCGGCGATGTCTACTAACGTGGGCAACCAGTCGAGCGATGCGAAGATGTCGGACTTGACCGTGCCCGGCTTGATGTGTCCCGGCCAGCGAATGACACAGGGGGCGCGCATGCCGCCTTCCCATGTGGTGAGCTTCCCACCCTTGAAAGGTGTGTTGCCACCGTCAGGAAAAGTGATCACTTCGGCGCCATTGTCGGTCGTGAACACAAGGATTGTGTTATCCAGCTCACCCATATCCTCGAGTTTCTTGATCACGTAGCCAATGTTATCGTCCATCTGCTTCATGCCGGCTTCGTTGACTCCCCAGTCCTTACCACCAGGTTCACCCACCATCGCCAAGTACTTCGGGGACAGCACCGTCGTGATATGCATACGAGCTGGGTTATACCAAACGAAGAACGGCTTATTGGTCTTCTTGGGGTCATTGCGATCGAGGAAGTCGACGACCTTGCTCGAGATCTCTTCGTCAACTGTTTTCGAGCGCTCGAGTGTCAACGGGCCTTCGTCTTTGCAATTCTGGTTCGCTTCGGTGCCGTCCGAAGAATGGCACCAAATCACCGGCCGCGGTGGCGTCATGCAAACGCTCGTTTTCGCGTCCACAGCGCCTGGGACTTCTTGCAGACCTGGCACTGGCGTGTTCTTGCACGGCGGGACGATCGCTTGGTCGGTCGGAGTCCGGTTGATGTCCGGGAAGCTCACACCCTCCATTGCGTCCAAGTGGTAAAGGTAGCCCCAAAATTCCTGGAAGCCGTGAGCAGTGGGCAGCGCCTGCACGTGGTCTCCTAGATGGTTCTTGCCGAACTCCCCGGTGTTATAGCCAAGATCGCGCAGGAACACGGCGAGCGCCGGTGTGCCAGGCCGCAGATAGGACGGACTTCCCGGCAATTGGGGCGGGATCATCCCGGTACGCAGAGGATGCATGCCCGTAAAGAAGGCGTTGCGTCCAGCGGTGCAGCTCTGCTCGGCGTAGTAGGTCATGAAGATCGCGCCTTCATTGCCGATCCGGTCGATGTTGGGCGTTTCTCCGACCATCAACCCACGATGGTAGATGCTCGGCTGCATCCAGCCGATGTCATCTCCCATAATGAATACGATGTTAGGCTTCTTGTCCTGCGCTGAGGCCGATGTTCCCACGAGAACGAAAAACATCGCAGCCCCCGCGGCCATTCGACATAGTTTTCTGTACCACTTCATGGAACCTCCTCCTATTTGTGTTTTCAACCGCGTTCTCCGACTTAGAATTTCTCGTCCCTTACACTCACAACGTCGTGACAGCCTGGAGCTGGAGCGTCTTATGTCTACCAACCCTGTGCGCTAGCGAACCAGATTTGCGTAGAGTCTATTCGCAGTACTTTGATGGCGCAATTGTTACAACTGACAGGTGGTCAGATCGAAGGAGGGATTTGATCGCCGGAGAAATGTGCCTAGTTAGATGAGCTGAGCCTGATGGAAGATGGATTTAGGCCCATTTTCAGCTGCGCTCTCTCCGTTTCGCATGGATGTAATGTTTTACTTTCGGCGGTTCTATCGAAAATTGCTTTACCCGATCTTCGAAGTGGCCATCGGCACGTGTAAAGCGGTCGTGTTGTCGCTCATGCTCCACCCAGGAATCAACCAGGAAGCTCTCCAAATAGCGATTCGGAATTTCAGAATCGTAGAATACTCCCCATCGGGTTGCACCATCGCGACGACGAATGCGTTGATATTTGTAAATCTCGGTAAGGAACTCAGGTGCGGTTTTGGGATCAATGATGTATTCGATCGTCACGAGGACCGGCCCCTGGTCGGGTTGGGGTTCCGCAAAGAGGGCAGGTCTCCCCCAATGATTCCAACTGCTCAAGTCGATATTCGTGTTGGGAAGGGGAAATGGAAACCTCAGAAAAATACAGGTAACGATTCCGAAACTGGAGATCAACAGAGAAAGATGCGCGCTCGTATGGTCTGCCGCGTATCCCCATATGGCGCTGCCCGCCGCCACGCTGCCCTGAAAAACCAGTAGATAGATCGCCAGCACTCTCGCTCGCACCCAGTCGGGCGCCAAATTCTGAATTAACGTATTAAACAGGGACATGAATACGATCCAGGCCGCTCCCGCAAACAACATCAGGACGCATAGCGGGCTCAGGTTTCGAACGGTCCCCGTTGCCATCACAACTGCAGCAAAAATGGCCGTCGCCAGGGTAAGCAAAGATTCCAGTGAAAGTGCAGATCGCGTGCGGGGTAAGGCCACTGCACCCAGGACAGCGCTAACTCCGAAGAATGCGAGCAGCAAGCCGTATCCGATGGGACCTTTATTGAGGCTCCTCGCGATACTGGGCAGTAAGGCCCAAAATGCACTTGTACAGAAGATGACGCAGCCGGAGCGTACCAAAAGAGTGCGAATACCTGGGGAATAGCGGACATATCGTACTGCAGCAAAAGTGGCTCCACTGATTGTCTCAGGTGGCAGTCGTTTCGTTTTCGGGGGATGCTTCCATCGAGCGATGACAAAGATCACCCCAAGAAAGGAGACGGCGTTCAGCACGAACGCGACTCCTACTCCGGCAGCCGCAATGACCAAGCCAGCCAAACCAGGACCAATTGCCCGTGCAAGATTGAATTCAATGCCGTTGAGAGCCAATGCAGAGGCCAGATCAGCCTTGGGGACTAAGTCGGGGAAGATTGCCCTCCAAGTCGGAGACTCGATGGCATCCCCCAGAGACAGGGCCAAGGTGAGCACCAACAGGAGCCACGGCGTCATCGTGTGGGTGAGAGTAGCGACGGCCAGCAGGACGGCAATCAGGGCCATCCAAATTTCCGTGCCTAGTATGAGCTTTCGTCGGTCAAAAATATCTCCGATCGAGCCAGCCGGGAGTGCGAACAGAAAAAAAGGCAGCGCGGCAGCTGTCTGAATCAGCGCGACATACATACATGACACTGATTGTCAGGGAGGTCATGAGCCAAGCCGCACCGACGGCCTGCATGAACGCCCCGATATCGGAAGCCGAATCAGCGATCAGAAGATTACGAAACATTTTTGTGCGAAGGGGATGCCAAGCACTGAAGGGCGCCGAATGATCATGGAGAAGTGGCATCGTCATACAACTGTATTATTAGAGATCGGTTGATGTCGTGAAGAAAGTATTCATATTCAGGGGAACCACCCAGTCGCGACGCGTATTTCGGCGGACTGTCGAACCTGATGCTCCCAAAGCGACTCCGGTACACGCGCGGCGTTGGCAAGGAATCCGTTTGAGCCTCGCCACGTCGACATATGGATCGTGCGGTTGGTCTCGAAGAGGTTGCGCAGTTTTTTCACGCTCCACTCTCAAAGCAACGCGTGCCTTCGATAGAACCAGGACTTTACAGCCTGAACAAGGAAGAGATAGGTCACCGCAAGGAGAGCGATCGTGGCCAGGAGCGAGACCGGGAGTGGAGTGAACTTCAGCAAGCCGCCAAGGGGCGTATACGGCAGCACAACTGCGACGGCCACGACAATCAGCACGCTCATCAACAGCGGCTTGCTGGGCCGACTCTTGAGTGGATTGGCAGCGGTCCGAATCACAAACACGACGAGCGTCTGGGTGGCGAGAGACTCCACGAACCATCCGGTGTGAAACAGCGATTCGTTGGTGGAAGCGTGAAACGCCCACAGCAGCACGCCAAACGTCAGGAAATCATAAATTGAACTGATCGGGCCGATAATTGTCATGAACTGGCGGATGAATCCAATTTGCCATCGCTTGGGCCGCTGCTCCATCGAGGGATCCACGTTGTCAGTCGGGATACTAACTTGCGAAACATCGTACAGAAAATTGTTCAGCAGGATTTGGCTCGGGAGCATGGGCAGGAAAGGCAGAAAGAGCGACGCTGCGGCCATACTGAACATATTGCCGAAGTTTGAGCTCGTACCCATGATGATGTACTTCATGATGTTGGCGAAGGAACGCCGACCCTCAAGTACTCCGTCGTTGATGACGGCGAGATCCTTTTCGAGCAGGATGATTTTGGCCGCGTCCTTGGCTACGTTCACTCCGTTCATCACGGAAATGCCAACGTCTGCAGTGTGCAGGGACGGAGCGTCGTTGATTCCATCTCCTAAGTAGCCGACAACATGCCCGCGGGCCTTCAGCGCCAGGATGACGCGGTTCTTCTGCTCCGGAGACACGCGGGCGAAGATGGCGCCGTTTTCGGCCTGAATTGCGACAGCAGCATCGTCCATTCCGTCGAGCTGCGTTCCGACAAGGACGCGATCAGCGTCCAGCCCGACGTCGTGGGCGACTTTTTGCGTCACGTACTGGTTGTCACCCGTCATGACAACGACAGAAATGCCATTCTGTTTGAGGGCGTTCAGGACGGACAGCACGCCTGCTTTCGGCGGATCAAGAAATGCAGCGAAACCGATCAATGTCATGGCGTGTTCGTCGGCAACGGCGAATATGTCCTGCCTCTTGACCTTCCGGCTGGCTACACCGAGTGCGCGGTATCCGTCTGCGCTCAACTTTTTCAGTGTTGCTTGCGCCTGGGCGCGCCGGCTTTCGTCAAACGGCTGGGGAACTCCATCGACAGTGACTTGGTCGCAGATGGCAAAAACACTTTCGGCCTCGCCCTTGGTGATGAAAAGGTCTCCGTCTGCGCTTCGTACCGCCACCGAAAGACGCTTACGGTTGAAATCAAACGGAATCTCGTCGACCTTCTCATATCCCGCGATCGACGGAGCTTCGTGCTTGAGGACGGCATCATCGAGGGGACTTTTGATGCCAGCTTCAAAGTGGCTGTTCAGATAAATAAGCCGGAGGACGTCGTCGTTATCTTTACCGAGAGAATCGACGTGACGGTCAAGTACGATCTCGCCTTCTGTAAGCGTTCCCGTCTTGTCGGTACAAAGAATGTCGATACTGCCGAAGTCCTCGATCGCCGCGAGCTGTTTTACCAGTACTTTCTTTCTGGTCATACGCTTCGCGCCGCGAGCCAACGTCACCGTGATGATCATAGGCATCATTTCGGGCGTCATCCCGACGGCAAGCGCCACCGAAAAAAGGAAAGATTCGAGCACCGGACGGTGGAAGACAATGTTCACCAGCAGGACGAATAGGACCAGCAGCATGGTCACCCAGGTAAGCATCATGCCGAAGTGACGGATGCCCCGGCTGAACTCCGTCTCCGGTGGGCGCATGGCGAGACGATACGCAATCTCACCACAAGCGGTGTCTTTGCCAGTACAAACAACGACGGCAGTGCCCATTCCGGACTGGACGGCGGTCCCAAGGAAAACACTGTTATTCGCGTCCGCCACACCGTGCATCGTCTTTGCCAGATCAGCTGCCGTTTTCTCGACAGGCAGAGACTCCCCGGTGAGTACGGATTCGCGAACGTGCAGGTCCTTCACCTCCAACAGGCGCCCATCCGCCGGCACAAGGTCCCCTGCGTTCAGCCGGATAATATCCCCGGGGACGAGTTGGTCTGTCGGCAATTCCTGTTCTCTTCCATCCCGGAGTATGGCCGCTGTAATCGCAATCTGTTTCTGAATGTCCTCGACTGCGTGGCGGGCCTGGAATTCCATCAGGAAGTTCAACAGGACGCTAAACAGCACGATCGCAATAATGATCAGCCCACCAACGTGTTCTCCGAGAGCGAGAGACACGCCGCTTGCGATGACAAGAATGATGACGAGTGGATTGGCGAAGAAACCAAAGAAGCTAAAGAGTCCGGCAAAGCGCGATTCCGGGACCAGGCTGTTCGGGCCATAACGACGAAGTCTGCGGCTAGCCTCATCTGACGTCAGTCCGGCAGGCGTTGCCTGTAAGTGCTCGAAAAGATCGGGTAAGGCCCGATCCCAAAAGCCGTCGCAAGGCGTTGTTTGTTTCTTCACGCGCGGCCTCTCACGTCACTCCCGTGTTTCTCCCATAACATTTCTGCGTACGGCTCATTGTTCACATACCTGGCCACGCAATCATCAAACTCACCAGACACCGGCCACTTCACGGTCGAAACTGATCAATCGGCTTCAATCGCCACAGATACACTTTTCCGTCGCTCACAGTCCCGCTTTCTTGGTTCCTTGCTTCAGTAGCTTGAGTCCGAGAGTCCTTTAGCCCCTATGGAATAGCCTGGGTGCTTCGAGTTGAACTTCGTACGCTCTGCCTTTGCATCCACGGAGCATCTTAGGGAGTTCCCCGGGCTAGCGATGCTCAGTTTTATACAGCCTCGAGCACCCATCGAAATATCATTCTGCCCCCGGACCGACTTGCTGTGCCATTTGCGGCATCGACTAATCTTTTCCACTAGAAGATCTTTTTTCGGAACGACGGTTCCTCGCCTTGCAAAATCGGAGTAAAGTTTCTTCCTTAACGAAAGCACGGGAGGAACTGATCGCGATGCTACATTGCATATTCGTTCTGATGAATGCACTCACCTTGATGTCGTTAGGAAGTAAGCCGGACACCTCGACGATCCGATTCCAGTCATGATTTGGGAGCTTCAGCAGATCTCCAATTTTGAATCGCAAAAGGCTGTACACTCGTTTCCTTATCGGAATTGCTAACGAAAGGACCCACTGTTCGATGCGCCTGCGGAACTGCATCTGCTGTATTTCGTTGATTTTGTGTTCTGCGGCGGCTCCTCCCGCGCTGTTTGCGCAGCTGCCAACAGGCAGTTTGCGGGGCACGGTCGAGGACTCGACTAACGCTCGCGTGACGGGCGCATCGATCCATATCAGCAGCCCTGACAAATCGATCTCCCGAGATTGTCGCTCAGACGCTCGCGGCGAATTTCGGAGTGACGGCCTTGAACCAGGTTCGTACAACGTCGACGTCCGCGCGGCAAATTTCGCGGACGCGCATTCCATGGTTACCGTTGCCGTCAGCTCAGTCCGCGAAATCATCGCCGTTCTGCAGCCGAAGACCGTCACCGAACAGGTTCTGGTAACAGCACCGCAATCGATCACCAGCGCCCAGTTAGAGACGGCCAGCGCAACGCATCAAGCCATTATTTATCGCCAGGATCTGGCCAATATTCCGCTCGCCGCCCGCAGCTTCGCTAACATTTCCTATCTCGCCCCCAACACCGAGCCCGTCGAACCTTCTGATCCCACCAAGGCGCGCATCACCGCCGTGTCCACCGGTGGCAGCTCGGGCCTCAACAACGAGCTCTCCGTCGATGGCGGAGACAATTCCGACGACTACATTGGCGGATTTCTGCAGAATTTCTCACCCGACGCGGTTCAGGAATTTGCGTTTCGGACCGCGCAAACGGATGCGGATACCGGGCGTACCACCGCGGGCTCCGTTGTGATCACCACGCGCAGTGGCAGTAACAATTGGCACGGTGAAGGCTCGGTCTACATCCGGGCCGCCGACCTCAACGCGCGTTTTCCGATCGACAATCCCGCCCCCGACCCCAAGCAGCCGTTCTCGCGTCAGAACTATGTCGGCACCCTGGGCGGACCGGTCGTCAAGGATAAATTGTGGTTCTTCACTTCATTTGAATACGTCAACGAGCATGCGAGCGTTGCCTACAGTCCGGCAAGCATTCAGCAGTTCGACGCGCTGGCGCAGTTGGCTTCGATGGGACTCGTTCCAGGCGTGAATTCGATCAGCGTTCCGAATAACGTTTCAGTTCCCTTCCGCGATTATCTCGATAGCTTCCGCCTGGATTGGGCGCAATCAGAGCGTTCACGTTGGTTCCTGCGCGCGGCGACCGACAGCTATACGACAAAGAATTCCCTGGTGGCACAGGGCGCGCTGCCCTCGACAGGCTCGACGGCCCACAACAATTACTTCAGCTTCGTTCTCGGCCAGCAATATACGTTTTCTTCGTCCTGGCTCGGTTCGCTCGTCCTAAATGCGAGCCTGCTGCACCTGACGCAAACGCGGAACTCAGATCTTGGATTCGCCCTGGCGTTTCCATTCACCACCACATCCAGCACGACCAGTGGCTTTGAGACCTACGGCGACAACCTGTACATCACAGCCATTACCAATTTCCCGATTCTGCGTGATCAAGAAAAATACCAGATTCGTTATGATGTAAGTCACGTTAGCGGGAGTCACTCGACGCGTTTCGGTGTGAATTTCATTCACGAACCGGTGATGAGCGGTGCTCTGACTGCCAACAAAGAGACTTTGGTGACATTCCCGCAGGATCCCACCTACTATCTCGATAACCTCTCTCAGTTTCCCGTTGATTACGCGAATGGAAGCGTAACCAACCCCGCCGGAGATGGCAGCTTCTCGCAAAATGTGCAGCGGCTTGGTTTTTACGCGGAAGATTCCTGGAGAATCAACTCCGGCCTCACCGTAAACTACGGTCTTCGCTACGACACCACGTTCGGATTGTTTATCGCGTCGGGTCGCGATCAGAGTTTCAATCCTGCACAGAGCACCGGGCTCGTCAACGGCATTCCTCACGATTACCGTAAGGCATTCGCCCCGCGCGTGGGTGTCGTGCAAACGATCGGGAGTTCGCGCAAAACCGTTTTTCGCGGCGGCGTCGGATTGTATTACGACGATCTCGCGCAGAACGGGTGGGTAACCGCATTTCAATCGGTGAACGCCGGAAGTATCGCAAACGGCCCGATCACTCCCGCGCTGATCGATCCGAACTACCACACGCCCTACGCATTGCACGCTACTGCCGGAATTCAGCATGAAATTACCAGAAATTGGCTGGTAAGCGGGGATTTTACGATTGAGACGGGCATGCACGGCTATCGTGGCTACTCCTATCCGGATGCAGACGTATTCCGCTCCGATAACCGTTCAAGTTACAAGGGGCTCGGGCTGAAGTTACAGGGCAATGTCACGAACTGGGCGCGCTTCGATGCGGTGTATACCATCTCGAAGGCCCAAACATGGGGCTGCGTCCTCGGCGAGTTGTTCGATTACGTGAATGGGGTCTGCAATACACAGATTCCCTTCGGCCCCGGGGACTACGGTCCTTCAGGTGAGGATGTTCTC
>CAWHQX010000026.1:0-11288 GCA_963831545.1 uncultured Acidobacteriota bacterium
GAACTCCGGATCTTGTGCCAGTTAGTCGACGGTCCGACATTCTTGGGGGAGATGTCCTAACTCGCGGGCCAAACTGGTTGCCAAACTTGCCGGACCTTCCGTAAGAAATGGCCTCCCGGTAAAGCAAAACCCTAAAGATACTAAAATGCCTTGAGTTAACCGCTTAAGCAAGTCCTGACCCAGAGGATGTGCTTTCCGCATACATTGGTCAACCTGTTTTCGTGAGGGAGACTCGAGCAATCGCAATCTGTTCATTCTTCCGCCCAATCCATGGAGCGGGTAACTGCTTTCTTCCAAGCCTGATACAGCCTTTCGCGCTCGGCATTTTCCATATTCGGATGCCACGTGTGGTCGATCGCCCAATTCGCCGTGAGGTCTTCCAAATCCTCAAAAAATCCAACAGCCAGGCCGGCTACGTAGGCAGCTCCAAGCGCTGTCGTCTCCTGGATCACGGGCCGCACAACGGGAATATTCAGGATATCTGCCTGGAATTGCATGAGCAGATCGTTCTTCACCATTCCGCCATCGGTGCGCAACGTGTGAAGCTTGATCTTCGAATCCTTCTCCATGGCTTCAAGAACTTCACGAGTCTGAAATGCCGTAGCTTCAAGCACGGCACGGGCCAGATGTCCTTTGTTCGCGTAGCGGGTTAGACCTGCAATGACTCCGCGGGCACTCGATTTCCAGTACGGAGCATAGAGTCCGGAGAAGGCTGGCACGAAATAAACGCCGCCGTTGTCATTGACACTGCGCGCGAGAGGCTCGATCTGCTCGCTCTTTTCGAGGATCCCCAAATTGTCGCGCAGCCATTGAACCAGTGCTCCGGCAATGGCCACACTGCCTTCAAGAGCATATGTTGCGGGTTTGGAGCCTAGCTTGTAGGCAACTGTAGTGATCAATCCGAATTGCGATTTGACGGGTCGCTCGCCGCAGTTCATCAGCAGGAAACAACCGGTGCCGTATGTGTTTTTGGCTTCGCCCGGTTTGAAGCAGGTTTGGCCGACCAGTGCGGCTTGCTGATCGCCCAAAATTCCCGCAATTTTTACGCCCCGGACTCCTTCGAGCGTTGCTTCCCCATAGACTTCACTGCTTGAAGCAATCGTCGGCAGAATTTGTGCAGGTATACCGAGCGTCCTCAGGATTTCCTCATCCCACCCGAGTGTTTCAAGATTCATCAGTTGAGTACGGCTGGCGTTGGTTACATCCGTGACATGAATGCCGCCTTTTACGCCTCCGGTCAACTTCCATAAAAGGAACGTGTCGATATTCCCGAACAGAACTTCGCCCTTTTCTGCCTGCTCCCGTGCGCCGTGCACGTGATTGAGAATCCATCGGATCTTGAGCCCGCTAAAATAGGTGGCCAGGGGCAGTCCTGTTTTTGATCGGAACCGGTCCTGCCCGCCGTCCCTCGAAATTTGCGTAACGTCATCGGATACCCGTGTGTCTTGCCAGACAATCGCGTTATAGAGGGGACGACCCGTCACCTTATTCCACAGAAGCGTAGTTTCACGCTGATTCGTAATTCCAATCGCCGCAAGATCCTTTGGACGGAGACCTGCGTTCTCGATCGCCTCGTGAATGACTTCCTGGGTACGACGCCAGATTTCATCGGGATCGTGCTCGACCCAGCCAGCTTTGGGGAAAATCTGTTCGTGTTCTTTTTGTGCGACAGAAACAATACGCCCGGTACGGTCGAACACAATGAAGCGTGTGCTGGTTGTCCCCTGGTCGATTGCGCCGAGATATGCCGTCATACGTTCCTCTTTCATCAGCTGCTGCGCTCGCCGAGATCTATTTCCGTCTCCGTGTCCGGCAGGCCAGCGAACTGCAGCATGCGCGAAATCTTGTTCTGGTACGTTCGAACTTGATTGCGCTCTCTCTCTCTGTCCCAGCCAAGTTCTTTTGCAAGCAGGGCGGCCGTGACCGGTGCCGCTTCTCGTGCGCCCTTCCAGCTCAGCAGTTCGAGACCAGTTCTGCGGGCCAGGACGTCCTCGACGGTCATGGCCATTTCCTTGCGCGCCGCATAGACGATTTCAGCACGAATGGGCGAGAGCCCGGAAGTAATGGGTCGACTTAGGTCCGGGTTGGTCCGTGTCAGCTCCATTAATTCTGTGGCGCGCGTACCAAATTTGACAGCCAGATGGTGCGCCGTCTCTTCCGGAACAGAATACTGTTTCACCAGAGATTTCCAGTAATTGCCTGTGTACTGTTCCGAGCCCGCGAGCAAATGCTCAGCTGTTTTTCCAGGTGTTTCGGGTTGTCCAAGATATTTTTGCACCTGGTTAATGGTGTCTTCAGCCATTGCGCGGTAAGTCGTCCATTTTCCGCCCATGATGCTGATCAAGCCGCTCCCCGGGTCTAATTCCACTTCGTGATCACGGGCCAGTTTGCTTGTTGCCATTGCGCCCCCCGCGCTCACCAATGGTCGCATTCCGGCGGTGCCACTTAAAATGTCCAGCGGGATTATCGGAGTTTTCAAATAGTGATTGATGTGGCGCAGAAGATACTCCACCTCTTCCTTCGTCACAATCATCTCATCGTCGATCGAACATTCTGTTTCGGTCGTTCCCACGAGCAGGCGATCGAACCAGGGTACGGCAAACAGCACACGGCCATCTTCGGTCTTCGGAATCAGCAAAGCGTCTTTGCTCTGATAGAGGGCGAGTGGAAGCAGAATATGGATCCCTTTGCTGACGCGCATTCGGGAGTGAGCGGTGGGATTTGCCATCTGTCGCAAGGTATCGGCCCACGGTCCGGTGGCGTTGACGAACGCTCTCGCCCGGGTTGTAAAGCGGTGGCCGCTCAGCTGATTCTCTACTTCAACTGAGGTGATTTTGCCCTGAGCGTCTCTTCCAAATGAGACGATTTTCGCGTGATTGAGCGCTTCGCCGCCCGCTTCGACCATCGATTTCGCGATGGCAAGGTTATACCGGCCGTCGTCGAACTGCCCGTCCGCATAAACCACGCTGCCAACCAAATCGTCGGTCTTGAGACTTGGCAGATGCTTCGCAGTGGTTTGTTTGCCGAGATACCGGCTGCGAAAGAGGCGCGATTCACCGGCAATCCAGTCGTACATCTTGAGCCCGATTCCCATATAGCCGGTGGTGAGCCAATCAAAGCAGGGAACGATGAACTCAAGCGGACGGCTCAAGTAGGGGCCGTTGTGGAGCATGCGAATGCGTTCGTGAAGGGCGCGACGGACGACCCGGTACTCGGCGATATCGAATTCTTTTACGGCTTGTTCGAGGTAGCGCACGCCGCCGTGAATCAACTTTGTAGAAGTACTGGAAGTACCTGAAGCGAAATCATTTCCTTCAAGGAGTACAGTTGACAGACCGCGAAGCTGGGCGTCCAGTGCGCACCCTGTTCCTGTAGCGCCACCCCCGATGATGCAAACGTCAAAATCCTTTCCGGCGATCCGGATTTCGGCTTCTTCGTGTTTTCGCATTGCGCTTCTTTAATAATGGAAAACCTCTTTTTGAGCAAGTCACGGCCAGCACACCTCGTTTGCAATCGTTCGATATTGAGGAGTCCGGTCTGCAAAGGTCGGACAAACCTGCTACTATTCCGCCGGGGTTTTGGAAATCATCTTGACTTCATTCCGAGTGCGGCAAGAAAAGAGAAAACCATGGACCGACGCGACTTTATCAGGACAACTGGAAGCGTAATCGCCGGAGCGACTCTGGCGCACAATGCGTTCGGAGAATCTGTCGGTCAAGCGGCGTCTTCCGCCTCGGGAGCAAGGATCATTCTTCCGATTAATCGGAACTGGAAGTACAACCACTCGTTTGTCGAAGGCGGTCACGAAAAGAGCTTTGACGACGCAGCCTTTACGAGTGTTGTGGTGCCACACACCAACATCAAGTTGCCGTGGCACAGTTTTGACGACAAGAGTTACGAGTTTGTGTCGCTCTACCGGCGAAAGTTCAAATTGCCACCGGAGGCAAAAGGGAAGCACGTCTTCATTGATTTTGAAGGCGTGATGACGGCCTCTGCCGTATGGATTAACGGCGTACGGTTGGGCGAATATAAGGGCGGTTATACACCGTTTTCGTTCGATCTGACGCCGCACATTGATTTCTCGGGCGAGAACGTGATTGCGGTGGACGTGGATTCGACCGAACGGCCGGATATCCCTCCTTTTGGTTTTCAGATTGATTATCTGACCTTCGGCGGTATTTACCGGGAAGTTCAATTGCGCGTGGTGCCGTCCACCTTTATCGAGAATATTTTTGCAAAGCCCAAGGACGTGCTGGGGCCGCATCCTACCGTCGAAGTGGATTGCCACATTCAGAGATTAGACGAATCGCACGACCCGATGACGATCGAAGTCGAACTGCGTGACGGCGAGCGCGTGATGGCCAGAGGAACGCAAAAGGTTCCTGCTTCAAAGGCTACCGCGGAGGCAACCTCCTATCCGGTGGAACTCGGGAGTCTGGGAGAAGTGAAGTTATGGGATCTCCGTAATCCCCATCTCTACACGGTAGAGGTTCGACTGCTTCACGGGGCCGAAGTTGTGGATGCGGATTCGCGGCACATTGGTTTCCGCAAAGCGGAGTTTACTGACCATGGGTTCGAACTGAATGGAAAGGTCATCAAATTGATTGGCTTGGACCGCCATCAGACGTTTCCTTTCGTCGGGCAGGCCATGCCGGCGCGAGCGCAAAGGCGCGATGCACAGATTTTGCGCACCAAACTCCACTGCAATATTGTGCGAACGTCGCATTACCCGCAATCCAGGCACTTCCTGGATGAATGTGACCGGATCGGGTTACTGGTGCTCGAAGAAATTCCCGGATGGCAACATATCGGTGACGAGCCCTGGAAGTTGATCACGATCGACAATGTGGAGCGAATGATTCGACGCGACTGGAACCATCCGAGCATCGTTCTGTGGGGCGTGCGGATTAACGAATCGCTCGACGATCACAATTTTTACGTGCGAACGAATGCGCTGGCCCACAAACTCGATCCCACGCGGCCAACGGGAGGCATCCGCTATTTCCAGGAGTCGGAATTCCTCGAAGACGTCTTCACCATGAACGATTTTGGCTGGCCGCTAAAGCCGCCCAACCATCCGCGTTACTTGAATACCGAGTTTGTTGGACACACGTATCCGACAAAGACCATCGATGACAAGGAACGTCTGATGGAGCATATGGTGCGGCACGCCCGCGTTCACGACCAGTTAGCTTCAAATCCTCAGTACGCAGGCGGAATCGGGTGGTGCGCGTTTGACTACAATACGCACTCTGATTTTGGTTCAGGTGACCGCATCTGCTACCACGGCGTGACAGACATTTTCCGTGAACCGAAGCCAGCGGCCGGATTCTACAAATCGCAGTGTGATCCTCTGGAAGAAATCGTGCTTGAACCCGCATTTCACTGGGCTCGCGGTGACGAATCGATCGGATTTACAAAGGCAATGTTCTGCTCCAATTGCGACCATCTGAAAGTCTATATCGGCACCCGACTGGTTGCCGAAGTCGACCCGGATCGCGCGCAATTCCCGCACCTTCGCTACGCCCCGTTCACGGTCGATCTTGAAAAAGCCGTCTCGAAATGGGGAGACCTGCGGGTGGAAGGTTATATCGATGGCAAGCAGGTGATCGTAAAGACGCTTTCGGGGAAGGGAATCGATCAGAAATTTGAGGTGCTCCCTGACGACACCTCGCTCCTTGCAGACGGCGCCGACACAACACGAGTTGTTTTTCGCGTAACCGATGAATTCGGCGCGATTCGGCCCTTTGCCAATGATGCCATCAAACTGGAACTTGCAGGACCGGCCGAATTAATCGGAGACAATCCATTCGCCGTAGTCGGTGGTACCGGTGCGATATGGATTCGCGCGAAGGAACAAGCTGGAACAGTCAAACTCACGGCAACCCATCCGGTGCTCGGCAAGAAAGAAATACAGATTGAGATGACAGCGGTTGCGCCGGAAGTGGCATAGCTCAGTGGGCCCAGCCCGGAACCACCTCGGGTCGCAGATCTGAGCCAAGGTATTCTGAATAGAGAGCGTCGGGAGGACTCGTCATGAAGTTGATCCTGTGTAGGTCTTTCCTTGTCTTGATTCCGCTGCTCGCGTTTCTCGGCAAATCCGCTGCGCAAACCAGTTTCGATCTCCTTTCCCCGGATAAGGGAATCGAAGTGCGAATTCGCACAACGCACGGAATCCGTTACGATGTACTTCTGGACGGCACAACCATCCTCGAAGACTGCACACTCTCTTTGAACGTTGACCACAGCGTTCTCGGGAGCGATGTAAAGGCCGTCAAGGCGAGCGAAAGACAGAACAATCAGGTCATCGTGCCGGTGGTGCGCCAGAAATTTGCGAAGGTTCGCGATAACTACAACGAACTGCGGCTCGAAGTGGATACCCAGTTTGCAGTGGTCTTCCGGGCTTATAACGAGGGTGTCGCTTATCGCTTCGAGACCTCTCTTCCGGCGGCACAGGTCAAGGTCTACGGAGAAGAAGCAAACTTCAGGTTCCCCCGGAATTTAACCGTTTTCTATCCGCAGGAAGACAGTTTCTTCTCGCACAACGAACGAAAATATACGCCGCAGCGACTGTCCGAGATTCTTCCCGCATTCCTCGGCAGCCTTCCGGCCGTTGTGGACCTTGGCCGGGGTGCGAAACTGGCCGTTGCCGAGTCTGACGTTGAGGACTATCCCGGGCTGTGGCTGCGAGGCACCGGGGAAAATGGGCTTACGGCAACATTCCCTCCCTATCCGTTGAAGGAGCAGTTGTTCGGCGATCGCGATTTCAAAGTGGTGGAGAGTGCAGATTACATCGCTGTTACAGCGGGCAAGCGCACGTATCCGTGGCGGGTGCTGGGCGTTGCTCGGAGGGACGCCGATTTGATTACCAACCAGCTGGTGTGGCTGCTTGAAAAACCTTCCCAGGTCGAAGAGACCAGCTGGATCAAGCCCGGAAAAGTCTCCTGGGATTGGTGGAATGCCACCAATTTGTACGGGGTGGATTTCAAGTCAGGTATCAATACCCAGACCTACAAGTACTATATCGATTTCGCGGCCCGGTATGGGATCCCGTACATCATTCTCGACGAAGGCTGGTACAAACTCGGAAACGTGCTCGAAGTTGTTCCAGAAATTAACATGGAAGAACTGACTGAGTACGCGAGACAGAAGAACGTCGGTGTGATTTTGTGGGTGGTCTGGAAAACGCTTGACGATCAACTCATTCCTGCGCTCGATCAGTATCAGAGATGGGGAATCAAGGGGATTAAAGTCGATTTCATGCAGCGCAGCGACCAGATATTGATCAACTATTACCATCGGGTCAGCAGCGAGACAGCGAAACGGAAAATGCTGGTCGACTTCCACGGCGACCAGAAGCCTGCGGCGATGACGCGTACCTGGCCGAACCTGATCAGTACGGAGGGTGTAAGAGGTCTTGAGTGGAGCAAGTGGAGCGCGGATACTGAACCCGAACATAACGTTACCCTGCCTTTTACGCGTATGTTTCTCGGTCCCATGGATTTCACTCCGGGTGCGATGATCAACGCGCCAAAGTCCGGGTTCGCGCCAATCTTCAATCGACCGATGAGCCTCGGTACGCGCTGCCACCAACTGGCGATGTATGTGGTTTACGAGAGTCCGTTGCAGATGCTCTCCGACAGCCCCTCAAATTACCTGCGGGAGCCTGAAGCGATGGAATTCCTTGCCGCGGTTCCGACGGAATGGGATGAAACCAGGGCGCTCGACGGAAAAATCGCGCAGTACGTGGCCGTTGCACGCAGGAGTGGGGACGACTGGTACGTCGGTGCAATGAACAACTGGACCGCTCGCGAACTTGAACTGGACTTCTCCTTCCTGCCGGAAGGCAATTTCCAGATGGACGCGTATCAAGATGGCGAAAATGCGGACCGGTTGGGGAGCGACTACAAACTTGTCCGCTCGCAAGTGAATCGCAATTCAAAAATAAAAATTAAACTGGCCCCGGGCGGGGGATGGGCTGCAAGAATTCATCACTAGACACGAGGGTCAGGCAGCAATCGCCAGCTACCTGCTCCTAGGCGGCGAACGATCTATGATGCCGCTGCCTTCACGAATCGTCAGAATCTGATTTGCTCTCACTTGAGTGAATCGTTCCACTTTTTGCGTGGTCGGCCATCTGACTTCGAGCACATCGACTGCGGTGGCCTTTCCCAGGCCAAAATGCAGCCGCAAGTCGGACTGCGACATCACGCTCGCGCCGCTGTGGACTTCATCCATCTGCGTGTGTTTCCCGACTGTGACATGCACGCGGGCACCGATTGCTGTACGGTTGCATTTCGTGCCGAGCAATTTGATTTTGATCCAGTTTTGGGCGTTTCCGCCGTCGTTGCGCAGGAGAGAAGGCACATCGTTCATATTCAGGATGAGCGCGTCCATGTCACCGTCATTGTCGTAATCACCGAAGGCTGCGCCGCGACTCGAAAAACGCTCGGCAATTCCGGTGCCGGATTCTGCCGAGACATCCTTGAATTTGCCGTCCCCCAGATTTCGGTAAAGCAGCCGGGGATTCTTGTAGGTCTGCGACATGCTGTGAGATTCAATCTCCGGGTAAACGTGTCCGTTGATCTGCATCAGGTCGGGCCAGCCGTCGTTGTCGTAGTCAATGAAACCGCAACCCCACGCGACGTACTGGTTGTTCACGCCCAAACCCGATGAAAACGTTTCGTCGTTGAATGTACCGTCTCCGTTGTTGTGATAGAGATTGCACGTATCGTCGGCAAAATTCGTCTTATAGATGTCGAACCACCCGTCGCAGTCATAATCCGCGACAGCCACACCCATTCCGGCTTGTTCGTGGCCATTCTCGTTGTAGGCGCAACCAGCAACGACTGCCACATCGGTGAACGTCCCGTCGTGGTTATTGCGGAACAGGATGCTGGGTTCGGAATCCACAGCCACATAAATATCGGGCCATCCGTCATTATCAAAATCGTAGGAAACAGCGGTAATGGAATAACGCGGACCGGGCTTAAGGATGCCGGACTTTTCCGAAACATCGGTGAAGGTGCCGTCTCCGTTGTTGTGGTAGAGGGCGTTTAGCTCTCCCTCAAGCCCGCGCGGACCGCACATCACCGGCACGCCCTTCCATTGACACGTGGCAGCGTCAGCGAGCGAGCTCTGAGGATCGAGCTTGATGTAATTGCAGACAAAGAGATCCAGATGGCCGTCGCGATCATAATCCAGGAACGTGCATCCCGAACCCCAATGAACTTTTTCGTTGTACAGGCCGGTCTTCGTCGTCACGTCGGTGAATGTACCGTCGCCGTTGTTGTGGAAAAGGATATTGTGTCCCCAAAAACAGCAAAACAGGTCGTCCCATCCATCGTTGTCGTAATCGCCGATACAGACGCCGGTTTGCCAGCCGGTTCTGCCCAAACCTGATTTTTCGGTGACGTCTGTGAACGTACCGTCCCGATTATTCTTGTAGAGATGTGAGGTAGGAGCAGTTGACGGTGTCCACTTCGCATCAAGCCGAGAACCGTTCGTGAGATAAATATCAAGCCAGCCATCGCCGTCGTAGTCGAAGAACGCGATCCCGCTGCCCTTAGCCTCGATGATCAATCGCTTCTGATTTATGCCGCCCCAGACGTTTGGAATCGTCAGCCCTGCTTCGCGGGCCACGTCGACAAATGTTACGGTCGAAGGCGTGGCCGGTCTGGGAATCGTTTGCGCTTCGAGGATTACGGAACTTCTCCATTTCCAGGTAGGGGTCAATAGCGCTTCGAGCAGGCCCTGTTCCGAGACGAACCAGCGATGTGCCGACAAACGTTCTGCGGGGAATGCGCATGACTATTTGCTCGGCACCCTGGGGAAAGTGCGAGGAACGATTCCCGCGCCTTCTTTCACTGCAATGATCTTATCGACCGGCACATTCGTCAGTCGATCGACTTGTCCGCTGGGCCAGGTGATTTCAAGCGATTCGATTTTGCTTCTCTTGCCCAACCCGAAAAAGATGCGGGGATCACTGGCCGACATATATCCCATTCCACCTTTGGACTGCTCGACTTCAACAACGCCTTCGCTGGTCAGTTTTAAGGAAGAACCGATACCGTCGCGGTTCGATTTGGTTCCAATCAACAACACTTCCAGAAAATGATTGGCGTTTCCACCATCATTGCGCAGCAGCGATGGATATTCACCCCGATTATTCAGGGCGACATCGATGTCGCCGTCGTTGTCGAAATCCGCCGTAGCCAAGCCACGGCCGGCGACCGGACGCATGAAGTCAGGTCCGAGCAACTCCGAGACCTTCTCGAAATGACCTTTACCTGTGTTGCGAAACATCAGCAGGGGCTCCTTGTAAGAGACTTCGCTGTGATACAGTGCCACATTGTCAACCATGGCCCCATTGACCGAACTGATGTCCGGCCAGCCGTCGTTGTCGTAATCGATGAATTTCTATCGAAACGCCGCTCAAACCCATCGCCTTGTTCCCAATACCGGAAGCAAATGTGAAATCGTTAAAGGTGCCGTCGCGATTATTGTGGTAGAGACGATTCAATTCGAAATCCAGATGAGTGATGTAGACATCCATCCATCCGTCGTGATCGACATCGGCTGCATCGATACCCATTCCGGCTTCATATCGCCCGTCTTCGCTTGCAGCCATCCCTGAAACGAACGAAACATCCTCAAAAGTACCGTCATGCTTGTTAATGAACAGGAAATTTGGCCAGGAGTCATTGGCGATCGCGATGTCGGTCAGCGGTCATTGTTAAAATCCGCGAGCACTACGCCCATGCCTTTTGATTCTGGCTTGCCAATGCCCGACGCGTTCTGCTGCACATCCGGAACGTCCCGTCATGGTTATTGCGGTACAGCTTAGTTTTCTGACCTTTGTAATTTCCGGGATGACAGTAAGAGCGGTAGCCGGGCCGGTGTTCGCCGCACCAGATATTGTTTTTGGGGCTCCAGTCGATATAGTTGGTGACCACAAGATCGAGAAAGCCGTCCCTGTCATAGTCGAACGAACCCGCGCTTGTCGACCACTTGCCTTCGTCACTGACCCCTGCTTTTGCCGTTACATCGGTAAACGTTCCGTTACCGTTGTTGTGATAGAGAATCGCGCTGCCGTATCCGGTGACGTAACATCGGGATAACCGTCGTTGTCAAAATCACCGACGGCCACGCCCTGCCCGTAATGGCCCTCACCGCCAACGCCGGCCTTCTCGGTGACGTCAGTAAACGTCCCATCGCCGTTGTTGTGGTACAGCGCACAACGCAAGGTGCGTGCCGGTTGATACACCTCAGTGGCGGCAGTTTGCACG
>CAWHQX010000027.1:0-195663 GCA_963831545.1 uncultured Acidobacteriota bacterium
GTTTTTGCAACTCCTCAATGACGCCGTCGCGGTCGATAGTCGGCGGGCAGGATGCGGATATCGTGCAGCGCCTCGATCCAGATGCCGCCGAGGCCGACGGTGAGGATCGGTCCCCAACCCGGCTCGCGCCGCGCGCCGACCACGAGTTCGAGCCCTGGCGGCGCCATCGCCTCGACCAGCATGCCGTCGAGGACCAGGTCCGGTTGCGACTTGCGGACATTGGCCGCGACGCTGTCCCAGGCTCGCAGCAGCGCCGCGTCGTCGGCGATGTTGAGGACGACACCGCCGGCGTCGCTCTTATGCGCCAGCGCGGCGGCTTGCGCCTTCAACACGACGGGATAGCCGACCCGCTGCGCGATCTCGCTCGCCTCATCGGGATCGCGCGCCAGCGCGCCTTCCGGGACGGCGATGCCGAGCATCGCCAGCAAAGCCTTGCCTTGATACTCGGTGAGCGCGCCGCTCGTTGCGATCTTGTACGACGGTAAAGCCGGAGCTTGCGCGGGTGAACGCGTCGATATCACCGCGTTGCCGTACCAGGTCGCCCGCGCCATGGCGCGTAGCGCGCGATCCGGCGAGCGGAAGAAGGCGAGCCCTTTGTCGCGCAGACAGGCGGAGAATTCCGCCGGCAGTTCGGTCTCGTCGCCCATGGTGGCGACCGCGATCGGTTTTTCGAGATCGGCGATGCCGGACAGGATCGCGTTGGCCTTGTCCATGGCAAAGCGCGGCGCGCCGGCGACGATCGAGATGACGAGACTGCCCATCGCCGGATCGGCGAGAAGCTGCGCCGCGGTGCTGCCGAGGATCGACGGATCGCGCACGGTCTGTGCGGTGGTGTCGACCGGATTTTCGATGGCCGCGAACGGCGGCAGAATTTTTTTGATGGCTGCCTCATTCGCCGGCGACAGCGCCGGCAGATCGAGACCGAGCGTTTCGGCAAAATCGAGCGCGTAGCCCTTGAACGCGCCGGAATTGGTCATTACCGCCGCGCCCTTGACGGGCGGGCTGGCAAAACGCGCCAAGACTTCCGCGGTGTCGAGCAGTTCCTCCAGCGTCTCGACGCGCACGACCGCTTGGTGCGCGACCAATGCGCTCATCACCGCGTGATTGCCGACCATGGCGCCGGTGTGGGTGCGCGCGGATTCCTGCGCGCGGGCGCTGCGGCCGGGGTGCATCAGCACGATCGGCTTTTTGCGCTCGCGGGCGCGCGCCGCGAGCGCAAGAAACAGCGTCGGGTCGCGCACCTGCTCCATGAACAGCACGATGACTTCAGTGGCATCATCGTCGATGAGAAATTCGAGAAAATGCTCTGTCGTGAGCTGCGCTTCATTGCCGGTGGAGACGACGATGGAGAGCTTGAGCCCCTTCGCCAGCAAGGCCAGCCGCAAGGTCGAGCACATGGCGCCGCTTTGGGTGACGACGCCGATGCCCCGTCCTTGAACTTGTGCCGGCAATGACAGCGGCTCGAATGTCAGTGCGACGCGGTCGGTCAGATTGACCAGGCCGATGCAATTTGGACCGCATAGCGCGAGCTTCGCCTCGTTGGCGATCCGCGCCATCGCGTCCTGATCGGCGCGCCCGGCCTCGTCCATTTCGGCAAAGCCCGAGGCGAAGACGAGCGCCGCGCCGATCTTGCGGCGGACGCAGGCCTTCACCGCATCGATCGAACGCCTGACGCGGCACCGCCAGCACGGCGACGTCGATGCCTTCCGGCAATTCGTCGATCGAGCCGACGCAGGTGCGGCCGCCGATCTCGCGATTGTTGCGGCTGACGAGATGAATGTCGCCTTTAAAGCCGATGCGGGTGAGGTTAGCGAGCACATTGCCGCCCAGCGATCCCGCTTCGGGCGAAACGCCGACGATAGCGACCGACCGCGGCCGCAGCAGCGGCCCAAGCGCGATCGCCTGTCGCTGCACCGTCACCCGCGCGCTCAACTGTCGCGGCGATAGGCGGCCAGTCCCGGCCGGTACGATTTGTCGTCGAGGAATTGCGTCATGCCCTTCTCGCGGCCCTTTTCGGGATCGAGAAAGCGCAACTGGTCGAGTTTTGCGAACAGATAATCCTCGGCGTCCTCCCACGACATGTCGCGCACGCGGCGCGCCGCGTGCTTGGCGATGCGCAGCGCCATGGGATTTTTCTCGATCAGGGTCGCGGCAAGTTTTTGCACCCGCGCGCGCAACTCGGCGCGCGGCACCGCCTCATTGACGAGACCCATCGACGCCGCCTTGCGGCCGTCAAAAGTCTCGCCGGTCATGATGTAGTACATCGTATCGCGCTGGCCCATGACGGAGGCCACCGCTTTGGTCACGGTGCCGGCGGGAATGATGCCCCAGTTGATTTCCGACAGCCCGAAGGTCGCGTCCTCGGCGGCGATGGCGAGGTCGCAGGCGATCATCGAATTGAAGGCGCCGCCAAAGCACCAGCCGTTGACCATGGCGATGGTCGGCTTGCCGTAGAACTGCAGCCGTTTCCACTGCGCCAGTGCGCTTTTGCGCATGACCTTGAGCCGCTCGTCGTAGCTGAGCTTGTCGGTGGCGCGGAAATATTCACGCAGATCCATGCCGGACGAATAGGCTTCGCCGGCGCCGGTAAGCACCAGCGCGCCGCAACGCTCGTCGCTGTCGAGCGCCTCGAACACGTCGAGCATTTCGAACGACAGCGCGGGGTTGATGGCGTTGCGCTTCTCCGGCCGGTTCATCGTCACCCAGGCGACGCGGTCGACGATCTCGACAAGGACGGTGTTGCCGCCGGGAAGCGAGGCGGCAGTTGCGCTTGAGGTCATCGATCGAAATCCTTTGGGTGAGGGGGCAAGGGGATTTTTTAAACCACCCTGGCGGGCGATGGACAAGGCCCGCAAAACTCGGCATGGCAGTGCCGCAAAAGGCGAGGGGGAAACGATGGATTTGAAGCTTACCGGCCGCACCGCGCTGGTCACCGGCAGTTCGAAGGGAATTGGGCTTGCGGTCGCGCAATGGTTTGCGCGCGAAGGCGTCAATGTCTGCTTGGTGGCGCGTTCTGGCGAGCTCCTGGAAAAGGAAGGCGCCGCGATCGCCAAGGAAACCGGCGTCAAGGTGCGCACGCTGGCCGCCGACCTCGCCGATGCTGCTGCGCGCGAGCGCGTGTTCCAGACGTTTCCCGACGTCGACATTCTGGTCAACAATGCCGGCGCCATTCCGGGCGGCTCGCTCGACGATGTCGACGAGGCGGCCTGGCGCGCCGGCTGGGACCTCAAAGTCTACGGCTATGTCGGGCTGACGCGGCTTTATCTGCGCATGATGCGCGAGCGCAAGCGCGGCGTGATCGTCAACATTATCGGGCTGGGCGGCGAGCGGCTCGACGCCACCTATATCGCCGGCGCCATGGGCAATGCCGGACTGATGGCGTTCACCCGCGCTATCGGCGGCAGGAGCACCGCATCCGGCGTGCGCGTCGTCGGCGTCAATCCGGGTCCGGTTCTGACCGATCGCGTCGAAGTGCTGGGCCGCAAGCGCGCCGCGACGCAGTACGGTGACGAGAACCGCTGGCGGGAAAGCTTTGCAAAAATGCCTTACGGCCGGCCGGCGTCAACCGACGAGATCGCGGCGACGGTGGTGTTTCTCGCTTCCGATCTGTCGTCGTATACGAGCGGCACGATCGTCACGATCGACGGCGGGATCGCCAACAGTGGTGGAATGCCGTAGCGCTCGTCATTCCGGGGCCGAGCGGAGCGAGGAGCCCGGAATCCATAATCACAGTGCCAACAGAACTGCCACTGAGCGTAAATCTTTGACGGTGGGGGTTATGGATTCCGGGCTCGCGCCTTCAGCGCGCCCCGGAATGACGGCTAATTCCGTCCGCCGCCGGCGAGAACGGCGCGGGTGGGCCGATCCGGCCCAAAATCATCGACGCTGTCGATGGCGAGCAGGTCGGCAAGCCGCGTGCGGGCGCGGTTGACGCGGCTCTTGATGGTGCCGACGGCGCAGCCGCAAATCCCCGCGGCGTCCTCGTAGGAAAAGCCCGAGGCGCCGACCAGGATCAAGGCCTCGCGCTGGTCCGATGGCAGCTTGGCCAGCGCGGTGCGGAATTCCTCGAATTCGACGCGGCCGGTCTGCTCCGGATGCGATTTCAGCGTCTCGGCATAGCGGCCGTCGGCGTCTTCGACCTCGCGGCGGCGCTTGCGATATTCCGAACGGAACAGGTTGCGCAGAATGGTGAACAGCCATGCCGGCATGTTGGTGCCGGGCTCGAATGAATCGATATGGGAGAGCGCGCGCAGCAGCGTTTCCTGCACCAGATCGTCGGCGCGGTCGATATTGCCGGACAACGAAATGGCAAACGCGCGCAGGCTCGGCACGGTGGAGAGCACTTGATCGCGTATGGTGGGGTCTAGCTTCATGCGGACCTAGCTTTCAATCCTGTGCTTTCAGTCTTGATCGCTCAACCGGCGGACCAGATCGGTGATATGCTGCGGTACGCCCTGATTGACGACGTCGTCGTACATGGCCCGCAGCTGCTGGCCGATCTTGGCCTGAACCTCACGGCCCAGCCGTGCCTCGGGTTTAGGGGGATTAACCGGCGCGCCCATGGAATCTCGGATTTCTGGCTTGTCCGAAGCTGGCTTGTCCGATTCCGGCTCTACCGCTTCGAGATTGGTCCTACGGTGTTTCATTTCGCCATTTTTCCCCCGCTCGCCCATGTCAAACCCGCCCTTGATACGCACGAGCCCCACCGATAATCGGCCAACGCCCGGTTTTGCGCATGGTTCCCGGGTTCAGGAACTTTTTTCGGAACTTTTTTCGCGCGGCCACGTTTTTGTCGGTTAGCCTCGGCAACCCTGAAGGGGAGGGCGTAGTGCCTAATTCACAAGCAGTACTCCAGCACCTACCGTTTTTGCGTCGTTATGCCCGTGCCTTGACCGGCAGTCAGGCCTCCGGCGACGCCTATGTGGCGGCGACCCTGGAATCGCTGATCGCCAGCCCGGATATGCTGGCCCAAACCGCCAACTCGCGGGTCGGGCTCTATCGCCTCTTCACCAAGATCTGGGGCTCATTGGCGGTGAACGGCAGGCCCGAGGCGGGCGAGGTCGTTCTGCCGCCCGAGCAGCACATTACCCAGATCACGCCACGCCCCCGGCAGGCTTTCCTGCTGGTGGCGCTCGAGGGCTTTTCCGAGGAGGACGCC
This sequence comes from uncultured Acidobacteriota bacterium, assembly GCA_963831545.1. GTDB lineage: Bacteria > Acidobacteriota > Terriglobia > Acidiferrales > UBA7541 > Acidiferrum. Next base: position 5,159 of record CAWHQX010000027.1, read on the forward strand.
GCCCAAATCCTCGACTGCGATCTGGCGACCTTGCGCAATCTGGTCGAGGAATCCGGCCGCGAGCTTGCGGCCGAAATCGCCACCGATGTCCTGATCATCGAGGACGAGACCTTCATCGCCATGGATATCGAGGCGCTGGTGGAAAGCCTCGGCCATAACGTCATCGGCATCGCCCGCACCCACAACGAGGCGGTTGCGCTTGCCAAGAAGAAGCGGCCGGGCCTCATCCTGGCCGACATCCAGCTGGCCGACGGCAGTTCGGGTCTCGATGCCGTCAACGAGCTTCTCGACACGTTCGAAGTGCCGGTGATCTTCATCACCGCCTACCCGGAACGTTTCCTCACCGGGCAACGGCCGGAGCCGGCGTTCCTGATCGCCAAGCCGTTCCAGCTTGCCGTGGTGTCGGCGGTGGTGAGCCAGGCCCTGTTCTTCGGCCGCAAGGCCCGCCATCGCGAGCGGCAGCCGGTCGAGCGCCAGCCGACGGCGTAACGCCTCTAATCGATCTCTTGCTGCATGGCCGGGCTCGTCCCGGCCATGTGCGTTTTCGGTGATGCATGGGAGGCCCGGCTGGCCCTGAAAAAGTCAGGGCGCAGCCGATCGGCATATCGGCTGCGCCCAACATGACCGGCCAAGCACGGGGGGAGGGGGGAAAGGATGGCCGGTCGCTTTGATAAAGCGCGACGGCATTCTTTGTTCCGCTTCGGCCAGTGTCCAACGGGCGCCCCAGCAACACGCCAGCAAAATTATTGCCGATCTGGATCACGACTCGGTGAATTCGAGGAAACCTCGGAACGGCTCACCCCGACAAATGTTGCAGCAGCGTTGAATGGGCTCGGGGGCCATTCGCATGTCCGGGACGTTCCGGCGCGCTGGAGGCGGTCCGATGGTCAGGCAGTTATATCTTCGTATAGTGAGTGCGTTCGGTCTTGTTGCGCTTGCCGCGCTGTTCGTGGGTATCGACCCGTTCCTCAGCGTCGGCGCCACTTTGAGCAGCCAGACACCCGCTGTTTCGGTCAATCGCACCCTCAAGGGCGACCGGCTCCCGATAGCCAATTCGGCCATCCTCGATGTCCCTGGCGGGCCGGCGCGATTTGCCCAGCAGCCGAACACCCAGCAGACGCGCGCGCAGACGCCGTTCGCCTGCGACCCCGCCTTTAGCCTCATCCGTTCGCCCAATTCGGCTCCCGTCTCAGCAAACGTCTACCGCCGCTGCATGGCCTGAGCGCCGAGAGCGCCAATCGCTTCAAATTTAAGGCGATTGCTAGCGTTTTGGTGGGGCGGGATCTTTACAGGAAGCCGCTATCTGTCCTGAACCAAGTTCAGGGCAGGCTTTTTCAGGATCATGCTCAAGCCGACTCTCCTCCGTAGCGCCGCGGCAGTCCCCTTTTTGTGCCCGCCCGCAGAGAACCATTCCCAGCCGGGAGGCGACTAATGAGGGACACCAGCGAAAGGGGACGCTGCAGCACTCCCATCAGTTTTCGATCAGCTACGCGGAGCGCTGCGGAACCTTCCAACGATGTCACGGCTTAACAGAACTGAAAATCGGCACTTCAGCAGGGTGGAGAGTATCATGGCAGCGAGCGCTCGATTCCGACATCTCCGAAGCATCGCTCTTTTTGCGAGTCTTATGACGATTCCCGCGGCTCCGGCTTTTGCGCAAACATTGTCGTATCAGCCGGCCGACCGCGGTTTGGCTTTCCCGCAATACGCACCGCAGGCGCAGCAGCGGGGCGACGCGACGCAGAGCAATGACGAAATGCCGGCGGCGTTCCGTCGTCAGGTGGTTTCGTATCAGGGCAATGAGGCGGCCGGCACCGTCATCGTCGACACCGCGCACACCTATCTTTATCTGGTCCTCGGCGGTGGCAAGGCGCTCCGCTACGGAATCGGCGTCGGCCGCGAAGGTTTCACTTGGGCCGGCACGCAGACGATCACGCGCAAGGCCGAGTGGCCGGATTGGATCCCGCCGGCAGCGATGATCGCCCGCCAGCCGTATCTGCCGCGCTGGGTCGGCGGCGGCCCCGGCAATCCGCTCGGCGCCCGCGCCATGTATCTCGGCAACACCGACTTCCGCATCCACGGCACCAACGATCCGACGACCATCGGCAAGCATGTTTCGAGCGGTTGCATCCGCTTGGCGAACGACGACGTGATCGATCTCTATAGCCGCATCAATGTCGGCACCAAGGTCATCGTGCTGCCAAACGACGATCGCAACGCCACGATCGAAGGTGGCCGCCGCGCGTCAATCGGCGCACCGATGACGGCGCAAATCCAGGTCAGGCCGGCGGCCGAACGGCCGTTGCCCCCAGTGTCCGTGACTGCTCCGATGCGGGTGAGCATTCTGGGCGTCAACTTCTCTGGCGCCAACTGACAATACGATATTGACGTCACGGCCGGCCTTCGGGCCGGCCGATTAATTCAAGTTTCATTGCAATGGCCGAAGCACGCGAGAACGGGCTTCGGCCTATTTTATTTGTCGAAACGAATAACGATATCTAGGAGAGGAAAGTTGGAAGTGTAGTATGGACGCGTCGAGCAGCAAAAAGATCGAGACAACTCGACCGGAGGATCGGCCGGCGGACGCTGCGAAAGATGGCCGCGACGACAGCAGCGAACGCCGCACCCTCGAAGACGAGCTGCGCAGCCGCGCCAAGCAGCAGGAAGCGCTGGCGCAGCTCGGCGAGCGCGCCTTGGTCGAACCCGATCTGGAGCGGCTGCTCAACGACGCGGTCAGCACAGTCGCCCTCACGCTGTCGGTCGACTTCGTCAAAATCCTCGAGCTGCTGCCCGGCGGCACCGAGCTCTTGTTGCGCGCCGGCTTCGGCTGGAAGACTAGTCTTGTCGGCTCGGTCCTGACCGCGACGGACGCCGATAGCTATGCGCGCTACACGTTGAATTCCGCCGCGCCGGTCGTCACCGCCGATTATGCGGCCGAGACCAGGTTCGCCATCGCGCCCTATCTGAAGGATCATCGCTGCGTCAGCGGCGTGACCGTGACCATTGCCGGCCGCGACGGCCGTGCCTACGGCATCCTCGGCGTCTGCACCGGCAAAGCGCGCCATTTCGGCGCGCAGGACACGTCGTTCCTTGCCGCCGCCGCCAATATCCTGGCCGGCGCCATTCAACGCCGCCAGCTCGAGCAGCGCCACGAGCTGATGATCCGCGACATGCGCCACCGCTCGGGAAATCTGTTTTCCCAGCTGTTGGCGCTGTTCTCGCAGACCGCCAAGAACGCCAAAAGCATCGCCGATCTTGCCAGCAAATATCAGGCGCGCGTGCTCGCCATGGCCAACGCTCACCGCCTGATCACCGAAGGCGGCTGGAAATCGATCCCCATCATGGAGCTGCTTTATGTCGTATTGGGACCCTATCTCGATCGGGTCTCGTTCAGCGGCCCGAACATCGATCTTGAGCCCGATCCGATCTTCAATCTCAGCGCTGCGCTGCACGAGTTGGCCGCCAACGCGATCAAGCACGGCAGCTTGTCGCGGCCCAAGGGGCAGCTCGATCTGAGCTGGTCGGTGAGCCGCACCGAGCGCGGCATGACGTTGATTCTCGACTGGGTCGAGAAGAACGGGCCGCCGGCGCGGCGGCCGCGGCGTCTCGGTTTTGGCTCGCGGCTGGTCGGCATGGTCATCGAGCGGCAGTTGAACGGCGAAGTGCAGCGCTCGTTCACGCGCAACGGCTTGTCGGTGCACATGGTGGTGCCGCTCACCCACGAGCGTTGGCCGAGCCCGGCCGCGGCCAAGAGCGATGACGCGGAAAACATCCGTTCACCGTCATCCTGAGGTGGCCGCGAAGCGGCCCTCGAAGGATGCACGGCCCGGGCCGTCGCCCTTCGAGGCTCGCTTCGCTCGCACCTCAGGGTGACGGATCTGAGGTGTTACGGATGCACGTCTTCGGTGAACCAATCGGTCGGCAGATCGTGCCCGGCGCCGCTTTCCTTGGCCTTGCGGTAGAGCAGCGCGCCGGCGGCGGCGAATTGATAGCCGAGCCCGATATTGTTGAGAAAGCAGGTGACCTCGGCATCGGACTGGCGGCCTTCGGCGCGGCCGACGATCAGTTCCGGCAATGTCGGCAGCTTGGAAAAATCGATTGCATCGGCGGTCGCCCAGCCGCGGCCGCCGCCGGTCTCCGCCGGCTCGATGCCCTTGGTCGCCGCATGGATCGGCTTGGTGTCGTGGACATGGACGGCGACGCGGTCGGCGCGTTTGACGGCATTCGGCTCGATCTCCGGGATCTTGATCGAGCTCAAGTGCACGCCCGGATCGATCCAGCGCTCGAAGAAGATATGGTCGACGCTATTGGTCGCGCACATCACGATGTCGGCACCTTTGATGGCCTCCTCGGGCTGCGCGACCGCAACGACATCGATGCCGAGTGCTTCGCTCATCTGCCGCGCGAACGCGTCGCGGTTTTCCGCATTGGGGCTGAAGCAGCGGATGGCAGTAATGTCGCGCACCGCGCAGACCGCCATGAGTTGCGCGCCGGCCTGCCAGCCGGAACCGAGGATGGCGACCGTGGTGGCGTCTTGGCGCGCCAGATATTTGACGCCCAGCCCGTTGGCGGCGCCGACCCGCATGCGCTGAATGACGCCGTCGGGAAATATCGCCAGCGGCTCGCCGGTTTCGGTCGAGAACAAGAGCACCAGCCCGACATAGCGGTTGCCTGGCGCCGCCGGTATTTTTTCGCGGCGGACATTGTTGCCGCGCTTCGGCCAGGTGACGATGTCGGAATTGATGCGGACCGCGCCGACGCCGAATTTCGGAATGACGCCGTCCATGGATTTCAGGCTGTACAGCGCGTCCTCGCGCGAGGTCGGCGCAAAACAGTCGGAACGCGTGCGCGATACGCCGCGGCCCTCGGCGAGCTCCGCATAGGCCTCTTCGAGCACGTCGATGCATTCCGGCATGGTGATCAGCTTGGCGGCATCGTCGTTGGACAGGATCAGGGTCATCTGCTTTGCACGCTCGTCATTGACTGATTATTGGCTAAATTTCACCGCGCGCATCATAATGGCAACGGGCCGAATAGATAGCGGCCCGCAATGCTTCGCCGATCAGCCGCCAGAGGAGACGGACGTGTCGCAGGATTACGAACCATTCCGGCTGTTTCCCTACCAGGCCATCGTCGACCGGCCGCATATTGAGTGGCCGAACGGCGCGCGGGTCGCGGTGTGGGTGATCCCCAACATCGAGCATTTCCATATCGAGATCGGCAATGCGGCGCCCGACATCCGCAATCATTCACGCAGGGATTACGGCAACCGGGTCGGCGTCTGGCGCATCATGGAGGTGCTCGCCAAGCATAATGTGCGCGGCACGGTTGCGCTCAATGCCGAGGTCGGCCGCTACTATCCGCGCATCATGGAAGAGGCGATGAAGCTCAAATGGGAATTGATGGGCCACGGGCTGACCAATTCGGTGTCGCTTACGGGCCTAAGCGCCGATAAGGAAGCCGCCGTGATGGCCGAGGCGCGCGAAGTCATCGAGCAATGGGGCCAGAAGATGCGCGGCTGGCTCGGGCCGGGCCTGGGCGAGACCTGGCACACGCTCGATCTGCTGCGCCAGCACGGCGTCGACTATGTCTGCGACTGGGTCAACGACGATCTGCCTTACCGCATGAACAACGGGCTTTATTCCATTCCCTATTCGATCGAGCTCAACGACATGCCGCTGTTCAACATGCCGAGCATCAGCATCGACGATTTCTACCGCCGCATCTGCGAGACTTTCGACGTCTTGTACGAAGAAGGCGAGCGCAACGGCCGTGTGATGGCGATCGCGCTGCATCCGTTTTTGATCGGCGTGCCGCACCGCATCCGGACGTTGGATCGGGCTATGAAATACATCGCCGGCCACGGCAAGGTGTGGTTCGCGACGGGCTCGGAGATCATCGACGCGTATCGGGGGCAAGAGAAAGTTTGAAACGCGCCCACGCGCTCGAGCAAGATATAAAAGACGGCCGAGAAAACGATGAAGACCGCCATCCGCTCAGAGTGAGCAGCATTGACCTGGTGGCATCGCCGTCCCCTTCCCTCCATCGCGTAAATCGCTAGAGTGCCGGCCCTCAAAGCCGGTCAGGGAGAATGAGCCGCCATGAGTCAAGACGTCGTCAGCTTTCAATCGGCGGGCTTGCGCCTGCATGGCGTGCTCAGCGTGCCGGAGGGCGTGCGGCCGGGGGAGCGGCGCGCGGCGTTCCTGGTCCTGCACGGCTTTGGCTCCAATAGCGAAAGCCCGACCTGCATCACGCCGGCGCGGGTGCTCAATGAATTCGGCTTCGTTACGCTCCGCTTCGACATGCGCGGCTGCGGCAAGAGCGAAGGCGAGTTCGGCAGAGTCATCTGCCTCGAACAGGTCGAGGACACCGGCAACGCGCTCGATTTCTTGGCCAAGCATCCGGCCGTCGATCCGGATCGTATCGGCGTGATCGGCTCGAGTTTCGGCGGCGCGGTCGGCGTCTATGCCGGCGGCATCAATCCGCGCATCGCCGCAGTCGTCTCCAACGGCGGCTGGGGCCACGGCGAGCGCAAATTCCGCGGCCAGCATCCGACGCCGGAGGGTTGGGCGAAGTTCACCAAGATGCTCGAAGAAGGCCGCGAACATCGCGCCCGGACCGGCAAGTCGCTGATGGTGCCGCGCTACGACATCGTGCCAATCCCCAATCACGTGAAGGAAAATCTCGAAAAGCAGAAGGTCGGCATGCTGGCGCCGAATTCAGTCGAGATGTTCCCGGCCGAGACCGCGCAGAGCATGTTCGATTTCCGCGCCGAGGAGGTGGTCGGCAACATCGCGCCGCGGCCGCTGCTCCTCATCCATGCCGCCAAGGATTCGGTGACGCCGACCGAACAGTCGGTGGAAATGTTCAAGCGCGCCGGTCAGCCGAGCGAGCTGCATCTGTTCGCCGGCCTCGATCACTTCCTGTTCGCGGAGAAGTCGACGCGGGTGTGGACCATGATGCGCGGCTGGCTCGACGCTTATTTCCCCGCGGTCAGGCCATGATCCGGAAAAGTGGAAGCCGGTTTTCCGAAAAGATCATGGCCCAACAAGATCCTTCGAGGCGCGCGTGAGTCGCAGTAGCATTCTGATCGGCCACGAAGAGCTCGGCCGCTACATTCGCGAAGTGCTTATCGCCAACGGCGCACGCGCTAAAGACGCGGCCGTCGTCGCCGAGGGGCTGGTCTGGGCCAATCTGCGCGGCGGCGACGGCCACGGCGTGTCGCGCCTGCCGCGCTATCTCAACATCATCGCCCACGGCGAGATCGACACCAAGGCGGAGCCGACGCTGTCGCACGATCGCGCCGCGACCTTCGTGCTCGATTGCCATCATGGTTTCGGCCCGGTGGCGGTGATGCAGGCCGCCGCGCTCGCGGTCGAGCGCGCCAAGAAAGCCGGCGTCTGCTTCGGCCTGGTGCGCGAGACGACGCATACCGGCGCCATCGGGCGCTACGCGCAATGGATCGCCCAGCAGGGCTGCGCCGCGATCCTTATGGGTGCTGGGCCGACGCTGATGGCCTATCACGGCACCCGGGTCGCGAGCCTCTCGACCAGTCCCATTGCAATCGCGGTGCCGAGCGGCAACGGCCCGATCCTGCTCGACATGGCGTCGAGCGCCATCGCCAACGGCAAGATCTTGCAGGCGCGCAATACCGGCGAGCCACTGCCGGAAGGCACGGTGCTGACTGCCGACGGCGAGCCCACCACCGATCCGAAGAAGGCCGAGATTTTGCTGCCGCTTGGCGGTCCGAAAGGCTCAGGGCTCGGCCTGATGTTCGAAATGCTGGCGAGCGTGCTTGCTTCCGCGCCGATCCAGGCCCGCGCGCTCGGCCCGGAAAAGCGCGACCGTCACACTGGCAATACCGCGATGCTCGCCATCGATATCGAGACATTCCGGCCGCTCGCCGGCTTCACCCACGATGCCGATGCGTTGACCGCGATCCTCAAGGCGCTGCCGCGGCAGGCCGGCTTCGACGAGATCACCATGCCCGGCGAGCGCTCGCAGCGCACCGAAGCGAGACGCCGCAAGAACGGCATTCCGATTCCGGCAAAACTCTGGGAAGACCTGGAAGGGATCGGCAAGAAGTTTTCGGTCAAGTTGCCCGAGACCCTAACCGCGACCGCCTAGCGGGAACTTACAGTTCGCACTGCATCACCGGCACAAACGTGTAGCCGCTGCCCGCCTTCGTTGCGTGGCCCAGTCCCGGAAACGGCAGGTGGCCGCCGGAGAACAACAGCTTGTCGGTTGCCACCATGTCGAAGACTTTTTTGCGGTTCGCCAGCGCGTTCCCCACGGAGCCGCCCTGCATGCTGCGAGCTCATTCGGCTCGGCTGGAACCGGAAATGGTTCGGCCAAGGGCCAGCCGCACGCGATCGTCCACAGCGTCCAGCTTGCCTTCGCCCACTCGGCGCAGACCGTCTTCTACATCATGGCCGGGGTGCTCGCCCTGACCTTCCTGGTCACGGTTCGCTGGCTTCCGCGAGGACGTCTGGAGCCCGCGACCGAGGCCGCCGGCTGAGCCGCGATGACGAACACCCCGATCGACGCCGATGGAATCGTGACCAAGCTGAGCCCGCGGCCTGTGGACGACACCGTTGCTCGCCTCTCCGAGCTCCTCGCCGACGAGGGCCTCAAGCAGTTCGCAGTGATCGATCACACCGGCGAGGCCGAGGGCGTCGGGCTGCACCTGCGCAGCACGAAGGTGGTGATCTTCGGCAGTCCGGCCGCCGGAACGCCGGTCATGGAGGCCGCGCCGCTGGCCGCCCTGGACCTCCCGCTGAAGGTGCTCGTCTGGGCTGACGGCGATCAGACGAAGGTCAGCTACACCGCCCCCGCAGCGCTGGCCCGGCGCTACGGGCTTTCCGACGAGCTCGCGGCCAGGCTGGTGGGAATCGACGCGATCACCGATGCCCTCGTCGGCGAGTAGCGCGGACGTGATCGGCCGCCTGCGCGACGCGATCGGCGTGCGCCGCGGGCCGACGGATTGGCGCACGGTCACCCAGGACGACATCAACGCCTTCGCGCGGATCACGGGCGACCATCAGTGGATCCACGTCGACGTCGAGCGTGCTGCGCGCGAGTCGCCGTTCGGCACCACGATCGCGCACGGCAACCTCACTTTGAGTCTGATCGACGGGCTGCGCGAGCAGATCTCGGCCCGCGAGGATGCGGACCTCGAGCGGATCGCGCTCGGGGTCAACATGGGCTGGAATCGTGTTCGCTTCCCGGCTCCGGTACCGGCCGGGCGCGCGTCCGCGCGACGGCCGAGCTGCTCTCGGTCGAGGAGAAGACTGGCGGCTGGTGGGAGCTCGTCGACCGTTTCACCGTGGAGGCCGAGGGCTCCGAGAAGCCCGCGTGCGTCGCCGAGAGCGTCGGCCGGATCCTCCTGCACTCCGACTAGTGTCGCTCGCGGGCCAGCTTGGCGGCACGCCGTGCGCGCAGTTCGATCTCGTCCTGCTCCTCGGTCCAGAGTGAACGTAGGAACCGGGTCAGGCGAGAGTCGGATGCAAGGGCCGGCTGCGGCGAGGAGACGCGACGCTCGATGCGCGGCCCGCGCCGCTCGCCGCCCGTCGCGACTCGAGGCCCGCGCCGCTCACCGCCCGTCGCGACTGAGTCGACTTGAATTGGTCCGGCGTAGACCGGCATCGGTTGCTTGCTCATGTAGAGCAGTACACAGCCCGAGTCGAAGACGAAGCTGAGTCCTGCACAAGAGCAACCTAAGGGTGCGATGAGAGGTCTCCCACACGGCCCTGTGTGACGGGTCCAACTGGACTGCCGGACCACGTCCCGGCTACCTTTGTGCCATCAGGCTGCGAGCAGCGACAACGATGACCGCGCTGGTGCTTGCCGGGTGCGGGTCGGCCGCAACGAAATCGGCCAAGCGCGATCCGGTAACGACCGAGGCGCAGATTCCGCAGGGCCGCCCACAGGTGGTTGAGCCCGTGGCCGGTAACGCATCGTCTGGATCGGCCAAGACGATCCAGACGACGACTTCGACTTCCACCGGCCCCGACCGCCCGCCGACGGGCCCGGCCACCGTTACCAACGCGCCGGCGAAGGGGGCGCCGACCGACGCCGAGGTCCGCGCTGCGGCCGCACAGTTCAAGACCGCGGTGGCGCGCTACCACCTCGATCAGCTCAATCTCTCCGGCTCGCTGCTCGCGCTGTCCTCGCTGGCGCCCGGCAGCTGGCACGTGAGCATCGCCTCGGTGTACACCGATTACGGGCTGCCGGTGGCCTGTGGAGGCGTCCTCCACGTCTCGGAGCTCGGCGTCGCGAACAAGACGCTTCCGTGCGGCACCGAGATCACCTTCGTCTACGGGGGTCGGGCCATCCGCGTGCCGGTGATCGATCGCGGGCCGTACATCGCCGGGCGCGAATGGGACCTGACCGGAGCGACCGCCGAGGCGCTCCACTTCCCCGGGCTCGGCCCGATCCGCTGGCGAATCGGGTGATCGTCAGCGACTGCCGAGCGCACGCCGCGCAGCGGGCACGTAGACCAGCCAGGTGACGAGGGTCAGCGCCGCCGCCGCGCACAACGTCACCACGAAGCCGACCTTGAGCAGGAGCGCCCCGACCACCGCGCCCACCAGCATCGCCAGCACGGCCGAGACCCGCCGCAGTGAGCCAAGGCCCGATCCGCCCGCGGCGGGTGAGTCGGCGGCGAGGCCGGTCAGTGTCAGCGTGAGCACGGTGGTGGTGAGGTCCGGAATGCCGATTCGCCGCACGGTGGCGTTGCGAACGCCCATCGCGAACGCAAGCAGAGCGATCACGACATCGCCGGCGAGCGACTGCGGGCGCACGTTCACGACCGCGGCGACAACCGCGGCGGCCAGCACCAACGCGACCTCGATCCCGAGCGCGCGGGCTACGTGAGCGGGGTGCCGGTCGCCGCTGCGCTGGGCGAGCACCCCGCCGGCGCCCGCGCCGAGCAAGAACGCGCATAGCGAGATCAGCGGGGCAAGCACCGGCAGTCCGCCGCTGCCCGCGATTCCGAAACCGAGCAGGACGATGTTCCCGGTCATGTTCGCCGTGAACACGCGTCCGAGCCCGAGGTAGCTGACCGCGTCGACCAGCCCGGTGGTCAGCGTGAGCACGAGCAGCGCCCTCGCCAGCGGCGAGCGGACGCTCCGCGCCGCATGCTTGAACGAGTCCAGGTCGAGTCGTGCCTGCTTGCCGACGGCAGCCGTCTGGCTCATGTCTCACCTCGTGTCTGTTGCCTGGTCAGGAACGCGGGCGCTCCGCTGACGAGGAGCGCTAGGGACGCGACGCGGGCGCCGGAGCCACGGGCTGCACGGCCTCCGAGTGCGGATCGATCAGGATCTTCGCGTGGGCCTCGGGGTCGCCGAGGGCACCGAACGCCGTCTCCACGCCGTCGAGGCCGACGGTGCCCGTCACCAAGGGCCGCGGGTCCACCTTGCCCTCGGCCAGCATGTGCAGCGTGTCGCGGAACTCGAGCGGGGTGTAACCGATCACGAAGCGGAAGTCGATCTCCTTGTTGACCGCCATCGCCGGCGTGATCTGATCCTTGCCAACGCACACGCCGACGACGACCACGCGGGAGAACAGCGGCGCGCCGTCGATGATGCTGTCGATGACTCCGGGGACGCCCACGCACTCGAAGATCACCGGGTGCTTCGGGCCCGCGCCGAGCGTCTCCCCGAGGCGCCACATGTGCCACCAGCCGACCGGAAGCCGCTCGAGCTTCTCGCGCGTGCTCACCGCCAGCTCCAGCGCCGCCGGCATGTCGTTGAGATGCCCGGATCGGCTCACCGCCGTAAACGGGGAGGACTGTGCCGGGTCGAGGACCACGTCGGCGCCGCACGCACTGGCCAGCCCTCGGCGGCCCGGCGAGTAGTCGCTGGCGACGACCGTGCGCACGCCCTTGGCCTTGAGTAGGAGGATGACCGCGAGCCCGATCGGACCGCAGCCGATCACGATCGCGACGGTGCGCTTGCCGACCTCGCCGCGACGCACCGCATGCCATGCGACGGCCAGCGGCTCGGTCAGCGCCGCGATATCGGGCGAAAGCCCGTTGGGCACGGGCATCATCATCGATTCCTCCACGAGCAGCTGGTCCGCGTAGGCGCCCGGCGCGTGCATGGAGAGGCCGACGGTGTCGACGCCCCCGTCTCCGCGCAGGAGCGGGAGCGCGACGACGGGAGAGCCCGTCGGGGCGGTGTTACGGCAGCCCGGCCCGTATTCGGCGACCGAGCCGCAGAACTCGTGGCCGAACACGACCTCCTGGTCGGAGCGGCCGAATCGGTGATATCCACCGCGCTCGGCCAGGTCAGCCCACACGTCGAGCCCGTGCCGGGCGTGCAGGTCGGAGCCGCAGATCCCACAGCGGAGCACCTCGATCCGCACCTGGCCCTTGCCCGGCACCGGCTCGGGACGGTCGACCACCTCGAGCTCAGCGTTCTGGCAGACGACCGCCCTCATCGCTCACACCGTGGTGACGGACAAGGGCTCACGCCCCAATCTTCGCACTCCTCAGAGCACGTAAGCGATCAGACCGGCGACCAGCCCGTAGAAGAAGCACGCCTCGGTGAGCGCAAAGCCGAGCCACTGGATGCTGGTGATCTCGTCGCGCATCTCCGGCTGGCGGGTGATCGACTCCATCGCCTTGGAGAAGACCATCCCGATCCCGACGCCGGCGCCGATCGCTCCCATCCCGCCGGCCACCCCGATCGCCAGCGACCGGAGTCCCGACTGGCCGGCATCGGTCAGCGCCGCCGCAGCCAAGGTGAGCACCTGGGTAGTCATGTCCGGAATCTCCTTTCACATACAGACTGTATGTATATTAGATACAAACAGTCTGTATGTCAATTGGTGAGGCGGGCGGGCGCGGGGCGGTGGCGGCGCGGGGGCGCCGGGCGGTGGCGGGGGCGCCGGGCGGCGCGGGGGCGCGGGGGCGGGAGGGGCGCGGCGCGTTCGCGGCGCGGGCCCTGGGCGCAACGGCGGAGCGGACGGCGCGGCCACAAGGGCTCCCCGCCGGCCGACCCGACTCCCACGGCCTCGGAAAAGGTCACACTCGGCGCGGCGGCGGGTCCGAATGTGACGATCACCCCCGCCACCCGGGCTCAACGTCACACTCGGCTCCCGGTGCGAACCGAGAGTGACGTAATCCGGGCCGGGCGGCCCCGAGCGCGGGCGCGGCGCGGGCCGGGCGCCCGCGGCGCGGGCCGCCGGCGCCCGCGGCGCGGCCGGCGCGGGCCCCGGGTCCCAATAACCTCGAAAACAGGACCCCGTGGGCGCGAGCATGCACGTTTAAGTCGGCCCAGCAGATTCAAACCGACATCCCCGCCCCCGCCAGTCCGAGTTTTCGAGGTTATTGGAGACCTCACCGCCACCGCCCCACGACGCACACACCCGGCACCCCAGCACGCCGGGACCGCCCGCCGCCCCACGGACAAGTGCCGAATCGCTGCTCGCTCCCCGCTCGCGTACTTTAAACCGGACCAATATCCGTAGCGGGACGGGACGCCTGCGGCGGCCGCGGTGACGAACAATTCTTAGCGGAAGCGATTGGTCCGTCCGGTGACGGTGTTGCGGGTGCCATCCCTCGCTCACACATCCGACCGCACTCTCTGAACAGGAGATGCGAGAGTTCGACTCTCTCAATCGCCGTTGTGGCTGGTCCCCTCGGGGCCCGGGTCGACGGCTGCGGTCGGGATCACGACCACGGGCCGGTCGGCGATGTGGAGCAGCTCGTGCGAGACGCTGCCCAGTAGGGCGCGCAGGCGACCGCGGCCACGTGCCCCGACGACGATCACGTCGGCGTGGCGGGTCCGCGCGACCTCGGAGATCGCCTCGGCAGCCGGTCCGCCGATCAGCTCGGTCTCGTAGGTCGGGCCGGCGAGCGGCTCGCGGTCGAGCGGAAGGCCACGTAGCAGGCCCTCGCCCTGGTCCCGATGCTCTGAGAGGAAGCGCTCGAAGTTGGGCGACCCGAGATAGTCCGGCGGAAGCTCGTAGGCGTAGACGATGTACACGCGCCCCTGCGTCCCCGCCTGCCGTGCCGCGAACAGGAGCGCCGCCTGCGCCGCTTCGGAACCGTCGTAACCGACAACCACGGTCGGTCTGGCTTGCTCTGCGTTCATGAGCTGATCACCTGCTTTCGTGCTCTTCGTATTCGTCGGTCGATGACCGGCCCGTTTCCTGTCTGCGCGACACACCGACGCTAGTCCCGGCATCGCGGTACCGCATCGTGTTGCAATCCCCCTCCCCGCTGCGTAATTCGCCTCCGTGGCTCGCTCGGATCCCGGTTCGGTCGGCACCCGCCAGCCCGCCCACCCACCCGCCGCGATGACTTTGCGATCGGTCGCGGGTCAGTAACCGGAGACGCGCGGCAAATGTCACATCCAAATCACGCTGTGGCGCGTACAACAGGTGAGGCCATGCCGCCGGCGATCGGAACAGCGATGCTCGCTCCCGAACAGACCCTCTCCGAGCTGACGCTCCCCGCGCTCGACTGCGTGCGCTCGCCCGCCGGGCGGGCCGCCCCCGCCGTGGGCGGCGCCGTGGTCGTGCTCGTGATCCTGTTCACAGGCGGCCGCGTGCACGCGCTCTCCGACGTGCTGCGTCGCACGCTCTCGGTCAGTCCCGCCTGGGCGGTGGTCGCGATCGGTTGCGAGTGCCTCTCGATCCTCGCCTACATCCTGCTGCTGTCACTCGTCGCCGGAGGGCGAGCGGGCGCATCGGGAAAGCGTGAGAGCGCGCAGATCACGCTCGCCGGCACCGCCGCCACACGGCTGCTTCCGACGGCCGGCGCCGGTGGCGCCGCACTCACGCTGTGGACGCTGCGCCGGGCGGGCCTGAGATGCGGACGGGGCCACACGCACGCTGCTCGCGTTCCTCGTCTTGCTGTATTCCGTCTTCCTGGCCTCGATCGTCGCCGCCGGCGCACTGCTCACGCTCGGGGTGGTTCGTTCCCACGGTCCGGTGGCGCTCAGCGCGGGCCCCGCGGCAGCCGCCACCCTCGCGATCACAATCGGCCTCGTCCTGCCGCTCGCCGCCGCCGCAAGCCGGTCCGCAGGCGAGCCGCACGGCAGACCGGATCGCCCGGCCAGGAGCCTCCGGCCAGGCTCGATGCCGGCGCGCACGCGCTCGGCGACGCGATCGACCACGCGTGCCGTCTGCTCCGTGCTCGCGATCCGCGACTCTCGGGGCGATCGGCTACTGGGCGTTCGACGCCGCCGTGCTGTGGGCGACGCTGCACGCGTTCGGCGCCGCCCCCTCGCTGCCGGTCGTCGTGCTCGCGTACTTCGTCGGCCAGGTCGCCAACACGCTGCCGCTCCCGGGCTCGGTCAGCGGCGGGATCGCAGGCGTGCTGATCGCGTTCGGTGTCCCTGCCGCGGTTGCGATCGCGGCCGTGCTCGCGTATCGCACGGTCGCCGTCTGGCTCCCGTCGCCGCGGCACTCGCCGCCCTGCCCGGCTTCCGCGCCACCCTCGCGCGCTGGAGCGCCGAGGACGGCGCCGCCAGCTGACCCCCCGCGCCCCACCCCCCAACCGAAGCCCCCCAACCGAAGCCCCCCACCGAAGCCCCCCGCGCCCCGTCCACAGCCGCCATTGCGCACGACGCTCGCGCACTCGATACTCAGCGACGATGGGGACAATCGTCGCGCTTGGCCTCGCCGCCGCCGCCTATCCGCAGCTGCTCGCGGTGGTGGTGGTGATCCTCACCCGCCCGACGCCCCAGCGCCTCCTAATCGCGTGCTACCTCGGCGCGGTCGCCGTGAGCGCCGGATGCAACGTCGCCGTGCTTCTGATCTTCGAGGACCGGGGCAGCGTCGCGGGCTCGACCAGCCACCGGCTCGGCGCTCCCGTGTTCTTCGTGATCGGGGCGATCGCGGTCGCGGTCGCGGCGCTGACGGCGACCGACCGCGGCCGCGCGCTGCTCGGCGAGCGGATGGCGAGCATCCCGCGACCGCGGCGACCGGCGAGAGCGCGCAGCGCCGGACCGGGGTCTGTGCGGCGGCTCCAGTCCCGGGCGACCGACTCGCTGAGCCGCGGGTCGGTCCCGGTGGCCGCAGGCGTGGGCGTGATCCTCGGCGTCCCCGGACCATTCGACGTGCTCGCGCTCGGTCACATGGTCAGGGGTGGGTATGGGGCGCTCGCGCTGGTGGTGTTGGTGGCGGCGTTCATCGCGCTGAAGTTCCTGCTGATCGAGATCCCGATCGTCAGCTATGCGATCCATCCCGACCGGACCGCGGCCCGCGTCGACCGTTTCTCGGCCTGGATCAAGACCAACCAGGTCAGGATCGTGGCGGCGGTCGTCGGCGTGATCGGCCTGATCTTGATCGGGCGAGGGTTCTCGAGGCTGGGTTGATCGTGGGCGCGGGCGACAAAGGGCCAGAGCCCACCTCGCCACCAGACAAAGGCGACGGACGCATCGCCGCCCTTCGCCGTTCAGCCGACTCGGCGCGAGCGGCCGCCGAGCGCGGCTTCGAACGGGCGCAGGAGCGACGCTGGGTCCGCGAGGCGCTCGACTCGCTGAGCTCGGAGAAGCGGTCAGGAGCCGGACTGCTCGCCGGAGGGATGGCGTACCGGTTCTTCCTGTGGCTCGTGCCGTTCGGCCTCGTGGTGGCCGCCGTCGCGAGCTTCTGGGTTCGGCTCAGTCCCACCAGCCTGACCGACGCGGCCCGCAGCTTCGGCCTCGGCGGCGTTGCCGCTCGCTCGGCCACCACGGCGATCGAGGACGGCTCGCGGGCCCGTTGGTACCTGCTCATCGCCGGCATGGCGCTTGTCGCCTGGGCCGGGATCGGCGCGGTGCGAGCGGTGCGAGTCGCCGCCGTCATCGCCTGGCAGATCGAGCCGCAGAGACTGCGGCGGCCGCTCCGATCCAGCGCGATCTTCGCCGCCGTCTGTCTGATCGGACTGGCGACGAGCATCACGGCATCGTGGGCGCGCCACACGCTGGCCGCGTTCGGCGTTGCGGTCACGC
Organism: uncultured Acidobacteriota bacterium; assembly: GCA_963831545.1. Taxonomy (GTDB): domain Bacteria; phylum Acidobacteriota; class Terriglobia; order Acidiferrales; family UBA7541; genus Acidiferrum. Next base: position 22,102 of record CAWHQX010000027.1, read on the forward strand.
TCGGAGGCATGGCCGTGTACTGCGCACTGGCGCTGTTCGCCCTCAGCCACCTTCCCCGACCCGAGGGCACGAGCTGGCGGACCTTCCTCCCCGGCTCTCTCCTCGTCGGCGCCGGCGTGACCGCGGTCCACCTGTTCCTGGCCTACTACTTGGCCGGAAGGCTCGAGCACACGCCGGACCTCTACGGAACGCTGGGAGCCTCGACGGTCGTCCTCCTCGTCCTGTTCCTGGTCGCCCGGCTGCTCGTGTCAGCCTGCTTCCTCAATGCAACCGTGCACCAATGGAGGACGCTCGGGGATCAGCGGTCGTAGTTGGCGATCGTCCGCAGTGAGAGCACGGTGAGCACGATTCCCAAAGCCACGATCACCCCGAGGGCGACGGCGATCTTGCCGAGGTCCCACCCGTCGATCACGAGCGAGCGCAGCCCGACGATCACGTAGCTGACCGGGTTGATCCGCGCCAGCGTCTCCATCACCGGCGAGAGCCGGTTGAAGGGAACGAAGTTCGGGGTCAGGAACAGCAGCGGGAAGAACAGGAGGAAGCTCGATTGGGTGGCCTGGACGTTGCGCGTGCGCAGGGCGACGAGGATCCCGAACCCCGCGTAGGCGACGCCGAATAGCGCGGCCATCAGGACGATCAGCAGCGCCCCGGCGACCCCGCTCTGGACTCGCGCCCCGAGCGCGATGCCGACGATCAGCACCAGCCCCGAGGCGGCGATCCCGCGGACGAGATCGGCCGTCAGCCGGCCGAAGATGATCGAAGAGCGGCGGATCGGCGCGACCAACAGCTTGTCGAAATAGCCGAGGTCGATCTCGGTCACGAGCGCGAGCCCCGATGTGGCTGTGGCGACCGCGAACATCAGCGACACCGGGAGCTGAAACGCGACGTAGCCCTGGCCCTTGAGGAACGGCGTCGAGCTCGGGAAGGTCTTCGAGACCTGGCCGATGTTCACGACGAGGAAGAACAGCGGGATGAACAGGGTCGGGATCGTGGCCTCGGGATAGCGGGCGATCTCGCGAACCGCACGGCGGCCGAGCAGCAGCACCTCGGTCATGACCCGCCGTCCTCAGACTGGCGCGCCCCCTCGAGACGGCGGCCGGTCGCCTTCAGGAACACGTCATCGAGTGACGGTCGAGAGACGCTGATACCTCCGACCTGGATGTGATCGCGATCGAGCAGGCGGACGATCTCGGCGATCGAGGCGGCGCCGTCCTCGACGTACAGCGCCAGCGCCTCGGGCTCGGGCATGACCCGCTCGAGTCCGGGCAGGCCGGCCAGCGCGGCCTCGATGGACTTCGCGTCCGCGCCGTTGAGCGACAGGGACACGACGTCGTGACCCATGTCCGCCGTGTCACGAGCCTGCGGCCGAATTTTTGACAGATTGGCACAATCCGAGCCCCACAAAAGCGCTGTCCCTCCCGCACAATTCTCGCGCGCGAGGGATCCGTTCTTTGTCGAAATTTCCCGCACTCGGGACTTCAGCCCTTCGCGACCTTTGTCAGCCCTGCCTCATACCTGGCGCGTATCGCTTTCATCTGCTCGCGACTGGCCGCGGTCCTCTGTCTTCCATTTGGAGTTGCGTCGATTAATTTTTCGAGGCTCGCGGCGTATCTTGGTCCATAGGCGCCGCGAATCTCCCCGAGAATCGGCTCGATCTTGGCAAACACACCCACATGTTCGCCGTTGCTGTCATTAAACAACTCCAGGCTGATCGCTCCATTATTCACGAGAGCAGCCGCCATATCCCAATACGAAGTGACCATTCGCAAGTGTCCACTGTGTTCCCCGAACATTGCCGCATTAAAATCGGACATTGTCTGCGGATTGAATTCCTGGAAATACCAGTTACGCGCTTTCCTCATCGTCTCTTCGCGGCGCAAATCGTATAGCTTTAGAATCAGCCCAGCTTCGTCTTGCTTGGACATGCTAATCGCTCCTTTTCGTGGTCTTGACCGTCACGATCCCTGGAGGCCTGAGTTTATCAGACCTCGATCATTTGGACGTGATCAGACCGTGCCGGCCGCAGGGCGGGTTTTCGCCCGACCCGAAGCGGCCATGGTCCGAATCTGTCCCTCTGTCCAGTTGTTCGCCGTTCGGTTTCCCGCCAAAATCGGTGGATGCGCCGTGCACTTTCTATTTTTCTGCTCCAATTCGTCGCGCTTATCGTTTCCTCCTGCGGAAGCACCTCTGGTTCAAGAACGCCAAATCCACCGCCCGCCCCGCCTCCGGCACAATCGGTCTCGGTCGCCGTCAGCCCGACAACAGCGAATATCCGTGCCGGCGCATCTTTATCTTTCACCGCCACCGTCAAAGGCAGTAGCAATGCGTCCGTAACATGGTCTGTCAATCAAACTACCGGCGGCTCCGCGAATCTTGGAACAATCGATACCTTCGGCAATTACACCGCTCCCGCCGTGGTCCCCAATCCCGATACGATTACAATCGCCGCCACGAGCGTCGCCGACTCTACCAAACAGAGCACCAGCGCTGTGACCGTTCTCAATCCAACTCCCGCGCTCTCAGGAGTCTCTCCTTCAACCTCAAATGTGGGCAATTACGCGATTACGCTCAGTGGGAGCAATTTCGTTTCCGGCGCGCAAGTCATCGTCAACGGCTCGGCGATCTCCGCGACATTTGTTTCCAGTACGCAACTGACAGCCACAGGGACTACTACGACCGCCGGTACCTATTCCATCACCGTCCAGAATCCCGATCCCGGTAGCAGCACTTCCAACAGCCTTACTTTTGAGGTCAATGGACCGCCGCAAGCTTCTAGTTGCGGCAGCATGTCGACAGGACAAGGTGCCAACCTCCACGGTTACCTTCCCTTTCCAACCGACAATCTCTGGAACAAGGATATCTCTCTAGCGACTGTCGATCCCAACTCCGCCGCGATCATCAACTTCATTGGCGGCTCCGTTGGCTTGCATCCCGATTTCGGTGCAGGAGAGTACGACAACTCAACTATGGGAATCCCCTACACCGTCGTCGATTCCTCCCAGCCGTTCGTGCCTGTCGTTTTTACCGCCTACGGCAGCGAAAGCGACGCCGGCCCGATGCCGATTCCACTCACCGCACCGATTGAGGGCTACCCCAATCCCGGCAACGGTGATCGGCACGTGATCGTACTCGACACCGCCTCCTGCTTTCTCTATGAGCTTTACAGTTCCTATCCCCAATCCACGTATTGGAACGCTGCTTCTGCCGCAGTTTGGGACCTCACTGCAGATGAGCAGCGCCCGTTCACATGGACGAGCGCTGATGCCGCAGGTCTTCCTATCTTCCCTGGTTTGGTTCGATACGACGAAGTCGCCGCAGGCGCCATCAACCACGCAATTCGTTTCACCGTACAGAATTCGAGTGCTGGTTTTACCCCGCCAGCCTCGCACTTCGCTTCCACCACGTCTGCGAAATATGCCCCGCCGATGGGGATGCGCATGCGCCTCAAATCGAGCTTTGATATTTCAAGTTTCAGTGCGGCGAATCAGGTCATTCTTAAGGCCATGAAAAAGTACGGCATCATTGTGGCCGACAACGGTTCTTCCATGTACATCAGTGGTGCACCCGACGATCGCTGGAGTAACGACGATCTCCACAATCTCGGTACCGTCAACGCCTCTGACTTCGAGGTACTGCAAATCGCTCCTCTCTACACCGCCAGTAACGTCCCGTCGGGCCCGTCGCCAACCATTTCACAATTCAACGCCAGTGCCTCAGCAATTTCTGCAGGTACGCCCGTCACCCTGTCCTGGCAAGTCTCTGGTGCCTCTTACAGTATTGTTTCCCCGGAAATCGGAGCAACCCGTGCAGCATCCGCCACGGTTCATCCCACCACGACGACAACCTATACACTCTATGCCAACAACGCGTACGGCCAAACGACGGCCACCGTCACCATCACCGTCCACTAGACGGGAACCGCTCGCGGCTTTTGCGGTCCTGATCCGGGTTCCCGATCACGCGTACGCCAGCACCACTGCTCCAACAAAAATCAGCGCTCCACCGACCCAGTGATGCCACGTCATCCGCTCGTGAAGGAATACCGCAGCCAAGACGATGGCTATTACCACACTCAGTTTATCCACTGGCGCCACTTGCGACGCCTCACCCAATTGCAGAGCGCGGAAATAACAAAGCCAGGACAGTCCTGTCGCGAATCCTGACAGCACCAGGAAGATCCACGTCTTCCGCCCAATTGTCGCGAGCGATTGCGTCTTTGTGAACAGTGCAACGGACCACGCAAAAACCAAAATCACAATTGTTCGAATCGCCGTCGCCAGATTGGAGTTAACGTGTTCGACCCCGATCTTTGCCAGTATGGCCGTTAATCCTGCAAAAAACGCCGATAACAATGCCCACAGGAACCATGTCATCTCGTACCCCGCTTTCCACTCTGACTATTGCACTCCACCCCAGACCAAGCTGTAGAGCAGGATCGCCAGCACCACGAGCGTCACGATGATGTAGCTGTGATCGCGTTCCATCCCAAACGCCACAACCGACAGCATGACCCTCGCCACAGGAGTCGCAATCAGAAGCAGCAATCCGAACTGAATGATGGACTTGCTGTCGAGCGCGAAGATCCCGTGCAAAACCGGGATCGGAGCCGTCAACCCTGGAGGTTCTCCAACAAACGTGTGATAACTCACCGGCTCGTGTCCGTGCTGCACCAGATACAACAAACCGCCAATGAACACCACAGCCCCTGCCAACAGCACTCCGAATTGCAACAACTTACCAACAATCTGTTCTACCTTTTGGTCGTTCCACTCCGCCCGTATCATTACAATTTCCCCGTCAGCGATCCGTAAATCATCTCGATTCCCAGCAGCACAATCACGATACTGAACACAATTCGCAGCCAATTGACTTTCGCTTTCATCAGTACCTTCGTTCCGAGCAACGACCCGATCAACACACCCAGTACCACCGGCATCGCCAGTCCGGGGTCTATGAATCCTCTTCGCAGGTAAATTCCGGCGCTCGCCGCCGCGGTCACACCGATCATGAAATTGCTGGTCGTGGTGGACACCTTGAACGGAATCTTCATGACCTGGTCCATCGCCAGAACCTTAAACGCGCCCGACCCAATGCCGAGCAACCCCGACAGCGTACCTGCGGCAAACATCATGGCAAACCCGCCCGGAACATGTTGCACGTGATACGATTCCGGCCCGTTTACTGTCGGAAACGAAGAATCCATCTTCAATCGCGTCGCCAGCGGATCCGCCTTTCGCGCCTCCATTGGGACTGCCTTCTCGCGGAACGACAAGAAGGCAGACACAACGAGCACCGCACCGAACACAATTCCGATCAACTGCGTGGGTAACCGCACTGCAAGGAAAGCTCCGACGAGCGCGCCAGCCGTTGTGGCAATCTCAAGAAACATTCCAATCCGCAAATTGGAATATCCTTCTTTCACATAGGCCGCGGCTGCTCCAGACGACGTCGCGATCACGGATACCAGGGACGCGCCCACGGCATACCGAAGATCCACCCCGAACCCAAATACCAGCAACGGCACGATCACGACTCCGCCACCCAATCCGGTCAACGCGCCGGTCAGCCCGGCAAGTACAGACCCGAGCCACAGCAAAACCACAAACAGTAGCGTAGTCATCCGCGCAGTATATGAGCCTCACCGCCCAAGGCCCACCATTATTTTCTCCCGCGACTCCAGGGGGAGCCGATCACCATCGCATGACTTCTAACTCACTCCATTAGCCCCTTCCACCTTTTCCACGCATCGTCTCTCGCCTTCTTATTTGCCTCATTCGCATCCGGAGCCTCTCCAGCCCGCATGAATCCGTGGCCCGCACCCTCATACGTTACAGGATCGTAGGTCTTCGCCGCGGCCTTCATTGCCGTAACCGTATCCGGGATCGTCGCGTCAATCCGTGCATCGTTGCCAGCATAAAACCCGTATACAGGGGCCTTGATCCTTGCCATCGCGTCTTTTTCCGGTGGAGGCCCGTAAAAAACGAAGGCCGCAGAAAGATCCCCGCGATTCGTTGCGAAGCGGAACGTCTGCCCGCCGCCCCAGCAGAAGCCCGCGACGTATAATTTTCCACTCGCGGCCGGCAGTTTCAAGCCATAGTCCGCAGCCGCGTTCAAATCCCCGGTGACCTGATCGGGATTCAACTTGCTCACCGCTTCCATGACACTGCCTGCGGCGAAGTCCTTTGTCCGTCCCCCGTTTGGCGCCATTCCACTCAATAAATCAGGTGCCACCGCGATGTATCCGGCCGCCGCAACCTCATCTGCCAACTCCTGTGCCCAGTCGCTTAATCCGAAAATCTCGTGGATGACGAGCACCACGGGCCGCTTCTCTTTCGACTCCGGATAGACGACCAGAGTGTCGACCGTACGTCCATCGTGCTTCACCGTCACCCATTCGCTGTGCCTCGGTGACTTTGCAATGCGCTCGCGTGCCCACGGCTGCGACCATTCCTGCCCCACGGCCATCTGTCCACATAGGGATGCCACGATCACTACTAAAACAAGTTCTGCGACCCGCTTCATCTTTCACCCCCAAATGACTTCGCCCGGAATCATAAATTTTTCAGGCATCTTCATCAACGCTTTTCGATACTCCGCTCAATCAGATGCGCTTCAGCCGTCATTTGCGCATCCCGTCAGGTCAATTGTCTACGATTTTATTCGAGCCGTCGGGGTGTTCGGTCGAGCACTCTACTGCACGGGTCTCATACCTGCAGCACATCGCCATCGCGCGCCACGATTTCATACAGCACCGGGTTTACGAAAAATCCCAATAGCAGCCGCGAGAGCAGGCCGGCGACCACAACGATCGCAAATGGCTTTTGCGTGTCGCTTCCCACTCCGGTCGAAATCGCTGCGGGCAACAACCCCAGGCACGCGACGAGAGCCGTCATCATAATAGGCCGCAGCCGTAGCAGCGATGCTTCCATCGTCGCCTCTCTTACGCTCTTTCCTTCCAGTCGCAGCTTGTTGATATAGCTCACCAAAATTACTGCCGTCTCGACCGATACCCCGAGCAGAGCAAGCAATCCCAAAGCACTCGAGACGCTCAGCGGCGTATGGGTGAGCTTCAGTGCAATCAACGCCCCAACGGGTTCCGTAATGATCACCCCGAGCGCAATCGTCACAGGAAACTTGAAGTTCCCGTACAACGCGAACAGAATCATGAAAATCAGAAAGATCGCCAACGGTCCAATCACATACAGCTGCGCTTTTGCATCCAGTAGTTCGCTATACTCACCGCCCCAATCCAATCGATACCCTTCCGGCAATCTCACATTCTGTGCGATCCGACTCTGACCGTCTTTCACAATCCCTTCCAGATTGCGCCCCTGAATCGAAAACTGAATCCCGATATACCGCGAATTGTTCTCGCGGTAAATGAAGGAAGCCCCGGTGGACTCCTTGATGGTCGCCAGCTCGGACAGAGGGATTTGTTGTCCGGCAGGCGCCGGGACCAGTAAATTTCCAACCTCCTTGGCATCGGACCGGTATTTCGGGTCCATCCGCACAACTAGATCGAATAGCTTTTCACCTTGAATCACTTGTGTCGCTGCTTGGCCGCCGATCGCTGCTTGTACGACCGCTTCCACATCGGCCACGTTAATCCCGTAGCGAGCGATTTTTGCGCGATCAGCCTCGATCAAAAGGCTCGGCTGCCCCAATTCCCGCACTACCGTCAATTCTGTAAACCCTGGCGTCTTGTCCAATATATTCTTGATTTCGACAGCCTTCTTCTCGAGCACATCAAGATCGGGGCCGAATATTTTCACTGCCAGCGCGCTCTTCAGACCGGTCAATGCTTCGTCGACAGCATCTTCGGCTGGTTGTGTGAAGTTGAAAATGACGCCGGGATAGGAATCGAGCTTCTTCTGCAAATCTGCGATGAGGTGCTCTTTGGTGTGAATGGATGATTGCGACCACGATCTGTCGTTGTATGGCTTCAGGCCGACATAAAATTCGCAGTTAAAGAACCCTGTCGGATCGGTTCCGTCGTCCGGCCTTCCCAGTTCCGAACCCGTTACCGTAACCATCGGGTATTCGATCAGCAGGTTCCGCACTTTCGGCGCAAAGCGCTCCGCTTCTTCAAACGAAATCGTATACGGCATCGTCGCCCGTACCCACACTGCTCCTTCATCGAGATGAGGCAAAAATTCTCCGCCGATCAGAGGAATCAGCAACAGCGTCGCGCCGAAAATCAGCAGCGACCCGACCACGGTCAGTACAGGGTGATTCAGGCAAAACTCCAGCAACCCCTTGTAAAAATCACGGACCCAGTTGAACAGCGGATTCTGTCTTTCCTTTACGCCTCGTTTGAACCAGTACGATGCCATCACCGGCACTACGGTGAGGGTCAGCACCAGGGCGCCCAGGAGCGCAAATCCCATCGTGTCTGCCATGGGATGGAACAGTTTCCCGGCAGGTCCACTCAACGCGTAAATGGGCAAGTACCCCGCAATAATAACCGCCACGGAATAGAAGATCGGACGGTCGACATCTTTCGCGGCCGCCAGAATTACGTCATTCAGTCTGTATTCCGTCCCATGCCGCAATCCCAACTCGCGATAGATGTTCTCGACCATCACGATCGTGCCATCGATAATGATCCCGAAGTCGATTGCCCCAATCGACAGGAGATTTGCTGCTTCCCCGGTCAAATGCAGAAAAATAAATGCAAAAAGCAATGCAAGCGGAATCGTCAGTGCGGTAATCAGCGCAGCGCGAAAACTCACCAGAAAAAAAATCAGGACCAGGAATACGAGTGCCATTCCGCGAAGTAGATTTCCTTCAACGGTATCTGTCGTAATCCGGACCAGGTCACTACGGTCGTAATACGGCCGTACCTTTACATCCGGCGGCAGCAATGATTTATTAATCTCTTCTGTCTTCTTTTCCACCCCTTCGAGGACATTCTGCGTTTGCTCGCCGCGGCGCATCAGGATGACGCCTTCGACAGCGTCGTTGTCATTCTTTTGCTTCGTCTGGAATCCAAAGATCCCTAAACGCGGGGCGTGCCCAATTTCCACTCGCCCGATATCCTTGATTCTGACCGCCACGCCGTTCAGACTGGCCACCACAATCTCGCCAATATCTTCCGCTGTCTTGACCAGTCCCAAACCTCGCACGTAATAAAACTGACCGCCCTGCGTATAAAATCCGCCGCCGGTGTTGGCATTGTTGGCGTTTAGCGCGGCCACGACCTGCACTACCGGCAAGTGATAGTTGTACAGTTTCACCGGGTCCAGCAGGACGTGGTACTCCATCGTCGGCCCGCCAAAACCCGAATCGTCCGCCACCCCTGGAACGCTTTTGTACGCGCGTTCGATCGTCCATTCCTCAAACGTGTGCAATTCCATCGCTGACCGGTCCGGGCTTTCAATCACATAGCGGTACACCAATCCGCTGGGACTGAAGAGCGGAGCCATGCTGGGTGTTACGCCCTGCGGCAAGGTCGCATCGCTGATCCGTTGAAACACTTCCTGCCGCGCGAAATAAGGATCAACCCCGTCCTCGAACGTCAAAATCACCTCGGAAAGCCCATACAAGGAGATCGACCGCATCACTTTCAGACGTGGCGATCCATTCATTGCCAGTTCCAGGGGCAACGTCGTCAACCGCTCCACTTCTTCGGCTGCGTGCCCCGGCCACTGCGTAATCAACTCCACCATCGGAGGAGATAGGTCCGGGTAGGCATCCACCGGCATCTGTTTGAAGGACCATGCCCCTGCGATGATGATCAAAATCGTCAGCATCAGCACCAGGAAGCGCTGTTGCAATGCCAGTTGTACGATGCGATGAATCATCTGAGCCTTGTCGTGACCGATCTTCTAATCGGACCACACTCCTACTTGCTTCCGTTCTCTAGTGTTGCAACGAGTTCTTAAACTGCAGGAACAGGCTGCCGTCGCCAACCACCCGCTCGCCCGCTTTTAGCCCGCTGGTAACCTGCGTTCGTCCCGAACCCGACGAGCCGATCGTCACCACTCTGCGCGCAAACTTCTGCTCACTGGTCTGTACGTATACGAATGGCTGATTCTCGGTGTCCCGTAGGATTGCTGCATCGGGCACGGTAATCGCATCCGCGATGGCCCCCGCGTTGACAAGGGCCGTCACATACAAATCCCGCTTCAATTTCCGGCCCGGATTCTGGGTTACGATGCGCGCCTGTAATGTTCGCGTATTGGGATCGAGCGCAGGTGCGATGTAGGAAATCTTCCCGTGAAACAGTTCCGGATAGGCCTCGGTATTGATTGCCACGGAATCGCCCACGTGGACGTAGGGCAGATCACTCTGGTATACGTTCACCAGTACCCATACGGTGCTGGTGTTTGAAATCGTGAAGCACTGCGTCGCACCACTCTGCAGCAATTGCCCGGGCCCCACGAGCCGCTCTACAATTTCTCCTGCTACGGGAGCAGGGACAGAAACTTCCGCAGTCGTCTTTGTCGGATTTCTGACCAGTCCCTCGGGGTCCTTGATTCCCAGGGCGCGTAATCCGTCCGCCGACGATTCCAGATCCGCGTGAGCCTGAGTCTCGTTTGACTGCGCCTGTTGCAGGTCTGCTTCCGCGATCGCGCCATGCTGGTACAGATCCTGTGCGCGTGCGTACAGTTTCTGCGCCAGCGCGTAGGCATCACGCGCCTTGATATATGCCGAGCGCGCGGCAGAATAATCCGGACTTGTCACCGTCAACAGTGGTTGCCCTGCCTGCACAAATTGTCCCGGAGTCACCAGGATCTCGTGCACCGGACCGCCAATTGCCGCAAAGACAGGGGTCGTTTCAAATGCGTTATAAGCGACCGATCCTGACAACCTCAGAACCCTTGGAAGCGGTCCTTTCTCTGTCGGGACGATCTGCAAGTGCGCCAACTGCTCCTTGGGAACCGAAAACAGTTCCGCCGTATCTGTGTTGGACTCCGTCGCTGTAAAGGACGTCATTTTTGATTCAGCACTGCCGGATCCGCTGTTACCGCATCCCGACAATCCCCCACAAAACAGTGCGCCCAAAATAAAAATCGATCGAGCGACTCGTCTTTCGAGCACAGGTAGATCTTTCATGGCAGATTCCTCGTCCCCACGGCTTCCCGCGTTTGTTCGAGCGCAAGCATGTAATTCGCCAGCGCTTGCCGGTACGCAAGCTGATTCGCCCGATACGTCCGTTCTGCATCGAGGTAATCGAGCAAACTCGCTGCTCCCTTTCGATACGCATACTCGCTGATATCCCGCGATTTTCTCGCGTCGTCCACATACCCGCCCTGATAGAGCTGAATAATTTGATCGTTTGTTTTCAAGTTCTCGTATGCGGTAATCACGTCGGTTGAAACCTGCTGCGTCGTTTCCGCCGCCTGCTCTTCGGCCTGTGTAATCGCGAATTTTGCTCGCTCGATTTCGCCCTGGTTCCGGTTAAAGATTGGTAGTGGCTGGTTATAGAAGAACGCCCCGGTATTCGCGCCAGCCGTGTGGGTGTAATTGAACGTGCCGGTAATGTCCATTTTTCCGTTGGCCTTCTGTAATGCCAGCTGGCTTTCTGCCGCTGCGACAGCCTGCTGCGCAGCGCGTAAATCCGGGCGGTTCGTCGCAGCGATCGACTTCAATCCCGTCACATCAGCATGTACAGGTTGATAATCGAGGGAACCGTCCACATCGTAATCGTCCGGCACCGACTCAAAGCCCAGAAACTGACGCAGCGCGGCAAGCGCCTGCAATTTCGCCAACTTCGCCGCCGACACATCGGTCTGGAATTGCAGCAGTTGCAGTTTGATCTTCAAATAATCGCTTTCGCTCATGTCGCCCACGCGAAAGCGCTCGTTGCTGATATCAACCGTTTTCTGAAAACTGTCCAAATCCTGTTGTGCAAAATCCAGCGTCGATTCGGCCAGCAGAACATCCACGAACTGTTGCCCAATGTTAAAGATCAACTGCCTCTCGCTGTCTGACACCTGAGAGCGCACCACGGTCGTCTGGTCTTGAGCCGCTTTCAGGCGGTGCTGCCGCTTCTTCCCCCGCTCGAACAAATACCCCACTCCTGCATCAAACTGTGCCTGCTCATTAATGAACGTCGAATTAAACTGGTTTGGTTGAAAAATTGGAAGGAATTGCGCGTCAAGTCCCAGCGTCGGATTCGGGCGTAAATTCGCCGTAATCTCTTCCGCCATACTCTGCTGAATAGTCGACCGCAACGCTTGCAGCGCGTGATTATGCTGCAGGGACATTCGGATCGCATCGTCCATGGTGATTCGCGTCAAAACCTGACCCCCGGATGGAGCCATCTGCCCGGGTGATTGCTGCGCGGACGGAACCTCAGCAACAACCACCACTTTCGGGGAAGGGGTCGAAGGTCGACTCCCCTGCTGTCCGGCAGCCATTCCTGGCAGCACAACAACGGCCGCCACAGCAAATGCCATTCCTTTCCTCAACTGATAACTCCTCGGGTGTCCCTGTCAAAGGGACGGACCACAATTATCTTCTTGTAAGGGTGAACGAAGCAGTCAGTTAGGAGAGGGGTGGCGCGCGGGGAGAAACATTGCGCATTTCTATAACGGGTATCGTTCTTGTGACTCTGGCAATTTCGAGTCGATTTGCGGCGTGGACTGTCGCCATTGTCATCGCAGGAGTAGCGACTGCACTCCCCGCTGCCGAACAGATGGGGCAAATATGTGAACTCGTTACTCCTGAGTTCATATCCACGCAGCAATGCATCTGTGCCACAAGGAAAATGATTCCCAGCAGTATCGCCACGACATACGCGCGTTTTGAGCTACTTGGCATCGAGCCGATTGTTCCAGGTATCCACCATAGTACACCTTTCCGTCCCAAGTGCCATTCTCTGGCACCCTGAACGCCACTATCGCCGCGGATTGAGGCTCTTTCGCTCCTCCACCCAGACGAGCGCTTTTCGACCGTTCTCCCGTCACATACAGGGCCAGTCAATCCGGTTAGATTACTCCCCGTCTAATAACCCCGTTCTCTGGAGAATTTCTCGATGAAAACCCGACTCGCTGTTCTGGCACTGTGCTTCCTACTTCCGCTGACCGTGGCCTCTCGATCTGCGGACCACGCATGGAAGGGCTGGATCACGGACTCCCGTTGTGGCGCTGCAGGCGCTCACCCTGGTGATAAAGAATGTGCCAAGAGTTGCGTCAAAAAGGGCGCGAAGTACGTCTTTGTCGATGACACCAACAAAAAGGTGTATCTGCTTGATCCCCAGGAACAGGTCGATGTCCACGCGGGCGACCACGTCCAAATTACGGGTGCCCTAGTCGGTCACGTCCTGAAAATCACCGCCATCCAACCAACCGACTAAAGCAACGGCATCGTTTTCAGATTTCGGGCGTCGTGCACCTGATGGCCCATCCCCTTGGACTGCCCTTGTCCTCCGTTTGGCATCTTCTCGATTACTACTTGCTTCGGTCAACCTATTCGATAGACTGAGCGAATCTTGCGAACAACCGGTAAAAGTTTCGCAACTGCACTGTTCATTTCGCTTCTTGCCACGTTCGCGTCAGGACAAGAAGATCTCGAACTCGTCCGCCGTGTTGCCGACAACTATCAACGGCTAAAAAGTTTCGAATTCACCGGCCATCTCATTACCACCATCCCTGGAACGGAATTCCAATTCCGCACCAACACGAGGGACGCAGAGGCGGGACAAAGCTTTCTTCCGAAACACAGTTCCCGTTTGAAATACGGAGAAGCCGTTCAATATCACGGAGGGACCCTAAGGAATGCCGATGGCCAGCCAGCCCCACTCGATGCCATCAAAACTGGAATCACGATGCCCGGTCACTGGTGGAGGGATGAAAATCTGGCATCAGATATTCTGTCGATAAACTCTCTGCCTTCTCAAGTCCTGAAGGTTCAGAACGAGTCCGTGACCTGTCGAGTCATTGAAATCGTCTACGACCGGACGCGATGGAGGCCGGAGGAACGCACCATAAAATACTGGATCGACGCGGAACGGCACCTTGTCCTCAAACAAGAATTTGCAGAGTGGCAGAAATGGGATTCAGACGACGTCCTCTGGAGATGGAGTTATGTGGTCGACTCCGTCGCCCTGAACCAGCCTCCAACAGGCTGGCTGATCGATGTGTCCAAAGACCAGATGGACCGGCCTCAGCAGCGACTTGAGTGGATCGGTCGGACAGCTCCTGTTTTTGATTTGCTCGACCTGAATGGCCAGCCGGTGCATTCTTCAGATTTACGTGGGACGGTCGTTTTATTGGATTTTTGGGCCACGTGGTGCGGACCGTGCCTCGATGAAATTCCAGTCCTCATAAGGCTTGCGTCCGAATATGAATCAAGGGGCGTCCAAACGTGGACGGTTTCCGACGAACCGACCTCTGAGATAAAAAAAGTACTGTCTCGCAATGGATGGACTGTGCCGGTTCTTAGGGACCCTGACCGCAGACTTACTGATCAGTTCCAGGTCGTGGGCATCCCGTCGCTGATCCTGATCGGTCGGGACGGAAAGGTTCTCACCTACGTCACCGGAACAGGATCTGAACGTTCACTGCGTGCCCAAATCAACTCCGCCTTGGCTCCCTGACGGCGCGCCGTCCCCATGCTCCCTTTTAAGTTTCTTAACGACCCTGCCTCGAGTCTACTCCGTCGATGGCCTATGATCTTTGCCTGCTTCACCTATAAGAAGGTCCTTGTCACGATTCCCGCCACAATCCCCAATCCCACCACCGTCGTATACGCAGCCGCGGCCACTTTCCAGGAAATCGTCTTGCCCACCACGCTCAAGGAAAACACACTCACAATTCCCAAGGTGCACAGAATCGTTACGACATAGGGCAAGGGCACTCCCTTACTCATCGCGAGGTAGGCAATCGCCACGTCAAACGCCATCGGAACCGGCAAGAACGCGCCAACGATTGCCACCGCCACAATCCCACCAACCGTTACCGTCGTCAGCAGGACCTGCGGCGGTAACAGCTCGATCACCAAGGCTCCCAGCGCTGCCGCAAGGATCATGAAAGGAAACGCGACTCGAAAAACATACCAGAAACTCCTGGCGAACAACTTCGCCGTGGCCACGATTGCCTGGCTCCATGTTTCCACCAACGGAATCTCAATCGGGCACGCAACCAACGAATCGTCATTTTCAGATCGCTCGGCAACTCCCGGAGCAAATACAAAAATCAAAAACATCACCGTCGCGATTTTCAGTAGCGCTACCGATACCGGAAATAATGCAAACGTCATTGCGAGCACGACCACATTCAGGGCGGGCGACGCGAACATCGCCGCCAACACGGATTCCCTGCTCATCCCGGCCGCGTAAAAACCTCGAGCGATTGGCGCAACGCAATTCGTGCACACTGCGAGGGGAGCGCCCGCCGCGGCGCCAAATAACGTATTCAGATATACCGACTTTGTCCGTCTTCGCCGAACCATCGCCAGAAAGGTGAGCGCAGCAGGCCCGAACAAGAATGAAAAGGTCATCCCGATACGATTCGCGTCAAGCCAGTTCAACATCGTGCGCCACACTCGCGTTCCGAGCGGCATGGATCGGTCGACCGGATATACCGCGCCGAACGTCAGCGCACCCGCAGCCTTGACCTGAGTCCCCGCGTGATACCGCTTCATCAGCGCCGGATAGCGCGAATCCACCCAGAAAATACCAGCAATCGCAATCATCAGGATCAGGGCGAATGTCCGGCTTTTCCAACTTCCAGTCGAGGCCGATGCTGGTTGCAAGCCTAGCGTTGGTACCTGAACAGACATGCGCGCCCCCCATTTGGTATTCGGTAAAGTCCCGGAATATATAGACCCGCCCCTCGGTGTTGAATAATTGAAAACAACTACTCGCGCACCCTACGTTGCCGGGTTATTCCCTGACTGTGCCCGTTTGATCCATCTTTCCCCAGGTTCCCCTACCCCCAGGGCCAGGACGTTTTAGGAACCGATCCTCACTGCGCCACCAGCAACAACCTCGTACCACTCAGAAGTTGCACACTCTTTCCTGAACCCGTGATCAGTGACCCCTCCTCCACCTTCGAGGCATCCGTGCTCAAGGTCAATCCATTCAGCCCATACACCCCCCGGCTGTTTGCGGAAAATTCCCCCGCTGCATTCAATCCTCCTTCTCCGGTGCTCGCATCGGGTATACCCGTTCCTCTAGGATTTGAATTGCCAGTGTCTCCAACTCCCGCTGGAGTGGAAATTGGCGCGGTTGCAGGCTTCATCGGCGAACCGGCAGCCGCTGCCGTTCCCGGCCCAGCCATGGCGTTTGGGTCAGGCCTGTTTTGAAAGCTCATCCGAGGTTCGGCCGCGATCGCCCGAATCCACAGATTTACTTCGAGTTCTTCATTTTTCTTCATTACGGCCTGATCAAATTTGATCCCGATGACGGACGTCGCGTCTCCCTTACCTCGCGCCGAAACCTCTGTCACATGATTAACTTCGTACCCTTTGGAATCACGATCTTCCCATCCATCTTCACTGCGTCTATTGAGTGAGCGGTTACCGGATCGCCTATCCTTAACTTCTTGGAATCGATGGAAGAGTTCAGCACCGCATTGAATGTCATCCCTACGCTTAGATGAACCCCGTTTCCCTCCGCCTTCTCCGAGCCCGTCGTTTCCTGTGCAAACGCTCCACCGCAACTCGCCAGTATGATCCCCGCCCATATTCACCACGCTAAACGATTCAATCGCATGCCCACCTCGCAGTGCATTCCGTGCCTCAGATCTTTCCGCCGTTTTTTCTACCTTACTCGACCAACCACCAGCGTCAAATCGTCGAACTGTTCACCCACGGCGAATTTTTGTACGGACTCCTGGATCGCCGTCAACAAGTCCTTTGACTCTCGCCACAGGTTCCTTTGCACTACTTCACGGAATCTCACCTCGCCAAACTCATTTCCATTTGCGTCATTCGCTTCCGTCACGCCATCCGTATAGATCACCAGTACGTCCCCGGGCTGCAGCAGGACTGTTTTGGTTTTACACTGCCAATCCGAAAAAAGTCCCACTACCGTCGCCGTCGCGGCAAGCTGCTCGACTCTTCCATCTCCACGAAATACCAGTGGAGGATTGTGGCCGCAGTTCGCGTACATCAATTCCCTCGTAACATCGTTATAGACTGCAAAGAACAGCGTTGCGTATCGGTCGTCCGGCGTATTTTCATAAAACAATTGATTCGCCGATCTCAGCAACTTAGGGAGATCTTCCATAGCCGCCGCCGTCCTGCTCCGCAGGTTGGCTTGCAAATTCGCCATCAGCAGCGCTCCGGCAATGCCTTTTCCAGAAATATCTGCCAGCACGAATGCGACGTGCTGTGTCCCAAGATCCAGAAAATCGTAATAGTCTCCTCCCACCTGCCTCGCCTGCAAACAGCTCCCGGCATATTCCATGGTCTTTAACGCAGGCATCACCTGCGGAAATAATCTTGATTGAACGTCACGCGCAATTTCGATCTCGTGCGCTGCTCTCCGGTCTGCCTCCATCCGGTTTGCAATCTGCTCTGCCAGCCCCATATTCTCCAAAGCCACAGCCGACTGTCCCGCGACCGAATCCAGCAGTTCCTTGTCCTCCCTCGAATATGGCTCTTCTGACAGCGGTACGCCCAGCACCAGCAACCCTGTCATCCGCGCATCGCGGGCTACGAGCGGCACAAGACACTCTGGTGAAAGACCTGCGAGCGGGAAATTCCGTGGTCGATCTTCGTCGCCCTTTGGCGGAACGTCCCAGATCCGTCCCCGCAGATTCTGTTCGAGCAGGATCGTCGTCTGCTTATCCAAAACCTCAAGCTCTTCGGGAACGGCAGGGCCGGTCGAGAAGAAATCCCCATCGCTTCCGGAGAAATAAATGGCCAGCGACTGTGGATGAAAAGCCTGCGTCAAGTGATGCTCCAGCAATCTGGCAAGTTCTTGCCGGTCTCTTACGCTGCGAATCTTTTCCGCCAGGTCCTGCAGTACCATTCGCGCGTCGTACGACCTCCGAAAGAAGGAGCGGTCAATACGATCGGTCCCCCGCTTCACCAGCGGCCCGGAGGCCCAGACGAGTCCCACGCCAAAGGCGGCGCTCAACGCCATCCCAAATTGCGAGTTCTCCGCAAAATATCGCGCAAACACCTTCGTAAACAGAAAAATGGCCAGCATCGCCCCGCAGAAGAGCAGCACAAAATATCCGCGTTGCACCAGAACATATCGTGCACTTCGTCTCAGCAGGGCCGGGATTTCCAGCACGCGATGCTTCACAATTGAATAGGCAAACGACAATGGATACAGTAGCACCAGCAAGCCCAGAATCTGGTCGATCAGAAACGCGGGCCGATGGCCCGAAAAATCGATCACCATGTGCTCGAATGCATACGGCAGAACACCCACAAAAGTTCCGGCCAGCAGCACCCGAGACTTCCTGCGCGCCTCAGGCGACGTTTTCGCGCTGATACAATTTCCGACCAGCGATATCATCCCCAGCAGCAGCAAGCCATAGGTAATTGCCTGCCGCAGGTATTCGCTTCGATCTTGTCCGATCCGATTCCCTACAAATCCTGGCAGTCGTGGATCTGCAGAGTGCAATCCGGGCCAGATCATGGTTGCCCCGAGCGCCAGCGCGACCCACTTTAGCCATGGCGCCCGCGTCTCCAGCGGTGATTTTTGCGGAAATAACGCAAAGAAGATATAAAACAGCGCCGTAATTAACGAGTTGAAGATTGCTCGATAGGCAGCCGTATAGGTCTGCATCCAGTCAGGCAGTGCCCCCCGACTGATAAATCCCGGTACGGCTATGAATCCCGCAAACAACAACGCCAGTAGCCAGGCATGAGGATCCTCCAGCCGCAAAAAAAGCACTCCGAATCCCACCACGACGAAAAAGATGGGGAATAATCGCAGTATCTCGCGAACTGACGCACGGGCGACACCTTCCGATGGCATCTCAATCCTTGAGGCGCGAAAAACGGCGCGTATCGTAACAGGCGCCGCGCTGTTTTGGCGCCGCACCGTGATGTCTACAGGATCGCCCGGCCGGGAACGAGACCACACTCTGTCAAACAACGCATAGGACGTCAGTTGGTGTCCGTTCAATGCGACGATCTGGTCCCTAGGCTGCAAACCTGCCTGTTCTGCCGGACTTCCAGGTGCAACGTCATGGACGGGAATCGAAGCGGAGCTGTCATCGAACATCGTGTCGTGCCGCAGATTAAAGCCAATCTCTACTGGATGTATTTCGGGCTTCCACTGGTCCGTCATCCAGATTAGCGAGTACAGAGTTGTCACGCCGCAAAAAATCAGGGCGCCCGTGACCCGCAACAGGTGCAGATACGATCTGCTTTTCGCTTTGTTGACCATCATTGTTTGCCGTCCAATTTGCCCGGACCGAGCTTGTCCTCCTCCTCTCTCTCTTCTCGGAACCGCTCGGCAATCTCAGTCAATTCCTCCTTGCGCATCTGTAACACTTTTCTGTTCTCTCCCTGCCAGATTCCCCATCGCTGCCACAATCCGGCTGCAGCCTCTTTCTCCTGTAAAGCTGCTTTGAGTTCTCGTTCTGCTTCATGTTCTTTTTTCCGGACATCCTCAACCGAAGCTCGCAGGTTCGCGCGCAGCCCGGTTTCCTGTTCATTCTCGCGATGGAGTTGTTCGAGCAACCGGTTGTGACCCGTCACAATTGTCACGAGCACGCTTGTGGTCCACGCAAACGTGAACAACCCGGAAATCCCTATGATTGGACTGATATTTCTCCAAACCGGGTCAAGATCCACGCTCCCGTACCCAAGCGTCGTGTATGCGTTCGCGCAAAAATAGATCGCGTCGTGGGCTTTCTGAATGAATCCTATCTTCACCAGGATGAGTGCCCATGCCAATACCCCGATCAGGTGCAGTGCCAGCATCAGAAATACCGACACCCCAAAGAGGATGATTGCCCGGAAAATGTGAGGCCGCCCCTCAAGGAGCCTCCGCTCGCCCCCCCGGTGCAGCTGCAGAATCCAGTGAATTCCACCTCCGTGAAACAACACCAGGCAAACCAGGATGAGCGAGCCGATTCCGATCGCCACCCACGGTTTCAGCTCCTCCGGAATCTTCATTAACAACGAATACAGAGTGGGCACGTTCGTCACCAACCAGTCTCAGGGCAGTCCAGGCCCGAATCATTCCTTCCCGAACTGCCATCATCCCACAGTCTCAGGAGCTGCGGCGTGCCCGCCCACACATCGTTATGTATCCGCTGCGCCCGCTCGCGTTCGTTCTTTTTGCTTCTTGTCCGCCCGACGGCGCTTCGTTGTATAATTATTCTTAATTCTGATTTATTCGAACGATATTGATTCTTATAGAGGTTTTGCTGCCCGATGCCAGCGTTCTACAAGATTGAGCGAGAGAACCGCCTTGTTCTGAGTACCGCTTCCGGGACAATCACCCCTTCTGATATTTTTAATCACCAGGAGAAGCTCGGCTGCGATCCTGATTTCGACCCTACCTATTCCCAACTGGTCGATGTCAGTCATGTGACCAAGATCGAAGTGACCACCGAGGACATTCGTCGTCTTGCGCAAGGCAATTTGTTTTCGCCCAAGTCTCGACGCGCCATCCTCGTCAGTAGCGATGCCGCCTTTGGCTTTGCCCGCATGTTCGAAATGCTCCGGGAATCGGCCGGTGAAACGGGAATCGAGGTATTCCGCAGTCTCGATGAAGCCTTGGAATGGGTGCTCGCAAATAGTCCCTCCACTTAAGATCTGCCGTCTTCCCGGCGCTGTCCCCGCCCGACCCCAGCAAAGTGACCAGTCATCGATCGAGCAAATTGCCGACTTGAATAGAGTCGTATGCGTTTTGTCCGTTTGCGCGGTCTAGCAAAGAGCCGAACGGTATGGGGGAATCATAGGCAAACCACGGGACAGACAAACCGGCAGAAACTCACAATCTTTTCAGGAACAAGGGACTCGTTTTCCGGAAGCTATGATTCACGTCGAATCACCAGGCCCGCAGCGTGCTGGCGTTTCGGTCCGTTCCTAGCGGCCACCGGGCTGACCGGATGCCATTCTCTTTCGCTCTTCATCCAGTTTCTTAACAAATTCATCGAACTTGACTTTCTGTTCGGGTGCAAGGAACTCCTTCATTTGTGACCGGGCCTTTTCCCGGATTGC
This sequence comes from uncultured Acidobacteriota bacterium, assembly GCA_963831545.1. GTDB lineage: Bacteria > Acidobacteriota > Terriglobia > Acidiferrales > UBA7541 > Acidiferrum. The sequence continues at coordinate 43,189 of CAWHQX010000027.1, forward strand.
GTCGATGTCCGCTTCCGACTGGTCATGCACTTTTTTCATTTCCTGGTGTGCGTTTAAAATAATCGCATCGAATTTCTGACTCTGCTCCTGATTCAGACCGATTGACTGAGTCATATCCGCCACGCGCTTGGCACGCCGTTCTGGCTCGCTCAATTGCGGAGTGGTTGTAGACGCATAACTCCTGTGCGCGAATGCATATCCGAACGCGGTCCCAATCCCTGCGCCCAGCAAAAACACCAGCGCAAGCCACAACCGTGCCTGCCGCTTCGTCTGAGGATTAATCATCGATGCGCCTCTGCGCTCAGCAGTACATCGTCATTCAAAACAGACGATGGCGAGGTTTCAAACAGACTTTCTCCCGGTGCGGACATTTGTCGCGCCACGGAGTCCCGCCGGACCTGTATCGCCCATGTCCCAGCCAATACCAGTATCAACGCGCAAACGGCTGCAAGTCGGGGTGCCAGCCGCCGAACGCTCTGCCATACGCCTTCGCTTTGTTCGATTTCAGTTTCCTTCGTGGCAATCGCGTTCATCACTTTGCTTGTGAACCAAGGCCCCGGCTCGGCTGTTCTCTCAGCTCCGTTTCCAGCAAGCAACAGATTCCGCGTTTCAACCAGATCATCCGCTGCATCGAGGCAGTTGCCGCAAGTTTCAGCATGTCCGCGGAGCTCCGTGCCCAATTTAATCAGTAGCTCGCTCCGTGCGATCCTTTCGAGTCCGGTGAATTGCACTGCTTCCAATTCTTCCCGGAATCGCTCGCATTTCTCGAAGCGCCCTTTTTCCCAGTTTGCCATTTTGCCACTCACCTCTTGAACAAATTACTGTCTTCCTCGAGCTAACCTCTATTTTTCCGCCACACGCCTCTTCATCCGTTCCATAATCCGCCTACGGGCTCGAAACAATCGTACCTTCACCGTGTTTCCGTTTATCGCCAGCATCTCCGCTATTTCCTCTACGGAAAACCCTTGTACTTCCTTGAGCAGCAACATCGTACGGTCTCGCTCGTCGAGCAATCCGAGCAACTGGTTGACCCTCTGTTGCGTCGCCAGCCGTTCGCTGACGTCGGCGAGGGGAGCTGCCTCATCTTCCGAAGCTTTATACTGTCGAGCCTGCTCTTCGCTCAAATCCGTCTCAAACAACAGCGGCCTGGACTTCTTCTTCCGGAGCACATCCCAGCATTCGTTCACTGTGATCTTGTACAGCCAGGTGCTGAATGCCGCTCTTTGGTCGAATTTCTTCAGCGAGAAATAGGCCTTCACAAAAACCTGTTGGGAAACATCCTCCACATCTTCCTTGTTCCGCAATATCCCGCTGGCCACCGCAAATACCCGGCCCTGGTGCCGTTTCACCAGGATTTCAAAGGCTTCCTTATTCTCGCCCTTCGCCAGGCGCACCAATTCTCGATCGTCGTCGCGCCTATGCGCGTCCGCCGCGGCAGTGAGCGAAGGAGCCAGCACCGTCGAAGCCATGTCGTCTGATTTTGGGACGCGTGCCATACCCATTTGGTTACGCTTATTTTGCCCGGCTGTCCACTCCTGGTTCGAGCCAGAACCCGGCAATTCCCTGGCGTCACGTTCAGTCACAATTTGCCTCTTCGCGGTTTGGACCCCTGGGCAGACCGATGCTCCCGCCGCTGCCGAGAAAGGTAAAGTTCTCAATATGACTCACACTTCCCCTCGATTTTGTGCGGGCTCGCCTCGATCGACATTTCGTTCTACGCCCTTATCAGAATTCATGTACGTTCGGCACTGCTTCATACATTTTCCCGCTGAATCTCCTTTAATAGCTTACTTTGTCGCGAGATTCGCTTTCTCAAAGCGGTTAGATTATTCTCATTATTTCTTTCTCACCTCGAGTCGGCCTTCTACAAATGTTTCACAACGCTGCACGAAGTTTAGTCTTGCGACCTATGACTCTTTATGGAATACTCACGCCCATGATTATCGGTGACCGTCTTCGTGCCATGCGCGAAGAAAAGAAACTTTCCCAGGGCGATATCGAGAAACGTACTGGTTTACTGCGCTGTTATATCTCACGTGTCGAGAATGGCCATACTGTTCCGGCCATCGAGACTCTGGAGAAACTGGCCCGCGCTCTCGAATGCCCACTCTATCAACTTTTCTACGACGGCGAAGAGCCGCCACAACTGCCTAACCTTCCCAAGCGCAAGTCGTCTGACGACATTGCCTGGGGTAGCGCAGGCAAGGACGCTCGCTACCTTAATAAGCTTCGGCGCTTGCTGAGTAAAGCAGATGACGAGGACCGCAAGCTTATTCTCTACATGGCTCAGAAAGTGGCCAACCGCTAGCGAAACCCAGCAATCAACGCAGCGCCCATAAAAACGACTCAACAACCGAAATGCCGCTCAGAGCCAGCTAGAGCGGCATTTTTTATAGGTATCGCTCAGCTAAGTTTCAGGTAGGTACTGAGGCAACCAGTACCTCCCTTTCGTTTCTGGGGTTCCACTCATCCGGCTATTCCCATTCGATCGTGCTGGGTGGTTTGCTGCTGATGTCGTACACAACCCGCGTCACCCCGCCCACCTCATTCACGATCCTCGTCGAGATCCGTTCCAGTACTTCCCCGGGCAACCGTACCCAGTCTGCGGTCATTGCATCATCGGATTGCACAACGCGTACCGCCACTGTCAGTCCGTAGGTGCGTCCATCACCCATGACCCCGACACTTCGAACCGGCAGGAGCACCGCAAACGCCTGCCACACTTTCTCGTAAAGCCCCGCCCGCCGGACCTCGTCCACTACAATCGCGTCGGCCTCGCGCAGCGTTTTCAGGTCCTCACTTGTAATCGGGCCCAGTAGCCGCACAGCCAAACCGGGTCCTGGAAACGGATGTTTCACCAATATCTCTTCTGGTAAACCTAGGTCCTTTCCAATTCTCCGGACTTCGTCTTTAAACAGATCCCGCAAAGGCTCGATCAATCCAAACGGAAGGCTCTTTGGCAATCCACCCACGTTGTGATGCGATTTTATCGTTGCCGACGGCCCTTTCACTGAAACCGATTCGATCACATCAGGGTACAGCGTCCCCTGCACCAGGAATTTAATCTCTCCTTGAGCTTCCCGCTGCTGCAACTTCTGTGCTTCGGCAGCGAACACGGTTATAAATTCACGCCCAATGATCTTTCGCTTTTGTTCCGGATCGCTGATTCCCTTTAGCTGATCTAGAAAGTGGCCTGAAGCATCCACTCCGACGACCTGCAAACCCAATCTTTCCCGGTACATCTGCAACGTGTGCTCAAATTCATTCTTCCGCAGCATCCCAGTATTTACAAAGATGTTCGTCAAGCGATCGCCGATCGCTCGCTGGACCAGAACCGCAGCAACTGTCGAGTCAACACCTCCACTTAGACCGCAAATTGCCCTGTGCTGCCCTACTTTGTCACGGATCGCGGCTATGGTTTCTTCAATAAACGCAGCGCCGCTCCACTTTGGAACCGCCTTGCATACCTTAAACAGGAAATTACGCAGAATGTCCGTGCCGTGCTCCGTATGATTAACCTCGGGGTGAAACTGCACGATGTAAATTCTTCGTGTCGGATTTTCCGCAGCCGCGACCGCATTTTCGGTTCTACCGGTCGCATGAAATCCGACAGGCAATTCATGGACATTATCCCCGTGACTATTCCAAATTTTGAGACATTCCGGAAACGCACCGAACAGGTCCGAGCCACCCTTCTCCAGCATCAATTTCGCTGGCCCATATTCTCTGCGCTCCGCAGGCTCGACTTTCCCGCCTAGTTCCCTCGCAATCCATTGCATGCCGTAACATATGCCCAGTACCGGAATTCCTAAGGCCAATACATTTGGGTCACATTTCGGTGCCTCTGGGTCGTACACCGAACTGGGGCCACCCGAGAGGATAATTCCCGCCGGCTCCAACTTCAGAAGAGTTTCAATCGATACGGTGCATGGCAGCACAGAGGAAAACACCTGTTGTTCGCGAATTCGCCGCGCGATCAACTGTGTGTACTGGCCGCCAAAATCCAGTACCACAATTCCACCCAATTCCGCCTTCAGCGTGGTCTTCGTCTTCGATTCTTCCTTTACCGTACCTTTGGCCGCAGTTTCCATTGACCCTCCCGCTACCGGATGCCGTCGCGCCTTTTCGGGGCGCATATCCCGTCTCTCTCTCTGATGCCGCTACTGCCTTCCAGCTGGAAGTTTCAGACCGCAACCAGATTCAGCAGCTTGTCTTGCACGTAAATCACTTTCCGTTCCGTTTTTCCTGCCAGGTGACCGGCCACACCGGGATCGGCCTTCGCTAACATCAGTACGTCGTCCTGTGACGCTCCGACTGCAATCGTCAGCCGCGCACGGATCTTGCCGTTTACCTGGACCGGAATTTCGACCATCTCTTCCTTCGCCAGTTCGCCACTAAAGGCTGGCCACGCAACTGTCCACAATCCATCACGGTGTCCCAACATTTCCCACAATTCTTCCGCGAGGTGTGGGGTCATTGGCGCCAGCATTAACGTCACGAGCTCGAGCACCTCCTGCTGCACTGCCGGTCTGAGGCCCTGCTCGAGCGGTTCCGCGGCGTAGATTGCATTCACCAACTCCATAATCTGCGCTATGGCTGAATTAAAGTGCCACCGCGTCTCAAAATCGGCGGTCACCCGCTGCAAGGTCTGATGTGCCTTCCTCAATAGTGCCTTCTCTTTTTCGTTGTAGTCGTCCGGACGCGCCGCTTCGCCTGTTCTCTTTGTTCCGGATTCCTTCCCTTCGGCGTCGGGCGTTTTTCGATCGCTCTCACCCGAATGCTTGTCGATCAGCCGGAACACGCGATTCAGAAATCTCCAGGCACCCTCAATACTTTCCTCGCTCCATTCCAGATCCTTCTCCGGAGGCGCTGCAAACAAGGTATACAACCTGCCCGTATCAGCTCCGTACTTCTCCGCCATGTCAATCGCACCGACGATATTGCCTTTCGATTTCGACATGGCTTCGCCGCCCTTCAACACCATGCCTTGGGTGAATAGCCGTGCTGCCGGCTCACTGTTCCTGATCAAGCCCAGTTCGCGCATCACCTTCGTCCAGAAGCGCGAATACAGAAGATGCAAGATCGCATGCGTAATTCCACCGATATACTGATCAATCGGGAACCAGTATCCGACTTTGCCAGAATCGTAGGGTGCTCTAGAGTTTTGGGAATCGCAATAGCGATAGAAATACCACGAGGAATCGACGAAGGTATCCATCGTATCGGTCTCTCGACGGGCGGGTCCGCCGCATTTCGGGCAAACAACATTCACAAATTCCGGGTCCGTCGCCAGCGGCGATTCACCTACGCCCGTCAGTTTCGGATTTGCCGGTAGCACCACCGGCAGATCTGCTTCCGGTACTGGCAGCATGCCGTCCTTGTCGCAATAAATCACCGGAATCGGGGTGCCCCAATATCGTTGCCGAGAAATTCCCCAATCCCGCAGCCGGAAAACCGTTTCCTTCTTCCCAAACCCCCGCGCCTCGGCTTCGGACGCCATCTTGTCGATCGCATCCAGAGTTTTTAGCCCGGAATACGGCCCCGAGTTGACGGTGACCCCATACTCGGTGAACGCTGCCTGGCTTTCTTCCCCGTGGGCTTTCCGTTCCGGTTCAACAACGACCGGAATTGGTAAACCAAATTTCACCGCAAACTCGAAATCGCGCTCATCATGTGCAGGCACCGCCATAATGGCACCGGTCCCATATTCAAGCACCACAAAATTGCCGACCCAAATCGGAGTTTTCTTGCCGCTAAACGGATTGACCGCATACCTCCCGGTGAAGAATCCGTCTTTTTCAGCCGTAGCGACATCCTCGGTCTTCACCGATGTCCGCCGCATCTCTGCGAGTTTCGCCTCAGAGGCGACCTCATGAGGAGTTCCTTCGAGCAACGTTGGCAGTAAGGGATGATTCGGTGCGAGGATCAATGCGCTGGCACCGTAGATCGTATCAATCCTCGTCGTGAAAATTTCGATTTTGCCAGCAGCCGGAACGTCCTCAACTTCAAAAAATACCTTGGCTCCGATCGACTTTCCGATCCAATTTTCCTGCATCGCAATCACGCGATCTGGCCATCCACCCGTCAGGGTTTTCAAATCATCCAGTAACTGTTCTGCGTAGGAGGTTATTCTCAGAAACCATTGCGACATCTCTCGGGCTTCGACCGGAGTATCTTCGTGCCGCCAGCAGAATCCACCATTGACCACCTGCTCATTTGCGAGTACCGTGCAGCATTTCGAACACCAGTTCACGCGGCTCTTTTTCTTGTATGCAATCCCGCGCTCGAGCATCTTCAGGAAAAACCACTGGTTCCAGCGGTAATATTCCGGCTCACACGTGGCAATTTCCCTCCGCCAGTCGTATGAAAACCCGAACCTCTTCATCCCATGCCGTAACTCCGCAATGTTCGTGTTGGTCCATTCGCGAGGATGGGTATTGTTCTTGATCGCGGCGTTCTCTGCCGGCAATCCAAACGCATCCCATCCCATCGGATGCAACACGTTGAATCCGCGCATGCGTTTTACACGGGCTACGACATCGCCGATGGTGTAATTGCGCATGTGTCCCATGTGCAGTGTCCCGGAGGGATACGGCAACATCTCCAACACATAATATTTTGGTTTTTTCTTACCTGGAGCTGCGGATGATGTCGTTTCGATTTCCGCTTCACTCTCAAATACGCGATTCTCTTCCCATTTTTTCTGCCACTTCTGTTCTATGGCCTGCGGGTTGTAGTCCGCCACGGGTCGTCATCCCTTTCGCCAGCTCGATTTTCGCCGTTCCATCTACCAGAACTTCATCATGAGCGATGGTGCTCAGCTGAAAGCACTATCCCACGGGCGGAGGCTCGCCCCTCTGCGTTATCTGACTTTCTTTTTGACCGAAGCTTTCCTTGAGACCACTGCCCGCCCCGGATTATTTTTTGCTTCGACTGCAGCCTTCGCTTTAATCTTCTTCTCTGTCACCGTCAGTCTGGCCGCGTCCTTGGCGATGGCTTTCCGCATTTTCTTCATCGCCGACGTTAACATCGAATACCCTTTTTCAGCGGGTGGCGCTAGAGCTGCCAGTCCCGCGTACTCCCACAGCGACTCGACATTCTTCCGGTCATCGCCAGGATTCTCAATCGGCGTTTCCAGCAGGAACGCGCGCCCCACTACTCCGGTGCCCGCCGAACTGCTGAGCCGCGGATGCTGCAAAATCCTTCGGAATGCTTCTTCCCCAAGCTTCCCTTCGCCAAGATTCGCATGGCGGTCCACGCGCCCTCCCAGGACAATCTTCGAGTCATTCACGTGTATTACCGGGACATTGTCGACACCGATCGTCTGCTCAATCAAATCCAGCGTCTTCTCAAGCCCCGCTTCCGTCCGGATGTCATATCCCGCCGCGAACAAGTGCGCGGTATCCAGACAAGCACCCGCTTGAATCCCACGCAACCCATAGACAATCTGCGCGACTTCCTCGAGCCGCGAGCCTACGGCCGTACCCATCCCTGCGGTGTTCTCAATCAGAATGCGCAATTTACCAAGAGGGACCCGACGCGTGGACTGCTTTACGGACTCGATAATGGTCGAAATCGCCTGCTCCATTGACGATTCGCCCCGCGTACCCGGATGCACCACCACGAAATCCGCACCGAGCGCCAATCCCCGTACCAGTTCCTCGTGAAATGCCTGGATTGATCGAGTTCGCAGCATCGGCTGCTGCGCGGCCAGATTGATTAAATAATTCGCGTGAATGACCAGCGGACCGAGCTGCAGCTGTTCTCGACGTGCGCGGAATGCCTTGGCATCCTGCTCCTGGATCCGCACGTTCCCCATCTGCCACATCCGTGGGCTGGCCGAAAATATCTGCAAGGCATTGCAGCCGAGCTTCCGCGCCGATTCGAGCGCATTGAGATAGCTCCCTGAGATCGACGAATGAATGCCGATTCGGGTGCTCCCGTCCATCCATGCAGGAGCGAGCGGCGGCGGTACCGGCTCTGGCCGGTACTCGTCCTCGGGATCAAATGTTGCGTTGTCCACCAACGGAAATTCAGACATGCTTAAAATTCCCTATATGTTAAAACACTGATTGTAACACACGCACCAAAGGAGCGTTCCGTGCAACTCGTCGCGCAAAACGACGGCGAAATCCAGCGGCTTTGCCCAGCTCGGTTAGCGTCTGGCATTCCGGCAATGCCTCTTCTTGTCGCGCACCATTGGTTGCATCGAAACTTTCGCGCGCCCCATGCGTCTTAAAGCCGAAATCTGGAGGTTCCGTGTCCGTCATTCCCCGACCCACCGAAGACAATGTAAAGCAGGTCGTGCCCTTCTTCCGGGTGGCCGACATGGAACGCTCCATGCGGTTCTACATCGAAGGTCTAGGTTTCGGCATGAAACACAAGTGGATACCCGATGATCGGATCCGGTGGTGCTGGCTCGAATTGGGCGCGGCCGCCCTCATGCTTCAGGAATACCGCCGAGAATCACCCAACTCCCCGCAGAGTCAGGGACCATTAGGGCTGGGTGTTTCGCTCTGCTTCCAGTGCGCCGACGCACTTGTCCTCTACCATGAATACCTCGAGCGAGGACTCTCGCCATCTGAACCGTTCGTGGGCAACCATATGTGGGTCACCAGCCTGAAAGACCCGGATGGCTACGTTCTCGAATTCGAATCATCGACCGACGTGCCTGAAGAAACCAGGCTAGGAGATCTAGCGGAAGAGTAGCTGCAGTCGGCGCGTACCGTGCCTTCACACCCACCCGCGCTCGCGAAAGCATTGCACGCCCAGCCTGAGCGCGTCCCCCAGCCCTTTCCGCAGTTCCGGAGTGAGCTTTCTTACATGGAAACAGCTCTTTCCCTTTAACAATTTCGCCAATTCCGGGTTCATTCTCTGTTTGATAGCTGGCGTCATATAGACGGGCATGTAGTAGAACCCTACAAAATCCTTCTGAAGAACAAGACTTGCCATCGCGACCGGGTACGGCTTCCCGCCATACGCATTGGGTGCCAGCACCACTGGATTCTTTACGATCAAGTGATAATCCCGCTTATCCCGAATCTGGCCACAGCCTTCCTTAAACGGTGGAGCGTACTTGCCCATCATCCGCTTGATTTCATCAAAAACCGCGGTCAAGTCCGCTCCTGCCGTACCGGGACCGTCTGCCGGTTCTCGAACTGCACGCGCTTTTGCCTTGATTCCGGTCATCCTCTGTTCCTGAGCCCGCCTTCGTCTTTGCGTTCCAAAGCCGGTATTTTCTCTCGCCGCGTAAGCGGTAAATTCACTTCACCCAGGCCATTCCATCTGGTTCCTGCCCGGTCGTAAATGTCTTTGTAACTTCGAGCGTGCTCAGGTCCACAATGGCAATCTGATTCTCCGCAGTTTCCGCTACAAACGCACGCATGCCATCCGGAGCAACAAACACACCCTCGACACTCTTCCCCAGATGCAACCGCTTCACTTCTTTCCGCGATGCTGCATCGATCACCAGTAAATCTCCGGCTCCCATATCCGTGATTAAAACCCGCTTCCCGTCGACTGTAAATTTCAAACGGTTCGAAAATCTGGTCTTTACATCGATCAGCTGCACAACTTTCTTCGTCGCGGTGTCGATGATCGAGACAGTGCCATCATGCGAATTCGCTACCCACAGTTCTTTACCGTCCGGAGAAATGTCCTCACCTTCCGGGCCTTTGCCCACTGCAATATTGGTGTTCGACCAGCCGGCGCCGGGCGCATCTTTCTCGACAGCCGTAACTGAATCTGAATTCACATTGGTCGTGTAGATTGTTCGACCATCCGGTGCCACCACCAGCATGTGTGTTCGCTCCTGCCCGATGTCGTGCGTCCAATCCACGGAATTCGTTTTTGGATCGTACCGCGCGATCTTTTTGCTGCCCTCGGCCGTAAACCACGCCCCGCCATCAAAGTACGCAATCCCATGCGGCCCGCGCAGTGGCGCCAAATCCACGCGGTGCAGCTCCTTCTGCGCCGCCAGATCAATCACGGAGAGCGTCGTGCCATCTTGGTGTTGGCCATAATTGGTCACAAACGCCAATTTTCCGTCTGTCGACGCCGCCACTTCATGGGGTATCGGCCCTGTCCCAATTTTCCCCGTCGGTTTTAACGTCGCTGCATCGACAATCACGAGCGCGCTCTCTGATTTATTCAGCACAAGGAGTGCCGGCGATGGAACCGCCGTAACTCCCAGTGGAGAGGTACGCGTTCCCGCCGTTCGCTCGTGTGCTTGTGCCAAGGAAGTCCTCGCACCGGTAGCCACACTCGCAATCGCAACCACCGCCACCGCAGCAACGACTATCGCGCATCCCAGTTCCTGCCCAACCAGTCTTTGCAATTTCCTCATACTCCACCTCCCGTTAGAGAGTTGATCAGCCTCGCTCAGTCCGTAGTAGCTCCACATCCTAACGCAAAACCCCTCATTGAAACTTGAAAGATGCGTCGCTCCTCGACTTTTCTGCTTCCGTTCGAGCTGACATCCTCCAGCCTTCCAGCTTTGCCTCCGCGCCCTCCTTCCACTAAACTAGCCTCACCGCGCCAAAAAGGAAAAACGCCACCCATGCTAGTCGTCATGCAGTCGCAAGCCACCAAGGAACAAGTGCAGGACGTCTGCAATCGCATCGAGTCCTTCGGCTTTAAGGCTCACGCCATCCCCGGTTCCGGCCGCACCGCCATTGGGATCACCGGCAATAACGGCGCCGTCGACCTCGGCGTCCTCGAATCGATGCCCGGCGTCATTGAATGCATCCCCGTTACCAAGCCGTACAAACTGGTTTCACGCGACGTCAAGCTGGAAGATACCATTGTCCGGATACCTGCTCCTTCAGGAGATGTACTTGTCGGCGGATCGCACCTTGCTATGATTGCCGGACCCTGTGCTGTCGAATCTGAAGAGCAATGTCTCGCTGTTGCCTCGCTGCTCAAACCCACCGGGGTGCGCCTCTTCCGCGGAGGCGCATACAAACCGCGTACCTCCCCTTACAGCTTTCAAGGGCTCGGAGAAGCCGGTCTCAAGATACTCGCGAAAGTTCGCGAACAATTTGGCTTCGGCATCGTCACCGAAGCCGTCGACAACGAGTCCCTCGATCTCGTTGACGAGTACGCCGACGTCATCCAGATCGGCGCCCGCAACATGCAGAATTTTTCGTTGTTGAAACGTGCCGGCCGTGCCAGGAAGCCCGTCCTCCTCAAGCGCGGTATGTCCGCTACTCTCGATGAATTCCTGATGGCCGCTGAGTACATCATGAGCGAGGGCAATTACAACGTGATGCTTTGTGAACGCGGTGTGCGTACCTTCTCCGATTTTTCTCGCAACACGCTCGATCTGGCTGTCGTCCCCGCTGTCAAAAAACGCAGCCACTTGCCCATCCTCGTAGATCCTAGCCACGGTACCGGCAAGCGGCATAAAGTTCTGCCGCTCTCGCTCGCCGCCGTCGCAGTTGGAGCGGACGGCCTGCTCGTCGAAGTCCATCACCAACCAGAGAAGGCCCTCTCCGACGGCACTCAATCCCTGGTTCCGTCCGAGTACGCTTCCCTGTATACGCAGGTCACTCAGATCGCCGGGGTCCTTCATCGCCTAGTCAACTAGCTCTGCAAAGCGCTTTAGCCCTCACGGGCCGCTCGCCGATGGCTCGCTCAAAACGGTAACTCGTCCTCAATCCGACCGATCCCCAATCCTGCGTTCGATCCCCTCACCGGTAATGGCTGTATACAACGACTCGAGCCGCGCTCGTTCAACCATGTCGCCGGTCGCGAGGTACGCATCCACAATCCGATCCGTTCGAACCGCAAACCGGATGCTTCGCAAAATCGCCACATCCCCTGCCGTTTCCGCATCAGCGCCACGGAGCACCCGCACGAGCGCCCGATTTCCTACAAACGACGCCCCGGCTTGCACAGCGCCCGGCACGAGTAACATCACCAGGAGCCCCGTTGTCAGCATCGGACCGGACTGCCCACCCGGCGCCGACAGGGAGCACCTTTGCGCATTCCTCCAGAAGACAAACGCGGCCAGAAATGGCATGAATCCCAGCGCTCCAATCAGCACAACCAATCCCAGTACGGAAATCGGCAACATCACCACTCCGAGCACAAGCGAAAATACCGCCACGCCGTAGAGCACCCCCGCCAGGACTCGCGACCCTTTCCGTGCCACGACCCAGTATCCAAGCGCCGCGACTCCGATCGCACTCACCAGGTAGGCGAACAGCCGGACGTCCTGCAGCACTCCGTACATCGCCACTCCATCGGGCTGAAAGACTACGGGGTCCGCGATCAAACATCCCACCGGTCCCACCGCTCCGAACGCAACATCAAACGCGAGTTGCTTCCAGGTCGGCTTCCCGTTAAACTGCCGCTCCCAAAATTCAGACTTGCCCAGCCTCACGCCCGCAATCTCCATCGCAGTGAATGATTCGCTTCGTGCTTAGAACGCGAAGCGGGTCATTTCCTTGCAATCCCTGACCGATCGGCACACGATCACTTCTTACCCAAGCCCCTTGCCCAACGCCCACTCCCTCCCGTACGATAATTGGACCCCATGCCTGACTTTCAGCCGCTCTCTGGCAAGAAAATTTCTCGTTACGTCATCGTTGAAAAACTCGGCGGTGGCGGCATGGGAGTCGTCTACAAGGCCGAAGACACCGAGCTCGGCCGCTTCGTAGCGTTGAAGTTTCTCCCCGAAGATCTCAATCGAGATCCGCAAGCACTTGAGCGATTTCGTCGCGAAGCACGCGCGGCCTCCGCTCTGAATCACCCCAACATTTGCACCATCTACGAAATTGGCGAACACGAAGGCAGCCGCTACATCGCCATGGAATTTCTAGACGGTACCACCTTGAAGCACTTGATTTCCGGCCGTCCCATGGAGAACGAACAACTTCTCGCCATCGCCATCGAAATTGCCGACGGCCTCGATGCCGCTCACGCCGAAAATATCGTCCACCGGGATATTAAGCCCGCTAACATTTTCCTCACAAAGCGCGGCCACGCCAAAATTCTCGATTTCGGCCTCGCTAAGGTTTCCAGTGCCCTGCGCTCTGCCAGCCACACCAACACGATGGACACGCTCGGCGTCGAGGCCAGCCAGTTGACCAGTCCGGGCACTTCTCTTGGCACGGTTGCCTACATGTCGCCCGAACAGGTTCGCGGCAAGGAATTGGACGCACGTACCGATCTCTTTTCATTCGGCGTGGTTCTCTACGAAATGGCTACCGGCCAGCTTCCTTTTCGAGGGGATACATCCGGCATCATTTTCGATGCGATCATGAATCGCGCACCGGTTTCTCCTGTCCGTCTGAATCCCGAAGTCCCGCAGAAACTTGAAGAAATCCTTCAGAAGGCTTTGGACAAGGACCGCAGCCTACGGTATCAATCGGCTGCAGAGATGCGCACTGACCTCAAGCGACTGAAGCGCCAGATCGAATCAGGCTCGAATCCGAGTGCGTTCACCGGCATTCCTTCCACCGAGGATCCGCAAGCGTCCGGCAGCAGCCGCACCGTCCCTTCTCCTTCGGGTTCAGGGCCAAGTCCTGTGCCGCCAACTTCTTCCGCTTCGATGCCACCAATCACGTCCGCCGTATCCGTTCCCGCTGATGCCATCGCAACAGGTGGCACGCCCAGCGCGATGCCCCTGCGCCCGTTGCCTTTTCGAAAATATCTTCCTTGGTTTGCCGGCCTGCTCGTGATCGCGGCCATTGCCATTGCCGGATTTTTCTATTCTCCGCGTCATGCACGCGCGCTGACGGACAAGGACACCGTCGTGCTCTCCGATTTCGTCAACACCACGGGTGATCCGGTCTTCGACGGTACCCTGAAACAGGCACTGGCCGTGCAACTCGAGCAATCTCCCTACCTGAACCTGCTGTCTGAGTCGAAAATTCAGTCGGCGCTGAAACTCATGGGCCACAAACCCGACGAGCGCATCACCAAAGATCTCGCGCGCGAAATTTCCCAGCGGGAAAGCGCCAAAGCGATCATCTCCGGTTCCATTGCCAGCCTCGGCAACAATTACGTCATCACTCTGGAAGCCAGCAATGCGCAGACGGGTGACTCGATCGCGCGTCAGCAAATCGAAGCCGCGGGCAAGGAACAAGTTCTGAAGTCTCTGGACAAGGCCGCCACCGAACTCCGAGGCAAACTCGGCGAATCGTCGGCCAGTATACAGCAGTTCACCACTCCCCTCGAGCAGGCCACCACCTCTTCTCTCGAGGCCCTCAAGGAATTCAGCGCCGGTCAGGCCCTCCACAATCGCCTGGATGAAGAAGCTGCGATTCCGCACCTAAAGCGGGCCATCGAACTCGATCCGAATTTCGCGAGCGCGTTTGCGGTACTCGGAGTCGCCTCGGGCAACATCGGAAATTCCGCCGATGCCAAGAACTGGGTCCGTAAATCGCTACGAACTTCGCGACCGCGCGAGCGAACACGAACGCCTTTATATCGAAGGCCACTATTTCGACATCCTCACCGGCGATTACGAGAAGGCGAATGACGTCTATAAAAAGTGGCACGAGACTTATCCTCGCGAGACGCGCCCGATTGTCAATCTTGCCCTCGGCTACGAGATTATTGGCGACCAGGAAAGTGCCCTGGCGACGGCAGCGGAAGCCTTGAAAGTCGATCCTACCGATCACTTCGGCTACTATCACCAAATGTCCGCGTACATTTATCTCAATCGCTTTGAAGAGGCCAAGGCTCTCGCGCAAACCGCAATCTCCCAAAAAGCCGCGGCTCCAAATATTCATACCAACCTTTACATCATCGCACTGCTCGAAGGTGATCAGGCTGCGGCTCAACGCGAACTTGCTGCGGTGTCTGGCTCGGACGCGGAGGCGACAACCTGGCTGTTCACCGCCGCTTACCAGGATGCGCTCGGCAAGGTCAAGCTCGCCCGGGAAACGAGTCTGAAGGCGGTTGAAGTAGCCAAGCAGCATGGCCAGACAGAACTGGCCTCCAATCTTACGGTGCAGCACGCGCTGGCAGACTCGCTGCACGGCTTTACCGACCGCGCGCGCCAGGAAGCCACCGAAGCGCTTGGCTTTTCGCTGAATCGCCATGCCCGGGGCGCTCTCGCCTTTGCCTTTGCCGAGCTCGGCGATACGGTTCAATCGCGTAAAATCCTCGACAGTCTCGTGAGAGAATTTCCGGACGATACAGTCATCAAATACACCGTGGCACCCAGCGTCGAAGCGATCAACCTCACTCGCCAGAACAAAGCCGCAGAAGCCATCACGATTTTGGAGCCGTCGCGAAAGTATGAGTTCGACGGACGGTACGCCCAATACTTTTCACTTTACGTCCGCGGTATCGCTTATCTTCAACTGAAGGACGCCGGCAAGGCGGCTGGCGAATTTCAGAAGATTCTCGAGCACCGGGGACTCAATCCGATCGGGCCACTCTATCCCTTAGCCCAACTGAACCTCGCTCGGTCCTATGTCCTCGAAGGCGACAACGCCAAAGCCCGCACCGCTTACCAGGACTTCTTCGCGCTCTGGAAAGACGCTGACCCTGATATCCCGGTACTCCTCGCCGCCAAGTCTGAATACGCCAAGCTGCCATGAGGCCTCTTCAGTCACCGATTTCTCGATCGACTACCAGTCAGTCGTGCTCTGAATCCTCGAGGACTACAGAGTGGCTGCTACACCCATAGCCATCCTCATGTAAAATCATTTCAAGACATGTCTCGCCCTAAAAACTTCCGTGTCTATTTCGCGCTTTCGATCCTGCTTGTCTTCCTGCTCATCGTCCTTCTTCGCGAGCATCGCCCATCTTTCCTGCGACCCGGCCTTCATCTCCACGCCTACGTGACGAGCTCGACAGATGGTACCGTCACGGTGATCGACCTCATCTCGCTCCGCGCTATTGCCAAAACATTTGTCGGTAACGGTATTGCTGACATTCGCGAACATCCAACGCGCGCCGAAATCTGGGGAGTTAGCAGTAGCGGCGGCTATCTATGGGTTATGGACCCGCGGACCGAACAGATCGCCGTTAAGATCGATGTGGGAGCTCTCCCTTATTCCCTGGATTTTTCTCCGAAGGGCGACCGGGTATTTACGACCTCGTCCGCCACCGATCAGCTGATTGCGATCGACTGCGCCACGCATACGATCATCGGCCGTGCTGGAACCGGTGGACAGCCCGTAGAGGCTCGTATTACTGCGGATAATAAATTGGTTCTCGTCGTCAATCGCCGCGCAGGGACCCTTGGCATTCACGATGCCGGAAACTTGCAGCGGCGCGCCGAAGTCCAGGTGGTACCAAGCCCGGATGAGGTCCGCGCCCTGCCGGACGCCTCAATCGCGTTTGTCATGAGCCGGACCGAAAAGCGCCTCTCGGTCGTCGACATCCAACGCGGGGTTCTGCTGGCAAATCTCGAACTCGCTGGGAATCCAACACAGATGATTCTCAAGCCCGACGGGGGTGAACTCTATGTCCTGTCCCCCGAGGCCCATGGCTTGCAGGTCGTCAATACCTGGACGCATGAACTCGGTGATTACATACTTCTTGGTTCAGCACCCGATCGCGGGATCCTCACCGCAGATTCAACCGTTATGTATGTTGCTGACCGCGAAGCCGGCCGTGTCCTGCCACTTGATATCGTCAACCGCCGCGTCGCCCGCCCGATCAATGTCGGTGCATCTCCCGCAGCAATGCGTTTCGATCCGTCAGAGGAAGGTGCTCCGCCAACAATGCTCCTTGTCGTCAATGAATCCTCCGGCGACCTTTCAATCATCCGCACCCGTACGGACAGTCTTATCACCATGATCCCGGCAGGAAACCACCCGAAACGCCTCGCGGTCAAACTCTTCTGACGAGACAACCGGAGAGCCGGTTATCGGAAGAACCGGGTTTTTCGCTCCCCGAATGGCTGCCGCTCTTGTTCGCACGCGCGCCTGCTGGCGCCCTCACACAGGGTCATTTGTTATGGATTAAACCAGAACTTGATCGTCACGTTGACCTGCGACGCTACCGCTCGCCCGCCCTTTGTTGCCGGAGCATATTCATACTGCTTCATCGCCTCAATCGCGGCAGGCCGCAGCGCAGCGGGGCCTGAAATCACTTCAACGTCCCGAATCTTTCCCTTCTCATCGAGGTCAGCTTTCAACCTTACATCGCCCGTAATGAAATTGTTCATGGCATCCGGCGGATAGACAGGACTCACCGCTTTCAGTAATTTCGGGGCCACAACCGGGGCATCGTCCGGTACCGGAGCTTCGACGGGAGCCTCCGTCGACTCAGACAGAGTGGATTTCTTCTTTGCATTCTTCGATGGCACAGTCTCTTTTTTCCCAGCTGCGGAACGATTCGTTGCGGTGCTGGCGTTCGGTGTTTTCTCAATTTCTGATTCCGGAGTCGGTCCTGCTGTATGAAACTCCACTGCGTTTGGAGCTTTCCTTTCAGTCTCATCGAGCGGTGGCTTCGTCCCGGTTGCCGAAGTCGCGTTTTCCCCCGCCGGACTCCGGTCCGCCGGAGGGGGCTCCTTTTCCGCGGCAGCGGTCACAGGCGGGACTGGCGCGGGTGCAGCAACCGATTGCGTCGCGGGCGCACTCTTTCTTGCAGAGTGCCGCGCAAATCTCTGAATCAATCCCAATTTCCAGACGCCAAGTCCCGCGGAGCCGACGAGAACCAGGACCAGCGTGACCAGTATCCACTTTTCCATCTTCGCTTTCGTCGGTTTGTAGATCGAATATGGATCGTCCGGGTTGACATCGTTCAAGTGTTTAGGCGCTTTCGAAAAATCAAGCGCCGGTTGTGGTAACAACTGGTCGATCAGTTCTTGTTCCGGGTCGACTTTTGGCGTCAGATTCCGATTCGGTAACGCCATCGGGGTCTGTGGCTTCCGTTCGCTCGTCGGAGAAGGTATTGGCGCCACAGTCTGCGCGCTCTTGTTCGCCACCGCAACGTCTTCTGCCAAACCGAAACTCTTCCACGGAGCCGGAGGCAGCTGTTCGGAAGCCGCGGTCACTACGGTGGAAGGCACGATCGGAGTCGCCGCCGTAATCACGGTTGCGGGAGTGAATGTCGGGGCAAATGTCGGCGCAGGCTCATTGGCCGACATGATCACCGTTCGATCTTCGACCACGGGTAAATCCGCGGGGACCGGGGTGCCGGAGGATTCTGAGTCCGGTTTGACCGACAGTACCGGCGCCCACACCGCAGGCGCTGCCATATCGGCGACGGTTTGCGCGGACTCCTTTGCCTTCTGCACTTGTTCTAATTGTTGTCGCAAAACCTCTACGTCTTCGCGCAGGCTCTCGAGTTCCTGGTCGGTCGGTATCGGAGCGTGAGCTTCCGCCCCATCTTCGGTCACTTCCGCACTGGCAATCGATTCCACCTCTGCAGCAGGAGGTTGCGCTTCGGCTCCCGGTTCCGGAAACGTCACTTCCCAGAAATCCGGCACGTTCTCCGTGAATTTCAATTCCACGTAGCAACTCGTCGGCCGGTAAATGCGCTTCCCGATGACCTGACAAACGACCTCGATGTTCCTTTTCTTATTGGTGAGGAAAAGCAGTTGCCCGGTCGCCACGGCAGCAGATAACTGGATGACTGCGCCGTCCGGAAACACCAGTACCGTTTCCGTATCTTCGGAAAACAGTTCGCGTTTGTCGGGACCACTCCCAGGACGCGTGCCCGTGGCGTTCACGGGAATCTCGATGGCCAATGGATTCGCGCGCGTTCCCGCCAAAGACGCGACCGACTCGTCCAATTTCCGCGGTTCTTCTGACCCGCCCGTACTCTCTGCTGCGGAACCCACAGAATACCCTCAGTGTGTTGACCCAAAACAATCCCGTCCGCCTGGAGCCCACTCGAGGCGCACGGAATCCGGTCTCGACCATTCTATTTTTTCAGAAGCCACTTAGAAAGGGCCATAGTACGTCTGTAAGGGCAGGTAACCACTTGCCCAAAGAGTAGCGACCCGTTCTTGTGGTCTGGATGTCACTGCGAGTCGACCTGACGGCGATTCCGGAAGACCCCATTCTTTCAGGCGATTTACCGCCCACGTAAACTACGGGCCTGCTCGTGAGAAGTGCGCGAGTGACTGGGCATGACCCTCTAGTCACTGTCCCTTAGGGGTTCACGCGTGGCTCCTGACGTTGCGGTCTACGCCTGAAGCCTCATCATGTCTCTTTCAGTCTTTCGCGGCGTCCAGCGCTCTTGTACCGGTCGAAAGCGAATTGAAATCGGGAGCTTGACTGACTTCGCCTTCTCGTTTGCAGAACAGGGGCAGGAAGACGCTTACGGTTGTACCATTGCCGTTCGATTGGATGCTGACTTTCCCGCCCAATTGACGAATTCTTTCTCTCATGCCACGTAAGCCAACCCCGGGATTTTCTCCGGCCATGATCTTTCTTTGGATCTCTTCGGGCATCCCTTTCCCCTGATCGACCACTTCCAACCTCACGTACTCCGCCGTGCCTTCTAGGTTTACCGTTGCGCTTTTGCTTGCCGAGTGTCGATGAATGTTTGTCAAACACTCCTGGACCAGGCGAAATAAACAGAGCTCGTACTCGGCGGGCAGTCGTGACATTTCGTTGTTCATCTTCAAGGAGACTTCGACTCCGCTCCGCTCGGCATATCCACGGGTAAACCACTGCAACGCCGATTGCAATCCAATTTCATCGAGTAGCGGCGGGTGTAATAAATGAGACGTGGTTCTGATCTCGCGAATCGCGCTTTCGGCAAAATCTGTCGCATCTTTCAGCGCCGACGCACCCTCAATCTCGGGATAAGATCGTCGCAGTGCACCCAGCGACATTTTTAGTGCTGCCAGCGTCTGGCCTGCACTGTCATGCAGGTCGCGGGCAATTCTGCGCCGCTCCTCGTCCTGTACTCGAAGCACCTTCGCTGAGAGTTCCCTAAGTCGTTCCTCCGTTTTCGCGCGGAACAAAATCTCTTCGCGCAGCGCCGTCATGGCGCTTGCCAATTCCTGAGTCCGTTCCTGCACCCTCTCTTCCAGTTCGGCATGCGCTTGCCGCAATTCGTCGTTCACTCGCTTTGTTTCCCGGATATCCAGAACGAACGTCAGATATTCCAGGGGTTCCCTATTTACAGTCACTGCTCCAATCAGAATCGGAATGCGCGTTCCATCCTTGTGGATATATTCCTTCTCATAGATCGGACAGACCTCTGCTGTCCGTAATTTGTCCATTCCTTTCTCCCCCATTCCCCAATATTCCGGCGGCGTCAGTCTTCGCCAGCTAATCTCTCCTTTTCGCAACTCTTCTCGCGAATACCCGAACAGCTGGAGGTAGGCGTCGTTGGCTTCCAGTATTCGCCCATCCACGGAGTAGGTCATGGGAAGCAGGTTGCAGTTGACCAGGCGCTCAAAGCGTTCTTCGCTCTTCCTCAATGATTCCATCGCCTCGCGCTGTTCGGTGATATCCGTGTTCAGTCCAAACCAGCGGATGACCTTGCCGTTCTCATCGCGAACCGGCACAGCTCTTGACAGAAACCACCGATATTCGCCGTCGTGACGGCGTAAGGGGAACGTATCTTCCCACACAGTTCCGTCCCTGACCGCCTGATAAAACCTTTGCCTGATTCCAGCGCGATGTTCAGGGTGGTGGCATTGAGCCCATCCTTCCGCGTTCAATTTGTCCAGGTTCGATCCAGCAAATTCGCTCAAGCGCCGGTTGATCCAATAGAGCCGCCCCGACTCGTCACTCATCCAGGCGAGAGACGGAATGTTGTCGGCTAGCGTCCGGAATCGTTCCTCATTTTCGCGGCTTTGCTTCCGAGCGCTGTCATCCCTGAAACCGAGTACAATTCCGGTGATGAGGCCCCGGGTTCGCAGAGGCGAAGCGTTATAGATTACTGGAAATGAGCTTCCGTCCTTTCGCCGGAAGGCATGTTCGCGTTCCCTGAATTCCCGGCCTTCCAGGAGGATCTGCCTCCAGACATCGAACTCCCCCGCTTGGTCTGCGCTTTCTCCCAGAATGAGCTCGCCGATATTTCGCCCAATCAGTTCTTCGCGCGTCCAGCCGACCAACTTCTCCGCCGCCGGATTGATATATGTCGCGCAACACGTTGCGTCGATCGTAAACAATCCCTCGACCATGCTATCCATGACGGACCGCAGCCGCTCTTCGCTTTCCCGTATCTCCATTTCAAGAACCGCGCTGCGTTGCAATATTTCCTTGCTGTCGCTGGCCCGCTCGAAAGAATCGCTTAATCGGCCGTCGAGGAACCACTCACCCTTCATCACTTTTTCAATCGCAAGCAATAATTGTTCCGATAAAGAAGATTTCACAATATAACCGCGGGCGCCTGACTTGATCGCAAGCCTCAGCATCTCTCCACTATCATGTTGTGTCAGGAAAAGAACCGCCGTACCGGGCAGCTCTCGGATAATTTCCCGGGTCGCGTCCAATCCATTCATCTCGGGCATGCTCACATCCATGATCACAACTTCGGGCTTCAACGCTTTCGCCTTCTCGATTGCTTCCCTCCCATTGATCGCCTCGTCGCACACTTCTGCCGCACCGGAATTTTCCAGAAGTGAACGCACACCCCGCCGAACAACCTGGTGATCGTCAACGATAAGAACTCGAACCGGCACACCTGTGCTCATTAGTCTTTACCGAAACTCGGACTTTCTGGTTACACGAAAATGACCGTTACAGATAGTAATGAAGGCGCGCTGACCAACAATACCGATATCCCTGTACATCTAGAGACACCCGTCTCGGCCGTGGCTCGTTCTTTCAAGACGGGCACGAATCGAGCGGGCTTACATCAGTGGGTAAAGCAATCGTGCTACTCGGCGGCCACCGGCCACGCATAGTTCTCTTCGCCCAATTGCACATCCAGCGTTCCCTCGGCCGGAAGCACATCAATCGGAAGTCCACCATGCCAAAGCGCAACCCCTAAACGGAATTTGTTCAACCCGCGCAAATCCATGACTTCCTTGGTCACCGCGACTTCAAGAATCCGCTCATATTCCGCGGTGACGAATCTGCTTTGGATTCAGCAAGCAAACGCGGTCCTTTTCAAGGGCAATTTCCTTTAACCGTCCGCGCTCGAGATTCACCACCACGGTCGTTTCTTCCTTCCCGCCGAGCACAATCCGGAATTCCGGATCGTCCAGCTCCCCCAACACGTCCGGGAAGCAATCAACGCGCAGGACAAACCGTTCCTTCTCGAATCCATAACGCAACTCTTTCAGATAAAATACACGCCCGTGCATTGCTCCGCCTCGGCGCTCGGGGGAATAGACGCCCGCTCCGAGCCACTCGAAATAGGACGAATCCACCCCATCCACTTTTACCTTTAGGAAGGTTGACGGCCACAACTGATACGCGCGTTCTGGCTGTCGCTTGATCGGCTTCGCCAATTCTTCCGGCGCGACTTGTCCCATTGCGACGTAAATACCGGTCAAATGCTTGCGGTACAGCGCGTCAAACTCCGCGTCATTGGCGGTGCTGTGTTCCGGTCCGTACCACCAGCACCAGTCGCTGCCTTCCGCCGCCAAGAGCGACTCCTCGGCTCGCGTGAGTTCTTCCTTGGTCGGCGCATCGGTGTGCCCCTTGGCATTCGCGTCGACACCCCGGCCGTAAGCCTCCCGCGCATCCCACAACAAATCCCAAGCAGTCACATCCTCGCGATCACCAATCCAAACATCGAAATTCGCATTGATCCACGAGCCCGGGAAAATTCCTCCGCTGATCGGCACATTCCCTGCTGCTGCGATGGCTTCACTCGCTGTCAACGCGCGGAAGTCCTTGTCGTCGCTGATGCGCCGGTAAAATTCGCGTAAGAATTCTCGACCGTTGCCAGGATAATATTCCCAGGCATTTTCTCCATCGAGGAAAATGCAGATTGTCAGCGGCTTACCGTTCTCTGTTCTCACTGACTCGCCGAGGTGGCGCAGCCGACCATGCAGATCTGCTGCGGCTGATTTACTGTCCATGCGGCTGTAGACAAAACCGACGAGATCTGACAAAACGTGATCGCGGAACAGGCCAGTGATTCCAGTGGTCGCCATCTGCACGCGCAGCGGCTGGTACATTCGTTCAGCATTTGCGGGAATGCCCTGCGCGTCGCGAAAGAATCCTACATTGAGCGTCCGCCCGAGTACGCCCTCATCGGTACCGAACCACTCGAATCCTTCTTCAGCCGCGATGGCCAATGCCTGGTCCGAAACCGATCCTTCCGAAGGCCACAATCCCACGGGCTTCATCCCAAACATTCTCTCGTGATACTCCTTCGCGCGACGCAACTGTTCGCGCGCGTCTTCTGGACGCCGGTACGCTCTTCTGGGCAAGGGTGTTCCTGGATTCGCCACCCGGGCGATGTCTGAATCACAAATCAGCGGCAAGATGGGATGATAAAACGGTGTGGTGCTGAGCTCGATCTGCCCGCGCTGCGCGGCGTCTCGATGAGCGGGGAGCACCAGCCCGATCAACTCGATAATTTTTGCTTTGAGTGCCTGTTTATCCTTCTCGCTGAAATCTTTGCCCCGGTTCGCCAACCGGCTGACCACCACATCTTTTGCCAGCCACTCTTCGTCCATCCACGCGAGTTGTGACAGCAACTGCAGATCGCGCCAGTCCCGTGGGGTAAAGGTAATGAGCGCCTGGGCCCCGCCCGCGCCGCGAGACCACTCATGCAACTCCACAAACCGCGGCCATCGGGTCAGCAGGCGTTCGAGGTTCACCTGGAACGCGCGCGCCAGAATCTCCATCTTGTCTTCTTTGGTCAGTTGTTCGGCATTTTTAAACGCCAGATTGAACCACGGCTCGTTAAATTGCCCGCTGGCGTATTCCTCGAGCTGCAGGCACAGTGAGGGAACCATGTTGAAGGTGGCGTGAAAGGAGGGAAATTCCTCAAACAGCTTGACCATCCCATAGTAGTCCTTGGTCGCATGCAATCTCGTCCAAGGCAGTACATACTTCCTCGTTTCGGGATCCCGATACTGCGGTTGGTGCATGTGCCATAACAACGACAAATTGATTCGATTCATCTCGACCTGGTTCCCCTTGTACTAATCCCGATTCTCTCATCGCACCGGTCACTTCCGAAACCTACCGCCCATGTTACACTCTCAATCGCGCCATGCGCATCCTGGACCGCTACATCGTTCGAGAAGTTCTCCGTCACGCCCTTCTTGGCCTAATCATTTTCACATTTGTACTGTTCGTTCCCAAGCTTGTCCGCCTCATGGAGTTGTTTGTTCGTCACTCCGGCTCGGGTTCCCAGATCGCCACTCTCTTTCTCTGCATCGTGCCGAGCGTTCTGGTTTTTACCGTGCCAATGGCAGTTCTTGTCGGCACGCTCCTTGGCTTGGGCCGCATGGCGATGGATAGCGAAATTATTGCCCTGACCGCCCTCGGAATCAGCCGGAAACGGATCCTGCTCCCTGTGGGAGTGCTGGCCATATTCGGCGCCGCCCTCACTCTCACCATGACCATCTGGGTCGCGCCAAAGAGCCTTCGTGCGTTGCGTGACATTGAAGGCCAGCTCATCACCTCCCAGATCTCATTCCAGGTCACGCCGCGAGTGTTTGACGAACGCTTTCCGCATCTTGTTCTCTACATCAATGACGTACTCGCGAGCGGCACCCGCTGGAACGGTGTTTTTCTTGCCGAAGCGGGCGCAGAGAGCGGCTCGCGGATCACCCTCGCAGAAAGCGCAATTGTAATTGCCGATTCCCAGCAGGGCAAACTGGAACTGCACCTGAACGGCGGTTCGACGCACGAGATGAATCGTCAGGATCCCAACAATTACTCGGTCACGGCCTTCGGCCGAAGCGACTGGCCCATCGAAGTGACCGGAATGGACACGGGGAAGGAACGAGAACTGAGCAATCCGGAACGTTCTCTCTCGCAACTCTGGCGGGACCACACCAAGAACTGGCGCGATGCCCGGGTCGAGCTGAATCAACGCTTCGCCTTTCCTGTTGCCTGTTTCGTGTTTGCCCTGATTGCGGTGCCGCTCGGATCACAGCCACGCCGAGGAGGACGGGCTGCTGGTACGCTTCTCGCTGTAATCGTCATCGGAGCGTACTACCTTCTGTTTATTTTCGGTGCAAGCCTGGCCCGCCAGGGAGCAGTTCCTCCGTGGGTCGGCATGTGGGCGGCCAACGTCATACTGGCCCTGATTGGTGTTGCACTTCTTCCGCGCATGGAGCGTTATCGCGGCGAAGTTGAAGCCCGCGGTTTCGTAGACAAACTCGTGGTCATGTGGCGTTTGTACCGGCGTCGCCGGAAAACAAAAAAGTCCGCGCGTACGGCAACCAACGGCTCTTCGATTGCCCGCGTGGATTCAAGCGCTCAGCGCATGGAGAATGGATCAGTCCGTGCCGATAGCGGAACGATCACGGCGTCCAGCATTCACACCATTATCGACCTATACGTGTTGCGCCGTTTCTTCTACAACTTCATGACGGTCATGGCCATTTTTATTCTACTATTCCAGACATTTACCTTTTTTGAATTATTGGACGATATCGCCCGTCACCATATTCCCTTCTTCGTGGTTGTGAACTACTTTCGTTATCTGATGCCTTACCTGCTCTATCAACTCACTCCACTGGGTGCGCTTGTCGCCGTGCTCGTCACCTTCGGTGTGATGAGCAAGAACAACGAGATTATCGCCTTCAAGGCCAGCGGCATCAGTCTTTACCGCCTTACCGTACCCGTCCTGCTTGCAGGGGCACTCCTCGCCGGCGCGTTGTTCATTCTCGACAGCACCTATCTGCCCTACGCCAACCAGCGTCAGGACGCTTTGCGCAATCAGATCAAAGGTAAACCGCCACAAACCTACACCCGGCCACAACGCTGGATTTTCGGTGAGAACTCAAAAATCTATAACTACGATCTATTCGACTCGACGCAGAATCTTTTTGGGGGCTTGACGGTGATCGAACTGGACCCCACCACGTTTGAGATGCGCCGCCGCATCTTCGCCACACGCGCACGATGGTTAACACCGGAAAAGACGTGGGTTCTCGAATCCGGATGGGTGCGCGATTTCAATGGCGGCCAGATCGCGAAGTATGTGCCATTCAGCGTCACCACACTGCCGGAATTGGTCGAGGCGCCCAGCTACTTCAATCGGGAGGTCATTCAGGCCATTCAGATGAACCTGTTTGATCTGGACAGATACATCGAGGGACTTCAGCGGGCGGGTTTTGAAGTTTCGCCGTTGCGTGTGCAATGGCACAAGAAACTCGCCTATCCGCTCATCGCTCCCATCAGCATGCTGCTGGCGATTCCCTTCGCCTTGCTCGTCGGAAATCGCGGAGCCATCAGCGGCATCGCCATCGGTGTCGGCATCGGTATCGCATACTGGGCCATCTCCGCGCTTCTTGAAGCGATGGGCGGAATCGGCCAACTGCCGCCCATGCTCGCCGGCTGGTCGCCCGATATAATCTTCTTTTTCTTTGGACTGTATTTCTTCTTTAGAATGCCTACCTAGCAATCTACTCGATCGGTAATTAATTGAACTTTTGGGAAGCGGTCCCTTCTCTTCCGTTCATTGATGTTCAATTTTCCACGCAATTTTTCGCATCATCCCCAGAAATACTTCGGCATCTGCCCTTTCTAATTCAAACCTTCGCAGCATTCGGCGCAATTTTTCCTCTGCCAGATCCCGTCCTCTGGGCGACACATACCCGCTCTTGCGCAGCACATCGAGCATGACCTCCGTAATCCTTTCTACGATATGGATCTCGGCAGTCGCCTTACCCTGTCCCGATTGTGTCCGACCTAGACCGCTGTCGATGTTACGTTCTCGTTTCTTCCTCAGAACGCTGTTTTGAAGTCTGGACGTTGTGCCTTCAATCTCTCTCCGCCGCAGTTCCCACAGGCATACGGCCACTGCCTGTCCCAGATTCATCGAGTGATGCTCTTTTCTTGTTGGAATGTGCATGAGCCAATGACAATGGCTCAGATTCTCATTCGACAACCCCCACTTTTCTGAACCAAACAATATCGCCACAACGCCCGACCTCATGTGGTCCCAAATCAAAGGCCCCGCTTCTTGCAGGTCTCGCAGTGGCTGCTTGATCTCGCGATTTCCGATCGCTGTCGTCCCCACGACAAGCGTGCAATCCGCAATGGCTTCCGGAACCGAACTGAATTCTTCCGCTTCGCGCAAGACCGCCGCCGCGCCGACGGCCGACCGCGCCTCCCTGTACGCTTTCTCGTACGGCGTCACCAGGCGCAATTGCAGCGCTCCCATATTGCTCATCGCTCGAGCCACGGCCCCGATATTCAGGGGGTTCCTCGGCGCCACCAGCACGACTCGCAAGTTGTTCATCACGTCTCCGTTCGAGCCAACAGCATGGGCCAGATCATCCGAAAATCGACGGCCTTGATCGCCCGGCCGGGAAATTTCTCCTGCCGAAATGGTGCGGTCAAGAAGATGAAATGCAAACGCATACGGAAGGGCCTTGAACCGACAGGGCGTCGGTCCGACCTCCTCGTACATTTCGAACACGCAAGGTGAAAGGAGAGGGACGGCTGATCGGCTCAATCTGCGATGCACCCCTGGGTTCAACTTCTCGAATCGCTTTACGTACATGAGCCTCGCCGAAGAGTACGTGAGACCGCCACGTGATCGCTTCTTTTGAGTTGGCGAAAAGAGGAATCAGGGCGCATAGCACGCGATCCACTGCGCGAACGGCCCGCGACCGGTCGCAGCTGTCAGCCGGCTGTTCGGTAAGGGCCCGTCGGGCGCCTACGGTAACTCAAACTCTTTGCCTCCGAAATTGGTATCGACCCGAACCGACCGCTTGCCACCGGCGTCGTGGAACTGCAAACGTTGGATATCGATCCACACGAACTTGTTTACAGAGATCCCGCTGATTTCAGCGAGCGCGGCACCATCGGGAAACGTCTGGATCACAGCAGAAACGGTCGGTCCCAGGCGCAACTGCGTACCGCGAATCGTCGGCTGCAGTTGCTCCCTCATGACCAATTGAATCCTGTCGCCGTTTTTTTCAATCGTGGTGATACCCTCTAGGATCTCTTTCGCTTCCGCTGGCAATGGAATTCCCGACTCACGCAACCCTTGCGACAGAACCGTTCCTGCAACCGAAGCGTCGTTACCGAGCCCCTCGAATAATCCCATCACCACTTTTGCCGGGTTCGCTTCACCGCTTTTCGCCTCCTGGATTACCTGCTTCACATCCTCCACTGTCAAGTTCCGGCTCATGCGTCGATCATCCTCCGAACCCAGCATACATCGGTCGAGCTTGGGTGTCGCCTGTCAGAACCGTAGGATCGCAGTAGGCAGCGGCGCCTCACTCTCCGCGAGGACGAGATAGATCGCTCTTCTTCCCGCCCCACAAAAAATGCAGAGCGAGAGCCACCAGCGCGCCGAACAGCAATAAATGGATCAGAAAACTTGTCACATGAAACACCACAAATGCCACAATCCACACAGCCATCAACACCACAAACATTCCGATGTACTTGCTCGACTTCATCCTGCCTCCTCGTTTTCAATGCCGAAAGCGAAACGCATTCCGCCCCGCTCATTCCCCATCCACCCGTATTGCATCACCGATTTTACCGTCATCGATCCTTGCTCGATTTGTGACTTTCGCATCGCAGTCCGAACATGTCTGCGCGCCGACATGTTCAAGTGTTACTTGACATGCACGGCGCGCAGACTTGTCAGCAAAGGAGCGACGGAGCCACCACCTAAATTATCACTTTAGGTCAGCAGGAAACCGAAGCCCGTTTATTTTTTCTTACCTTTCTTGGACTTCTGATTCGCTTCAACTACTGCTTGAGCTGCAGCCAGACGAGAAATGGGCACGCGGAATGGAGAAGCGCTGACATAGTTCATACCGACTTCATGGCAGAACTTTACGCTGTCCGCATCGCCCCCATGTTCGCCGCAGATCCCAACTTTGAGTTTCGGGTTGGTCTTACGCCCCTGCTCGATGCCCCAACGGATTAACATGCCGACGCCCTTTGTATCGAGCGTCTGGAATGGATCACCCTGGAAGACTCCGGCCTTCTTTTCGTCCACGTAGTCGGGCAAGAAGCGGCCAGCGTCGTCACGGGAAAGCCCCATTGTGGTCTGGGTCAGGTCGTTGGTACCAAAGGAAAAGAACTCAGCCACCTGAGCAATCTCACCCGCAAGCAGGGCAGCCCGAGGAAGTTCGATCATCGTTCCGACAAGGTAAGGCAACTTCACACCCGCCTTCTTGATCAGGTCGTCGGCCACCCGACGCGTTGCGTCGGTCAGGATCCCTAGCTCCTTCTTGTCGAGAGTCAGTGGGATCATGATCTCAGGTAGTACTTTAACTCGTCCCTTCTGGCACTCGATTGCCGCTTCGATGATCGCTCGAACCTGCATCTCGAGGATTTCCGGATAGGTAATGCTCAGTCGACATCCGCGATGACCGAGCATCGGATTTGACTCATGCAACTGAGCCACGCGACGCGCAACTACCTCGGCGCTGATGCCCAGTTCCTTCGCCAGTTCTTCCTGTTTGGCTTTCTCGTGCGGCACAAACTCGTGCAGCGGTGGATCGATCAAACGGATCGTGACTGGCAGTCCGTCCATGGCCTGGAAGATGCCAACGAAGTCGCGGCGCTGGAACGGGAGCAGTTTGTCGAGCGCCTTGACACGCGCTTCCTTGTCATTCGCAAGGATCATCTCCTGAATCGCGCGTTGCCGCTCGTGGCTCCTCTCGGGCTGTTCGAAGTCAGTAAAGAACATATGCTCGGTACGGCACAAGCCGATCCCCTCGGCGCCGAACTCGATGGCCTTGCGCGCATCCTGCGGCGTATCTGCATTCGTGCGCACCTTCATTGTCCGGATACTGTCAGCCCACTTCATGATCGTAAAGTAGGACTTGGGTAATTCCGGCGTCACGAGTGGCATCTCTCCGCTGTAGACGATGCCCTCGCTCCCATCGAGGGTGAGCCAGTCCCCTTCCTTCAGGACTTTGCCGGTCTTGGTGACTTTCATCGTTTTGGTTTTGTAATCGATGTCGAGCGATTCGGCGCCTACGATGCAGCACTTGCCCCATCCGCGCGCTACGACGGCCGCGTGGCTGGTCTTTCCGCCTGTTGCCGTGAGGATCCCCTGCGCCACGGCCATGCCACCCACATCTTCCGGACTTGTTTCTCGGCGGACAAGAATCACCTTTTCGCCCTTCTTCGCCCATTCCTCTGCTTCGACGGCCGAAAGACAGATCTTACCCACAGCAGCACCCGGCACTGCGTTGATGCCGTGCGTGAGTATCCGCGATTCGAGCGACTTCTTATCGACCTTGATATCAATCACGGGATAGAAGAGCCGTTCGATGTCCTCGGACTTAATGCGAAGGATGGCTTCTTCTTTGGTGATCAGCTTTTCGTTTGCCATATCTTCGGCAATTTTGAATGTCGCCGCAGGAGTGCGCTTGCCGGTGCGGGTCTGCAGCATGTAGAGCTTTCCGTCTTCGACCGTGAACTCCATGTCCTGCATATCACGGTAATGCTTCTCAAGTTGCACTCGAACCTTTTCGAGCTGGGCGTAGGCCCTCGGCATGATCTTTGCGAGTTCGGTCAAGTGCACGGGAGTGCGAATTCCCGCCACCACGTCTTCTCCCTGCGCATTGGTCAGGTAATCGCCATAGAACATCTTCTCGCCGGTACTCGGGTCGCGGGTGAAACAAACGCCCGTGCCGGAGTTATCGCCCGTGTTGCCGAACACCATCTGTTGCACGTTCACGCCTGTTCCGAGCAAGCCCGTAATCTTCTCTACACGACGGTACGTGACGGCCTTCTCTGCCATCCACGACCCGAACACGGCGCCAATCGCTCCCCACAACTGTTCCATTGGATCTTCCGGGAACTCGTGTCCGGCCTGCTGCTTGAAGTACGCCTTGTACTCTCCCACTAGTTCTTTCCATCCACTCGCCGGAACAGCCGTGTCTTCCTTCACACCGAGCTTGTTTTTCAGCCCGCGCAGGCGATGCTCGAGGTCTTCCTTGGACATCCCCATCACGACGGTCGAATACATTTGCACGAAACGGCGATATGCGTCGTAGGCGAATCGTTCGTTTTTCGTGACCGAAGCAAGTCCCTCTACCGACTTGTCATTCAATCCAAGGTTCAGAATTGTTTCCATCATTCCAGGCATCGACCGCGCAGAGCCTGAACGCACGCTGACAAGGAGCGGGTTTTTAGGGTCGCCGAGCTTCTTCCCGGTGACCTTCTCGAGCTTTGCAACGTTCTCAGCGACCTGCTTCCGAACCTCTTTATTGAACTTCTTCCCGCTCTTGTAAAAATCGTCGCACGCCTCTGTCGACACGGTGAAACCGGCCGGTACGGGAAGACCAATTCTGGTCATCTCCGCAAGTCCGGCGCCCTTCCCGCCGAGTAGATCGCGCCACTCGCCATTGCCTTCTGCTTTTCCTGCACCAAAAAAGTAGACCCACTTAGTCACGGTAATCCTCGCTTTGCATTTTTCATCTAACTCGTCCCGGCCAGTCGCCACTCAATTGGGATTGGAGTGGAGCTTTGTCGGCACGCCGACATTTTTCCGAAGAAATCTGCCGCAATAGAACTTGTAGACACGCTTCGCGGAAGCGCAACAAAACTTAAAGTAAAACTTCACTATCGGTCGAAGCCGGCGCTCGGCTCAAAAACCTTTCATGCTCAACGCTCGGACAGAAGCGTTGTGGTTGTCGGCACGCCGACATTCCAGGTCATCGACCATCATCGCCGCCTAACACCGAAAAGTCCGCAATCGTCGTAAACTCGCGTAGGATCTCTGACAGCATTGCCAGTCGGTTCCTTCGGATTGTTTCCTCTTCCGCCATCACCATGACCTGCTCGAAGAATCCGTCGATCACTCCGCGCAACTGCGAGATCTCTTCGAGGGCCTCGAGATATTTTCCAGCGCGCTTGTCCTCGACAACTCTCGCCGCAGCCTTGCGGACCGATGCGTACAGTTCCCTCTCGATGTCTTTCTCGAAGAACTTTTCATCGACCGCCAGCAGCGTCGCCGGCGGAAGATTGGCTTTCTCCAGAATGTTCCGTATGCGTTTGAAAGAGATCGCCAACGGTTCGAAATTCTTCGATCGCCGGATGACCTTGAGAGCCTTTAGTCGCTTCTCCACTTCGACCAGGTCATCCGAACCTGCAGCGAACGCAGCATTCACTTCATCGTAGGCGAACCCGGACTTCTCTCGCAGCACGAACTTCGCCCGATCGAGAATGAACTCCAGGACTTGTTTCTCCTGCGAAGGAGTGACATGCTTCTTCGGCGGGTGAGCGTGCAGCGACTTTGCTGCAGCAGCGATCGTTTGCGAGAGCGAAACCGGGAGCTTGCGCTCGAGGATAATCTTGACAATACCCAATGCTGCCCGTCGAAGTGCGAACGGGTCACTCGATCCCGTCGGCACCACGCCAACGGAAAAGCAACCCACAATCGAATCGAGCTTGTCGGCCAGGGCCACGGCGCATCCAGTGACGTTCCGGGGGATGGGATCATCAAGACCGACCGGCCGGTAGTGATCGTACACGGCATCCGCAACCGCTTCCGATTCGCCCTGGGCTCGCGCATATAGCCCACCCACGACTCCCTGCAGTTCCGGAAACTCCTTGACCATGTCGGTGACGAGATCGCACTTGGCAAGCTCTGCCGCACGATCGGCATCGGCTACGTGCGCTTGCACGATTCCAAGATTGAACCACTGCTCGGTGAGCCATCGCGCGATCGCTCGCATGCGCTCCACCTTGTCGTGATAACTCCCAAGGCGCGACTCATAGGTCACTCGGTCAAGCTTCGGCAAATAGTCGGCGAGTCGACATTTCTGATCCGATTCCCAAAAGAAGCGCGCGTCAGCAAACCGTGCCCTCAGCACGCGTTCATGCCCGGCGCGAATCAGTCCCTTTGCGTCTCTGGCATGGTTAATGACTGCGAGAAAACTGGGTGCCAGCTCCCCGCCGCGCTTCTCGAAGGCAAAGTACTTCTGGTGTCCTCGCATCACGGTGATCAGGATTTCGTCCGGCAACTCAAGGAACGAGGGATCGAAGTTGCCCTGAATGACGGTAGGAAACTCGTTCAGGTATGTGACCATCTGCAGCAGGTCGGCATCTTCGTGGATCCGCTGGTTACCGTGTCGGGAGTGACTGGCAAGTTCGCGGGAGATCTTCTCCAGGCGGTCCGCCGGGCGCAGGATAACGCCGTTGGCACGAAGCTTCTTTTCATAGTCCGCAAAATTCAGGACGCGAATGCCCGGCTTGCCAAGGAAACGATGACCTGCCGTCGCGTCGCCAGCTGACACTCCGCCGTACGCAAAGTCCAAGACGTGCCCCCCAAGCAGCGCGACGATCCAGCGGATCGGACGAATGAAGCGCGCGCCTTCAACTCCCGTCCAGGTCATCGTCCGGGGCCACGGGATATCATGGATGACCCGCGGCAGTATCTCGGTCAGCAAGTCCTCGGCCGTACGCCCGCGGCGAATGATTTTTGCAGCAACGTACTCGCCCTTTGGCGTTTGCACGAAGTACAGCTTGTCGAGTGAGACGCCTTGCTTGTCTGAAAAACTGACTGCGGCCCGAGTCGGCGCGCCGACACTGTCATACGCGACGGACTTCGGAGGGCCGGTGACTTCACTCTCAAGGTCGCGCTGCTTGCCAACCAGACCTTTCACGACGGCAGTCAACCGCCGCGGCGTACCGAAGGTTTCAACCGTAACACCTTCGACGATATTCTCCGCGATAAGGTGTTTCTCAAAGATCGCCTTCAGTTCGCCGATGGCCCTCGGCAGCATCCCGGCAGGAATTTCCTCGCAGCCAATCTCAAACAGAAGCTCGACGCGCTTGGCGGTCAAGTCAACGCGCGTTCCGCCGCGCGCCAGTTTTTTCACTGATCTTTTGGTTTTTGCCGTGGCAGCGGACGTTGTCATCTCCGATGGAGCCTTTCTCGCTGGCGTCATGCCAGCACCTCACGCTTCAATGTCGGCGAGCCGACATGCTGCTCAAGATGTGCAGCGGCAGTGCGACAGGCTAGCACGCGAACCCGCCCCATCAGCGCAGCCCGCTCCGTCGTTGAAATCACCCCACGAGCGTCCATCAGGTTAAACAAATGGGAGCACTTCAGACAATGATCGTAGGCGGCCAGAAGCGGGTACCGGACGCGTCCCTTTCCGTCAACCACCGTCTTCCAGTCCTCAAGAAGCTCCTTCGCTTGCTTCTCGTGTAGTTCAAATTCGGCGCGCAAGGCTCCGGCGTCGCTGCGATCAAAACTGTATTCAGATAGTTGCTGCTCTTCCGAGAGCCGAATATCACCGTAGGTGCGGTCACCTGTCCACTGGATTTCATAGACACTCTCAACATTACTGAGGAACGCGCAGATTCGCTCGAGGCCGTAGGTGATCTCAACCGGAATAGGGTCGAGATCGATACCCCCGCTTTGCTGGAAATACGTGAACTGGGTAATCTCCAAACCGTCAAGCAGCACCTGCCAGCCCATACCCCAGGCACCGAGTGTCGGGGACTCCCAGTTGTCTTCCTCGAAGCGGATATCGTGCTCGTCAAGATTAATGCCGATCGCCTCGAGACTTCGCAGATAGACATCCTGGACATCGTTGGGCGATGGCTTGAGCAAAACCTGATACTGAAAGTGCTTATAGAGTCGATTTGGATTTTCGCCGTAGCGCCCGTCAGCCGGTCGCCGACTGGGCTGAACATAGGCCACGCGATGAGGAGCGGGACCAAGAACGCGCAGAAACGTTTCAGGATGCATGGTGCCTGCGCCTACCTCGGTGTCGTAGGGTTGCTGCAACACGCACCCCTGCTTCCCCCAGAACTGCATAAGTTTGAGAATGAGATCTTGAAAAGTGAGGCCTGAGCGTTTCGATTTCAGTTCAAGTTTTACTTTAGATTTCAAGGTATCTCCAACATTGCGCGCGTACGCAGTTTTTTCTCAGCGTGATGTTCAATCCAGCTAAATCCGGCGTCACGCAATTCCCTGACGGGAACCTCGGATTCCGGTCCGAGATCGAGCCTATCCAAACTCGTGCGTGTGAAACGATCGGCCAATTCTCTCGCCTGCTGTGAAACCGGCTTCATGCCCGAACGACGGTGCTCATCGCACGCCAGCCCGGGAAACCAGTCGGCCTGATATGCGTTCCGAGCTCCGAACGCCTTGCCGCACGTACTGCAAAGATCGAATCGTGGTAGCCATCCGGCAAGCCTCACCGTCCAGAACGTAAAATAACAGAGCGGCAAAGACCAACTCGCCCGCTGCTCAATCTGTCGACCCGTCAGCAGGATCAATCGGAACATGGACTCGGATACTTCATGCTCCGGAAGCACCATCTCTGCGATCTCGCTGACTGCTGCTAGGCCGGTGGCCATCCCGTAATCGCTCTGCGCCTTGTTGAGAGAGTCCAGAAGTTCGCATTGCTGGATCCGAACAAGATCTCGGGTTTCCTTCTCGACATACCAAAGCCGAACGTGCGAGAGGATCTCAAGAGTCGAACCGTAGCGATTCTTGATACGGCGCGCGCCCGCAGCGACTCCACGCATACGACCCGAAGTTCGACCGAAGAAGCTGACCAGGCGGTCGGCCTCGCCCAGCGGAAAAGTCTTCAGAATGATGGCTTCCGTTTCCCGGGCAGGCATTCGTTAGTCGGCGCGCCGACAATTGAGCGTGCACAGGCAGCAGATTGCACCACCGAAAGCGCGCTCACGTGCAGGACTAAAATACTTACCACAGGCTGCAGAACATCGCAATGACGCGGGCTGAACTTTGTAAAAAAAATCGACTCACCAATCGAATCGACGGCTTCAAGCTTGGGGAATTTAGATGGACGCGAGTCCGAAACGAGACTGCGGCCCTAGATGAGTGGGGTGTACGAGATGAGATGGCCCGTGCGCGGAGACCTGCCACTTCCTCTGTCGATTTCTGTCCTGAGCGGCAATCGTCGGCGTCACGCACGGGACGCCGCCAGCATCGGATCGGTCGCCGTACCCAGGTCGATCACTGGCCACAGGCTCGCTCGGGTCATCCTCTCCTGACGGCGTGCGAGGCGGGGATCTCACCGATCGGAGACGCGAACCTGATGAGACTTCGATACGGGAACTTTGCAGTCGGTCGCTGTTTCGACCGCGGCGCAACAGCTGATTTCAAGTAGCGCAGATTATGTATACTTGCAAAATCTGACTTATTTATTATAGGACGCGGAGCAGACTCTTCCCTTCTGACGTCGAGCTCCTTGTACTTTATATTTCGCCAAGCTTCAGCTACTCTGACGAACCGGACCAGAGGTCCGCGCTTAGTTCGTGAGGATATTCACCGCTCGAAGGAGGATCTGTTTCTGACCCTTCATGATTCCGTTGAAAGACATTAACCCCTCGCGGACCACGCCATTCGTCAACCTCGCTATTATCCTCGCTAACGTAGCGGTGTTTTTCTACCAGATAGCGCTACCCGTCGGCGCACAGAAGGCTTTCATCCTTTCCCATGGCGCCATCCCCGGAAGAATTGCCGCGCTGGCAGGCGGTCACGGAAGCGCAGAAGTAGCCTTACTGCCGCTGTTCACCAGCTTGTTTCTGCATGGGGGATTGATGCATCTGCTGGGGAATATGCTCTTCCTGTACATATTTGGCGATAACGTCGAGGATTATTTTGGGCATATCGGCTATCTGCTCTTCTATCTTGCGTGCGGAATGGGCGCCGGCTTGGTGCATGTGGCCTTTAACTGGCACTCGGCCGTACCCGCAATCGGAGCCAGCGGGGCAATCAGCGGTGTGATGGGGGCGTATATCCTTCTCTTCCCGCGGGCGAGGATTCTGACATTCTTTTTCGTCTTTTTGCTCCCGATTCCCGCCTTCTTCATCCTCGCGTATTGGTTCGTGTTCCAGTTCTTCGAGGCACTCAGTACCGTGGGGAGCATCTCTCCAGGTGGGGTCGCGGTGTGGGCACACGTCGGGGGATTTCTAATCGGGATGGGGATTACTGTGATCTTCGCACGAAGGCGTATCGGTTAGATCGAGGCGAAGGTCCGATCAATCTGCGAGATCGTGGAATCTGATAGAACGCCAAGACCGGTAGCGGGCGAGTTAAAGTAATACTTACATATTTCGTGTCACACAATTCGCTAACCAATCACCAACTTCAACTGTTTGTTTAGATCCGCCGAGGTCCGGGGTCGCGAAGTTATCTTCCAACGCGGACTTCACGCTTTGCTTTATCATGGCCCCTTCCTCACACCAACCAAGAAACTCCAACAACATTCCCGACGCTAACACCGCACCGAATGGATTGGCGATGCCCTTTCCTGCAATGGCGGGGGCGGAGCCATGGACGGGTTCGAACAGCGAGGTGTGCCGCGGATGGATGTTGCCGGAAGGCGCGAGGCCCAAACCGCCCGCGAGCTGCGCGGCCAAGTCACTGATAATGTCCCCGAAAAGATTGCCCGTGACGATCACATCAAATTGGCTGGGGTCACGGACGAGCTCCATGGCGAGTGTGTCGATGTAAAGGTGGCGTGAGTCCATCTCCGGGTATTCGGCACGAACCAGCTTGAAGACTCGTTGCCAGAGATCGCCGGCGAAGGTCATGGCATTGGACTTGTCGGACATGCAGACTCTGAGGGGCTTGGCCCCGGCCGAGCTCGCAGGCACAATACCGTCGAGCGTGCGGGTGTGGGCACGGGCGTACTCGAAGGCATGCCGGAGAATGCGCTCGACCCCCTTGCGAGAGTTAAAGTCTTCCTGAACAGCTAGCTCGTCGTCTGTTCCCTTCTTGAAGATGCCTCCAACTCCGACGTAAAGACCCTCGGTGTTTTCGCGGAAGACCACCATGTTGATATCTTTCGGCCCTCGATCGCGTAGCGGAGTGAACCTGGCATGAAAGAGCTCGGTGGGACGGACGTTGACGTAAAGATCGAGCTTGAAGCGGAGTCCGAGGAGGATGTCCGCGGCGTGCTGGTTCGACGGGACGCGCGGGTCACCGAGTGCACCGAAGAGAATCGCGTCGAATTCGTCGCGAAGCATCTCCATCGCGCCGTCCGGCAACGTAACTTTTTCGCGAATAAACTTGTCTGCGCCCCAATCAAGCTCGATGAACTCGATGGGGCGGTTGCGCTTGCAGATAGAAGCGCGAATGACCTTGACGCCCTCGGGCGTCACTTCTTTGCCAATACCGTCACCAGGGATAACCGCGATGCGAGCCTTTGGACCGCCGTTGCGAAGAGGAATATTGGGCACGAAGGGTGCCTCCGGTGAGCAAGATGCGTACACCGTAAATTAGCACAGGTGCTTCCCAGCGCTCATGGGTTTTAGGCGAACGAAGGTCGAAGGGGTCGTGGGCACTCCGGGGACCGCCGGGCCGCTCGCTGATCCGGAGTCCTATTGAACGCGGAGGAGGAAAGGCTAGCCTAGAGAGCGGAGCGGACGATGAAAACCGGTCAAGGAATCGCCACCGTTTGCCTGATGCTGAGTGCGGGGCTCCTGCCGTATGCACAAGACGCGGTGCTCCTTGCAGGCCAACCGGTCCAACCCCTGGGCGCCCAGGCGACGGCGATGAGCGAGGACAGTTTATCTCTGGCCGTGTGCCCGGTTGTCTATCAACTGGACGAGGCTTCCTCGGAGCGCGGTTATCACTATATCTTCTATGGAAATGCATTCTTCATTAACAGGGAGGGCTATCTGATCACTGCCGCTCACGTGCTCAGTGACTTTCATGATGGCGGCCGACCGTACCTGTTGTTGCGATTGCCAGAGGCCCCGCCGACGATTAGTGAAAGCCGACGTCATCGCAGTCGATTCAGTTCATGACGTTGCAGTATTGCGGGCAACGACAAATCCATTTGCGGGGAGATACCGGGTTGCGTACTTGGCCCTTACTGTACAAGCGCCACCGGTTGGGACGACCGTGGTTGCCGGCGCGTTGCGACCGACTCGCCTAAAAGACCCCCATACCTTTGACGCCCCCAGGGAAGATTATTCGTCAGCAGCGGTCGTGCAGTATACGTCGAGCGTCCTTGGCATCGGTCAGGTGGCTACAGATCTTTTTCTATTCGATCATGAGGTGATACGCGGCCAGAGCGGCGCGCCGGTCGTCGAGCGCAACGGGAATGGCGTCGTGGGAATTGTAGAAGGACGCTGGCTGCGCCCTATCTCGCGTTCTAGCGCATCGACGACAGAACAGAGCGATGGAACTGTGGGAGCCGCAATCCCGATTGCCTACTCTCTGCCGTTACTGCAAGAGAACAAGGTTTCCTGGCAACAATCGCCTACACCGTCTCGATCCAGATAGACGTTGCAGCAGCCCCCACAGCCTCAAGGTCGATTACACGGAAGGCAGGCGATGGCCACAGTGTTTGCAGTAGGTGGCATCCTTGTCGTGAATCGTAAATGCACAATCAGGGCACGGCCGGGTCGCCGTCGCTGCCGGGCCAGCGGTGCGCGCAAGTTCAAAGGAAAAGATTCCGGTCGGGACGGCAATGATGCCGTAACCTAGCACCATTAAAATCGAGGCGATGAAACGGCCGAGAACCGTATGCGGAGAAATATCGCCGTAGCCGACCGTTGTAACCGTGACAATGGCCCAATACATTGACGCCGGAATGCTCGTGAAACCGAACTGCTCGCCTTCGATCTGATACATCATCGCGCCCACCATGATTACGACCGTCAGCACGGTGAAAAGAAACACAGTGATTTTAGGGAGGCTGGCGCGGACCGCCACTTTCAGGGCATTGGCTTCGCCAAGGAATTGGGTGAGCTTAAGGATCCGGAATACCCGAAGCAGACGCAGGGTGCGGATCAGGGTAAACGAGTGGGACAGTCCGAAGAAGATTCCGAGGTAGACGGGCGCGACTGCCAGCAGGTCCACGATTCCAAAAAAACTCGTGGCATAGCGAAGCGCGTTTTGAGCGCAGAGGAGACGCACGAGGTATTCGATCGTGAACAGGATCGTGACCGTCCATTCAGCGGTTTCCAGATACGCGCCGTATGCGTCGTGGATACTGCGGACGCTATCGAGGAGAACTGTCAGCACACCCAGCAGAATGAGGAAAAGCAGGACCAGGTCGAAAAGCCGTCCCTCGAAGGTGTGGTGACCGAAGATAATGTTGTAGAGCTCGTCGCGCCACGGGGCTCGCCTGGACAGCGTAGTATTCGGGTTGGTCATTGGTTCATCGTTGCAAAGGGCGATCGGGATTCAGGATACAGCAAGGGTCCTCGTTCGGCGAAGCAAATGGCATGGACGTCGCGTTACCGCGGACCGAAGGTAGATTTGCCGACGACGGTGTTACCTTATCTGATGAGTACTATAGACACAAATCTTACGGCGAGTAGGCTGAGGTTAGTCGCTCTGTATGCGGCCTTGGAGAAATCCGATGAGGTCCCGCACCAACCCGTTGATGCTGATGGCCATTGGGACACTGGCGTTCACCGGACTCTGTCTTGCCCAGGGAAGCCAGCAAGGACAACCGAATCCGAAAGATACGGCGCGCTCGACCGAGAGGTCCGGTACCAAAACAGCCGAGGCTCCGCTGAAGGCCACCGATCGTATTGTGCTTCTCGAAACAGATCGGCCGGCAACAACAAACGTTCCGGCTGCAGCTGCGCAGGGTTCAGAATCGCCCTTGAACGAAATCGCTAGCCTTCGGCAGGAGATCAAAAACAAACAAAAGAGGCTGGAGCTCTTGATGCACATGTTCGTTGCGGACGAACGGCCATTCCTGACCGACCCGAGCAGTACGACCGCAGATCAGGATGCGGTCGCGAAACGACGGTTCGAGCAGGATGAATTGCACAAGAAAAGTGCCGAAATCGCGGAATTGCGCGCAAGGCTGGACCAATTGACTGCGCGCACACAGCACTCCGCCTCACGTTAATCGAACGTATTCCCTCAACACACTCCTTGTCTTCCGTTCGCCTCGACCGTGACCGTTTTTCGACCAGATATCGCGCTTGTGTTTATAATGGTTCTGCAAATGGGGAAAAGGAGAGTTAATGAAGCGTCTGGTCGTTGTCGTGATGTTCGCTGTTTGTGTGCAGTGGATCCCTCTTGTGCGAATTGTGGACGCGGCAGATCGTAGCTCTCAGTCCTCGCGGGATCTTTTGCCAGAAGGGGGCGTGATTATCGTCTCTGCTGGCGACGGATACAGCTGGAAAGTATGGCCGAAGGGCAAAATTGAGTTTAGTTATGACAGTAGCCACACCTGGGAGCAGCAGAAGAGCGGAGTTACGGTGGACCTCCTCGCCGGGGCATCCCCTTCGGGGAAAGTGTGCTGGATCGTGGGCAAAGATGGGACTGTTCTGCTCACGACAGATAAAGGAAAACACTGGAAACAACAAGCCACACCGACGAAAGAAGATTTGGTGGGGGTATATGCACAGGATGCGAAACGTGCCTCGGTATGGACGGCGTCGCGTAAACAGAGTTTTGAAACCAACGACGGCGGCGCAACCTGGACGGCAAACGTCGAGAAGTAGAACGGATCATGTGCCGCTTCCGGGCGGACCCGTTGCGTTATTTTGAGGGGCGATGAGATTTCTACGGTTGCACTGGTTTGACGTGGGAATGATCCTCGCCGTAATCGTTGCAGGCCGGTTGCCGGTCAGCGGGGTGCAAGGCGTGAAGCTGATCCTCTGGCTTAACCTGGTTTCCCTTTTTTTGCATCAATTCGAGGAGTATCGCTATCCGGGGTATTTTCCCGGAATGTTGAATTCTGTCCTGTATTCAAGCCGGCAGCCGGATCGTTACCCCCTCAATACCAATTCATCGTTTGTCATCAATGTTGTGATCGGTTGGGCAATCTATCTTGCTGCGGCGATCTTTGCAGAGAAGGCCTTGTGGCTGGGTATTGCAGCGTTTTCAGTGTCAGCCGGAAATGTCATCGCTCATATCTTTTGGTTCAACATCCGGGGCAGGACGTTCTACAACCCCGGGCTAGTCACTTCCTTCGCCTTGTTCCTGCCCCTTACGGTATTTTTCATTCATATGGTTACGAAGTTGGGAATCGCCACACCGGGCGACTGGGCGGCGGGGATTTTCTTGGGCGCAACGCTCAGTTATCTCGGGATTTTCAAGATGATCCTGTGGATGCGTGATCCCCTGACGTCCCATATATTCCCTGAGAGATGCATGTTGCCGCGAACCAGATTACCGCAGTGACCAAGTTTCAAGCGTTGCGGGAAACGCGGTGGAGCGTAAGCACGCGCGTCGTCTCGAACCCCATGCGTCGATAGAGTTTGATCGCGGCGTGATTGGCGGCGCTGACATGCAAGAAAGAAGCAGTGCCTTCGAGACGATGTTTTTGGACGACTTCCCACATCAGTCGCGCGGCAAAGCCCTGCCCGCGGAACGACGGATGCGTGCACACGCCGCTGATTTCGGTGAAGCCGTCGAGTTTGAGACGTTCGCCGCCCATAGCAATGAGTTCGCCAGCCTCGGAACGAATTCCAAAGTATCGGCCCATTTCACAGGTCCGTTGCCGGAAAAATCCAGGGAATGCCCGCGCTGTCAGCGCGACCATTTCACCGGCGTCGGCACAGGAAAGTGGAACGACGGCAATCGGCAAGTCTGGCGGGGCGATCGTTTCGGGTAGCACCATTTGCAAGCATGGCAAGGTCTCGTGATGGGCCAGCCCGGAAGTCTCGGTATAGTTCTCGGCTCCGAACCATACATTCTCCCCGGGCGCGAGCATG
Source organism: uncultured Acidobacteriota bacterium (assembly GCA_963831545.1). Taxonomy (GTDB): domain Bacteria; phylum Acidobacteriota; class Terriglobia; order Acidiferrales; family UBA7541; genus Acidiferrum. The sequence goes on from CAWHQX010000027.1 coordinate 85,815, forward strand.
GCATGGAGTTGCTGCATTGCGGCGGGACTTGAGTCGGCAATGGCCATGAACGGAGCTACGTCGGCCGGATAGCGGCACGCAAGGCCGCGACTGATGGCGAAATGTCGATGACCGGAGTGCAGGGCGCTCCAGACAGGGTTGGCGAAAAGCGATTCGCAAAGAACGGGCATCCGGAACAGTTTAGGAACGGAGGCTCAAACTTGGAAGTCAAAAATTAACTGGTCAGGGAAACTGGAATTCGGGAGTGCGCCACATCATAATCTCATTACGTGCTCCGCGCAGATTCAACCCAGTAGACTCCCGCTAACGCAAGGCCACCACCGATCAGTTCGGACCACGCTCCCGGCTCGCCGAGGAAGAGGATGCTCATGACGGTGGCAGCCACCGGCATAAGGTAGGAAAAGGCCGTCAATTGGGAGGCTTCAACAAAGCGTAGCAGCCAGAGGTAGAAAAGGTAGGCAAGCGTAGAGCTGAAGAGAGTCATAAAAAGGACCCCCGCCCATGCTTGCCACGGAAGAGCGCGCCACGCGGACAGCTGCCCAAACGCAAGGATTTCTCGAACCGCCAACGGCAGAATGAAGAGCGCAGCGAATATAAAACTCCACATGGTGCAGCTGATTGGATCGTACTTCCCCGCTATTCGCTTTCCCAGGACAACCCACATTGCGAAGCCCAGTGATCCGCACAGAGTGATCGTGTCCCCAAGAAGTGTAGGCGAACCAGGAGACATTCCCGTACTGGATGCGAGCGTGACGACTCCGGCAAGCGAAATGGCCATTCCGATGATTTTCCGCCAGGTCGCTCGCTCGAGGCCAAACACCACCGCAAGGGTCAGTGTATAGATCGGGCCCATGCCGACGATAAAGGAAGCGTGGGTGACACTGGTGTAACGCAGTCCTACTGTGAAGCAGATCTGGTTGACAACGAAACCAAAGAAACCGAGATAGGCGAAGTTCCAATAATCGCGCCAGGTAAAGGATCGACGAGAAGCGCGGGACTTTTCCTGGAAGACTGGTAGACGACGAAAGAACGGAGCGAGAAGCACCATGAAAACAGCACCAAGGACGACTCGCATCGAGCCCAGAGTGACCGGCGGGAGGTAGCGCAGGGTGATTTTGCCAGCAAGGAAGTTGATCGCCCAGATCATCATCAACGAGATAATGGAAACGGTGATGGTTGTGGCGCCGGGGGCCGGACCGCTATCGTTGTTTATGCGCACTGGGATTGAAACGGTAGAAAGTCACTCAGACCAGTATAAGGGGAGATCCAGGGAACGAAAGAAATTTTCCCCATAAGCGCGAAACAAGGGATTCCGTTCCAGTACCTCTTGCTTAGTAGCGAGTACGACTTTCGGAGGATTGACAAAAAATGAGAGTCACAGCTACCTTGCTAGTTAGTTAAAATTCGCTCCGAAGAAAGTTGAACTCTCCCCGATGGCAATCGATCCGAAACAGTCTGCAACGAATCAAGGTCCCTACAAGCGGGTACGAAAGGCCGTACTTCCCGCTGCAGGATTAGGTACGCGTTTCTTGCCCGCAACCAAGGCGCAGCCAAAAGAAATGTTGACGGTTGTCGACAAACCGCAGATTCAATATGTGGTCGAGGAATGCGTAGCCTCCGGGATCGAACACATCATCATCGTGACTGGCAGGGGGAAAAATTCGATCGAGGACCACTTCGATAGCGCGCCAACTCTGGAACGATTTTTGGAACAAAAAGGCAAATCGGAACAAGTCGAGATGGTACGCGATATCGGAAACATGGTGCAGGTGAGTTACACGCGACAGAAGGAGCCGCTCGGCCTTGGACACGCCGTACTGGTGGCGAAGGATCTTGTGGGCGATGAACCGTTCGCGGTGCTGCTGGGCGACGTGCTGATACCTGGAGAAAATCCAGCGACAAAGCAGCTCATCGATGTGTACGAAGCTACTGGGATTGGTGCGATCGCCGTGGAAGAAGTACCTCACGAAAAAACCTACTTGTACGGGATTGTCGATGGCGAAGCCGCACCGCAGCCTCCCTTCGGTGAGAGATTGTTGCGAGTGCGAGAATTGGTGGAGAAACCAAAGGTTGACGTTGCGCCGAGTAATCTGGCGATTACCGGCCGATATGTGTTGCCGCCCTCAATTTTTGATTGTCTGGAGCGGACCAAGCCGGGCGCGGGCGGCGAAATTCAGTTGACCGACGCATTGCGGATTCTCGCAAAGGAACAGGGATTGTGGGCGTATATCTATGAGGGAATTTCCTACGACGCCGGAGATAAGCTGGGGTTCTTGAGAGCGACGGTAGAGTTGGCGTTGTTGAATACGGAATTGGGTGCTCCGTTTCGGGAATACCTGAAGACCTTAAAGCTCTAGCGCACTTCCCGGAGATCCGACGAACCTCAATACAGGCTGAGCGGGTTGTCGCGGTCTGAACTTCAAGACGATGATTTCTTCTTCTCCGTTTTCTTCTCAGCGGTGATGGCTTTCGATTCTTTTCCGTCTTTCGACTCCTTCGTGTCCTTAGACTCCTTGGAGTCCTTCGAACCCGCGTCCTTTGCCTCAGATTTTTCTGACGTCGAGCCAGCGCCTGCGGAAGCGTCGGCGGCCGGCTTTTTGCCTGCATAGTCAGTAACGTACCACCCAGCGCCTTTGAATTGAATCGCGGAACGAGAGACTTTTTGTTCTACTTTGCCGCCACAGTGAGGGCATTTCTTCAAGTGCGGCCCATCCACTTTTTCGATCTTCTCGGTGACTTTGTGACACTTCAGGCACTCATACTCGTACAACGGCAAGGTCGAACCTCCTGACAGTAATGAGTAAAGGTAAATTGTAACACGCGCGACGGAAAGCCCAAGCGGGGCCGCAACTCAGAACACTGCATTCCCAGCTGGCCCTGCGTGCTAGACTCTGCTCGGGGATCTGTAGGGCCCTCGTTCGATCGAGGATCATCGGTCCCGTCAGAGTCTACGGTATGGAAGAAAGCAAACCAGAGGAAATCCAAGTCGAAGCAGAGCTGGTACGCGGAGCGGATGGCGACGAGCCTGTGGGAACGCTGTACCTGGTGGCGACCCCGATTGGCAACCTCGAAGACATCACATTGCGAGCGCTTCGAATACTAAAGGAAGCCGACAAGATCGCATGTGAGGATACTCGGCACACCCTAAAGCTGCTGAATCATTACGACATACATCGGCCCCTCGTGAGTTACCACGAGCATAATGAGCTGACAAGAGCCCCGGAGTTGGTGCTGGCAATGGAGCAAGGGGCGCGCATCGCGCTCGTGAGCGACGCGGGGATGCCGCTGGTTTCAGATCCGGGACACCGCCTGGTGACGTTGTGCATTCGGCACAAAATTCCGGTGGTCCCGATACCGGGACCCTCGGCCGTGCTGACCGCGCTGTCGGCATCGGGATTGCCAAATGAGGAGTTTTTATTCCTGGGATTCTTGCCCAATCGCGGGAGTGAGCGGCGGAGAACCCTCGAGCGCTTGCGGATTGAAGAACGGACCTTGATTTTTTATGAGGCTCCGCATCGGATTGCAGAAACTTTGGCCGACGCCCTCGCGATTCTCGGGGACCGACCGGCTTGCGTTGCGCGCGAAGTTACGAAAGTGCACGAGGAATTTCGACGGGGGAAATTGTTTCGATTGCTCCAGTCACTCGATGAGCATCCGGCGAAGGGCGAGATTACTCTGCTGATCGGACCGCCCGAACAGGGCGCCGCTGGATCGCAGGCAGACACCGCGAAATCATTGGCCGCCCGAGTCGATGAGTTGATGCATCAGGTGAAACTCGATCGGAAAGAGGCGCTAAAACTAGCGGCAAGAGAACGCGGAATTACAAAAAGGGATGCCTATCGGCAGTTGCTAGATGAAGGTGGGACTCACGAAGGGGAGACCAGTTGACAAAGGTCCCATTTTTACCGATCGCTGGTGAGATTGTTGCCTATTCGCTCCAGACTTGGTTTGGAGATGCCTAAAGTCAGCAACCGGGCTGAACGCTCGCTCATGCGGCGGATTCGGGACGGAACATCCTTTGGAAACGCGGACCGGTGAAGCGGACGCCAACAACTTTCTCGCCGTCGGTGAGCTGTTGACTGACGTGAACCACTTCCCCCTGAGTTTCAAAGTCGGGATCCTGGCGACGGATGGTCCGGTTCAGCTGGGGAATGCGAATCTCGAGATTGCTGCCAATCGCAACATCGAAACGGGTGCGGAAAGCGGCGCCGCCGCGGCAAAGATTTTCACTTGCAGTGTCTTCTTCGAAGGCAAACCCGCGAGCGTCTTTCCCTCGTACTCGTAATGGCAGGCGAACAGAAATTCTACGTTCGGACCTCAGCTTTGCGATGTCTCTCGTCTGGCTCATGGGCTGGTAACCCCTCGTTGGCTGATTTGCCAGCAAAAAAGTTTTCGACGTTGTCGACAACTTCTGCGGGCGTGCGAGCCGAGTGTACGATTCGGCGAAGCTCGCTGCCGTTGGTAATGCCGTGTGTGAACCAGCATGCGAACTGCTTCATTTTTCCCACACCATCGGGCAGGTTCGCGCTAAGAATTTTCCTATAGTATCCAGAAAGTAACTGGTGTCGATCTTCTGATGTTGGAATAGTATAGGTGCCCGTGATTCGGTATTGCTCCATTTGTGAAAAAATCCAGGGATTGGTGGCAGCGGCGCGGCCAATCATCACTGCATCGCAGCCGGTTTGCTTGACCATCCGCTCGGCATCCTCAGGCGTCTGCACGTCGCCGTTTCCAATGATGGGGATCTTTACTGCGTCCTTGATCTTGGCGATGAGTTCCCAATCCGCTTTGCCAGTGTAGCCCTGAGCGCGAGTACGGGGATGGACGGCGGCAGCTTCAACTCCCATGGATTCAGCCATTTTGACTACGTCGAGCGCAACAATCGAGTTTTCGTCCCATCCCGCACGGAGCTTGATGGTGAGCGGAATTTTCACTGCGGCACGAACGGCGCGGAAAATTTCGCCGAGAAGAGGCAGCTCCCGGAGAAGGCCTGAACCACCGCATTTCACAACTTTTTTTGCCGGGCAGCCCAGGTTGATATCCACGGCGTCGTAGCCGAGGTCTTCTACCATGCGAGCTGCGTCGGCCATAACTCTAGGATTGGCGCCGAATAGCTGCGCAGCAATGGGATGTTCGTCTTCTTCGAATTGCAGGTAACGCAAAGTCTTCGCGGCACTGCGGGTAATCCCTTCGGAACTCGTAAACTCGGTCATCAGCAAGCCGCAAGAGCCCTGGGCGCGGATAACCCGACGGAAGAGAGTGTCCGTGACACCGGCCATAGGGGCCAGAACCGTGGCGGGACGGATGGCAAGGGTGCGGACTTTGTATTCAGAAGGCAGCATGTGTCACTTGCTCAGTTTAACAGGAACGATGAGATTCTAGGGATGGGTTGCCAGAAGACCCGGGACATGGGCGGGCCTGACCAAGAAACCGCCAGAAAGTCGAACTAGGTGAGAAGGGCGGGCAAATAGAGAATCGGCAAGAACTTATCTTTGAGCAGGAGTGGGGGAATCCTTCAGGAATTCGTCCAGGTTCAAAAATTTACGCTGCAGGGCGGAACTGAATGCGGACCATTGCTCTTCGCTGCTCGGCACCAGGAAGGCAGCGCGCACAGCGGCGAGCTTGGAGTCGAGGTCGTCCATATAATGGAACGCCAAAGCTTCACGAATCATCGGGAGTTTGGGGGAGCCGAATTCGTACTGGCCGTGATGACTGATGAGCATGTGCTGAACGACGGTTTTCAGTTTGGCGGGAAAGCCGACAATGGAGTTCATGACGTTGGTCACGGTCTCGAATTCGATCATGATGTGGCCCAGAAGTTGGCCTTCGGTGGTGTAGCCCACGGCGCGATCGAAGCATAGTTCTTCGAGCTTGCCCACATCGTGGAGCATTGCTGCCATGAGAAGAAAATCCACGTCCAGTTCGGTGTAATGAGCGGCAATCTGTTTGGCAAGGCCACACAAGCCAACAACGTGCTCGAGCAGTCCGCCGATGTAGGCGTGATGCATGACTTTGGCGGCCGGTGCCCGCTTGAAGTTCTTGGCGATCGTGGGATCAGAAAAAATCTGCAGGACCAGCGTTTTCAGCCACGGATTCCGGATCTCCGCGCCATAAGCGAGGAGCTGTCTGTACATTTCTTCTACGTTGTAAGGCGTATGCGGCAGGAAATCACTGATGTCAATTTCCTCGGGCTTGGCAAGACGCATCTGCTGTAAAACCAGTTGCATCTTGTTTCGGTAGTTTTCAACACGGGCGCTGACTTTTATGAAATCGTCTCGCTTGATGTCTTTCGATGGGATCTCGAACGAGTCCCACATGCGAGCTTCAACGGTACCGCTTCTGTCTCCCAGCTCCATCCGGAGATACGCTTTGCCTGCGGCAGTATTGCGGACTTCCTTCTCGTGTACGAGGAAAAACGCTGCCACGGATTGATCGGCAACGAGATCTTTTACGAAAGGCGACTTCATGTGCCGGAACCACCGGTCGTCTTTCCAAACAAATAATATTTCTTGTGGGGTTTCTTGTTCTTTCCCTCTTCCGGTGTAGCACTGACCTCTTCAATTTCCGAGTTGCCCCCGCCTGCCATGTCCTGGTAACCAGGTTTGATGATGACATAGCTCTGTTCTCGAAGTGTTTTGAGATACTCCCGCACGGCCGGTTCGATCCGTTCGCTGTAGAGCTTGTCCTGAATTTCAGCTTGAACAACCTCGTAAGACTGTTCGCCTTCGGTGTAATGCTCGAGGACCTGTAAGATCAGAAACCCCTGCTTGGTTTCGATGACCGGAGTAATCTGCTTCTTCTTCATGACGAAAACCTGATCTTCGAGTTCCTTCGAAAGCTCACCACGCTTGTAGGTGCCCAGATAACCACCCTGCTGCGCGGTGGCACCGTCGGAGCGGCGTTTGGCAAGCTCAGCAAATTCTTCGCCATCCTGCAGTTTTTTCTCGATGTCGTCAGCTTTCTTTTTGATGTCGGCAACCTCTGCGGGCGTCTTGCCCTCGGTCTTCAATTCGATGGCAGCCAGTGCAACCTGCTCGGGACGGACGAAGTCGGATTTGTGCTGTTCGTAATATTTCTTGCAGTCCTCAGCGGTGATGGTGATGTGAGAGCCGACTTCCCTTCCAACCACGAGTTGCGTCAGAGCCCGATTGCGGATGTTGTTCTTAAAATCATCCCAGTTGATGCCTTGGGCGGTGACGGCCTTCTCCAACTCGTCCATGTCCGGCAATTTATTCTGAATGCGGATCTGGTCGAGCTGTTTTACGACATCGGCTTCAACACTGACCCCCATGTCTTTGCCACGTTGTGCGAGGAGAGAGTTGTCGATCAGTCCCCGAAGCGCGTACTTCTGCGCGTCTTCGACTGCCGCCTGAAGCTGTTCCGGGGTGCAGCGATTGGCGCACTCCTGCCGTGCTTCATCCTCGGCACTGCCGCGGGCCTTGTCCAATTCGGACTTGGTAATGATCTCGTTGTTCACACGTGCAATGATCTCTTCGACGGTCTTCCCTTCTCCGCTGTGCACGGGGGCTTTTGCGGCGGGCTTCGCACTCGCTGGCGCCGGGGCAGTAGGCGCGGGAACGTTTGGCTCGGCTTCTGAGGGCTTTTCAAGTTGCGGTTTTTCCAGTTGTGGCTGTTGCGGGGCAGGCGCCGCGGGACTTTGAGGGGGAGGATTCTGCGCGGGAGGATTCTGCGCGAACAAGGGAGCCGCGAATAGTATTGCGATTGCAAGCGAAGTCTTGCGTACTGATTTGTTCATACTCAAAGTTTAGCCTCCCCTCTAAGACCGAGCAATACGTTTCTCAGTGCGACAGCGACCGGTTCGCTCTTCTGTAGCTCCATCCACAGTATGCCACTGGGGTCCAGCCGGATGCCTTTGCGCGATCTGACGACCTGGACGAGAACAGCAGGGTCAAGCGGTGTTTCAGGATGAAACCGCACGGCGAGTTTGTTTCCCTGACGTTCGATCGATGCAATATGAAGTTGCTCACTCATGGATTTGAGCATGGCAAACTCCAAAAGGTTTTCTACGGTTTTGGGCAATTGGCCGAACCGATCTTCCAGTTCCTTGCGAACATCCAGTTTTTCCTCTTCCGTCGCGACCGTAGAGACTCGCTTGTAGGTACGGAGCCGCAGGTTTTCGCTGGGGATGTACTCCTGAGGAATGCGCACATCCATCCCCAGATTGATCGTGGTCCGCTGATCGGGGGCAGATTCGGTGCCCTTGAGCTTAGCGACGGCGCGCTCAAGCATCTGGACATAGAGGTCGAAACCGATGGCCTCGATGTGGCCGTGCTGCTGACGGCCGAGCATGTTGCCTGCTCCGCGAAGCTCAAGATCGAGTGCGGCAATGCGGAAGCCTGCCCCCAGTTCGCTGAACTCTTTCATGGCGGCGAGGCGTTTTCGAGCGATTTCGGTGAGGATGGTCTCTGGTGGAACGAGAAGGTAGGCATATGCACGCTGATGCGAACGCCCGACCCGGCCGCGCAACTGGTAAAGCTCGGCGAGACCGAGACGATCGGCGCGGTTGATCAGGATGGTGTTGGCATGCGCGATGTCCAGGCCGTTTTCGACGATGGTGGTAGCGACGAGAACGTTGGCTTCGCCTCGAATAAATCTCAACATCACTTTCTCGAGTTCTTTTTCGCCCATCTGGCCGTGTCCGACGACTACGCGGGCTTCTGGAACCAGCTTGACCACGAGGGCAGCGAGCGAGTCGATGGATTCGACACGGTTGTGGATGAAGTAGACCTGGCCGTCACGGGTCAGCTCGGTCTCGATGGCTTTTCGAACAACTTCCTCATCGAACGCGGTGACAACCGTTTGAATGGCAAGGCGATCGCGCGGAGCGGTTTCAATGACCGACATGTCGCGGAGACCAACGAGTGACATATGGAGAGTACGCGGAATCGGAGTGGCGGAAAGCGCGAGCGCGTGGACGTTCTTGCGCATTTCCTTTAGGCGTTCCTTGTGAGCTACCCCAAAGCGCTGCTCTTCGTCGACGATCAGAATTCCAAGGTCCTGAAACTTCACATCTTTGGACAGTAACCGGTGGGTGCCAATTACAATATCGACCTTCCCTGCCTCGAGATCCGTGAGGACCACCTTTTGCTCGGAGGCTGTGCGGAAGCGGCTCAGCATCTCAATGCGCGTTGGAAAGGCCGCAAAGCGTTTCTTGAACGTCTCAAAGTGCTGAAACGCGAGGACCGTTGTCGGAGTTAGGACCGCAACTTGCTTGCCGTCAGCGACAGCCTTGAAAGCGGCACGCATTGCGACCTCGGTTTTGCCGTAGCCGACGTCGCCGCAGAGGAGCCGATCCATGGGAGCCGATTTCTCGAGATCTCTCTTGATGTCACGGATGGCCGTCAGCTGGTCGGGAGTCTCTTCAAACTCGAAGGCATCTTCAAATTCGCGTTGCCAGTTGCCGTCAGGTGAAAATGCGAAACCTTCCGCAGTTTTACGTTGGGCGTAGAGAAGCAAAAGCTGGTCCGCCATATCTTCGAGCGACTTACGGACACGGGCTTTGCGGGAGGTCCAGGCCGTGCCTCCGAGGCGGTCAAGTTGTGGTTCGGAACCTTCGACGACTCGATAGCTCTGGACCAGGTCCATGCGCTCGAGCGGAACGTAGAGTCGAGCATCGTCGGCGAACCGGAGCAGCATGAATTCGCCCCGTCGGCCATCGGATTCAATGAGCCGAAGCCCCTCAAACTGTCCGATTCCGTGATCGATATGAACGATATAATCGCCGGGTTTGAGATCGGCAAAGTCCGTGAAAAAACCGGAGGTGCGGATCTTGCGGCTGGCACGCTCGACAGATGGCGTAATGTCGAACAGGTCGGCGTTGCCGAATATGGTGACCTTGGACTCGGGAAAGGTAACTCCCTCGGCGAATGGCGCGCGGACGAGAACAAGCGCCGCTGATTCGGTGGCCGTTTCGGCGGTGAATCCGGTAGCCGCTTCTTCCGTTTCACCCAAAACATACGGCACTTCGTACTCGCGACAGATATCGGCGTAGCGTTCAAGTTCTCCGAGACTGGCCGCCGTAAGATAGACCTTGCTGCCAGAGGCCAGTTGCGTTTTCACTTCAGCGAAGCAAGCGGCGACGTCTCCATGGTAGCGGGTACTCGGGCGTGAGCTCAGTTCGAAGCGTTGGTGCCCGCCGTCGGTTGAAAAATGCAGTTGCTCGACTTCGACTCGGGACGTTTTTGCAGCGGCGCGTTCCCACTCTTCCTGCGACCAGAAATAGTGGGCGATCTCTGGACTATTGGCTTGCCCATGGCGTTCGTAATTTTCGGTTGCAACCTCGAGATCTTTTCTGATGACTTCACGAAGAGAAGTCGGTTCATCGAGAAACGCGAGGGGCTTCAGTGAGCTTTCGGCAAGTTCGAAGAGCGATGCGGTGCCAGCTTCTTTCGTGCCCCCAACCCAGCCGGTGGATTCCCAATCGCTTGGACGCCCGGTACCGGGCACGGGCAGACTCCATTCGGCGAGCGGAAGAATTGTGGTTCGATTGACCGGCGCAACGGAACGCTGGGTGCGTGGATCGAATTCGCGAACGCTTTCGACCGTATCGCCCAAAAGCTCGATTCGAACAGGGCGCGGCGCTTCAGGAGAAAAGATATCGACGATCCCGCCGCGAACGGCAAACTGGCCCGGAAGTTCAACCATTTCCGTGCGGGCATAGCCCGTGCTACCGAGATGTGCGATTAGTTCTTCATGTGGCAGTTCTGTATCCTTGGCGAGCGTTTTCGCCAGGGTGAGATATACGTACGGATCCTGATAACGCCACAGCGCGGCGGAGACCGGCGCAATGACCAGAGAGACTTCGCCATTCGCAAGGCGATAGAGGGTGGCCGCGCGGCGCTCGAGAATATCCGCGTGCGGGGCTTGCGAATCCCATGGAAGGCTGTCAAATGCCGGAAGGACTGCAATGCCTCCCGTACTGCCCGGAAAAATCTGAGAAAAAAAGCGAAGTGATTCTGCAAGAGCCTCTGCACGACGGTTGGATTCGGTGATGAAAAAGGCAGGGCGGCGAAGTTCGTGCGTCAGATAGGCAGCAACGAGGGCTTTGGCAGCGTCCTGCAGGCCCGCAAGACCGACGATTGGGCCTCCCGCGCGCAGCTCTGCCAGTGCGCTCTCAAGAGAGGGGTGGCGCAGAAGGCCTTCAAGACGTTCACGTACCGCGGGCAGAATCATGTGTTGCGAGATCTATTCTAAGTGATCAGGCGGGGATTCGACCAATCGGGCCAAACAGAACTCCCGTGCGTGCGGCTAAAAACGGGGGCTCACTGTATTAAAGAGCGCGGATCTTTTTCAGAAGTTCGGTTGTCGAATAACCGGGAACGACCTCGACACGTGCGACGCGACCGCCTGAGGATTCGACTTCGGTGCGACCCACAATCTGGTCGTCGGGCCAGTCGCCTCCTTTCACAAGAATATCGGGAAGAAGTGACGCGATAACTTTCTGGGGCGTGGGTTCATTAAAGATGGTGACAGCATCAATACATTCAAGACTGGCAAGGATTTCGGCGCGTTCTTGTTCCGGAACGATGGGACGAGTAGGGCCTTTGAGGGCACGAACGCTCTGGTCGCTGTTAAGGCCGACGATGAGGATATCGCCAAGGGCGCGGGCGGCTTCAAACGTCCGAAGGTGGCCAGGGTGAAGCAGATCGAAGCAGCCGTTTGTGAAGACTACTTTGTGGCCGTTGCGTTTCTCTCTGGCAAACCGCAGAATCAGATCATCAAGAGTAAGGATCGAATGGCGCATGGTCATCGCTTTGTGAGTTTAACATGGTGATTGAGACCGAGTTGTGAGTACTGCCTGTGACGGAAGGAGAGATCCATCATTGGACAGTTCCAGTCAAGACACAGCTGGGGATAAGAAGGAAAGAGGCCGCGGATTGCTGAACAGGAGTCCCTTTTTCATTGCACTGATGGGAGTCGGACTACTGGTGTTTGGGGCTCTGTTGACATTCCGAGCTTCTCAGAAATACACCGAACAGCGGGTAGTGGCGACTTCGGGGAGCTGCAGGCTGAACACGACGATCGTGCAGTTATCGGGACTTCCGGAAAATTCGCAGAACGGCAGCGTGGTGCTCTTCCACGGGTTGACCGCAAATCAAGTGATCATGACGTATCTGGCACGGGCATTCGCGGACGAGGGGCTACGTGTCTATATGCCGGATTCGCCCGGGCATGGACAAACCGCTGGACCATTTTCGCCGGCGCTCGCCGAGCAGTGCTCCATTTCCTTTGTGCGGGGACTGATGGCCCGCGGAATGATCGTGCCCGACCGTACAATTCTGGCAGGACATTCCATGGGCGCGGCGATCGCCTTGCGAGTTGCCGCGAAACTCAGAGTCGCAGGAGTCGTTGCCATTTCCCCCGCACCCATGACCGTGGCACACGGTGTTTCGCCGGAGCTCCTGCTGTATCAGGATCGGCCTCCGGTAGCGCCCAATAGCCTGCTGCTAGTCGGGGCGTTTGAACCGGCGTGGCTCATGAATAACGCAAAAGACCTCGCAGCGACCAGTGCCGACGGAACATCGACGTTTGCGCTGGTTCGAGGGAATTCGCACGCGAGCGTTCTGTTTTCAACGAGAGTCGCTAGAATGGCGCAAGAATGGGCCGCGAAGGTCCTGAACCTGCCGCCGACGCCGGGGAACAAGCCCCTGCCCTTTCGTGGCAATTTGCTGGGCGGGTTGTTGGGTCTGTTGGGAATCTTCGTGCTGGCCGGGCCCTTTATAAAGGAAACGCTGGGAGGCAAGCCAATTGAAGAGCGGCCTTCGGTCAAAAGATTGTCGGCTGCACGAATCGTAGCGGAATTCGCCATTGTATCTTTGGGCGTTGTCTTTTTGTTGCACTACTGGATTCCGCTGCAGGTTTTGCATCTGTTTGAAGGGGATTACCTTGCGAGTTTTTTTCTTTTAACGGGCCTGATTCTGCTTTCTTTGCATGCCGTTGAGGCACGACGCAGATTTCGGACTGCTCCGAGCCTGTTGCTCGGAGCAGCCGTTGCAGCCTTCATTTTGCATTTATTGGTCACGGGGTGGCTGCAGTTGACGATAACAGGGGCATGGATGACGGTAGAACGGTGGACGCGATTTCCATTGTTCTTTCTGGCCTCGCTGCTGTTCATGTACGCGTTAGAGGTGGTCTTGGGCCCGGTTGTCCCCGATCTCGGCAGGCGCCGAGTATTGTTTGGACTCGCTTTAATGGTAATCGTCTGGCTGGCCTTGACAGTTGGAATCCTCGTGCTGCACAGCGGAGAAATCCTCCTGGCGCTGATGGTGACATATTTTTCGCTGTTTTTCCTAATGTGCGGCCTAGGTGCTCAATTGGTACGCAGACAGAGCGGCTCTGCAATGGCCGCAGCGCTCTTCAGTGCTATACTCTTGGCAGGATTTTGCCTGGTCATTTTTCCAGTTTCGTAAGGATTGCGAACCAGTGTAGGTCTCCTTTTTCACCCGCGCCGGGGACTACAAGCAAACTTAAAATGGGTAGCCACGATGTCTGAGATAGCGATTGTTGGCGGTGGTCCTTCCGGCGCAATGTGCGGCGAACAGCTGGCGCTCGCGGGAAACACGGTCCACATTTACGACGAGCATTTGGCATGGGAAAAACCATGCGGCGGCGGCCTGACCTACAAGGCCACGCAGCGCTACCCTTTCCTACTGGACAATGACCATCCAAAGAAGTTGATCCGAGACGTCGAAATCATCAGCGCGGAAAATCAGCGCGTCAAGCTCGATTTGCAACATCCGATCGTAATTTATTCGCGAACAGTGCTAAATGGAATGCTACTCGACCGGGCTCGCGATGCGGGGTGCCACATTCACCATTCCCGCGTGCAGAAGGTCGACACGGAACTCGACAAGCCGGGCTACGTGGTAGACGGTGAATGGAAATCGGCGGACTTTGTCGTCCTGGCGGCAGGAGCGCGGAATCAGTATTTGCCGGGGATTCGGGCGCTGTCGAAAGACGAACTAGAGATTACCCAGGGCTATTTTGTACCGCAGACCGCGGAACAGATTATTATTAAATTTCTGCCTGAATTTGAAGGATACATCTGGTCGTTCCCACGAGCGGACCATCTTTCTCTGGGCATCTGCGGGAGCATGGCGTCACACACCAGTGCTGAATTGAAGACCCACTTACATGCGTTTGCCGCGAACGAGAAGATGTCGACTGAAAACGCAAAATTCTATAGCCACGTCCTGCCGTCCCCGCAAGAAAGCACGCTTTCAAATCGAGCGGTGATCGGGCGGAATTGGGCTTTGTGCGGAGACGCGGCGGCATGGGTAGATCCCCTGACCGGCGAAGGGTTGTTCTACGCGATGCGTTCGGGAGAGCTGCTAGGACGAGCTCTGGCAGAAGGATGCCCGGAAAAATACCCGGCTCGTGTCCGGGCTTCGTTCTCGGCAGAACTGGAGTTTGCTTCTCGGATCGTGCGGCGTTTCTATCGCGGCTCATTCCTGGGATCGGCCGTCACGACGCGAATGGTTCAGTTCCTGCAGCGGAATGCGATGTTCCGGCAGTTGATGAGTGATCTATTCTGCGGTACGCAAGATTACACGACGTTGAAACAGCGTGTGCTTGATCATCTCGGTGGAACATTAAGCCAGTTCGTGACCAGTGTTTTAAATTTTGACCGACCGGCAAAAGTTCCGACCGTGCCTGCGGCGGATTAGGTTCGACGTCTTCAACAAAGACAATCGTTCTCAGATATCGTCGCATGTTTTTCTTCATCTCGATCCAAGATTGGACGAAGCGTCTGCGGATTTCAGCGAGCTTTAGCGAGATCCCTGAGCAAACTCCCGAGAGAAACCGAGCGCCGGACATCCATGTGGGTTACTTGAGCCTGATCGTAACAGGTTGTATGTTGAAACCGTTCACTTGAAGGACTGCATCCTTACGGTCGTAATCGCTCGAATCGAAGGTGGCGGACAGAGCTCTCTCCTCCCCAGGCAAAAGGGAGAAATAGTTATCGTCCCAGAAGATCGGGACGATGTCTTCGTCGCCTTTTCCTTCGGCCAGGCGGAGATGGACTTGGAAGGCGATTGTGGGGGAAGGATTTTTAATCCGTACACGAACAGTGCCCTTCCCCGCTTCCGCCTTGGTTTCGAGTTTCACCTCATGCAGCGTGTTCAAGCCGGAGAGATCGCCAAATTCCTTTTGTGGAGTATAGACGGTATCTTTTTTGTTGGCCCAGTCCATGGTATCGGGCTTTGTGGAAAGCCAGTAGAAGTTGTCACTGATCGGGAACCCGCCCCCGTCGCGTAATTCGAGCTTAAGAAAATACGTCGTCGAAAGATCTGCCGGCTTCGGTAGATCGAGCGCTTTAGCCGAAGCGTCGGCGTCGATGTCGAGGTTCGCGTCTAGCGCTGCAACCTGGCGGGAATCGATGTTAAAGATTCGTGCGCTGACCTTCAGGCCTTTTATCGGGGCGTAGGTGCCATTGACGACGGAGACAGAATTCGAGGTGTAATCATACTGCACGTGGACAATTTCCTGAGCTTTTTTGGTACCGAAATAGCCGCCGCCAGGAACCAGATAATAGTCATAGAGATGCCAGATGATGCTCGGCCAAGCGTTGTTGAGCATCCATTGGATGACCCCGGTTGCCACGTATTTGTTACGCCCGTAAGCTTCAAACATGGCGCGTTCGTTATCGTAGGCGGAGGCCTGCGCTTTGCGCTCGTAGTCGTCTAAAGTAGTGGCGGTGCCATAGCGGCGGTTGAGACCGTCCGTAAACACATCGACCGTAGTAAAGCGTTCCCCCCCGGCGTGGAAATTCCAATATTCCCCCATAGGCCAGAGTTGATCTTTCGGGATGAACTTCGCGAGACTCTCTTTTGTTGGGATCGCGGGGCCGGGACTGGTTTCGGTGTTGTAGCCGAACGCACCACCGGCTTGCGTATCTGCGAGCCAGTACATCGGCGGAACGTACTCGTAGGGGCCCGTCATTTTCACGCCGGAGGGACCAGTGACCTTCGTCGGTGTTTCAGAAGCGGAGGAGACCGACGGATTCGGCCATCGCAGTTCCTTGAGGATGCCGAGATACATGTTTTCAATATCAGGCGGCGGCGGATTATCACTGCCGTAGAGCCAGACAAACACGCTCGGATGCGTCCGCAGGCGCGTGATCTGGTCGGTCAGCGAAGCCGCGGCAATTTTCTTGGTCTCGGTCGTCCAGTCGTCCCAGTGTTCCCACATATCGCAACAAATAAAGCCAGGCATGACAAGAATGCCCAAGCGATCGGTTGCCTCAAAAAACTCCTCGCGATCGACTTTGCCTTCGAGCCGAATCGTATTGAGGCCCATATGGCGCACGTAAGCAAGATCAGCGCCAACGCGTTTGGAGTCCCACCGCAGAAGCATGTCGGGAGTCCATGCCGCGCCTCGAATCAGGACTTTGCGGCCGTTTACCCTGAACAGGCGTCCCCCTTGGGCGGTAAGTTCGGAACTGACTTCACGCACACCGAACTTGATCGTCGAAGCATCGGAAGTCTCCTTCCCGATGTCGACCCGGAATTTTGCCGTATAAAGAAACGGGTCACCCATCTGGTAGGGCCACCAAAGTTGCGGGCGTGAAACCCTTAGTTTCGGAAATTGGTCGGGCGAGAAAATAATCGTTTTAAATTCATCGGCTGCGAGTTGAACTGGCTGGGAGTAGTGTTCGCCTTCGAAGTCCGCGTGAAGGACCGCTTCAACGGGGTGTTTGGTGGTGTTACGAAGTTCTGCCGACAGGGTGATCTCCGCAGAAGAATAATTGTCTGTGAGCTTAGACGTGGCAAAGGGCGCGCGAAGGGCCACTTCTCCGCTTTCAGACAGAAATACTTCGCGCCACATACCCATATCCTTGTCTGGCGGTGTGGGATTCCAATCGACCCAGGTGAGGCCAAGGTCGTTTTTTTCCGGCGCGAAAATCTCTACGGCAAGCGCGTTTTTGGAATTGGCACCCGCACGAAGAAATCCGTCGATTCGAAATTCATAGGAACGGTATGCTCCGGCGACGTCGGCTCGGTCTGCGATCTTTTTTCCGTTTAGCCAGATGTTCGCGCGGTAGTTGATCCCGAGGAAATCGAGAAACGTGGGTTTCGTCGACGCATTTACGGGAGTCGCGAATTCGGTTCGAAACCAGAACGAGCAGCGATAGGGACTGTCCGTCGGCATTTCGCGATTGGAAAAGGGCTCCTGGCCGCCAAGGCTGGCACCAGGAAAATTCTTCAGATTCATGCCGAAAAATGGATCGGGAAGAGTTTTGTCCGCAACCAGCGCCGCGACGACCGTGCCGGGAACTTCAGCTTCGTGCCACCTGGTTGCGGCGAATCCCGGGGTGGAAATCGTCTCGGCAGAGGATTTGTCGGTGCAGGACGATTGCATTTGCCACTTTCCGTGAAGAAAAATGGCCGATGGTGGCGCGGCGAACGACCGCGTGACCAAAACCAAGAGGGTAAACATAATCGCGCGCAGATAGCGGAATTGCATGGACGCTCCAAGAGACTGTCAGTGAAAGCATATTAAACCGATTCAATAGGGCTTGCCAGTACTTTTTGGACGTTAAGCTGGAAAGAGTCACTCAGAAGGTGGAGGACGGAATTTCGGGGTTTTGCGGGGACCAGTCGGATGGAGGGAATGCAACGTGCCAGAAATTTGAAGTAGGCGTTGAAAATTCGAGACCGACCTCACACTTGCCGTCATGTTCGTCGTTGACGTATGCGACGCGACAGGATTGTTCCTCGCTGCTGTCCGGATTGCGAATGATCAGAGCCTGACCCACACGGACTTTCATCACGAGATGAATGAGTCCTCCGTGAGCACTGACAACGGCGGTTTGTGTTCTTTCCGAAATCGGCTTTTTGTCTTCGCCGATGGCGATTACAAGAACGGGCATGCGAAGCAAGACGCGCTGACTGCGGCGACGGTTGCTCATGGGAGTGAGGTTCGACGATAGAGATGGCATCCGTCTCCAGTTCTGAGCGTGAGATATTTATGGCAGTCGGGGTGTGGGCAGTCAAGAGCCGGAAAGTACTACGGTTTCAAGGCTAGAAAGCACCCGGGACGATTAAAAACGACAACGTTTCTAAAATGTGAAACGCGCAGCGCCGTAGATGTGTTGACCGGTCTTTCCTTCACAACACGCCGGCCTTTTTGCGCTTCGACACGCGAGCTTGTTCCACTTCGCCGTTATCGTGTGCTATGATTTTCTTCGTGCCGGGCTGGCGGAACTGGCAGACGCGCTGGACTCAAAATCCAGTGGCCGCAAGGTCGTGTAGGTTCGATTCCTATGCCCGGCACCATCCTCAGTAACCATTCTACGGTTAACTACGTACATACTGCGTACTGAATTCAGTCCTTTGACGGGTACGGCTTGACAGACTTCGCGAAGTCCACATGCGCACATTCATTGGGGAAACGTGCATATTTCGCGGACTGAGTAAGCTGCAGATCGGGCAGTATTCGACCGAGAGAGTCGAACTCACGCGCCCGCGGAGCGCGGCAGACCTTATCTCTGCTGCGTCTGCCAGTTCCGCCACTCAAGGAAAACTTCTTCAATAGCACAGAGAGGTTGATGTCCTCCACGCCGCAAACGGCGAGAATTCCTACGGCAGAGGCGATCAGCTCACTCGCCGCAAGCGGGTAAAGTCGGTGCGGTGTGGATGGAAAAATCCGCCGGAATTATCCCCGCACTTCTGGCAATGGATTGTTGCTTGAAGACGTGAAGGTGGCGGGATAAAGTTGCGAATGCATGCCCGACGCGAATATTGGCGCACCGCTGGAGCGAAGCGATAAGGCGCCTGTGCGTATTGGATTCTGGGCGCTGATTGCAACTCAGTTTCAGGGAGCCTTCAGCGATAACGCGCTTAAGTGGCTCGTCAGCTTTCTGGTCCTGGAGTCGGCGGCGACCAAAGAGTACCGGGACTTTCTGTTTGTGCTGGTTGTACCGATGGTCTTTGCCGTTCCCTTCCTCGTATTCTCGATTCCCGGCGGTTATTTTGCGGACCGCTTCAGCAAGCGAAGTGTCACGATTTGGACGAAACTCCTCGAAGTGGTGGTGATGTGCGGCGCAACGTACTCGCTATGGGTGAATCGGCTGGATTTGGCTGCTGTTGCGCTGTTCTTTGCGTGCATGCAGGGAGCGATTTTCGGACCATCAAAATATGGACTCATGCCTGAACTGCTGCCAACCACCAGGCTCAGTTGGGGTAATGGCGTGATCGAGTTGTGGACACTGATTGCCGCGATTTTCGGGACATTGGCCGGCGGATTCCTCGCACGCCACAACCAGGGACAGCAGTTGTGGTCGGGGCTATTTTTGCTGGGGCTTTCAATTCTGGGCTTGTGCACGAGCTTTGGGATAACGCCGGTCCCCGCGGCTGATCCGGGCCGGGTCTTTTCCTGGAACTGGGCCAAGGAATTGTCGGAGGAAATTCGGAGGATGCGCCGGGATGAGGTTCTTTGGGTGGCGGTGATCGCGAATACGTTTTTCTGGTTCCTGGGTGCGCTCCTGCTTCTGAATATAGTTTTATACGCGACTGATATTTTACAGGTTGACGAAGCGTACAGCAGTTACTTGCTCGCAGCCCTCAGCTTGGGAATTGGCGCGGGGAGTTTTATTGCAGGATATGCCTCGGGGCGGAAGATCGAGATGGGAATGATATTGCCGGGGCTCACCGGGATCGTAATTCTCTGCGTAGCGCTATCGGTACCTGGTCTGAGTTACCTGACGGTGCTGTTGTTGCTGGCTGGGCTCGGCTCGTGCGCGGGATTTTTTGTAGTTCCGGTGAATGCTCTAATTCAGAACCGCCCCCGGCCGGAGCACAAGGGCCGCGTGATCGGAGCAGCGAACCTGCTTTCATTCGGCGGTATCGCGTTGCAGCCACTGGTCCAGTATGCGATGTTGCGATTAGGGCATCCCGACGCTGGGCACGTATTCTTCATCTGCGCGGGAGCATCTGTCCTGATGGCGGTTCTATTGGCGCGGATGTTGCCGGAATTGTGGCCGAGCGCGCTGTACTGGACGCGGATGAGGCAGAGGGCTAGTCTATAGGCGAGCCACCCTCGGGCGCGAACACCGCGTGAACCGGCTCAAACAGGACAATTTATGGCTACAGGAACCACAATCCCGGGCTCCCGTGCAGAGCACCGCGGCCTAGCGTATTGGATGGAGCGGGTTCTCGACGAACTCGAGAAGGTCGAGGCCGCCCCGGCCGATCTTGACGCGGTGCACGACCTGCGCGTGGCGATCAGGAGATGCCGGTCGGTCGCAGCGGTGATGGAGGAAGTGGACCCCCACGCTTCCTGGAACGAAATGCGTCGATACCCGAGGAAATTGTTCCGCGCGTTGGGGCAGTTGCGGGACACCCAGGTGCTCGAGGAGTGGGTTGCGAAGCTGTCAACGGAGGGTGACGCGATTCGCGAGCGGCTGTTGGGCCAATTGACGAAACAAGAGAAAGAATTTACCGCGGAAGCGAGCCGGGTAGCGGCCAAGTTTGACCCCAAAACCTGGAAAAAGTACGAACGGGAATTACGCAGCCGCTCACGTCTCGTGCCGTCCGATAGTCTCGCGGCCGAATGTCTGGCGCTAGAACGATTGGAAGCGGCCAAGCTCTTACACGCAAGAGCGTTGCGAACGACAAAATCTGCAGCATGGCATGAGCTGCGGATTGGCGTAAAGAAATTCCGGTACACGGTTGAAAGTCTGCTTCCTGCGAAATATGAAGCCTGGGGCGAGAACTTGAAGCATGTCCAGGATTTACTCGGTGAGGTACATGACCTGAGCGTACTGGCGGAACGGATCGAACAAGTAGCAACCCCCGAAACACAGGAAGCACAAGCGATATGGAGAGAACGGATTGCAAACGAGACGACCCATCGACTCGAAAGCTATCGCGAACTCACGCTCGGAAGGACAAACCTTTATCAGGATTGGCGGGGGGGATTGCCACAGCACGAACAGTTGGAACGGGCCGGTATGGCCCGGTTCCGCGTAACGGCAAGGTCACTCGACCTGAATGCACGAAGAACTGGCCGCATATCGTCGTTGGCGATGCGATTGTTTGACGGGTTGGCGCGGACGCACGCAACACCGGTGCTTCTGAATACGAAATTGCGCAAAGTCATGCGGGCTGCGGCAAAACTGCATGGAATCGGGTCGGGACTGAAGGCCAAGAAACCGGAAAAGGCTGCACGGGATCTATTGTTGAAAATGGACGCGCCTCCGGGTTGGACCTCTGAAGACTGGAATCTTGTGGCAAACATTGTACGCTACCACCGGGGAAAGCAACCCGGCGAACAGCACACGGCATTCGCGAAATTGAGCGAGGAAGAACGAGAAAAAGTCTGTGTGTGCGCGGGAATTTTGCGCGTTGCGCGAGTGCTTCGCAAGTATGGGGTCGAAAGTGCAATTGGGGTCAAGGTGGAGAAGTCTGTGGATGCAATGATCGTGCATGTTCCCGGCTTGGTTGACACGGAAGAGACCGCGGCCGGGATTGCCGCTGGGAAGCATTTGCTTGAAACGTGTATCGGTCGCCCGTTGCTACTGAAGAGAGTGGAGATACTCAAAATTGTAGAACTACGGAAGGTCACAGAGCGGGTGCAGACGGCCGTGGCGTCGGATTGAAAAGAGCGCAGAGGTTGCTGAGATCCGCACAGCTCGACCGAAGTCGCCTGAAGGACGCGACGTTCATCGCTCTTGAGCGACCAGCGAGAGTCGACTCGGTTCAAAATCCGGGAACAATGAATCTTCACAAAGCCGCCGAGTGCGCCGTCTCGCGTCCCTCGACGATGTCGTCACTTGCCTATTTTCCGCAGGAGCTTCGGAGTCGAGAGCCACACCAGTTCCCCCGCAGGAGGGGCCATCCGCTTCAGTTCGATGAGTGCAACCCCGGATTTTTTGAGTGATGTGATGTGGTGTTTCGAAGTGAGCGAAGTGGCGATCAGGTCGTCAAGGTGTGGAGCGTGCCCAAAGACAAAGACAATTGAATTGTCTTTGTCTCTTGAGAGCTCTCGCAAGAACTGCAGCGGCTCTGCGCCGGGCAGAAGCAGATCAGATTTGCGTATTTTATCTTTGGGATACTCGAGAATCTTCGCGAACACCTCCGCCGTTTGAACTGCGCGAACATAGGGGCTCGTAATCATAAGGTCAGGGGCGGAAGTGATCTCGGCGATACCTTTGGCGACGCCTTTCGTTTTCTCGATGCCTTCTTCCGTGAGGAAACGTTCGGGGTCGGGAGGACATTTGGGATCTTCACGGTCAATCGCGATTCCGTGGCGAACGATATATAACTGCATTGGTGGTAACCCTCCTTTGGATATTTTAGGGGAGTTGGGCGACGGGGAGTGTTAAAAGTCGGGAAGAAAGTTGAATGCGTCATGGGGAGTCGTGGGCACTCCCTGCGGTGCGCCAACTGCGACCTCCGATCAGGCGACCTCGGGTTGACGGAAATAGACCTTGAGGTGGAATTCTTTTTCGAACAGTTCGGCGCTGCGCTCAGCGTCGCGAATATCCTCTGTGACGTCCCCTCGAGCGGTCAGTTTGATCGAAACCGCGTTTCGTTGGAACGATGTGACGAGCTTCTGGATTCGCTGGCGATGCGAATGATCGAGGCCTTCGGCTATCCGAAGGATGGCGGAGAGGCGACGAGCGATGCGCTGGTCACTGTCGTTCAGGACAGAATAGGCCGGATGATGGCGGTCAGGTTCTGACTTGCGATTGTGGTAACGAACGAGCGCAGCAGCGATGTTTCGGTCCCGGCCTTCGAGCCCGGGGACGTCCCCGTTCAGTGCAAGATACTCGCCGTGCTTGTGATGAGCGCGGTGGCTGATCCGGTGGCCAGCGTCATGAAGAAGTGCTCCGGCTTCAAGTTGCACGCGTGCTTGGGGTGGGAGATGGTGGATCGACTGGAGGTGATCGAACAGCATGATGCTGAGTTCGCGAACGTGTTCAGCATGCTGCTGATCGTAATCGAGTCGGCGTGCAAATGCCCGGGTAGCAGCCAGGAGTTGACGAGCGGCGGCATTGTAGCGGTGAGGTTCCTTGCGAGAAAACGCGTCGCGAGCGATTTCGTGAAGCAATCCTTCGCGAATACCAACGCTCGGTATAACGAATCGCCGAATATTTAGGTAGCGGCCGAGGACGGCAAAGATAATTGCAGCAATGCCCATGACGTCGGCACGATCGCGGCGCACACCGTAGGCTTTCATACGGGCTCGCAAGTCGCGCTGCAGTATGTCAGGCAACCGTTCGCGCAGCAGAGACAGTTCCAGCGTGGGAAGGCCGTCCTGGCGCGGCCCCGGCGCGATGGCCGCAAGAGTTTCCGCATTGCCACCGAGAGCAACGCAAACTTCTTCGACAAGGTTCGAGCGATCGGGCAGTCGCGATTCAAGGAGCGCGCGAACGTAGCGGCGGACCTGTTCCCCCTGCGCGGGGCGAATGATCCCGTGGATGCCGAGCGTGGTCATCAGGCGAACGGTACCGACGGGAAGCTGGGCAGCTTGCGCGACGACGTGATCGCGTAGAATGCTAAGTTCGAGGCTGCCGCCGCCCAAATCGACGACGCAACGAGGCTGCGCTTCCGGACCGAGCGCGGCAATGACAGCTTCCCTGCCGAGACGAGATTCCTCTTTCGCGCTAATGACTTCGAGTGTGAGCCCCGCGGCCTTCCGTACTGCGCGAATCAACTGATCACGATTCTGCGCTTCTCGCGTGGCGCTGGTGGCAACGGCGCGATACTTGCTGACGCCATGCTCGTCCATGATTTCTCGGAGATGGCGAAAGGCTTTAACGCCCCTTTTTAGAGTTTTTTCGTTAAAGCGGTGCCGAATGAAAACTCCCTCACCGAGGCGGAGGGTATAGCGCTCGGTCGCCAGCGGCTCGATATCGAGTGCGGAATAGGCGCGGGCAATCGAGAGGCGCACCGCGTTCGAGCCGGCGTCAATGGCGGCAATGTGGACCGGATCGCTCATGTGCGTGCTAGCGCCAAAGATGCGCAAGGGCGGCGGAAGGAGTGTATTTGCTCGCTCGGATACCGAGCTGTTCCCCGATACGGTGGCGAAGTTGCTTGTTAACGGCAGAGACGCTGGCTTCGCCATCGAGTTCGATGAAATTGTTGCGCTTGGCCATCACTTCAAACTCTCGCTTGATCATGGTCTGGTAACGAACGAAAGACCAGTAGAGGTCGTGCGAAAGGGACATATCTCGGCCCGCTTCCCAATAGCTGATGGCTTGGGCCTTCTTGAACTCGCGGCCGAACGCCGTCTCCGGACGCAGATTGAGCCAGAACGTGAGATGAGGTCGAAGAGCCATTGCATATAAGCCCGTCATGTAATCGCGATTGATGCCGCGGACAACCCCGCGCGCGATGAGAGTGAATATAAAGCGATCAGCAAGAACAACCGCGCCCGAACGTAGAGCAGGAACGATACGATGCTCGAGCTGGTCGAAGAAGTCGGTCGCATACATCAGGGCCAGGGTGAGCCGTGTTACCGCGTTGCGCGCCAGGAGTTGGTCGATGTCGCGACCAACAAGATTAGATCGGCGCAGGCCGCTGGTCTGCACCGAGAATCCTTCGGATTCGAGCCATTCCTGAAGCAGCGCGATTTGGGTCGAACGGCCGGAGCCATCCATTCCTTCGATGACGACGAGTGTACCGTTCAGTTCGCTCGGGTCGAGCCCGACGAGGGACTCGCCGAAAAAGGATTGCGAATATTCGGCTTCTGGAGCCGCACTGGAAGCGGGCCGCGTCGGGGGAACAGGCACCGGTGCGAGTGGTTCGGCAGGGGTGACTGGCGGCGCTTGCTTCTCTTTTTCTTGGTCGGGCATATTATTCCGACTCCGCGAGACGGGGAGCGAATCGCTTGAGATCGATTTTGGAAGCGACGATGTCGCGCATCTGTTTTTGCAACTTGTTTACGGGGAGCGTTCCGTCAAGAACGACGAAATTGTCGGAGTCGACCATTTTGTCGTACTCCTCGAGGATACGCGCCTGGAAAAGGCGGAAGCTTTCTGCGCGATCGTAGGACAGACCGAGGTCCATGCCCGCCTCGTAATACTTTAACTTGGGCCGACCGCTCAGAATCCGGTTGACGGCGACATCGAGTGGGGCGCGGAAATAGAAGGTGATGTCAGGTACAGGAGCAAAGCGGTAAAGATTCCGCAGCCACCGATGGGAACAACCCCGGGCCGCGTCGCGGGCAAAGGCCGTATAGATATACCGGTCGGCCAGGACGAGATAATCTCCCTGAAGCAGCGGCATGATTTGACGCTCGCAACGATCCGCAAAATCGGAAGCGTGAAGAAGGGAGAAGGTGGTTGGAGTCAGAAGGCGCTTTTGTTTGCCTCGTCGCGTGGCCGATTTGACCAGTGGCGACGAATTCCACTCCGTGAAGTGCAGACGGTAACCGCCGATTTCGAGCCATCGCTTGAGAAGATACAGCTGTGTGCTCTTGCCTGAGCCATCCGTGCCTTCCACTACGATAAGTGCGCCGGGATAGGCACGGCTAGGAACGGGCCGGCCGGGCTGCGGCAGCGTGGTTTTAGTGGCTTCGGTTCGAGTCGGCTTAGAAGTGGAGTCTAGAGTATCCATTCAGTGGCTTGCGTAAAGCGATTCAGACTGTGGAGCTTAGTCTGTCATTGTTACACAAACATTACAACACGGGTATTGGGCGGAAGGAAAGAGCGGACGGAACTTCAAAATGCGGCCATCACAATTCCTCATGCCGGAGTTGGAAATTTGACCATTATCGAAACGAACCGGCGTTTTCAGTGGCCATTGTTCCAGGGAGAGCGGCTTGCGGCCGAGAATTTGCTCGACTACGTCTCCGTGCCACGGCGCGGTATTGCGAAGACCAGCTGGAAGCACGCTTGAAGAGGCCCAAATAGAGACCGTGCACGCCACTCTGGCCCACCTGCGAAAATAAAGGGAACCCCATTGCCTTGCCTGAAAGAGCAATAAACTACGAACGTCGTATCGGTAACGGAACGGACGACCTCGCGGCGGCCGGACTTCTGCTCAGGGGGATATCGTCGCGAAAGGATGCGACGGTGGAATGGTTGGCTCATTCTTAGGTGCACTTATATTGTGATTACTGTCAACCGAGAACAGAAAATAGTTGCTCAGATAGTGTTTGTGGTGGTATCGAACGCCGTGTAATTGCATGAACATCTCTGCGGACCAGGGTAGCCAGAGTGTTGCGTTGCCGCTTTGAAACGTGACCGGGCCGTAGTCAACCAGCAGATGATCCATTGTGAGCTCCAGCTGCACAACCGGCTCGATTAAATCCGTCTCAATTCGTAACAGATCGTAATTGCTGGCGGAAAGCCAGAATCGGCCCTTCAGAGGCAAGTCTAGGATCTGCCCGTTTTTGCGCCACTCCCGGATGGAATAACGAGCCTCCTTCCGTTGCTCGAAACGAATTTGCCAGGTCGCTTCCCCGCGCAGACTGGTAAGGCCTTCACATCGATACAGATAATTGTTTCCCGTTGCGGCCTGCAGGATCGAAACTCCCAGCGAATTCAATCCCGTGGTAGCGAGCGGGGTCGGAAACGTAGAAAGATCATTCCCTTCAAGCCGGTCTTCTTCGAGATAGAACGAGTTCGGTGGACTCTTGTGCACCAGGACGATGTAGGAGAACTCCTTGCTGCGTGCAGCACCCGGAACCCCGTAGCGATTTACCTGCTGATGCTCGATGCGTTCTGTGGCGGAAAACTTTTCAAAATTCATCAGCTGAGAATCGAGACGATGGTTCGCACGCGCGAGAACTTCAGGCAGGTTACAGGCGGCCCCGCCGGCCACCCGGTATTCCTTGCTGTCAATATCCGGAGGAGCCCAGGGATGCTCTTCCGCGGGAACCAGTCCAACTGAGGTAACTTGCGGTAAAGGCAGTTCGGCAAGAGCGTTGCCAGATGTTTGGCTTGGTGAAGGTCGAGCGAGGGTTTGCAGTTTGATCTTTGCCTTTTGCGCACTGGGATCATTGGGGAAATCGCTGACGAGCCTTCCCCAAGTGCGTGTGGCGCCCGCGCTGTTGTGCTCCGCGAACTGAATTTCACCGAGCAGGAAAAGGACCGGGGCCGCCTTCTGGTTGGCCAGCTTTGCGCTTCGTGCGGCGTGCGTCTCTGCCTCAGAGAAGCGCCCTGCACGCGCGTAGGCCGTGGCAAGAAGGAAGTGTATGCCCCAGTCTGCACCGTTCAAGTCGAAAGCTTTTTCCAGAAGGGAGATCGCAGAAGATGTGTCTCCTGTTTCAAGGTCGATCTCGCCCAAGGCGAGCAGAGCTCGGTGGTTGGTGGGCTCGATGCTTAAGGCGTTATGGAAGGAAACTTTGGCAGCATCAAGGTCTTTCAGTCCGAGCTCTGCGCTCCCCAAGAGGTAGAGCACGTCAGGATTGCCGGGAGCCGTTTTGGAAGCCTTCACGAAGTGATCTCGCGCAACCCCGTACTCCTTCTTTTGCATCGCTGCAAGACCCTTCTCAATTTCCTTCTGCAGCTTTGGAGCCATGACGGCTCGGCCTGGTGGAACACTTGTCGCCGGATCGCCCGTGTCCTTTTGCAGATAGACGTACACGGAAAAATCTCCACCAAAACTGACCACGGCCACCGGCTCGGTCTTTGTCTGATAACCGGTCGCGCGCACTTCGACCTCATACTCTCCGGGATGAACATTCGGGAAATTCGCAGTGGCACCTTCCCCTGTAGCGGACTTGACGCTGTAACTGCCGACCACCGAATGCAGATGGACAAACGCTGGAAACTCGAGAGGCAGCCCTCTGGGATCGCGAACGCAAATTTTGACCGTGATGGGACTTGCCTGCATGGTGGGGATATCCGAACCGCGAACTGGAGGATGTTGCGCGGCTACCGGCAAAAGTGAACCAAGCAGCAAGAGTCCAGCAAAAACAAACCTTGCGGGGATCAGCGAATGTTCGAAGGCCATACGAATCCCCTGCCGGGGAGATTTGTAGAGTATGGAGGTGAAGTGCGGAGGTCAAGGAAAGAAGCGAGTGCGGTGCGCGCTCGAGACAGAGTCGGTGGCTCAGTCTCATTCCAGGATTTCGCGACGTTGCGCCACCAATTGCGCCACCATTGCGCCACCGCGAATTGACTTGCGTCAGGCCAGCAAATTAAGATGACAAACGCATGGTGAACCCACAGCCCTTCGTTGGTAAGACAATTTCCCATTATCGGGTGGTCGAAAAGCTCGGCGGTGGCGGTATGGGAGTGGTGTACAAGGCGGAAGACACGCGCCTCGGACGCAACGTCGCACTGAAATTCCTCCCGGATAATATGGGCGAAGACCGGTCAACGCTGGAGCGGTTTCAGCGAGAGGCACGTGCTGCCTCGGCATTGAACCATCCCAATATTTGCACGATTTATGACGTAGGCGAGCATGAAGGTCGTCCGTTTATCTGTATGGAGCTGCTTGAGGGCGTGACGCTGAAGCATCGCATCGATAACAAGCCGATGGAAAACGACGAGATATTGGACCTGGCCGTTCAGATTGCGGACGCGCTCGAGGTGGCACACGCGAAGCGGATTGTGCATCGCGATATCAAGCCGGCAAATATTTTTATTACCCAGTCCGGGCGAGCGAAGATTCTGGATTTTGGCCTGGCCAAGCTCGCGCCTCAGCTGCAACGATTCGGGAATGGAGCAAACGATTCGCCGGAGGTTACCGTCGGGACATCACACGACAATTTGACGAGCCCCGGTTCGGCTATTGGAACGATTGCCTATATGTCTCCGGAGCAGGCTCGGGGCGATGAGATTGATCATCGAACGGACCTGTTCTCTTTTGGGACGGTGCTCTATGAAATGGCCACGGGGCGACAGACATTTACTGGCAATACGTCAGCGGTGATTTTTGAGGCGATTCTGAATCGAGCGCCGACTCCGCCTGCAAGATTGAATCCAAAGGTACCGCCGGACCTGTCCAATATTATCTCGAAAGCGATGGAGAAAAATCCTGACGCGCGGTATCAGACCGCAGCAAGCATGCGAAGCGATCTGACGAAACTGAAACACGATTCCGATACCGGACGAGCGGCGGTCCCTGCAGCAAGAGCGCAGAAATCGCTGGCGGTTTTGTATTTTGAGAATCTGAGCGGCGCGAAAGAAGACGAATACTTCCGCGACGGAATGACCGAAGACATCATTACAGAACTTTTGAAGATCAAGGGACTTCAGGTCTTTCCGCGGGCGACGATACTTCCCTATCGCGACAAGGCGGCAACGGCAAAGCAGATTGGACTCGAACTGAATGCGGGGTATGTGTTGGGCGGCAGTCTGCGGCGGGCTGGAAACCGATTGCGGATCAACGCGCAACTTGTGGATTCGGACACAGACTTTCCAATGTGGGCAGAGCGCTACGATCGCGAGTTGAAGGACGTGTTCGACGTGCAGGAAGAAATTGCACGGAGCATCGCGCAGGCTTTGCGAATTACGCTGTCGCAGCAAGAAGACAAGACCATGGCGCGCAAGCCGACCGACAATCTCCAGGCTTACGACTATTTGCTGCGTGGGCGGAGTTATGCGCGCAGGGAAAATCTCGAGTTCGCCATGCAGATGTTTGAGCACGCAATTCGCCTGGACCCTGACTTTTCTCTGGCTCATGCGGGAATCGCTCAGGTTTGCGGTATGCAGTATGAACTGCACGGAAAAGATCCAAAGACGCTCGAGAAAGGCAAGCAGGCGGCGGATCGGGCAGTGGCACTGGGTCCTCAGGTGGCTGAAGCATTAGCCGGACGAGCACGAATTTTCTATGCGCAGAACAGGTATGAGGATGCGATCGAATGGGCGAAAAAAGCAGTCGATCGCAAACAGGATTGTGAAGGAGCGTATAGCGTGCTGCTGCGCGCTTATTTTGCTTCGGGCCGGTATCAAGAGGTGGCGGACTTGTGTGATCGGGCGGTTGAATCCGTTGGCGATGACTACAATGTCTATCCCCCGCTCGTGAATTCGTTCGCGGCCTTGGGCGATCCCGAGGCTTCTCGCAAGATGAGGGAAAAAGCGGTTGTTGCTCTTCAGCATCAAGTGGAACTGGTTCCGGAGGACGTAAGGGCGAGGAGTCTGCTGGCTGTCCAGTTTGGAGCTCTCAACCGGGTAAAGGAAGCCGTCAGCGAGTTGGAGAAGACGGTTGCAATGCGGCCGAAAGACCCGAACACACTCTACAATGCAGCGTGTACATACGGAATCGTGAATATGAAAGAAGAGGCGCTGCTGATGTTCAGGAGGGCAGTGGAATCGGGATTCAGCAATCCGGATTGGGCGGCAAGGGACAGCGACCTGGCGTGCCTCCACGAGGACCCGGAATTTAAGAGAATTATCAGTCAGGACCTACACCGAGGTTAATCGAGAATCGATCACCTCGTGTCGAAACAAGAGACTGCAAACGCGCGCCGAAGCGCACGGAAGCCTCGCGAGCGCAGCCAAGCGAGTCACTCTGGATGATTTTAGCGCCCCGGGTCTACCTAGATCCCAATCAGAACGCCGCAAAATCGAGATACAGCAGATTCTGGACTGCGTTTGAATTGACGGTCCCTTATACTCGGGCAGTCTGGCATCTGCTTCCGAGAGGACGAAAACGCAATGAAACTGAATGCATACCTGAATTTTGGCGGAAATTGTGAAGAAGCCTTTGAATTTTATGAAAAACACTTGGGCGGCAAAATCACAATGAAGATGCGTTTCGCGGATGCACCCGAACCCGGCGCGGTGCCGGATGGTTGGGGCAAGGCGATCATGTACGTGAATATGAAGCTCGGGCAGACCGAAATCATGGCGAGCGACGTTCCACCGGAACGTTTTCAGCCGATGAGAAGCGTATATCTCTCACTAGCCGTTGATAGTAGTGAGGAAGCCGAACGCGTGCACAACCTGCTATCGGGAGGTGGACAGATTTTCATGCCGATGCAGGAAACGTTTTTCGCAAAGCGGTTCAGCATGCTTCGGGACCGTTTTGGCACGTCCTGGATGATCATTCATGAAAAACCTGTACAAGGTTGACGTTTCGAGATGATCCCCTTGATCAGTTTGGAGAAACTACACGGATAAGGAAGGCGTCGAACGCGTCGAGTTTCATGTCGGCTTTTTCGAAACGCAGGGTGATGACGCCTTTGGGAGCTGTTTTGCCGTTATGCGTGGTGTGGACGCCAGGCAATCCGTAGATTCCGCAGGCATCCGCAGAGAAAACCCATAAAGCTTGGAGGCGATCATCCCCATCGATCGGGCCCTCGCATTCCGTGCCGGGAGAGGCGCTGACGTGAACAAGGACCCCTCCGAATACGCCTTTTCCCACCGATTGTTTATGGAGGTTCCGCACTTCCCCGCCGTCACCGAAGCGAATGTCTCCGCCAATTTGGGTCGTGTCCGCCCAACCGATGGGCGTACCGGCATCGGCCTGGGCGAACGGAGTTTGTGCCGTGCGAACGGCCTCGTAAGAAGCGAGCGCACGTAGACTCGCTACGATGGCAATCATTTCCTTGCGGTATTCCACCTTTTCGAAACGAAGAGAGAGATCGACATACGTACTATCCGGAGCTTTGACGACCGAGACGATTGACCCGGTGACACGGGACCGATGCGGGATCTTATCGTGCTTGGTGAGAGGGATCTCCTGGGCAATGCGCGCTTCAAAGGGCTGCCCGGCGTGGGCTTGGGCAAGCGATATCGTTTGATCGAGAGTGACAGGGAGAATTAAACCCACGGGAATTTGAGAAGGGGTTACCGGAGTCCTTCCAGCAGTGGCACTGCCTGAAGAAAAAACCAGCACGCTGGCGATCCCGAGAATGGCGAGAACGAACGTGGTCAAAGAACCCTGCAGGCAAGATTTCGGATTCACGAAAGGCACGGAAACTCCTGGAGGCCGGGTTGCGGCGAAAGAACACCTGAAAGACGTTACATGGAGAAAGGACGAGAGACAAGGAGTAACGATATCAACCTTGAATTGTAGCGAACGCACCGGTGAGGGCTCAGACCGCGCCCTCTAAATCGATCCTTGCGCCGGATCGATTCGGTCGGTCACGGTAAACGAGTTGATCCAAGTGTTTTGGTACTTCGTGTACCACGTGACGATGAGGCAGATTTCGCAGGTTCGGGTCAGACGGAATTGCGGGTCGGAAATTGTCGAAAATCGAGGAACTTCAGAGAACGCCCGCCTAGAGAAGGAACGACAAAACGGCTGCGGATCGCTGACATCGAACTGACCCAAGGCCCCTTTTTAGCTCTCGTTGGGCCGGCCAGTCAGCCGTATGGGCTTCCCCGGGTTTAGAAGAATGAAAGCTTGATGCTGAGATACTTCTTGGGATTCTTGCGAAAATCCTCAATGAACTTTCGCATGTCTGCCGAGAGTGCGGTAACGTTGTCGTAGAGTTGGGGATCGTTGAAGAGTTTGCCAGCGGTGTTGTCGGATTTATTCAGTTTGGCGGTGGCGGTGTCGATGTTCGTGCTGGCGTCGCGAAGTTTGTTGTAAAGAGTTTCGTCGGTAACGAGTTTGCCGAGAGTTCCCTTCCCAGCCTTCACGTCACTCATGAGAGTATTCCCGTTATCCAGAGCCTTCTTGGCTTCGTCGTAGAGGCTCGGATCGTAGAGAAGTTTGCCGATGGTGCCTTTCTGTTCGCGCACGTCGGAAAGGATGGCATTGATCTGATCGACTCCCTTGTCAACCTTGACGTAGAGTTCGTCGTTGTTAAGCATCTTGCCGAGGGTGCCCTTGCCTGCCTGTACGCTCGTGACAATCTGATTTCCTTTGACGAGCATCGTGTTGAGGTTGTTGTAGGCTTGATCGTCGGTGATCAGTTTACCGAGCGTTCCCTTGCCTGCCTTCAGATCCTCAATGATGTCCGAAATCTGCCCGCTGAGGACCTTGAAATTTGCCATGATGTCGGTCACTTCACCCGCCGTCACGGTTTGGCCATCCTGAATGGGCGTACCCGTGAATCCACGCTGAATGTTGACGTAGCGATTCCCGAGAAGGCCTTCGGTCACAAGAGACGCAGTTGAGTCGGTGAGTATGTCGTCCTGATATTTCTTATCGAGACGCATATCGACCATGATGTTGTGCTTGGCGTCGGGAGGCTTTCCGTGATTGCGGCCCACCAACTGGATGTCATCGACGCTGCCGATTACGACGCCATCGAGTTTAACCGGCGCGCCCGGAGCGAGACCGGACACTTCAGGAAGATAGGTCTTAATGCGATATTTGGGACCAAGAAAACCAGCCCCGGTAACGTAGAAGATCGCGACGGCGAGAACGATGAGCCCAAGAATGACGAAAAGACCAACGCGCAATTCTGTCCAGGTCAATTGTTTGCGCTGCGCCATTCCGCGGTTCCTCCGTCAATCCGTGCACCGTAAATCTTCTGTGACAACTATACAAGAATCAAATCAAAAATCGTTGCAGATATGGATCTTTGGTGGCCAAAAGCTCTTCCGGGAAACCTTCAAAATAAACTTTGCCATCCCGAAGGACCAGAAACCTGGTAACAACCGGATTGATGTTTTCAATGGTGGTATCGCGCTGAACCTTTTTTGTTTTCGGATCGAAACGGAAATTGGCAAGTGCGAAGCCGTCCTGAAGACGGTGAGTCGCCAGAAGAGCGGTAACCCCGAACACGTCGCGCAGGCGAAGAATGAGAGTGATGATGGTCTGCGAAGTCACCGGATCGAGGCCGGCCGTGGGCGAATCGTAAAGGACAATTTTCGGACGATTGATGAGCGCGCGGGCGATTGAGACACGGCGGCGCATCCCGCCAGAAAGCTCAGAGGGCAGCATGTCGATAGTGTGTTCGAGCTCAACGAAGCGCAGAATCTCTTCAACCTTCGGTTGAAACGTATCCTCGTTTTCGCCGTCTTCGATCAGTCGATAGGCGACATTCTCGCCTACCGTGAGCGAGTCAAAAAGGGCTCCTTCCTGGAAGACGAAGCCGAGATTGCGACGGAAGTCGAGAAGATCCCTTTCCGGGGTTCCCGAGACTCTCTGCCCAAGGACGGTGATTTCGCCGGAGTCGGGGCACATGAGTCCGACCGCGAGCTTGAGGGTGAGCGTTTTGCCCGTACCGGTTTCGCCGAGAAGAACGATTGTTTCCCGTGGTTTGGCGGAAAAGGAAATTCCGCGAAGGATATCGCCTTCTGGAAAGCTGAGGTGAACGTCGCGGAAGTCGATGACGGAAGCGTTCGGATCGGTGGGGGTAGGTTGGGTGGCTAGGGACATTGAAATAGAAAGGAGAGGTTAACTGGGGACAACGGAGAGGTCAAGCGGGAGAGGAGCTTGAGAGGAGCTTGTTGTCACGACTCATTAGAAGAAGTGTCCCCTTTTTTGATCTGCCGGATGTCGTTCTGGTGCCCGCCGAAGCTGGGCCCTGTCCTCGGCAAGGCGGACTGCGCAACTCCGCGATCGATTGAGCTCCTCCCGTTTGATCCTTTGCTCCTGGCGCGGCCGATAGGCATGAACCTCAGTACTGCCTTTCCGCTCTGGCGCCGCGCCCCGGCCTGCTTGCTGGATCGCTCGGGTCAAACGGCAGTGAAAACCGGACTGGGGAGACTGCTGGACGGAAGTTGCCGGGACCGATACACTCAAAGATTATGCTGAAATTTTATACTGCGGGAGAATCGCACGGAGAGGCGCTGCTTGCGTTCATTTCCGGATTACCTGCCGGAATACCGATAGATTTTGCGTTGATTGAAAGAGAGTTGAACCGTCGGCAACTGGGCTATGGTCGAGGAGGCCGACAAAAGATCGAGAAGGATAAGGCCGAGATTTTTGCAGGGGTACATCACGGACAAACGATCGGCGCACCGATCGCCCTTCGGATTCTGAATAATGACTGGGCAAACTGGGCACAGATATTGCCGGTGGAAGCATCTAACTCAGCGGAGTCCAAATCACGCAAGCTGGTCGCGCCGCGACCGGGGCATGCGGATTTGGCTGGCTCTCAGAAATTCGATTTTCATGACGCGCGATATGTGCTCGAACGGGCTTCCGCGCGGGAAACTGCAGCTCGGGTCGCTGCGGGAGCGTTCGCGAAGCTGCTTCTGAGCGAATTTGGGACGCAGATTCTGAGCCACACGATTCAGGTCGGGCATGTCAAGCTCGATCGCGTAGCGACCTGGGACGAGATACAGGCTACGTGCACGGATCTCGATTCACCGCTGCGATGCATCGACCCGGCAACGGAACAAGAGATGAAAGCAGAGGTGGATACGGCGTTAAAGGCAGGTGACACGGTCGGCGGGGTATTTGAGATTGTGGCGCACAATGTGCCGGTGGGTCTGGGATCGCATGCGCAGTGGGATGAAAAGCTTGATGGAAGGCTGGCACAAACGTTAATGAGCGTGCAAGCGGTAAAGGCAGTCGAGATCGGCTCGGGGATTTTGGCCGCAGGGTCGTACGGTAGCGAAGTGCAGGACGAAATATCCTACGACAAGGGCGCAAGAAAATTCACCCGCCGGACAAATCGCGCAGGCGGACTGGAGGGCGGAATCACCAACGGCAAGGATCTTGTGATTCGCGGCTATTTGAAACCGATTTCGACGCTGCGGAAGCCGCTCGGAACCGTCGACATGGTCACAAAAGAACCCGTGCAAGCGGCTTACGAGCGTTCGGACTGGTGCGTGGTGCCCGCAGGGGGTGTAGCGGGTGAGGCAATGGTTGCCCTTGTGCTGGCGGACGCTTTTCTGCAAAAATTTGGAGGGGACTCGCTCACAGAAATGAGGCGGAATTTCGAAGGATATGGCAAACAAATCGATAACTTCTGAGACGGCAGCAGTTGCGGCCGAAACGACGTCAGCGGCGGTCCAGGCGACTGCTCCTGCGCGGAAGATCCATACGATCGTGAAGTATGGCGATCCGGTTCTCGAGAAGCCTGCCAGTGCGATCAAAAAATTCGACGAGGAACTCGAAGAGCTGGCCGAGGATATGTTTGCGACAATGTATGCCGCGCAAGGAATCGGCCTGGCGGCGCCACAGATCGGAAAGAGTTTACGGCTTGCCGTGGTGGACGTGACGACAGGGAAAAATCCGGAAGCAAAGATCGTGATGGTGAATCCAGAAATCATTCACGCAGAAGGCGAAGCGCGGGAAGAAGAAGGATGCCTATCGATACCAGGATTCCGCGGGTATGTGATTCGTCCGCAATTTGTGACGGTTCGAGCGCTCAATACCAAGGGCGAACAGTTTGAGATCCGCGGTGAGAATTTGCTGGCGCGGGCCTTCTGCCACGAGATCGATCATCTGAACGGTGTCCTGTTCTTACAGCATCTGAGCATGCTGAAACGCGACCTGATTCGACGAAAGATCAAGAAGCTGCGCAAAGAGGGCGAGTGGTAAATACTTCATCGCTGCGCGTGACTGGATGATGCAGCCTCTGCGAGTGGTTTTTTGTGGTACGCCTCAGTTTGCAGTCCCCTCCTTTCATCAATTATTACAGATACCTGAATTCGACATTGTGGCGGTGTACACGCAGCCAGACCGCCCAAGGGGGCGCGGACGGGATATTTCGTTTAGTCCGGTAAAGGAGGCGGCGCTCGGTGCAAAAATCCTGTTGCACCAGCCGGAGAAGATACGTGCGCCCGAAGTGGAAGCTGAACTTCGCGCTCTCGTGCCGGATGTGATCGTGATCATTGCCTTCGGCCAGATCATTCCTGCACGATTGCTATCCGTCCCAAGACTCGGATGGATTAATTTGCACGCGTCCCTGCTTCCGAAGTACCGAGGAGCCGCTCCGATCAATTGGGCAATCGTAAACGGAGAGACAGTGACCGGTAACACCACAATGCGGATTGATGCGGGGATGGATACAGGTGAGATCCTACTGCAGGAGCAGTTGACGATCGGGGCGGATGAGACCGCGCCCATGTTGACCGAACGACTTTCACACGCCGGTGGACCTTTAATGCTCGAGACGCTGCGCGGTATCGCGAGCGGGAGGTTGTCCGGGCAAGCGCAGATGCATGAAGAGGCGACGACGGCGCCGATCTTGAAGCGCGAAGACGGATGTATCGACTGGTCGTTGCCGGCGCCAAAGATTTACAACCGGATGCGTGGACTTTCGCCGTGGCCCGGAGCCTATACGCAATTCCGCAGCCAGACTTGTCACCTTCTGGGGGTGCCGGTGTCTCACGAATCGTCCGCTGAGGAGCCGGGGACGATTCTAGGTTTTGGTGAAAAAGTAAGGGTGGTTTGCGGACAAAGCAGCCTATTGGAGATAAAGACCGTCAAAGTGGAAGGACGTAAACAGATTTCGGCCGCCGAATTTGCCAACGGAGCGCGGTTACAGGTTCGGGAACGCTTTGGAAAACGTTGATTTGCGCAGACTTCAGCGCTCAGTCATACTCGCCGATTACGCAGACACAAGCGAACCATCACGAAGAACCGGAGTCAGGACGAAATGCAGAACGCGAGCAAGATCGAGGGATGGATGGAATATTCTCTATACAAGAATGCGTTGCGGAGACTGGGATGCTCTGTGCTGGCCGCTCAGTTGTCGTGCCTGCCGATGCTGGCGGCGGACGGCGCCGCGAAGCCGGCCGCAACTAAGCCGAGCACGGCCGCGAGCGATCCGCTCTTGGGCGTCATGCAGACCGAATTGACCCGCGCGAAGACGGATTTGGCAAAGACCGATCCGGCGCCCTATTTTCTGAGCTACACGGTGAACGATCAGGACGTCATCGTCATCGCGGGTGCGTACGGTGGATTGTTATCGGATTCGGTGATCAAGCGGCGAACTGCAGATGTGGTTATGCGGGTGGGAACGCCTGACTTGGACAATACCCACGGCCAGAGCCGCGCAAGCGGAATGACTTCCGGAACCCTGCCGCTCAATGACAATCCGGATGCGACGCAGAGAATTTTATGGGAATTAACAGATCGCGGATACAAACGAGCAGCACCCGCTTATTTAAACGTCAAAACGAACACGGCCGTACGGGCGGAGGAAGAAGACAAGTCGCCTGACTTTTCAAAGGAAGTACCGAAGGTCCACGCAGGGGAGAAGTTGACGCAGCCCGCATTTGACAAGGCGGCATGGGAGGCGGAGATACGCCGCGTATCGGCGGGTTTCTCGAAGTACCCGGGTGTTTACTATTCAACCGTTGTGTTGCAAGTCTCCGTGGCGAATTCCCGGATGGTCACAAGCGAAGGGTCGTCGCTGGCGTTGCCGGGGGCTTCGGCTCGATTGGTGATGGAGGCGCAAACCCGCGCGGATGATGGCATGGATCTGCTGCGCGTCGAAACATTCCAAGCTCCGACGGCCTCGGGGCTGCCGAAAGAAGCGGAGTTGATGGCGAAGATTGAAAAGATGGCCGTTGACCTTGAGGCCTTGCGGAAAGCGTCGGTGGCCGAGCCCTATGATGGACCAGCCATGTTGAGCGGACGAGCGGCGGCGGTATTTTTCCACGAGGTGCTTGGGCACCGGCTCGAGGGACACCGGCAAAAAGACGAGGACGAGGGCCAGACATTCACGAAGAAAGTCGGACAGGCCATACTGCCCGCATTTTTGAGCGTCACAGATGATCCTACGCTCAAGGAATTGGACGGCATGAAGTTGTCGGGAACGTATGAATACGACAATGAAGGAGTTCCAGCACAGCGAGTCGAGGTCATTAAAAACGGGGTGCTCGAAACTTTCCTGATGTCGCGGATGCCGATCAAGGGATTTGACGTCTCAAACGGACATGGTCGTAACCAGCCCGGTTTGATGCCAACGGGGAGACAAGGAAACCTCATTGTTTCCTCGACACAGACGATGCCGGAATCACAGATGAAGGAACGTTTGCGCGAAGAAGCCAGAAAACAGGGGAAACCGTACGGACTCTATTTTGACGACATCCAGGGCGGATTCACGTTGACGACTAGGTCGTTACCGCAATCGTTTCAGGTACTGCCGGTGATTGTGTACAAAGTTTATGCCGATGGTCGGCCAGATGAACTGGTGCGCGGCGTGGACATCGTTGGAACGCCGCTGGCTTCGCTGACGAGGATTATGACGACCGGCGACAAGCAGCACGTATTTAATGGCGTGTGCGGAGCGGAAAGCGGAAGCGTGCCAGTGTCGGCTATTGCACCGGCAATGCTGTTCAGCGAGATGGAAGTGCAGAAGCAGGCGCATGGCCGCGACCGTCCGCCGATATTGCCACCACCTGGATTTGAAACGACCTCGACGGGCGGCGGGAAAGACGTTGCGGCAAAAACGGAGGTGAAACCATGAAAACGAATCATCTCCCCTGGACTAGGTCGGCCCTGGCGGGCTTGCTCTGTGCTCTGACAGTTGCGGGAACACCGGTACTCGGAAAAGACCCGGCGAGCACTGCAGACGCGAAGTCGGCGCCGCCAAA
Organism: uncultured Acidobacteriota bacterium; assembly: GCA_963831545.1. Taxonomy (GTDB): domain Bacteria; phylum Acidobacteriota; class Terriglobia; order Acidiferrales; family UBA7541; genus Acidiferrum. The sequence goes on from CAWHQX010000027.1 coordinate 125,137, forward strand.
CGCGACGGCAGCGGCGCATGCGGCAGCGAAAGGCGATCCGTTACTGGAGGCTTTGCTCACTGAACTCGATCGATCAACCTCCACACTTAAGATAGATCAAGTGCAGCGTCCGTATTATCTCGAATATCGGGTGCACGACGTGGAGGAATTCAACACTGAGGCTGCGTTTGGCGCGCTGCGGGAAGATCAGCGGAATCACGTACGCGTGCTGCGGGTGGTCGTTCGCCTGGGAGATTACAAGCAGGATAGCTTTTACAACCAGGGACTCGGTACGGCTTCTATCCTGACGACCGATAATGACAGCGTGGCCTTGCGCAGGCAGATCTGGCTGCTGACAGATGAAGCTTATAAGGAAGCTGCCGATGCGTATGCGGAGAAACTGTCAAGCCTCAAGCAATTCAGTGCCGATCCAAATCCGGTCGATGACTTTTCGCATGCTCCGGTCATCAGTGCAGTCGGTGAGACGGTAAGGCTAAAAGTAGACGAGGATTCGTGGAAGAAGACAGTGGCCGAGTTGACGAATCTCTTCCGGAAATATCCGGAAGTCCAATCTTTGACGGCGGCGGCGAGATTCAGCGCGACAAACGAGTATCTGGTGAATTCGGAAGGCAGCATCGTTCGGGAAGGACGAACCAGTGCGTCGGTATCGGTAAGCGGATCGACCCAGGCGGAAGATGGGATGCGGTTAAGCCGGAGTCCTTATTGGGCGGAAGAAGTGGCAGACGATTTGCCGACTCGCGAGTCGCTTCTCAAGGAAGCGACGACCATGCTCGACACACTTCAGGCTCTGCGAAAGGCGCCAATCGTCGAAGAGTCCTACCGCGGGCCGGTGCTGTTTACTCCTGATGCGGCCGATGACGTCGTTGCTGGAATGATTGGTGGGAACATTCTGGGCCGGAAGCCTCCGTTGGGGCGGCCGAACCGCACGACAGGGGCCTTTGCGACAAGCTACAAGACCCGGATTTTACCGAAATTCGTGACTGTGGTCGATGATCCGACCATCAAGGAATTTCAGGGAAAAAAACTGCTTGGGTATTATTCGGTCGACAGTGAAGGCGTGAAAGCGCAGGAAGTGACGATAGTGGATGCGGGTGTACTGCAGAATTATCTGGTGAACCGGCAGCCAATCCGCGATTTCCCGGTTTCAAACGGACATGGACGCTCATCGCCTGGAACAAATCCGATACCGGCAGTCGGTACGCTGATTATAAAGAGTTCCGAGCCCGAGTCGGTTGCGGATCTGAAAAGCAAGGCGCTGCAGATGGCCAAGGAGCAATCGAAACCGTACGCCTACCGCGTGGACACGCTGGGCCCGGGGAATTCGCCGCGATTGCTGTACCGGGTGTATGTGACTGACGAGCACGAAGAACTGGTACGGGGGGCGGTGTTCAATGAACTGGATATCCGCGCGCTGCGCAATGATTTGATTGCCCTCGGAAATGATCCACTCGTAAGCAACCGGACAAACGGGATCGGACAGACGGTAATCGCGCCATCGTTGTTGTTTGATGAGCTGGAAGTGAAGCGGGCGGATACGACGAAAGAGAAATTGCCAGAGTATCCTGCGCCTGAACTCAAGAGGTAGAACTCCAGGGCGGAAGGTCATGTCAAACCGGACAAGATTTGCACGATGACGTCTTCCGTGCGAACAGCGAAACGGGCAGACAGAATTAAATTGACGCCGATGGCATGAGGTTTGAGACTGGCTAGTATGACGCTGCGAGAACGGCTGGAGTGGTTGACGCGAATGGCGTTTTTGGTTTTCATTTTGGCGTCAGCAGCATTTTTGAGTGCGATTACAGCGATGAGAATCGCGATTCACGGGCGAGAAACGACCATGCCCAATCTCGTTGGAAAGAATATTGGTGAAGCCGCACAATCCCTGCGGTCAAAGGGATTGCTTCTGAACGTGGCGGATCGGGTGTATAGCGACGTCCCGATCAATCAGGTTGTGAGGCAGACCCCTCCACCCGGAATGCTGATGAAGGTCTCGCAGCAGGCGCATGTGGTTCTGAGCCTGGGCCAGCGACAGCTGGAAATTCCGGCCCTCGAGGGAAATACCCTGCGGGTGTCGAGAATTCAGTTGCTGCGGGCGGGATTACAGGTGGGCGAAGTGTCGAACGTGGTGCTGCCGAATCAGCCGTCAGACACTGTGGTGATCCAGAGCCCGAAGCCGGGCAAGGGCGCCGGGACACCGAGGGTGGACTTTCTGGTGGCCGGCACGCCGCGAGATTCTTCCTACGTGATGCCGTATTTGATTGGACTGAATGAACTCGACGTGCAGAAACGCATGGATCAGGCTCATCTGCGCACGAAACTGCATTACGTGGATGCGTCGCAATGGCCTCATGGGGCAGTGATCGATCAGGCGCCTGTGGGCGGCGCGAAGGTCGGGGCATCGACAGAAGTGGAACTGACGGTCGCGAATTAGAAAACGTTGAGAGCTCGCTAAGTTTCACGTATTCCCTTCCCTTAGATCGACAAACCTTCAAAAGCGTGCCATGGGCAAGCATTGAATCATTCAGGCTCGAGCGACTTCTTTCTGGGAGACCGGAGGGCCAGGAAATTCAGCAGCAACAGCTGAAAAGACAAATAAGACTGAGTACCGTCGCGCATATGGAACAAAACGGGAGCTGGATGCGTTTATTACGCTGGCGAGGTATGTGTTCATGCGATGGTCAGATACGGCAGTTGCGATGTGCGTGCTCACCGGGACGCTTACGGCCGGTGCGTTGGCGCAACAACCGATACGCGTCGACGTGAACCTGGTGAATGTTGCGTTCACGGCCAGGGATTTGCGCGGCGGGCTCGTGAACAATCTGACGAAAGATGACGTTGAGCTCTTTGAGGATGGGGTGCGGCAGAAGATCGATTTTTTTGCGAAAAGTACGGATGTACCGCTGACCCTGGCGTTGATTGTGGATGTGAGCGGAAGCCAGGATCACTTTGGGAAGCAGCATGAGCAGGATCTCGAAATCTTTCTGAAGGAGGTGCTGGGGCCAAAGGACCGGGTCTTTTTGGTCTGTTTCGGGAACCACATACGACTGGTGACCGACTACACAAACTCGGCGCGCGAGATTATTGAGAACTACAAGTTGTTTGACAAGAGTAAGAAGCGTTTCCCGGAGCTGGGAGCAGATGATACGCGCGAGGATGGAACTGCGTTTTACGATTCAATTTATTACAGTGTAACGGAAAAGCTGGCAGAGGCCGGCGGGCGCCAGGCGATCCTGATGTTCAGTGATGGAGAAGATAATTCAAGTTCGCACAACATGATGACGGCAGTGGAAACAGCACAGACAGCGAACGTCGTGTTCTATGCGATCCGCTATACCGAGCAGAAACATGGGCGACTGAATGCGCGGAATAACTATGGAATAAGTGTGATGGACCGCATTGCGACAGAGACCGGCGGCATGCATGTGGACGCGAAACAGACCGATCCGCACGAGTATTTCCAGCGAATTGCTGAGGAGCTCAGAACGTCTTATGAAGTGGGTTATTACCCGTCGGGAAAAAACAAAGACGAGGGCTTTCGCAAGATATCTGTAAAGGCAAAACAAGACGGAATCAAGATCCGGACAAAGACTGGATATTTTGTGAGGGACTCGCACCAGCCCTCATCTCCGGAGTAACCGGAATGGGAGCGGCAGACGCCGCGCAAGTCTTCAGCAAGGCTAAGATCCGTGACGCTCCGTTCTCAGCGGAGATATCCCCAGTTGTGCAATTTGTCAGAGTCTTCAACCCATCGGTCACCGATGTCGGTGCGGTAGTACATGTTGGGAATAAGAATGTTTTTGATACGCGAGTAGACCTGGGCCTGGGTCTGTTTCATCGTCTGCCCGGTACCGACAACGATCAGGACCACACCTGAAGTGCCCGCAACGAGCCATTGCCCGTTTACCTCCTTCACGTCTTCGATATGAATGCCTTCCATGGCAGGGCGTTTAAAAACGATCGCCGCATTTTTGGAGAAGGAGTTGAAGGTTTCCTCGTCGTCGAAGGGAAACGGCGGAACGACAATGCGGACGCCGATTTGAAAGCCGCTTCTGGTGCGCCACTTGGGCTCGAGACCACTCGCTAGTTCCCAGAAAAAGTCGCTGATGGGGGTGAGCATGCCTTCCTGCTGAATACTGATGGTCGGGTACCCGAAGCGCGACGTGAATTCGAGCGGGTAGATACCGTTGTTGTTGACTATACAGTTGACGTCGATGTAGCCGACATAGCCTTCCTCGGCAAGTTTCGCTTCCATTTTTAACAAAGTCCGGTTGAACAGCGCGTTGGGCTCGCTCCAGAACATCGCAGTGCCCATTTCGCCGGTTGGAGGTCCGACTTCGCCGGGAAAGAGCTTCTTATGTTCAAAATTGATGTTGATCGGCGTGACAAATTTCTTGCCGTTAAAGAAACCTCCGACCGCAACTTCGACACCAGAGACACGCCGTTGCAACTGGAACACCTTAATTTCGTCCGAGAAAGCGCGCTTATAGGCTTCGAGCATCCCGACGACGTCATCCCCGTCTTCTTCCTCGCCGACAAAGAGCCGACGTTTCACGTTTTGCGCTTCCCCGCTGGGCTTGATGACGTAGCGATCGGGGTTTTTCTTCACGAATTCGATGGCGCGATCGAAAGAATCGAATTCCTGATAAGGAATAATCGTGACACCAGCCTTCTTGAGCTCCTCCTGGCCAAACGAGCGATCGTCTTCCAGATTGTCGGTATACGGAGTGCCTCCAATGACGAGTTTGCCCGTCGCTCGAAGAGCTTGCGCGCGAGCGCCTTGGCCCAAGGTGTCATCGAAGACGGTAATGTCGGCCCAGTTCTTGGCGTCCTTCTCCCAGTCCTTGGATTTGGGAACAAAGCCATCAGCGATGTCACGTTCTTTTTCGTTGTCGATAAAGTAGCGCACCTCGTGGCCTTCTTTAAGAACCTGCCACGCGATGTCACCGACGAGCCCTGAGAGAGAAGCAAAGAGAAATTTTCGTTTTTCCATGAGTGAGGCCTTCCCGTGCGAAGGCGTTCATTCAATTGTAAAGACAGAGAGTTGGAGTGTGTATTACAAAATAGAAATATTTGACGTGAATGAGACGGGACAGCACCCGCTGCAGAGCGACCAACGATCGGAGAATCTAAAGGCAGGATTGCCCGCAATCGAGGGGAAACCCTGGAGCGTCTGAAACTTGGAGGAAACCTGCGGGGGTCAGGAAGGCATCACACGGGAGGATGTGAACTGGCCGATCGGGCAAGTTATCGGGTTGGCTGGTCTTTCGTTCAGGTTATACTTACAAGGTGCGAACCGGTTGGGGAGACCAGCCCGAACTGGATTCCGGACGCACGGATCTACGAACGACGATCAGAGAGAGGTGAAGGGTGCGGCGTTTTCCGCTTCTTCTATTGTGTGCGCTGATGCTGGTCGATGCCAGCTTGTGCGCAGCCCAAGTTCCGATTTTTGGCAAAAAGAAACCGGTGGACAAGTCCACCGACACGGCGAACACTGCCGAGCCGGACAAGATCTTATACGAGCGCGCTTCAGATGACATGAAGCATGGGAAGTATGAGCCAGCCCGCCTCGGAATGCAGACGCTGATTAACACCTACCCAGACAGCGAATACCTGGCCAAAGCAAAACTGGCAATCGCGGATTCGTACTACAAAGAAGGCGGCTCCTCGAACACGACACAAGCGATTGCAGGGTACAAAGATTTCATCGTGTTCTTCCCGTTTTTGCCCGAGGCGGCGTATGCACAAATGCAAGTGGCGATGTGCAATTACAACGAGATGCCCAAGGCAGACCGCGATAATACCCATGCCAAAGCTGCCGAAGATGAGTTTCAGATTTTCTTGACGAAGTATCCGAAAGATCCCCTGGCTCCGGAAGCCCAGCAGCGGCTCCGTGAAGTGCAGGAAGTGCTGGCTGAAGCACAATTCCGAATTGCCTACTACTACTACATCAAGGGAGACAAGAGGGCTGCCGCCGGACGGCTGATTCCCCTGGTCAATCGGTACCCTCTGTACAGCAAGACAGATGAAGCGCTCTGGATGCTCGGCGACATTTTTGAAAAGAGCGAGCGGAAGGATATCGCAGGCGGATACTACTCGGCGATCGTAAAGAACTATCCGCTATCGAAGTATGACTCGGATGCCAAGGCGAAATTGGTGGCACTGGGAGTTCCCGTGCCGCAGCCCGATCCGAAAGCAGTGGCATGGATGACGGCCGAACAGAACACACCTCGTCCGAAAGAGAACGTTCTGCACCGCGGGATTGGAATATTTCACTCCGGGCCAGACATCGATACCGCGGCTCGGAACGGAATGCCGCAGATGGAGCCCGAGGCTGAATCGGCATCGGCAGTCGACATTCTGTCGGGCAAGAATGTCACCGGGACAGGGCCTGGAGCAGGCACTAGCATCGTAGGAACGGTTTCGCCTGGACAAACGGCACCGGCGGCGGCGACCGCAGGGAGCGCGGAGGATGTAAACGCGGGACCTGCTCCAGCAGAGACACCGGCACCCGCGCCTAAGGATGGGACGACGGTGCCCCCACCGACCGCAGCGCCACCAGCCGCAGCACCGGCAGCGGACGGAGCGAGCTCGGCTGATGCGGCAAAGACAGATGGCACAACGACCCCGGCTGCCGCGACCGATAGCACAAATACGAAAGAATCCAGCAGCAAGAAAAAGGGGCTCAAGAAGCTGATCCCCTGGTAACAGTTGCGCTCCGCGTCCAGCAGGGCCCGGCCGAACGTGCTGCCGGGCCTTTTTCGTTTTAGCGGTCCCTCGAAGATAACGAAATGCAGTGGCAGCCCCACCCTGCCGCCAACGGCGGCACCTGATCGGGAAATCGCTAGAATAATGGCCGTTGGTACAGGTGGTGGATTGGATACGGAAGCATGTCTACTTCCGACACACTACATGCTGTAACGATTGACGGGTGCAAAGCTGGGTGCTCCAATACGTTTTGAAGCATCTCCCTTTCGTAATTGCGTGGGATGTTCGGAGGACGTTCCGGTGGCCAAGATACTGGTTGCGGACGACAACAGTAATATTCAGAAGATGGTTGGTCTTGCCCTGAAGGATCAGGGTATCGATGTTGTCGCCGTGGGCAACGGAGAAGCGGCAGTCCGCAAGATATCCGATCTCAAACCAGATCTCGTGCTAGCGGATGTGTTCATGCCGGTTCGAAATGGGTATGAAGTCTGTAAGTACGTGAAAGACGATCCTGCGCTGCAGCATATTCCTGTAATCTTGCTCGTCGGCGCATTTGACCCTCTCGATGAGCAGGAAGCGCAGAGGGTTGGAGCGGACGGCGTTCTGAAAAAGCCTTTCGTGCCCCCCGACCCATTGATTTCGATGGTCAAGTCTGCGTTGGCGCGCGCGGGGGTTGCATTGGGAAATGCTCCGGTCGTTGAGAAAGCACCGGAACCTGCCAAACGAACTGCGGCTGATCTGCTGACTCCAGCTGCCTCGAAGCTGGCGGCGCTTCGCGAGGCGACCAAATTCCAGCAAGCAGAGCCTGAACCGTTTGTTGAGAATTTCGCGACCCTGCCCGAGCAAGTAAAGATTCCCGAGGGCAACGAACCACTTGCCTTTGGTAGTTTGCTTGAGACGGAAGAAGCAGAGGATGACGCCGCGTTCATTCCGGCCAAACCGCCCACGGAACTGGGAAGTGGGTCTGGCGAGTGGTCGAAGGACCGTGCAGAAGACGAAGAAATTGAAGAAGAGGAAGAATCGAGCGGAAATGGGTGGAGACCTGGAGGCGATCTCGATGCTCCTTCACTCGCTGCACTGGACGACAAGGAAGTGGAGAGCCGCGTTTCGGACTGGCGCGAGGCCGCATTCCACGGAAACTCGCCATCAAAACTGAGCAAGGGCTGGGCTCCGGCGATTGATGAGCCGGTCCATGCCGAGGCCGCAAGTTCGATTGGCGTAACAACCTTGGAAGCAGTAAAACCGGTTGAAACAGAGATTCCCGCATTCTCGGGCGATGCCTGGGCAGCTGCAATGTCTGCAGGCGTTGAGGAGAAAGCGGCAGAAGCACAAGGAACTTCGACGGAGCCCGCGCCCGAAAATATCGCGGAGAGAGTTGCGGAGACACGGACAGAAGAGTTCACAAAGGAATCAGCAGTTCCCCCGGCTGTATCGGGCGACAACGGATGGTACTCGGTCACGGCAAGCCCATGGGAAGTGGAGGCCAAGAAGGCAACCCAGTTAGCTTCAACATGGGACAGTTCCCCGGCACAGACACCACCAACAGCGAGCGAATTGTCCGAGGTGGCGACGGCAAGCCCGTCTGAGGTAGCGACGGAGCCCCAGACGCAGCACGAGATTCGCGAGATTGTAAAGGAAGTGGTGAACGAACCGGAACAGATCGAGCAAGCGCCAGCGGCGATCCAAGCAACGGTTGACGCAGCAGCAGGACAAGATCCCGTCGAAACTCCGTCCCCATACGCTGTCCCGAGCGTCAGCGACACGCAAGAGATTGAGACGTTCCAGCCTGCTGAGACGAAGAGCTGGGAAAGTACTTGGGTTGCGGCACCTGCAGACGTAGTGAGCCAGTTTGTAGAAGCGCCCCACCAGGAATTTAGGGACGCCGATCGCGATCAAGAGCGCGTCGAAACTTCGGATGCGGGCCCGATATCGCAAGAGGGCGAAGACGCGAATGAAACGGTTGCCGGCGGAGTCGCACCTGCACCTGCTGCCGACGCCATCGCCGAACACGAGAACCCGGCAGAAGCAAACGCAAGCACGGATGAATTGGTGGCGAGAGTATTGGCCCGGATGAATCCGGAGATGCTGCAGAAAATGACCCAGGAATTGCTGAAGCCCGTAATTGCAGCAATTGTGCAGGACGAAATGAATTCAAAGAAGCACTAAGGAAACGTGCTTTAGGGCGGACGGCCTGCCGCGGGCACGCCTCCGTACAAAGCGTTCCGAATAAAGCACTCGCAGTACGCCTTCAGATGGGCTTTTCATTGCGTGCGGAATATGGCATCGTTTCTGCGAATAACCTGCTTCCCCATTCACCCAGAATTCGAGCATTCCCAGACAATCTGTTCGATCAACACCACGCCTGCTCACGAATGTACCGGACTGATTTAGGGTTGTTTAGCAGATGAGGGCTTTCCGCCCTTCCTGTAGGCATCAAACTGCGCTTGCATATCTTTTATGACTGCGGGCATGTGTTCGGGATGGTGCGTGAGGTCGAGCAACATGCCACGCATGTCGATAGGGGCCCCACCAATATAACGATAGGCGGAAGGAAGTGGTGGTCCTTTTGCATCACCCGCCGGCGGAATGATTGCTGGCAGATGGACTGCGTACATACCGCCGGCCACAAGTGGCTCGTTCGGGTAGTTCATGAGCCAGGCGCAATTGTGTCCATCGAGAATCACTCCTGCTGAAACCACGACCCATTGACCTGCGTCAGCTTCGGCGGGCCTTTGACAATCCCAGATCAGAGCCTGCGGAACGACAAGTGCGGGGTCGCTCATGCTGTAAGGGTCGATTCTGATTCTCTCGAGATGCTGTCGTGCGACGAATTTGCTCACTTCCGGAAGAGACTGGTTCCAATCCAGATTGGAATCGTTGACGAGCGTGTAGGCCGGGCGGCCGAAACTCAGAGGATTGAGGTAAGGCATGAAATACGGATACGCGCCGAGAGCAGTGAAAAGTGAGGACACGGCGAGCAATACGGCAAAACCGGTTATCAGTTGTGCGGCATGCGGCGATCGCAAACGGATGGCACGGATCTGTCTGGGCAATGGGGAGAGTAGGAGAATCAGCAAAGCCGTCGGTATGCTGAAATGACGGATACTGATGTTTAGACGGCTGATGACGCAGAAAAAAGTGAACACCAGCATGGAAACGCAAACGACGCGCCAGTGCATTCCGAACGCTTCAGGAACTACGGATTCGTTCGAAGCGATGTCCCGTTGCAGGCGCCGGCTCAGAAACAGCAAGAACGTGAGAATCAGCAGCCCGAGAAAACCGAAAGAGGATTTCAAGAGAAACAGAACCGGAAAATAGAACCACACGCCATGGGGATAGCTCTTGCCGAGGATAAATGTCGGGCGACTGCTGCTGAGAAGCACGAGCAGCACGCCTCGAACGTAGATCCAGGCGGGAAGAAGCAATCGCCGGAATGGTTCAGTGAGCCGACCGCTGCCGAGCAGACTGAGCGCTCCGGTGGACTCGTGCAGGGTAAAGATAAAGTAGAACAGATAAACGAGGATTGATGCGTACAGAATCCCGCGGAATGTCGCACGCACGCGTAGGCGGCGCCAGCTTTGAAATTCGGATCTGCCCGAAGGCTGGCCGCTGACGGACCGCCAGCGTAGGCTCAAGACAGTTGCCAAGAACGCGAATAGCAGAATGCCTGCAGTGAATTTGGATAAAAGAGCGGCAGCAAAGCAAAGGGCGAAGAGCAGAATGTTCTTTCGAGTAGGATCTCGCCAGATGTCGGCGAGACGCCACAGCGTCAGCACGGAAAACAGCGTCACGGCAATGTCCGTATGAACGAGCGGACCAAACACAAGGAAAGTCGTGCTCGATACATAGACCGTGAGGCAAAGAAGGCCCGCCCAGTGTCCGCCTAGGCGACACGCAAAGGCAAAGACCGTCCAACCAAGAATCAGGGTGAGAACGAGCATCGGAAGCCGGGCGTAGAAGAGTGTCGGTGCCGGGTCGTTCCACTGATTGAGTAAAAATTCACCAAAAACCCATTGCCCCAAATAGGCGAACAAGAACTGGTCACTGCCAGTCCATGCGACGTGGGAATAGTCCGCGTGGACACCACGGAACACGAGCGGGACAGCAGCCAGAATCTTAGCGAGTGGAGGATGTTCCTCATTGAAGCGCAGATCGAGCTTTTGAAGGTAGGTAACGCCAGAAGCGATGTGCGAGATTTCGTCGATCGTGACGGATTCGCGAAGAGCAGCGCCACCGGCCAACATCGCCATCAGAACGAGCAGCATGATCGCGAGCAAGGAAAAGCGACGATTAGGCACGTTCCCCATCGAATTGATCGGATTCCGTCGCGCCACCATCTCTCAAGCGATCCTGCGGCAACGGAATTCTACCGAACGCTATCTTATATCAGACAAAGAATGAAGACATTTCCCTTCCTTGGTGGGTTCGCCTGTGACAATTCCGATCCCGCGCACCCAGATCTAGCTGCCAGATTCTTTCGGATGGCACGCGCAGGATTCTGTCTCGAAAAACGGAGGCTGTGCGGTTTTCCAACTTAAACTACGGCCGTTCAGCGGTTGTTTGACGGGGTGCGAGGCCTGCCCGTATATTGAGAGATTGCCCTGAGAAGGCTAGAACCGAGCGCGGAATGCCAGGGTCTGCAACGTTCGGAGGAATAGAGCGTGCGACCGGGTCGAGGCGCATCTCAGGAAATCGTTTTGCGGAACCTTCGTTTTGACCAGTCGTTGCGAGTTCGATCGTGGAATTCGAGGAGATTGCTGCCGGATGTCTCGAGAAATCGCAAAAGCATACGAACCACAACAGATAGAGCCCCATTGGGCGGAGTATTGGGTAAACGAGCAGCTGTTCAAGGCTGATCCCAATGCGCCCGGGCCGGTGTTCTCGATTGTAATTCCTCCCCCAAACGTGACGGGCTCGCTCCATATCGGTCACATGCTAGACCACACGGAGATCGATATTCTGACTCGCTGGCACCGGATGCGCGGTTATAACACTCTGTATTTGCCAGGAACCGACCATGCCAGCATTTCTACGCAGCGGGTCGTGGTGCGGCAATTGGCTGAGAAGAAGATCAACTACCGCGACCTGGGTCGCGAGGAATTCTTGAAGCGCGTGTGGAAATGGAAAGAAGAGAGCGGCGGCACGATTCAGAGACAAATGAAACAGATCGGCGAATCTTGTGACTGGAGCCGAGAGAAATTCACATTATCGCCTGAGTTGTCGGCAGTCGTCCGCGAAGTCTTTGTGCGCTTATATGAAGAAGGGTTGATTTACCGCGAGAAGCGCTTGCTGAACTGGTGTCCGGTATGTTTGACGGTACTGAGCGACCTCGAAGTAGTACACGAGGAACGACCAGGGCACTTGTGGCACATCAAGTACCCGGTGGCGGGCAGCCGAGACGAATTTCTAACGGTGGCCACGACGAGGCCTGAGACGATGCTCGGCGATACCGCGGTTGCCGTGCATCCGGAGGATGATCGCTACAAGCACTTGATCGGGAAAAAGGTACTGCTGCCGCTTATAAACCGGGAGATTCCGATTATTGCGGACTCGATGGTCGACCTGGAGTTTGGGACGGGAGCAGTGAAAATCACTCCGGCGCATGATCCCAACGATTTCGAAGTCGGTCGTCGGCACAATCTGGAGCAGATTGATGTGATGACGGAAGACGCTCACATGAATGAGTTGGCCGGGCTCTATCAGGGTCTCGATCGCTTCGTAGCGAGAAAGAAGATAGTCGAGGATTTGCGGGCGCAGGGGTTTCTCGAGAAAATCACGGACCACGTGAGCGCGATAGGGCTGTGCGAACGCAGCCATACGATTGTGGAACCGCGGGCATCGAAGCAGTGGTTCTGCAGCATGAAACCACTGGCGGAACCTGCGATTGAGGCGGTCGAACGCAGGGATATTGCGATTATTCCGGAGAACCGGCGCACCGAATATCTGAACTGGATGAGAAACATCCGAGATTGGACGCTGTCCCGACAATTGTGGTGGGGACAGAGAATCCCGGCGTGGTATTGCGACGACTGCCAGGAAGTCATCGTGTCGCGCACCGACCCGACCAGATGTTCGAAGTGCGGCTCCTCGAAGTTGACGCAGGACCCGGATGTGCTCGATACGTGGTTCAGCTCTGGTTTGTGGCCGTTTTCGACCCTGGGTTGGCCCGAGGAGACAGCCGACTACAAGAAATATTATCCGACCAGTCTGCTGATTACGGGTTACGACATTTTGTTTTTCTGGGTAGCACGCATGATCATGCTCGGGCTGCATTTCACAACGGAAGTCCCTTTCCGTGTGGTCTATTTGCACTCGCTTGTGAGGACGCCAAGCGGCGAAAAAATGTCGAAGTCAAAGGGAACCGGTCTCGATCCAGTCGCCTTGAATAAGGAATACGGCACAGATGCGGTGCGGTTTTGTTTGGCGTCGATGGCGGCACCGGGAACCGATATCGTCTTGTCGGATGACCGTTTGCTGGGAGCCCGGTCGTTTGCGAATAAGATATGGAATGCGGCGCGTTTCCTGTTTGTGAATCTCGATAAATTCGAGCAGAGCGGAATCTCGATCGAAGAAATCGCTGCGCCAGCGGTGCGCGAGAAGGCTCCTTACGGCCAGGATGCACTGATTCCCGTCATCGATCGATGGTTCTTTGCAAGAATGAGTCAGACCGTCGCGACAGTGAATGATGCGCTGGCGAATTATCGTTTTCACGAAGCGGCGCAGGCGGTGTACCAATTTTTCTGGGGCGACTTTTGTGATTGGTACATTGAGTGGATAAAACCAGATCTGTTGAACGAAGATCGGGCCAAGTCACTGGTGGCCTGGAAGAACCTGTTTGCAGGGTTCGAGGGAGCGTTACGACTGCTGCATCCATTCATGCCGTTTCTAACCGAAGAGTTGTGGCACCAACTACCCCAGAAGGAGGGTGCAAAATCAATTGCCCTGGCGCCCTATCCTACGGCGAGGCCTGAATGGAACGATGAGAGTGCCTTAGCCGAATTCGGCCTGGTGCAGGAAACGATACAGGCTTTGCGGGCCTTGCGGGCAGAAATGAAGCTCGACAAGAAAAAAGTTGCGGCGGAGTTTGCAAGTGCCGATGCGCACGCGCGGGCAACGGTGCAGGCTAACCTGGACGGAATTATGCGGCTAGGGTTGCTCACGGAGTTCACAGTAACGGACGGGAAGCTGGCGGAAGGCGGAGGCGGCAAGAAGTCGACAGCACAGTTTGATCTGCGAATGCCGTATGTGGCAGAAGCGATTGACGTGGAGGCGGAACTCGCGCGAATCAAGAAGGAGATCGTGAGATTGACCAAGGACATCGCCGGCAAAGAGTCGCAGCTGGGAAATGAAGCATTTCGGAACCGGGCGCCGGAGAATATCATTCAGGGGTTACAGGCAACACTGGGCGAGCGAAAAGTGGAGCTGTTGAAGTTTGAGGCACGCCTAAAGGAATTGGGTGGATGAGCTAGGTTGGCAGAGACCACGACTATGGATTGGAATTCAGAATATGTGGCTCGGGTCGTCGAGAATGCTCTGGCGGAAGATGTCGGTGCCGGAGACGTCACCGTTGCGGCGACGATTCCGCTCTGGGCAGCCGGAAAAGCTCATATCGCGGCAAAGCAGGAATTGGTGTGCGCGGGTTTACAGCTAGCGGAGAAGGTCTTTCGGTCGCTCGATGTGGAGATGGATATAGAGTTCCACGCAAAGGATGGAGATTTGGTGAAAAAGGGGCAGCAGATTCTGCACCTGTCAGGAAATGCCGGAGCAATCCTGACGGGCGAACGGACTGCACTGAACTTTTTGGGACACTTGAGCGGGATTGCAACGCTGACTCGTAAATTTGTGGCCGAATTGGCTGGCACGAACGCCAGGATTCGCGATACACGCAAGACGACGCCCGGGTTACGCCTACTCGAAAAATATGCAGTGAAGGTGGGCGGCGGTACGAATCACAGGATTGGTTTGTTTGATGCAATTTTGTTGAAAGAAAACCACATCGCACTGGCAGGCGGAGTAAAGCCGGCGCTGGATCAGGCTCATGCATTTGCGTCCTCGAGAATGAGAATACGGGCTATGACGGCCTACGAGGCGGCCGGAATGGCCGGGCCGGCGGTCGATGAGGACGAGGGATTGGGTATCCAGATTGAAGTGCGGAACGAGGCCGAACTTTCTGAAGCCCTGGCTGCAGGGGCGGAAGCAGTACTCCTCGATAACATGAACCCCGAGCAGGCTCGGAAATGTGTGGAGATTGTGCGGGCAACCCGAAGAGAATGCACGGTCGAAATATCCGGAGGAATCACGATCGAAAATGCGAGAACGTATGCGCTCACGGGAGCAGATTACTTGTCGGCCGGAGCCCTGACGCATTCGGCGCGCTCGGCAGATATGAGTCTGCTCATCGATAGTATCGGAGAAGCCTAGCCAAAAACGGTACAGAGAACCAAACAGCGCCAACCTTAACTGCTGCACAGATCGTACGGAGCGTATGAAGTAAACGGGAAGACTAATGGCTGTGACACCGAACTTACCTGGCACGACGGATCGCAGGCTCGCTGCCCTGCTGACTTTGCTTGCTGAAAACGCCACCATTGTGATCAGTGGTGAACGGGTTGCTCGTGAAATTGGTGTGTCCCGATCAACCGTCTGGCGCTGGGTGCAACGACTGAGGGAACTGGGCGTCAAGGTAAAAGGACAGACGGCAACCGGCTATTTTCTCGAGAAAGTGCCCGACATTTTGACTCCCGACTTATTGCGCAAGAGGGTGAACGGGAAATTATTCGGGAAACGGTTTTATCATTTTTTTAAGACCGATTCGACGAACCGTATAGCGATGGAATTGGCTTTTGCGGGAGAAGAAGAAGGCGCCGTTATCCTGGCGGAAGAACAGACAGCAGGGCGCGGACGCGCGGGACGGAAATGGCATTCTGAAGTGAGTAGCGGAATTTATGTGACTCTACTGCTGCGGCCACGGTTATCCCCTGTGCAAGCGCCACTGCTGACGATCCTGGCTGGCGTTTCGCTTCATTCGGCAATTCTGGCGCAGACCGGACTCAATGCCGAGTTGAAATGGCCAAACGATATTCTTGTCGATGGGAAAAAGTTAGGCGGCATTTTGACGGAAATGCACGCGGAGCCGACGCAAGTGCGGTTCGTCGTCACCGGAATTGGCGTGAATGTTAACCAGGAAAAGTTTCCGGAGGAACTGTCATCGATTGCGACATCGCTCCGGAAGGAGACCGGAAAGCTGCAGTCGAGACTGGAGTTACTGGTTCGCTTGCTGCGGGAATTCGAGAGCGACTACAATCGATTCCTACGCGATGGTCCTGCCTACGTGGTGCAACGATTCGGCGAAGTTTCCCGATTCGCGACTGGAAAGAAGGTGCACGTCGACACGGGCCGCGAGACATATACCGGCATTACAGCTGGGTTGACAGATGATGGATTGTTGAAGGTACGGCGGACGAATGGACAAGTCACTCCAGTGATCGCAGGGGACGTTAAAGAGGTTCGCAATGCTGTTGACGATTGATGTGGGCAATTCCAATACGGTGCTCGGCGTGTTTCGCGGCAACCAATTGATCGCAAATTGGCGGCTGAGCACGGAACATTCGCAGACTGTGGATGAGTACGGCGTGCTGACCCGCAGCTTGTTCTCCCTTGCAGGATTGGATCAGGAAGATATCACCGGAGTAATGGTCAGCTCGGTCGTGCCACCCGTCAATTGGACACTCGAGGAAATGTCCAGGATTTATTTTGGGAAAAAAGCATTGTTCGTGGAACCCGGTGTGAAAACCGGCATGGCTGTACTCGTCGATAATCCGTCAGAGGTTGGCGCTGACCGGATCGTGAATGGAGTCGCAGCATTCCACCAATACGGTGGTCCTTGCATCGTGGTGGATTTTGGAACCGCTATCACGTTTGATGTGATTTCCGCCAAATGCGAATACCTGGGCGGAGTGATTGCGCCTGGGTTGGGAATCTCGTCGGAGGCGTTATTTTCAAGGACGGCGCGCCTCCCGAGGGTAGAGATTAAGGATCCAGGAAGAGTCATCGGAACAAATACGGTGACACACATGCAAGCGGGACTGTATTACGGGGCAGTGGACATGGTGGACGGCATGCTCACTCGAATAAAAAAGGAACTGGGCATTGACGCAACCGTTGTAGCAACAGGCGGACAGGCCCGGTTAGTTGCCAGGGGTTCAAAGCATATTCAGCATACGGATGAGTTTTTGACATTGAATGGATTGAGGATAATCTGGGATAAGAATCAACATGCGGATGGACACCATGCTCCGGAACGAATGGCGGAAAAGCCGGTAGCGAAAAAGTCCAACGGTAAAGCAGTGTCGTAAAGATCAGCGACCGCTACGTTTGCGGAGACATGCCGTTACGGGAGCAGTCCCTAATTCCTCTCAACAGCACGTCATCATGAAATAGCCTGCACCGCCTGAGGACTGTACCCGCGGAAATTACAGATCATGGAAAATTGGAACTACTATAATTATTTTACGGAGATTGAAGAATATTTCTGGAAGAAGCGCGGGGCGCATCTGCTGGTATCACCACTGGATTGGGCGATCATGGAGACCTGGCAGAAAGCGGGTGTGCCGCTCGACGCAGCCTTAAAAGGAATCGATAGTGCATTTGAGAGTTATCAGAGATCGCGAAGAGGTGCGAACAAGCCGCTGAAGAGCCTGGCCTATTGCACCGACGCGGTGTTGGCGGCGGCAGAAGAAGCCAATGAGGCCGCGGCCGGTGCCACACGAGCGAAAGGCTCAGACAAGGAAGCGTTTTGTCAGAAGGACCTGTTGAACTATTTTATGAAAAATGGCGAGCGGCTGACGAAATCGGCAGAGAGAGTTCGGTCGACACAGCCCTCTCTCGCGGTACTTTTTGAGGGTGTAGAGAAGTCACTGCAAGGGATAGTGGTGTTGCTAGAAGCCCCGGGAAATGGAGACTTGGAAGATATCGAGCGGCGGCTGACGATTCTAGATGATAAGCTGCACGCGGCGCTGTTGAGTCACGCTAGCGAAGACCTGATGCTGCGGATCCGCCGCGAGGTGGACTCGCAACTGGCGATGTACCGTCGCAAAATGAAAGCAGAACAACTGGCACTTGTCGAAAAGCAGTATTTGCAGAAGCGATTGCTTGACGAATACCACTTGCCGCGATTGAGCCTGTTCTACGTTACGTAGATCGCAAGACGACCCGCACGGAACTTAGCTACCGCTCGAATTCTGGAAAACGGGAGACTGGACGATTATGGCTGACGAGTTCTTATTATCGATCGAGAAGATGGTGTATGGCGGCGATGGGCTGGCACATACCGAGGAGAACACGGTACTCGTTCCTTACGTCTTGCCGGGCGAGCAGGTGACGGCGACGGTGCGGACGCGGAAAAAGAAGCTGATCCACGCAAAGCTTGCGGAACTGAAGCGAACCTCCGTGTCGCGAATCAAACCTCAATGCCCGCACTTTGGCGTTTGTGGGGGTTGCCACTACCAACACATTGATTTTTCAGAACAGGTGAAGATCAAGAAGGATATTTTACGGGAAACGCTTTCTCGACTCGGTGGCGTGAAGTGGGACGGTGAAATCCATGCGCATACACGCGAGCCCTATGCATATCGAAACCGGGCGCAGTGGGCGTTTCGCGATGCACTGCCCAGGGCCTTCGGCTATTTCCTCCCTGAAAGCGCGCACATTTTGCCAATCGACGCATGCCCGGTATTATCGCCTTGTTTGGCGAGAGCGTTTGCGCGATTACAAGACTTAGCACGAGCAAACTCCCTGGCTCCCGGAATTTTGGAGGTTGAGGCGTTTGTTGATTCCGATGATTTGAAGTTGTCCCTCAATATCGCATTTGAACGGTTCACAAAACCGGCAAAGGACTTGGCCGCGCAGTTCAAGGCGGCATTGCCGGATTTGGAGAGTTTGCTGCTGCTCGACCAGAGCAAGAATAAATTTGACCTAACCGGCACCGGCTATCTGACGCATAGGGTCGGTGAATTTTCGTTCCGCGTCAGCCACCTCTCGTTTTTCCAGGTGAACCGATTTTTGGTGCAAGAATTATTGAACACAGTGCTTTCGGGTGCCAAAGGGAACTACGCGCTGGACTTGTACGCTGGAGTGGGTTTCTTCACCGTGCCACTGACGAAGACCTTTGCGAAAGTTGTGGGTGTTGACGCGAATCTCGCGGCCAATCGAGACCTGAAGTCGAATGTCGAAGTGGCAGGCGTCGAAGTCCTGTCACACGTGGAGCACACGGAAGAATTCCTAAAGAAAGAGCAGGAGACGCCAGACTTTGTGCTACTCGATCCTCCGCGGGCGGGACTCGGAGCAGAAACTGCGGCGGGTCTGGCGAATCTGGGAGCGCCCGAAATTGCGTACTTGTCGTGCGATCCATCGACCCTGGCAAGGGATTTGGCGGTACTGACAGGCTCGGAACGGAAGACGGCGACGGAAGTCGTTCCTTTCCACAAGTACAAGATTTCCGAGGTTCATTTGTTTGATTTGTTTCCACAAACGTTTCATATCGAAACATTGGTCAGATTGCACAAAGCCTGATCATCCTCGGCTTATCGCATAGAAATAACCCTGCTCATCGGGCCGATTGACATTTTGAGGACTACTGATGAAACGAGAAATGAGTGTTGCGCTAGTCGTTTTTCTCGTGTTTTTTGATTCGGCAGGCCGATTCCCTCAAGGCGCGAATTATGGAAGCAAGTCGGAAACTTCAGCCCACAGCAATTGAAGGTGTTTCAGCCAAGCGCAGAACAGTTCGCTAAGATCCGGAAGGCACTGGCAACGCGAGCGAGGCGCGACGGATGGCCGTGTGCGGCAGTGGCGGAGTCTGATTGGACAGACAATTTAAAATTGGAAGAATTGCCAATCTCTGACACTCAGCCCACGGTACTTGTAGAAGCAGCAGCGGGGTGCGCCCGCGGGGGTCAGGGTGCCAATGGGGCGATCTGAATACTAGAATTCCGCGGAGATAACTTCACATTTCTCGCGACACCGCAGCTTGAGTTCAACGGGTGGCTATATTCGATTCAGCCCACAACAAGTCACGGATGGAAGGACTTGGTACTGGGTTGCCATATGAGCGCGAGAGAAGCCGAATTAACCTACCTCCGGTTTGACGGTAAATCATATCGCGCAATCGATCATGCGAGGTACGTATCGGACGACGATGGCAACGGAAAGATCGTTCCAAAGGCCAAATCTGAAGCTAAATGATCCCAGCACCACTGTTCGGTACAACCGGTCGTTTTTGAGATGCCCACAGGCCGCTATTAGGCCGAAAATCCCTGGTTTGGCAACAGTTCACCTCTTCCCCCAGAAAGCCACGACGAGCACCGGCCGGGTTGGTGAGCCGTCAGATGATTGCAAAAACTTTGCATCCAATGGCATCTGCTGTGAATCACAGAGGGGACCTGGTGTGAATCATCTAGGTTGCTGCAAGGAGGAAAGAATGGGCACATCACCAAGGATGTCTGAAGAGAACAAAGTCGTTTACACTGCAAAAACGCACACCGTCGGGGGCCGTGAACATGGTGTGGGCCGCAGTTCGGATGGGAGGCTCGATGTCAAACTCTCGATCCCCGGCTCAACCGGCACCGGCACCAATCCGGAACAACTGTTTGCTGTGGGGTGGTCGGGATGCTTCGAAGAGTCGATGAAGATTGCAGCTCGCAAGATGAAAATCCGGCTCCCAGAGGAGACATCCCTCGACGCCGAGGTAGATTTGTGCAAGAACGGCGAAGATTACTTTCTGCAAGCTCGCCTCAATATCGCGGTACCGGGACTGGACCGCAGCGTAGCTCAGCAGGTCGTGGACGCCGCCGAGCAGATTTGCACGTATTCCAAGGCGATTCGCGGCAATGTCGACGTCACAATCAGGCTGGTCTGAGCAGCGACAGCCAAGTCGAACGACCCGACGCGGCCCTACGGGCAAGGCGCCGTGCTAGACAGGAGCGCTGCTGGGTCGGGCGCGGGATGTGCCATCTCGCTCAGATCAATGCGGTGTTTTCAGATACACGCGTGATTGGTTGCCACACGGGTTAGTGCGTGAGGACTTATAGATTCGGTAGCGTGATCCGCGCTTCTCATCATCGACGACGCACAACTCAGAAACCCAGAGGCGACCGCGCAGAACATCCATTCAACGCGTCGTTCAACGTTGACAGTTAGCTCGAACGAAGTAAATGAATCAGGAATAGGGCAAGCATCAGGAAAATGAGGCCAATCGTGGCTTCGTATTCGTGATTCCTCTTGTATTGCGCCCAGGAAAAATTGCCCGGCGAATCGGCAGGTTGGGCGGTGAGTCTCGGAAAAAAAAGTGGGACGGATGCCGCGTAGGCGTCAAAGGAGTCGGCATGCTTCGCGCGAAGTTCGCACTCTTCGCGGCGCATGACGAAACTGTAGACAAGCGAAAAATAAATGAGCAGCAGAGCTCCCCCGACCGCTGAATGCAGGGAGACGGCGGCGCCTAGCGCCAGAAAGCTGCTGCCAAAATAGAGGGGATTGCGGGTATAGGCGTACGGACCGGTCGTGGTGAGAATTTCCTTTTTGTGAAGATATCCTGCAGCGTATCCACGGATGGCAAGGCCGATGAGGCCGATGAATCCGCCGACGAGGATGGACTTCGGAGTGGGATTCGCGATGAGCAGGAGAATTGGCGCGAGGATGTACCCTAGGCGGACGCGCCAGCGTGCAAAAAAATCAGCTGCCGTCATAATTGCCCCGCGAGGCGTTTTTTTAGGGCAGCGAAAACTTGTTCGACAGAGAGATCGAGAAGTGAGGGATCGGCTGCGCTCCCCCGGCGATAGGTTGTGACAGCCGTCGGACTGCGAAGAACGCTTTCGTTTGGGCTGTAAGGACCATTGCGCGCCGGGTCGGTGGGTCCGAAGAGAGCCACAACGGGGGTGCGAAGAGCGACGGCAAGATGTAGCGGACCGGTGTCCCCTGCGACCACGCACTGGGCATCCTTGAGCAGCGCCATAAGCTGTCCCAGTTCCCCATTCCAGCCGAGCGGCTGGGAATCTCCACTTGCCGAAATGAGTGACGCGAGAAGCGCCTCTTCGCCAGGACCGTAGTTAATAACGCAGCGCAAACCGAGTTCGTCCCTGATGGATCGACAAAGGTCGCCGAACCGTTCCTCGGGCCAACATTTGGAACGCCAGCCGCCGCCCGGACTGAGGACGATGTAGGAAGGCATGCCCTCATTTTCCAATTGCCGTCTGACCATCCTCTGATCGTCTTTCGATACGTCGAGAGTGACCTCCCCGACGGCGTGAGTCGCTCCCAAGTGGCGGCTGAGCTCGCCATTCTGATCGGCGATATGCGTCGAAAGGCATTTGACACGGTCGGTATACAGAATTGGCACGCCATACTCGCGAATCGTGCTAGAAGAGAAACCAATGCGGCGGGAAATACCGGCGAGGAATCCGGGAAGCGCCGACTTCCAGAGACCTTGGTAGTCGACAACCGCTTCGGCATGGGAAATCCGGAGCTCAGCGATAACCCGACGAACGGAACGAAGATCACGTGAATCGAGCGGCCAGATCTCCGTAGCGAGATTGCTGCTGGCGACGAGGCTCACCCAGCGCGGATGGGTGAGCCAAGTAATTCGCGCCAGTGGAAACGAATGCCGCAGAGCGGCGACTGCGGGAAAGGTGTGGACAATATCGCCGAGGGAGCCGAGACGGACAACGGCGAAACGCGTTTCAGTCATGAGCATCCTTGCGGATGCTTTGTAGCAGCGCTCTCGTCGAATGGTCTTTGGGGTCGCCGACGATTGCCACGCGAATTCCGAGCCGTTGCGCGGCAGCCCGTTCAGGAACCGTCTCCGGGGTGTAGTCCGTTCCTTTTGCATGGACATCGGGGCGAAGCGTTCCGAGCAGGCCCTCGACGTTGGGGTCAGAGAAGAGGATGACGTAGTCGACAGATCGTAGCGCAGCGACGAGTTGCGTTCGGGCTTGCTCATCAAGCACGGGGCGGCCTGGACCTTTCAGGCGGCAAACACTTTCATCGGAATTTACACCGACGACCAGAATGTCGCCTTCCTTTCGAGCGCCTTCGAGATAGCGAACATGGCCGACGTGAAGGGTATCGAAGCAACCGTTAGCGAACACGATTCTCTTCCCTTTCGCCTTGGCAGCGGCAATTTCCCTGCGGAGAGCGGCGAGCGGGAGAATCTTTGATGCCGCGGGGCGCATGGGTCAGGACTTCCCCAATGCGGATTGATGGATTGCGTCGGATAGTTCTTCCGCGGAGACGGTGGCGGTTCCGCGCTTCATGACGACCACGCCACCAGCGAAATTGGCAAGATGCGCGGCCTCAAGCGGAGTCGCACCGGAGGCGATCGCAAGCGTATAGGTGGCAAGGACGGTGTCGCCGGCCCCCGTCACGTCGACGGCCTGGTCGCTACCGTGTACAGCGATGAAAGTGGGCGATTTATCGGCTTGAAAAAGAGCCATGCCATCGCGCCCGCGCGTAACAAGAAGCGAAAGCAATCTCAATTGTGCACGCGTGGCTTCACCACAGCGCTCGAGTTCGCCGAGATTTTTTCCAATCGAAGTGTGATGGAGGGCTTCGAGCTCAGCTTCGTTGGGAGTTGCGGCGGTAATCCCCGCCAGGTGGTAATTACCGAGGCCGTAGCGTGAATCGAGAGTGATCGGAATATGTTTGGGCGCACGACGGCGCGCTTCTCGCAGATCTGCTGGAGACACGGCGCCAAAACCGTAGTCCGAAACAGCGAGTGCGTCGGCTCGTGCTAGTCTTCTGAGCAGGATTCGATGGAGCTTCTTGCGCGCAGCCTCGGGGAGCGGCGAATCGGGTTCGTAATCGACCCGAAGCACCTGTTGCCCAACGGTATGAGCCCAGCCAGCGAGAAAACGAGTCTTGGTCGGGGTCACCCAGCCGGAAACGCGGATGATGCCCGAAACGTCTACTTTTTTCTTTCGGAAGGAATCGATGAGCTGGGTTCCCGCCAGATCGTCGCCGACCGCGGCGACGGGAACAACGTTTGCTCCTAGAGATACGAAGTTGCTAGCGGCGTTTGCGCCGCCACCGGGTATGATTTCGGTTTGGCGATGGCGCAGGATAAGTACAGGAGCTTCGCGGGAGACACGACTAATTTCGCCAAATTGGAAAGAATCGGCGACGAAATCACCTAGAACGACAACAGTACAGCTCGAGAACCGTTCGACGTACTCGGCGAGAGCGAGCATGTCGACCGATTTCGATTGGGGCGGTTTTTTGGATGCGCGCTTCATTTCGGCCTCAGGTAATCCTTCTCCCAGCCCACGATGTCACAGCCATTTGTACCATTGATGGCGTGACTGCGGTCATACAACGATGATCCGTCGGGCAACGCTTTAGAAAACACGGGCTGCAGTAGGGCTTCTGCTGAACGATGGTGTGGCGGGGGGTAACCGGCGCGGTGCCGCCGGGATCGGTGGATCCGAAGATGGCAACGACGGGAAGGCCAACCGAAGCCGCGACGTGCATCGCCCCGGAGTCGTTGCCAACGAAAAGATGGCACTGCAAGAGAAGTGCGGGGAGATCGCTGATGGACGTCTTGCCAGTGAGATTAACCGGTTTGCGATGCATACCAGAGCTGATGGCGTCAGCGACGCTCAGTTCATTGGGGGTCCCGAAAAGAATGATTTCGGCGTCTCTCTCGGTCTGAAATTGGTTGGCAAACTCGGCGAAACGCTCGGGCGGCCAGCATTTGGCGGATCCGTAGGATGCACCTGCGCCGATGGCCAGACGAAACGCTCCTGATGTTGCGCCAGCTGCCTGCAGAGCTTCTTCGGCGGCCTGCTTCTGCCTTTCGGAAACTCGCAAGACGATTTCATCAATATCGGGAAGCGACTCGATCCATCCCACGCGACGGATTAATTCGAGATAATAAAATTTTTCGTGTGCAGGGATCTCGCCAATCTTAGGAGTTGGAATCGCTCTTGTGAGCAAGAATCGCCGGGCGTCGCGAGCGTACCCGATGCGTTCGGGGATACCTGCCCGCCAGGCTATCCAGGCTGCGTCAAAGGCGTTCTGCAACAGCAGCGCGATATCAAATTTGCGTTCGCCCAATTCAGTCGCGAGCCGTTCACGACCATTCCAGCCCTTATGCGTTGAGCGTGGGTCGTAGGGGATCAGTTCATCACAAATTCCCTGGCCGCGATAGATATCTGCGACATAGGGCCGCGCGACGATGGAGATGGATGCTTCGGGGAATCTGGTTTTGATGGCGCGGAGAGCAGGGAGCGCCATGATAGCGTCGCCGACCCAATTCGTGGCGCGTACCATTATTCTCATTGAGCAGCCTGCCTGGCGGGTATGCGCTGGCGAATGGCATCAAGAAAAGCATCTTCTTGAGGGAAATCGATTTCGATGACGGCAACGTAGATGGGAACTTCGACGGCATCAACGTCGGCCATATTTTGCGCGTCTTTTTCAGTGGTGATCAAGGCTTTAGATCCGACTTCCCGTGCAGCGTCCAGAAGTTCGTGGATTTCACCGTCACTGTAGTGATGATGGTCGGCAAAGGCTTCCCTGCCAGAAACCGGCAGGTTCCATTTTTGCAGATCGAGAAGAAAAGCGCCGGGATTGCCGATGCCACAGAAGACGAAAAACGGACCTTCACCGAGTTCTGTAGGAGACAGAATGGGTGCAGTTTCATCCGCCCACATTTTCCGGAACCCGACGAGCTTCGTCCTTGCGGCGAAGACCGGATACTCGTCCAGCTTGGCAATGGCCGATTCCGTTTGAGGCACGCTGTCAGCGCGGGTAATGACCAGGATATCGGCGCGATGCATCGCGGAGACCGGTTCGCGGAGTCGACCAGCTGGAAGGAGGCGCTCGCCAGCCAGAGGACGGACCGCGTCCATGAGCAGAATGTTGACGTTTCGTGCCAGGCGAAGATGCTGATAGCCGTCATCGAGGAGAAATATGTCGACCGAGTCTTGAAGGCGTTGCCCCTGAACGACGCGGTCTTTTCCCACACCGAATTGGGCACGGTTCTTGAGGCGATACTTCATGAGTTCGATTTCGTCGCTGGTACGGCCGTCGCCACGATAACCACGACTTAAAATACCGACTCGCTTCCCTTCTGCCAATAATCTCTCGGCAAGCCAAATGACCATTGGCGTCTTACCGGTGCCGCCCAGAGTTAGATTACCTATGCTGATGACCGGCTTTTTCAGACGCTCGGCCTTCAAAACACCAACCTCAAAGAGCCATGCGCGGAAGCGAACGATGCTTCCATAGAGCATCGAGAACGGCCACAGAACGAAGCGGGCGATTGCGCTAAAACTCATTGCGAGGCGCCACCCAAATATTTGTTGATTTCGGCGAGAGCACGGTCGAGAGCTCCGCGGCTGTTCTCCACTAATCGACGGGCGGCTTCACCCATGCGCTGCATTTTTTCCTTATCCTTCAGTAGATGGATCAGTTCGACTCCTGCATCCTCGGGATTTCCGACCTGAATAGCGGCGCCCGCTTCTATGAAGCGTGAAGCGATATCCGCGAAGTTTTCCATGGAATCCCCGAAGACCGGGACTTTGCCAAACGCGGCGGGCTCAAGAATGTTGTGGCCGCCGGCAGGAACGAGCGAACCGCCGACAAAAACACCGTCGGCCAATTGGTAGAGAGAGGCGAGTTCGCCGATGCTGTCAAGAAGGAGTACGTTCACGTCGGCGGGGATTTGATTCAGTCCCGAATCACCAGTGATGCTTGGGCCAGGGACGGCGAGCTGAGATCGGCGAATGAATTTGCGATGGGATTCGTCGATGAACGCAGCCGCCGCCGCGAACCGCTCCGGCTTACGGGGCGCGAGCACCAGAAGCGAATTCTGGAAATCACCTTGTGCCACGCCAAAAGCGATAAGGGCAAGTGGTTCTTCTGTAGCAACGACGCTACCGGCAACGATGATCGGATGACGACCGAGCCGCTTGCATTCGATTTCGAGCCACGTGGAAAGTGGAGTCGGTTTGGGCAATTCCATGTCGTATTTCAGGTTGCCGCTGACGGATACGATTGCAGCAGGCGCGCCAAGCAATTTTATGCGATCAGCGTCCTGTTGGGTTTGCATTAGGAACGCAACAGCACTTGAAAGGGTCGATTTCAGGAAAGGCCTGAGATAGAAGCCGAACCAGGCAAAGAATTTTTGATAGCGAGTGAATGATTTGTCGGAGATGCGGCCACTGATGAAGACAACGGGAACCTCGCGCTCGCCTGCGATCCGAAGAAAATTGGGCCAGATCTCAGTCTCGAGAACGATGACGATGGCGGGTCGAACACGATTCATGACTCGTTTGACGCAAAACGCCCAGTCGAATGGAAAATAGATGATGGCATTGGCAAACGGAAAACGTTCCCTGGCAAGTGCGTTGCCCGTGAGTGTGGTCGTGGAAATGATCAGAGGGCGTTGCGGGTTAGCGTCCTTGAGGCGTTTCGCGAGCGTTATTCCTGCGAGCGCTTCACCGACAGAGACGGCATGAATCCAGATTGCTCCGGGGCGCGCGGCTGGCAGTTTGTCGAGCTCTCGGGCAGAGAAACCGAGTCGGTCACCTAAGCTGGAGAAATATTTTCCTCGCCGCAGCCCCTGCACAATCCAGTATGGTGCAGTCACTAGGGCAGCTAGCCCCATCAAAAAACTGTAGAGGAAGTACACTCGATGCAGCTCCGGTCTGATTCACAAAGTGCGAATAACCCGTATCAGAAAACAGGCAACCCAGCTATCACCCCAGGAATCGAAGGCCACAGGGTGTAATCAGTCTATTATATCCACATGCGAAATCACCTTGCTGCTGTTCTCGTCATTTTTCTGCGCTTAAGTTCTGGCCAAATTGCCCTCGGGCAACAAGCTCCAATTCCAGTCGGGTCGGCGAAAAGCGTCGCTTCTGATTCGCATGAAGGGATCACGATCAGCGTCGAACCGTGGATCCATGCTTCCAATTACAAGGAGAAGTTTCCAAAGAAGTCGCCCTTTGGCGGTGGCATCGTGGGACTGCACGTCACGATTCGCAACAACGGCGATGAGAGCGTGAAAGTGGATCTGCGGCGGATTCGATTGCTGCTCATTTTGGGCGAGGAGAACCGGCAAGAATTGACGCCCCTCACACCGGACGATGTAGCAGATGCGGTGCTGCTGAAGGGCACCAAGGATCCCACACAAAGACGGAATCCTCTGCCAATGCCTGTTGGGAAGCCAAATCCGACCAGGGACAAGAACTGGACGGAATTCCGGGATACCTGCCAGAACGCAAGCATCCCGTCCTCAGTCGTCGCATCGCACAGTTCAATGGATGGATTGGTATACTTTGATTTGCGGAGTGAATGGGATCTGTTGCAGAACGCCAAGGTATACGTGCCGAACCTGGTGGCGATGGCAACGAACACGCCGCTATCCTATTTTGAGATTGATCTGGCAGACGGCGGAAATCGGTGAGTGGAGATCGGAGACCGGGCTCTCGTTCACACGAATGACTCGTACTGCCGGCTTCTCAGGACGGCGATATTTCCATAAATTTGCTGAACCTCGAGGCGTCGGCTAACATTGAGTGTGATCAAATTTTGTTTCCGACGGACCCATGCTTAAATTTCTAGACGAATTGAATCCGGAACAGCGGTTGGCTGCCGAGACGACGGAAGGGCCTGTTCTCATCCTGGCGGGGGCCGGGACCGGAAAGACTCGCGCCATTACGTATCGAATGGCGAACATCGTCGCGAAGGGCACGCCCGGTGACGCGGTCCTGGCTGTGACATTCACCAACAAGGCAGCGGAAGAGATGTTGGGGCGCGTTTCGGACTTGCTCTTGCGCGCGGGCATTCCGGCTGACAAGCCGTGGATTTCGACCTTTCACTCGCTGTGCGCGCGGATACTGCGTCGCGAAGCAGCGCATGCCGGATTGCCGAAAGACTTCACGGTTTACGATGACGATGATCAACTGTCCGCAGTCAAGCTCGTGATGGCCAAGTTGCGGATAGAAGATGAAAGTTTGACCCCGAGAAACGTATTGAGCAGGATTAGCTACGCAAAAAATCATGGCCAGACACCGGAGCAGTTGAGGGCAACTGCAATCGCTCCGGATGGGCGCCGCGTGGCGGATATCTACGCGGGCTACGATGCGTTGCTAAGGCAGAGCAAGGCTGTGGATTTTGATGATCTGCTGCTGCGGGTGGCACGATTGCTGCAGGACTCGGTGGAAGTCAGAGAGCGGTGGCGTAAGCGGTTTCAATATATTCACGTCGATGAGTATCAGGACACAAACCGCGTGCAATACGACCTGCTGCGGTTGCTGGCGACAGAGAAGCAGAATATTTGCGTAGTCGGCGACGAGGACCAGTCGATTTATCGCTGGCGCGGTGCCGACGTTTCGATTTTGCTAAGTTTCTCGCAGGACTTTCCGAATGCAAGAGTCATCCGGCTGGAACGGAATTACAGGTCAACGCAAAAAATCCTCGATGCGGCCGGTGGAGTGGTTTCAAAAAACCCGGGCCGACTGGGCAAGAACTTGCGGGCGGAGAAGGAAGAGGGCAGCAACCTCAGGTATTTTGAGGCGCGAGATGCACACGCCGAGGCGGAGTTTGTCGCAGGCGAGCTCGAACGTATCCTGCGCGATGATTCGGATCAAACCTGTGCCGTGGAGTATAGGACGAATTTCCAGTCGCGATCGTTTGAAGAAGTCTTTCGGCGACGCGGCTTGCGCTACAAGCTGGTTGGAGGATTCAGCTTTTATAGCCGAACCGAGGTTAAGGATGCACTTGCGTACGTTCGTATCACGCTGCATCCGGAGGACGATATTTCTCTCGTACGCGTGTTGAATGTTCCCGCGCGAGGAATTGGGAAAACGAGCGTCGATGCCTTGCGGGACATCGCGGCGCGCGAAGGCCTTTCGTTCTGGGATGCGATCGAATCGTTGATGACCAACCCGACGTCGAGCCGCGCGACGGCTCCATTGCGCGCGTTTCGCGAATTGGTGCTGCGACTGCGAGAAAGCTACAACACGAAAGAGCCGGCGGACTTTTTGCGGTATTTGCTCGAAGAAACCGGCTACATGCCAGCGCTACGCGACCGGAATATGCCGGAAGACGTGGCCCGGATGGAAAACCTGGAGGAACTTGTGCGCGCCGTAGCCGAGAGCATTGAAGACGGCGAATCGTTCACGGATTTTCTGGATGCAGCCTCGCTCGTGAGTGACGCTGACTCGTTCGAAGGCAAGCCCGGCGTGACGCTGATTACCCTGCATAGCACAAAGGGGCTGGAATTCGATCACGTATTCCTGACGGGTATGGAAGATGGGATTGCTCCACATAGCCGATCGATCAATGAGGAAAAAGGAATCGAAGAAGAGCGTCGACTTGTATATGTGGGAATGACACGCGCACG
Source organism: uncultured Acidobacteriota bacterium (assembly GCA_963831545.1). Classification (GTDB taxonomy): domain Bacteria; phylum Acidobacteriota; class Terriglobia; order Acidiferrales; family UBA7541; genus Acidiferrum. The sequence goes on from CAWHQX010000027.1 coordinate 155,243, forward strand.
GAATTCCCTGACGCTTTCACGTGCGGTGTATCGACGCGTCTTCGGGAACGAGCAGCAGATGCGGGCCTCTCTGCCCTCCAGGTTCTTGGCGGAGATTCCAAGCGAATTGGTCGAAACGGTGCGTGGGTCGATGTCAGAGATCGGCGAGACACGGCGGTACGAACCCGATCCCGAGTACTCCTATTCGGCCGATGAATTCTTGAAGCGGGTACGCGGCAAGTCGACTGCGCCAGCGAGAGTGCCCCCAGGACGCCCATCTTCCACGCGCGGTCCGGCGAACCCAAGTTTTTCGACGATTAAACGCGTTTCGAAGGCTGATCCCTTGTTGGGTCAGAAAGTCCGACACCCGGAATATGGAGTCGGCACGGTGGTTGGAGTGGAAGGCGATGATGACGACCGGCGACTATCGGTGAGTTTTCCCGGTCGCGGTACGAAAAAATTCATTGAGCGATACGCGCAGTTGACGCAGGCCTAGGCTCCGCTCGCCCGTTACTCGGGTCGTCTTGGCGCGCTAATTGTGCGACAGGATCAGGCTGATGACGCAGCGTTTCAGGAACACCGAAGAAGACGAGCGCTCGGGCAAGTTTCGCGATACAGGAAAGAGGGTAGCGCCAGCCGGCCTGATACGGTCAGAGCCAGTATCGGCTGGAAGATTCCTCTGAAACTTGAAACCGGTTACTGTCTCTGCTTGCACAAACGCATTCTTTTCCGGATGGCCGGTGGCCAAGTTGCATGGAGCTAGATATCGCGATAGAGTGAGGCGCTAATATCCCACATTGCGTATCCGGCCAGGACAATGACGGCGCGCGCGGATGCGATCGGAGAGTTTGGGTGGCGTCACAATTAATGCGCTGTAAAAGCATTGACCAGCTGATATCGGACTCAGAAAACGCAGAAATTCGACTGAAGAAATCTTTGGGATGGTTAAGCCTGACATCACTTGGCATCGGAGCGGTGATCGGCTCGGGAATTTTTACAGTGGTTGGGACAGCGATCGCCGGACAGAAGCTGCAAGTTTCTTCGGTCCTGAATGCTCCTCTGCTGCAGTACCTGCTCACTCGTTCGACTTCATTCGGCCGGCCGGGTGCGGGACCCGCGATTGCAATTTCGTTTGTCCTGGTGGCGATTGTCTGCGGATTCGCATCGGTATGTTACGCGGAACTTGCCGCGATGATTCCGATTGCAGGCAGTGCATACACCTACACCTACGCGACCATGGGTGAGTTGATCGCATGGATCATCGGGTGGGACTTGATCCTGGAATATGCGGTGTCGAATATGGCAGTGAGCGTGGGGTTTTCTGCCCACATGGTCGATTTACTGGACTGGTTCGGATTGCATCCTGATCCCAAGTGGATATCGCCAGCGTATTTGCCATCCGGTTTACCGGATTTGCAAGGCAACATGATTTACGGACCAGGATGGCACTTCGGATTCAACTGGCCTGCTTTCATAATTGTGATGCTGCTCACTGTCGTTCTGGTTCGCGGTATCAAAGAATCCGCAGAGACCAACAACATCATGGTCCTTCTAAAGATCGTGGCCATCCTGGTTTTTGTGGGTTTCGCTTCGCGCTTCATCCATCCTGCCAACTGGCATCCTTACGCACCGAACGGCTGGCCCGGTATCCTGACTGGCGGTTCAATCGTATTTTTTACATACATCGGATTTGATTCGGTTTCTACGGCGGCAGAGGAGTGCAAAAATCCACAACGCGACTTGCCACGCGGGATTATTGCAACACTGGTGATCTGTACACTTTTGTATATCAGCGTGGTGGTGGTGCTGACGGGCCTTGTACCGTGGCAGACATTAATGGACGACGCGGCGCCAGTGGTCAACACAATGAAGAAACTGCATTTTGGCGGAGTGCGACTGATCGTCCTGTGCGGCGCGCTGATGGGCATGATCTCTTCGCTGCTGGTATTCCAGTTGGGCCAGGCGCGCGTTTGGTTCGCGATGTCTCGCGACGGCTTGCTGCCGCGGATCTTTGGACGCGTTCATCCCAAGTTTCATACTCCGGATTTTTCCACGTGGCTGGCCGGCCTTGTGGTGGGAATTCCAGCAGGCTTGCTCGACATCGGAACGTTGGCTGACCTTTCAAATATTGGAACGCTGTTTGCGTTCGCCCTGGTGGCGGGCGGGGTACTGATCCTACGCTACCGCGAACCGGACCGGCCTCGCGCTTTTCGAGCGCCCGGAGGGCCGATCGCGCCGGTACTCACCATTCTGACGTGCTTGCTGTTAATGGCGGGACTGCCGATTATGAACTGGATCCGGTTCTTTGCCTGGTTGGTCATCGGGCTGGTGATTTATTATTTCTATGGCCGTAGAAAGAGTACGCTAAGGTTATCCGCCGCCACCAAGTGAGGCACGTACGGATGTTCCGGCAATCTCTGATGAAGGTAACCGCAAGAGCGGGTCTTGCACTAGCGACGGCTGTTCTCTTGCTCTGCGCCCCCGAGGCGAGCATCGCGTGGGGAAGCAACGCGCAACGACTGATCATCAATCACGCAGTGGACACGCTCCCCAGTGATTTGCGCGGCTTTTTCGAATCGAATCGCAGCTATTACGTCCAGCATGTGAACGATACACTGAACCTGGTCGACAAGAATCCAGCGGAACGAAATAACCACTTTATCGAACTCGATAAGTACGGAAAATTCCCGTTTGATGCGCTTCCAAGGAGCTACCAGGCGGCAATCGCGAAGTACGGGAAATCGAAGATCACCGCGACGGGACTGCTGCCGTGGCAGATCGGCGTGTACAACGCGAAGTTAACAGAGGATTTGAAGAACGGCCGGTGGGAAGACGCCAAGCGGGATGCAGCCTTTCTGGCAGATTACGTGGCGGAAGCGAGTGATCCATTTAACACGACCGAAAATTTTGATGGAAAAATGAGTGGGCAGTCCGGAGTGAACGAGCGATTTAATTCCGTATTGGTCGACCGCTATGGGTCATTTTTCCCGATGAGTCCCCACGATGCGTCCTACATCAGTGATCCTACCGATCACGCGTTTGATTCATGCCTTTCCGCGCACAGCCAGGTAGAGTCGATTCTACTCGCGGATAAGAAGGCGAAGCAGGGGCTCGGATCCTACACGGATGAGTATTACGATCGATTTTACAATCTGACGGCCGCTTCGTTGATTAAACAGTTGTCGGACGCGTCAAATGATGTCGGATCGTATTGGTTAACGGCATGGATCAATGCGGGACGGCCTCAATTGCCCCACTAGAAGCATCCCTACTCCGAAGCGGGCCAGCCTGATAAACTTGGCGTGTGAGTTCCTTAGGACTGCCGGAAAAGATTAAAGCATCAGCCAAGGCTGAACTGCACATTCATCTGGAAGGATCGATCCGGCCAGCGGTTGTGCGAGCGTTGGCGTTGCGGTCTGGCGTCGAACTCAGCAGCGAAGAGGTGCAGCGCAGGTACTCGTACAAAAACTTTGCTGAGTTCATAGAGACCTTCAAGTGGGTGACGTCCTATCTCCGAACGCCGAAGGATTTTGGATTTTTGGCCAACGCGGTGTGTGAAGAGCTCCTGGCACAGAACGTGGTTTACGCGGAATTCACATTATCGGTAGGGATCATGCTGTTGCGCGGGCAAGATCCGCAGAGAAATTTTGAGGCACTGCTTGAAGTCACCATGCCGTTTGAAGCCCGCGGGCTGAGGGTGAACTGGATCTTTGATGCGGTGCGTCAGTTCGGACCGGAAGCGGCAATGGATGTGGTGGAATGGGCGAAAAAGTGCAAGTCTGCGCGCATTGTAGCGTTCGGCATTGGCGGAGATGAATTGAGCGTTCCGACTCGGGCGTTTCAGCGGGTTTATGAGCGCGCCGCCGAATATGGGATGCACCGATTGATTCATGCAGGAGAAATCGGCGGACCAGAGAAGATCCGGGAAGCTGTGGAGATCCTGGGAGCTGAGCGGATTGGCCACGGGATCGGCGCGATCCACGATGAGGAGCTGATGACCTTGCTGAAGGATCGCAAGATTACGCTTGAGATATGCCCTGTGAGCAATCTTCGGACAGGCGCCCTCGAAGTACAACTGGGGAAGGGGGCGACCTTGCAGGTACATCCGTTTGCGAAACTGTTCCGTCACGGGATACCGGTCGTATTGTCGACAGATGACCCCGCGATGTTCCAGACAACCTTGCTCGAGGAATATCAGCTGATCCACCGAATGGGACTGACGGAGACGGAATTGGAGCAAGTCATTGCGCAAGGCTTCCATAGCGCGTTCCTGCCGTCGGAAGAAAAATTAGAGTATCTCCGCCGAGTGGCGTGAACCGGAGCTTTGGAATTGATATACTTCCGAGCATGAAAGCTCACGTCTGGGTAATGCCAAAACGCACGGTACTCGACCCGCAAGGAAAAACCATTCACCACGCTCTCAGTGGCCTCGGCTTCGCGCAGGTTACGGAGGTTCGCCAAGGTAAGTTTTTTGTACTGGACTTCGATGGACTGACACGGGATCAAGCGCAGACACAAATCGAAAAAATCGCCAAAGAGGTGCTGACAAATCCGGTGATTGAAGAATATCGCTTCGAGATCATTGAGTAGGTTATCAGGATTGCTGACCAGAGAGTGTTCGCTTCACAAGAACGGCTCCAGAAACGGCCTGGCATTCGCTGCCCTCGTCCTGCTGTTGGCCGGCGGTTTGAGCGGCTGCCAGAAAACACTCGTCACCCGGGACTCCGCACTCAAACCAATTCAGGAAATGTTGGAGAAAAGCCTGCCGGTTGGAACGCCACGAGCGAACGTTGCGCAATATCTAGCCAGCCAGGGGTTCCCCGAGGAACGTACGGATCAGCCGGGAATCCTCATCGCGACAATCCGAAAGATCGACACCGCACGAATGCAGCCCGTTACTGCGCGAGCGAGATTCTACTTTGACGCCAACGGCAAGTTGAATACATTTGAATTGCTCCGCATGCCAAACCAGCCACTTCAGTAGCTTCTTCGCCACTCCACTTCCCTTTTCTCAGGCGATTCATCGTCGCATGTTACTCTGAGTGGGTATCGGTCAGGAGATCCCTTTCATGTGCGGAATTGTTGGCTATGTCGGTTCCAAGAAAGTCGTTCCGGTCATTATTGAGGGTTTGCGAAAATTGGAGTATCGCGGATACGACTCGGCCGGAATTGCGGTTGTAGGCACGGACGGAAAACTGCAGTTAAGGCGAGCCTCAGGGAAGCTCCGCAACCTCGAAGAGGTGCTAAAAACATCCCCGATCGAAGGGACCTACGGCATCGGACATACCCGCTGGGCAACCCACGGACGTCCGACGGAAGAAAATGCCCACCCACACCGGGACTGCACCGGACAATATGTCGTGGTCCACAACGGAATCATTGAAAATTACTATGAATTGAAGGAAACGCTACAGAAGGAAGGTCACAAGTTTGCAACCGAAACAGATACGGAAGTGGTTGCACATTTAGTCGAGAAGTACGCAAAGGATTTGTCTTTTGAAGATGCGGTGAGGAAGACCCTGCGGGAATTGCGGGGCATTTACGCACTTGTGTTTCTCTCAGCGAAAGATCCGCAAAAACTGATCGCGGCCCGCATGGGTCCGCCATCTGTGATCGGATTGGGAGACGGCGAATATTTTGTGGCGAGCGATATCCCGGCTCTACTGGAGCACACCCGTGAAATGTTTTTCCTGCAGGATGGAGACGTGGCTGTTCTGACGTCAACTGGAGTACGGGTAACGGATCTGGATGGCCGGACGGTAGATCGCCCCGCACATCACGTCGCCTGGGATCCGATCATGGCGGAAAAGGGCGGCTATAAACATTTCATGCAGAAGGAGATTTTCGAGCAGCCACGCGCCGTTCGCGACACCATGCTGGGCAGGATTTCACAGGACACCGGAAGGGTCTTTATCGGTGAGATAGGGTTAACGGAAGCACAATTACTAGAATTTGAAAATGTCCGCATCGTAGCCTGCGGAACGAGCTGGCATGCTGGCCTTGCCGGCAAGTTCATGATTGAACGTCTGGCGCGAATCCCGGTCGAAGTGGATTATGGCAGCGAATTCCGGTACCGCGACCCGATTATCAGTTCGAAAACGCTGACAGTGTGTATCAGCCAATCGGGCGAGACGGCAGACACGCTGGCAGCTCAACGGGAGGCGAAGCAAAAAGGTTCGGCCTCGCTGGCGATCTGCAACGTGAAAGGCTCGATGATTACGAGGGAGGCAGCGGGAACGATCCTGACACACGCCGGACCGGAAATTGGCGTGGCGTCAACGAAGGCATTCACTTCTCAATTGGCAGCATTGCTTCTCCTGGCGTCGCATCTTGGCCAGGTTCGCGGGAAATTGCTGCAGGAATCGGCCCGCGAGCTGATGCTCGAGTTCACCAGAATTCCGCACAAGATCGAAACAATTTTGCTGGGCGAAGAGACCGGCTTCTACGAGAATCTGGCAAGGCAATTCTTCAGGCAAACCGATTTCCTGTACCTCGGACGCGGAATACATTACCCGATCGCGCTCGAAGGAGCTCTGAAATTGAAGGAGATCTCCTATATCCACGCGGAAGGATATCCCTCAGGCGAGATGAAGCACGGACCGAATGCGCTCATTGATGAGAATTTGCCTGTAGTGGTGCTGGCAACGCGGGATGAAAACGACCCGGCCTCGATGACACGCTATGAAAAGAGCGTCTCGAACATCAAGGAGGTAAAAGCGCGCGACGGCATCGTGATCTCGATTGTAACCAATGGGGATCAGATGGCTAAGGAGGCCTCAGATCATATTATCGAGCTGCCGCCGGCGCCGGACTTGCTTTCGCCAATGCTGGAAATTGTGCCGTTGCAGTTGTTGGCGTACCACATCGCCGTGCGCCGCGGATGCGACGTGGACCAGCCCAGAAATTTGGCAAAGTCCGTTACCGTCGAATAGCCCTACAAATCGAGCGTTGCGGCGCGTGAAGGAATTTTGATTTTCCGATAGACTATGGTCATGCGACACCGCCTACTCTTGCTCGTCGCTTTACTCTCTTTCGCTCCACCGACATTTTCACAAACTGCCAGTCTCAAGGAAGTCCACGGCGAAGGGCTGAAGACACTCACCGAACCGCAGTTCCTCCAGCTGACCGGACTGCAGATTGGCTCGCAGGTTGGCCGGACCGATTTACAAGGCGCCGCAGATATATTGTTGCGCTCCGGATTGTTTGCCAAAGTGACCTACAGTTTCAATACAAAGAATGAAGCGGTCAACGTAACTTACCAGGTGGAGGAAACTCCAAGGCTCAAAGTCTCCTACGATAATTTTCCGTGGTTTGCCGATTCCGAATTAGGCGATGCCATTCGGAAGGATCTGCCCTTTTACGACGGCACCTTGCCCGAAGGCGGAACGGTCGTGGATATTGCAGGTAACTCGATTGCCGCCTTCCTGGCTTCGAGAGGTACAGTTGCGACGGTTGGCCATGAAGTCATTGTCAATCCCCTTGCAGACGGATCATTGCAACAATTCCATGTCGAAGGGATAGCACCCAAGATCGCGAGCATCGAATTCAGCGACCAGAGTCTCAAAGACAACAAGTCCGTGCTGCAGCATTTGCCCGAAGTTCGCGGCAAAGCGTACTCACGGATGGCGATTGATATTTTTCTATCCGAAGCGATACGACCGGTTTATCAAGAATTGGGCAATTTGCGGGCGACACTGGGGCCGCCCGAAGTTCGTCTGACGGGGGATCCGAACAAGAAATTGCCGGACCAGATTCCGGTGTACGTGCCTTCCAGCCCTGGGCCTGCCTATCAATGGGACGGAGTAACGTGGAGCGGCAATAAAGCACTCTCGGACGTGCTACTGACGAACGCGGTGGGGATGAAACAGGGCGAGGTGGCCAATGGGATCAAGATTGAACAAGGTTGGGACCAGGTAAAGGATGCCTACGGCCATCTCGGGTATCTAGAAGTCAAACTGAACCCCGTGCCGACTTACTCCGACCAAGCGCATAAGGTGGCCTTCTCCGTGACGCTGGTGGAGGGGATGCAGTTTCACTTTAACTCCATCACGATTACGGGAATGTCGCTGGCCGGGGAGAAGCTGATCCGGGATGCCTGGCCGCAAAATCCCGGTGACGTGTTCGATAAGAAGGTTTTTGATGACCTGCTGACCAGGCTGCAGTTACCGGCCAAGCGCGAGACCGTGTTCAAGCAGGTGCCGATACACTACGACACCGTAGGGCATTGGTTGCAGACGGACCCGGCGAAGGGGACCGTGGACATTTTGCTGGATTTTAAGTAACCGCGCAGCATCTCCTCCCCCTCGACCGGTCAGCGGGTGGCAGGCTGTAGGTCGTTGCAAGAATTCGTGTATTCGATTTTTGACTTCCGGTGGCTGCGTTATACTCTAGGCTGATGAACACATTCGTGCAGATACGTCACGGCGAGAGTTCCGACGAAGCCACTCTGGCCAAAGAGCAGGCGTTGTTCGCAAAGATCGCGGAACAGACTTCCCTGCTTGTTGCACTGTCCGGAGGTACCGATTCGGCGTATTTGGCCTGGGCTGCGCATCAGGTCTTGGGTGTTCGATCCCTCTCTGTAACGGCCATTTCGCCGAGCTATTCATCCTATGATCGCGAGCAGCTTGACAGTTTCGTGCGATTTACCGGAATTCGTCACGAGTTTGCGCAAACGAATGAGATGGAGAATCCTGCCTACAGAGCGAACGGTGCAGACCGCTGCTACTACTGCAAAGATGAATTGTTTTCCGTTCTGGATGCCATCGCTCGTCGACGTAACATCGAGACAACCGCGTACGGCGTGAACGCAGACGATGTTTCTGATTTTCGCCCGGGCCAGCGAGCAGCATCTGAGCACAAGGTTTTGACTCCCCTATTGGCCGCACAACTCCATAAGAGTGAGATACGCTTTCTATCCAAGCGGGCGAATTTGCCAACCTGGGACCGGCCAGCATCGGCGTGCCTTTCTTCGCGACTGCCGTATGGCACGGAAGTGACCGAGGAACGACTGACGCTGGTAGAAAAAGGCGAGCGGGCGTTGCGCGAATTGGGCTTTCATCAATTTCGGGTCAGGCTGCACGACAAGCTGGCCCGGATTGAACTGGCCCCCGAAGAATTAGAGCGTGGACTGGCCCCCGAGATGGTCGCAGCTATGGCTAAGGCATTGAAAGCTGTGGGTTTTTCCTACGTCTCGCTAGACCTCGAGGGATATCGCCAGGGATCGCTCAATGAGACGCTGACCCAATCTGTCAAGGCGACAGGAACATAATCAGGTAATATTTCGTATATTCATCAGGAGGCCCTGATGAACCGGGTGAAAACCATTCCTATGACCCAGACCAAGACAATGCTAATTCCAAGTGTTTTTCTGGCGAGTGCGCTTGCGGTCATGCCTCATCTGGCGGCGGCCGCGGACAACACGTTTGAGAAGACATTTCCGATCACCGGGCCGAGTGCCCGGATCGAGTTGGATAACCCATCCGGTAACGTGGATATTCACGCAGGTAAAGACGGAATCGTTCATATTCAAGCGAAGGTGACCCCGGGAGGTTGGTCATTGTTTGGAAACGGCGAAAAGAGCGTACAGGAAATTCTGGCCAACCCTCCCGTTGAGCAAAAAGGTGACACCATTCGCATTGGAAAAAATTCTACCTACCTGAAAAATGTGTCGATCGATTATGTGATTGAAGTGCCGAAGGACACGCAACTCGATGCAGGACTGGCCTCGGGCGGGATTACCGTCAAACTGCTCCGCGGTCCGATTAACGTATCCACGGCCTCGGGGTATACGCACATCTACCAGATTGAACGCGACGTGCAAGTGACCGCGGCCAGCGGTTCGGTCGACATTGGAACAGTGAACGGATACGTGCGAGTCAGCAGCGCCTCGGGAAGCATCGACATCTCCGACGTGAAGGGGGATGTCAAGGCAAATGCAGCGTCCGGTTCCATTCGGGTGGATCGTCCGGCCGATCGCGTGGACGTTTCATCTGTAAGCGGTTCGATTAAAGTCAACGGAGCGACCAACGACGTGAAGGCCCATGTAATTTCGGGACCGATTACGGTGAGCGGAAACCCCAGCAGCAGCCGGTTCTGGGAATTGAAGACTGTCTCCGGGTCGGTAGATATCCTCGTTCCAACCTCCGCCAGCTTTCTGCTTTCGGCAGAAGCGACTTCCGGAGATATTCGCACAAGCATCCCAGTGATTATTGAGGAACAGAACAAACACTCATTGCGGGCGCACCTGGGGAATTCCTCCGGACGGGTCGAAGTTCACACGGTCTCTGGTGAGATACAGGTAAACGGCACCTAACCTCTCGCACGAGCCATCTGCAATTTTGCCGTTTGCCCGGTACAATGATCTGGTGCTGAACTCAGTTCAAATCTCAGGCCGTTTTTTTTGCGTGCTGGCGTTGCTTTTTTGCGTATCTGCGAGCCCACTTTGCGGACAGGATCGGTCGCCCGCCGAAAAGATCACCCCCAAACCGGCTCCCCCGGGCAGAACTGCTTCCAAACAAGAACCCCCGACCGAACAGCAGCTATTGCAGAAAGCGATTGATGATGCAGGGAACGATCGCGCAGCACTTGTCCGCAATCTCGAAGCTTTCCTCAAGGAATATCCCCAGTCGCAACAGCGTTCGCAGATCTACAGGGCCATTGTTGAAGCCAGCCTCAAAGTCGATGATTACGCGCGCGCGACTGACTACGCAGAACGCATGGTGGCACTGCGGCCGGACGATGCTTCGATCAACGTGCTGGCAATCCAGCTCCTGGAGCGACACGGAGACGCAGCCGGCTGGCGGCGTGCGATTTCGTATTGCACCAGGGTCCTGGGCATGGTCGATCGAACCTCGGTGTCCGACAAGTCGCCCCGCGAATCACCAGAGACCTGGGAGAATGACAAGAAGCGCGATAAGGCTTCGCTTCTATTGGTGCGCGGTCGTTTGTATCAGAAATTGAATGAACTGCAGAGTGCGCAAAAGGACTATGAAGAGAGCTACGCACTGCAACCTTCGGCAATGGCCGCCATGAAGCTCGGAGAGCTTGCGGAACTCCGCAAGGACCAAATCGCAGCGAGCCAGGAATATGCACGAGCATTCGCACTGGCCGGCGATGGAAGCGGAGCCGCAAGCCGGACTGAACTTCGAAAGAAAATTGGTAACGTGTGGCGTTTGTCGCACGGCTCAGAAGCTGGATTAGGTGACTATTTGTTGCACATCTTCGATGAGGTATCGACAACCTCGACTCCGTCGAAAACGGCAAGGAATGCAGGAATCAAGAATCCTTATGATTTTGTGCTGCGCAAGGCACCCGGCGGAGAAGCTTTCCCGTTGGGGGAGACAAAGGGAAAAGTCGTCGTGCTCAATTTCTGGGCCACCTGGTGTGGGCCCTGCCGTGCGCTCGAGCCACATTTTGAAAAGATTGCCGCGCAATATGCGGGGGACAAGAGCATACAGTTTTTGGAATTAAACTGTGACGATGACGAAGCGCTGGTTGAACCTTATCTGGCAGAAGAAAAGCCCAGGGCAATCGTTCTTTTTGCCGACAATCTGGATTCCTACTTTACCGTGAGTTCGTTTCCGACGACTTTGATTTTGGGCCGGGATGGAAAGATCGAGTTTCGCTCGGACGGGTTCGATCCGGACACAGTGGATAAGACTCTGCGCGACGCAATTGAGCGCGCGCTGCATCATCAGGCAGAAATCACTCGTCAGTAGTCGGTTTGAGACCCGGAGATGAACGCGACCAGAATATCAATTGCCCGCCGTTAGCCGGTGGCATTGCCTGTGCCAGGAGAATCTCCGATTCCGGATGATCGTTCGGGCTGAGGATATTTTGCTGCGACAGCGCGGGCAGCCAGGATCGTGTTGACGTGAATTTGCACGGTGTCTTCTACGTGTCGGGCGTAGCCTCCCGCCAGCACTGTGGCGACGGGAATTTGACGCTTGCGCGCTTCTTCGAACACCGCGGCATCGCGCGACTGCAACCCCTCCATCGATAATCTCAGGCCGCCCAACTGGTCTTCGCGGTAAGGGTCGGCTCCGCCGACATAAAAAATGATTTCAGGCTGGAACGATTCAATCGAATCGCGCACGGCCGGGAAAAGCGTGTCGAGATATTCTTGATCACGCGACACCATCGGACAGATCGAGGTCAACGTTAGACGGCGGCTTATAGGCAGGGTAGTTGTTGAGCTGGTGAATCGAAAGGGTGAAGACCGAATGATCTTTGCCGAAAATGGCGGCGGTGCCATTCCCGTGGTGGACATCGGTATCGACGACCATGGCCCTCTGGATGCTGCCATCCGCTTGCAGCCGGCGTATCGATACGGCGACGTCATGAATAGCACAGAAGCCTTCGCCATGGTTGGCGTGAGCGTGATGGAAACCTCCCCCAAGATTGCAGCCAAATCCGTCCTGCATGGCGCATTGGGCAGCAAGGATCGTTCCCCCGGCAGCGAGCCAGAACGCGCCGACGAGTTCAGGCGAATAAGGAACCTCGAGTTTCATGACATCACTGAGTGTAAGTGTTCCTGTTTTCAATTTACCGATCCAGTCGTGGGTGTGCACGCGCAGCAGGTCAGTCTCACTGGCGGATTCGGGCCGCAAAAAATCTCCGCGGTTGGCGATTTTGTCCGAAATAAGTTTCTTTTCAATCAGACGATACTTCTGTGAGGGGAAGACGTGCGCACCCAGATTCAGGTCGTAGCGCTCGTGATAGATCAACTTAAAAGGAAGCATGGGCCTGACCAGATGTTCGGGACGTCTAGTTTTCTCTCTCGAGAATAAAGTCGGGCAAGGTCATCAGGGCGCGGGCGTAGTCGGAATTGCCGCGGCCGTTGATGCAGTTTTTTGCGCGCCGCGCATATTCATGAGCCAGGTTACGTGTGCGCTCAAGAGCACCCGAATCGCGAACTAAGGCAACCAGCGTTTCGGGCTGGACAGAGTTGAATTCCTTTTCTTCCAGTACTCGGGCCACCAACTCCCGGGCTTCGCGATGACCATTTTCCATGGCATAGATCAGAGGCAAGGTAACCTTGCCTTCTTTGAGATCGCTAAGAACAGGCTTGCCCAGTTGCTCGCTCGAAGCCGTGAAATCCAGGAGATCGTCAACCAGCTGAAACGCGAGTCCGGAATAGCGGCCAAAATCGTCGAGCGCCTTTTCGTCGGCTTCGTCAAAACCGCCAAGAACGCCGCCCAGCCGGGCACAACCACTGAACAGGCACGCGGTCTTGTAGGTCGCCAGCTTCAGGGCATCCTCTTCGGTAACATCCATGCGACCCATTTTGTTGAGCTGAATAAGTTCGCCCTCGACCATTTTCTGCGTCAAGTCGATCAGAATGTCGAGGACCCGAAAATTCCGCTCTTCAAGCGCAATCTGGAAGGACTGCATATAGAGCCAGTCTCCAGCGAGAACACTGCGATGATTTCCCCAGCGTGAATTAGCCGAGGGACGCCCGCGACGGGTGTCCGCGCTGTCGATCACGTCATCATGAATCAGCGTCGCGCTGTGAAGAAGCTCGACAACGGCCGCAAGCTTTATGGCGCTGCGAGCGCTTGATTTCTGGCCTGCAGCATAACCGTGACACAGCAGGAGCAAGGCTGGACGCAGTCGCTTCCCTCCCCCGCCCAACAAATAACTGGTGATTTCTGAAACAGGCTGGTAAGCGGCAGCGCTTTGACGCGATAACTCTTGCTCAACCTCGAAGAGGTCTTCGCGTACAAGCTCAAATATCTCCCTGGCAGTTAATAAGGCGATGGAAATTCTCCTGGCCCGCTGCCCTGATTAGCGGGACAGCCCAGCCGGAAATATACTCGACTGGGCAAGACGAAAGAAACGCCGAAAATTCGCAGCGGTCGCTGCGGCAATCTCTCCTTGCGTAGAGTTTCTCACATTAGCAAGGACCTTTGCTACCTCACCAACATAGCAGGGTTCATTTCGTTTGCCCCGAAACGGCTGGGGCGCCAGATAGGGAGAGTCCGTCTCGATCAAAATATTCGTAAGAGACAAATCTTTCGCCACATCGCGAATGTTCTGAGCCTTGGGATAGGTGCAGTTTCCTGCAAAGGAGATGAGAAAGCCCATGTCCATCGCGCGCTTGGCGTGCTCAGTCGTGCTTCCGAAGCAGTGGAGGATTCCGCCGAGGCCGGTTGACTTCCAGGCGTCTTCAAGCACGCGGAGACAATCGTCCCAGGCATCCCGGCAATGAATGATGAGGGGGAGCTTTGCTTGGTGGGCGAGAGACATCTGATCGCGGAATACTTTTTCCTGCACGTCCCGGGGAGAATGGTCATAGTAATAATCGAGACCGATCTCGCCCCAGGCGATGACTTTGCGGTGTCGGGCCAGGGTGGCGAGTGCGTCCAGGTGTCGTTCGGTAACTTCTTTGGCATCGTGCGGATGGATACCGACCGTGGTGTATATCCAATCATGCGCTTCCGCATACGGAATGGCCGCGTCGAGCTTTTCCGGGCCCGGTCCGGTTCCAATGGCAAGGAGTGCTGCGACGCCCGCGGCACGCGCGCGACCGAGCATGGCATCGCGGTCTTCTGCGAACTGCTCTGCGTCGATGTGGGCATGGGAGTCGATCAATTCCATTTTCGTCTACTTCAGTCGCGCGCCGACTTCCACCTCTTCAAGGAAACCCGCGAGCACGGGGCGGCCATCCGGACCGACCGACGCGGCGACGATCATGCCGTTTGATTCGACGCCACGAAGTTTGCGAGGCGCGAGGTTGGCGACCACGATGACCTTGCGGCCAACCAGTGAATCAGGTTCATAGAATTGGGCAATTCCTGCGCAAATCTGACGGATCTCGGTGCCGATGTCGACCGTCAGCTTCAACAGCTTGTCCGCTCCGACAATGCGTTCGGCCGTTTTGACCTGACCGACGCGCATTTCGACTTTGGCGAAATCATCGATGCCAATCTGTGCGATACCGACTGCCGCCGGTGCCGCAGCTCCCGCTGTGGCCGGGGCTGCACTTCGGGTGGTGGCTGGAGCCGGTTCTGCTGCGGGGTTCAACTCTTCATTTGCCATTGCTTCAATCCTCTCGACTGCTTCGGTTTTATCTACTCGTGGGAACAAAGTCTGCGCCTTGCCAAGCTGAGCGCCGGCGAGCAGCTGTCCCCAACGCAATCCATCTAATGCAAATGTGGACACGGAACCGGCCTCGCCAAGCAGGGCCCAAATTTTTGCCGTACTCTGCGGCAATACTGGATGTGCGAGAGCCGTTACGATCCGGAGCAATTCTGCAGTCGTCCAGAGGACGGATGCCTTGCGCGCTTGATCTTCTGCCGAACCGCCGAGGGCCCAGGGCTGCTCATTGGTGAGGTATTTGTCAGCCAAAGCAATGACGGCCCAGATCGATTCCAGTGCACGCGCGAATTCGAAACTGTCGTAGTGCTCGAGGACCTGACCGATTGCGTTTTGTGTTTCCCGAGCGAGTTGCTCATCCTGCGCCCTGAATTCTGAAGGTTTTGGAATTTTTCCGGCAAAATTCTTTTCAATGAGCGCAGCCGTACGGCTTGCTAAGTTGCCCAGCCCGTTTGCAAGGTCACTGTTGTAGCGGGTGACCAGCGCGTCATAGCTGAAGTTGCCATCCTGACCGAAAACAATTTCCCGCAGCAGAAAATAGCGCAGTGCGTCCATTCCGAGCATGTTGACGATCGGGCGAGGCAAGACCACATTGCCCTTAGATTTGCTCATTTTCGCGGCGTCCATCAGAAACCATCCGTGCGCCCAGACTTGTTTGGGCAGGGGAAGCATCGCGGCCATCAGAAATGCCGGCCAATAGACCGTGTGGAACCGGATGATGTCTTTGCCCACAAGATGCAAATCGGCGGGCCACATGCCTCGACTCTCGTAATTCGGACCGCCGACCGCGCTGAGATAGGACGAAAGCGCATCAAACCAGACATAGAAGACGTGGGGTTCTTCACCTGGAACCGGAATTCCCCAGCGAACCGTGGTACGGGTAATACTCAGATCTTTCAGACCACCTTCGACAAAGGAGATGATCTCGTTGCGACGCGACTCCGGTCGAATAAAACCGGGGTTCTTCTGGTAAAAATCGAGCAGTGGCTTCTGGAATGCACTCAGCTTGAAAAAATAATTTTCTTCCGTGATGGTTTCGAGCGGGCGATCGCAATCCGGACACAGCTTCCCCGGCTTCGGTTCGTTGACAAAGGCGTTGTCGAAAATGCAGTACTGGCCGGTGTAATGTCCCTTGTAGACAAAACCATTTTCCCGGCAGAGTTTGAACAGCCATTGTACGGTGCGCACATGCTGCAGATCGGTCGTTCGAACGAATTCGTCGGCTGCGATGCCCAGTTCATCCCAAAGCGCACGCCAGGTCGCGGCCATTTTAGCGACGTATTCAGATTCGGGAACCCCGGCCTTTTTCGCGGCCCTCTCGACATTCACCCCGTGCTCATCCGTGCCCGTTGTCATTACGACTTCGTAGCCACGCATACGCTTGTAACGTCGAATCATGTCAGCAACGACGGTTGTATAGGTATGCCCAATGTGCGGCAAACCGTTGGTGTAGTAAATCGGCGTGGTTAGATAAAACTTCTCTTTACGCTCGGCCATGCGGCTATTTTATGTCCTAACGCGAAATCATGCGAGTCATTGCATTGCTGCGGCGCTAATCGCGAGCGCTCCATTGTCGCATTGCTTCGTCCAAAACCTGTTGCAGAGGAACATTTTTCTCTGCCGCCAGTTTACGGCAATCGTCAAATTCCGGGGAGGCCTGACGGATGTGCCCGTTCATCCGGGAAACTTTCATGCGAACCTCGCCGAATTTGGTCGGCACGCTGACCCATTCGCGCGGAAGGGTACGCCGACGGGCGGTGGTGCTGCGAACTCCGAGTGTCGTGGTTTCGGCAAAAAGCATTTCTTGAAATTTCGACTCGCTCTCCGGAGAACAAAGAATGGTAATCAGAAAGCCGGGGCGATTCTTCTTCATCTGGACGGGCGTGGCGAAAACATCGAGGGCGCCGGCACCCAGAGCTTTTTCGAGAAAATAGCCATAGATTTGAGGGCTCATGTCATCGAGGTTGGCTTCAAGCACGCGAATGATTTCATCGCCAAGGGATTCGTCTTTGTCTATAGCTTCACCAATCATCAGCCGCATTACGTTTGGCTGCGTTTCTATATCGCTCGTGCCCGCCCCGTAGCCGATGGTGGATACGGACATCGCTGGTTGCGGACCAAAAGAATCGCAAACGGTGACGATGATTGCAGCACCGGTGGGCGTGACCAACTCTTTCAAGGTTCCGTTGGAATAGGTTGGCTTGCCAAGAAGGAGCCTTGCCGTCGCCGGAGCAGGCACCGGAAGTACTCCATGCGCCATTTTGGCGGTGCCGCCGCCAACGTTCAGCGCCGAGCAGGCGAATGATTCAATTCCAAGAGTCGAAAAGCCGATGCAGGCTCCCACGATGTCGACGATCGCGTCCACCGCACCTACTTCATGGAAGTGGATTTTTTCGATAGGAACATCATGGACCATAGCTTCCGCTTCGCCGAGTTTCTGGAAGATTGCGGACGCACGAGACTTGATGGATGTCGTGAGTCTTGACTTGTCGAAGATCTCGAGGATGGTGTTGAGGGATCGATGTTGATGACCGTCTTCGGTCAGCACTCGTACGTGCGTAGCGGACATGCCATTTTTCCAGACTTTTTCGGCCGAAATCCGCCAACCTGGTACGCCGAGCGCCAGCAACTCCGAGCGCAAATGATCGAGGGGAACTCCGGCGTCCACCAAGGCACCGAGGGTCATGTCCCCGCTAATCCCGCTAAAACAGTCGAAGTAGGCAAGCCTCATAGAATGAGTCGCAAATGCACCCGACACCGATACTATCGGCAGCGATACGTGGCGTCAAACTTGTGGCGACATGGATGGCAGGCCCTTCATTTCAGCGTTATTGCCGGCAACAATCCGGCCTGCACTGCATTCGATGTCGGACGACGGGCAAGTCACGCTATTTTCCTCCCGGACCCAAAGCAACGCATCTAGTTCGCTCCTTCTAGTCTGTCGCTTCGCCCGCGCAACTGCATCACGCGCCACTTTGCGCCGATTAACGCTGGCGGTAAGGCGAGCACAATCAGTGCGATGGGATACCACTTCGGCCCCAACTCCGGCAGTTTGTTCCAGCTGGCAATCGCACCTGCAATGCTGGCAACCAGGCCCAGGGCGCCCAGCACAAAGGCGTGCATCATAGGCTTGTTCGGTGCGATTCGCGCAGTGAGATAGCCCCCGATAACACCGAACAATGTTCGGTAAACGGTCGCGAAAACGAAAAGACTGTCCTTCATGGGGGGAGTGATCGGGAAAATGCCGAGCGCGCGCATCAGTCCGTCCGTGCCGATAGAAAGAAATACACAGACCCCGGCACCGATCATGATGGCTGCAATACTCTTGAAAATATTGGTGTTCATTGTCTCTCCAAGGGCTATCCAGCCACCCGAACCAGCAGAGATCTTTCTGTTCCGATAATAAATGAGACTGACTGCTATACTGGAGGATTAATATTGGCTCATGGATAGGACTGAGAACAGGTGTACCAGACACTACTAGATCGATTGCGGCAAGCCCTGTCGGCCCATGTTCGCAAGAATTACGGCGTGGAGATTGGTGTCGTTCTGGAGCGTCCGCCAAAGCTCGAGATGGGCGAAGCGTCCTCTCCCCTGTGCTTTGAACTCGCAAAGCGCTTGAAGAAGGCGCCGCGAATGATTGCGCAGGAGATTGCAAATAGTATCGAGAACATTAGCGGAATTGCGCGCGTCGAAGTGGCAGGTGCGGGGTACCTGAATGCGTTTTTCGATCGAGCCGAGTTCTGGCGAAGCGTAGCCACGGAGGCTGCCACCTCCGCCCGGTCGAAGTTGCCGGGCCGGGTCATTGTTGAGCACACCAGCATCAACCCGAATAAAGCCGCTCACATCGGGCATCTACGGAACGCCGTTTTGGGCGACACCATGGTGCGGGTGTTGCGACAGAGCGGCCGCGAAGTCGCGGTGCAAAATTATATTGATAATACCGGCGTACAGGTCGCGGACGTGGTGATCGCGTTTAAGCAGATGGAAAACTTGCCGCTGGCCAGAGTGAAAGAACTCTCGAAGGAGCCGCAGTTCGATTATCTGTGCTGGGATCTGTATGCGAAGGCCACCCAGTTTTTTGCAGAAGACCCGGTTCGAGCAGCCCAATTGCGGGGCGAAACGCTTCGGGCGATTGAAGCCGGGGAAGGCGAAATTGCCGAGATGGGCAGTGTGATTGCCGATGCGATCGTTGGGTTTCACCTGCGCACGATGTCCCGTCTGGATATTTATTACGAGCTGCTCGCGAGGGAGAGCGAGATCCTGCACCTGCACTTCTGGGATGCAGCATTTGCAAAGTTGAAGGATACCGGCGCAATCCATTTTTCCGAATCCGGCAAAACGGCGGGTTGCTGGATTATGCCATGGAATCATGGCGGGTCATCCGAGGGCCAAGAGACAGACGAAGAGGATCAGGCAAAAATTATTGTTCGCTCCAACGGCACTGTCACCTACGTCGGCAAAGATATTGCCTATCAGCTGTGGAAATTTGGGCTCCTTGGGAAGGATTTTCACTATCGCCGCTGGCCCTACGCCCCCGGTGGACATGATTTGTGGACAACCACCTCACTGGTGACCGAGATCGCTGCTCCGCACTTTGGCGATGCAACCACCGTTTACAACGTCATCGATACGCGGCAGGCCTATTTGCAGGACGTAGTGGCTGCAGGCCTGCGCGCACTCGGGCATCCTACGGAAGCGGATAACTCGATTCACTTTGCATATGAGATTGTCGCGTTGACGCCGAGATGTGCTGCGGAACTGGGCTATGAACTTTCCGCCGAAGATGCCCGGAAGCCCTATGTCGAAGTGAGCGGAAGAAAAGGCTTTGGCGTGAAGGCCGACGACTTGATTGACCGCATGTTGAAGGCGGCACAACAACGAGTTCAGCTGAAGCACCCGGATATGGGGACAGCAGAACTTGAGCGCACGGCAAACGACCTCGCGATCGGGGCTTTGCGATTTTTCCTGCTAAAATTTACGCGCAATACGATCATTGCATTTGATTTTGAAGATGCGCTGAGCGCGGAAGGAGAGACTGGCCCGTACTGCCAGTATGCAGTCGTACGCATTCGAGGCATACGTCGCAAGGGCCGTCCATCCGAGAAAGAGAACAGCACCCCACTTGATGGGGAGACCGTCGCGGAGAATTTAAGTGGCAAGGAAAATGAGGATGTGTGGGAACTACTGCTGCATGCCGGTTCCCTCGATTACGCGATGAACGCGGCCATCCATGCACAGGAGCCGGCGTTCGTTACAAAGTACGCATTTCAACTTGCCCAGGCATTTAACAACTTTTATCACAAGCACCACATCTTATCGGAAGAGAACGACCAGAAACGTTCGTTTCTGCTGGCTTTGACAGGAGTAGTGGAAGAAAGGATAAAAGAGTCTTTGAAATTGCTGGGCATTGAAGCGCCAGAAAGAATGTGACGGGCAGCGTTGGCGCGCAGGTGATCGGTTACAGTGAGGAACAGCGGAAGAACAGAACTGTGTGATACGCTTTTCCTCCAGAGAGCGGAGTACCCATTCCTTGAGTAAGACAAATAAATCCTTGTTGGCAATTCCCTTAGGCGGCCTGGGCGAGTTCGGAATGAACATGATGGTGTTGCGCTACGGCGACGACATCATCGTGATTGACGCGGGGATGATGTTCCCTGAATCCGAATTGCTCGGTGTGGACCTGGTCATCCCTGACATTACGTACTTGAAGCAGAATCGCGAGCATGTTCGTGCAATCGTTCTGACACACGGTCACGAAGATCATATTGGCGCACTTCCCTATATTTTGCGGGACCTCGATGTTCCCATTTACGGCACGCGGTTCACATTGGCATTGGTCAAGAAGCGCCTGGAAGAAGCGGGGCTCCTGCAGTCAGCCACGCTGCGGGAAACAACTCCAGGGCGCCTGGTAGAAATCGGTCCGTTTGAAATCGAGTTTATTCCCGTAACTCACAGCACCATTGATTGCGTGGCGCTGGCGATCCGCACACCCATTGGCGTGGTAATTCACACGGGCGATTTCAAGGTCGATCAAACGCCCGTAGACAACGTGCCTTTCGATTTGCATGCATTTGCGAGATACGGCAACGAAGGGGTCCTCGCCCTGTTCAGCGATTCGACGAACGTCGAACGTCCGGGATTCACGCCATCGGAGCGCACAATTGTCCCCCGAATCGAAGAACTGGCCCGGTCAGCTCCGCGGCGGGTTATCCTGTCCTGCTTCGCTTCCTCGATTCACCGCATTCAACAGGTCATCGATATCGCTGAACGTGTTGGACGCAAGATCGCGTTTGTGGGCCGAAGCATGGTCGACAACGTGGAAATTGCTCACAACCTGAACTATCTCCGGATTCCGGACGGGATGGTGGTACGTCCGCAGGAGATTCGCTCCTTTGACGCGAAGAAGTTGCTGATTCTGGCGAGTGGTTCTCAGGCAGAGCCAATGTCGTCGCTGTCGCGGATTGCCGTGGATAACCACCGGTTCGTGTCGGTCGATGAAAATGACACGGTAATTTTGTCGGCGAGGATTATTCCGGGCAATGAGAAAGCCATATTCCGGATGCTCGATCACATGTTCCGGCGGCGTGCCCTCGTGTATTACGACAATTCAGCGGGAACAATTCACGTTTCAGGGCATGCCAGCCAGGAAGAACAGCGCCTGATTTTGCGGCTCGTAAAACCGAAATATTTCATTCCCGTCCACGGCGAGTACCGTCATTTGTTCCGCCATGCGGCCTTGGCGCATCAACTGGGCGCCGTTTCTGAAGAGATCCTCCTGCTTGAAGATGGCAAGTGCATTGAGTTCACCGAGGACGGCGTTCGGCGACTCGAACCGGTCAGCGCGGGAAGGATTCTAGTGGATTCGGGATCACTCGAGGAGATCGAGGAGATTATTGTGCGGGACCGCAAGCATCTGTCCGAAGAAGGAGTGGTGATACCCATCATTGCGATCGATAAGCACACCGGGAAAATGGAATCGGCGCCGGAAATCGTGTCCCGCGGATTGATGAGTGAGAATGGCAGCGAGCTCATGAACGGAGCACGAGAGATTGTGCTCAAGACATTTGAGCTTTCAAACCTTGAAGAACGTGCCGACTGGTCGGTCATCAAGGAAAAGATCCGCGTGGATCTGAAGAGGTACATCAATAAGCAGACATCGAAGAGACCTCTGATTTTGCCGGTAATTCTAGAAGTCTAAGGATTGTCCTAGAACGTGGCCGTCTTGGGATTCACCGCACAAGTCCACTCCGAGAATAATTGAGCTAGAATCAAAATCGATGGCAACGACTGAACACTTTTCTTCCGAGTCAGAGCAAAGTCCTGTTTCGCCACCGTCTACGCGGGCGACTTTCATTTTCATCGTGGTGACTGTGGCGCTGGATTTTCTGGCGTTCGGGATTATCGCTCCGGTCCTGCCTAACCTCATAAAGCAGTTTGAGGGCGGAAACATGGCCCGCGCTTCGGAGGTGACCGGCTATTTCGCTTTTGCCTGGGCGACGATGCAGTTTTTGTTTTCGCCGGTCCTCGGAGCGTGGTCGGACCGATTTGGGCGACGGCCGGTCATTTTGATTTCCTGTCTTGGACTGGGCCTTGATTATATTTTTATGGCACTCGCGCCATCCCTCTGGTGGCTATTCGTGGGGCGACTCATTTCCGGCATTACCACCTCGAATGTTTCAACAGCATTCGCATACATCGCTGATGTAACGCCTGCCGAGGAGCGTGCAAAGCGCTATGGACTGCTCGGTGCGGCATTTGGATTGGGATTTGTAATTGGGCCCGCTGTCGGTGGCTTGCTCGGGCACTACAGTCTGCGCGCACCGTTCTGGGCAGCCGCAGTCCTGAGCCTCGCGAATTTCCTGTACGGGCTCTTTGTCTTGCCCGAATCGTTACCGGTCGAAAAAAGAGCCAAGTCCGCCTGGCACATGGCAAATCCGCTTGGTTCGCTGTCACTGCTTCGTTCAAACGTCGAACTGAGTTGGCTGGCGCTTGTAAACACGATTAATTATCTGGCGCACCAGTCATTACCCGCGGTATTTGTGCTCTACAGTGAGTACCGTTACGGATGGACTGAGCGTGGCGTGGGACTCGCTCTGGCGGCCGTTGGAATTTGTGCGGCCGCGGTTTCCGGCGGGATGGTTGGGCCCTATGTTAAGCGTTTCGGGGAACGGTCGAGCCTGTTGTCGGGCCTGATCTTTGGAGTTATGGGATTTGCCGGCATGGCGTTTGCGCCGAAGGCCTGGGCGATGTTTGCGGCTATTCCTTTTATCGCCTTGTGGGGGGTGGCCGGGCCCGCGATGCAATCATTGATGTCGCAGCATGTAGACCCCAGCTCACAGGGGAAGTTACAAGGAGCGATTAATTCCCTTCGCGCATTGACCGGCATGGTTGGCCCGCTAATCTTCACCCAGGTATTTGCAGTGGCGATTTCGGCAAAGGCCATCATCCACCTTCCCGGTGCACCGTATTACCTGGCCGCTGCTATGCTTGCTGCGGGACTGCTGCTGGCCATACTGGTAACCAGTTCCCGGTCGCGGAGTCCTCTCCAATCTCCCGCTTCGTCCTAGATGTTCCGGGCTCTCACCCGCTCAAGCCAGATGGCTCTCAAAGAGAGACTCAAAGATCCGATCCATTAGATAGCAATTGTTGATTCTCGCGCGGCCCGGGTGTAGCCTCTTCGAGTCCACATTAGGAGGACTGATCATGGCGTCAGCAACGTCTGTTATCGAACCAAAGGTAAAAATCAACGCGACAAAACTGCTGATTAACAATAAATGGGTGGATTCAGCGTCGGGGAAAACATTCCCTACCATCAACCCGTCGACGGGGGAAATTATTACCCAGGTCGCAGAAGCGGATGTGGCCGACGTGGACAAGGCAGTCGCTGCGGCGCGCGCGGCATTTGACAAGGGCCCGTGGCGCAAGATGAGCGCGGCGGAGCGCGGATTATTACTGTACCGTCTGGCAGACCTGGTTGAGAAACACCGGGAAGAGCTGGCTGAGCTTGAGGCCCTGGATAATGGGAAACCGTACCATGTGGCGCTGGCTGCGGATTTAAATCTGACGATTGCCTGTTACCGGTACTACGCGGGATGGGCAGACAAGATCCAGGGCAAGACAATTCCTGTGCAAGGCAAGTACTTCTGCTACACGAAGCACGAGCCGGTCGGAGTTGTCGCGCAGATTATTCCCTGGAACTTCCCGCTATTGATGCAAGCGTGGAAGTTGGGACCGGCACTGGCCGCGGGTTGTACCGTAGTGATGAAACCGGCCGAGCAGACTCCGCTGTCGGCCTTGCGCGTAGGCGAACTGGCGCTTGAAGCGGGCTTTCCCGAAGGCGTACTGAACTTGCTCCCGGGCTATGGACCGACGGCAGGTGCTGCGCTGGCACGTCACATGGATGTAGACAAGGTTGCGTTCACCGGTTCGACCGAAGTCGGGCATCTGGTGATGAAAGCTGCGGCAGAAACAAACCTAAAGCGGGTGACGCTAGAGCTCGGCGGAAAGAGCCCGAACGTCGTGTTTGCAGACGCGAACATGGATCAGGCTGTCGAGGGCGCGCACTTTGCGCTGTTCTTTAACCAGGGCCAGTGCTGCTGCGCAGGCTCGCGGACCTTTGTCGAAGAAAAGTGCTACGACGAGTTTGTCGAGAAAAGCGTGGCCCGCGCCAAAAAGCGCACGGTGGGCAATCCCTTTGACAAGAAGACCGAGCAAGGCCCCCAGGTCGACCAGGAGCAGTTTAACAAAGTCATGGGGTATATTGAATCCGGCAAGACTGATAAAGCGAACCTGGTGGCGGGCGGAAATCGCGTCGGGGACAAGGGTTATTTCATCGAGCCGACCGTCTTTGCAGACGTCAAAGACGATATGAAAATCGCGCAAGAGGAAATCTTTGGGCCGGTCATGTCGATCCTGAAATTCAAGGACATGAACGAAGTGATCGATCGCGCGAACAAATCGTTGTACGGTTTGGCAGCGGCGGTATGGACACAAGACATCACCAAGGCTCACGCGATTGCGGACGGAGTGCGCGCTGGAACCGTCTGGGTGAATTGCTATGACGTGTTCGACGCGGCGGCTCCATTTGGCGGCTTCAAGCAATCCGGAATCGGCCGCGAACTCGGGGAATATGGCCTGGCGAATTATACGGAAGTGAAAACGGTGACCGTCAAGTTGTAAGCGACCGGATTCCCATCCGATCGGAAATCCCTCATTCGCAAGATTGCGGCTGAGGGATTTCTTTTTGGCAGCTGTGCGTGTACATGGCACCTGGAACGAACGTGCTCTCACGAGGACCCAACAGGGAAGGAAGTCCGTGGAACTGAAAACCATGTCGTTCAAGATTCGACCCTATGAAGCACATGATTTTTCCGCGCTGTACAAACTGGATCAGACATGTTTTGTTCCGGGGATCTCCTATAGCAAATGGATGCTTCGCTACTATCTGCGCCTGCCGGATGCGGATTGTCTCGTCGCCTCCGTTGAAAAGTCGATCGTTGGATTTATCCTCGGAGAGTCAAACCCGCCGCTCGGACACATAATTACCCTCGATGTGACGGAGTCGCACCGGCGCACAGGCGTGGGAGCGAAGCTGTTGGGGGAACTCGAGAAAACCTTCGTGTTTCGTGGCGTGCGGACCATATTGCTTGAAACTGCCGTGGACAATGAAGCCGGGATTGCCTTCTGGAAGCGTCACGGTTATTGTACGGAGGCGGTCTTGAAACGGTACTATCTTCAAAAAACAGACGCGTACGAAATGCGGAAAAAGCTGGATGCTGGACAGATCGATGACCGGAAGTAATCAAGAAATTTCGGGTTCTTTCGTAGTCGCTTGCCTGGGTGAGGCCGTGAGCCTATCGTAGGAAAATTCGGAAAAGACGGAGTTGATTGGTGAACGACTACTTGCTGTCCGTGTTGCTCGGGATCGTGGAAGGACTAACGGAATTTTTGCCGGTAAGTTCGACGGCTCATCTCCGGATTGCAGAAAGCTTGCTGCATGTGGATCTCGGCAGCGGCTATTGGAAGATGTACTCGATCGTAATCCAGCTGGGTGCCATCCTGACTCTGCCCATCTATTTCCGCGAGCGAATCGCCAAGTTCCTTGCGACTTTTCCGGGCGGAGAACGTGGGGACCGGACAATCCTGACTCATCCGCTGAGCCTCGTCATGATCGCGTTCCTCGTGACGGCAATTCCCTCCTTTCTAATGACCAAGCTAATAGGGGCGCACCTTGAAAGCTTGACGATCATGGGCACGGCTCTACTCATTGGCGGAATCGTGATGTGGTTCATCGATGCGCGCAACGCAAAGGCGGAGCTGGCCGGGGAAAAGGCCAATAGCGGGCAGATTCACACCTGGCACATGGAGGATATGAGTCTAGGGCAGGCCGTATGGATCGGCGCCTGTCAGATATTGTCAGCAGTATTTCCGGGGACGTCGCGTTCGATGTCGACGATCGCCGGCGGACAGTTGGCTGGCATGTCGCGGGCCTCCGCGCTCGAGTTTTCGTTCTTCCTGTCGATACCGACGATGGTCGTGGCCACCTTCTACACCTTATTTAAATCACTGCACGGTACCAAGACCGAAAATCCGATCGGCGTTTCTAGCCTGAGTCCACACGACTGGATCGTGCTCGCAATTGGCTTCGTCGTTTCCTTTGTTGTTGCCTACGGGACCGTCGCATGGTTCATGGCATGGGTACGCAGGCGCGGTTTTGGCCCATTTGCCATATATCGAATTGTGCTCGGCATCCTGATCCTGTTTTTCGCATCAAGACTTGCGGGATAGGCGAAATGCCGTCAAAAGGATCTTGGCCGTTTGAGGGCGCGGGGTGAATCACCAGTGGTCTATCAGAACAAATACGGAAAAGATCTGGTTGCGGACGTCACTCGGTTTGGTATGATTTGGGCGTTCCTCGTGAATAGCGCGCAACAGCGCCGCGCCTATTCGTGACACTCAGCCTTCCCCAAATGCTGAGGAGACTTTCTTGCGCTTCCTAACACCAACTGGAAATAAGCGGCTCAACGAGCTGATCGGGTTCTTGTGCATTACCGGAGCCGTACTCGTCGGGCTGTCACTGCTTTCCTATAATCCCCGCGACGCCGCGTTTAACGTGAGCGCAGCCAGCGTCGATGGTATGCCGGTTCATAACTGGATTGGACCCGTGGGGGCCTATACCGCAGACCTGCTCTTCCAGTTTTTCGGGTTTGCTGCGTTTCTCTTGCCTGTTGCGATTGGTATCCTGGGTTATCGATGGTGCCGTAGCCAGGCGATCGATTCACAATTCGCAACGCTTGGTGGATACGCTCTCTTGCTGCTGTCGTTGCCTTCCCTGTTATCGATGATCCACATACCCGATGTGCGAGGCGCAGTACCGGCAGGCGGCTTGCTGGGCTCAGTCGTTTCTCACGGTCTGCAGAGTGGGTTTAATTTTTGGGGAGCACTGCTGGTGACGATCGCGCTATTTTTCGTGGCACTGTTTATGACCACGCGGTTTTCCTTTAGCGGAGCCCATGCCTGGGCGAGCGGAGCGCAGGGTCCCATTGGAAGGATGGAAAAGATGGGGATTCTGCGTAAGGCTCAAGCGCGATGGCACGCGTGGCAGGACGAGCGGGAACAGTCAAGGAATCGCAAGGAAGTGGAACAGCGAAGGTTGGCTGGACGCAAATCCGTGGCGCCGCAGCTTGTGGGAAAACAAGAAGTCGCGGAAGACGAAGCAAAGACAATTCACTTAAAGGACGAAGGGGACATTTTCAGCCGCAAGAAAGCTACCGTAATGGAGGATGACGGGGACGACCTGAAAGATGCAGGCGCAATTCATAAGGCTCCCATCCTCTTTACTGCGATGGAGAAGGCCGACAAGAGCAAGAAACCCGAACCCAAAATTGAAAAGTTGAATACGAATTACAAATTGCCCGGTGTGCAGTTCTTAAGAGAAGGCGAAGCAAGCCATAAGCTCGATGAGGAAGAACTGAAGCTACGGGCAAGAGCAATCGAAGAGAAATGCCACGAGTTTAATGTCGAAGGGAGGATCACCCAGATCAATCCCGGTCCGGTCGTTACGACCTTCGAGTTCAAACCGGAGGCAGGCATCAAGTACAGCCGGATTATAGGATTGACGGACGATTTATGCCTGGCCTTGAAGGCGGAATCGATTCTGATTGAGCGTATCCCGGGGAAATCGACCATCGGGATTGAAGTGCCGAATGACAAGCGTCAGACGATTGCCCTGCGGGAAATCATTGAAGCCACAGAGTTTGCAAATTCTCCTAGCAAGTTGACCCTGGCGATGGGCCGGGACCTTCACGGCCGCGTTCGCATAACGGATCTGGCATCAATGCCGCACCTGCTGATTGCCGGCTCCACTGGCACCGGCAAGAGCGTGTTCATCAACTCCTTGATGATGTCGATCTTATACAAAGCCACACCGGATGATGTGAAGTTGGTGCTGGTCGATCCGAAACGACTGGAATTGAATCTGTATGAGGGAATTCCTCACCTGATTGCGCCGGTGGTTACCGATCCCAAGGTGGCCTCGAACGTATTGAGAAACGCCACGCGCGAAATGGAAAGCCGATTGAAACTGCTTGCACAACGCGGCGTGCGTAATATCGATCAATACAACCGGACCTTCCAGAAGCAGCAATCACTTTCGCTGTTTGCGAATGCGGAGGAAAGCGAACACAAGCCCCTTCCCTACCTGATCATCGTCATCGATGAATTGGCCGACTTGATGATGGTCGATACGAATAATGTTGAAGAATCGATTACCCGACTCGCGCAGATGGCCCGCGCCGTTGGGATCCACCTGATCCTAGCGACGCAACGGCCTTCCGTCGACGTAATTACCGGTTTGATCAAGGCAAACTTCCCCGCCCGAATATCCTTCCGGGTCGCCAGCAAGATCGACTCGCGAACGATCCTGGATGCCAACGGATCGGAATCCCTGTTGGGCAAGGGCGACATGTTGTACTTGCCCGCCGGATCCTCCCGGCTCCATCGAATTCACGGGCCGCTCGTCGGTGAAGAGGAGATCAGCGCTGTCTGCGATTTCTGGAGAGCACAGGCACCTGCGAAATACAACGAACAACTGCTCGAAGCCCCGAAAGATGACGACGATAAGGCAGGCGAGCATGGCGGAAGCGGAGGCGAGTCCGGTAGCGCGGCGGGCGATGATGACGAACTGTTCCAGGACGCGGTCCGCGTAGTGTGTGAAGCAGGGCGCGCGTCAACCTCGACGTTGCAACGACGACTGCGAATTGGCTACGGCCGAGCGGCTCACTTGATCGATTTGATGGAACGAGACGGAATCGTGGGACCGCCCGATGGAACCCGGCCACGCGAACTGCTGAAGAGCCGCGATTGGATGCGCGAGGTGGATGACTCTCAGCGCTAATGAAATTCCGATGCACCCTCAAACCGTTGGCGTGCTTCGGCATCACTTAAGGAGCGCGTGGCTGTTTAGAAATTGATCCTCAGGAAGATTTCTTTTCAAGGTGCGCGCCCACGACGCCTGCAGCGTGTTCACACAACTTACGGTCTTCTGGTCCGAACGCGGCAAGGAAATGACTGTCGATATCGAGTTCGCCCACCACTTTGCCTTCGACAAATACGGGAACGACAATTTCGGACCGTGTTTCGAGTGAGCATGCCAGATAGCGGGAATCGGTACCAACATCATCGACGACAATCGTTTTTCCACTCGAAGCAGCGGCGCCGCATATTCCTTGATTCAGAGGAATTCGTGTATGTGGCGTCATCGTGCCGCGGAACGGCCCGAGAACCAGCATATTAGGGTCGCCCTTCAAGTCCAGCATATAGAAGCCAACCCAGTTGTACCGCGTCAGCTTTTCATGCAAGAGCACCACAATGGACTTCATCAAGTCTTCTGCGGACGTCGCTTTCGCGCCAATCGCATCGAGCTGTGCGATGATTTCGTTGGATTTTGCAAATGACGTTGTCATATGCAACTAGTCGACCATAGTGAGACAGTTCGAATGAATTTTTTTTGATGAGCAATTGCG
Organism: uncultured Acidobacteriota bacterium; assembly: GCA_963831545.1. Taxonomy (GTDB): domain Bacteria; phylum Acidobacteriota; class Terriglobia; order Acidiferrales; family UBA7541; genus Acidiferrum. Next base: position 185,344 of record CAWHQX010000027.1, read on the forward strand.
CATCCAGGTAACACCTGGGACGCGTGCATGGGCCTGAGAGCTACGATAAACTGGATGACCATGAGCGTAATTGATGAAGTCATCGCAGCAAATGAAATCTACTCACGCAACCATGAACTACGAGCACTGACTCCTCGTCCGGCACGGAAATTGGCAGTACTGACGTGCATGGATACCCGTCTTTCAATCAGGACACTAGGATTAAAGACCGGAGATGCTCACATCATCCGAAATGCAGGCGGAGTCGTGACCGAGGACTCTCTTCGATCTTTGGTCATTTCGCATCATCTCCTCGGGACTGAGGAAATTATGGTGATCAATCACACTGATTGCGGTTTGATGCAGGCCAGCGAGCAGGACCTGCGGACCAGAATTCAGAACCGCACAGGAACTGCGGCGGTGTCGCCAGCCTTTTTCTATGCATTCCAGAATATCGAGGAGAATGTGCGCCATCAGCTGCAGAAACTTAAGACGCATCCCTGGATTCCACAACACCTTTCGGTGCGCGGATTTGTATACGACGTTTCCACGGGGCTATTGCGAGAGGTTAAGCATTCCTGAAACGAGAATCAGGTTTCATTGACACTCCTGCATGCGCCCTCTAAACTGTTTACATAGAGTGCCGGGGTAGCTCAGCGGTAGAGCGCCGCCCTGAAAATCCAATTTCGCACTTTCCTTAAAACCTTCAGATTCAGGCAAGTAAAGGAAAACTCAGGCACTTGCCCCGCGGCTACTTTGCAAGGCGTGTAGTGATAACGCACCAAAACGAGAAAAAAACCGACACTAAACCGACACTTACCAATCCGTCACGTCCAACTTCACGACCTGAACTTAACAAGGCGGAAACCGCTCCATTGAAGATCGCAGACTGTCGAAGCAAGCGCTGATCGTCAGTGACATCCACGAAGACGGATATGAGGCCGACCGCGCTACCCGACTTGTTATCGGCTCCATGAAAGCTGCGTAAATCTTATCTTCGATTCGGCGGAAGGGCACCAACACGGATTATTGCGGGATGGCAGGCGGTGAAGCCTTCATTGGGATCCCACCTATTGCCCACAGCAGGTTACCTTCCGCGTCTATAACAGCGAAATCGAACGCTTAGTGGATCGCGCGCTCAGGTGTGCGCGATGCTTCTGCAACACTGGCCCCAAAAGGTCGCAAAGACCGGGACGTAATGCTCAGTCCGATGTTGCTCGCTGAACTCCGTCAACACTGGCGCCGGTTGCAACGCAAGCCCAGCATATGGCTGTTTCCTAGCAGGCATGCTCACGCCAGTGATCGGCCCATCACGCCCAAGGCGATCTACTATGCCTGCAAAGGTGCAGCTCAGAAGGCCGCCCTCCAGAAAGTCATCTACCCGCACACGCTGCGCCACTGCTTCGCCACGCATCTACTGGAAGCGGGCGCGGATCTGCGCACCATTCAGATCCTGTTGGGTCATAGCGATCTGAAAGAGACCACCATCTACCTTCATCTCTCGCAGCGGCATCTGCACGCGACCGCCAGTCCTTTGGATTCGCTGAAGCTGAAAGACGAACACGGAACGACTAGATGAGCCGGCCACCCCTCGAGGTGGCCGATCTCATCCGCATCGCGGGCGACGCTTTCATCGAGCGAAACCGTCAGTGGATCAGTTGGAAGCACGTGAAAGTGCTGCTGGCTATTGCGCGGTGTCGCACCGCCGCACTCGGCGGCCATCTCGATGAATGCACTCGCTGCGAACATCGCGCCATCTCTTACAACTCCTGCCGCAACCGGCACTGTCCGAAGTGTCAGACGAGTGCCCGCGAACGATGGATTGCCGCGCGTCAACGAGAACTTCTTCCGACGCACTACGTCCATGTGGTCTTCACGCTACCCCGTGAGTTAGCGCCACTAACACTGCAGAACAAGAAGGCCGTCTACGATCTTTTGTTTCGCGCCAGCGCCGAAACCCTTCTGGAATTCGCTCGCGATCCAAAACATCTCGGCGCAGAAATCGGCTTCTTCAGCGTGTTGCATACCTGGAATCAAAAGCTTGGCCTTCACCCGCATGTCCATTGCGTGATTCCTGCCGGCGGCCTATCGCTCGATCACATGCACTGGATTCGATCGCGTTACCGATTCTTTCTTCCCATCAAGGTGCTCAGCCGCGTCTTTCGCGGCAAGTTCGTCGCTGGTCTTAAACGAGCATTGCAGGACGGCCGACTCCATTTTCACGGAAATCTGGCCCTGCTCGCCGAGCCGAAAATCTTCGCCGCCTGGCTACGTCCACTGTTCCGCAAAGACTGGGTGGTCTACGCGAAACCACCGTTCGGCGGCCCAGAGTATGTGCTCCAGTATCTGGGCCGCTACAGTCATCTCGTGGCCATCTCCAATCATTGCCCCAAGTGTGATGGTTCAATGAAGGTCATCGAAAGGCTTACGGCTGCCGAAATACGACTTCGTTCTCCGCCGCTGGCCATCGCCCCCGCATGGAAACACTCTCGCCAACTCGAATCCTTCACGTGCTCCGGCACGTTCAGCCCTTGTGTGCTTGGTCGCAGACGAAATCCGTTATTCCAACTTCTCCACCCATTCGGCTGGCAACTGTTTTGCCCTTCTGCCAACTCGCCATCGTCTGGAGCTGTCTGCTGCGCTTCGCCGCATCTACCAGCCGCAACTCAACACTGCGCTCTCACTCCATTCAATTTGCATAGGGCCAGCGTCCGCCGCAACCCCGGGCGGCTTGGTTCAAACGGCTCTATCGAACGCGCTCAGAGCGCCTCGCCCAACTTTGCACTCTTGTGAAAACGCACATCCGATAGAGCACTAGCGTTTCTGGACAGTTTCAGCGTGGCCGACCACTCGCCAAAAATCGTCGGACCTGCGGCGGACACTGAAATCCCAAGATCGCTGTCGCAACCTGACGCAAGATTACCCCGGAGTGCTCAACCGAATTTTTGTTGATGGCCTTCATCGTGGCCCCTTCGATGAAATTTTCCGAACTGGATCGACGGGCGAGAGGCTGAAAAGATAATGTGCTAAACAGTACAGCATTGATCGCAAGATGGTGCCATAGTTGTTGATCATCCAGCGGCACGAGCAATGTGCGCCCCAATTACAGACTGCGCTGTATTCCCACCTGAATGCTTTCCATTCAGGATGAAGGATCGTCACAGCAAATCAGTGCCAATCCTCCGGCGTAAAAGGACTCGAAGTTACGGAGAAGAGACATGACAATAGCCAGAACACGCGCTGTAAACTTTTCGGCCGTATTGTGCGTCGCGATTGCGCTCGCCGGCTTTGCACCACGAGCGAAAGCTAACGATGACGACCCTCCGTCGCGCGTTGCGAGACTGGCCTACGCTCAGGGTTCAGTTTCATTTCAACCCGCAGGTACTGACGATTGGGTAACCGCAGGCCTTAACCGCCCGGTAACCTCCGGTGACAAACTCTGGTCGGACAATGATGGGCGCACCGAATTGCAGCTCGATGGTTCGCTGGTGCGCCTCTCAAGTAACACCGGTTTTTCTTTCTTGAATCTAAGTGACCACGTCACCCAGATTCAACTAACCGCGGGAACCCTTCTCGTGCGGGTGCGGCGCCTTGATGACAACGAGACCTACGAGATTGACACGCCCAACCTGGCTTTTTCCGTGCTACGGCCCGGCGTTTACAGGATCACGGTGAACGAGGCTGGTGACTCCACCGCCATCAAAATTCGAAGTGGAGAGGGCGAAGTGACAGGTGGAGGCGCCGCATACACCGTTCACGCCAATGATTACGATACTTTTAGCGGCACCGATCAGTTGAGTGCAAATTCCGAAAGATATGGCAACGATGACGACCAGTTTGATGTCTGGGCTGCCAATCGTGACCGTCACTGGGAAAATTCTAATTCATCTCGTTACGTTTCAGCCGAAGTGGTCGGTTATGAGGACTTAGATGATCACGGCTCTTGGCGCCAAACACCCGACAATGGCAACGTATGGTTTCCACGCACGTCCGTCCCGGGTTGGGCACCCTACCACTACGGCCACTGGGACTATATCGAGCCTTGGGGCTATACGTGGGTGGATAACGAACCGTGGGGATTTGCGCCATTTCATTATGGCCGGTGGGTTTCTTACGAGGGATCGTGGGGCTGGGTGCCAGCCCCGGCCCGGGTTGAGGGCGTTGTCTACATGCGTCCCGTCTACGCGCCCGCGTTGGTGGCGTGGGTGGGGGGCCCACATTTCGCCATCGGGATTGGAGTCGGCGGAGGAGGTTATGCGCCGGGCGAGAGTGTTGGATGGTTTCCACTGGGCCCGCGCGAGGTGTATGTGCCGTCGTATCGCGTGAGCCGCAATTACGTAAACAACGTCAATATATCAAACACCACTGTGAATACGACCGTCGTGAACAACTACTACAACAACACCGTCGTGAACAATAACGTGAACGTGACGAACGTGAAATACGTGAACCAGAGCGTGCCGGGAGCAGTGGCGGCAACGACTCCGCAGGCATTTACTTCGGCGCAGCCGGTAGCGAAAAATGCAGTGAAAGTGGACCAGCGAGAAGTGGCCAGTGCGCCGGTGAGAGCCTTTACGCCAACAGTGGTCCCTGCGAAACAAGCGGTTCTCGGAACAGGAGCGGCTGCCGCCAAACCACCGGTGGGGTTGCAAACACGCGGGGTCGTCGCAAAGGTAGCGCCACCTCCTCCGCCTCCCTCGTTTGAAAAGCGGCAGGAAGCGATTAAGAGTAATGGCGGGAAGCCGCTGTCAGTCGCTCAAATACAGCAGATCCAACCGGGCGGCGCACACATGGCAGCTCCCGTAAGAATCGCACCGGTCGCTGCAAAGCCTGTTGCGGTTGCCCCCCAGACGTCACAGACAAACCGGCCCGGTCAGCCCCAGAATGCTCAACCGCAGCAAGGAAACCGTCCTGTCCCAGCAACTAACACTACTCAGGCCGTGGCGCCAAATGCAGCACGTCCACCAGATCGACCCGTCGACCGCCCGGTGCCACTCAACACTGCCAAGCCAGTGGAAAGCAAACCGGTAGCGCCGAACACCGTAGAACCCACAAATCGACCCGTCGACCGCCCGGTGCTACCCAACGCCGCCAAGCCAGCGGAAAGCAAGCCAACAGCGCCGAACGCCACAACACCCACAAATCGTCCCGTCGATCGCCCTGCAGATCGTCCGATAAACCCGAACAACGTATCGCAAGCACCCCCAGGCAGCCGGCCCACTCCTACTCCGGCAAACCACCCAAACGAGATTCCAGCTCCCGTACGGCCCGTTGTTCCACCCTCCGCGAACCCACAGTTGGACGGCAAGCACCAACAGGAGCAAGAACAGCTTCACGCGAAGCAGCAGCAGGAGCGCCAAGCGGTCCAGCAGCAGCAGGAGCAGGATCACGCGAAACCCGCGCAACAACAGGCGGATCAGGCTAAAAAACAGCAACTAGAGCAGCAGCATCAGCAGCAGACGCAGCAATTGCAGCGAAAACACGCGCAAGAGCAAAAACTATTGGAGGAAAAACAACAGCAGGAACGCCAGAACCCGCCCAAGCCTAAAAAGGACGACCACCCTCCGCAAGCGAAGCCCTAGACACGCATTCAAACGTTCTCTGCGGGCATGTATTACAAGCCGTCTATACGCCCGCGTCAGGCGGCGCTGGGTTTGGCGATTGTGACGATGCACTCGGAAGTTATCTGCCAGTTGGGCGAGCTCGACTAATACTTGGCGGCTGGTTCGCGAATCATCGAGGACATCGCTACTGACCTCCCCGAACGCCATATCCGGACCGTGGCCGGCACTTTTCCGACGATGCGACCATGCACTTGAGTCTGGATGGCGCGAGTCCATTCCATGTATCCGCTCTTCCCTTGCATTCGGCTAACACCGCTCTGTTTACTCAATACTAACTCTTCGTAGCTAAGTTATCGCCGCGGAAAATGAGCAAGTTTGATTAGCGCCGATTACAGTCTCTGCGTGCTAGCGACGCAGAAGTTCTTCCAGCATTAATTTGCGACGTCGGGTCATAAGGAACACCTATGACCCGACAACTTATCTCAACCAGTGCGTTCAAACGCCATTTCTGTCTGTAATGATCGAATCTTGAACGGCCAGGGGACCTCGCTCAACTTCAGCGAGATCAATTTGGATTTATCTTCTTACTCACGCCGGTGATCGTGTTGTGGTCTGAGAGGCTCATGAAGAAGATTTCTTCGCCTCCACCTACGATCACTGCGTGCGCGAAAACGCTGCCGTCATCGGGATTAATAAATTTGGCTGTACAGTTGGGTTCAACCGAATAGTACGCGTCACCGCTCCCATCCGTGAAAAGATCCCCAGTGGTTTCCCCATTCTTACGTATTGTTTGGGCGGTGCTGAAAACACCGCGACCGTCAAATGTGGAGATCCCCACGGCAGCTAGAGGCCCCACTGGCACCGTTCCCGTCCGGTAGAATCCGTAGTCGCCTTTAAGTGATTCAAGTGAACAACTCCCGTCCTGATGAGGTTTGGTGGTAGCTCTTGCTCGACTTTGGCTTGTTGAGGCAAATAAAAACAGACCGGCGACTAATACTGTGACGACTGTCAATGCGAATGCATTCTTCATTGTTTTTCTCCTAGATATTTTTTTGGCCATACCAAAGGCGAGCAACGCTCGCAAAAGATCTCAAATCGCACCATGGTTGGTGCATGATTTGCCGCTTGGACAGTTATGATTTCCTAGGTCACAGAAACAAAGAGGGTTGCATCCGGTGTCAAGCCGGGATACTAAGCTGCTTAATTAATGAGTGTGCTAGACTCTGGCTGATTCAGAGCCCATGGCAACAGTTTCCAAACCCGGCCGGGTCCGTTTTGGTGCCTTTGAGATTGACCTGAATTCCCGAGAACTCTACAAACTTGGCATTAAGATCAAGCTTCACGACCAGCCCTTCCAGGTACTGGCCCTGCTGCTTGAACGCCCGGGCGAGTTGGTGCCACGGGAACAACTTCACCAGAGGCTTTGGCCAGCCGACACATTTGTAGATTTCGACCTGGGCCTGAATTCTGTAATAAAGAAACTGCGCGACGCGCTTGGCGATTCGGCTGAAACGCCGAGATTCATCGAGACCCTGCCGCGTCGAGGCTACCGCTTCATTGCGGCCGTGGACGTGCCGGTGGTGGAATCAGCCGATCCCATTGCGGCAGCGGTGGAACAGTTGCCCTTAACACCCGACCCAAACGATGTCCCACCCACGGCGCTGTCATCAGTTCGGTTTAGGCGCGCAGTCTTTGCGATACTTACGACGATCCTGATCATTACCATGATCATCGGATTCAACATTGGGGGCGCACGAAGCAGGCTCTTAGGTAGGCCAGGCACTACTCGAATTGAATCCATTGCCGTCCTTCCACTCGTAAACCTTTCCGGGGATCCCGGACAGGAGTATTTCGCCGCGGGGGTCACCGAAGCATTGATCACCGATTTGGGCAAGGTCAGCGCTCTGCGCGTGATTTCACATACCTCCGTAATGCAGTACAGAGATACAAAGAAATCACTGCCTGAAATTGCGCGCGAGTTAGACGTGGATGTTCTGGTGGAAGGCACGGTGGCGCGCTCGGGCGACCGCGTGCGCATCACCGCGAATCTTGTGCAGGCCTCCCCCGAGAAGCACTTATGGGCCGATAGTTATGAGCGCAATCTGGGCGACATCCTGATGTTGCAGGATGATGTCGCTCGGGCCATCGCGGACGGCATTCAGATCAAACTCACGCCTCATGAACAGGCGCGCCTTGAGAGCGCCCGCACGGTCAATCCCGAGGCCTACGAGGCCTATATCGAAGGGCGATACTTCCTCGACTTGAGCCGATGGGAACAAGGGGGACAGGAAAAAGCGGCCGTTGACTTTCAACGGGCTACCGAACTGGACCCGAGCTGGGGCTTGCCTTATTCCGGTTTGGCGGAGCATTGTATTTATTCATGGGCATCAATGATGTGATCCCCAACGAAGACTGCCCTACGAAGGCCCAGGCTGCGGCACTGGAGGCCGTGAAGAGGGATGACTCCTCTGCCGAAGCCCAGGCCCGCGTGGCGGCAATCGAATTCTGGTGCAATTGGAATTGGCCGGAATCCGAGCGCGCCGTTATGCGTGCGATTGAGCTCAATCCCAGTTTGTCCGAAGCTCGCCGCGTGCACGGGCATTGGTTGCTGGCTATCGGCCGAACTAACGAGGGACTCTCTGAAATGAAGCGAGCTGTTGAGCTTGACCCTCTCTCCCTCACTTCAAGATGGGCATTCGGATTCTCCCTCTCTACTTAGCGGGCGAGTACGACCAAGCGGCCGCAGAGTGCCGGAAGATGCTCGAACTGGACCCAAATTTTGACCTTGCCCACGCCTGTTTGGGCGACGTATATGTTCAAAAGGGGGACCTATCAGGAGCGATCAAAGAACTAGAGACGGCCGTCAACCTGACCGAAGGTGGAAACCCCAGGGCAATCGCCCACCTGGGATTTGCTTACGCGCGCGCCGATCGAAGTGATGACGCACAAATACAGCTTGCTAGATTAACCCAGATTTCGAATGAGCAGACACGTTATGTGCACCCGTCCCTGGTAGCAGAGGTCTATGCGGGGTTGGGCCGGAAAGAAGACGCATTTGTCTGGCTGGAAAAAGCTTATAACGTACGCTCGAGATCTCCTCACTGCGGGACGAGCCACACTTCGCTAGCCTGCGTTCCGATCCTCGGTTTGCCGAACTACTGCGGCGCGTTGGCGTTCCCCAATAAGCAACACTGACAATATCTATCTTCAGGGTGTGACTCTGGGCCGGGGTTCGGGGACGCCGATGTCAAAAATTCAACTTGAGAGCGAACTGAACGATTCGATTGCCCCCTTTGCTGGCGGAGATAAAATTCGGATTGGTGGTGATTTCCGCCTGACCCGTGTTGGCATAGAGATTGGAGTGGTTGAAGACGTTGAACAATTCGCCGCGGAATTGCAGCACCCATCCTTCGTGCAATTGGAAATTCTTGTAGATCCCTAGGTCAAGTGACCAAGAGCCGGGTCCGCGAAAAAGGTCGCGGCGCGTCATGTTCGCAGGAAAGGGGGGGTAAGGTGGCGCGGACACGAGTGCACAATTGCCAAAATCCGAAATACCAATCAGCGGGTTGGCATAAGGCACAGCGGGGGGAAGCGGGGTGTACTCAAAGAAGTTCGGCTGGCCGGTGTCGACGGCGTGCCCGGTTGTGCTTACACGGCTGCTGGGAATGTAGCGAGGGCAAACAAAATTGGCATAGGAGCAATCCCAAACGGAAAAAGGAGTTCCGGTTGAGGCGCTGAAGATCGAGGATAGCGTCCAGCCACCAAGAATCGAAAGTCGCCTAGAATCATTGGGTGCGGCGAAGAACGGGATCTGCCAGATCGCGCTGGCAACAAACAGATGCCGAATGTCGAATTGAGCGTCGCCTCGATCCAGAGCTGGATTCAGAAAGTCGAGAAAACCGAAATTATAGTCATTTGGAAAACTCGGGTTAGTTGAGCTCAAGTTATCAATGGTGTGGGAGAAGGTGTAATCGGCAGTGAAGGTCAGACCCGTATTCCTGACATTTTGGCCCTTCACGCTCACCAAAAGCGCATTGTAGTTCGAGAACGCGCCGTTTGACCGCGTAAAGACACTTGCAAACTGGCGGTTGAGATTGCCGAGCGGATTCACTTTGGGATCGTCCCCACCATAGACCACGCCAGAACCGGACATGTCTGTGGCCGTGTTGGAGTACAAGTGGACGCCGTGAGAGCCGGAGTAGGCGACGGAAAAAACTGTGTTGGGCAGGAGTTGCCGCTCAAGAGAAAGACTCAGGTCTCCTGCATAAGCGGTCTTCATGTTGGCATCCGCCTGTGTTGCGACCGAAGCCGGGTAGGCGAGGTTGCCAGAATTAGCCGCGAAAGGTCCCATGTTCTCCGTGGCAATGTCGATGGTGGTAGAGCGGGGTTCCGGCGTAGATATTGGCGAGAGCATTGGCGGGCGGGTTTAGAGTTAGACCGCGGAACACGAAACCGTAATTGCGCTCAAAGGAGATGCCGTAACCCCCGGCGCAAACTGCTTCTACCGTCGCCAAAGAGGTCCCATGCGAATCCAATTCTCGGGCCAAAATTGTCGTAATCGGGTCGATAAAGGTTGTGGATCGGGCTGTCAGGAACAGTGAACACCTGCCCATAGCGGATTTGTGCAGCAAAGTTGTAAAAATGCGTCAAGGTAAAAATTGGATGTCAGTTTCTGGTTTTCCGTGTATTGAACGCCGTAGTATTCCCAGCGCAGACCGAGATTGAGAGTGAGGCCCCTGTAAATTCGCCAGGTGTCTTGCGCATAGGCGGCGCCATC
>CAWHQX010000028.1:0-66223 GCA_963831545.1 uncultured Acidobacteriota bacterium
GGCCATGTACATCTACTGGTTCCGTTCGTATTGCTGTGTTGTAAGACGGCCGTGAGACTTTGCTCGCGCCAGTGCTGTCTGCCTGCGCCGTCGCCCAGCCTCCAAACAGCGTCGCGAAGCACACCACTGCGCTGACCTGACCTAAGTTCGCCCTTCTCATTGCCTACTCCAGGCCCATCTGGCTCATGTCGATTATGCTCCTCAACGACCGAGGAATGCCTCACAGGGTCCCAACGATCATCGTCTCGACCCTAGCCCACTTCAGCCCTTGCGCAGCGATCCAGTGAGGATGCCGTTGCGGAAGCACTGGATGCGTTCGGTTCGACCGTAGGGCGGCAAGCTATCGGCCTCTAGTCATCCGAAAGCGCCCGGGAGTTTAGCCCGACTCAGGCAGGTAACCCTGCGGATCGCGGACTATACTTCGACCAACTCAATTTCGGCCGCCCCGCGAACGTCATCGTGCGGGGCTCCTCCGTGCATGTCGGCATCGCCGCCCAGGGTTACCAATTCCCGGCACCCACGGGCGTTGCGGCTCCCAGCTGCGAACACCCGGCAATGAGCATCCACACGGCACTGCCAATCAGGCGATGCTTCGCAAACCGATCAATGAGAGAAGATCGAGCAGACGATTGCGAACGTTAACGTGGCCAGTCATACGTTCCACTTCGTCACTCCCGCAGCAACGGAATCCCTGAAGATCCCTAACGCCTGTAATGTCTGTCACAACGATAGATCAGCGGCGTGGGCTGCAGAAACAATGAAAAGTTGAACAGGCGTCACCTTGGCGCATGTCGAAATAAACTGAGACTTCCGTCTCATTCCGCGACGCGTGTTCCTACTGAGCTTGTTAAGCGGCACCATTCGCGAGCCGTCGCAGTAGACGCTGCACTGCAAAGTGTTCGGTCGGCGCAGGGAGACACTTTGCGCCAAATGCAATTACGTATTTGACTGATGCCGTGACTGCGTTGTGCAACGCGGAGAGTTTGAGTGCGTATGTTTGCTTTCAGACCTGTCTATCTATTCACCGCATCGTTCCTACTGTCGGGCTTGTTCGTGGGCGGGTCGGGCAGTTCCACTTCCACAGGTGGTACCAGCTCTACTCAGTCGGCTGCACCGTCAATCTCAGTGCAGCCCGCCACGCCAAACCGTGACGGTGGGTCAGCCCGCGACGTTCAAGGCAGCCGCCACGGGCGGCGCGGCATCCAGCTTCCAGTGGATCGAAAACGGAACTGCAATCGCTGGAGCAACGGGCGCGACTTATACCACCCCGGTGGCCAATAGCGCAGACAACGGTGATAAATACTCGGTCGTCGCAAAAGTGGCGGGTGAGAGCATTCAGAGCAATTACGCGACGCTCACCGTGGCAGCCCCGGCATCCATCAAGACCGTATTCGTCATTCTGATGGAGAATCACAACTGGTCGAGTATCAAGGGGAGCGCCGACGCGCCTTACATCAACAACACGCTGCTGCATCTCGGTGAGTATGCGATCAGTATTACAACCCGCCGGGCAATCATCCCAGCCTACCGAACTATCTCTGGCTCGAGGCCGGGACCAATTTTGGGATTCTGAACGATGATGCTCCGTCGGCGGATCATCAGAGCAGCACGATGCATCTGGTGACGCTGCTCAAGAACGCCAACATTTCCTGGAAGGCCTACGAGGAAGGTATCTCCGGCACCTCGTGTCCCCTAGAGCGATCAGAACCTATACGCCGTGCGACACGATCCCTTCGTCTACTTCGACGACGTGACCAATTCTCAGAGCTCGACCTCGGCGTACTGTATCTCGCACGTCAGACCGTTCTCGGAATTAGATGGCGACCTGCAGGCCAATAAGGTGGCGAGTTATAACTTCATCACCCCGATCTATGCGATGACATGCACAACTGCAGCGTGGCGTCAGGCGACAGCTGGCTCGCACAAAATCTGCCCAAAATTCTGAACTCGGCTGCCTATCAACAGGGCGGGGCTATCTCTCATTACCTGGGACGAGGGATCAAATGGCGACGGACCGATTGGAATGATCGTCCTTTCCCCGTTCGCTAAGGCCGGCTATTCGAACTCGGTTTATTACAACCATGGTTCGACCCTGAAGACGGTCCAGGAGATCTTCCAAGTGACACCCATGTTGGGTGATGCAGGCAATCAGACCGACTTGAGCGATCTGTTCACTTCGTTTCCCTGAGCTGAAACGACTGATCCAGGCGTCCGTGGTGCTCACAATTCGTCGGGAGCTGCCACGGGCGCCTGGTCTGCCGACTTTGCCCGTCGTCGGAAGGGCATCACCTCGTGGCGCGCCTCGGGTTCGAGCAGGGCTTCGAGCTGGTCATAGATCCCGTCGAGCATCTCGCTGGCGACATGCAGGGCATCGGTCGCGTTGCTGGCAGCTGGAATGCGCTCCAGATTTTCGACAGCGAGCTGCATGATTGCCCGTACCTCGCATAGGCGTGCCTGCACGGCTTCGATGCCGTCCGCATTCGCTACCACTCCTTCGGCCATCTGCTCGTCACCTCGTTTGACGGTTTGCGGCTAAGCGCTTTGGCTTAAACGCATGAGCACGCGCCGCGTGCACACAGCCCCGCTCGGGCCACCCGCATTCGGATTCGTTCCGTCTGAGCGGTAGCTGCCCTTTGGGCGATCAAGCCCCTCTCATAAGGCGTTTTGGCGGCTGCCTTGGCCCAATGCAAGCCATTGATTGTCATTCAATTTCTGGAAATGATCTGACCATCATGGACATGCAGTCCAAGGTCTAATTGCCCGGATTCGGCTGTGCCGTCAATCGTGCTTCTCAAGAGGTTGCTCCACAGCGATGTCGAGCAGTTACCGCACTACAGTCACGAGGCAAGCGCCCTTGAGGCACTGACGAGGGTCCATGACCGATTTGATCGAAGCCAGATCGTCCCAGGAGTTGGAGCAGCAGCCACTGCGGCCCGTGTCCTCGCCGCCTCCCACTGACATGGTTTGGATACCGGGCGACGTCTTTCAGATGGGGTCCGATCACCATTACCCAGAGGAACGACCCGCGCGCCGCGTCTCCGTCGACGGCTTCTGGATTGATCGCACGCCTGTCACCAATCGAGAATTCCGCCGCTTCGTCGACGCGACCGGCTACGTAACGTACGCGGAGATCGCCCCGGATGCCGCTCAATATCCCGGCGCTCTGCCGGAGATGATCCACCCGGGCTCCCTGGTGTTTTCGCCGCCGCACCACCGCCTGGTCGACCTCAAGGACTGGAGCCAATGGTGGCGCTTCAAATTCGGAGCCTCCTGGCGCCATCCCTACGGCAAAGATAGCCCGTTTCGAATGCTCGATGACCACCCGGTGGTGCACGTCGCCTGGCGCGATGTTGTGGCCTATGCCACTTGGTGCGGCAAAGAGCTGCCGACGGAGGCCGAGTGGGAGTTTGCCTGCCGGGGCGGCCTCGATGGCGCCGAGTTCGCCTGGGGCAATGAGTTCACCCCGCATCGGCGTCACATGGCCAACACTTGGCAGGGTGCATTCCCGACCGAGAACACCCGCGCAGACGGCTACGCACGCACCTCGCCGGTGACCGCATTTCCGCCTAACGGTTACGGCCTATACGACATGATCGGTAATGTCTGGGAGTGGACCGCGGATTGGTATTCTGCACACCCCGAGCCGACGAACTCGAGTTCGTGCTGTCCTTCCGCCAATCCACGAGGCGGGCCCGAGCAGGATAGCTACGATGCCTGCCAACCCAAGATCAAGATCCCACGCAAAGTTTTGAAGGGGGGCTCGCATCTGTGTGCCCCAAATTATTGCCGGCGCTACCGTCCCGCAGCTCGACACCCGCAACCGATCGACACCTCAGCCAGCCATATCGGTTTTCGATGCGTCCTGAGAGCACCTGAGATCAAGGTGTGGTTCTTCCTTCAAGCGCGTCAAGCGCGACGGTCTCGCCCCCCCTCAATCCGCATTGGCAGCAGCAGACACATGCTTGATCGCATCGTCGATCGTGAAACTGTCTGGATGTTGAACCGGCGGAAACTCACGGAAGGTCTCTACAAATGTCCCCATGTTTCCGAGCACAGGATAGAGCACGAAGGCATGCTGTAGGTACCAGTCATAATAGGTATTCGACGTTATCGTCGCGCGCTCGTACGGATCGGTCCGGAGATTGAAAATCTTCGGTAGCCTCAAGCGCGTAAAGGGCTCGCCCCAAACTTGCAACGTGCCTGGGCAGCGTTGCTCCAAGAACACCACCTTCCAGTTGTCAAAGCGAAGTCCCAAGACATCACCGTCGTCGCTGAAGTACATGAACACCTGACGCGGACTCTCCTTGGTTTTGCCGGTGAGATAGTCCAACAGGTTGTATCCATCGATATGGTTCTTGAAGGTCTTGCCGTTTGCCTTGTAGTTACCCTTTTTCAGCTTCTCCACGATATTGGCTGTCACCCGCCATGGCGAGAAACGTCGGCAGCCAGTCATGATGCTGTACGATCCCGTTCGCCACGGCGCCGGCCTTGATTTTCCCAGGCCATCGCACGATGAGCGGGACTCGAAACGCGCCTTCCCAGTTGGTGTTTTTCTCACTACGAAACGGCGTCATCGCTCCATCGGGCCAGGTGTTCATATGAGGCCCGTTATCGGTCGAATACATCACGAACGTGTTATCCGCTATCCCGAGCTTATCGAGGTGGTCCAGGACCGACCCGACGTTCTTGTCGTGGTCGACCATGGTGTCGTGATACGGCGATTGCCAACGGCCCGCCTGCCCAGGCTTTCCGGCTTGGTATGGGTGTAGACATGCATATGAGTAAAGTTGAGCCATACGAAGAACGGCTTGGCCGCTTCATGCGCCTTCGTAATAAACGCGTTGGCAGCAGCCGCGAACTCATCATCACAGGTTTCCATGCGTTTCTTGGTCAGAGGACCCGTGTCCTCGATCTTCTGCTTGCCGACTCGACCAAAGCGCACATCTTCCGTCGTGTCGTCTTTTTCCGTTGCAAAGCAGCGCAAGACGCCGCGCGGGCCATACTGGTTACGAAAGTTGGGAAACTCCTTCGTCTTCGGATAGTCATACATCTCCGGCTCTTCTTCGGCATTCAGGTGATAGAGGTTACCGAAGAACTCATCAAATCCGTGCAGCGTGGGCAGGAATTCGTTACGGTCGCCAAGATGGTTTTTGCCAAACTGGCCGGTGGCATATCCGTGGTTTTTCAGTAGTTCGGCAATGGTCACGGTCTCGGCCTGCAAGCCCGCCTTCGCGCCCGGTATGCCGACCTTTGATAGACCGGTCCGGTACACGCTCTGGCCGGTAATGAAGGCCGAGCGGCCTGCGGTACAGGATTGCTCACCATAGGAGTCGGTGAACATCGTCCCTTCCTTCGCCAAGCGATCGATGTTCGGCGTTTGATATCCCATCAATCCATGGGAGTAGCAGCTCAGATTGCTGATGCCGATATCGTCGCCCCAAATGACGAGTATGTTGGGCTTGTCCGTGGTGGCCATGGCACGCGGCTCCTTATTTGACCAACGCGATCTACGCTCCCGCTAATGTCGACACGACAGCATCCGCGCCTGCGGCCACCGCCACGATCGGCCGGCTTCGAGGTGTCGCGACGAATTTATCGATCGATCAGCGCTTCGAAATGGGACTTGGGTCCAACAACTACGGCAGCCTGTCTTCTCCTTAAGCGGCGCCGTCAAATTGCGAAAGGCTCTTATAGTCCGCTGCCTTCCGCTAGCTGGCACTATCGTCTTGGACCTTCCTGACGAAGCCTCGAGCCATCCCCTCACCGTGTCTGATCACCGTCCTTCCACCTGCCGAGGGCCGACGAACTGGCAATGCGCCGCACCGGGATGGCGTTCCAACGCACGCGCATGGCCGCCGATCGGACACTGATGGCCGTCATCCGCACGTCCCTGTCTTTGATTACGTTCGGATTTACGCTCTATCAGGTCTTCAAAAAGCTGGCCAATGCGCACCTACTCGGCGACACAGCCGACACGCGCCACTTCGGTACTGCTCTGGTTTTGATTGGGATAGGTATGCTCATTCTGGGCGTGATCTATCACATCATGTTCATGCTCGCATTGCGTGCCCAGCGCAGAAACATGCGTGAGCTTCAGCTTATTTTCGCCGAGAGCGGCTTTCCTGCTTCGCTGACACTCATCGTCGCGGTGCTCTTGCTGCTCCTCGGCATTGACGCAGCGATTAACATCCTTACCTAGTGGACAGCCTCCCGAAGCGGGAGCAGGCCTCAGATCCCACGCTGTGGCACGAAGAGCCACGCCGCAACCAATATCATCAGAAGAGCGGACACAAGCTGACCCGGGCGTCGCCAAAGCCTGGCATTGGATAGGGTCCTTGCGATTCCATAAAGCACCGCACTCAGCAGCGCAAAACTTAGCGCATACAGCGGAACATCATGCGGATCGCGGATGAACATCGGGGTGTACACCGCCAGGTTATCGACACTGCAGGAGATCGTGAGCCCCGCGGATATCAGCAGCTGAGAGACGACATTGTGCTGAATCGCCGCCGTCGAAAGCGGCCGAGACACCTGGGGTGTTGCGCTCCTAAAGACACCGGCCCGCCCTCGGCGAGAAACTCCCAGAGCTTACGCAGGCCAATGGCCAGCGGTACCAGCCCCAGCAACCAGCTGTGGCTCCACCCACACGGGGAAGCGTGATTGCCCACCTTGCTGCGGCGGCGCTTAACAGCAGGATAGAGAAGGTCCCAAGAAAGAATCCCCCGGCAATCATGCCCGGCCGACGACGCTCACTAACGCACAAAGCCGATACAGCGACCAGATTATCCGCGTTATCTTCCGGTGGAAGCGCTCGCGTCGCGAGGCGGGCGCAACGTGATCGCGCGCGTCGAGGCGAGCCGCGTTCGCTTCGTCGAAGTGACACCGGGGCTCAGCGACGGCCGACTGCTCCAGATCCTCTCGGGCATCCGGATCGCCGACGCAGTCGCGCTCAACCCGCCAGTGGAGCTGAACGACGGCGACGCCGTACAGCCCGTCGAGAAACCGGCGACGCCGGACGAAGCGCCATCGTTTCGCTGATCGGCCGAGGGAGGGTTCGTGAGGGGGCCAGCGTAGGAAGGAGCGGGTGCACGATTCAACGGCAAGTTCATTGCTCGCCTGTGTGCGCGCGAAGTGAGCGAGGGGAAACGATTTGCTTTGTCCAATCTGTGAGAAGCGCAAGCCTGGACGCTTTTGTCCGGCAAAAGTGGAAAAAATCTGTGCGGTTTGCTGCGGTACGGAACGGGAAGTCTCGATAGACTGCCCGGCGGACTGTGCCTATCTGCTGGCCGGACATCGCTACGAGGAGCAGCATCCGCGTTCGCTGCCTGCCGATACGCCTCTGCTCGACGTGCGGCTGGTTTCGGGGATCATCGAACTACATCAGCAGCTCCTGTCCGCAATAGCATTTAACGTGGCGAAGTTCTGCTCGGAACATCGCGAAGCGACGGATAAAGACATTCTTAGAGGGATCGAGTCGTTGGCGAGCACGTACAAGACTCTCGCATCGGGAATTGTCTACGAACAATTGCCGGCCTTGCCGGTGCAAAGGGACTTGTACACGGCTCTTTCTGAGTTCTTGACTGGGACCAAGCAACAACATTCACAGGCGACGTTTGGTAACGCGAAGGATTCAGAAATATTCCAGTTGCTGGTATTCCTCTATCGAATGGGTTTGATGCACACAAATGGAAGGCCACGCGCGAGACGCTTCATCGAATATCTGCGCGGTCAGTTTCCGAACCCACAGGAACTGAAGCGGGAGCAGTCACGAATCATCGTGCCGTGACGAATGCAGCCGGCCCTTCAATACGATGTCGCTTACCCGGCAGCACAGGAACGGATGGATTGCAGTTGTGTACTGATGGCGGCGGCATCCCAGGCAAGTCTCAGCTGAGGCGTCTGCGATTTGGGTCGATCCCCTTCCCAGGGGCGAACGGAGAATCCATACTTCCGCCGGATGCACAACACGCGGTCTGAAACTTTCTTTCGATACTCTTCCGGAGCGTAGCCGTTTTTCGCATACCACTTGTCGTACTGCGTTGCGAGCTTCGGAAATTTTGCGCGGATAAAAGGCAGAAACGTTTTTGAGGATGCCGGCATCAGGAACAAGACGCCGGAAAAGAACCATTGTGCGCCAGCAAGTTTAGCGGCTTCCGCGACGGCTTCGAGTTCTCCTTCTCCATCGGTAATTCCTGGGACGAGTGGTGACGCAGAAACACCGACACTTAGTCCAGCTTCACGCAGTTTACGGACAGCTTCCAGGCGAAGATCAGGGCGAGGTGCCCGCGGTTCAAGTAATCGCGCCAACCGAGGCTTCAACGTCGTGACAGTAATATTGATCGAGAGCGCGGATCTTCTAGCGATCACGGTCAAAATGTCGATGTCGTGTACAATCTGATCGGACTTGGTGATGATCGAAACACTCAAGCCATCTCGCTTGGCCAATTCTTCCAGGCACGCTCGCGTTACACGGTATTCTTTCTCCGCCGGCTGGTACGGATCTGTTGCGGTACCGATCGCAATATGCTCGGCCTGCGTATAGCCGCTGGCCTTCGATTCGTAGGAATATTTCCGGTTCACATCGCGTGCCAGAAGTCCGGCCGCATCCTGCTTCACGAAAATTTTCTTTTCAAATTCACCTCCATCAATCTCCATGTACTCGTGGGTGTAGCGCGCGTAGCAGTATTTGCAGGCGAACTCGCAACCGCGGTACGGGTTGATGGTCCATTCAAACGGCACGCGATCAGACTCACAGCGATTCAGGATCGATTTCACCGGTAGCAGGAAATATTCCGGCTTCGCAGCGGACTTGCGCTTCGTTTCCGCCGCGGGAGAGTGAGCAGCGAGGCGAGCTATGCCCACCAGTGGTGCATGAGGAGTTTGGAGTTGAGGCGGGGGGCAATCCGCCGTAGAACTCTCCAGACTTCCCTTGAACCAGCCGGCTGCACCCGGGGTAGGGGCACCGGCCTCCTGATTGGGGCTTGGCTCATTAGGGCGAAAAGGAAGGAGGGGTACAGAGAGGGAACGAATGGGGCGACGCCGCAATGCGAAGCGCGGAGTCGAAGTGTGCGGAAGAACTGGGGACATAGGTCACCTCGAAGCTTGATCAGTATTTCGTTTTTTGTTCGCCCTGTCAAGCTATTTTCGCATTTTATTCGCCCAAGCCGTTTTTCTTGCTCCCCGAACGGAGTTTTGTTCTAATCACACGTCGGCAGAACAGCCGTCCATGCCCAGAGCAATCTCGCCCATGCTGTAAGTTCCGTCGTTTCTTGCCGTAGCAAAGATGCATCTGACTAAAGGACAACATGAACAGATCCGAGCATGTCTTACTTCGATTTGCAGCGTCAGGGCTCCTGCTCACTGCCCCGGCAATGCTTCTCGCGCAATCTACGGCAAAACCAGGTAACAAGCCCGCTTCGCCCGCCATGGACATTGCAGGGCCGCAACAAACAAAGCATTACCCAATTCTCGTGATTGCCCACGGGAACGAGCCCTCCTGGAGTTTGCGTTTGGGAATGAAAGGTCCGGAACGGCTCGACCGAGTCAACTACCCCCCGATCGTGCTCGAACCAGCCGATGTCGTGCGGGACGAGTCCGGAAGCTCGTGGACCTATCATGCGAAAGATTCGCAAACCGGTGCCGCGGTCTCGGTCAAGTTAACACGCGAAACGTGTAGCGACGGAATGTCTGATACGAAATATGTATTTAAGGTTGAAGTAAACCACGCGCAGATCGGGACGCTAAACGGGTGTGGAGTCAGTTCGCCCGAAAAGTTCCCCGAATTTCGGAAGAAAAATCAGCTGGACCCGTCAGACGATCCTGACGCTGCGGCGAAGGACAAGGACAAAAATGCGGCGTTGGAGCCGATCTCGAAGTTCACTTCGCCAGTGGCGATTGCGTATGTAAATGCTTCTGGAAAAATAGAGGTCAGTATCGGAGCTGTCAAAAAAATAGTTCCCGCGACGGGCTACGAATTGTCGCTCTCCCACGATGGGAAACAATTGATTTTCACGAAGGACCTCCCGGGAAAAGATCGCACGATCGTGCTCGTTGACATCGCCACCGGTCATTCACAGGATCTCCTGACTGGACTGGTCCATCAGGCGTTCTGGTCGCCGGATGATTCGCGGATCGCATTATTAAAATTCGTGGACGAGAAATGGCAAATTTGGAGTTTTCCCGCAAATGCGCCGGATAAAGCCTCGCAATTCTCACCACAAGCGGAACTGGCATTACACGGATGGAGTTCGCCTACGACGGTCCTCGCAACAGATATGGAAAATGCCTACTGGCTGGGGGAAGACGGAAAAGTCCAACAGACAGTTCCGTTAAAGGAAATTTACGGTGACTTATATCAGATCATGAGCAGCGATACGATTCGCATCAATCCGATCAATCCGGATTTGCTGCTGGTCAGTGCGTTCTACGCCTCAACGCCTGCAGGTGCGCCCACGGATTCCATGGGGTTGAACTCCAGCTTTTTCCTGTATGAAATTCGCTCGAAGCGCAGAGTGAGCCTCTGTCCTCCCGATACCTGGGCGCGTTCGGCCGAATGGTCGCGCGATGGAATTCAGGTCTATTTCACCCGCATGGGCACAGGAAAAAACTTCACAACCGACCGCCTGTTTTGGGACGGAACTGGATTGAAAAAGTATATAGCCGGGAGCAGTATGGCGATCGGGAAGTGAAATTACCGGCTGGGTGAGTGCCGATCCCAGATCTGCCACTTTTGAGGAATGCGATCATGAACAAAATACGCTGCATCCTATTTTTCGCGATCGGAATCCTTCCAATTGAGATTTCTTTGTCCGCTCAAGAGCCGGCACCAGCGGCTCAAAGCCAGCCGCAATCAACCATGAAACGTGCGATTGAATGGAAGCGGTTCGATTACACCTGCGAAAGCGGTCAAACATTAGTGGTATATCTCCACAACCGAACGGCGAAGGTGCGCTACAAGGACAACAACTATCTGATGAAGCAGACTCCGTCTGCAGACGGCGAGCGTTACTCCGACGGGAACGTAATCTGGTGGGGAAAAGGAAATGGCGGATTTCTGCAGGAGGATAGGGGGGATGGCAACCGCGCGATGATCTTGAAGGATTGCAAACTGGATGCAGCGACTCGTGGTGACACGGAATCAACCAGCGTAACCGGGACGGTAAGCTATCGACAACGAATGGCTTTGCCGCCCACCGCGATCGTCGTCGTTCAACTGCAGGACAGTTCACTCGCCGACGCACCGGCAAAGGTTCTTGCTGAAGACAAGATTACGCTCGGCAACCGGCAGGTGCCGGTCAGTTTTTCCTTGGTCTGTGACTCGGCAAAAATCGATGAGCGGCACACGTATACTGTCAGAGCGCGCATTCTGGTTGACGGCCAGTTGCGCTTTATCAGCGACAAATTGTATCCGGTCTTGACGCATGGAAATAAGAATTCGGTCGACCTCGTTCTGAAGCAGGTGCCCGATTCCACGCCCCCTCAGCCACAAAGATAGCCGTCCTTCCGGACAGGGTATTCTTTACGCTTCCTGTCCTACACCCCTATATCGCCTGCAAAACCGCGGCCTATACTGCATTTATGGCAACTCCTTACGCTCCGGCACCGAGGCAGGTGGGTATCCTTGTCCTTGAAGCAGACCCAAAGAACTCTGGCGTCCTGAAGCAGATGCTGGATTCCGAAGGCTGGCGTGTGCGGATCGTCCCAGACATTGCTCTGCTCAATGCGGAATTGCGGACAGCGGAATATTCCTTGCTGATCGCCAACATTGCGACGATTGGGTTGGAATCTCCCACGTTTCACGTTTTGAGAGAGCTCGCCACGGTGTCTGCCGAGGACGGCGGGCGGATCCGCGTGCTTTTCGTGATCCCTGAGATGGCCGGAAATCAGTTCATTGGGCATTTGGAAGTGGCACATCTGCCGTATGTTGTACGTCCGTTTCATCTACATGACTTCCTTGAAAAGGTGAGCGACCTGCTCGTAGAAGTGAAGGCGATTGAAGGACCGCTGCGCATGACGAGGTATGAATTTGGCGGGGCACGGAAAAAGAGGAAAGAGAGCAGCCGGACGACCTCCATGTTTGCCTCTCGGGACTCTTACTCGTATTCCGAAGAAGAGATTGCTGAGTATGAAAAGCAGGAATCCCTGGAGTCGACCACTCGGAAGTTCAAGCCGCGGACCAATCTGGGCAATCCTGAGCGATAAGACTTCCTCGTATCTGGTGCCATTAACAGTTTTTCCACCTTTCCCTCGGCCGATCTGCAAGATTTCTGAACCGCACCGTTCTAACTCCAGATTGTGCTCTCTCACGGCACATCCTGGAGGATGGTATGGATCGTTCGCTGTTCAGCTTGTTTGGTAGCGTTCTTGGCTTGACCGCACTCGGATTTGTTTGGTCAGGCAGCGGTTCCTCGGCAGCACCCCCCCGATCGGAAGGCGACTGGCGCCTTCTAGACCCCATCACTTATGAAAACTTGACGGTTTTTCCGGTCGTATCCTCACTCGAATTCGACACTTCCAACTACATCACGCTCGAGGAAGGTCTGTCATCGGGTGAAGTGATTGTGCGTGAACAAGGAGAAGAAACCTTGATTCGGGATCGCAACTCCGCGCGTCAATCTATCCCAGCTCCGGGTGGGGCGTCGGTGAATCAATTGGTGCTGCTCAACCGCAGCAAGCGGCCACTGCTCCTGCTTTCCGGCGAGTTGGTCAGCGGCGGAAAGCAGGACCGGATTATTGCCAAGGATCGAATCGTTGCGCCGGGGTCAATGCCACTTCCCTTGGACGTGTTCTGTGTGGAACACGGGCGCTGGTCAGCGGGGTCTCAGTTCAACAGTGCGAAAACGATCGTGCATCCAAGCGTTCGCGAACAAGCGACGGTGAAACAGAGTCAGTCGCAAGTTTGGGAGGCGGTCTCGTTGGGCAGTCTGGCGGCTCCTCGAACCGCAGAAGGAAGAGGGAGCGGGAACGGCGACGCAGCGGCACCGGCTCCCCGCGTGAGCCAAACTGAGCTGAGCGCGGCGATGAGGGAGGAAGCGCCAACCCAGTCCTACGCGAAGCTCTACGGTTCGCGGCGCGTGGGACCTTCCGTCGATGTGCTGGTTGAAGAGGTGCAAAAGCGATTCCGCAAGGAAACGTCTGGACTGAAGGGCGAACGCGTGGTTGGCGTCGTAGTCGCGTACGGCGGAGAAGTAGCGTGGAGCGATATTTTTGCCTCGGCCGATCTGTTCAGTGCGTACTGGAATAAACTGATACGCAGCTACGCGGTGGAGGCTGTCGCGCGGCCAACGCTGCGCGAAGCGTCAACAACCGACGAGGCAAGGGAATTTCTACAGCGCAGGAAGGGTCGAGAGCAGACGGAATCCGAGCCAGGGGTATATCGCTGGAGAGAAATCAGCGACGGATCAATTTCGCAGATCGAATTGGATTCGTGGGAGCCGAAGGTCATTACGATCCATCGATTGGTCTTGCGCAAATCGAGCTAGGCCTAGACCCTCTGCACCCGCATTGGTGCCGTTGTCATTCCGAGCGGAGCAAGCGGTCAGCCATGCTTCACTTCGCAAGGTGGAAGCGGCTTTCTCCGGTCCTTCGAGAACCGAACGGGATGGAAGACGCCATCTCGCCACGGGTTGATTAGCTGTTGACCTTGCGAACGGCACTCCGGTCAGTGCTGTTCTTCAGAATCTCTGCGGCCGTGGCGTTCCACGACGGATGGCGGAGTTCCGGGGAGATCTCGACCAGTGGCACCATGACGAATTTGCGATCAAGCATTCGCGGGTGCGGAACTTGCAGATCGGGGGTCGCGATTGTCTGATTCTCGTAAAGTAGAAGATCGAGGTCGATCAGGCGCGGCCCCTTCGGAAACGCTTTCTTGCTGCCCATTTCTGATTCGATGGCGCGCATCGCGTTCAGCAAATCGATTGGTGGAAGCTTTGTTTGGGCTTGGACCACGCTGTTCAGAAACCAATCCTGATCGAGGTAGTCGACCGGCTCGGTTTCGTACGTACTCGAGATTCTTTGAACGATAAGGCCAATGCCCTGGAGTAACTCAACAGCGCGGCGAAGATTTTCTTTTCGGTTGCCGATATTGGAACCGAGCGCGAGAAACACTGTGGCCATGGCTCTATTTTACGCCTGCGCGGCGGCGCAGGATGCCAAGCATGGATTGCGCTTCAGGAAGCTTCATCGCCATCGCCATTCCAAAAAAGATTGCGGCGTAAGTCCCCAAAACGAGCATGGCTGTAACGATATGACCCCTTTGCCCAACGACGATGAGCAGGCCTCGCGCAATTGCCGCACCCGCGACGGCAGCGACCCAAACCTGTGCGAGAAATTTCAGATTGACACCTACTTGTCCAATGCGGCCCCGAATTCCTCGCTGCAAAAGAGTGAACTCAACCCATGAGGCGATTCCGGCGGAAATCGTCAAGCCTGCGACCCCCCAACGCGGCTCGAATCCAAGCAACCGGGGCAGGGGAAGCGCGGCCAGATATCCCAGAATTGTGGTGAGCACCACGCGGACAACCGCAAAACGAAGCGGCGTGCGTGTGTCCCTCAGCGCGTAGAAGCCGGATGCATACAGGCGGCCGAGCGTTGAGGCAAGCAGGCCAACCGTAGAACCAGCAAGAATTCCCCAGACATACATCACATCGGCGTGGACGAACCGGCCGGACTGGTATATCGCCGCAACGATGACATCTCCCAAAACCAGAAAACCCACGACCGACGGCACGACGAGGAATGTTATCTGACGAAGGCCGGCGTTCAGTCGAGCGCGCAGCATACTGGCTACTTCGTCCGCCGCACCGACGGCTCCACTCATCAGGGGCAATTCTGCAGCGGATACGGACATTCCGAACAAGCTGACCGGCAACGTGTAAAGAGTTTGCGCATAGGCAAGCGCGGCGACGGCCCCTGTTGGCAACCAGCTGGCGAGAAACGCGTCGATGTAGGCGCTGATCTGCACTACGCCACGGCTGATAAATACTGGGAAAAAATTGCGGATGACGGTGTGAACGTGCCCGGCTCGATGGCCCAAGCTCAATTGCAGTCCGCCAAGAAGTCTTATCACGATCGGCAACTGTACGGCCACCTGGAGTGCGCTCCCGACGACTGAAGCCCACGCAGTAGCAACGACAAGCGAGTTCTGCGAACGGCCAGGGCCGAAAAGCACCATTCCCGCTATCATTGCTACGTTCCAGAGCACTGGAGCGGTGTAGGAAATAAAAAACTTGCGATGGCTATTGAGAACGCCAAGGCACCAGGCCGAGCCCACTAACAAACCGGCACCGGGAAACAATATACGAACAAGTAAGACGGTCAGTTCGCGCTTTTCGCCGTGAAAGCCCGGAGCGATTGCATCGATCAGCCAAGGAGCTGTCAGAACACCGAGCAGCACCAGTACCGATGTGCTTAGCGCTAGTAATGCCGCCACGGCTCCGGCGGTCTTGCGCGCTTCGTCCTCGTTCTTGTCGGCAAGCAGCCGGGCATAGACTGGGATGAAGGACGCGGACAGGACTCCCTCCCCGAATAAATTTTGCAGAAAATTGGGTATGCGAAACGCTGCTTTGAACACATCTGCGGCATCAGAGTTGCCAAAATAGTGGGCAAACACCCGGTCGCGAACTAGGCCGGCCACGCGGCTGAGGAAGATCCCCGCCGCCACAAGAAAGGCAAAGCGCCTTGTACCCGCTACCGTGTTGGCAGTTTTCGCCGTGCCGTCGATCACAGAAGTTTCCGTGCGAACCTCTCCCCCGGGGCCCGGAATCCATGCTCCGAGGAAGCTGCATCGCGAGGTCCAGAATTGAAGATACCTTACCCGTGGAACATGACTTGGACGGATTTGCCGCCATGTGCCGTGAAGTTACTTTGTCCGGGACGATGGTAGAATGCCGCGCGAACCGCTAGGAGGCAAATGATGAGGACCACCCGAAACAAGAATGAATGGCAGCCGCGCTCGATACTGTTTCTGGCATTGCTTTTGACGAGCGCAGGAGTACCCGCTCAACAGGGTACCGATTTTTCCAAAGTACAAATCAAGGTCACAAAGGTCTCGGGTAACATCTACATGCTCGAGGGAGAAGGCGGAAATATCGCTGCGTCTGTCGGCGACGATGGCATTGTGATTGTGGATGATCAGTACGCACCTTTGGCGGAGAAGATTCAAACGGCGCTGAAGAACCTGGGGATTACAGACAAACCGGTACGATTTGTGATCAATACCCATTATCACGGGGACCATACGGGGGGGAACGCACCGTTTTCGAGTGCCGGGTCGACGGTCATCGCACAGGACAACGTACGGAAACGACTAGTGACGGGTGGCGTGGCCGGTACCGGTGGATCCGTGAAGATGGACGTCCCGCCGGCACCCAAGGCAGCTCTGCCCGTGATTACCTTCGAACACGACGTGACCGTGCACCTGAACGGTGAGGATATTCGCGCACTGCATTTTCCTGCTGGGCACACGGATGGCGACGCAGTCATTTTCTTTCCGAAGAACAACGTTGTGCACATGGGTGACGATTTTGTGCGTTACGGATTTCCATTCATCGACGTGGACAGCGGCGGCAGTGTGCAAGGCATGATCGTAGCGATGGAGAAGGTATCCGCGGAATTGCCCATGGATGTGAAGGTCATCCCGGGCCACGGCGCGGTCTCGAATCTCGATGATGTACGTGCATTCGTCACGATGCTCAAGGACACGTCCGCTGCGGTACAAAACGCGATCGACAAACACCAAACCCTCGAACAGATGAAACAGGAAAAGATTCTGGATCCGTGGAAGAAATGGTCTGGAGAATTTATCGATTCAGATAAATTTATAGAGACGCTCTATCACTCACTGACGGGAACCAAGGGCGATTTCATCAAACACAATTAAAGCCAAAGCTCTCCTAGAAAAGGCGTGGCTGGCGCTTTGGCAATTCGCGGCCGAAATACTGATATGCACGCGCAGTAGCGACTCGACCTCGAGGGGTGCGATCGAGCATACCAATCTGCATCAGGTAGGGTTCGTACATTTCTTCAATAGCATCTTCTTCCTCGCTGAGTACAGCAGCGAGCGTGCCTAACCCTACGGGGCCGCCACCATATTTGTCAATGAGAGCGATCATCAGGTTGCGATCGACTTCATCGAGGCCGTGTTCGTCAACGCCAATCATGCGCAACGCATCTTGCGCGACTTCCCGCGTGATGCGCCCATTCGCCCGCACTTCAGCAAAATCCCGCGCTCGTCGAAGCAGGCGATTCGCGACACGCGGGGTTCCACGACAACGCCCGGCAATTTCTTCAGCACCGGCCGCATCCATTTGAATATTCAAGATGTTTGCGGAACGATTGAGAATGATCAGCAAATCATCCGGTTCGTAAAAATCTAACCGGTGCACGATTCCGAAGCGCGAACGCAGCGGAGCTGTGATCAGTCCGGCCCGCGTTGTTGCACCAACCAGGGTGAAGTGATTTAGCGGAAAAGGATGGATCCGCGCTCCGGGGCCCTGGCCAATGATCAGATCAACGCGGAAATCTTCCATCGCCGGATAGAGCACTTCCTCGACCGCAGGCTGGAGGCGGTGAATCTCATCGAGAAAGAACACTTCCTTGGCGTCCAGTGACGTCAAGATGGCGGTGAGGTCACCTTTACGTTCAAGCAGTGGCCCAGCGCTTGTTTTAATGGGCACGCTCAATTCATTGGCGATAATTTGCGCGAGAGTGGTCTTGCCCAAGCCGGGAGGACCGTAGAGCAAAACGTGGTCGAGTGCTTCGCCGCGGCTCCGGGCCGCTTCAATGGCGATCGCGATGTTCTCTTTTACGCGTTTCTGGCCGATGTATTCGTCAAGTCGCTTGGGGCGTACAGTGGCATCCAGCCTGGCGTCGTCATCGGAGGCGGCCCCGGAAACGATGCGCGTTTCCCGAGCACGATCTTCCGAGTGGTCTGGCCTCATTGCCTTTTTCGGTCTAAAGTCAGCCATTCTGTTCTCGTTCCCTTTTGTAACGACTGAAGATTTGCGATGTGCCTTGCGATCATTTTGCAGAATGACTGAGAACGGCCAGTGTATGCCGCAACAGTTTTTCGAAGCTCGCAGTTCCCGCTTCCTTCTTTGCTTCTACAACTGCGCCTTCTGCCGTTCGTTCGTCATAGCCAAGATTGATCAACGCTGATTCCACATCGGCTTCGACACCGGCCGGAGAAGAAGGAGCCGGTTTTTCGTTCTCAGCCACTACGGCCTCAAGCTTGTCCTTCAATTCGAGCACCATGCGCTCGGCGGTCTTCCGTCCCACTCCTGGAATTTTTGTCAACTGTACGATATCGCCGCCGCGAATGGCCGGGACCAACTCATCGACATTCATGCCCGAAAGTATCTTAAGCGAAAGACTTGGACCGACACCTGATGCGCCAAGCAGCAATTCAAACACATGCTTTTCACGCGCGGACAAGAAGCCGTAGAGCATCAAGGCATCCTCGCGCACATGCGTATGAATCAGCAGTGTCACCTCTGCATGGAGTTCGCCAAGAGCCGCAAACGTGGACAGCGGCACGGCAACGAGGTAACCCACACCGCCCACATCCAGGATTACTTGATTCGGCCGCTTCTCGAGCAGCCGCCCTCGCAAGAGTCCAATCATCGATTCCGAGTATTGCTGGCGACGCTCTCTGCTGTCAATGCGACGAACTTCGCAGGCTCCCGAAGGGCCGCGAGCCGCGTATGCTCAAGATCGTCCCGGTAAAAGAGGTTGTAAGTGTCAAACGGAATCAGCCGGCCATCGGGATGAACGATGTGGATGCAGGTCTTCTTGACGGAACGAACATCAAACGCGTGAGCGTCGAGAAAATGGACAATCAGCACGCGGAAAATGTTCTTGTAGGTGAGGTTCGCGGGAGCGGCAATCTTCGGCAGGCAGCAGAGTAGTTCGCGAAGGCTCGATAGACCGGACTCGGGCGAGTGATTGGTTGCGAATAATCTGAACAGGCATTCGCGTACACCGGGGTCTTCCTCGTAGACAATGGTGTTGCGCGCGGCATTGATCAAGATGTCCGGTTCGACAAAGCGAGTCAGCGGCACGACCTTGCCGTTGAGCTTCAGTGCATATGCCATCGCCAGGGCATCCGGATGGCATGGCACGGGGATTACATCTTCCGGAAGAAAGTGGCTGCATTGCTCGAGAATCTTGCGACGAACTTCGGTGAGCGTCAGTCGATCCGTGGCAGGATCGAATTTCTCGACGCGCCCCGCATCCTGGATTGGTTGCAAGGTAACGCCTCGTACGCAGGGCTGTGCCAATGCAAAATCGATCACTTTGCCGATTTCGCGATCGTTCAGATTCTTGCGCAACGTAACAACCAGCGTGGTGGATAGATCGTATTTGTTTAGGCGCTCCAACGCCTTTTCCCTGATCGAGCACAGGTCGCCACCGCGCAGATCGAGCAGGGCTTCGCGTTCAAACGAATCGAACTGCAGGTAGATCTCAAGGTTAGGTGAAGTCTCGGCAATGCGTTTTACGAACTCCTCGTCTTGCGCGATTTTCACGCCGTTGGTGTTCACCATGAGGTGGCGTATCGGCCGCGCCTGCGCCAACTTCAGGATCTGAAAAAAATCCGGATGAAGAGTAGGCTCGCCTCCGGAAATTTGGACAACGTCGGGATGTCCTTCGTTCTGAACGACAGCGTCGAGCATCTTTTCGATGAGAGTCAGCGACCGATGTTCCAAGCGTTCCGGTCCGCTGGCCGAATAGCACACCGGGCAACGCAAATTGCAGGAATCGGTTATCTCGACGAGCGACAGACAGGAGTGCTGCTCGTGGTCGGTACATAAACCGCAATCATAGGGACAACCCCATTTCACGGGCGTGTTGTACGCCACTGGCATCTCTGGCTTCTTGATAAACACTTCGCGGCAACGACGGTAATAATCGACATCATCTGCAACAAGCACGCGCTCCGGGCCGTGCACCGGGCAGCGTTTCAGGAGAAATACTTTCTGATCCTCGAAAACGATTTTGCCTTCGAGTTTGCGGAAGCAAACCGAGCAGATCGTCAGAGCGATGTCGTAAAACAGGTAGGGGCGAACGCGTTCAGTCATTTAGATTTCGTCCGGTCAAAGATCCATACGAACAAGTAGATGACAGCGACCAGCAGAAGGACAACGAACAGCGCGAGTGACAGCATTCCAACGGCAATCAGGACACCCGCAATCATACGGGAACCGTTAGAATTCCTTTGAAAAACAGACTGCCAGCGCAGCTGGACAATGCCAGGAAAAACGTCACGAGCAGCGTAAGGCCAATCGGCTTCCAAAGCGATCGACGTTGCGGCGGTGGCGGAGCATGAATGATCGGCGGTTCGTTCAAAATGGATCCCCTCTCATAGCAACCGTGACGATCCTCGAAATAATAGAACCGAGGAGCACCACCGGAACCTAAGTACCGGAGCGCATGCAGAGATTACGAAGAAATGTCCCGAGGGCTCTCTTCCCGGTTTCTTTGAGAGGACAGATCGGGTCATCGAGGTATCGGCTCCGCCGAGGTCCCGACGCGAAACGCCTGCAAGCCTGTCGCAACCGGCTTTCCGTCGAATTTCCGGCGCCTGATCCAGCGAACGATGTCTTGTAAATAGTAAAGAAGCATCACAACGCAGGCATACTGTATCGAGGAGAGTCCAGCAAAGACGCGGACCTCCGGTTTAAGGAAGTCGCAGCAGAGGCGAAAGGCGAAGTAGCCGACCATGAAAATCTTGAAGAGATCGCCCTCGACACGAGGGCGGTGGCGGACGCTAACCAGCAGTGCGGTGAGCGCAAACAGAAAAACGATTTCATAGAGTTGAGTTGGATGTCGGCGAACGCCATCACCCAAATCAATTCCCCACGGCAGAGAAGTTGCGACTCCGTAGGTCTGATCGGACAGCCCGGTGAGAAAGCAGCCGATGCGGCCGACGGCAATTCCAACACAAAGCGGCAAAGCAAAGAGGTCGCCTGTTCGCAAAGTAATTCCCAGCAGGCGTTTTGTGAACTCGACACAAAATAGCCCGCCAATCAAGGCTCCAACGATCGTCTTGCCAAAAGGCAGCAGTAGGGGATTTGAAATATTCCGCAGCCGTTCGTGCGGGTCCTCGAGCAGGAACAAGAGCTTGCTGCCCAGCAGCGCGCCAGTGGCCGCCGCTGCAATCACCCACCAGCGGTCTTCATCCTGCAAATGGTCTCCGCTGCGCCGGCGCAATTCCAGATAAATGCGGAAGGCGACCATGTAGGCGAGTACCTCGAAAAGCAGGTGCGGATGAATTTCCACCGGGCCGATGTGCAGAAAGACGGGGAATGTCATGGGTGTCACAAGACGCTACGACAACCGTTTGCGCACGTCAACGATGCTCGAGGAACTCGGCAAGAGCCGCGTGTTTGCGTTCCCGGGCGAGATCGAGTGCGGACTTCCCGTCGTCGGTTCTCAGAGACGCGTCGGCACCATGAGCAAGGAGAAGCTTGACGAGATCGAGCCGACCATTCGCAGCGGCGGTCAGCAGCGGTGTGTGGCCGGCTCCGTATCTGTAGTTGGCGCTAGCGCCGGAAAGCAGCAACCACCGGGCAATTTCCTCGTGCCCTCCGGCCACTGCACCGGTAAGTGCGTTGTATCCCGTGCCGTTTGTGGCAGATGCATCCACGTCTGCGCCGTGCTTAGCGAGAAATTCAGCCACCGAAAAGTAGCCGAACGCACAGGCAAGCGCGACGATCGGGAAACCATCTGCTGAAAACGATTTTGCCGCCTCGGGATTCTTCCCGACAATTTCTTCGACCCGCGCGAGGTCGCCCACTGCAACCGCGTCTTGCAGTTCGACTATTGCGCCACTTGCCAAAAGCAAATCGCGAATCTCCTTCCGCCCGGAATAAACGGACGTGAGAATCGCCGAAACGCCTGCTTGGTTTTTGGCGCTTGCCAGCGACGGTTCTGCGCCTAGCAGGAACCTGACGCGATCTAATTCACCAGATCGAATCAGAGCGAAAAAATCAGTTACGGCATCGGCTCTTGTCACAATTTGGCTCCGCGGTCGGGATCTAAAACAAACGGGCGGCTTGCGGATGCCGCCCTCGAAAACAGGTTGATTGGTTCACGGCTTATCGGCGCGAGCGATCTTTGCGAACCGCCTCGTCGACCAGGGCGTCCAGCTCCGAGCGCGACAAGGTAACTTCGTCTGTCGAGCTTTCGCCATTGTCGCAGGTTTCCGGTAGCTCGGCACCGCCGCCTGGAGGAGGCGTGACGTGATATTTCGCGCGCGCAGCCATCAATTTTGCAACCTCGCGCGTGGAAAGAAGTTGCGGCTCGCCCGCCAAGCGCGCAGCCAGCATGATTTTTGCGAAGTGCTCAAGCGTCTCCATGCGAAAAAATGCATTGAGCAGGTCGGGACCGCAGGTTACCGCGCCGTGATTAGCGAGCAGCAGCGCATCGTAATGCGGAACGAAGGGCTCGAGTACCGCACTTAGATCCGGTGTACCAGGCGTGGCGTAACGGACCAGCGGGACTTTGCCGAGACCTACGACAATTTCCGGAAGCAGCGCCTGGTCCAAGCCCAAGCCTGCCGCGGCGAAACCCGTAGCGGTTGAAGGATGGGCATGACAGACGGCCTGAACATCAGGACGCATACGGTAAAACAGCAGGTGCATACCCGCTTCTGAAGAAATCTTGCGGTCGCCGCGAAGATGCCGGCCTTCCATATCCATAACCACTAAATCGTCGGGCGACATCATGCCCTTGTTGATGCACGTGGGCGTCGTCAGAACCCGGTCCGCATCCAGCCGGATCGATAGGTTCCCTTCACAAGCGACAATGTGGCCGCGTTCATACATCCAGCGGCCGACAAGGCAAATGTCCCGACGATGTTGGTCTTCTGTCCGAACTATCGAATCCGATACTGAGTCCGTAGGCACGGTGCGGACTCCTTCCTCGACCCTGCGGAGGTCTGATCTGTTTCAGACAACCCGAATACAGGCACAACTTGCACAGAAGAGTACGCCCAGAGCTAAAGAAAGCCAAGCAAAATTAGGCGTAAATTCCGCGCAGTTTTAATGCAGTCGCCACCCGGTCAATCGCCAGCATATAGGCAGCGATTCGGTTATTCACGCGATGCGTTTCTGCATAGCGGACAACCTCATCAAATGCCCGGTCCATCACATCATACAGGCGCTCATTCACTTCGCTTTCGCGCCAGAAGAAGCCCTGTCGGTCCTGCACCCATTCAAAGTAGCTAACCGTGACCCCACCCGCGTTGCCGAGAATGTCTGGCACAGTGAAGATACCTTTACCGTCGATGATGGCGTCAGCTTGCCACGTAGTTGGTCCATTGGCGCCCTCGCAGAGGATCTTTGCCTGTACCTGATGAGCGTTCTGTTCAGTGATCTGGTTCTCAATCGCCGCGGGAATAACGACGTCGCATACCTGGAACAAAACGTCACGCGCGCTCATTTTTGTGCCGCCACCCGGGAACTCCTGCAACGGCTTTTTCTGGGTGTAAACCCACTCGATCACTTTTGGAACATCGAAGCCCTTCTCGTTATAGAGACCGCCACCGATATCGGCGAGGCCGACGATCTTGTAGCCCGCCTTGTGCATTAGCTCGGCAGCTAGCGAACCAACGTTGCCGAAACCCTGCACGATGACACGCGTGGTGTCCTTTTTCATTCCAAGTTTCGTTAGGGCCTTGTCGACGCAGATCATCACGCCGCGGCCAGTCGCTTCGCGCCGTCCACGCGAGCCGCCCAATTCGATGGGCTTGCCAGTGACGACCGCCGTGGTCGCCTGACGCGCATGCATGGAGTAGGTGTCCATCACCCACGCCATGGTCTGCTCGTTGGTGCCAACGTCGGGGGCCGGCACATCGCGCTCGGGACCCAGCCAGTCAGAAAGTTCAGCAGTATATCGACGCGTGAGGCGTTCCAGTTCACCGCGCGACATTTTCCTCGGATCGCAAATTATTCCCCCCTTCGCTCCGCCGAAAGGGATGTCGACGACGGCACACTTCCAGGTCATCCACGCGGCCAGCGCACGCACTTCATCAACGCTGACGTCAGGCGCGAAACGAATCCCGCCTTTGCCGGGACCGCGCACCGTCGAATGCAAAACCCGGTAGCCGGTGAACACCTCCAACTGCCCGTTGTCCATGCCAACCGGGATGTAGAGGGTAATTTCCTTGTCAGGATATTTCAAATAACGATAGATCCCCTGCTCCAGACCCAATTTATTGGCCGCCATTTCAAAACGCGCTTCTGCGTTTTGATAGACATTCATTTCTTCCGGTACAGGCGCTTGCGACATGCAAAAGTCTCCTTTGCTGAGACAGCCGTCGAACAAAGACTGTGCAGCACAGTTCGGCCCGAGAGAGACATACAGGCTCGTAAAAAAATGGCCAAGGGACGCTTTGCGGCGGGCTACCCACCCTCCGGAACGCTCAATTGACCGGGTGGCCAGTATACGAAGACGAACGTCAACACCGCAAGGTAGCAGGACACAACAGGTCGCGAGGATGACACTGTCCTGGAATCTCAGAAATGTACGCCATTAGACAGGGCGACACAGCAAGGAACAGCAAGGAAGACTCGAGCGTCAAATCTGCTATCATTCTCAAATTAGTTTGTTGAACAGAACAGCAGTCAGAAGGCGGTATTGGGGCCTGTTTCACGCGATGGCGGGTATGCAAGGTAAAATAAGTCTCTCCATTCTTGTTCCGGTGTACAACGAACAGTATCTGGTCGAAACCAGTCTGAAGCGGCTGGCAGTTCTGGCAGAATGTCCGCTCGTCAGCCGGGTTCGCGTTATCATCGTGAACGATTTTTCAAAGGATGACACGGCTACCGCTCTGGCGCGATTCCGGGCCGGGATTCCCCAACTGAACTTGCCGAACTTTGAATGGTTTTTCCTGGACCATGAAAAGAATAAGGGCAAAGGCGCCGCGATACGCACCGCGATTCCTTATATCGATACCGACTTAATGGTGATCCACGACGCGGACCTTGAATATCACCCTTCCGACATCGCGAAAATGATCCCGCTGTTTCTTGAAGAAGATGCCGACGCAGTGTTTGGCTCCAGGTTCCTTTCAAGCGATTTTCGTCGCGTTTTGTTTTTCCGTCACAGCCTTGGCAATAAGCTGATCACCTTACTGACGAACTTTGTAACCGACCTCAATCTTTCTGACATTGAGACCTGCTACAAGATGGTTCGCAGCGACATTTTCAAGAGCATTCCCTGGGAGAGCGACCGCTTTGGCATCGAACCTGAAATCACGGTTAAGCTCTCCAAGCGCAAGGCTCGCATTTTTGAAATGCCCATTCGTTATTCCGGCCGGACGTATTCCGAGGGGAAAAAGATCACCTGGAAAGACGGGGTGAACGCCCTGGGGGCGCTCGTGAAATACGGGGTTTCCGACAAGATTTACGTGGCCGATTCCTATGGCAGTGAAATTCTGGCCCGTCTGAATCGCGCTCCGCGATTTACGAAGTGGATGGCAGACACCATCCGGCCGTACGTGGGGAGCCGGGTGCTCGAAATCGGGGCAGGAATCGGAAATCTCACCGCAAACCTGGTTCCGCGCACGGAATACCACGCAAGCGACGTCAATCCTCAATATCTCGATCGGCTCGAAACACTGAAGCAAACACGGCCGTATTTGCAGGTGCACTACACGGACGCGAGCGCAGCAGAAACTTTTCCCGCCGAGCAGTTCGATACGGTGGTGTGCCTGAATGTCGTCGAGCACATCGAGAATGACGTTCTGGCGCTCAGCAATATTCGAAAAAGCCTGGAAAAAAATGGTCGCGCCATTATCCTGGTGCCGAATGGGCCGCAGCTTTTTGGCTCGCTTGACACGGTACTCGGACACTATCGTCGCTATACCGAGGAACAACTCGTGAAGGCCTGCGAGGCAGCTGGCTTCACGGTGGAAAAAGTAATGAAGTTTAACCGGATCGGTGCACCGGGTTGGTGGTTAAATGGCCGCATCCTCAGGAAGCAAACATTTGGACTATGGCAAATCAAGCTTCTGAATTTCCTGGTTCCCTTGATCCGACCGATCGACCGATTCCTGCCCTTCCCGCATCTGTCCTGGATTGTAATCTTGCAGGCAAACCCACAATCTGCAGGCGAGCTGAACCGAGACCCTGACTTGGCTCAATCAATATTGCCCGCGCAAGGCAGACTCTCTCCCACGCGTTAACAGGTCGGTTTTGTGCCGCGAGCCGAAGCGGTCGAGAGCTCCTATTGGAGCCGGAATTGCACCGTTACGGTCAGGTGCATCGACGTCGGCTTGCCATCGAGCATTGCAGGCTGATATTTCCACTGCTTCACGGCTGCAACGGCTGCAAGGTGCAACAAGGGCGGACCAGAAAGAATTTTGGTGGACGTTACATTTCCGTTGACATCAATCAGTGCGTCGAGTTTCACCTCGCCCGCCACTCGCTGCGTCCTGGCGGCGGACGGATAGACCGGCGGCACAGATTTCAGCAACTGCGCCGGCTTCACGTCTCCCCCGACCGGGGCAGGAACTGCAGGCTGAGAACGATCACTTGTCGCAACACCCAGCAGGGGGTCGCTCGCCGCGGCGGCATCTGTCGCATCAATTGAAGGAGCAGCCTCATTCGAGGCCGTTCCTCCGTTCCGGTTCACGCTTGGCGTCGCCAGGTGCACGTCACCAAGAACCGGCTTCTTCTGTTCCTGAACGGCAGGCGCCGGATGGACGGGGGTCGCTGACGGGTTAGAAATTTTGCTCGGGTCCGCCCCTGGCACGTTCGTCGTCTGGATTGGCGCAGGGCGTGAGCTTGATGTTGCAGGCGTCGGGGAACCGGCTGGCACGGAGGTGGGCGTGGTTAGGGCCGAAGATGCTGAAGCCGAACTGACTTGCGGAAGGTTTGAGGCGGGAACGATTTGCGCTGCTGGCGCTTTTCCGGCCAGAAAATTACCCGGCTGCATTCCGTACCACA
Source organism: uncultured Acidobacteriota bacterium (assembly GCA_963831545.1). Taxonomy (GTDB): domain Bacteria; phylum Acidobacteriota; class Terriglobia; order Acidiferrales; family UBA7541; genus Acidiferrum. The sequence continues at coordinate 26,949 of CAWHQX010000028.1, forward strand.
AACCGCCGCCAATCACGAGAGCGGCCGCAGCGGCCAAGCCAAAGAACACTCCCTTTTTCGAACCGGAACCGGGGATTGCCTGTTCGGCTGATACCGCACCGCCAAGCAACTGATTGCCGAAGACCACGGTCTGCGCTGAATCTGATTTTTCTGCGATTCCAGTTGATGGGGAATCCGGAGAAACGATGCGTGCGTCGCCTTCTAAGGCGGTGTTCTCAGGGGTGGCCGTCGCCGAAGCGAACTGGGATTCGCTCTCGGTTTCGCGCGCCAGTGGGACGAGCCAAGAAGGAATTTTTACTTCTTCCACTTTTAGATTGAATTGTTTCGAATTGGACGTTGTCGAAACTGGCTTCAGTTCAGGGACGGCGATGACTGGCTTTGGCCCATCAAATGCCGGCATGGCTGGTGACGAAACCTCTGGCGCCGGCTTGGGTGCAGATGCCAATTCCCGTAAGGGTTCAAGTGGCGTTGCGACCACAACCGGGGGTTTCTCTTTGGCTTCATCTCGGAATAGAAGCGAGCTCAGCTGTTCCTGCAGGCGGGCCGCCTGCTGCCGCAATTCGTCCGTCGTTTCACCGGCTGAATTGGCGGGCGCGGTAACCACCGTTTGGTGCGCATGAGGCACAGGGATGTTCGCCTTTACCTCCGACGCTAGCGCCAAATCCGGGCCCAACAACGAAGAGACCTGTTGTGAAAGTTGCGCCGGCAGCGACTCGTGTTTAGCCGGAGGTTGGGGAGTCGAGGGGGGCGCAACCGCTGGGGGCGCAGCTTCAAGGAATTCAGCAATTGTCGGCAGTCTCGTCTCGGGTTTCGCCGCCTCTGGAACTTTTGCTTCAAGGGCAGGGTTGTACGCCGCGGGTTGGGCGGCTACTGGAACTTTTGCGGGTGGTGCGGGTGGCGCAAAGACCGGCTTGATGACCGGAGGAACTGTTGAAACCGCTGGTTTCACCGCAATCGGCGCGGACGGAGCGGCCGCGGGCGCAATTGAATTTGAATGAACTTTGGGCGCGACTGGTTTCTGGGCTGCGACGGGTGAAGCTGGCCGGGCCGCGACAGGCACTTTTGAGGGAGCGCCAGGAACTACCGGAGCTTCGACAGGAATGCGTACGCCCCAGAATCCGACAGCAGGTTCGGTAAATTCCAATTCCACATATCCTGTGACCGTGCGATAGTTCTTTGATTTCACAACCTGGCAAACGACTTCCTTTTTGGATTTTTCATTCGTGACAAAAAGAAGTTGTCCAGGGGAAACGCTCGACGCCAAACGAATCACCGCGCCGTTGGCAAATACCAGGACAGTTTTCGTCGATTCTGAAAATGGTTCGCGCTTGTCGGTGCCTTCGATCGTTCGCGCGCCATTCACGCTAACCGGCACTTCGAGCGGTACAGGCTGCGGACGAGTTGCGGGAACTTGTGCCTGAGGGGCGACACTGGTAGGAGCAGCAGTCGGAGTCGTCGTTGCAGTCAGCGTTTCCACATCTTTAGAAATTGGTGCCATAGGGACACTCACTCAAAAAGGGATTGGAAGTCAGCCCTGCCACCCGCAGGGAGGCCCCAGATCTACTTCTTTATAGTGAGAGCCGCGGGAAGGTAGCCATATAGTACTTGGGTACTACGATAGAAACAGTGTGTTCGCGAAGTCAGCACAGACTCAACGGCATCACCCGCCTCGACGCGTTGGTCGCGGACGGCCGGGCCGATGGTGTTCGAGATGATTCTGGACGTGCGCGAGAAAGCGGTCGAGAATGGCTGTAAATGCGCTTAATCCTGCGTCGGTCGATCCGTGGTGATCCGCGTCGAGCCCACTACATGTCGCCGCACGTTTGGATCTCACCCTTCTCTGGCTGTATCGCTTCCGCCGCCTCGCGTTGCGCGGTTGTCCACGAAGCCTTCCTGCCGCTTTCAGTAAACCAGCTGAGTTTTATTTTTTAACGTCAAGCGGGGGCTGGAAGCGCGCGTCGATCGCAACCTGATAGCCGGTGACCAATTTATTCGTTTCGTTCGCCATCCCGATAACTGCTTGCAGCTCCTTGAACATATCTGGCGTCATCCCCTTCGAAAACGCAGACGCCGTGTGCGACGCGATGCAGTATTGGCAGTTGTTGGTGACGCTCACGGCAATGTAGAGCAGCTCTTTCGTCAGGGGATCCAGAGCACCTGGCGCCATGATCGCTTTCAACCCTTCCCACGTACGTTTCAGCAATGCCGGGTCGTGAGCGATCGCCTTCCAGAAATTGTTGATGTAGTCGGTCTTACGCGTCGTCAGGATATCGTCGTAGATTACTCTAACATCAGGGCTGGCATCTCTGTATTCGATCAGTCCAAAGGTCGACATGAATTTCTCCAAATAGATCTTGCCTGTTGCTAGGAGAATGTTAGCTGCATTCGACACTTGAAGACAGCAGATTCCAATTTTCGCGCGCATCGCAAATTTCGTGTCGGCACGGCAATTTTATTGAATAACGTTGTTAAATCGTTATAATACGGACGATTCAGGAGGCATCATGCGCTCGAGCGTCCGAAGCCTTGCTCTGATTTCATTTCTCATTTTCAGTTCCGTTGCCGGCATCGCGGACCCGGCTGCCGCGCAAACTGTTCAGATTGATCTCAGTCCATCGCGAGCAATCCAGTTCGATCCTGACAAAGCCATGGGCAGTTCGATCGATATTCTGCCGGCTAAAGTATTCGACACCGTCTACAGCGCCCCTGTCATCCGAGAATCTCTTTCGGCAGGGTGGGGGCCCATTACCTACCGGCAAAACACGGAACTGACGATCGAGGCCTGGCACTGGAATCCGGACGGGACATGGAGCGATCAAGAAACAAGGAGTGGTTATTTTGTCGGTAACGCTGAGCCTACCGGATCGTTAGACAAGTCGTTCGGATACAAACTGCCGCATCGTGGTTCAACCCGCAGCGACAACGATCAAGATGAATTTTCACGGATCACGGACGGGGACCCAGGCAGTTACTGGAAGAGTAATCCGTACCTCACCGAAAAATTTACCGGTGAACCAGACAACCGGCACCCGCAGTGGCTGGTGGTTGACTTTTCCACGCCTCAAGCCATCAGCGCGATCGAGATTCAGTGGGCCAGCCCGTACGCGACGCAGTATGTCATCGAGTATTGGACCGGCCGAGAAGATGCAATCACGAAGCAAGTTTCCGGAGAATGGCTGCGCTTTCCGCTCGGCGAAATCAGGAGTGGAAACGGAGAAAATAAGGTGCAGCGCCTGACTGAGCAGCCGATTTCCACTCGCTTCCTACGCATCTGGATGACGCAATCCTCGAATACCTGCGATACGCATGGCAAGCGAGACCCACGGAATTGCGTGGGTTATGCGATTGCTGAACTTTACGCCGGGAACTACAACTCACTGGGCCAGTTCGTCGACCTTGTGCATCACAGTCCGAGCCAGGCGCAGACCAATGTTCAAGTTTCGTCTACCGATGTCTGGCATACCGCGAACGATCTGGTCCCTTCACGAATTCAAACCGGCTTTGATCTGTTCTTTACTAGCGGCTTTACCAACCGTCTGCCCGCGATGATTCCCGTTGCGATGGTCTATGCAAATCCGGAAGACAGCGCCGCCGAACTTTCCTACCTGAAGAAGCGTGGGTATCCGATTTCCTACGTCGAGATGGGCGAAGAGCCTGACGGACAATTCATGCTGCCGGAAGACTACGCGGCGCTTTATCTACAATGGGCCACGGCCCTCCATCGGGTGGACCCGAAGCTGAAACTCGGTGGTCCGATTTTTACAGGTGTAAATGAGGATGTGAAAGTCTGGCCGGATGCCCAAGGCCAGACTTCGTGGCTCATACGATTCCTCAATTACTTGAAAGCGCACAATCGTTTGGCAGAGTTGAGCTTTGTTTCCTACGAGCACTACCCGTTTCCCCCTTGTGACGTCAATTGGGATGATTTATACCGCGAACCGCAATTGGTGAGCGGGATCGCCAAGATCTGGCGAGAGGACGGAGTGCCAGCAGAAATCCCGCTGATGATCAGCGAGAGCGGGATGTCTTGGGCGTTGACCGATCCCATGCAGGATCTCTTTTCCGCGCTGTGGCTGGCCGACAGCGTAGGGGCTTTCCTCGCTAGCGCCGGTCCGGGCGGTGTTTACTATCATTCACCGATTCAGCCAGAGCCCTTGCACTCAGGCTGTCACGCTTGGAGTACCTACGGAAATTTCGTGGCAGATGAGAGATTGCAGATTCGTCAGCACACTGCTCAGTATTTTGCGAGTCAGCTCTTGAACCTTGAGTGGGTTTCGCATGGCGCAGGCAAGCACGAACTCTATCCTGCGCGAGCGGATCTGACCGACGATGCCGGCCACAGCCTGGTAACCGCATATGCGGTGAAGCGGCCTGACGGAGATTGGTCACTCCTGCTGATCAATAAAGATCCGAGCAACGCTCACGAGGTGGGGTTTCAGTTCATAGCCGATGGTATGGGTTCGGAAGCAATGAGACTCGTAGGCAACGTGAAGAAGGTAACCTTCGGCCCTTCAGAGTATGCGTGGCACCCGGCCGGACCGTCCAGTTACGCTGATCCGGACGGTCCGGCAAAGACGGAAGTTCAGGACATGTCGACACGACCAAAACTGTTCTTGCCCAGGGCCTCAATAACCGTACTTACAGGCAAGGTGACACGGGCCGGAAATTAGGGTACGCCCCGCTTTATTGTTCCGCCAACTTCACGCATTGAGCCATTCGAAATTGCGCGAATTACGCTATCCTCAGAACGCGGTCGCCTACCCAGCCTAAATCAGGCGAACCTACCACGACAACAAATGTTAACGCTCTCAAACGTATCGGTCCGCGCTCCGTTGTGGAAGTCGCCTCGCCGTGCTTCACTCGCCCTGATGTTTTTTCATTTTATCGTTGTCTCGTCCGTACCGGCGCAACAGGCAAGAGCGATTCGCGGAACAGTCAGCGATTCCACCGGCGCGAGCATTCAAGGGGCGACAGTGGAGCTTCGCGCGAACGGCATAAAATTTATTGCTGTCTCTGATGAATCAGGCAATTTCTCAATCACGACAGATCTCGAGTACGACACTCTTGTGGTCAGTTTCCCGGGCTTTGCAAATTTCGCACGCGATCTGAATCCGGGCTCTTCGTCTGAAAAGATTGTCGTGGTACTGACTCCGGCACCAAATCTGCAACGGCTTGAGGTGAATGGAGCACCGGAAGACAGAATCCCGGCCGTACCTTCCAGTCAATTCTCCATCACCAACGAGCAGATCGATACTTCCGGCAGTCTCGTCATTGATGACATTTTGAGGCAAGTACCCGGCTTTAGCACCTACCGACGCTCGAGCAGCCTGTTTGCGAACCCTTCTTCCCAGGGAACGTCACTGCGCGGCATAGGCGCCAGCGCGACCAGCCGTTCTACGGTGTTGCTCGACGGTATTCCGCTGAACGATCCGTTCGGAGGCTGGATCTATTGGGCGCGCCTGCCGCGCGACGCAATCGCCTCGATGGACGTATCGAACGGAGCGGCATCGGACCTGTATGGTGGTGGAGCACTCGGCGGGGTGCTGAATATTCGCACACGTGCGGTGACCGAGGCGTACGCGACGGGAGAACTGTCCTATGGTTCCTTAAACACTCCGGATGTTTCGTTTGCAGCCGGTGCGCCACTTGGAAAATGGACGATCTCCGCTATGGGGCAGGCACTTCAAACCGACGGATATATACTCGTGCCCCCCGACCAGCGCGGCACGGTGGACACCAACGCAAATAGTGGCGATCTTTCGGGTATTGTGCAGATCGGTCACAGTCTGGGCGAACAGGGGCAATTTTTTGTGCGCACCAGCGGATTTGCCGAAAGCCGCGACAATGGTACGCAGCTTCAACGAAACGATACGACGATCACGGAAATAGACTCCGGTGCCGATTGGGGTTCGGCGCAGACGGGGAATTTCTCGGCACGTCTTTATGGTTCCACAGAATATTTCCATCAAACGTTTTCTTCCGTTGCGCCGTCCCGAAACGTGGAATCTCTGACAAACAACCAGCACAGCCCTTCGCAGCAAATTGGATTCCTGACCACCTGGTCGAAGCTATTTCGGGAAAAGCACCAGGTCACAGCTGGATTTGAGGCGCACGACGTTCGTGGTCACAGTAATGAAACAAATTACGCTTTGTCCATTCCGACGGCCCTGGTCGATGCAGGAGGACGCCAAAATTATTTTGCATTCTTCGGACAGGATGCGTTCCTGATTTCCCGCAATTGGCTCGTTACCTTCGGCGGGCGCGTTGATACATGGAATAACAACACCGGCTTTCAGGCTCGCACGCCACTGGTGACCGGCGCGCAGCCGACTTATAAGACATTTCCGAACCGTACTGAGACTGCATTCAGCCCGCGCGTTTCTGTGATGCACACCCTCTCAAATGGCATTGCCCTGAGCGCTTCGGTGTATCAGGCGTTTCGAGCGCCCACGCTGAACGAGTTGTATCGAAACTTTCGTCAGGGGAATACGCTGACGCTGTCCAATCCTGCGTTGACTGGTGAGCACTTGACCGGTGGCGAAGCGGGTATGTCTGCCCGATACCTTCAGAACCGCTTAACCGTTCGAGGCAATTTTTTTTGGAGCGATATCAACGATCCAGTCGCCAATGTGACGTTGACGGTTACGCCCAATTTGATCACTCGGCAAAAGGAGAACCTCGGACGGTCCCAGGCGAGAGGCTTTGAATTGGCCGGGCAATTCCAGGTTACGCCGCGTTTTCAGGTCTCGGCCTCCTATCTTTTCGTGAACAGTATCGTGCTGGATTTTCCGACGCAGCCCGGTGCCGTCTCGCTTGTCGGAAACCGCTTGCCGCAAGTTCCGCAGAATTCCTTCAGCATTCAGGGTAGTTATCTCGCCAGGAAGTGGACCGCCTCGATGCAGGCCAGGTTTCTCGGGAATCAGTTCGACGACGACCAGAATTTGCTTCCGTTGGGTGAAGCGTTTTCGCTCGACGGACAGATTTCCCGGCAAATCAATTCTCGTTGTTCGCTCTTTTTTGCGGCGCAGAATCTCACCGATGATCGTTTCGAAATCGCCAGGACGCCTGTAACCAACGTCGGGCCGCCGGTCATGGTGCGCGGCGGCTTTCGCTTCAGTCTTGCAAAGTCACGGGATTGACCAGCGAGAGAGCATCCAGAATGTGACAGCGATTTACGGAATCCCGACTAGAGAAATTGTTTGACGAGCAATCGTGCCAGACGAGGTGAGTTGTGACGAATGACGCTGTGCTCTTCGAGCAAATTATCGAGAATCAATTTCACTTTCATGCGTGAAATTTTTTCGGGGTCCACTTTAACCTGCTCGGCGCCTTCGGCATGGTAGCGTCTAGCCACTTCCGGTGAAACGGCTTTACGGTTTGCAACGACGTAATCAATCACCTGCTTACCGACGTGCTCGTTGATTGCGCGCAGATGCTCGCTCAGGGCAAAATTCGTAGTCTCGCCGGGCTGCGTCATCAGATTCGCCACGTAGACGCGGGGGGCTTTAGAGCGCGAAATCGCCCGGGAAATTTCCGGAATCAACAAATTCGGAATCACGCTCGTAAACAGGGACCCTGGCCCCATCAGAATCAGATCCGCTTGCTGAATTGCCTCGATTGCTTTTTCGAGGGGCTTCACGCGCAGTGGCGCGAGTTCGAGTTTCTTGATCGGAGACCGGCTACGCGAGATTTTCGTCTCTCCGCGGACCCGTTTTCCATTGGCCAGTGTCGCGACCAAATTTACATTCGATACAGTCGAAGGAAAGATCCTCCCACGGATGGCCAGCACCTTGCTCGAAACGCGTACGGCTTCGGCAAAGTCTCCCGTGACATGCGTCAATGCCGCGAGGAATAAATTGCCGAAATTATGCCCCCTCAATCCGCGTCCCGCGTGAAACCGGTATTGAAACAGCCGGCTGAGCAGAGCTTCATCTTTCGACAATGCCACCATGCAGTTGCGAATATCGCCCGGCGGCAACATCCTGTTTTCCCGGCGCAATCTTCCAGAACTGCCACCGTCGTCCGTTACGGTGACGATTGCCGCGATGTCTTCAATCGGTCGTTCTTTCGAAAATGTTGTGTCGTTCCGTCGGGCCACATGGTCTTTCAGACCGCGCAGCAGCGCAGACAATCCCGTGCCGCCCCCCAGAGCGACGACCCGCATGCCTCGTAAGCGATTCCTTTTTCTTTTCTGCGGTTTATTCAAGGGAACTCAATTTCTGATCAAGCGGAGAGTTCTGCGCGACGCGGACCAGCAACCTACGCGGGGCCGGCCAGACTCGTTCATCCTGCCAGGGAAAGCAATCGAACAGCCACCCTGCTATGCCCTAACCCGCGTAGCCGTCCTTCTCGGGGTAGAGGAGCTCGGTGAAGCGCGGGTCTTCCTGCAAGAACGCAAAATCCTCATCATTGCGCGCGTGATAACGATTCGCGGAGCGTAGTTCAATCGCGACCTTCAAGTTCGCCATTGCCGAATCCGCTTCGCCCGTCAGGCAATCAAGGGCGGCCAGCGCATAATGCACGTGGTCGGCTTTAGGAGCCAACTTGCGGGCCTTCTCAAGACTTTCGCGCGCTTCGTCCCAACGTCCCAGATTCATCATCCCTACGCCCCGCTGGTAATGATCTTCGGGCGACTTGGGATTCTGGTCCGCTTGTGGTTTCATCCGCTGTTCGACAATCTTGATATGCATCCTGGCCCGATCAACCAACTCCTTGCTGGGACCCTCCAACACCTTTTCCAGTTCCTGCTTTGCCCGCTGAAACTTCTGCTGATGAAACAGGGCCATTGCCTCTTCATAAACCTTCATTTGGGCTTGCACTTTAGGATCAACCATTTCTACCCCACCACGCGGTGCCGGAGGCGCCGGTAACTTCTTTTCTTTGTGCTTTTTAGACTTGGGTTTGGAGGACGATTTCCCACGCCCTGAACCCCCTGAGGACTTCTGCGCTCTCGCCATGGCGCGAATGCTAGCAAAGGTAGGCTGTTCCGTCAACGACATGGCCTCGATTTCCACAAAGTGCTGTTTTGGATAGCCTTTACCCACAGGCACCACTGCTGAAAAATAGCTTTCCCCTAAGCCGCTGCTTTCCCTGACACTAGAGGAAGATTTCAGGCACCAAACGTGCGGAGGGGGATTGCTAGCTTGCCCTTCCTGCGTGTGTTATAAGTTTTAACCGGGATTCAGGTTGACGACTCGTGCCTTTCATTAATTTTCCTGCTCGCGAAATAAACTGTAAGTTGGTGTACTACGGTCCTGGTCTGGGAGGTAAGACAGCTAACCTCCAATGGATCTATGACCACACCACACAGAACCAGAAGGGCAAGATGGTCTCCCTCGCTACGGAGACGGATCGAACCCTGTTCTTTGACTTTTTACCCCTCGATTTGGGCACGGTTCGCGGTTTTAAGACTCGCTTCCATCTCTATACCGTTCCAGGCCAAGTCTTCTATGAAGCCAGCCGCAAGCTGATTCTAAAGGGCGCGGACGGCGTGGTATTCGTCGCAGATTCGCAGGAAGAACGGCTCGACGCAAATTTTGAGACGATGGATAACCTTCAGGAACACTTGAAGGAGCACAATCTGAATTTCGCAACCATTCCCTACGTCCTCCAGCTGAACAAGCGCGACTTGCCGAATGCGATGTCGGTCGAAGATCTCACGCGGCAGCTGCAGAAAAAGGGCGAGCCAGTGATTGAAGGTGTTGCCATCAGCGGGCAGGGTGTCTTTGACACGCTGAAAGAGCTGGCCCGTTTAGTCCTTGCCGAACTGAAAAAGGGCAGCTGAAGAGCGACTGACGATCGCGTTTGGGCGGACCTGCCTCAAAACATTCAAAATCCAACTTCCACCCGATTCTCAAAACCCCGTCTTTGCAAGTTCTACGGTTTCAAACGTGGGGATCGCTTCGACAAGCCGGGTCACGGTGAGAGCGTCGCGTACACGGCCCTGCCCGCTGACCAAATGAAGCGCCCCTCCCAATCGTGCGAGTGCAATCGACAGCTTGACCAGCACAGAGATTCCGGAACTGTCAATCTGTGGAATGTCGTTCAGGTTCATAATTATTTTGCGAGCGCCTTGCTGGGTCATATTCTGAACAAAGTCGCCTAATTGTTCGCTGGGCTCGCCAATCGTCAGTCTTCCATGCACGTCCACAAAGTGGATGCCACCAGCTTCGTGCGAGGAAACTTCCAAGGGGGGGTGCAGAGTCATCGAAAGGTTTCCTTTTCTAGAAATCAAGCAAAACCGGGCTGCCGCGGGGCGAGGAGCGTCAACCGCGGCTTTTGCATTATACGATGTAACGGATGCAGAACAAGAAGGCAATCCTGGAGCACCGTCACGGTTGGGATGTATCAACCGCGCAAGCCCTGAACATTCAGGAGCAACTTCGTAAACGCTGGATTGGCGAAGACTGCTTTGCTGAAATTCGCACGGTGGCCGGACTGGACGTTTCCTTTGTGCTGGTCGACTCACAGGCAAGGAGAAAGAAGCGGCCGGGACTGAATCGCCGGACGGCCCCGCGCACTTCCAACCGCGCAATTGGTTGCGTCGTGATGTACCGCTATCCCCAGATGGAAGAGATTGAGCGGAGCTATGCGGTGTTGCCGCTGAAATTCCCCTATGTGCCAGGATTCCTGAGCTTTCGCGAAATTCCCGTCTTGCTTGCCGCCTTGGCCAGGCTGAAATCCATGCCGGATCTGCTGTTCTGCGACGGTCAGGGGTATGCGCACCCCCGGCGAATGGGCTTGGCCACGCATCTGGGGATCGTGCTCGATCGTCCCACGATCGGTTGCGCAAAGAGCCGATTGATGGGCGTTTATGACGAGCCAGATTGGAACTCCGGCAGCTGGTCTCCGCTCTTTGACGATCAAGAGGGGGGTGAACGGATTGGGACCGTGGTCAGGACGCGGACGGACGTTCGACCTATTTTCGTCTCTCCAGGGCATCGTGTCAGCTTCGAATCGGCACTGAATCTGACGGTCCAAGTAAGCGACGGACGCCGCGTTCCTCGCCCTACACGGGACGCGGACCACCTTGCGAGCGAAACCAAGCGGAGGCTGCTACTCCCTCAACTATCCGAAAAATGAATCCACTCTAGCAAAACTTCAAACGGATGCCCGTATGCGCGGCGCGTATAATCCCGCTACATCGTGTCCGGTCCCAAACCGATTTTGCAGCGGGAAATCGCAATTGAAACGACTGGACTTAGCCTCAGATAGTAAGGAGTGGAGAGCTTGATGAAGCGATTGGCCGTTGCTTGTTGTCTTTTCCTCACCCTTGTTCTCACCACGGTTCCTCTGCTCGCGCAACAGACTTCCTCGCCTGCTTCATCCTCGAGTATTGCCTCCCCGGATGTGTCCCGCGTCGTGAGCGATAAACTAGCGCAACTCGAACAAAAGGTGGCGGCGGCACAATCGTCCGCAGACAACGCATGGATGCTGGTCTGCGCGGCCCTGGTACTCCTCATGACGGGTCCGGGCTTGGCATTGTTCTATGGCGGACTGGTTCGCCACAAAAACGTGCTGGCGATCATGATGCAGAGTTTCGCGCTGATGGCATTGATCACGGTGTTGTGGGCTTTGATCGGATACAGTCTGGCATTCGGCGGTAGTGGCTCGTTTATTGGCAATTTCGAGCATGCATTTTTGCGTGGTGTCGGCGTCGCTCCGAACCCCGATTATGCCGCCACGATTCCACAGATGACATTCATGATCTATCAGCTGATGTTCGCCGTCATCACCCCGGCTCTGATCACCGGTGCAACGGCTGAGCGCATGAAGTTTTCCGGGACGATGTTGTTCATGACCCTGTGGTTTTTGCTGGTTTACGCGCCGATGGCACATATGGTCTGGGGCAAGGGTGGCTTGCTGAATGCTTCGCTCGGCGGGCGATTCCCTACGCTTGATTTCGCGGGCGGTACGGTCGTGCATATAACCTCGGGTGTTTCTGCGCTGGTTTGCACGCTGTACATGGGCAAACGCATCGGTTATCCCAAACAGCCCATGCCACCTCACAATTTGGTGCTCAGTTTTATCGGGGCTTGCCTCTTGTGGGTCGGCTGGTTCGGCTTTAACGCAGGCAGCGCGCTCGCCTCAAATGGCCTGGCGACCTCAGCATTTGTCGCTACGCATTTTGGCGCGGCAGCTGCGGCATTGAGCTGGAGTCTTGCGGAGTGGTTCAAGAATGGCCGCCCGAGCGCACTCGGCGCAATTTCAGGGGCTGTCGCCGGACTCGTTGCCATCACTCCCGCGGCGGGATTTGTCGGCCCGATGCCTGCGCTGTTTATCGGTTTTGTTGCAGGAATTTTCTGCTATCTGATGGTGACAAAATTCAAAGCGATCTTCGGCTACGACGATTCGCTCGACGCGTTCGGCGTTCACGGCGCAGGTGGAACGATCGGAGCGATCCTGACCGGTGTATTCGCACAAGCTCTCTACAACCCGATTTTTGGGGATGGCAAGTCAGTCGGGGGCATCGATGGACGCTGGGTTCAGGTGGGCTACCAGTGTGTGGGAATCGCATTCGCATGGATTTTTGCGCTCGTCGGTACGATCGTCATTCTGAAGATTGTTGATCGAACGTTGGGCGTGCGCGTCAGCGAAGACCAGGAGGTCGAAGGTTTGGATATTTCACAACACGGAGAAGAAGCTTATAACATGGAATCCTAGAAGCTAGGCCAGGATTACCAATCCATGGAGCAGACATTCGAATGATGAAAATTGAAGCAATCATCCAGCCGTCCAGGTTTGAATCCGTCAAGGATGCTTTGTTGGAAATGGGCATTGAAGGCATGACGGTGACAGAAGTGCGCGGGCACGGCAGGCAGAAAGGCCACACCGAGGTCTACCGGGGACGCGAGTATACCGTGGACCTGCTTCCAAAGATCAAGCTGGAGGTCGTACTACCGGATGCCCTCGTGGAACGCGCGGTGGAAACAATCTTGAAAACCGCCAAGACTGGCAAAATTGGAGACGGTAAAATATTCTTGTCCCGGATCGAGGATACGATTCGGATCCGTAACGAGGAGCGCGGCGAAAGCGCCCTTTAGCTACAATGTCCTCCCCGCGTCCAGGTCTGAGTCCTTTACTTCGTCCGAGTCCGAGCCGAAAGATGGAAGAGTCGGTTACACCGCTGTCTGTGTTGGGTCCGCAGTGCGAGGCACAACGCGAGCGTATTCGAAAACTGTTTGACAGCGGGGCCACCGCTCAGGATACGCTCCGACAACTGTGCGAACTTGCTGACGATTCCATCCGAAAAGTCTTTGCTGAATTGCTGCGCGTTCGGAATACAACTGGTCAGGGACTTTGTTTGCTGGCGCTCGGAGGATACGGGCGCGAAATGTTGTTTCCTTATTCCGACCTCGATTTATTATTCTTGTTTGGCAGCGAGAAGGCGGAACAGGATTTTCGCCCATTGATTGCGGAATTTTCGCGAACACTGTGGGATCTTGGCTTTCGCGTCAGCTCGGCAGGGCGAACCCTCGAAGAATGCCGTCGGATTGAAGGCGACAATGCGGAATTTCATCTTGCCATGCTCGATCGTCGATTCATAGCCGGCGACGAATCCCTCTTGAACAAGCTCGACTCCAAGATTTTGAGCGGCTCGGAACGACAAACGCGTTCGTTCTTGTTGACTGAATTACAGCGGTTAACGCGCGAACGGCTTGTTCGTTACGGAAATACGATTTTCCACCTGGAGCCAAATGTAAAGGAAGCCCCGGGCGGTTTGCGTGATTATCACGCCCTGCTGTGGATGCGTCAGTTAGCGGGTGAGCGTCGCGATCCGCGCATCAGCCCCGTCAATGAGGATGAACTGACGCGCAATGCAGTGGAATTCCTGAGTTCAATTCGCTGCTTCCTTCATTACAGCAACGGCCGAAACGACAATACGTTAACGTACGAATTGCAGTCGGATGCGGCAGAGCGGTCCCTGGGAATCGACGACAATCTCCGACGCAACGCAGCGGAGTGGATGCGTCTGTACTTCCGTCATGCGCGGACGCTAAATCGCCAGCTTTTGCGCTTTGTCGAACATCGTTCTCCGGTTGCGCTCTCATTGCGCCAGCGCTTGATGAACGCCACACTCGGCACAAAATCCGAGAGCTCCAACGGCAAGCCCTTTCTGCAGCGCGATGGCGCGCTCGAAATCACGCAAGAACAGGCCTTTGCGGATCGCAATCTGACGTATCTATTGCTCGCCGAAGCGGCTCGTACCGGCGTCCCGCTCAGTCGTGATTCCGAGCGTGCGATTGCCTACATCATGACCCATCCAGAACTTCCACAGCGCAACACGCGGGTCACGTGGCCGGTGCTGAGCGAGATTCTCGGGGCGGATTTCCCGGGGGTCGCGCTTCGGCCGATGCATCGACTTGGCCTCCTTACCGAGATCCTTCCGGAATTCCGCAATATTGATTCGCTGGTTGTTCGGGATTTCTACCATCGCTATACCGTCGACGAACACTCCCTTCGAACCATCGAACATCTGCAAGACCTTGCCGAACCGAACGATCCACTCGGCTTTCACTTCACGCCCCTCTGGCGCACGGTTGAACGCCGCGATCTTCTGATTTTGTCCTTGTTGCTGCACGACGTCGGAAAGGGAATGCCAGTTGACAATCACGTGACCGGCAGCTTGCAGGCGTTAGAGACGGCTTCAGATCGCTTAAAACTTAGGGCAGAAGAAAAAGCCGAAGTGAGTTTTCTCATCGAGCACCATCTCGACATGTCCTCCACCGTTCAACGGCGCGATATTTTTGATCCATCGACGATCTCTTCTTTTGCCCTGACGGCAGGCACGCAAGAGAGGTTGCAGCGACTTTGCTTGCTGACCTATGCCGACATTCATGCGGTCAATCCCGAAGCCTTGACTCCCTGGAAGTCGGAAATGTTGTGGCAATTGTTCGTAGCTACTTCGAATCATTTCAGCCGCAGTATCGATCGTGACCGCCTGCACGCTTCAGACGAAGCATTGTTGCTCGAGCAGGTCCGGCAGCAGGCAGCCTGGGCTTCTCGACCGGAGATCGAACGCTTCCTTGAAGGTTTCCCCCGGCGCTACCTCGCTGTTCACTCTCCCGCAGAAATCGCTTCCCATTTTGCTCTCTATCAGAAGCTGGGTGCCGAGCCGGTCCAGACAGAAATCAAGCCAACGCAGCATGCGTTTACACTCACCTTGCTTTCGGCGGACAAACCCGCACTGTTTGCATCAATCGCTGGCGTTCTCGCGGCCTGGGGTATGAACATCGTCAAAGCGGACGCGTTTGCGAACGCTGCGGGGGTCGTGCTTGACACCTTCCATTTTGTGGATCTGCATCGCACGTTGGAGTTAAATCCCAGCGAAATTCCGCGTTTCCGACAGAGCATTGCTGACGTCGTGAATAATCGTCAAGCATTGGAACCTTTATTGAAGGGTCGTCTGTCCGCTTCTATGTCACGGCCGCCCAAGGTGGCTGTCCCGACTTCGTTGAATTTCGACGACATCTCGTCCGACCAGTGCACGCTCCTTGAAATTGTCACGCAGGATCGGGCCGGGCTGCTCTATGAAATCGGCTCCGCGCTCGCCCGTTTAGCATGCAATATCGAAGTGGCACTGATCGATACGGAGGGTCAGAAGGCCATCGATGTGTTCTACCTGACTTCACAGGGCCAGAAACTCGCACCACAAAAACAGGAACTACTGAAAGAAGTTCTCCAGGCAACTCTCGCCTGAGTCCGTTCGGAAAAATAACGGGATCAGTCCATCAACCCGCGTACTTTCTCAACCAGCAACGCGGAATCGTAGACCGGCTTTTCGAGGTACCCATCTGCGCCGGATGCTTCGAGGAATCGTTCACGATCGCCGGCCATCGCATGAGCGGTCGCGAGCAGAACCGGTAAATGTCGGGGCGAATGCTTTTTAAGCAGTCGGCACAACTCGACGCCGTTGATCAACTGGCCTTCCCATTCCGAATTCATAAGGGAGAGATCAAGCAAGACCAAATCCACCCTTTCGGCATGGACTTCTTCCACAAGGAAGGGCACGTCTTCCGTGACCACGCAGTCAAATCCGCCCGCTCGCTCCAGAGCCATGCGGAAGAACTTTGCGACAAGCACATTATCTTCGACGATCAGAACCCTGCGCTTCCGCGCTTCGCGTGCGTCGCGTGCGTCACTCAAGCATTCACCTCGGCCAGCGGCAATGTAAACCACGCGAGTGAACCCTTTTCGTTCGCGCCACTCTCAAGACCGATTCGCCCGTGCATCATTTCCACAAGTCGTTTCGCAATCGCCAGGCCCAAGCCCGATCCACTGATCCCCTTCAGCGCCTTTATATCGTGGCGTACAAACTTTTCAAATACGGCATTCCGTTTTTCTACCGGGATTCCAACACCAGTGTCTTCAATCTCGATCCGGAGATGTCCCAGCGGCTCATTCGCAATCGCGCGCACAATAACGTGACCGTTTCTCGTAAATTTGACCGCGTTAGACAGCAGGTTCAGCAAGATCTGGCGGAAACGAATTTCGTCACCTAAGACGGGAGGCAGATCCTGTTCGAGAGTCTCATCGATCAGTCTCAAGCCTTTAGAGGCAGCCTGGATCGCAACCAGGGGCAGCGTGGAATCGAGAATGGCGCGCGGGTCGATGGCCTCCAGCGTGAGTGCCAGCTTGCCGGCTTCAATGCAGGAAATATCAAGAAGATCGTTCACCAGCCGCAGCAAGAGTTCGCCGCTGCTGAACACATCGCGCAAAACCTCTTTTTCTTCTTCCGGCCCAGTACAAAACCCGTCAAGCACCAGTTTTGTGAAACTGAGAATGGAATTCAGAGGAGTTCGCAGGTCGTGTGAAACCTGCGCCAGGAATTCATCCTTGATGGCGTCGGCCTCGATCAGCTGAACGCTGGCAATCTCCAATTCCTGGTTCAGGGCCTGCAAGCGATCCATCGTTGCGTGGAAATATGAGTCGCACATCAGGTTCAAATCCAGGTCCAGGATCTTGCTGAGGGCCTGTGAGTAGGCTTTACGTTCCTCGCCCGCGGGAATTTCCTCGAACAGGCGATCGAGCAGGAACGCGCGGACCACGCCCATAGCGCTGATTACATATTTTTGGTCCAAGCCGATTCGGACATGGCGAAACCCGATCTGGAATCGCTCCCTGGCATAAATCTCATCGTACCGGCCATTAAATAGTCCATGCCCCCAGGCTTGCAGGGTTTTTTTCAGCCGGCTGACCTGTTCTTCCCCACCGGTGAATACACGGCTTGCGCCTGGATGATGCGGGATCTGCGCATAAAATCTCTCGGCCATTTCGGGAAGATGTCTTTCCATCTTGCTGCCTAGTGTTTTCAGCAGTTCGGCGTCTGTATCGGCGAAGTGGAGGTAGCGCTTCATCTCCTCCATGAAGCTTTCATTCCCGGGTGAAAAGGGTACGGGCGAGTGCATAGTTCGAGATAATATCATCCGCCCACATCGCAGTCGGCACGAGAAATGGACCGCGAACCCCGCTCTGTCAAACGATGTTGGTATCCGGAAATGGGTTAAAACCCGCCGAAGGTGCGGGATCTGCCCCACAAAGCACCGAGGAGCTTCCCCGGTCAAAAATAAGCTCTGTTTTTTGAGTCAGTTACCAGGCGCACAATGGCATGTGATGTGCATCACTATCTTTTAGCCCGATGCTTCCGTTTCGGGATTCAAACTATGTCCACGGGTAGTGCAATTGTTCGGGGCGACCAGGTCCGCCCCGAACTTGAATTTAGACGTGTTCTGGTCCTGACCGATTTTTCTCGGGGCGCCAAGTCAGCCTTGAAATCCGCCCGTGCGATTGCTCGCAAGTGCAACTCGAAACTGTTTATTCTGCATGTCATTCCCACGGCCGCGCTTCAGTTTATCTCCTCGACCTCTGCCGCCGAGACGGTACTTCTAGCCAAAGAATTCGCGGACAAGGAAATGAGTGCATTACTCGCAGAGGACAGATCGCAGGAATGTGAAGAGCAAGGGATCGTCGCCGAAGGGCCAATGTGGCCAACCATTTCAGAGATCATCAGGTCTCACGAGATCGATTTAATCGCGATGGGAACGCATAACGGGACGGCCGGAAAGAAACTCTGCCTGGGTTCCGTTGCGGAACAGATATATCGCATGGTCGATTGTCCGATCCTCACCGCGCCACCAGAAAATATTTTCAGCGAGAAATCTGAGATTCAGCGGCTTTTATTCGCTACCAATTTCAAGCCGCACAGTGAGCGCGCCGCTTGTGCCGCACACTCTCTGGGCTGCGGACCAAACAAGAAACTCACCATCCTGCACGTGATCGATGAACCACGTGAGAGTTCGTTGCAAAGCAGCAAGATCGTCCGGGAGTTTCTCGTCAAGCGCATGGCCAAATCCATGCCAACGGTCTGCACTGATTGCGCACCGGAGTATGAAGTTCGCTTTGGAAAGCCTGCGGAAGAAATTCTCGCCGCCTCTTCCGAACTAGATTCCGATCTGATCTTTCTTGGTGTGCGCACGGAACCCCGGGCTGCAGGGCATTTGCCTTCTGCGCTTGTCTATAGCATTGTCTGTAATTCAAATTGTCCGGTGCTCACCATTCATCAGAAGTAGCCGTCCTCCGCCACTGTCAAGTCCTCTAGAGCCGAACACCCTACCCGCAACCAAGAAAATGGAACCGAAAAGCCCATCCAGCCATCTAAAATAGTCAGACGTATCTGTAAATGACTCTAACGAGATAACGGAGGAGAATCTTGAAACCTGCCAGCAAGCATGGGGCCCTGTTCTCCGGACTACTTTTCACAGCGTTGCTTATCGTTTCATCCTCGCCTTCCTGCGCCCAGGACACGCATTTTCACAATGCGCCGGCCGCCAGCAAACAACAGAAAAATCCATACGCCGGTCAGGCCGATGCTGTTAAGGCAGGCACCGCACTTTTCACTACCTACTGTGCCTCCTGCCACGGGGTAAACGGCCAGGGAACGGGCAACGTCCCGGCATTGACCCAGGGTTCCACGCAGTCCGCTCCGGATGGAGAGGTGTTCTGGTTCATTACGACGGGATCGGTGAAAAATGGAATGCCGGCATGGGGAACGCTTTCCGAACAGCAGCGTTGGCAGCTGGTTTCCTACGTGAAGTCACTGAAAAACTCGGCCAGCGCGGCAGCGCCTGCAGTCACACTTGAAAAGGTGGCGCCCGTACCGACAAATGCCCCTCCACCGCAACCGCCGTTTGTTGATTTCCGCTTTGAAGAGCCCGGCAAGGTTCGCAAAGTCGAAGTGCAAAATCTTCCTTCTCCCTACGCGACGGAGACTTCAAACAACGGTCCAAAATTAGTCGGCCGCCCGGATGATGCATGGCCCAAAGCGCCTTCGGGATTCAAGGTCCAGCAATATGCCACCAAACTGGACAATCCGCGGCTGATTCTTACTGCTCCGAACGGCGATTTCTTCCTGGCCGAAAGCAGCAGCGGGAAAATTAAGGTGTTTCGTGGAATCACCGACGAGGGGAAACCCAAAGAGAGCAGCGTCTTTGTGGCGGGCCTCAACCGGCCTTATGGAATTGCCTTTTATCCTCCTGGTAGCGATCCGCAATGGGTCTACATTGGAAATACCGACGCCGTCGTCCGCTTTCCTTACCAAAACGGTGACCTGCACGCGCGAGGCCCATCACAGCAGATCGCCAAACTTCCTCATGGTGGAGGGCACTGGACGCGTGACATTCAGTTTTCGCCGGATGGAAAACATATGTTTGTTGGGGTTGGTTCCTCCTCGAACATCGACGACCCGGACACGACGTCTGCAGAAAAGAATCGTGCGGATATTCTCGAATTCAATCCGGACGGTTCTGGCATGCGCGTTTACGCATCCGGAATCCGCAATGCGGGAGGTGGCCTTGCCATCAATCCAAAAACAAACGAATTGTGGTGCTCCGTGAACGAACGGGATGGCTTGGGAGACGACTTGGTCCCCGACTACATTACGCATGTCGAGGAAGGCGGCTTTTATGGCTGGCCGTGGTGGTATATCGGCGGTCATCAGGATCCGCGTCACAAGGACAAACATCCGGAATTGAGAGATAAGGTCATCGTACCGGATGTTCTTTTGCAGCCGCATTTCGCTTCCCTGGAACTTACCTTCTATGAAGGAACGCAATTCCCGGCCGAGTATCGCGGAGATATCTTTGCGTCCGAGCATGGTTCGTGGAATCGATCGGTACGAGCCGGCTATGAGGTAATCCGCGTACCGTTGCATCAAAGCGGCCGCGCCACTGGAGAGTACGAGGATTTTCTGACTGGCTTCGTTGTTGACAACGGACACGTATGGGGAAGACCGGTCGGGGTCACCGTGGCCCCGGACGGTTCACTGCTGGTTACCGATGACGGTTCGAATTCTATCTGGCGCGTCAGCTATTCTGGGAGCGAAGCCGGCAAAAACCTCTCGAAATGAGGGCGGATCGCGCTCTTCCTGTCCGGCTCGTGAGGGCCCGTTTCGCGGATTCGTACATGAAAACCTGTAGGCCTGCTCCTTATTTGTGCGTGGAATTCAAAATTTAATTGCAACTTTGCGCACTTTGCGTCATCTACATATAAATTAACTGCAACGCCAAATAAGTAACTCGAGATGCGGAGGGCCGCACCGTTGGGATCTACCTATCTTCGGGCACTTCTCGTTGCGCTGGCCGGGTTGCTGTCCTTCGGGTGGCAGATTTCGGCTCAATCTCAAACAAATCCGCCCGCAAGCACACCGGGCCAGGCGATTCCAGGCACGCTCGGTACTAGTCCATTTGCGGGAAGCACCCCCGCAAAGCTAGTGCCAGGCGTGCTGCCCCTCTCTCTCCAGGAGGCCATCGACCGTGGATTGAAACAAAACCTCGGACTCCTGTTATCAGACGCTGACATCCGGTCGGCTCGCGGCCAACGGTGGGAACAACTGAGTGCGCTCCTCCCGCACGCGTCCCTAAACCCATACATCGCCGACTCCCAGATCAATCTTGCCGAACTGGGCTTCACCAGTTTTCCCGGAGCGACCCTTCCGGCATCGATCGGACCGTTTTCCTATTTCGATGCGCGTGTCAGCGTCACGCAGTCGCTTTTCGACTGGAAGTCGATCAATAACACCCGCGCGGCAAATCGCAATCTCAAGGCCGTCGAATACACGTACAAGGATGCCCGGGACCTTGTCGTACTTGCCGTTGGCTATGTCTATCTGCAGGCGATTGCAGACGAAGCGCGCATTGCCACAACCCAAGCACAGGTGGAGACGGCAAAAGCCCTGTACGATCAGGCCAACGATCAGGTGAGCGCAGGAACTTCACCCGAGATCGATGGGCTTCGGGCCAAGGTAGAATTGCAGACCCGCCAGCAGCAGCTAATCCAGGCCAAAAACAATTTCGCCATACAGAAGCTCACAGTTGCACGGGTGATCGGTTTGGCCCCGGGGCAGGAGTTTCAGTTCACAGACCGATCTCCGTATCGTCCGTTCGACGGCATCACGATTGAGGAGGCGCTCAAGCGGGCCTATGCTTCACGCTCTGACTACCTCGCAGCCATGACCGAGGTTCGCGCGGCCGAATTTTCCCGAAGAGCGGCAGTGGCGGGCTACTTCCCGACACTGTCGTTCAATGCAGATTACGGTGCCGCGGGTTCACACCCTTCAACGGCAACTCAGGTTTTTGACGTCCGCGGTACACTTTCGATTCCCATCTTTCAGGGCAACAGTGTTCACGCGGACATTCTCCAGGCAGACGCTCGATTGCAGCAGACTCGCGAACGCCTCGATAATTTGCGGGCGCAAATCGATGCCGATATCCGGACCGCATTACTCAATCTGCAATCCTCGGCCGAGCAGGTGGACGTTGCCCGCAGCAACATAGATCTGGCACAGGAGACTCTTGTCCAGTCCCGGGACCGATTCACTGCTGGCGTGACCGACACTGTTGAGGTCGTGCAATCGCAAGAAGCAGTGGCCAGCGCGAACGAGCAGTACATTTCCAGCCTTTACAGCTATAACTTCGCAAAGATTTCGCTGGCTCGCGCTTTGGGAATCGCCGAAGCGGGAGTCAAGGAATACTTCAAAGGACCATAAACATGCCGGGAGAGAACCCAAGCCCTTCGGAGTCCAAAACGGATCGGCCTGTCGATGATTCTGCGCCGCTGGGTGACAAAAAATTTACGCCGCACGTTTACGTTGCGCCGAAGATCCGTCGCAGAGCCATGTTTCTGGCATTGGCAGCGGTACTGGTTGTCGGTGGATGGCTGCTGTGGCGCTATCTAAATACCTACGAATCAACAGACGACGCGCAGGCGGATGTTCACCTCTACCCTGTCAGTGCCCGAGTTTCAGGCTACGTCGTAAAGGTAAATGTCGACGACAACCAATGGGTGCAGCAAGGGACAGTGCTCGTCGAGATCGACCCGAAGGATTACGAAGTTGCTGTCGCACAAGCCAAGGCGAATTTAGCCAGCGCAGAAGCCACCGCACAATCCCTGAACATCACCGTGCCGATCACGACGGTCAACACCTCCAGCCAATTGAAGTCCACTTCTTCCGATATCGAGAACGCCAAGGCCGGAATTATGGCTGCACAAGGCCAGCTGACTGCCGCACAGGCACAAGTGGCACAAGCACGAGCGAACGATGTGCGTGCGCAGGCCGACCTGCAGCGCTATAAGTTGCTCGTCGATAAACGCGAAGTCTCTCAGCAGATCTACGACCAGGCGTTGGCCACTGCCAAGGCCAGCACCGCAACGGTAGATGCGGCGATGGCAAATGAAGCCGCCGCGCAGCAATTCGTACAGCAGGCGCAGAGCAAATTGGTTGAGGCGGAAGCGAATCATCAGTACGCAGAAACCGGGCCACAACAAGTTTCATCGACTCGCGCCCGGGTGCGTGCGGCGATTGCGGACGTTGAGGAGAAACGTGCGCTTTTCGAACAGGCTGGCCTGAATCTGCAATATACAAAAATCATTGCTCCGGTCACCGGCATGGTGAACAAGTCCGTCGTTGTCGGTATGAACGTGCAGGCTGGACAACAACTGCTGACTGTGGTTCCGCTGGATGAAGTCTGGGTCACCGCGAATTTCAAGGAAACGCAGCTCCGTCGAATGAAAGTCGGGCAACGGGCGGAAATTCACGTCGATTCAAGCGGCCGAAAGCTGAAAGGTCACGTCGACAGCATCGCAGGAGCTACAGGCCCGACGTTCAGCCTGCTTCCACCGGAAAATGCCACCGGCAATTACGTAAAAATTGTTCAACGAATTCCGGTCAAAATCGTCCTCGATCCCGGTGAGAATAAAGACCGGCTGTTGCGTCCGGGAATGAATGTGGTGCCGGACGTGTATCTCCAATGAGCACCGCGACACTTACGATGGACTCCGACCTATGGCGTCCCAAATACAACCCGTGGTTGATTGCCGTCGTCGTGGCACTTGGCGCGTTCATGGAAGTGCTGGACACCAGTATCGCCAATGTCGCGCTTCCCTACATGGCGGGAAATCTCGGCGCAAGCAATGATCAAAGCACCTGGGTGCTGACTTCTTATCTTGTTTCAAACGCGATCATCTTGCCGATCAGCGGTTGGCTGGCCAGCACGCTTGGTCGCAAACGATTCTTCATGGCGTGTTTGACTGTTTTTACGATCAGCTCGTTGCTCTGCGGCCTTGCTCCATCACTTGGGTTCCTTCTTCTCTTCCGTGTGTTGCAGGGCGCCGGTGGCGGCGGTCTGCAGCCCATGGCGCAAGCCATCCTAGCCGATACCTTTCCACCGCAGCAGCGTGGCCTGGCGTTTGCGCTGTATGGCATTACTGCCATCATGGCACCGACGATCGGGCCGACACTAGGCGGCTGGATTACGTTCAATTATTCCTGGCGCTGGATTTTTTTCATCAATCTGCCGGTGGGCATATTGACCTGGTTTCTGGTGCGCCGTTTTGTCGAAGATCCTCCGTACCTTGCTAAAGCAAAAACCGCAGGCGTGAAGCTGGATTATATCGGCATTGCCTTTCTGACGCTGGGCATCGGCGCCTTACAGATTCTGCTCGACAAGGGGCAGGAAGATGATTGGTTCGGCTCTCGGTTTATCACAACCCTGGCGATTGTCGCGACTGTGTGCCTGATTTCTCTGGTGATCTGGGAGTGGTTCCAGAAGGCGCCTATTATCGACGTCCGGATGTTCAAGAGTTTCAATTTTGCCAGCGCCAACTTGATGATGTTTACACTGGGAATCCTGCTATTCAGCAGCCTGGTGCTGATGCCACAATTCCTGCAAACCTTGGTGGGTTATACATCGCAACTGGCCGGGTTGGCGCTCTCGGCGGGCGGGCTGGTGCTCCTGTTCGAAATGCCCGTCATGGGTAAGCTCACCACGTTTGTGCAGGCACGATACTTGATTGCCTGTGGCTGGCTGGCATTATCGATCGCAATGTACTATTCGACCAAACGAATCGATCTACTGATCAGCTTTAATGCGGCGGTGTGGCTGCGGATCAGCCAGGTCATAGGACTCGGATTTCTATTTGTTCCGATCACCTTGGTCGCCTATATCGGGATTGCTCCCGAAAAAAATAATTCCGTTGCAGGGATTGTCAATTTCATGCGCAATATGGGGAGCAGCGTGGGCACTTCTCTTGTCACGACACTGATCGCACGTCGCTCGCAATATCATCAACAGATCCTCGTGGGATATGCTCGCCCCGACAATCCCAATTTTCAGAACTCCGTCACCGGTCTCAGCCAACATTTGAACAAATCGGGCATTGGAGTACATGAGGCCACCGCCCAGGCTTATGCCAGGATCTATCAGGTCTTGCAGGCGCAAGCGGCCACTCTCGCCTACATTGATACCTTTATGGTGCTGGCGGTGGGGGCGTTCATTATGTTTTGCCTGGCTTTTGTCTTAAAAAAGAATGATCCGGGAGCTGGCGGCGTGCACGTCGCGGAGTAGTTCATGAACTTTCTGATTCGGGCAGGACAAGAAGGCAGAAGACTATGATTCGAATTATCACCATTGAGCGCGAATACGGCAGCGGTGGCGGTGAAATCGCGCAGCGGCTGGCGGCGCAACTCGGCTGGAAGCTTTGGGATCAGGCATTGACCGAAGAAATTGCTCGGCTCGCCGAATGTCCCAAGATCGCCGTTGAGGTTCGCGAGGAACGCAATGATCCCCTTTACTATCGGCTGTTTAAATCGTTTTTGCGCGGAAGCTATGAAGGCAGCCTCAATGCCCACAAACTGAAAGTCCTCGATAGCGAGAGCATCGCCAAAATCACGCAGCAGGTCCTCGATAAGATCGTAAAGGAGGGCAATTCCATCATCGTCGGCAGAGGCTCTCAGCATTTTTTGCGAAACCGCGAAGACACTCTGCGCATTTTCCTGTACGCGCCCAAAGAAGCCAAAGTCCGCCGTTTATTAACCCGCGGCAAGACCAAAAACGACGCTGAGCAACTCGTTGATCTCGTCGATCGGGAGCGCGCAGACTTTATCCAGAAATACTTCAACGTGGAATGGCCGAATCGCGCCATATATCACGCGATGCTCAATACCGCGATCGGCGATCAGGCTGTCGTTCAGAATATCCAGAGTCTGGCGAAAATCATGAATTCCCCGGACGAATCCGTTGCTCGGGCCGGCGTTTGACCGACTCCTCCGGGCACTCTTCTCAAAAAAAACGGCCTTCCGCAGTTGCCAATCGCCGCAAATGCTTTAAAATTGATGAGAGTAGGCCAACTGTGGGCGTGTAGCTCAGCTGGGAGAGCGCGTGCTTTGCAAGCATGAGGTCGCAGGTTCGATCCCTGTCACGTCCACCAATTACTCACCTTGAGTGATTGGTTTGGCTGCCGGGAACCACACACTCCAGCTGCGCCGCGTTTCTTCATTTTGCGCAGTCTCGATACCATCCACTGGCTGAAAGTTTTGTTACTCTCTTAGGTATGAAGGACGCTGCACTTTGTGCGGGATAGCCGGATTCACACATAAACAGACGAAACCTGCCGGGGAAAAAGTTCAGGCCATGATCGCGACGCTTCGCCATCGTGGGCCCGATCAGCAAGGCACATTTTCCGCTGACATCTTTTCCTTCGGTGCTGCGCGGCTAAAAATCATTGATCTTGAAGGCGGCAACCAGCCCATCCTTGAAAACAGCGGTGAAACGGGGATTGTTTTCAACGGAGAGATTTACAATCATCTCGAAATCCGCGCCGAACTCCTGAAGCTCGGCCATACATTCACATCGCACTCCGATACCGAAACCGTACTAAAGGCTTTCTTAGAGTGGGACACGGCAAGCTTCGCCCTCCTGCGCGGCATGTTTGCCATTTGCGTTTGGAACGTTTCGCAAAAACGTTTCGTGCTGGCGCGCGATCGCATGGGCATCAAGCCGCTCTATTACACACAGAAAGGAGACGACCTATATTTTGGTTCTGAATTAAAAGCCATCCTTGTCCACCCGGAAATCGATCGAAAACTCAGCCGCGAGGCGCTCGACTGTTATCTTTCGCTGAATTTTATTCCGAGCCCGTGGACCATGATCGACGGCATTCGTAAACTTGCGCCCGGCGACTGGATGGAATGGCGCGACGGCAGAATCACCACTCAAACGTACTGGAAGATTCCATACGGTCAGGTTTGCGACATTCCGTTACCCGAAGCGAAACAACAGCTCGATTGCCTGCTCTCCGATTCGATCAGGGAGCATCTGCTCTCTGACGTGCCGCTCGGCGTGTGGCTCAGCGGTGGCATCGATTCTACTTCGATCCTGCATTACGCCGCCAAAGCAAGTTCGTCTCGCCTCAAAACGTTTTCCATTTCGTTTGAGGGTCGCAGCTTTGATGAATCCTCCTACATTCGGCAGGCCGTCGAGGAATACGGCACGGAACATGAGCAGCTCGATTTGAATCCCAGCGTCGATCTGGCCGGCGCAATCGAAGAATTTGCCTACTATTCTGATGAACCGAGCGCCGATGCTGGCGCGCTGCCAGTCTGGTTTCTGTCAAAACTTTGCAAAACACAAACGACCGTAGCGCTCAGCGGGGAGGGGGCCGACGAATTATTCGGCGGCTATCTTACATATCGCGCGAATCGCATCGCGCGATATGTCCGCAAATTTCCACGCTTGGCCGTCAACGCTGGGCTCGCGCTGTTGGATTTCTGGCCAGTCTCGGATGAAAAAATCGGCTTCGAATATAAGGTGCGGCGGATGCTTGAAGGCTCTCTGATGTCACCCGAGCGCGCCCACGTCTACTGGAATGGCACCTTCGCCCAGGGTAATTTGAATAGGGTCCTGTCGCAGCCCTTGCCAGATTCACTTGATGAGATTCTTGGCCAGCTCAGGAAATTGCCACCGGTCAATGACGATTTAGCCCCGTTTCTCTGGCTGGACCAGAAGTATTTCCTGGCTGACGACATTCTGACCAAGAGTGATCGCATGAGTATGGCGCACTCCGTCGAAGTTCGTCCTGCCTTCCTCGATCACCGGATCGTCGAGTTTGCCGCTTCCCTGCCTGCGAAACTTAAGATTCGAGGTTCCCAACAGAAAGTGCTCTTAAGGGAACTGATGAAGGATAAGTTGCCCTCTTCCATCCTCAAGAGAAAGAAAATTGGATTCGATATACCGGCGCATGAATGGCTCAGGGGTCCGCTTCGTCCATTACTGCAAGACGCTCTGGAGTTCGGCGTTTCGAATTACAGTCAACTGTTCCGTCGCGATGGTATCGAACATCTGGAATCACAGCATTTTCAAAGAAAAATAAATGTCGGATATCACTTATGGGGATTACTGATTCTGTTCCTGTGGATGAAAAAATGGCAAGTGAAGCTCTAGTCTCTGACGATGAACCAGGCGGACTCTTCGAGCGTCGCTGGTTCTTGTATCTGATCGTGTTTCTGGTCGTCTCGGCAATCTACCTCGGTTGCGTCGTGTCTCCGCCATCCTTGCAGGATGACGTAGACGCAGTGCAGGCAGTCATTGCCCGAAACATGCTGAGCAGCGGTGATTGGGTGACGGCACGTCTCGATGGCGTTATCTACCTGGAAAAGCCGCCGCTGATCTACTGGTTCATGGCGCTCTCCTACAGGATATTTGGCGTCTCAGATTGGGCGGCACGCTTGCCTGTCGCGGTTGCGACGATTGCTCTGGCTCTTCTTACAGCCGCTTTCGGAATGTGGGCGTTTGGCAAACGAGCCGGATTCTACGCCGGGCTGGTCATGGCAACGTGTGTTGGACTTTTCCTGTTCACACGCATTCAAATTCCCGACGTAATGCTGACATTCACGATCCTGCTCGCCATGTGGGCCGTTTTGCGGGCGCTCGATCAAGAGGAACGGAATCCGCGTCTCTGGGCGGCGATTCTGGCAGCAAGTCTCGGGACCGGCTTGCTTCTGAAGAGCCTGATCGGCATCGTATTTCCCGTCGCCGCAGGACTGCTCTACCTGTTCGTTTCGAAACAACTTTTTTTAGGTCGCACCTGGCGGCGATTGCACCCGTTCACCGGGACGTTGATTATCCTGGTGATCGCCGCTCCGTGGCACGTATTGGCTGCGATTCGCAATCCCCCGTATTTTGAATGGACGATGAAGAGCGGTCCGGGCTTGTATCACGGGTTCTTATGGTTCTTTTTTGTCAATGAACAATTGCTGCGATTCCTCAATATGCGCTATCCGCGAGACTACAACACCGTCCCGCGACTGGCTTTCTGGCTGCTGCATTTTGCGTGGCTATTTCCCTGGAGCGTCTACCTTCCATCCGTCTTGAAACTCGGCTACAAGCCCGCAGATCGCGCCGGTCAGACCCGTTTGATCGCGCTCTCTTTGACCGGATTCATTCTGGTTTTCTTCACGTTTTCAACGACGCAGGAATATTATTCGATGCCTTGCTACCCGGCGCTCGCGCTGCTCATTGGCTCCGCAATGGAGGCCCGTGGCCCGTGGGTTCGCCGGGGCACCCGGGTTTTGGGCGTGATCACCGCGCTCGCTGCGGCCGCGTGTTTTGCGATCGGATTTGCCGTTCGGAATGTGCCCACCCCGGGAGATATTTCATCCGCGCTTTCGCGCAATCCCTCAGCCTACAGCTTGTCGCTCGGCCACATGCTGGATCTCACCCTGGATTCCTTTGCCTATCTTCGTTTGCCACTCTATCTTGCGGGCGCGGCGTTCCTGATCGGTGCGATCGCGAATCTACGCTGGTCTGGCCTTCGCGCGTTTCTGATGACCAGCGTCATGATGGTGATGTTCTTTCATGCCGCGCGGCTCGCGCTTGTTGTGTTTGATCCGTATCTATCCTCACGTCCGCTTGCCAACGCGATCCTCGCGCAGCCGCCGGGAAAGCTCATCGTGCAGCAGCACTTCTATCCGTTTTCATCGGTACCGTTCTACACCGGAATTGATCCGCTTCTGCTGAACGGCAAGCGGCACAATCTCGATTACGGGGCTGCCGCTCCGGGAGCACCCGACGTGTTCCTGACCGATGCGCAGTTCGATTCGCTCTGGAAGACGTGCGATCGCTGTTATTACGTTGCCTCCGAGCAGGAGGCTACGCGTATCGAAGCCCTTGTCGGGCAGGACTATTTCAGAACTCTCGCAAGCAGCGGAGGAAAGTTCCTGCTGACAAACGTCCCTCGTCCCCGGTGACGAGGGGACGGTGTGAAAACACTCGCATTTCGTCTCGAGCGGCTGCTGTGTTCACCGAGGCAGAGTCCCTTGCCGCGTCGAAGCAGTTCAATGGCCGATCCGGGAAGGTTCTATCTGGTTATGTAGCTAGCGTAATCTCTCGGCGGTCCGTAAAATGGAGCTTCGAGGGGTTCGAACGAGAAGTGCCCGGCGAGGAATCTGATGTCTCTCAATGCCTTATATCTTCCCCAAGTTTGGGCTGGCAGCCAGCTATCGCCAAAATTGCTACCGTCCATCATTCGACCGCTGTCCGCGCACGTGAAGCTGACCGAAAATTGTCAGGCCAAGTGCATCAGTTGTGATTATTGGAAAAAGCGCTGGGACGATGGCTTCAACACCGAGCGCGCCATCGACCTTGTCAATCAGATCGCGGATCTTGGCATCGGCGCGTTGCGCTTTACCGGCGGCGAACCGCTACTTCGCAGGGATTTTTTTGAAGTGTTGCAAAAATCGAGGAGTTCCGAGTTCAAGCGTATTGTTTTGCAGACCAATGGCCTGCTGCTCAAGAAGCTCAGCAAGGAAATAAACGATTCACCGATTTCGCACATTTCGGTTTCCGTCGACGGCATGAAAACTACGAACGATCTGATTCGCGGGATTCGAGGCTATTTTGATCTGGCGATGGAGGGCATCCGCATGATGCGGAACAAGCAGATGTCCATTGCCATCACCATGAACAAAATCTCCGCCGCGGAACTGTGTGCGCTGGCCGATGTCGCTCGCAGCCTCGATGCCAGCATCGATCTCAACATCCTCAGCCGCAGCCTGTTCTTTCTGGCCGATGCGGACATCGCTTCCATGTGGCCGGAGCAGAAGGACATCGTGGAGATCGTGAAGTTCCTGCGCGAAAAGGCCAACCGTCCGAATTATGAGATTGATTATGTCTCGCGCTATTACAACAACGAGAAGATCAGCGAACCCGCTTGCGTTCTTGGCTACCTTCAGGTTTTTGTGCTGTCAAACGGTGACGTTCTGACCGGATGCTATCCGCTGCCGCCAGTTGGTAATGTGCTCAAGGACAGTCTGGCAAAGATTCTTGCGTCCGAGGCTTACATCACGCAGAGCATGGCCATGCTGCGCCGCGAATGTCCCGGTTGCACCTGCGGCATTGAAAGTTCGCTGGCCATGAAGCATGCCGCTTCGAGTGCTTTCTACGAGCTGGGCAAATTGGTTCATCGCCCCGGTGCACACCCTCACCCTGTCTCTTCGGGCTCGGAGGAAGAAGAGTCCCGGGCCGTCATGGTGGGTTAAGAGCCCAGGTCAAGCCCATTTGTGTTTGAGATTGAGAAATATTCCTCGAATTGCGCCTTCTTCTCTTATAATTATAGGATTCCCTGCTATTGAAGCTTGCGTTCAACCTCTGAACCAGGGAGCGTCCAATCGGCGCTCGAGCGTATGGCTTGGAAGGATCGAAGTCTAGATTCTTGAGACGATAGAAATCGCACCGCGTGACACAGACTGAACACAAACCGCATGCCGTGCAGAATTCGCGCTACGCGTCGCTGCGCAAGAGATCTTTCCTTGTGGTGCGCTTACTCATCGGCGTCGGCATCCTCGTTTATCTCGCCAGATCCGGACAGATCAATCTCTCGTCGTTGATGAATCTGCTTCACAAGTGGCCGATCACCACGGCTGCCATCTTTTTTTTAATGCTCGATATCCTCCTGATGTCGGTCCGCGCTTCCCTTCTGTTTCGCAACGCACGTCTTTCTCTGTCACTGGCAAACTCCCTGCAACTCAACCTGATCGGCTTCCTGTTCTCCACATTCCTTCCAGGCGCGGCTGGAGGCGACATCGCCAAGCTCGTCTACGCCACCAAAGAAAATCACGGCCGTCGCGCCGAAGTTGCAACGGTTCTAATCCTGGATCGACTGGTCGGGTTGTTCTCCCTGATCTTGCTGCCACTACTGTTCGCCCCATTTTTCCGTGATCTTCTGCGAAATCTCTCGGTCTTACGCCGACTGCTCTATTTCGATGCCGCCCTCGCGGGGTCCATGCTCGTAGGCGCGGCCGTAGTCATGTTCTTCTCTCCCGCCCGCGATTGGTTGAGCTATCTTCTGCATCGGTGGCCCGGCATAAAAAACCTGGCCCTCCGCGTCCTTGACGCCATGGCCGCCCACGGCAAAGCGCGTGGAACCCTGCTCTTCGCTTTGATTCTTTCGCTGTTCGCCAACGTTTGCCTGATCGTTGTCACGGGCCTTGGCCTGTACGCGGTCAGTCCTCGGTCATTCTCGGCGCGCCTTGTGCTTGTGGCTCCGATGGGTCATCTCGTAAACAGTTTGCCTCTTACGCCCGGCGGGATTGGGGTTGGCGAAAGCGCATTCAATTCGCTTTTCAATCTCACCGGCATGAATGGGGGAGCAGAAACATTACTTTGTGTTCGCGTATGGAATATTTCGGTTGGTTTGCTCGGATTGTTTGTCTACTTCTTCGGCCTTGGGCGCATCGTACATCCCTATGAAGAGGAAGCGGAATCTGAAGAGAATGCCGGTGCGAGTTACGTCCAGGCGGAGTCGGCAAACTGATTCTTCGCCCTCCGTTCGACTTACTTTCTGCTCGCCGTAATTCAGCGAAGGCTCTAAAATAGTTAGATACATACTCGGCATTACCAACAGAGGGAAATCTATGAAAATCATGGTTCTGGGTGGCGACGGTTACTGCGGGTGGGCCACCGCACTTTATCTTTCGGCGAAGGGGCATACGGTCTCAATCGTTGACAACTACATCCGCCGTACATGGGATCACGAACTTGGTGCACAAACTCTTACGCCGATTCTTCCGCTAAGCGATCGTCTGCGCACCTGGACCCGCGTCAGTGGCAAGCAGGTTGAGTTCTTTGTCGGCGATATCATGGATTACGATTTTCTGGCCTCCACGATGAGGCAGTTCCAGCCTGAGGCCATCGTGCACTTTGCAGAACAGCGATCGGCTCCGTATTCCATGATCGATCGGAAGCACGCGGTCTTCACGCAAGTGAACAACGTTGTCGGCACGCTAAACGTGCTTTTCGCCATTCGAGAAATCTGCCCTGATTGCCACATCGTCAAACTTGGCACCATGGGCGAATACGGCACGCCGAACATCGACATCGAAGAGGGCTACATCAAGATTGAGCACAACGGACGCAGCGATGTGCTGCCGTTTCCGAAGCAGCCCGGCTCCTTCTACCACCTCTCTAAGGTTCACGACAGCCACAATATGATGTTCACCTGCAAAATCTGGGGCATTCGTGCCACCGACTTGAATCAGGGCGTCGTGTACGGGACGATGACCGATGAAATCGCTCTCGACGAAGGCTTGATCAATCGCCTGGACTACGATGATGTATTTGGCACCGTGCTCAACCGTTTTTGCGTGCAAGCCGCCATTGGTCAGCCCCTGACCGTGTACGGTAAGGGCGGACAGACTCGCGGGTTCCTTGATATTCGCGACACCGTTCGTTGCGTTGAGCTTGCCTGTCTGAACCCGGCCGCCAAGGGTGAATGCCGCGTCTATAACCAGTTTACTGAGCAGTTTTCAGTTCTCGACATCGCCCACAAGATCCAGGAAGCAGGAAAAGATCTGGGGCTGAAGGTCGAAATTGACCATCTGAAGGATCCGCGCGTAGAGGCTGAACAACACTATTACAACGCGAAGCACTCGAAGCTACTTGACCTGGGCTTGCAGCCGCACTTGCTGTCTGATTCGCTGCTCGATTCGTTGATGAACATCACGATCAAGTACCGGGACCGCGTTGATCCCACGATCATGCTTCCGCAAGTAAACTGGCGCGAACCGAAAAACGACCGTCGCATTCAGACCAACATTGCCGCAGGAGTTTCCGCTGGGGCCTCAAACTCGAGCGTCCCGGCAGTAAGAGAAAACAAGAGCTAGCGGCTAAGCTCGCCCCTTAAGGCCCCATACGACGACCGAGCGTATGGGGCCTTTTTTTATCGGGCGTTTAATGGAACCATTCCTCACGCGCGTTATTCCGGAGTGAACAATCAATCCTGCACCTTCACAAACATTCCATTCCGCAATTTATATTCCACGCCGCGCCACCGAATCGAGGACTTCGTAAAACTCATTACCCATACCGCGAACGCCATCGCATCCCACACTGGAATCAGGACCATCTTCGCCCACAGATCTCGCTGCTTCAGTCCAACGATTCCGATGAGCCAAGTCATGAAAAACCGGAAGGTCAGATACCCACCCCAGTAAATCGCAGCCACGAGGAACGTCGGGTGAAGGAGTACGGCCAGCGTCGTCCACGGCAATCCCCACGTAAAGATCAGCCCAAAATGTCCCCACGGCCGCATTGCGCGCATGACCGTCATCCAACGCAGCCTCTTGGTGTAGAGCTGTGCAACGCCTTCGAAGTCTGGTGTTGTCAGGACGACATAAGGCATCAGCCTGACTTCAACTCCTTGTTCCGCGATCAGCCGACCAAACAGCAAATCGTCGGCAGGCCGGCTTTCGAGCACTGCAAAGCCTCCAAACCCTTCGACACGTTTCTTCGTCGAAACCATTGTCGGTCCCAGTGCAAAATGCACGCCATCCAGTTGCCACGCGACCAGCAATCCCGCATAAAAATCTGAAATCATCCCAACGGTCTGCAGCCTCTCGACAAAAGCCTTGTCTTCGACCGAGGCGTAAAAACATGTCACCCCGCCGATCTTCGGATCGCGCAGCGGCTCGATCACTTGGCGCAAATAATCACGCTCCACGCGCACATCCGAGTCGTTAATTACCAGGTGCTCGTATTTTGCCTCCTCTGTCATCAATCTCAGCTTCGCCACTTTGTCGTTGATTGCTGTGTGACCTGCACTGTAGAGAAGGCGGATCTGGCAGTCGGGGAAATCCTGAATCAATTTCTTGATGACGGGCACCGAGGGGTCGGTATCATCCGTCGTGCAGAAGATCAGTTCGTATTCCGGATAATCCTGCCGGCACAAACTTGCGAAATTCTCGTATGCACCCGGGTCGAGTCCTTTCACGGGCTTGAGGTTGCTGATCGGTGGTGTAAAATCCAACCTTTTCAGAGACGCAAGTCGCGCCTTCCAGAAATAGCGGCTCGAACTATAAACTGCCAACAAATAAAAAATAAATGGAATCGCAGCGGCAAACAAAACCACATACTCCAGGATTTTCAGAGGCACAGACCCTCATTCCCGCATTGAATTCGCACATTTCAGCAGAGATAAACTCGACATTCAGTCTTTCTATTCTATCCTGACCCGGCCATTTCCTGAATCCGTCTTCGACAGTCATGGATCTTTCCGACCCGGAACATCGGTGCGCATGCTGTCCGGTGCACAGCGCAATGCCGCGTAAGCCGTCATAAGGTCCGTGCAATCGTCAATAGGAATGAGTCACAAGAGATCACGGGAAGATCGTCATTGAAATCTCGGTTGTCGCTATTGGCGGCCTAGCCAACAGGGTTGACTGGATTCTACGACAAGAATGATCGACCTTGCAGAAGACGCCTGAGGTCTTGCGTTCGTCAACCTCAGTTCATCGCAGCATGATCGTGCTGCGGGCCATCGCTCGTCGCAAAGGCAAATTGCTTCAGCTGCAGAATCTGCATTTGCGCCTCGCCTTCACGAACATGATAGGCTCTGTCCATTTTCAGATCCGCGAATCGCTGTGCACCTTTTGTTCCCGGCCAGCTAATTACGATTTCCAGGATCTCCCGCGCGTCTCCGAGGCCGATGTGCTGGCGCATCGGACTCTGTCCAAAGCTCGAACCGAATCCCACGGTCCGGAAGATGTGTCTCGCGCTACCTTTTGCGTTCTTCACTTTCACATCGACCCGAGCGCCGTAGGCCGCACGATTGCTTTTCACTCCCTCGAGCTGCAGCGTGATCCAATGATTTGCGTGTCCGGGATTCGAAAATAGCGCGCTCTGATACGTATCTCCGGGATAGGCCCCACCCAGTACCTCAAATATATCTTCCTGCCCGTTGTTTCGTAGATCCCCGAACGCGACGCCATGCCCTTTCTGCAGGTCACCGGTATCTGCCGAGAAGGTAACATCCTGAAAACCTTTTCCCGCATTATTGCGGAATAGCCGATTCGCCAGCAGCGCCTCGTATGCCGGGTCTCCCGTGCCTACGTAGATGTCCAGCCAGCCGTCATTATCCAAGTCGCCAAAATTCCCGCCCATGACCAGAATTGCGCGGTCCAGTTTCATCTGTTTTGTTACATCCGTAAACGTTCCGTCGTGATTGTTGTGATACAGCTTCGGCGTCTCGGCCTTGTATGGCTTGTGCATTTCAAATGCGGCGACATCGTCATACGTATCCATCCAATATCCGGCCACGAAGATGTCTGGCCATCCATCGTTGTCATAATCAAAAAACCATGTCGGAAAGCTGTTTGCCTGTTTCGCTACTCCCGCCACTTCAGTTACATCCGCAAATCCCCATTTGTCTGCTACAGGGCGTTTCACATCGCGAGGCCCGTCGTTTCGAAAAAGCAAGTTCGGCTGCGACTTCCGCGAAATATACAAATCCGGCCGCCCGTCGTTATTGAAGTCTCCCCAGGCCACGCCTTTTACGAATCCCAAATGGGCCAACCCGACCTCACGAGCCACATCGGTGAATGTGCCATCGTGATTGTTGTGATATAGCTGACAGGGGTGGTCTTCTTTAGCAGTTGTCTCGTGCCCCACAAACAAATCCAGCCAACCATCATTGTCGTAATCGGCCCACGCTGCCGTCTGCGTAGGATGCAACGACATCAGACCCGCCTCTTCCGTTACATCATCAAACGTTCCGTCACCATTGTTCCGCAGGAGCGACATTGGATATTTTCCGTGCTCCGCCCACCAGCCACCGCGCAACACCAGAAGATCCGGCCATCCGTCATTATTGTAATCCGTCGAAATCACGTTCAATCCACCGACTTCGCCTATCAAGCCGGCTTCACGCGTGCGGTCCGTAAACGTTCCGTCGCCATTGTTGTGGAAAAGCCGCATCTGATCGAGTGGACCCGATGTAGTAATTACGATATCTAGCAATCCGTCGCCGTCGAAATCCTCCATCACGACGCCACCTGAATGCCCCGTGTTGCTCAATCCCACCTGTCGGAGCCACATCCACAAACCGTCCCACTTCGAACTCCGAAGAAAACACAGAAGGTGCCACCAGCCATTGCTTTGGCACTTCGCCCGGATATTGCCCCAGCTGCATGTAGGCAATATTCAGCAACCATTGCGACTTCAGGTCTTTCGGATTCGCTTTGAGCGCTGCGGAGAATTCACGAACTGCGCCTGTTGCTCCGCGCAGCCGGGTGTGCACTCCTCCACCCTTCAACGGTAACAAGCAAGAATCCTGCCCATGATTCGCAATGCAATTTTGCTGCTCGCCCAGCCGCAAATAGGCGAGTCCTAGCGAATCCCGGATGTCTTTTTCAACTTCCGGCGCGGGAACAATCCCGTTTTCTTGCTCGATCCTTCGAACCGTCTCCAATTGCTCGATCGCGTCCGCCGAATCTCCCGCACGCAGTTCGCATTCCGCCAGCGCTCGCCTAATTTTTAGTTCATGCTCCAAATCAGGTTTTTCCTGCAGCATCTGTCTGTAATATTGCGCGCGCACCCCGTCCTTATTCGGGTCGGTCTTCCAATCCTGCTCCGCATAGATCTTGCGCAACAACACTGCCATCCTTCGCGTTCCTGCCGACTGATGAGCTTTTGGCGAGTCCTGTGCCTCGGGAACCAGCGGCGCAAATCCCAGCAGCAAGCACACTACGCCGCACGCCACGACACTCCGCAGCAAATTGTTATTGGAAAACCTTGCTGACTCTTCAGCCTGCTGCATTGCGAACTTTTTCAAGTACAGCGATATTCGGCTCCGGCATTGCGCCAGAACAACTCGCTACCCACGCACCCATTGTGTTCGCCGCTTCATTCATCGCCGCCAGTGACGCTCCACGGAGAAAATGGTGCACCAACGCCGCTGCAAACGCATCCCCCGCACCAACCGTGTCCCTGATCGTAACGCGCAATCCCGGGTGCCGATGGTACTCAGTCGGGCACGCCAGTAAGCTTCCGCTCCCCCCACAGGTCACGCAGATCAGTTTAGCCTTGGTTCTCTCGAGCATCCATGCCATTGCTGATCGAGCATCCCCGGTCGCCGAAATCGTCTCCGGAGCCGATAATAGCTTTAGAATCGTTGGAAACTCTTCATCGTTCAGTTTGATCACCGTGGCACGCTGCGCCGACTGCAATAAAGTCTCCGCGTTATAAAAAGACTGCCGCAGATTCACATCAAACACCCGAACAGTATGCGCGGGCGCTTCATCGATAAATTTCAGAATTGTGTCCCGAGAGACCGCGGAACGTTGCGCCAGCGTGCCGTAAGAGATTGCAGAGGCCTGCAACGCCAGCCCTCTCCACGCAGGTGTCATTTCAAAAAAATCCCACGCCACAGGGCCCGCTATTTCATATTTCGGTTGGCCTCCAGAATCAAGACTCACGCGCACACTCCCTGTGGGATGCTTGTCGTCTGTCTGCAAAAAATCGGTCGGCAGACGTAAATGCTGGAATCGTCGGCGTGCTTCTTCCCCAAGGGCGTCGCTGCCTAGGCGACTTGCGACAATCCCGTGATCCCCAAGTAAGCTTGAAATGTAGGCAAAATTTGCAGGCGCGCCACCCAATTGCGGCCCTTGCGGGAACATATCCCAGAGAAGTTCTCCCAAGCCCACCATTGTAAAGCTTGCCGCAGCGGAGCTAGGTAGCGATGGTGAAGTCGACACGGTCAACCTTCGAGATACCGCTTTGCTCGGTTCGTTTTACGTCTACAGCTCATGCAAAATCTTTCAACGAAGCCCTCTTGAAGGCCCTAAAATCAAGAAAGGGGAGCCCTTTCGGACTCCCCCTCCAAGTTTGGGGTGTTAGGGTGACTAAAAGATTACCCTTATGCCGAACTGCAATTGACGCATGCCGTTCGGCGATCCAGGTGAAGCGTCCGCTTCGATATCCGTAATCTTTCCAGCGCTGGAACCGGCGCCTGCGCAATCCACGCACAGGTTACCCTGGCTGGAGTTGAATCCGAGTACTGGATGGTTGAAGACGTTGTACGCGTCAAACCGGAATTGAGCTTGTACGCGCTCGGTGATTTTGAAAGATTTCTGTATTGACATATCGTCGCCAAAGAAGCCCGGTCCTGTATACCTGTCGAATCCGGAGTTTCCGATTGCCCCGCAAGCAGGCAATGCAAATGGGCCGGAGGTTGGTCGCGCCAAGGTGCACGTATCGAGACCCACATCAGTCGGACCGAATGTGCCGTAGCTGAGAGGGGCAACGGGCACGAAGTCGTACCATTGCCCGTTGACCCTTCTCGGTCCAACGTTGAAACCTTGCCCCTTAACGATGTCCGGCCGGCATGGTCCTGCATCGGCGACAGCGCCGCATTCCTGAATTGTCGGGGTCCAAGGCAGGCCGCTGCTGATGTTCAATGTGTTCGAAATTTGCCATCCGCCGATTACGTAATCAAGTGGTTTGCTGATGTTCGATGCCCACTTTTGTCCGCGGCCGAATGGTAGTGCGTAAACCACGTTCGCGACGAAGACCTGATTGCGGTTAAATTGATTTGGTCCGTACGCGATCCTCGGATTGTCCGAGTAGTAGTTGTCATTAAACGCGTTGGCGTGCGAGAACGTATAGTGAGCCAGG
>CAWHQX010000029.1:0-57086 GCA_963831545.1 uncultured Acidobacteriota bacterium
ACCCGCGCAGCGCTTCGACGGAACCTGGGTCGTGGCTAAGCGCCTGACGAAAGAGTTTTTCGGCGTCGGGAATGCGTTTTTGAGCCAGACGCAATTCGCCCAGCTTCGAGTACGGTAACGCGCTCTGCGGAGCCATTTGCTGCAGGTGGATGAGGTCGGCCTCAGCGCCGAGAGAGTCTCCCTGATTAATTCGAGCGGTTGCGTGATCCAGGTAAGCTTCAGCGGAATTCGGTGCGTACTTTTTCAGCTGATCGCTCACATCTTCCAGGGTCTTCCAATCACCTTTGGAAGTGGCGCTCGAACCCAATGCTACCCATGCCTCGGCCAGAGCAGGACGCAACTTAACTGCTTGGCGCCACTCGCTGTCCGCCTGCTCGTTATTGCCTTTCGCCTTATAGGCCAGTCCCAGCTGATAGTGCGCGAACGCATTGTCTGGAGAGGCTTTCAGAGCCGCCTGCAGAGTGGTGATCGCTTCGTCCTGTTTTTTCTGCTGGAGTAGCAATTGCCCTTTCATGACCAGCGCTTCTGTATCCTGCGGCGACTTCTTCAGAATCTCTTCATTAAGCTGCGCGGCTTCGTCGAACCGCTTGTTCAAAAGCAGCAATTGCACATACGTTTTTCGGACCGCCAGATCGTCGGGATATTTCGCGGAAAGAGCTGCGAATTCCGAAAGCGCTTTGGGCATATTGCCATGGCTCAAATAGAAATCGCCCAGCATGCGGTAAGCCTTTGGGTCGGAGCTCAACTGCTCTTTGGCGTCGACGAGCGTCTGTTCCGCTTGAGCGGGTTGGCCTTGGGCGAGATACATGTTGGCGAGCGCGGCTCGCGCGAGTAAATCTTTCGGAGCAACCTGAATGGCAGTCTGGTATTGCTTTTCGGCATCCTGCCAGCGTTTCTGCTGCTGGTAGAACGCTCCCAGTGTCATGTACGGAAGGACCGCCTTGGGATCAAGAGATTGCGCCTTTTTGACGCTGTTCTCCGCGTCGACAGCCTTGCCGGTGCGAAATTGAATTTGACCCAGGTTGAGGTACACCACAGGCCGTTCTGGAGCCATCGAGACCGCATCGGCCGCTTCGCGAAGGGCTTCAGCGGGATTTCCCAGGCCAAGATCCGCGTTTGAGAGAAGAATCTGCGCGTCCGAGTTTGTGGGAACACTTTTGAGGATGGTCAGCGCGCGGTCTTTGGCGTCCTGTCGTCGGCCACCAGCGAGCTCAATTTGCCCCAGCTCCAGTTGAGCCGGCCAATTGTCGGGTTGTAACTCCACGGTGCGCCGCAATTCCTGATAGGCCGATGGCCAGCTGCCCATTTTTGAGTATGTCTGAGCCAAACGAAAATGTGCTTCGACAAATCGCGGGTCGACCTGAATGGCGCGACTAAAATAAATCGAAGCCGCGGAATAGTCCCCCTTGTCAAAGGCTTGATTACCCTGTTGCAGGAATTTTTGTTTCTGAACGTTGGGATCACGATGGCAACCAACGGCGAGAACGGAGACGAGAAAAAGAAGGATCGTGGACGTTTTTCGCAGGAAAGAGAGATAAGCGATTGAGTTCGCAGCGCGAATCGGTCGTATAGTCACGGGAGCATCCTTCTTCGTTTTTGCACTGCCATTTTATCCCTCGGGGGGGACCTGCATGAACGGATATCTTATCGCATCTCAACACTCGCAGAATGAATGAGATCAGACGATGTACATAGATAGTAGCCGCGGTGCCAGCGTCTAGCCGGCTTAGGCGGAGGGCAAATTGAGGGACAATGTGGATAGTTTAGTTCCCTCCCGCCGTTGGATTCACGCGGTAAACCGGGTGATGACCCTGCCTACCGTGTACACTGGATTCCGCAAGTAATTGAAATACAGTACATTAGTGGGGGCCTCGAATTTGGTGGTGGTGCGGGTGGTGGTATCGTCCGTGCTTCTCTATTCCGTGGGATTCATGCGAATTGGGGATGTGAAATAGTTTAGGATAGGGAACTATCCCTAGAGTTGAGGCGAAGGAAACATGGTAAGAAATGGCGAAATTGCCCTGTCAGACGTGAAGCGGAGCCTCCGCAGGCACTGGTGGATTCCGTTGATGACCACGGTGCTGCTGGGATTAGCTGGAATTGTCGCGGTGTTGGTGCTTCCCAAGAAATACACTTCAACAACGATGGTTCTGGTGGAACAGCCGACTGTGCCAGTCGAATATGTGAAGCCCGTTGTCAACGACGACCTGAATCATCGGCTGGCATCGATGAAAGAGCAAGTGCTCAGCCGGTCGCGGCTACAACCGATCATCGAAAAGCTCAATCTCTATCCAGAGCAGCGCAAGAAAGCGCACATGGAAGAGCTTGAGGATACGCTGCGCAAGGCGGTTGAAGTTGAGTTGATGCAACCCATGCCAGGCTCCGTGAACAAACAGCCACCCGGATTTCAGATCAGCGTGACGTTCGCCAATCCACAAGTGGCTCAGCAAATCTGCACGGACATCACGTCGATGTTCATCGAGCAGAACTCCAAAAGAAGAGAACAGCAGGCCGTCGACACGACTCAATTTTTGAGCCAGCAGTTGGATCAAGCCAAGGCGAAACTCGACGAGCAAGACGCCCAGTTGGCGCAGTTCAAGAGGCAATATCTCGGCTCACTTCCTGAGGAAGAGCAAACCAATTTGAGCATCCTGACCGGCATGAACACACAATTGGAGGCCGTGATCCAAGCGCTTAGCCGTGCACAACAGGACAAAGCGTTCAATGAGGCCATGCTGAGCCAGCAAGAAACGAATTGGAAACAGACGATGAGCGGGAATCAGAATCCCGAAACTCAGGAACAACAGCTCACCCAGCTTCAGGCACAGCTTTCTGATTTGCTGGCGCGCTACACACCTGAGCACCCAGACGTGCTCAAAGTGAAATCTCAAATCGAAGAGCTTAAGAAGAAGCAAGCACAGGAACCTGCCCCCAAGGCTTCAACGGTTGCGCAAGCACCGGCTCACGAACCACCGCAGATGCAACAGCTTCGTGCCAAGATCAGGCAAGACGATCTGGGCATTGCCGAACTTGCAAAGAGACAGGGGCAGATTCAGGAACAAATTCGCCTGATACAGGGTCGGGTGCAAGCCAGCCCCATGGTCGAACAACAGTTCAAGGAAATCACCAGAAATTACCAAACGGCATTGGAACTCTACAATGAGCTCCTGAAAAAGCGCGACAGTTCAACGATGGCGACTAGCCTTGAGCACCAGCAAGAGAGCGAAACATTTCGCATCTTAGATCCTCCCAGTTTGCCCACTACTCCTTCCTCTCCTAATCGGCTAGCTCTGATCGGCGGAGGTATGGGCGTTGGACTAGCCTTGGGATTTGGAGTTCTTTATCTGCTCGCGATGATGGATAAGGCCATGTATACCGAGCGAGACGTGGAAACTTGCTTAAAGTTGCCGGTTTTGACTACGGTGCCCTGTTTTGATCCCAGCTCACATGGACAGAGCGCAGGGCCCAGTGATTCCGTAAGAGTTCAAGATGAGCCAGTCATCTTGAAGGCATAATTAGGCCGACGAAAGGGATTGGTAACAAAATAAGATGAGCCGGATTCACGAAGCACTTAAGAAGGCCGCCCAGGAACGGAATGACCAAGCATCCGCACGG
Organism: uncultured Acidobacteriota bacterium; assembly: GCA_963831545.1. Classification (GTDB taxonomy): domain Bacteria; phylum Acidobacteriota; class Terriglobia; order Acidiferrales; family UBA7541; genus Acidiferrum. Next base: position 3,616 of record CAWHQX010000029.1, read on the forward strand.
CCGGTCTCCGATTTCCTCGATCTCTCGACTCCGGTGGTAACTCCGCCAGTCGATGGTCACCGCCCGGAAGCCCAAACAGGCTTGCCGCCAGCGACCGACACGCGATACTTGCGATTCGAGGAGTTTGCCAAGCGCTGCTCGCGTCCCGAATGGAAAACGGGAGCCGCGGCGAGTGTGCTCTCCGTGCATACCACCAACGCCATCGGCACCGAGAAATTCCGCACCCTGCGTTCACGGCTCTATCAGATTGCTTCGGCACATCCGTTAAAGAAAATTGTGATCACCAGTGGCTTGCCGGGAGAGGGGAAAACGTTCGTCACTGCGAATCTCGCGCAATCTTTCGTGCGACAGACAGACCGCCGGGTTTTGTTGATCGATGCGGATTTGCGGGCATCTCGGCTGCACATGCTGTTGGGCGCGCCAGACCGGCCGGGTTTGACCGACTACCTCCGCGGAGACGCAGACGAGTTTCAAGTTACGCAGGTAGGACCCAGCGGGAATCTATGTTTGATTCCAGGCGGGCAGGAGGTCACGAACCCCAGCGAACTACTGCACAGCGACCGGATGAGACAGCTTCTTGAACGGATGTCCCAAGTCTTCGATTGGGTGATTCTGGATTCACCACCGGCAATGGCGGTGCACGATTCGAGTATTCTGGCGGATATGTGTGATGGGGTGATCTTCGTGGTGCGTGCGGGTTCCACTGACTTCGAAGTCGCGGCGAAGGCTTCTTCGGAGTTCCGCGAAAAGAATCTGCTCGGTGTCGTGCTCAATCGCGTTGAAAAAGGCGACGCCTATGGCGACTACTACTACGGCTACGACTCCGCAAGCAGTGCCAGAGCGCAGCACAGATAGTCTTGTTTTTCATTCGGGTCCGAGCGCTGCTTTCTAGGGGCTGACCGTCGCGTGCTCAGCCGGTTCGACTGACGTTTCTCCGCGCCGCAGCAACCAATACACCGGCAATAACAGCGCCAAGCCAATTACAAAGAAGACAACGCCTCCCTGGTGGTGCAGCTTGCCGTACAGGAAACTTCGATTGACGTAGTTGGCGAGCAGAGTCAGTGTAGCAATGCGCACGCCGTTCTTGATCAGCATCATTGCCAGACCGGCGAGCACAAAAACCGCCTTCTTCCAAAACGGACGAAAGGCGAAGTGTGCGACGAGTAGCGCCAGAATCAGAAGTGCGATGCTGGAACGGATTCCGCTACATTCCTGAGCCACTTCGATGCTTACTTGCGGTAAGTAAAAGTAGAATCCCTGTCGCAGAACCGGAACTCCACTGAGATTGAACAACAATTCAGCAACCGCAGCCGACCCGGATTGCAGCCAGTAAATCGTTTTATTCAGCAGGCTTTCCGGAAGGGGCACCGCGAAAAGCAGAATGGCAAAAGCAAACCACGAGGATTTTGCCGCATTTTTGCCGAGAATGGCGATGAACCCGGCGACCAGCAGAAGGATCAGGGCGAGAATCGAACCTGACAGCGTTTCTTTGGGCGTGCAGGACGCGCACTGCAATGTCAAAAGAGTTAACAAAAGTGCCGGAACTGCAAATAGCAGTCCGCCGCGGAATTCCAGCGAATCTCGCACCTGCAACTGTTTTCGGTCCGTGTAGATCAGCCATGCGGCGATGAATGGAACCAGAATGATGTGCGAAGCGGTCTCATCCTGCTCGGCCAGGTGGAACAGAGCGAACACCGGCTTCCAGAAAACCAGCACACAAAGCACAACCCAACCGAGATATAGCAGCCATTTTCTTCTATCGTCGTGAATCGGTCATACCCAAAGCATTTCCTCGTGCCGGAATGTGCGCTATAGCAGATTTCCGCAGTTGCGTTGCGGGGCGCCTTCGGATTGTCTCAAAACACGTGGCATATTGGCATGACAATATTCAAAAAGCTGCGGGCGATGTGTTTACCGAACCGTTATATACATACCTGCGAAGGGTAGATGCCTCGACGAATTGGGAGTTGCAATCCGGCGCGCGGATGGGTAGAGTTTCTTCTCCGCCGCCATTAAGATGTTTGGTTTGTGAGATTTATACTCCGCCTAACCGCCGCCCGGGGCATGGAACCGGATTGCAACAATAGGGCATCCGTTTTCTCTCCGCGCTGCGAAAGCCAAAAATCGGCCTAATCGGGCGAATGCATTGCAGGGCTAACATGCTTATAATCAAATACATGGAAACTATTGGCAATCCGTGTCTACGTGGTTTCCCCGATACCAACTGGCAGGGCAATTGCCATATAACTGCGGTCGGGCCCATTGGGACTGTAACGGCGATAGCCTGCCGAGAATTTGAGTTTGATCGGGTGGGAAACTGATTTGGAAACTCTAATGGAAACCAAGGCAAGCGCTTCCTCGCCGAGTATCTCTTGGTATGCCTTACAGGTACGCTCCCGCAAAGAAAATTACATCGCATCTCAGATCGCCGGGCAAGGTTACGAGTGCCTGCTGCCGACGTATCGAAGCATTCGAAAGTGGTCAGATCGGCTGAAGGAACTAGAGCAGCCCCTCTTTCCTGGATATCTGTTCTGCCGGTTTAATATTCACGATCGCAGACCGCTGGTCACCACACCTGGAGTTCTTCAGATTGTTGGCAGCGGACGTACGGCGATTCCGGTTTCTGACGAAGAAATCCATGCGCTGCAGCTTGTCGTTTCCTCCGGTGTGTCGAAGGAACCTTGGCCGTACCTGGAAGTAGGCCAACGTGTGCGCGTGGATTACGGGACGTTGACAGGCTTGGAAGGCATTCTGGTTAACTTAAAAGGCAACCATCGTGTTGTGCTGTCGGTAACGCTACTCCAAAGATCGGTTGCGATGGAAGTAGATAGTAATTGGTTGACACCAGTGGAGGCTGTTGTACGTACGAGCGTGACACAACGAATACTGCGCCCGATTCGAGTGTCACTGGGCAGTTAGATCAAATCAAATAAAGCGGAGCAAGAAAATGAGTCCAATGGAAATCGAACAACGGGCGCAGAGAAAAGCCAAATTGCAGGTTCGGGCGCATCTGTCCGTTCCGGACATGGGTAATAGTCCTGCCCGCCTGTTGCTGAATGAAGACGCATTTGTATCCATGCTGTACCTGGAACGCCGTCGCGCCGAGCGGGCCGATAAGCGATTCGTTTTGATTCTGATCGACGTGAAGAAGACGCTTTCGGTGGTGCATAAAGATCGCACCATGCTGGCATTGACGAATGCTCTGTCCGAAGCTACTCGAGAGACTGACATCATCGGCTGGTACCTGGAAAATAACCTGCTGGGCGTCATTGGAACGGAGCTGGGGAAAGCCACCAACCAGGTGGTGCAAGAAAGATTCCTCAGCAAGCTTCGAACTATTTTTGAGTCCGCTCTCGGGGCGGAAAGAAGCTCGTCCATCTCCGTTTCCTTCCATTTCTTCCCGGAGGAATACGAACACGGAGACACCGACCACTCCGCGAACATCGCGCTGTACCCTGAATTTCAGAAGAAGAGAAAACACGAAGAAGGTTCCGCTGGCGATCAAGAGGTTCATCGACATCGTGGGCAGTGGGGCAGCTCTGGTCTTTCTTTCCCCAGTGTACGTAGCGATCGGTTTGGCGATTAAGGCTTCGTCGAAGGGGCCGGTGTTGTTTAAGCAGGAGCGCCTGGGGCAGTACGGCAAGCCATTCACGGTTCTGAAGTTTCGCTCCATGCGCACCGACTCTGATCCAAAGATCCATCAGCAATTCGTCGAACAGTTCATTGCCGGACAGGTTGACGGCAATTCCACCCAAGCAGCGAGGCCAGTCTTCAAGATTCAGAAGGATCCGCGAGTCACATCGATCGGCAGGTTCATCCGTAAGACCAGCTTGGACGAACTTCCTCAGTTCTGGAATGTTCTGAGCGGTGAGATGTCCTTGGTTGGCCCACGCCCTGCAATCGCATATGAATTTCGTGCTTATGAAGCTTGGCACCGTCGACGTGTCTTGGAAATCAAGCCAGGTATCACTGGATTGTGGCAAGTAACCGGTCGCAGCCGCACACGTTTTGACGATATGGTTCGTCTTGATCTGAAGTACGCGCGAGCCTGGTCGATCTGGTTGGATCTTAAGATCTTGGCGCAGACACCCGCCGCAGTTATTAATGGTGAAGGCGCCCACTAATCCAGAGACAGCTTTGTACTGCGACCTTCCTCGAGACGATGCCCAGAGCTTGGCTCTCGTGGAAGGTTGATAATAAACACTTCTTCTTTTTTCATCCCAGTTGGTCCCCGTCCCCAACCGCCAAGTTGCTCGCTTAGGTTTTAAGGAGACACAAGATGCGTATCGGTGTGATCGGCTATGGCTACTGGGGTCCTAATATCGTTCGAAATTTCCACTCGCAGGACAATTGTGAAGTCGTGCTGGTGGCCGATCGCAATCCGCAGGCGGAAGGGCGGTTGAAGAAAATGTTTCCGTCGGTTGGATTTACCACCGACGAAAACGAAATCCTGACCTCGCCGAAAGTCGACGTTGTTGCGGTGGTAACTCCGGTCTGGACGCATTATGAGCTGGCGAAGCGCGCGTTAGAGAACGGCAAGCACGTGTTCGTTGAGAAACCGTTCACCGACAGCGTTGCGCTGGGCGAGGAACTGGTAGAGCTGGCAGAGCGCAAGAACCTGAAGATCATGGTCGATCACACGTTCTTGTTCACCGGAGCAGTACGGAAGATCAAGGAACTGGTGGACAGGAAAGAACTGGGCGAGTTGTATTATTACGACGCGTTGCGCGTGAATCTCGGCCTGTTTCAGCACGATGTGAACGTGATCTGGGACCTTGCGCCGCACGATCTTTCGATTATGGACTATGTAATTTCCGAGAAGCCGGAAGCTGTGGTGGCGACGGGGGAAACGCACCTGAACGGCGTAGAGGACGTAGCATTCATTACCGTGTACTTCCCAAAGCGCATTATTGCCCACGTAAACGTGAACTGGCTTTCACCGGTAAAGGTGCGAACGACATTGATTGGTGGCGAGAAAAAGATGCTGGTATGGAACGATCTTGAGGCCGACGAGAAAATCAGGATATACGACAAGGGCGTCAGCATGTCTACGAATCCCGGCAATTTGCATCAATTGCTCGTTAGCTATCGTTCAGGTGATATGTGGGCGCCGCAGCTGGAGCAGGTAGAAGCGCTGCGCGCTGAGACGGCTTACTTTGTGAAGTGCATCGAGGAGAATTGCAAGCCCTTCAATGACGGAGAAGCGGGCCTTCGCGTGGTGCGGATTCTGGAAGCCGCAGACCATTCGATCCGCAGCAGGGGGCAGGCGGTGTCGCTGTGAATGAGTACGTGTGCATTGCGCCGAGCGTGAAATTGGGTAAGGACGTAAAGCTTTCCAAGTTTATCAATTTGTATGGGTGCGAGATTGGAGACGAAACAAAAATTGGCGCGTTTGTGGAAATTCAGAAAAATGCGCGTGTGGGCCGTTGCTGCAAGATTTCCAGCCACTCGTTCATCTGCGAAGGCGTTGATATTGAGGATGATGTTTTTATCGGCCACAGTGTGACGTTCATCAATGACACTTATCCACGCGCAACCGTCGCTGGCGGCGGTTTGCAGACGGAAGCGGACTGGAAAGTCGAAAAAACAAGAATCTGCCGAGGGGCGTCGATCGGTTCTGGATCGACGATCTTAAGCAACATCACCGTCGGCGAAAATGCGATCGTAGGGGCCGGCAGCGTGGTGACCAAGGATGTGCCTGCGAATGCGATTGTGGCGGGCAATCCCGCAAAGTTTCTGAGGTTTGTGAACGACGCAAAAAAGTAGCGACACGCAATTAGCATAGATCGCAAAGAAACAATTTTTCGAGCAACAGGAAACAGATGGCGGAAAACAGCATCGAGATCAGCGTCAGGGGAAAGTGGATCCGGGTTCCCGCAATGGAATTCGACGGGAAGATGATCGTTGTCAGGGGAAAACGGATCAAACTGGCCGTCGTCCACGACGAAGAATTGCTGGAGACCGAACTTGGAAATCCGGAAGCGTGCATCGAGACGTTAAGAGAGCAGATGTCACACGGACTCCGAGCGGATATTTTCACCTTTTCGCAGAAGTTGCCGGATACCACGCCTCGACACAACTACCCTTTCGACCTGGACAGCATCGCCGCTGTAAAGACATCCAGTTTCAAAGAATGGTGGGAGAATCTGCCGCAAGAAAGCCGCAAAAACGTGCGCCGGTCGCAAAAACGTGGCGTGACGATTTCGGTCCGCGAATTCAATGATGACTTAATTCGAGGAATCGTTGGCATTAATAACGACTCTCCGATGAAGCAGGGCAGGCCCAACGATCATTACGGCAAAACCCTGGAGCAAGTGAGGAAGGACCAGGAATCATTTCAGGGTCGAAGCGATTTCATTTGCGCGCACGTAGGCGAGGAAATGATTGGGTACCTCAAGATCGTTTATCGAGGGCAGGTGGCCGCGCTTTTGAATTTGACCTGTAAGGCGAGCCATTTTGACAAGCGCCCATCGAATGCGTTGCTTACCAAAGGAATCGAGATTTGTGAGCAGAAAGGTATAACGCATTTGACCTACGGCAAATTCAACTACGGGAACAAACGAGACAATCCGTTGCGAGAGTTCAAGACTCGAAATGGATTCGAAGAGATCCTTGTGCCGAGATTTTATGTTCCGTTGACTCCCTGGGGAGCTTTTTGCACGCGCCTTAAGCTTTACCGCGGGCTGGTGGGGATTCTTCCCGGGAATGTTCTTGCGCTGGCGACGGGCGCGCGAGCGAAGTGGTACAACCTCCGATCCGTTTCCAAGCCGGTGTAGCTTACTGGGACATACGGCAGAAATTGACGAGAATTGCGAACGAGGAGAAAAGCACAGATGGCTAACGTGACAAAAATTCCGTTTCTTGATTTGGTGACACCACATCAAGAGCTGGAAGCCGAGCTTCTGGCCGTCGTCAAGCAGGCTTTTGCGACGGCCGGGTTTATCGGCGGGCCGATGGTGGAGGACTTTGAGCGTGAGTTCGCGGCCTTTTGTGACACGAAATATTGTGTCGCGGTAAATAGTGGCACCGACGCTCTGCGGTTTGCCTTGATGGCTGCGGGCGTTGAACCGGGCGAAATCATCATCACGATTCCGCATACGTTTATTGCCACGACCGAAGCGATCTCGCAAGCCGGTGCACAGATTGCATTCGTCGACATTCACGAGCAGACCTATACGATGGACCCGGCGAAACTTCGCGAATATTTGGAGACGCGGTGTGATTTTGACAGTGCCAGAGGAAAACTGATTGAACGCAGCTCGAAGCGACGCGTTGCGGGGATTGTTCCCGTGCATTTGTACGGGCAAACCGCTGATATGGATCCGATCCAGGAATTGGCGGAGAAATACAATCTATTCGTGATTGAAGACGCGTGCCAGGCGCATGGCGCGGAATATTTCTCCAAAAAGGCGAACGGGTGGAAACGTGCCGGCTCTATCGGAAAGGCCGCCGCGTTCAGCTTCTATCCAGGCAAGAATCTTGGCGCTTGCGGAGAAGGTGGGGCGATAACGACAAACGATGCAGCTATGGCGGCGCACATGAAAATGATTCGCGACCACGGCCAAGCAAAGAAGTATTACCACGACATCGAAGGCTACAACGGACGTTTAGACTCAATTCAGGCGGGATGGCTTTCTGTAAAACTGCGGCATCTGGCGAAATGGAATGAATCGCGCCGTATGCTTGCACACCGCTACCACAAGCTTCTGGCGGACGCCAAGGACTCGCTTGTGCTTCCTGAGGAGGCGGCTTGGACAAAGGGCGTCTATCATCTCTATGTTGTCCGGGTGCGGGACCGCGAAGCGCTTCAGGCTCATCTGGCAGAGGCGGGAATCGGAACTGGCATCCATTATCCCATTCCACTGCACATGCAAAAGGCGTACGAGAAGTTTCCCCACAAGAGGGGCGATTTCCCCGTGACTGAACGCATCGCGGCTGAAATCGTCTCCTTGCCGATGTTTCCGCAACTAACGCCCGAGCAACAAGATGTGGTTGTTGCCAGCGTGAAGGATTTTGTCGGCGCAAAGATGAGCACTTCGCATCGATAGTCTGGTTGAAAGCTCACGCTCTTTTTCTTGTCCGCAATTGCATTCGCCTGCATCCTCTCAGTTTGTGCTGACAAATCAAAACACAATGCCTCGTCTAGACAGGCTTGCTACGCTGTACCTGACTTCACCTTTGGTCCGCTTGTTTGGACCCAAGCCCGGGGCTCGTGTGCCGATCCTTATGTACCACAGCATTTCCCACAATCTTTTCGGGATGTCTCACCCTTACTACCACATCAACACGCTGCCATCAGTTTTTTCGGAACAGATGCGTTGCCTGCGAAATGCCGGTTACCGCACGATTAGCCTCGCGGAGGCTTGGGCTGGTTTGAATGCTGGGGACGACCTCTCGAAAGTTGTGGTTCTGACGTTCGGCAACGGGTATCGGGATTTCTATACCGACGCAATGGATGTGCTGACGCAATGCGGTTTTACTGCAACTTTGTTTCTGGTGACGAGTCGGATTCGACAGACTCCTCTTCGCGTGGCAGGGGCCGACTACCTGACATGGCGAGAAGTTCGACAACTGCAACAAGCCGGCATTCAGTTTGGTTCACACACGGTGACCCATCCCGATTTGCGCTCGATGAAACCCGATCAGATTGAATATGAATTGGGCCGCTCAAAAGAAATCATCGAGCAAAATCTCGGGGCGTCTGTCGATTCCTTCTCCTACCCGTTTGCTTTTCCAGAGGAAGACAGGAATTTTGTCCGGTTCCTGGAAGATATCCTACAGAACGTCGGCTTCGACTACGGCGTCTCCACAATCCTCGGCAGGGCTAGCCGCGACAGTAAAAGGTTCTTTTTGCCACAGCTTCCCGTGAATACTTGGGACGACACCTCCTTGCTCCGCGCCAAGCTGGAAGGTGGATACGATTGGCTGCACTGCGTGCAGTTTTTGAAGAAGCTGATCCTTCATAATCCGACGTTCATGCAAGAGGGAACGACCGGCATAAAAACATGCTGACGCTTCCGAGCTACGTCCTTGTTACTCCGGCGCGCAACGAAGCCGAATCCATCGAACTGACGATACAGTCTGTGGTGAAGCAGAGCGTCCGGCCAATCAAGTGGATTATCGCGAGCGATGGCTCGACCGACGGCACCGACGACATCGTTCGGAAGTATGCTGCCGATCATCCCTGGATTGAGTTGGTCCGAACGCCAGAGCGCCGCGAACGACACTTCGCCGGAAAGGTCCAGGCCTTCAATGCTGGCTACGCCCGGTTGCAGGGTCTCGATTACGATGTGATTGGCAGCCTCGATGCCGATGTTTCATTTGATTCGGAGTACTTTTCCTACTTGCTTCGCAAACTTGCGGAAGATCGTACGCTAGGCCTTGTGGGAACGCCGTTCAAGGAAGGCACAAATCCCACGTACGATTATCGGTTCGTCAGTATCGAACACGTTTCAGGCGCCTGCCAGTTGTTCCGACGCGAATGTTTCGAGCAGATCGGTGGGTATGTGCCAGTGAAAGGCGGTTGTATCGATCACATTGCGGTGATTTCCGCCAGGATGAAGGGCTGGAAGACCAGGACATTCACGGACAAAGTGTGTCTGCATCACCGGCAGATGGGCACGGCGCAGGACAGCTTAGTGATGGCCCGATTTCGGAATGGCCGCAAAGACTACGTGATTGGGAACCATCCTGTTTGGGAACTGTGTAGAGCCAGCTATCAGATGACAAAGAAACCGGTCGTCATCGGGGGATTAATGCTGGTGTGCGGCTATGTCTGGGCGTTGATCCGTCGGGTTGAAAGGCCAGTCTCTCCAGAATTGGTGGCGTTCTACAGGCACGAACAGATGCAGCGATTGAAGAAGTTTTTCAGCGGTAACAGGGTAGCCGCGAAAGAAACCGTGGAAGATCCGCCTCCGTGTGCGTGAACTAGTGATGGATAGTTACCGATGAGCAACGAAGCGCACCACATCAGCGTTTGCATTTGCACCTACAAGCGTCCGCAGCCTTTGAAACACTTGCTGGAGGAACTTCGCAGCCAGGATACCGGCGGTGCATTCAGCTACTCGATTGTGGTGGTCGACAACGATCAATCGCGATCTGCGGAGTCGGTAGTGGCGGATTTCGCTGCTTCGTCAACTATTCCCATCAAATATTGTACCGAGTCTCAGCAGAACATCCCGCTAGCACGGAACAAAGCAGTAGAGAACGCCGAAGGTGATCTGATAGCTTTCATCGACGATGACGAATTCCCGATTAAACGCTGGTTGCTGACCCTGTTCGAGGCACTCAACAAGTACGGGGCTGATGGCGTTTTGGGACCTGTGAAGCCATATTTTGAAAACGAGCCACCGAAGTGGGTCATCCAGGGCAAGTTTTATGACCGGCCCAGTTACCCGACGGGCTTTGTCATCGATTGGCGAAAGGGTCGGACCGGCAATGTCCTGCTGAAGCGAGTGCTTTTCAGCGACAGCGCTCAGCGATTCAACCCGGCGTTTCGGACGGGAGAAGATCAGGACTTCTTCCGAAGGCAAATCGAAAAAGGACACGTGTTCGTGTGGTGCCATGAGGCCATGGCGTACGAAGTTGTGCCAGCTGCACGCTGGAATCGCTCATTCATGATAAGGAGAGCGCTACTACAAGGCTCAGCCAGCAGGCTCCATCCAACGTTCGGAGTGCGCGAGATCGCGATATCGTTGATTGCCATCCCTGTGTGGGCGATTGCGTTGCCCTTCTCGTTGGTTTTAGGACACGGCAGGTTCATGAGTCCGCTAGTAAGGCTTTTTAATCACTTGGGTAGACTTTTGGCATTCTTGGGAATCAATCCGGTAGGGGAGCCATACGTCACGAATTGACGGAGAGACATGGGCCACGCGGAAAACGACGGTTACATCGTGGGGAAGGACGACCTCATCCTGGTGACGGGAGCCACAGGATTCATTGGGTCCCGGCTCGTTCAGCACTTGCTGGACCTGGGCTTTCGCAATTTGCGCTGTTTCGTCAGGCCTTTTAGCAGCAAGATTCAGTCGCTCGGCGGGATCCGCAGTGATGGAGCGCGGGTGGAGTTGATGAAGGGGAACCTATTGTCGAGTGAGGATTGCGCAGCGGCGACAAAGGACGTGGCGGTTATTTTTCATTTGGCTGCGGGTACGGGCGAGAAGTCCTTTCCCGATGCTTTCATGAACTCAGTAGTCACAACTCGGAACCTTCTCGAAGCATCTCTGCGGCATGGGTCACTTCGTCGAATTGTCAGCGCCAGTTCGTTCGCGGTCTACAGCAACCGCAACAAGCCTCGAGGAAGGGTATTGGATGAGACCTGCCCGATGGCAGAGAATCCCGGGCGAAGAGATGCGTATCTTTTTTCGAAGCTCAAGCAGGATGAAATTGTCACGGAATATGGGAAGCGGTTCGGGATTCCGTACGTTATTGTCAGGCCCGGAGTCGTTTATGGTCCCGGAAAAAAGGCCATCACGGGCCGCATAGGCACCAATACCTTTGGAGTCTTTCTGCATCTCGGCGGCTCAAACAAAATTCCGTTCACATACGTCGATAATTGCGCGGAGGCCATCGCGCTGGCTGGATTGCGGAGCGGCGTGGACGGCGAAGTGTTCAATGTCGTGGACGACGACCTGCCTTCGAGCAGGCAGTTCTTGCGCCAGTACAAACGGAATGTGCGCAAATTCAAGTCCATTTACATTCCGCACGCCGTGAGTTACGCGCTTTGTTCTCTTTGGGAACGATATTCGACTTGGTCTCAGGGCCAGCTTCCGCCGGCGTTCAACCGCGGTGGATGGCACTCTTTTTGGAAAAAGACGACATATAGTAACGAGAAGCTGAAGGAACGGTTGAACTGGGCGCCCAGAGTGAGCATGGCAGATGGGTTGAATCGATATTTTGAAGCGTGTCGGACTGCAGGTCGCGATGCTTAAGGTTGCCATCGTTGGTTGCGGCAAGATCGCGGATGCGCATGCTCTGGCGCTTCAGCGAATCAAGGGCTGTGAGATCGTCGCGGTCTGCGACAGGGAGCCGCTCATGGCGCAGCAACTCTACGAGAGGTTTCCTGTCAAAAAATGTTTTACCGACCTGACGCAACTTCTGAGTGAAGCCAAGCCGGACGTGGTCCACATTACCACGCCGCCGGAAAGCCACTTTGGTATCGCGAAATTCTGCCTGGACTGGGGCAGCCACGTCTATGTAGAAAAGCCGTTCACAGTTTACGAGCACGAAGCTCGGAAACTGATTGAACTGGCCGAGGAGAAAGGACTCAAAATCACCGCGGGACATGACGATCAGTTCAGCCACGTCGCGCGACGCATGCGCAGCCTGGTGCAAAGCGGCTATCTGGGCGACGGACCAGTGCACATGGACAGTTATTTCTGCTACAAGATCGGACGGTCAGGGTATGCGGGTGCGCTATTGGGCGACCCAAATCATTGGGTTCGCAGGCTGCCCGGAAAACTGTTGCAGAATATTATCAGTCATGGCGTCGCCAGAATCGCGGAGTTCCTGAGTAGCGACTCGCCGGAAGTGATAGCGCACGGCTTTGTAAGTCCGCTGCTCAGGAGCATGGGCGAAAGCGAAATCATCGATGAACTGAGAGTCATCGTCTCAGAGCAGGCAGGCACGACCGCCTATTTCACATTCTCCTCACAGATGCGTCCCGACATCCACGAGTTTCGCATTTATGGCAACAAGAACGGCCTGATCGTCGATCAGGACACGGAGACGCTCATCAAGCTGCGAGGCGACGGATACAAGAGCTATCTTCAAATGTTTGCTCCTCCCGTGATCATGGCGCGGCAGCATCTCGGAAACCTGAAAGTGAATCTCGGAAAGTTTCTGGCGAGAGACTTCCATATGAAATCGGGGATGAAGTACCTGATCGAAGCTTTTTATCGTTCGATTGTGGAAGACACTCCAGCGCCCATCCCCTATCGAGAAATCCTTCTGACCGCTAAAATTATGGATTCCATTTTCATTCAACTCGCCGCGAAGCAGTCGCAACTGCAGGCGGCCGGCACGGTAGCTCTGCAGACGGGCCATCCAAATTGAGGTACGGTGACGCTTTGCTCGGCGGATCTTAATCCGCGGCTGAAATGATACAATTTTAGATGGTTCCCAAGCCGGTGTAGCTCAGTGACAGAGCGGCCGAATCGTATTCGGCAGACGGAGCGTTCGATTCCTCCCGCCGGCTCCAAGTTTTCCAAACACCCCATGTTCCCGTCGAGCCGCAGTGGGCTTGCCAATTTCCCCCGGGCTCATTCCACGTTGAGGTAATCGGTTTATGCCAGGAATTGTCGGACTTATCACGAAAATGCCGCGCGAGTGGGCTGAGCCGCAGTTACAGCGGATGGTGAAGACGTTGTGTCACGAGCCCTTTTACAGTTCCGGTGTTTGGATCGACGAATCCCTCGGCGTCTATGTTGGATGGGTGGAGCGCCAGGGATCTTTCAGCGATGGCATGCCGCTTAGTAATGAGCAGGGGGCTGTTCACCTGATTTTTTCCGGTGAGGAGTTTCCCGACCCTGCTGTGGCACGCAGGCTCAAAGAGAAAGGGCATGACCTCGGCGCGAAGGGGCCGTCGTATTTGGTTCACTTGTACGAAGAGGATGCAAAGTTTCCAAAGGGTCTGAATGGCCGATTTCAAGGATTGCTGGCCGATTCAGCGCGCCAGACCGCGATGCTTTTCAACGATCGCTACGGCATGAATCGGGTGTACTACCACGAGTCGAAAGAAGCCTTCTATCTCGCAGCGGAAGCCAAGGCTATCCTCGCTGTCCGCCCGGAATTACGCAAAGCCGATCCGAAGAGCATGGGGGAATTTGTTGCCTGTGGCTGCGTGCTCGAAAATCGAAGCCTCTTTCAAGGTATCCAGTTACTGCCGCCGGGTTCGGCTTGGATTTTCAGACGCGGCGCACTCGAAAAGAAAAGTGCCTACTTCGAGGAAAAAGAGTGGGAAGAGCAGACACCGTTAGAGCTCGAAGCCTACTACCAGAAGCTCCGCGAAGTGTTCTCGGCAAACGTGCATCGTTATTTCAACGGCAGCCAGCCTGTCGCGATGTCGCTGACCGGCGGTTTGGACAGCCGGATGATTTTGGCGTGGCAGAAACCTTCTCCCCAATCGGTTCCATGCTATTCCTTCGGTGGCCCGTTCCGAGAGTCTCAGGACGTGCTACTAGCGCGCCGGGTGGCAGGAGCGTGCAACCAATCCCACCAGGTAATTCCGGTCGGCAATGATTTTCTAACGCAGTTTTCGCGCTACGCGGAACGCACTGTTTACCTGACCGATGGCTGTGTCGAGTTGGGTCACTCCCCTGATCTTTATGTGAACGAGATTGCCAGGAAGATCGCTCCCGTGCGCATGACGGGTAACTACGGCGGCGAGGTACTTCGCCGCGTGCGAGCGTTCAAACCTGTCGCTCCTATCGAGGGGCTGTTCAGTCCTCAATTTCTCACTCATGTTCAAGCCTGCTGGGACACATACGGCTCGATGCTGCACACCAATCCACTCACTTTTGCTGTCTTCCGGCAAGCTCCGTGGCATCACTACGGTCTGCTCGCCTTGGAGCAAACGCAGCTTTCCCTGCGCTCGCCTTTTCTGGATAACGATTTCATCCAGACTGTTTTCCAGGCGCCAGAATCGGCCTCGCTGAGCAACGATGTCTGTTTGCGATTAATCGCCGAAGGAAATCCGAGCCTGCTGCAGATCAGGACCGATCGCGGTCTTGCCGGAAACCATGGCAGCCCGTCGAGAGAAATCTCTCGCGGCCTGCTCGAATTCACTTTTAAGGCTGAATACGCGTACGACCATGGGATGCCTCAGTGGGTGGCGCAAATCGATCATGCGCTTTCGCCTTTCCACCTCGAACGGCTCTTCCTCGGCCGCCACAAGTTCTATCACTTTCGCATCTGGTACCGCGATGCACTGGCGAAGTACGTCCAGGAGATGCTCCTGGATTCTCGCACCCTTTCGCGCCCATACCTGGAACGGCGCGGCTTGGAAACTATTGTGCGCGGCCACCTGAAGGGCAACCGCAATTACACCAACGCAATTCATAAAGTTCTGACATTAGAGCTGACGCACCGTCTTTTCGTGGACTGAGATGATTTCAGCCCGTCACAAAATAGCATTGGTTACCCGGAGCCGATAGATGCCGCCGCCACTGATGGCATTTGTGTGCATCGTTGGAATCGTTGGGCTTTTTGTGCTCCAGCGCGAGAAAGGGCCGCAGCCCTCGAAGGCCTTGTGGATTCCTATGGCGTGGTTGTTCATCAACTGCTCGCGCCCTTTCTCGTTGTGGCTGGGCGCGCTTGGAATTGGGGGTTCAGGAGGAGGCGGAGGAGGGGGCCAGATCTATCTCGAAGGCAGTCCCATCGATGCCGTCTTGTTCTCGTCGCTGCTGTTAGCTGGATTGGTTGTGCTTGCCTATAGGGGCCCGAGAGTGTTTCCGTTCTTCCCTCGGATGCTTCCAATCCTGATCTTCTTTCTATACTGCGGCATCAGCATTTTGTGGTCGGACTATCCCTTTGTTGCATTCAAGCATTGGAACAAGGGCATCGGCGATCTGGTGATGGTTCTGGTTATAGTGACCGATCCTGAGCCTTATGTCGGACTTCAACGAATGCTCACACGGTTGGCTACCGTGCTCTTGCCCCTCTCGATCCTGTTCAACAAATATTATCCATCGCTCGGAAGGGGTTTCAGTGCGGGCGGAATTCCTGTGTATGGTGGAGTCACCACAAATAAGAACACTTTGGGCGTCGTTTGTCTCATCTTTGGTCTCGGCGCGTTGTGGCGCTTTCTGGCGCTCTACCGGGACCGCGAGGTCCTGCACCGAACCCGGCTGCTGGTCGTTCAAGGCACACTGCTTTCGATGGTGGTGTACCTGCTTTGGATGTGCAATTCGATGACCTCGATTATGTGCCTCGTTACGGGGAGTGGGCTTCTGCTATTAGCGGATCGGCCGGCAGGACCTCGCCGGACTGTGGTGATAAATCTTCTGGCCGCCGCGATTGTGGGCCTTTCCTTGTTTGCTGTGTTTTTCGATTCCAGCGGGAATCTCGTACAAAATATTGGTCGAAACTCGACACTTACAGGCAGGACTGACATTTGGGATGCAGTTCTTCCTTTCGCTGGCAACCCTCTTATCGGTACCGGCTATGAGAGTTTCTGGCTAGGACCGCGGCTGGAAAAATTCTGGAGCGTTCAGGACGGTGCCTTCTTCGGGCTCCAAGAGGCTCACAACGGATATCTCGAACTGTATTTGAATCTGGGGTGGATTGGGATAGTGCTGATAGCAGTCTTGATCGTGGTGAGTTATCCGCGAGTACTTGCCACGTATCGCAATGATCCGCACTCTGGAAGCCTTGGGCTGGCCTTTTTTGTTTCTGAGGTGATCTACAACTACACGGAAGCAGGATTCAGAATGATGTTTCCGCTTTGGATTTTCTTTCTTCTGGCGGTGCTGGGAATCCCGAAAGCTCCGGCTCCGCAAACTCTCTCTGAAATTGACGCTGATCTTCTCGACGACGTGCTTTCGTCCGAAACTCATCTCGACCACACCGTTGGTGTGGGACTTCGTCACAGCGTTACTTGAAAAATTGCATGCGGGACACACTGAATTCCAGGCCACTGTCCGTCTAGTTGAGAAGGTGATGATTCTTGAAAGTCTCGGCCCTTATTCCAACCTATAACCGTCAACAGCATGTACTCCGTGCGATTGACAGCGTGCTGGCGCAAACGCTGCCGGTGGATGAGATCATCGTGGTGGATGACGGTTCCACCGATGGCACTGTGGACGCCATATACAAACAGCACGGATCCAATGTCGCTATAGTGCGGCAAGAGAACAAGGGCGTCTCTGCCGCTCGGACGCGAGCAGTCGAAGAGGCGCGGGGAGAATGGGTTGCTTTTCTGGATAGCGATGATGTTTGGCAACCTACGAAGATGGAGCGCCAGTTTGACGCCTTGGCAACTTTGGGAAACGAATTTGGCGCATGCTTTACAAATTGCAACTACTTTGGTGACCCCAATGAGCAGAGTTCCGCATTTGAAGAAGCTGGCTTAAAGACGGATTCTGCGTTCGGCGAGGTCAGCAATCCCATCAGATACATTCTGAGAGACCTCGGGATCTACGTGCAGAGCTTGCTGGTGCGGCGTTCCCTAATCAAAGAGGTCGGCGGGTTTGACGACGCACTGGGTATTTCTGAAGACCGGGATTTGATTTTCAAGCTCGCTTTTCGAACCAAGTTCTGTTTTGTAGCAGCACCACTCGTGAGCATTGACCGCACTCCCCTCGTTCCGCGCCTAACCGGCTTACTCGCCCGCAAGAACGACCAGTCATATGCCTGGCTGGAGCTGGTGCGCAAGAAGTGGCTTGCGCGACCGGAGTTAGTGGATCGCGAAGCACGCCAGGTGATCCAAGAAGAACTGATTGCTCTGTATTATGGAGGAGCGGCGGAAAGGCTCGGCGAACTAAGGCTTGCAGCCGCGCTTGAAAACGTCCAGAAGATAAGAAATATGGGCCAGAGCTACCCAAAGATCGGTTTGACATTGCTATCCCGCGGAGCAAAGAAACTTTCGCGTAAGGTCAGGCCGGCGAAAGGTCGAGATCGCTAAGGCCGGCAGGCAGGGATGGGCGTCGTCTCAGAGGCAGTGTATTCGAATACAAAAATGCAATATCAAATTCCAAAGCGGATCATTCAGACGGGCAGGTGCGCACTTCAGCCTCTCCATCTTCGTGCCATGATGGCGAACATAAGGCTGCTAAATCCGGATTTTGAATACCTGTTTTTTGATGAAGAGCGAGTGCAAGAATTCATGGACCATGAATTCCCGCAGTACCGCGCCGTTTTCGATACCTTTAAGTTTCCCATTCAGCGATACGATTTCTTCCGCTATCTCGCGGTTTATCGGTATGGCGGTTTCTATTTCGATCTGGACGTGATGTTAGCTTCCGGCCTCTCGGACCTTCTAGATGCCGGCTGCGTTTTTCCATTCGAGGGACTTACTCTGAGTGAATACCTGCGAAATCACTATAAGATGGATTGGGAAATTGGAAACTACGCGTTTGGGGCGGCGGCCGGAGATCCTTTTCTTCGGGCTGTTATCGAAAACTGCGTGAAAGCCGAAAAGGATCCAAACTGGGTCAAGCCCATGATGCGCGGGTATCCCCCTCTGCTCACATCCGAATATCTGATTTTGAACACAACTGGTCCCGGTTTGATCTCTCGAACTCTGGCTGAGAATGCGGAACTAGCCAAGGCAGTTACAGTTCTGTTCCCTGACGATGTGTGTGATCTTGAGAACTGGAACCGGTTCGGTGATCTCGGCATTCATTTCATCGAGGGCTCTTGGCGGACACGAAGCAGCTATGTACTCCGACGAGTGGCGCAACACTGGGAAAACTTCAAATTGCAAAGGCTCTTAAAAGAGAGCCGCAAACTAGGAAAGACAAGACAACACGGCCCGCAGAGTAAGTCTGCTGTCTGGTCGAGCGCTGGGGAAACTGAATGATGCAAGGACTTTTGAAGCCGAGATCTCCAATTGGAGGACACCCTCTCGAAGGTGACCCCAACGCCGACTTGCGCAGAGTCGTCTCTGCCGAAGATCAAGAACCTTTGGTATCCATTCTCATACCCGCGTTTAACGCGGAGCAATCGATTGCCGACACGCTGCGTTCAGCCGTCGCGCAAACCTGGCAACGAAAAGAAATTATCGTAGTTGACGACGGGTCCACGGACCAGACTATGGCCATTGCCAAGCAATTCGAATCCGAAGGTGTCCGCGTTTACACCAAGCACAACGAAGGCGCTGCCAGTTCCCGCAACCTGGCGTTTCTGCTCAGCAAAGGTGATTACATTCAATGGCTAGATGCAGACGACCTTTTGGCTCCCGACAAAATCGCCCTGCAGATGGGCTCGCTGCGCCCCGATCATAGCAAGCGACTGCTTCTCTCTTCAGCTTGGGGAAGGTTTATCTATCGGCATGATCGCGCGGAATTCATTCCGACCGCGTTGTGGTGCGATCTTTCTCCCTTGGAGTGGTTGCTGCGCAAAATGGGGGATAACCTCTTCATGCAGACCGCTTCGTGGCTGGTTAGTCGCGAATTGACCGAAGCTGCGGGGCCATGGGATGCCAGACTTCTTTCCGATGATGACGGCGAATATTTCTGCCGCGTGCTATTGGCGAGTGAAGGCGTGCGATTCGTGCGCGAAGCAAAGGTTTACTACCGGGGTCCGGGAGTGGCGTTTGGCAGCTTAAGCTACATTGGGCGATCTTCGCGAAAACTCGATGCCCACTGGATTTCCATGCAGCTCCATATCGGCTATCTGCGCTCGCTGGAGGATAGTGAAAGAGTCCGGGAAGCATGTCTGAATTATCTGCGCAGTTCGCAAATCCACTTCTATCCCGATAAGCTGGACATCATCAAACAAGCGGACGAACTTGCCAAAGATCTGGGAGGACAACTGGGCACTCCGGGCTTGTCCTGGAAGTATGCCTGGATCAAATCCATTTTTGGCTGGCGGCTTGCCAAAAGTGCGCAACAGAAGCTTTTGAGATTCCGGTGGTCCTTTTCCAGATCCTGGGATCTGGGATTATTTCGTATGGGCAAGAGAATGAATAAACTGGCTTTGGCTACTTCTCAAGCGCTGAAGAAGCCTCAGGGCCAGTATCAGCGTATTACCGCGAGCGCATTTTCCCGGCGGCCATTTACAATTGTTCCGGAAGGCCCGATCATTTCCTTTACTTTTGATGATTTCCCTCGATCAGCGTTGCTGACCGGTGGCGCCATTCTGCAATCCTACGGCGCGGCAGGAACTTATTACGCATCGCTTGGCCTGATGGGACGCCAAGCGCCAACCGGACGCATCTTTTCGCCAGAAGATCTCGAGGTGCTGTTTGCACAGGGGCATGAGCTGGGCTGCCACACCTTCAGCCACAGTCATGCCTGGGATACTCCACCGGACGTGTTCGAAGGTGAAATCATTCGGAATCGAGAAGCGCTGACCAAGCTGGCCCCTAAAGCATCCTTCCACACTTTTTCCTATCCGATCAGCGTGCCGCGACCACAGACAAAAGAGCGGATATCGAAGTACTTTGCTTGCTGCCGGTGTGGTGGTCAGACATTCAACGTCGGGGATGTCGATCTTAATTACCTCTCCGCTTTCTTTCTGGAGCAGAGCAGAGACAATCCCGAAATTGTCAAAAGTCTTATCGATCAGAATCAACGCGCGCAAGGGTGGCTCATTTTCGCAACTCATGACATCTCTGACGATCCGACTCGTTGGGGATGCAAGACCAGGCTTTTTCGAAGAGATCGTGAAGTATGCTGTGAAATCGGGCGCGCGGATTTTGCCCGCGTTTCAAGCGTATGAAGTTCTTCGCGCTAAGTCGCTATCGTGACGCTACATTGGATCAGGGGCGATTCACTGAGTTATCGCTTGGAGATTCGTCGGTGCTGCGGGTCCTTCGGCAGCTGAAGATCCTGAATAGCAGCTTGCGGCGTTGAATGGGAACGGCCCGCCGGTTCCATCGGGCGGCATGCCCATAACGTTCAATGCACAGTTCATTGCCGGGATGGCATTAACATGGCCCGCCCAACCGGTTGCTAGAGACGTTCCTTTGCACTGCGAACTGTTCGTGGCGGGTAGCCCTGAGAAGTGTCCCGGTGTGTTGAGCGCTCCGGTGCATTCGCCCACGGTTCCTGTGCTGACGTCCGGGCCAATAGCAGGCCACGGAGTGGAGCCAAACCAGCTTGGCTTGCTAGTGAGATAAAACGAAGGAGGCATAGCGCTTTGTCCCGCCGCCGTATCGCCAACGGTCGGCACCGAATTGGCGAAAAGGCTGATTCCAGTAGGAACCTCGGAAGTGCCGGCGCAAATGGTGGACCATCCGGTTGTGGACGAATTTCCGCACCAACGCACCGAGCCGGTTACAACATCATAATTTCCCCATCGCAGTGAGGTGGATGCCACCAGAGGATCGTAAGGTAATGCCCCGTTGCCGTTTCCGAGATTGTAGACAGAAAACGCCATATCGTTGGTCTGATAGGAGTTGTGGTACCCCGGCGTCCCCAGCACGTTGCCGATGATGTTTCCGTAGCGATTGTAGGCCATGTAGCCCACAGGCATCGTGTAAGAATCCTTGTGCGTGACTGAACCACATTGTCCGTTCGCGCACGATTCCCATCCCGTTGAGAAATTGCGGAATAACGTGTTGTTCAGGTGGCTGCCGTGGAAGTAATCGAAGTCGAAGCCATAAGCGATATTTCCTTCAAACAACTCGAAATCATTCATCGCTGAGTGCAACCAAAAGGACGGCCACATATTGTCGTTGGGAGTGGCGCTGTTCACTACATAATTGTAAGCGACAACCGTTCCGGTATCGGGCATGTCGAAAACAACAGCCGCCCGTATTTTCTGAATGATATTGTTCTGAACGAGGTTGTTGCCCGTTGTCACGAAACGAATCGCATAGGGATCGACGGTCGTGGCGTTGTAGAAATAGTTGTTCTGAATCAGTGTGTTTGAGCTCCACAATATATTGACGTCGTAGACGCTGGCGTTTACCACACGTATCCCGCTCACCCAGCACTGGTAACAACCCATGATGTCGATTACGTCGTGTGCGCCAGATTTACTCGCGTCGATCGAAAGATTCTCGATGCCGGAGCTAACCATCGGTTGGCTAAGCCATACTACAGGGCTTTGACTGGAACGCCAGTTGGGATGCCGGATCGCTGGGGAGATTGTAACCACATTTCCGCTTACGGCTGTTGGGACGGCTATCTCATATTGCCAACGCTGCGCCAAGTTGGCCTTGGGCGTTCCATCGGGACCCTCGACTCCGCATCCGGTAGGGCCGGCGCTCGTATAAACGTCCTGGCACACAAAGTAGTTCCCATTATCAACCGCACGTCCGGATGCCGGAAAACCTGTATAGCCGGTGCTGTCTTGATTCATGAACAAAAGTGTGGGAGCACCAGAGGCTAGCGTATGGATGTTCGCCGTGCTGCTGAGGGTGATTTGATTTGTCCCTTGTGTATAGCCGGCGGTCCAGCTGTAAATGTTAGCGGGTGTGTTGCCAACCTGATTGCTCTGATCTGCGCCGCAAATGCCAACGGACATGCTGAAGCCTGTGTTGCAGTGCGTGGGAGAGCTTCCCGTGAAAACGATGAACGTCGAGTTTGCGCCAGACCCGCGAAGCACGACATGACTCTTGCTTCCAAAGTCGATGCTAGTGCTCAGGCTGAAGGTACCCGGCCCCAGGAGCACATATTGATTCGCCTTGCAGCCTTGAATCCGGGAACTGATCGCGGCGGCGGTCCCCGTATAGGCAGCAAGCGTTGCACCGCACTGCGACCAACTGCCGTCTGGCAGACCACCTGGGATACCCGCCTGAGTCCAGTCTGCTGCCCGCGAAGGACTGATGATTCCAGACGACAATTGTTGGGCTTGGGACAGACCGGGGCAGCTAAGCAGGATTAACAGCAACAAACGCGAGCGCAGATGGCGCATCTCATCTCCTCATATCTCGTTAAATCCTAGCACAGCAGTCTAAAACGCTGGCTGTCTGCGCCCCATTCGAGATCCTGGTGAATCGTAGGTTGCTGCAATAATGAGGTCCGCAGAAATCGTGTCGCTGGTACCACGGATTCCATGTTAGAGACCCGCCGCTGCGAGTTTCATAGGCGAGTCAAATGGCGCATCCGCCGCGCTTTCTGGCGGAGTTATGCACAAGCGAATTGTCGAATGGAGATGGAGCAAGTGCTACTGGTCGCGAGTACCAACGTGGGACAGGTAGGTGAACCCACCCTTAAGTCCCGGCACCTGTTTAATTTGAGCCGCCCCTTCGTTGTGCAAGCTTCCGGAAACTATCCCCTAGTAAACGGAGTCTGCTACTGTGGGGCCGGTCGCTATCTCCATCTAGAGCTTTTGCGAAAGGGATGATGTCTCTTCATGAAGTTCCATGAAACCAATGTTCTCGGTGCCTTCGAGATTCACCTCGAACCTATCTTGGATGAACGCGGATTCTTCGCTCGTTCCTGGTGTCAGAAGGAATTCGAAGCTCATGGACTTGATGCAAGTCTGGTGCAATGCAACGTTTCGTTCAACGCGCAAAAGGGGACGCTGCGCGGAATGCATTATCAAGCCGAGCCTTATTCGGAGACCAAGCTAATCCGCTGCACTCAGGGTGCGATCCACGATGTTGTAGTCGATCTTCGCCCCAATTCGCCCACTTTCAAGCGCTGGACCGCAGCGGTTCTCACGTCTGCGAATCGCCACATGCTGTATGTGCCGAAAGGATGTGGACATGGCTTTCTTACGCTGGAAGATGACACCGAAGTGTTTTATCAAATGTCGCAATTCTACAATCCGCAAGCGGCCCGCGGAGTGCGTTGGAATGACCCCGCATTCGGGATAATCTGGCCTGGCGAGGTGAAAGTGATTTCGGAACGAGACCGCACGTACCGCAATTTTGAATAGATGATGACACTACTCAAGGAAATTGATGACAAGCGCCCGGCAGAAATCGGCGAAGATCTGCATGGCTTTGTGGCAGAGCTCTTCCCGATTTGCCGCAGCATTACCGGGAATGGCCTACGGCAGACGCTTGCGATGATCAAGAACCGCATTCCGCTCGAGACGTTCGAGGTGGCAAGTGGTACCCAAGTGTTCGATTGGGTTGTTCCTAAAGAATGGAATGTTGTGGATGCTTATATAAAGGATCGAACTGGAAGAAGGGTGGTGGATTTTCAGCAATCTAATCTGCATCTGATGAACTACAGTTCGCCAGTCCACGCCACGATGCACCTGCGCGAACTCAAGTCCCACCTCTTCACGCTCCCAGAGAAACCGAACTGGATCCCGTACCGAACCTCTTACTACCAGGAAGACTGGGGGTTCTGCCTTTCTCACAACCAGATGCTGGCACTGCAGGACGGGGACTATGAAGTCTACATCGACTCGTCGATTCGGGATGGGCATTTAAGCTATGGAGAATGCTTCTTACCCGGTCGGTCGTCCGACGAGATCCTGATTTCTTGCCATGTCTGCCATCCGTCGTTGGCGAATGACAATCTCTCCGGTTTAGTGGTGGCAACCGCTTTGGCACAGTTGTTGTCCGGCAGAAATCTGTACTACTCGTATCGGTTCCTCTTTGTGCCTGGAACAATCGGCGCAATTACGTGGTTGGCGCAGAACCAAGTGTCTACTGCACGAATCCGAAACGGCCTAGTGTTAACGTGCCTTGGCGATAGTGGCCCGTTCCACTATAAGAAGAGCCGGCGAGGCAATTCCGAGATTGATCGCGTCGCGGCACACGTCTTCTCTCATCTGGCAGAGGCTTCCGAAATCCTGGAATTTTCTCCTTACGGTTATGATGAGAGGCAGTACTGCTCGCCGGGGTTTAATCTTCCAGTTGGTTGTCTGATGCGAAGCGTCTGGGGAACTTTTCCGGAATATCACACTTCAGCGGACAATCTTGAATTCATCACGCCGCAGGCGCTCGGCGCTTCGTTTCGTGCTTGTGCCGCCATCATTGACGCACTCGAAAACAATGGCCGTTACCGCAATCTCAATCCATATTGCGAACCACAACTAGGGCGGCGAGGTTTGTATCGCCGCACAGGTGGAGACGGGATCAATGCGGAGATTAACGCGCGCCTTTGGGTCTTGAATCTATCAGACGGCGATCACTCGCTGTTGGACATCGCCGAACGATCAAAACTGCCGTTTGCACTGATCAGCGAAGCGGCGGAACAGTTGTGCAAAGCTGGCCTATTGGCAAAAATCGTCGAACCTGAAAAATGACGCGGAATCAAAGAGGGTCGTCGAGCCTACAAGCGGCAGGAGTGGTATGCGGATACTTTTGACGGGACACAAAGGTTATATCGGCGCTGTTGCGGCGCCAGTTTTGCTTGCAGCCGGGCACGAGGTGGTGGGACTCGATGCCGACCTGTTTGCAGGGTGTGACTTCGGAGCCGTCGATCCGGCAATGCCGGAAATCCATGCCGATCTTCGTGACGTGAAAAAGGGGGACCTCGAGGGCTTCGACGCTGTGGTCCATTTCGCCGCGTTGTCAAATGACCCTCTGGGTAATTTGGATCCAAAGCTTACATATGAGGTCAACCATCTTGCGTCGGTGCGACTCGCTGAATTTGCCAAAAATGCTGGAGTACGGCGCTTCGTCTTCTCTTCCTCATGCAGCACCTACGGGGCGGCCGGTGATCAGATGCACGACGAAACTGCGCCACTCAACCCTGTCACAGCCTACGGCGAATCTAAGGTTCTTGCCGAGCGCGACATCGCTGCTTTGGCCGATGATCATTTCAGTCCGACATTCATGCGCAATGCCACGGCCTATGGGGTGTCTCCAAGATTACGCTTAGATATCGTTCTAAACGACTTTGTGGCTTCTGCTTTCACAACCGGTACCGTACTCATAAAAAGTGATGGAACGCCCTGGCGCCCCATTACCCACATCCGTGACATTATCGCGGGCGTGCTGGCAGCTCTGGAAGCTCCACAAGACGTCATTCACAACGAAACCTTCAATGTTGGGCGAACCGATGAGAACTATCGCATTTCGGAATTGGCAGATATCGTTGCCGGAATCGTTCCCGGTTGTCGCGTTCATTACGCCCCGGGAGGAGGTCCCGACAAACGCTGCTACCGGGTCAGCTGCGAAAAGATACGCCGCCTGTTGCCGAATTTCCAGCCGCAGTGGACCGCGCGCAAAGGCGCCCATGAACTTTATGATGCCTACCGGGCAGTGGGCCTCACCCGGGAAGACATGGAGTGCGGCCGTTACGTTCGAATGAATCATATCCAGCGCCTGCTGGACGCGGGAGCATTAGAAGGTTCTCTGCGCTGGAAGACTTCGGTGAAAGGCAATGCTTTTCCGGTAGGCAGCAGACGAGTCGCCCAATCCTAAGGCCTGTTTTTGATCGTACTGGAAACCCGTTTCGTTCGATAACTTACTTTAATTTCAACTTGTTACGAGCTTCGCAGAGGCGGTAATCCATGGGCAAAGAGTTTGAAATTGGCAGACCGATTGCCTACTATTCCTATGGGAATCCTATGCGAACGGACGCCATTGTGTGATTGTCACGGCGGTAGCCTGTCTGCTCCTCGCCGATTGCCTTGCCGGTTTCTGAAAGACCAAAGCCTGAGCGTAAAATGTCCACCACGATGCAGCCCGCTGAAATCCGGCGACAACTAGCGTCCCAGACGTGCCGCTTTTGTGGTGCGGCTCTTCGGCGGACGTTTGTTGATCTGGGAATGACGCCACTGTGTGAAACCTATCCGTCTGTGGCAGACCTTAACCGGCCTGAAGTGTACTATCCGCTGCACGCTTATGTTTGCGAGAGCTGCTTTCTGGTTCAACTCGATCAATACGAAAGTGCGGAAAAGATCTTTGGTGACTATCCCTATTTTTCCTCCTATTCGGACTCGTGGCTTAAGCACTGCGAAACTTACTGCCGAGAGCATGCGGCAGCGGTTTGGTTTGAACGAAGACAGCTTCGTTATAGAAGTCGCCAGTAATGATGGATACCTGCTGCAATATTTTGTCCGCAGTCAGGTGCCGGTGTTGGGTATTGAGCCAGCCGCAAATGTGGCCAAGGTGGCAGTCGAGAAAGGTGTGCCCACCCTGGCCCGCTTTTTCGGCACAACGCTCGCCGCGAACCTCGCTCGTAAAGACAGCCTTGCGGATCTGGCCATCGGCAACAATGTCCTGGCGCAGGTTCCCGACCTCAACGATTTTGTGGAAGGGCTGAGAGTCCTGCTCAAGCCAAAGGGGGTCTTGACGCTGGAGTTCCCGCATCTGCTGCAGTTGATCGAACGCAACGAATTCGACACCATCTACCACGAGCACTTTTCCTACTTTTCGTTTTTGACCGCCGTTCGCATTCTCGACTCCCATGGTCTGAGAGTATTTGATGTCGAGGAACTGCCAACGCACGGCGGCTCGCTCCGCGTTTTTGCTTGCCGGACGGAAGACAGCGCGCGCTGTGTCGAGCCAAACGTCGCAAAGCTACTCGACAAAGAAAAAAAGGCCAGACTAGACTCCGTCAAGGGTTACGAAACCTTCGCATCGCAGGTGAAACAAACCAAATTTGCTTTCGTTGATTTTTTGTTAAATGCTGCGCAACAAGGTAAAACCGTTGCGGGCTACGGGGCTCCGGGAAAAAGCGCAACGCTGCTTCATTATTGCGGGATTGGAAAAGACCTCATCGCTTACACCGTGGATCGCAGTCCTCACAAGCAAGGCCGCTTTCTGCCGGGCAGCCGCATCCCTATCCACCATCCTGATCGAATTCGTGACACCAAGCCCGATTATGTTGTAATCCTGCCTTGGAACCTGAAGGATGAGATCATCGACCAACTGCATTTCATTCGTGAGTGGGGTGGCAAATTCGTCGTGCCAATCCCCAAAGTAACCATCTGTTGAGTTGCCAGCAGCGAGGTGATGCATGAAAGTTGTCCTGTTTTGTGGCGGGGCGGGCATGCGGCTTAGGGGCTACTCGGAAGATGTGCCCAAGCCCATGGTAACGATCGGGTCGCGCCCCGTGCTGTGGCACGTGATGAAATACTACGCGCACTTCGGTCACAAGGACTTCATCCTCTGTCTTGGTTATAAAGCAAGCGCCATCAA
Source organism: uncultured Acidobacteriota bacterium (assembly GCA_963831545.1). GTDB lineage: Bacteria > Acidobacteriota > Terriglobia > Acidiferrales > UBA7541 > Acidiferrum. Next base: position 31,274 of record CAWHQX010000029.1, read on the forward strand.
GAACTATTTCCTGGAGTACGAGGAGTCGGTTTCCAACGATTTCGTATTCTCTCAGGGCGGCAGGAAGCTCGAGTTCATGCAAAGAGACATCGACGACTGGAAGATTACGTTTGTCGACACCGGACTGCACACCAGCATTGCGGACCGGTTGCGTCTCGTCGAACCTTTCCTCGAAGGCGAGAAGATGTTTCTGGCCAACTACAGCGATGGCCTGACGGATTTCTACCTTCCAAAAATGATTGACGAATTCTCGCGTCGCGACAATTACGCTTCTTTTCTCTCCGTGCAGCCCCGCTCCAGCAGCCTCGACACAGTTCAAATGAATGAGGACGGTTCCGTCCTCTCGATCAAGTGCATGAAAGACTCGAACATCTGGGTCAACGGCGGATATTTTGTGTTGCGCAGCGACGTGTTTCGCTACATCAAACCCGGAGAGGAACTGGTCTACGAGCCGTTCCAGCGAATGATCTCCGAAGGCAAAGTTTGGTCGCATCGATACGAGGGGTTCTGGCAGTGCATGGATACCTTCCGGGACAAGCAGATTCTTGATGAACTCGAAGCTTCCGGAAAAGCTCCGTGGTGCTTATGGAAGAATGGTCGTCCCGCGGCGGGAGTTGTGGCTTGATTCAACTCAGTCTACCCTCGAATGGCGCGAGCGCGCTTCAGATCCTGTGCCTTGGCGCGCATTCCGACGATATCGAGATCGGCTGCGGAGGGACGATCCTTCGGCTTGCGGAACAATATCGCAACTGCGTGTTCCACTGGGTCGTGTTCAACGCCATTGGGGTTCGAGAAGCAGAAGCGCGTCGTGGGGCCTCTTTATTTGTGGGTGCCAACAATCTGAAAGGACCACTACTGAAAACTTTTCCCGACGGATTCATGCCCTTTGTAGGCGCTGACGTCAAATTGGTCTTTGAAGAATTGAAGAAAGAAGTTTCGCCGGATTTAATCTTTACCCACAACCGAATGGATGCGCATCAGGACCATCGTCTGATCGCGGAATTAACGTGGAACACGTTTCGGAATCATCTCATTCTCGAGTACGAGATTCCCAAATACGACGGCGACATGGGACAACCGAACGTGTTTGTGCCGCTCGAAATGGAGTTGGCGCAAAAGAAGGTTGGCTACATTATGGATACCTTCCACTCTCAGCAGAGCAAACCCTGGTTTCAGGCTGACACATTCCGCTCGCTGCTGCGACTGCGCGGAATGGAATGCAATGCTCCCAGCGGAAACGCTGAGGCCTTTTATTGCCGCAAACTGGTACTGTAAAGCTGAACTACCGGAAGTATGGATCTCACAGTCATCATCGTTACGTACAATCGCTGCCAAAGTCTGGCCAAGACCTTGGAAAGCGTGGCAGGTTCTTTGCTGCCAAAGTCAGTCGAGTGGGAAGTTTTGGTCGTAGATAACAACTCCACCGATCAGACGCGACAGATCGTGGAAGACTTCCGCGTTAGCCATTCCGGTCGGTTTCGCTATCTTCGCGAACCAAATCCAGGCAAATCATATGGTCTGAATGCCGGAATCGTCGCCTCTCGAGGAGACATCCTGGCCTTCATCGATGACGATGTTACGGTTGAATCGACTTGGCTCCAGAATCTGACCGCAGTTTTGCTCACCGGTGAGTGGGCGGGCGCAGGAGGTCGCATTCTGCTGGACAGGAACTTCACACCTCCGCGTTGGCTGGCACTCGATGGGCCGTGGAATATGGGAGGCATGCTGGCCGGGTTCGATTTAGGCGATAAACCTGGCGAACTGCATGAGGCGCCTTACGGCACGAACATGGCTTTTCACAAGAGAATGTTCGAAAAGTATGGCCTGTTTCGCACCGACCTGGGCCCCAGCCCTAATCGCGAAATTCCTCGGCCTAATGAAGACACGGAGTTCGGGCGTCGCCTGATCGCAGCTGGAGAGCGCCTGTACTACGCACCGTCGGCCGTAGTGCACCACCCAGTGCCGCAGGAGCGTCTGAAAAGAGAATATTTTCTGGCTTGGTGGTTCGACTATGGACGGGCTCGCACGCGAGAAAAGGGAAAGGGTGCGCCAGTCTGGGGTATTCCTCGGCACTTTTTCAGTATTCCCGCGATGATCACAACACATCTGTCGAAAAGAGTATGGCAATGGTTGTGGACGATGGATCCTCAGCAGCGATTCTTCCGCAAGGGCGTGGCTTGGATGTCTGCTGGACAGATCGTGGAGATCTACCGGCTTGCACGCGACGATAAGAAGCAGAGGATCAGCGCCCCACAAGAAACCAAGATAGGCCTCAATGCCCGAACTTGATGCCGCCCAAAATGTTGACATATCGTCGTGCCACGGCACGGTTACTGTAATTCTGTGCACCTACAACCGTTGCCAGATCTTGGCGAACGCGCTTCAGAGTGTCGCAGCCTCAGAAATGCCAAGCTCCATAGCTTGGGAAGTCTTGGTGGTTGACAATAACTCGACCGACCAAACCCGCGAGGTCGTGGACGGCTTCGCGCGCCGGCACCCTGCCCGTTTTCGATATTTGTTTGAACCCAAGCCTGGAAAATCCCATGCCCTGAACGCGGGAATCCGCGACGCACATGGAGATATTCTGGCTTTTATTGATGACGACGTTACCGTCGATACAAATTGGCTACGCAATTTGACCGGAGTTCTGGTTGGCAATGCCTGGGCCGGCGCCGGGGGACGCATCCTTCCGGAAAAAACTTTTTCACCTCCGCCGTGGTTGCCGCTCGATGGACCCGACAATATGGGCGGCATTCTTGCTCTTTTCGATTTGGGTGACGAGTCCATTGAACTCAGCCAACCGCCTTTTGGCACCAATATGGCTTTTCAGAAGAAAATGTTCGAAAAGCATGGCGGTTTTCGACTCGATCTGGGACCACGCCCGGGTAGTGAGTTGCGGAACGAAGATACGGAGTTTGGCCGCCGCTTGTTAGCGGCCGGAGAGCGCTTACGCTATGAACCTTCGGCGACGGTCTACCACCGCGTACCGCGGGAGCGCTTAACAACAGGATATTTTCTTAAGTTTTGCTTCGATCATGGGCGTGCTTCCATTCGCGAGTCTGGCAGGCGCCCGGACCTCTGGGGCATTCCTCGGCACTATCTAACCCTGCTGAAAGTAGGAATGCTGTTTGCTGCAAGGTCGCTGCGCTGGTTCTGGACTTGCTGGAATCGCAAGTTGAGGTTCTATCGTAAAGCGATGGTCTGGATGACAGCTGGAGAAATAGCGGAGGTCTGGTCTCAGTCGCACCACAGGAATAGTCCGACCGGCAATGCTGTGTCCAGACGTAGAGAGACAATTGCATCCTCGAACGTGACGTAATGGGGAGCTTTCGAGCCTGTATTTGGACAAAGTGATCCTCGAAGGTCATGAACATCACGCTCATCCTGTGTACGTATAATCGCTGCCAGAGCCTGGCTAAGGCCCTCGCGAGCGCTGCAGCCCTACGAGTTCCCGAGTCCGTCGAGTGGGAAGTGTTGGTGGTGGACAATAATTCGTCTGATCAGACCCGCGAAGTCGTCAAGGAATTCGCTGATCGATATCCGGGCCGCTTCCGCTATCTGTTTGAACCACAGCCCGGTAAGTCATATGCGCTCAATTCCGGAATTCGAGAAGCTCGAGGAACGGTGTTGGCGTTCATGGACGACGACGTCACGGTTGAACCGTCCTGGCTTACGAACTTGACGGCGACTTTGCACAGCGGAGAATGGGCGGGTGCGGGAGGGCGCATTCTTCCGGAAAAGAATTTTTCGCCTCCCCGATGGCTGTCGCTCACAGCTCCACGTGGCCGATATGCATTAGCTCCCCTCGCGCTATTCGACCTTGGTGAGCAACCCGGTCAACTGACGGAACCACCGTTCGGCACAAACATGGCATTTCGAAAAGAGATGTTTGAGAAGCACGGCGGCTTTCGCACCGACCTGGGGCCTCGACCCGGCAGCGAAATACGCAATGAGGACACGGAGTTCGGGGCTCGGTTGTTGGCGCAGGGAGAGCGCCTACGCTACGAACCCTCGGCGGTGGTATATCACGCCGTGTCCGAGGACCGAGTCCGAAAGAAATATTACCTGGATTGGTGGTTCGATAAAGGCCGGGCGGACATTCGCCAATTTGGCATTCCAAACAATGCCTGGTGCATTCTAGGGATTCCGCTATACCTGTTTCGCCGTGTTGCCGTGTGGACGCTGCGTTGGATGGTGAGTCTCGACCCACCTGGCCGTTTTCAACAGTAAACTTGCCGTTTGGGCCAAGGCTGGAGAGATCCTGGAGTGCTACCGCCGTTCGCCGGCTGACATGAAAGCACGCAATGTCCAAAATTGACAATTCCGCGAAACCGGCACCGGCAATGTCGTTTGCCGAATCACGCCGGCTCCAGGCGAAAAGCCATTCGCTCATCCCGGGAGGCGCGCACACTTACGCCAAGGGGGATGACGAGTATCCGGAGATAGCCCCTGCGTTTATCGTGCGTGGCGAGGGGTGTCACGTCTGGGATGTCGACGGAAACAAATTCATCGAATATGGGATGGGACTTCAGGTCTGTAAGCCTGGGGCATGCGTTTGCCCCGGTCGTTGAAGCGGCGCAGCAACAAATGCGAATGGGTGCAAACTTCACGCGCCCCGCCAAAATCGAGGTTGAGTACGCAGAGGAACTTCTCCAAGTCCTGACGAACGCTGATATGGTGAAGTTCGCAAAAAACGGCTCTGACGTTACAACCGCTGCCGTAAAGCTCGCGCGTGCCTACACCGGACGCGATATGGTTGCGATCTGCGCTGATCACCCATTTTTCTCCTGCGATGATTGGTTCATAGGAACGACGGAGCTTAATGCCGGGATTCCGCAACCTTACCGTGAACTCACCACATCGTTTCATTACAACAATCTGGAAAGCGTGAAGGAATTGTTCGACAGACACTCCGGCCGGATCGCTTGCCTGATTCTGGAACCCGCCACGGCCGAGGAACCGCGCGATGATTTTCTTCGTCAACTCAAGGAACTCTGCGAGAAGCACGGTAGCCTGCTGATCCTGGACGAAATGATTACTGGATTCCGCTGGCATATCAGTGGAGCGCAGGCAAGCTATGGCGTCGTTCCTGATCTCTCTACGTTTGGAAAGGCTATGGGCAATGGATTTGCCATTGCCGCGCTGGCAGGAAAACGCGAGATCATGAAACTCGGCGGACTGGATCACGCCGGCGAGAGAGTATTCCTGCTTTCTACAACACATGGAGCGGAAACTCACGCGCTTGCCGCTGCTCGCGAGACCCTCCATATCTACCAGCGCTGCCATGTCGTCGAGCACTTGTACCGGCAGGGAGAACGTTTGAGAGCGGGTGTAAATGATTGCATTGCACGCCACGGGATTGCCGGCCAATTCGCGATTCTGGGCCGCGCGCCAAACTTGATTTACGCTACGAAGGACGCGGATGCCAAAAGTTCCCAGGGTTTCCGTACATTGTTTCTCCAGGAAATGATTCGTGGTGGAATCATTGCTCCGTCGTTTGTAGTGAGCTTTTCTCATTCCGACGAAGTCATAGATCACACGATTGAAGTTGTTGATCGAGCGCTCGGAGTATACGCGAGAGCGCTCGCCGAGGGGCTCGAGAAATATCTGCTCGGACGTCCGGTGAAGCCGGTCAACCGGAGGTTCAATTGACAGCGCAACTCCGCGAACTCTACAAATACCGCGAACTGCTGTACATGATCGTGCTCCGCGATATCAAAGTTCGCTACAAACAGTCGGTTATGGGATTTCTTTGGGCGATTCTCATGCCCGTGCTGATCGTGTCCGCTGGTGTCCTGGTCCGCTATGCTTATGGCATCGCGTCTCACAAGCCATTGGCAATGTCCGACGTTGTTAGCGTGGCGACAAAATCCATCCCATGGGCTTTTCTGGTTTCGTCTATTAAGTTCTCCTGCCAGAGCTTGCTTGCCAACCACAATCTCGTAACTAAGGTCTATTTTCCCAAAGAGATTTTTCCGATCGCCGCGGTGCTCGCGCAACTGTTCGACCTGTTCATTGCCAGTCTGGTGCTGGTGATTCTACTGGTGGTCGCCAAAGTGAGCTTGAGCTTACAACTTCTCTGGGCCGGCCCTCTGTTGGCCCTAACGATCGCTTTGGCGATTGGCGTTGGACTCATCGTCTCTGCGGGCAGCCTGTTTTTCCGCGATGTCAAGTACATCGTCGAGGTGTTTCTCACTTTCGCCATCTTTTTCACGCCGGTGTTCTATGACGTGAGTATCTTCGGAGCGAAAGGCAAATGGTTGTTGCTGAATCCGGTGGCGCCAGTTCTTGAGGGATTTTCCTCGATCGTGCGTGGCCAGGCGCCAAACTGGGATTGGCTTGCCTATAGCCTCATTTTTGCCACACTCATGGTGCTGTTGGCGTATGGTCTGTTCAAAAAGGTTGAACCCGCATTTGCCGAGAACATCTGACGACCAGCAATGTCGGCGAGAGTGACCGAATTTTAGAGTGAATCCAGCACGAGGGCATTGATGTCCAGTTTCGCTGTCCGCCTGGAGCATGTTTCGAAGAAATTCCGCAAGGGAGAACTTCATGATTCTCTGCGGGATTTGGTTCCTGCTTTGGCGAGTTTGCTGTGGAAACGAAAATCGGATGATCTGGGCGATCACAGCGAGTTTTGGGCGCTGCAGGATGTCAGCTTTGAGATCCCACGTGGGGAGGCGTTTGGTATCGTCGGGGCTAACGGTGCAGGGAAGAGCACGCTGCTCAAGTTGATCAGCCGGGTCATGAATCCGACCGGCGGCTCGCTCGAAGTTCGCGGCAGGCTCTCGGCGCTCATCGAGGTTAGTGCTGGCTTCCACTCCGACCTGACGGGTCGAGAGAACATTTATCTGAACGGTACAATCCTGGGTATGACGCGGCGCGAGATCGATGCCAAGTTCGACGAAATCGTGGAATTTTCTGGCTTGTCAGAGTTTCTCGATACGCCCGTGAAACGGTATTCGTCTGGGATGTATGCGCGTCTCGGCTTTTCCGTTGCGGCCCATGTCAATCCTGACGTGCTGATCGTTGACGAAGTTCTCAGCGTCGGCGATTTCGTTTTCCAACGAAAGTGCATTGACCGTATGAAAGAAGTGATCAAAGCAGGAACCACAGTCCTTTTTGTCTCCCACAACCTGAAAACAATCGCGGAGTTCTGCCAGCGCTGCGTGTTGCTGGAACGTGGACGGCTGCTGAAGATTGGAACGCCCAATGATGTAATCCAGTCGTACATGAACAGCACGCGCATCTCTCGCGCCATGGACGATTCCAAGCCTATCGCTATCTCTCAGGTGCGCATACGTTCCGCGCCACGGAGAGGGCGTGCGTTTTGAATCCGGAGAAACAGTCTGGGTCGACATCGAAGTCGTCGCACGCCGTCCCTGCTCGAAAATGGCTGTGGTCCTCTTTGTCACCGACGAGGCTTATTACGAGGTGTTCAACACCTCGACCGAGCGGCTGGGTTGCGGCAGTTTCAATCTAGAACCTGGTGAAACTTTTGCCTGCAGCTTTGAACTGCAACTGAACTTCGCCGATGGCACGTTCCATCCATCGGTGCTCGTCTATCGATACGATACTCAAACGGAATACGATCGTTGGGAATCTGCATCCAGCATTTACGTGGGATCCGCGACGGATGTCCGCGGTGCGGTCAACTGTTTCCCTAAGGTGATCAAGCACGAAATTGTGAAGGCCAGCGGCGCTCTTCCTGACCTTGAAGAACAGCGGCTCTTACGTCCCGGCATCGTTGCCAAGGAAGATTCGTGAAAGTTGCTTTGCTGACGCCGTATGACGGGGGCAACCTGGGTGACGCCGCTATCCAGGAAGCCTTGATTGGCAATTTCCGGCAATATGACCCGCAGGTGCATCTCTGCGGAATTACGCTGCACCCGGAAAGTACCGCCGCGCGCCACCGCATTCCATGTTACCCATTGGCGGCGATCTCGCGTCCGTATTACCACGCGAAGACGGAACCCGCAGCTTCCCCCAACAATCACGCTGCAACGTCGGACATCGGAAGAAGCGCCGAGACGCCAGGATTTGTTAGGCGTCTCAAGCGAGCGGTCCGCGGTCTCCTTTTTCGGATGGGTCTTGGACCTCTGGTTCGTCTCGCTCAGGAAGGTCTTCACATTCTTCGAAGCTACCGCTTGCTTCGTAGCATGGACATGCTCGTGGTTGCTGGTGGCGGCCAACTGGATGAGGAGTGGGGAGGCAGTTGGGCGCACCCCTACGCATTGATGAAGTGGGCAGTCCTGGCTCGCGCGGCGGGGAGCTCCGTAATTTTTCTGAGTGTGGGCGGATGCCGCGCGGAATTGCGGCTTACCAAGGTGTTCCTGAGGATCGCGTTGTCGCTCGCTTGCTATCGATCCTACCGAGATGAAGGCTCGCGGCAACTGGCTCTCGCGATCACGCCGTCCGCCGATGGGCCGGTAGTGCCCGACCTTGCCTTTAGCCTCCCGGTTACCAGGCAACCGCTTATTGCCGATTCAAACTCAGCCGAATTGCGGGTGGGTGTGAGTCCGATTGCATTTGCTCGTCCCGGCATGTGGCCTACCGAAGATCCTGCGCAATATGAGCGCTACATGAATGAGCTAGCCTCCTTCGTGGATGCTCTGCTTAGGCGCGAGATTTCCGTTATTCTATTTTCTTCTTGTTCGCCGGATGACCAGCTATTCGATGATCTCCGTGCCCGTATCGATCCCAGTCTCGAAACTGCGGCGCGCACACGCCTCTCGTTTGGCAACGTCACGTCTGTTCAAGATCTTCTTGTGCTGCTGCAGTCGCTGGACTTTGTTGTCGCAAGCCGCCTTCACGGACTCGTTCTGTCTTTCCTTGCGGGCAAGCCATGCGTAGCGCTCTCTTATGATCGCAAAGTGGACGCTTTGATGACGGATGTTGGACTGAAGGATTATTGCCTGGATATTCGATCGTTCACCGGCGAAAACGCGTTTACGACATTTCTGAATCTCCAGGCCAATGGCCCTCAGGTAGCATCCAAGTTACGCGCCACCTGCTGCCACTACGACCAACTTCTGCAGAGTCAATATCGTCTCGTCACGAAGCTTCGCGGATCGGGCTTATCGAATTCGACTTCAGACCGTGCGGTTGTCGCTTCGGACGAGCACCTTTACGAACCCAGGTCCGACGCTGGGCCTCATGGCTAGAATTGCCGTTCATGCGACCTGTTAGCCCTGGCTGTTGAGGACGAAATCGACCAAGAACATATGGCAAACAGTTTTTCCGAAACGAGCAAGGATCCAGAATATCCGCGCGTCAGTTTCGTAACCCCATTTTTTAACACGGAAAAATATCTTGAAGAATGCATTGAGAGCGTGCTCCGGCAAACCTACCAAAACTGGGATTATGTCCTGGTCAATAACCGAAGCACGGATGGCTCTGTAAAGATCGCGGAGAAGTATGCCAATCAGTTTCCGGAAAGGATCCGCGTCGAACACAACTCGGAGTTCCTTTCGCAAGTTCAGAACTACAATCACGCGCTGAGTTTTATTTCCCCCGAAAGTCGCTACTGTAAAGTAGTTCAGGCGGATGACTGGTTGTTTCCGGATTGCGTCAAGAGTATGGTCGCGGTGGCGGAGGCGCATCCCACTGTCGGCATTGTTGCAGCTTACGAACTCGAAGGTGACGAGGTCCGTCTCGACGGATTGCCGTATTCCAGTACGGCGGTATCGGGAAGGGAAATTTGTCGACTGTATTTTCTTGAAGGCAAATATCTATTTGGGACGCCAACGTCGCTGCTTCTGCGGTCCGAACTGGTCCGCTCGCGGGATCCTTTTTACGACGAGCGCTTCGCGCCTTTCGAGGACGGGCATGCCTGCTTCGATCTGTTGAAGTCCTGGGATTTCGGTTTTGTGCATCAGGTCCTGACTTTTTCGCGGCGCGACAATGAATCGATTCTTTCGCGGGTCCGACCGTTTAACCTCGAACTTCTGATCCGCTTGTCCATGCTCGTGGTGCATGGCCGTGATTTTCTTGAACCGAAGGAATTTGATCGCTGCCTGAAAGAAGCCGAGCGCAACTATTTTCATTACCTCGCCAAGTTCGCTTGTGCGCGACATCGTAAGAGCCCGGAGTTTTGGAAATATCACCGAAACGGATTGGCAGCGATCAATTATTCGCTTGATTGGCGTCTTTTGGGAAAATGGATCCCTGGAGCGTTGCTTGAAAAGACTTTTGACACAATCTTGTCGGCTTGGGAGACGGTTTTTCCTTGAGTCGTCACAGCATAAAATTGAACGAAGCGAGGGTTGCCCGGAAGTGGGCTGACGGTGACAAGTAGGCCTGCGACTCAAGTAGAGAGCATATGAAAATCTCTGTCATATTTGGTACGCGTCCGGAAGCCATCAAACTTGCACCGGTAATCCTGGCTCTTCGCAGCGATCCGCGCTTTCAGTGCCGCGTCTGTATCACTGCGCAGCATCGCGAAATGCTGGATCAGGTGCTGGACGTCTTTCAGATCGTTCCCGACACCGACTTGAACTTAATGCGTCCAAACCAGACGCTTTCCTCGCTTACAGCAAGCGCCATGACCGCTCTCGATGGATATCTGGCCGCGGAGAAACCGGATCTCATCCTTGTGCAAGGCGACACCACTACCGTCTTTGTGGCCTCACTCGCGGCGTTTTATCATCACATCCCGGTGGGACACGTTGAGGCCGGACTCCGTACCGGCGACATGCAAGCCCCCTGGCCCGAGGAAGCCAATCGCGTGCTCACCACCGACCTGGCCACGCTGCATTTTGTTCCCACGGCACTCAGCCAGGAAAACTTGCTGCGCGAAGGCATCTCGTCCGAGCGCATTTACGTCACGGGAAATACAGTGATTGATGCACTGCTTCTCGCGGTGAACAAGGTTCGCTCTACTGCCGTCGAAATTCCCGGACTCAATCCGGAGATCATGAATCCTGCTTCGCATCAACCGCTTGTTCTGATCACCGGCCATCGCCGCGAAAGTTTTGGCGACAAGCTCCGTTCTATTTGCCGTGCTGTCGACGAACTAGCTGCCGCCTTTCCTCACGTACAGTTTGTCTACCCGGTGCATCTGAATCCGAATGTGCGTGCGGCTGTTTCGGACATTTTGATCGACGGAGCCACTGGTGACACTCGTCGATCGAACATCCATTTAATCGAACCGATGTCCTATTTGCCGTTTGTCGCTTTGATGGAACGAGCGACCCTTATCCTCACCGATTCGGGCGGCATACAGGAAGAAGCTCCAAGCTTGGGAAAGCCGGTGCTCGTCACGCGTGACACGACGGAGCGGCCTGAAGCGCTGTCGGCTGGAACAGCCAAGCTCGTCGGATCGGACCGGGAGAGAATTGTGACTGAAGTTTCCCGTCTTTTGACGGATTCGTCTTACTACGGTGCTATGTCGCACGCGCACAATCCCTACGGCGATGGAAAAGCGACGGAACGAATTCTGGATGCAATCCGACGATTCTTCGGCTTGTCTGCTGAGCCACCGTCCGATCAATTCCTGCCAAGGGCGGTGGAGTCCTCGCCATCTTGATCAAGTCCGACCACCCATGAATGCAGACCACAATTCCTGGAATCCTGCCGCTCCCCGTATCTTCTGTATCAGTCCGCATTTTGTACCCATGCGGGATTCCGAGGCATTTTGCTCGGCGAAATTCATTAAAGCGCTCGCCGAATTCGGAGCGCACATTACCGTCATCGTTTACGCGAAGGCTGCAGCTGAAATCGATCGATCGGAAATGTGGAACTCTTTAGGCGCTACAATCATCAGGATTCCTCCGGTTGCCCAGAAGAACCGTTTCGCTTCCTTAGCCACCGCTGTGCGTTACCAGACCTGGTTGTATGCAAGATGGATGGATGAAGCCGTACAGCAGGCAAAAAGACTACATCGCAACTCACCGTTTGACGTTGTCTATTCGCGTTCCCTGCCAATGTTTGGACAAATCGCGGGTTATTGGTGCGCCAAAGAATTGGATGTGCCTTGGATTGCGAATCTGAACGACCCTTGGGATTTCCACCAGTTTCCCGTTGGCGTCTCTAAAGAGGACCTGACGACCGATAGCGCGCTGTCGGACTTCTGGATGAGAAGAACATTGCGAAACGCGGATCTAGTAACCTATCCGTCGGAACGCCTTCGCGATTACCAAACGAATTTCTCCACGATTTCACATCATTCCCAGATCATTCCTCATGTTGGCAATGTCCCGGTCTTCCAAGAGAGCGGAGTCAATGGTAATGCATCCAATTTCCATCTGGTTCATGCCGGAAAACTCGGTTCCAACGAATTGACCGGGAGATCGACCGCAGCTCTTCTGGATGGTTTGAGCATGTTCCTCAACGACTGTGTCGAGGCCAGAAATCAACTGAAGTTAACTCTTGTTGGCGCTGAAGATCCCGCCACACAAGCGCGCGTTCGGCAGCTAGGCCTGGAAGGAACTGTCCAGTCTGTGGGACTCATCGACTATCAGGACAGCTTGAAATATATCCAATCCGCCACTGCCTGTTTGCTTGTGGAGGGCGAGATGAGCGAGGGCATTTTTCTTCCCTCGAAACTTGTTGATTACATTTCTGCGCGAAAGCCAGTCTTGGCCCTGAGCCCTCGTGTAGGTGTCGTTGCGGATCTGGCGTCTAAGGGTGGAATCACCCGTGTGGACGCCGGAGACGCGCATGGCATCCGAGACGCGATTCGCGGCTTGTACGAGGACTTTCGGAAGGGAACTCTCGCGCTGCGAAGTCCAAGTGGCGCTCAAGTGGATCAATTTCGGCCCGATCTGGTGGCGAACCAGTTTTTGGGAGCCCTCCGTCAACTCATCACTGAAAAGAAAGAGAGCAAATTACAACGTGCTTGAAGTTAGAAAATCATTTCGCGTTCTCTGTGGCGCTCAAGGTAAGGTCATAGTCGGATGAACATTCTCGATTTGTTGCTCTCGCGCCTCCCCGAGCCGGTTCGCGAAAGACTCAAAAGCGGGTCCCTCGGTCACCGCCTGGCAAGCAGCAGTTTTTGGAACCTTGCCGGCTCCGTGGCCGGACGTCTCGTGAGTCTGCCGGCAGGCGTACTGTTGGCACGGCTATTGGGTCGTCATGACTATGGCGAGCTGGGGATGATCTATTCCAGCATCGAATTGTTTGGAATCTTCGGCGGCTTTGGCCTTGGATTAACGGCCACGAAATATATCGGAGAATTCAAGCGCAGGGATCCTCAGCGTGCTGGCCGAATCCTGGCAATGTCGAACTTGACCGCTTATGTCACCGGCGGAATTTTTTCAGTTGTCCTTTTTCTCTTCTCCACTCAAATAGCGGCTGGCCCGCTTGCTGCGCCGCACCTGTCTAGTCCTCTTCGCATCAGTGCCCTGGTGCTTTTCCTAACCTGCGTGGACGGGGCCCAGACCGGCGCCCTCGCTGGTTTTGAAGCCTTCAACCATCTCGCGCGCCTTTCGCTACTGAAAGGATTCCTGAACCTCCCCTGCCTGGTTGGCGGTTTTTACCTTGGCGGACTCCCTGGAATTCTTTGGGGACTGGCGCTTTCGAGGTTCATCGGCCTGGTTTTGAATCGAATCTATTTGAACCGCGAAGCACGGCAGGCAGGCGTTCCTTTGATGGCCTCAGGATTTGGAAGCGAACTACCAATCCTTTGGAAGTTCAGCGTGCCCGCGTTTTTTGCAGGACTGATGGTTGCTCCCGTCAACTGGTTTTGTTCGACACTTCTCGTGCACCAGCCCAACGGATATCGCGAAATGGGCGCCTACAACGCCGCAAATCAGTGGTTTTCGATGTTGCTTTTCATTCCCACTGCGCTGGCAACTGGCATCGTTCCCATCTTGTCTGACACTCTGGGAGAGAAAGACCTGAAGCGTTCCAAAAAAGTGCTGAACTTCATGCTCAAGATCAATGCCGCGATTATTATTCCTTGTGTGCTGGTTTTATCGCTGCTCGCGCCCTACGTCATGCGCATTTACGGCCGGGATTACAAGGACGCATGGCCCACGCTGATTGTCTTGCTGATCACCAGTGGAATTTACGCACTGCTTACACCGGTTGGCGAGATCATTGCTGCCGCCGGGAAAATGTGGCTCGGTTTTGGCACCAACGTTGCCTGGGCTGTTGTCTTGATCGTCGCGACCTTCTTCCTCGTTCGCTTCGGTTCATTCGGATTTGCTTCTGCGCGGATGATTGCCTATTTTCTCCACTCCATTTGGAGTTTTGCGCTTGCTTACATCGTGATCCTACGCAATCCCATCTCGTTTCAGGAAGTCATTGACCTTCAGGTTGCAAAAGCTGCCACAGAAGCTGACCCCGCAGGGCCCGCTGCTGACTAGACGCGCAAAGTACTCTGGAGAATTGAACTAGGCCGCACTTGGATGCGAACTGCTTTTTGCTGCAGCATCATCCCTGAGTAAGTGAACTCCGGAATTCATCATGCTGGCAAGGAGTTGTGCTGTTTCCAAACCATTTCAACTGATCGAACCTCTCAAGGATTGTCGCTGGGACAGCTTTCTTCAGCGCCATCCTCGTTCGTCCATTTTTCACACGAAATCGTGGCTGCAGGCCTTGCACCGAACTTATGGATACGAGCCGGTGGCATTTACAACCACCGCTGCCGGGGAAGACTTGGAAAACGCGGTTGTGTTTTGTGTCGTGAAAAGTTCTCTGGTCCGCCCAAGGTTGGTCTCGTTGCCGTTCTCCGATCACACTGATCTTCTGCTCGACAATCAAAGCGATCTTTCAAATTTGTTGACACTCTTGGAGCAAGGTCAAGTCGAAGGAAAATGGAAGAGCGTGGAATTCCGGCCTCTCGATCACGGAAATCGATTCGCGGATTGGGCCAATTTTCAGGATGGAACCAACTATGTCATCCATCGTCTGGATTTGCGCCCGTGCTTGCAGGAATTATTCCAGAGGCTTCACAAGGATTCCATCCAACGCAAAATACATCGCGCTGCACGAGAAGGTCTCAGGTACGAAGAAGGCAGGTCAGATTCACTGCTGCGCCAGTTCTACCGGTTGACAATGATCACCCGCCGCCGCCAAGCTCTCCCTCCTCCCCCATTTGCTTGGTTCCGCAATGTCGTGGATTGCCTGGGGGAGCAGGTCAAGATCCGTGTTGCCTCTGTTGGGGATCGCGCCGTTGCCGCTATTCTTACGCTTTTTTTCAAACGCACGCTAATTTACAAGTATGGTTGCAGCGATGCTCAATTCCACAATCTGGGAGCGATGCCTTTCTTGATGTGGCGAGCAATCGAAGACGCCAAGCGCCGCGACTTATCTGAACTGGATCTGGGAAGATCGGACATAGACAATGCCGGCCTGATCACCTTCAAGAATCGCTTTGGGGCAACACAATCAAGAGTTACCTATAAGAAATTTCCGGAGAGCAAGGCCGCACGGGGGAGACACGACTGGCAGCTAAAAGTTGCCAAACGGGTTTTTGCGGCTATGCCTGAACGAATGCTAGTTCTGGCTGGGAAGCTGCTCTATCCCCATATTGGATAACTGTCCCGGGATATCGACTTTTAAAGTTGGCAGTTCTGGAGAATCGCATGCACAGCATCTTCTATGACGCGGCGGTGTCCGACGAGGTCCGTCGCAACAATCTTTTTTGCGGCCAACTGTACGTTTATTCGCCGCGACCGATCTCGCTCGAACTCTGCAAACTAGCGAATGAGATGGCCGAAGAAGCCTTCGCGCCTCACCATCCGTGTGACGCGCAGCATCATTTGCCCGTGGATCAATTCGCCAAAATCCTGGCGGATCTGAAACCTAGATTCATTCATCATCCGGAGTGCAAGCGACTGCTTCCCGAACTTCTGCGCGACCTTGGCTGCGACCTCGAGAGAACCTATTTCGACGTTCCTCGTCTGCGCACCTCCACAAGTGACAATTTCCTGAGCACCGGTATTTCCTATGCCTTCCATCCGCACCGCGATACCTGGTACTCAGCTCCACAGTGCCAGCTCAACTGGTGGATGCCGGTATTCGATGTTGTTCCGGAAAACGTTATGGCTTTTCATCCTCATTACTGGAGTCAGCCCGTTCGCAACAGTTCTCGAGTTTATAATTACGCGGAATGGAATCGCGTGAGTCGGTTTAACGCTGCACAACACATTGGCAAAGATACGCGTATCCAGCCAATGCCCCAGGAGGAGATGCGGCTTGATCCGCAAATTCGCGTTGTCCTTCCTGTCGGAGGCATTCTCATTTTTTCCGGCGCCCAAATGCACTCCACAGTTCCGAATACTTCAGGGAAAACGCGTTTCAGTATTGATTTTCGCACCGTGCATCTCGATGACGTTGTTTCTAAAAGTGGCGCTCCGAATATCGATTCCGCTTGTACCGGCACCAGTCTCGGTGATTTTCTCAGAGCTTCAGATTTGGCTCGTATTCCCGAAGAGTGGGTCGCCTCCTACGACACTCCTCCAGCAACGGACGATTCCCCGGTGGAGGTATAGTTCCCCGTTGCCAGCCGAGCTCGTTGGAGGACTCTCGCAAAATCCGTTTGTCTTTTGCCAGCTTGCCATCTCTCAACTTCTTCAGTCTTTCGTCCCCGCACTGATTCGATTTCCCAATCGTTACCTTCCGCCTCTCATTCGCTCCTCTGACGACTTAACTCTCGGTTTTCCCTTCTAACTGCTTGTGTCGACACATTACTGCCTTGAATGGGTCCGCACCTGCGTCTTTAATGGAAGAGTGCGATTCGCGTATACTCGGGCGTGCCGGAACTTTCGAAGAAGGCATGTCGGCAAGGTTCTCGGCGCTTTGGCGCAACCATTCCTGGAAATGCAGGGTGTGCGGCACGTCGAGGGCTCCCTTTGCCGGTGGGAAATTCCATTTCGTGGGGAAGACTCCCCCGATTCGCGTAAGTTCTAAAAATACAAGAAAGGCCCCGCGCGAATTGCACGCATAGTAATGCTTTTCGCGGTGAACGCCTTTGGGACAGCGTCACTGTCGCCCAGACTTGCTAGATTGAGCCACAAAGGACATTTATGGCAGACCAATCCGGACCAACGCAACAGAGCAATGGCAAGATTGGACTGCCTCTTCCCGGGACTTCGCCCAAAATTGCTATTTTAATTCCTTGTTTCAATGAAGAACTGACAATCGAGAAAGTTATCGACGATCTTCGGATGGAATTGCCCGAAGCGCACCCCTTTGTGTTCGACAACAATTCTACAGACCACACAGTGGAACGAGCCCGCGGGAAAGGCGCCACGATCTTCTGCGAGCGGCGGCAGGGAAAAGGATTTGTTGTCCAGAGCATGTTTCGCGAGATTAACGCAGATATATATGTAATGGTGGATGGGGATGGAACCTACCCGGCTTCGAGCGTACATGCGCTCCTTGAACCTGTGCTGGGCAAGGACGCAGACATGGTGGTCGGCTCACGATTGGATCCCACAAGTCAGAGTCAGTTCCGCCTGATAAATCGAATAGGAAACCATATTTTCCTGTTCCTGACTCAAGCACTCTTCCACGAACGCATCAACGACATGCTCTCCGGTTATCGAGTTTTTGATCGTGACATTGTGAAGCAACTTCCACTTCGTTCTAGGGGCTTCGAAATTGAGACTGAGCTGACGATCAAGGCTCTGCAACGCGGTTATAGAGTCGTAGAGCTTCCAGTCAAACTCTCGAGTCGTCCCGAAGGAAGCTATTCGAAGATTCGTCATCTTCAGGATGGTTTGCTCATAACGAGAATGATATTTTCGCTGGCTCGAGACTATAAGCCCCTCACCGTCTTCGGAGCTATCGGCTTGCTCCTCGTCGTTACCGGCATTATTCCTGGAACCATTGTGATTGTGGAGTTTCTGCGCACCGGCCTTGTGTCTCGGCTCCCGTCAGCAGTTCTCGCCGTAGGGCTCGTCCTCTCTGGTCTAATCACCGGAATGGCTGGTTTGGTCTTGCACACGGTGGTACGGCGCTTTCAGGAGCTTGATCTGCAGATTCGCAACCTGGAACGCGAGATCTCAGATGACCGCAGAGAGCAAGAAAAATGAAGCAGGGCGCGCTTGCGTCTCTCCCGAGAGCGACTCGGCATTTCAAAAGGGGCCTGCGCTGTGGAACGTACGTTTGCACGCGAATCCGCTAATTTCATGTCAGATTAAATCCAACCGTTGTGGTCATGGCAATGCCGAGGAGAGTCGGCAAATCACGCCCTAACCCGCAAAGGCATCCCAAACGGGCGGATCGATTACGTCATGCCGATCGCGAGAACGAAAAAAATATATTCGTTGCTTTCCCAACTCCATTTTCCAATTGAACGTAAGTACAGTGTTCTCAACCTGACCCAAATTTGTTCATCTGACCAGTGTCACAAACCCAAGGTCGCCTATTAATTTTGTTGTAGTAGCGGGCAATGCTCTGCCTGCTTGTTGAATGGGGAGCGGGGGCTGTTTCACAAAACTATGTTTCGGACGTTGATTGAGGGAAATCATGAGTGTGTTCAGCAGCCTTCGGGAAGCTTCCGGGCGTCGTGTTTTTGAGGGTGTATTATTTTTTATATTTTTATCTGCAATTTTGATTACCAGCGGCTGTGCAGGGTTTGTTAGTGGCAACGGGGGACCCGGCAATCAGCCAACTCCGCAGGGAGCGATAACGATTAGCAACATCCAGGCCACGGCCCCAACTTCTTCGGGGTTCCAAGTGGGATGGCTAACGAACGTCCCGGCCAACTCTCAAATTGATTACGGAACCAGCGCCACGTACGGATCCACTACGCCGTTAAGCACCACGGCTGTCACTGTTCACCAGGTGACTCTCAGCGGTTTGACCACCGGTACTCTTTATCATTACCGAGTGCGTTCAGCGGACTCGAAAAAGAACCAGGCTCTCAGCAGTGACTTTACTTTTGCCACTTCCGGAGATACTACTCCGCCCACGGTATCGATCACATCTCCCGCCTCCGGTGCGACTCTCGCTGGCACGACAACTGTCGTCGCAGACGCGCAAGACAATGTTTTCGTCGCCAGTGTCCAGTTTAAGGTCGACGGAGCAAACAGCGGTCCCAGTCTGACGACACCGCCCTACTCTTATTCGCTAAATAGCAATTCTCTGTCGAACGGAAATCATACCCTCACCGCTACGGCAACCGACGATGCCGGCAATGCCTCGTCGAGTTCCGCGGTGCCGTTCGTCGTAAGTAATTCGAGCGCCGCGCCACCGGTGGTGTCGATCACGACGCCAGCGAGTGGAACGACAGTATCGGGAACCGCAACGGTGACGGCAAGCGCGACGAGCAGTATTGGAGTGGCGAGCGTGCAATTCCAGTTGGATGGCGCCAATGTGGGCAGCCCGGTTACCGCGGCGCCGTACAGCTATAGCTGGGATACGACGAAAAGCTCCAACGGTTCGCACACGCTGAAGGCCATCGCAAAGGACACGGCGGGAACCAGCACGACGAGCTCTGGCGACACAGTGAACGTGAAGAACGCGGTGGCTGCGCCAGTGGTGTCGATCACAGCGCCTGCAGGTGGAGCGACTGTATCGGGCACCGCAACGGTGACAGCGAGCGCCACAAGCAGCATTGGAATTGCGAGCGTGCAATTCCAGTTGGATGGGGCCAATGTAGGCAGCCCGGTAACAGCGGCGCCGTACAGTTACAGCTGGGACACGACGAAGAGCTCCAATGGTTCGCACACGCTGAAGGCCGTCGCAAAGGACACGGCGGGAACCGGCACGACGAGCGCCGGCAACACGGTGAACGTGAAGAACGCGGCGGCTGCGCCCGTGGTTTCGATCACAGCGCCTGCCGGAGGAACGACGGTATCGGGTACCGCAACAGTGACGGCGAGCGCCACAAGCAGCATTGGAATTGCAAGCGTGCAATTCCAGTTGGATGGCGCCAATGTGGGCAGCCCGGTTACCGCGGCGCCATATAGCTATAGCTGGAACACGACGAAGAGTTCTAACGGTTCGCACACGCTGAAGGCCATCGCGAAGGACACGGCGGGAACCAGCACGACGAGCGCTGGTGACACCGTAAACGTGAATAACACCGTGGCGGCGCCAGTGGTGTCGATCACGGCGCCTGCGAATGGAGCAACGGTATCCGGCACGATCACGGTGTCAGGAACCGCTTCGAGTAGTCTATCCATCTCTTCTGTTCAGGTATCAGTCGATGGCGGCAGCTTCTCAAGCGCTTCCGGAACCAATACTTGGAGTTTCAGTCTCGATTCCACATCTCTAAGCAACGCCACTCACACGCTTACGGCAAAAGCGACTGACAGTTCCGGCGGTACGGCCTCAAGCAGCGTGGTCTCTATCTCTGTCAACAACGCGGCCGGTCCAACCGTGACGATCAACTGGTCTGATGTGCATCAACAGATTGACGGATTTGGAGCCTCGAGTGCCGCAACTGGCGATGGCATCACCGATAGTCAGGCTGACTTGTTCTGGTCCACGACATCTGGCGTTGGGTTTTCTCTTCTTCGCGTGCAAATCGAAAGCAACGGCACGTATCCCGATCTGGCCACCATGCAGAAGGCTCAGGACCGCGGTGTGAAGATCTGGGGAACGCCTTGGAGCCCGCCGGCATCGATGAAGAGCAATGGCAGCACGACCAACGGTGGCAGCCTGTTGGCCAGCGATTACCAGGCATACGCGAATTACTTGTCCAATTACGTGCTGGGCTTGAAGAACTCCTACGGGATCAATCTCTACGCGCTTTCGATTCAAAACGAGCCCGATTACACGGCAACCTGGGATTCCTGCATTTGGACCGGCCAACAGTTCCACGATTTCCTAGCCAACAATCTGTTGCCGACATTCGCGAAAAACGGAGTAACCGCGAAGATCATCATGCCGGAAGAGTCGGGATGGAAGTTTGACCTTGCGACCGCGACGTTAAACGATTCCGTGACGGCAGCTGGTGTGAGCATCATCGCCGGGCATAACTATGACGGAGCGGCGGCGGCGCCATATGCTCTTGGCCAAAACCAAGGTAAGCATCTATGGGAGACGGAAGTATCGACGTTCGAGACCTTTGATCCCAGCATGACGAATGGCCTGATATGGGCGAAAAAGATCAACGACTGGATGACCATTGCGAACGCCAATGCGTGGCACTACTGGTGGCTGATCGACGGCAATGGCGATAACGAAGCCTTGCTGGGGCCGAGTGGGCAAACCACCAAGCGTTTGTACGTGATGGGGAACTACAGCAAATTCGTGCGACCGGGGTACTACCGGATCGGGACGAGCGCGAGTCCGGTGGGTGGAGTATTGGTATCGGCCTACAAGGACACCAGCAGCGGGAAATTCGCGATTGTCGCGATCAATCAGAATGCCTCTGCGGTCACGCTGGACTTCGCCTTGAATGGTTTCACGGCGAATACCGTAGTGCCGTGGGTGACTTCGGCCAGCCTGAATCTGGCACAACAGTCCAGCATCACGGTAGGAGGCAGCGCCTTCGTAGCGACACTGCCGGCCTCCAGCGTCACCACATTTGTCGGTCCATAAAGATCGGTTGCAAATCACCCATACCTGATGCCGGGGGCCAGTTTTACCCTGAAGCGGGTCTTTGTCCCTGCCGAATCGCGCCGTCAGGACGGTGTCCTCAAATAGTCACCGGTTAAGCAGAAGCATACCGACTGAGCAATTCGGGTCCGTTCAATCTAGTCTGCTTTCAGGCGATCTTGTAATATTAGTATGCAAAAGCCTCGACAAACGAAATGAACAGCGATTTAGCGCGCTATTACCGTTGTCCTGATCAATTCATCAGGTTTGCTCCCAAAGGTCCGTTTTCGTCTTCCTGCGGATACTTTCAAGTGGGCGCCGAGGCGACCTGTTATGGCGGCTATTTTGAACACCCAACCGCTGAGCGTCCCGCCGGACCGCTACGCGACGCGCTGCAGGACGTGGTCATCGAAAACGGAACTACCTACCTGCCATTTCTTCCCTCGCAAATACTCGACAATCTTCGTTGCGAGAAGTATGTGAACAACTGGCGTCAGCCGGGACCCATGTCCACGCTTGCCAAGCTTTACTATTTCATCCGCCCGGCTCTTTCCGTTGGTGTACGTAAGCACCTGCAAAAATTGTATTTGAGCGGCTGGGACAAGCTGCCTTTTCCTCGTTGGCCGGTTGATTGCTCCGTGGACAACCTGCTTCAGCAATTGCTTTTGCTTTCGTTGAAAGCAAGCGGCGCTGATCGTATTCCATTCATCTGGTTCTGGCCTGAAGGCGCTTCCAGTTGCTCGATCATGACCCACGACGTTGAATCGACTTTGGGCCAGGGCTTTTGCGAGGAGTTGATGAATATCGATGACTCCTTCGGCATAAAGGCGTCCTTTCAGATCATTCCGGAAGAACGATATATGGTCAGCCCCAAGTTCCTGGATTCTATTCGCTGCCGCGGCTTCGAGGTAGCGGTCCACGATCTCAATCACGATGGGCACTTGTACGAAGACCAGGAACAATTTATTGAACGCGCCGCCAAGATTAATTCCTACGGCAAAAAATACTCGGCGGAGGGATTTCGCGCGGGCGTGTTGTATCGAAAACAGGTTTGGTACGACGCTCTGAAGTTCTCCTACGACATGTCTGTTCCAAATGTGGCCAGCTTGGATCCCCAGCGCGGTGGCTGTTGTACCGTCATGCCGTACTTCCTTGGTGACATTCTTGAATTGCCGGTAACCACGGTACAGGACTACACGCTGTTTTACATCCTGGATGATTATTCGATTGATATATGGAAAGCTCAGGCCGAACTGATCATGCAAAAACATGGCCTGCTGAGCTTCATTATTCATCCGGATTACGTTGTCCGGCCGCGCGAGCAAAACATCTTTAAGGAGCTACTTGCTTACCTCGTACGTTTGAAGGAAGAAAAGGGCGTATGGACCACGACTCCGAGCGCGGTGAACCGGTGGTGGAGGCAGCGCGCGGAAATGAGTTTGGTTGAAGAAGATGGAAAATGGCGGATTGAGGGAGCCGGCAACGAGCGCGCTCGCGTCGCCTATGCTAGTCAAGAAGACGGTCGGCTCGTCTTTAAGATCCAGGAACAATAGAAACGGAACTTAGCGCCGTGACGTGCCTGTACGGCTCGAGTGGCCGATCGTTTTCGCGGCGGTACAGTACTTTAGTACCGGTGAAACGCAGGAACCCACTACCTGGCCGGCCTATTGTTGGACTTCTCTCAACGTCCTTATCATAATAAAGGCACCTCGGAGTTTGTTGGATTGTCAATCGGGTTCAGCGGTTTAAGTGTGGCCATTTTGATGCCCATAGAAAGAGCGCCGCTGCCGCAGTGTGGCTCTTTTTCTTTGCGCAATTCACATCGGACAAGGATATGCGCTCTCAGACAACAGTAATCAGTCCCGTGACGGGCTCACAGAGTGGTCCGCACCCAGCAACTAGCGACACTGACGTAGTCATTATCGGCGCCGGACCCTATGGTCTCTCTGCTGCTGCTCATCTTATAGCTGCGGGCCTGAACGTTCGTGTCTTTGGCAGGCCCATGCAATTTTGGGCTGAGAAGATGCCCGCCGGGATGCTCCTCCGATCTCCCAGAGTCGCTTCAAATCTCTCTGTCCCGTCTCCCTTAGGCACGCTGGAGGCGTATGAAGCGACCGCAGGAGTTTCTCCGGAATCGCCGCTGCCTCTTGAGACCTTCGTCAAATACGGACAGTGGTTTCAGCGCCAATTCATCCCTCACCTCGACCAGAGGGAGGTAACAGCGGTGCAAGTGGTCGAAGGCGGGTTTCGCTCAGTTCTCCAGGATGAATCGGTCATCTACTCCAAGCGAGTCGTTGTCGCGGCAGGTATTGGTCCTTTTCAACGAATTCCGCCAGAGTTTCGTTCGTTGCCAGATTCCGTGCTCACGCATTGTTATTCCGGATTTGACGTCCAAGGTTATTCTGGAAGAAAGGTGATTGTCATCGGGGCGGGGCAAAGCGCACTCGAGTCAGCGGCTTTGTTGCACGAAGCAGGCGCCGAAGTTGAGATTATCGCCAAGATATCCACGCTTCGTTGGATCGGCCAGCATCCCTGGCTTCATCGCCTCGGCCCAATATCTTCCATGCTCTACTCCAGCCACGACGTCGGCCCCGCGGGCATAAGCCGGCTCGTCGCGGCGCCAAATCTCGTCCGTCACATTCCTCTCCCCTGGAGAGACAAGATTCGCACTCGCGCAGTTCGTCCCGCAGGTTCAAGGTGGTTGCCCGCTCGTCTTAAAGACGTCGCGATTAAGACCGGTCACTTCGTGAAAGAAGCTGAACTAGTCGGCTCCAAAGTCCAATTGAAGCTGGACGACGGCAGCGTCTCTTCCGGCGATCACGTGCTGCTTGGAACTGGATATTCGGTTGATATCTCGCGCTATGCTTTTCTTACCCCCAATTTAATCGACCGCGTCAAGTTGATGGACGGATATCCCGTTCTAGAATCTGGATTCCGCACCTCTCTTCCCGGGCTCCACTTCATCGGCGCGACCGCGGCCAGGAGTTTCGGTCCATTACTGTACTTCGTTGCCGGCGCAGAATTCGCTTCGTCAGCGTTGTGCGCTGAGATCTTGAAGCATAAGGCGGTACCTCGATGACCTTGGCGAAGTTGCCCGGCCTTCGACCTGCTCTCCACGCGGTGAAGCGATGACTCAGGTGCAGAAGATCGGCGCGGTCGTCATCGGCGGCGATCATCCTGGGCTTGCGATCGCTCGCAGTCTGGGAAGCCGTGGAATCCCCGTCGTTGTGATTGATGATCAGTATTCGATCTCGTCGTTTTCAAAGTATGTGACGCGAGTCGTGCACGTTCCCGATTTGAAGCACGAAAAGGCCGCCGTCGATTCGGTTCTCGATGTTGGGCACCGCTTGGATTTAAGAGGCTGGGTTTTGTTCCCGACTCGCGACGAGAATGTTGCCGCATTCTCTTTGCACCGCGAACGCCTGGCGGAGTTTTTTCGGGTTACGACCCCGCCTTGGGAGACCATTCGCTGGGCTTGGGACAAAAACAATACTTACCAGCTTGCGGAACAATTAGGCATTCCTGTCCCTCGCACTTGGAATCCCAAAAGTCTCGATGATCTTCCGGACCTCTATTCGAGGCTCCCGCTGGCAATCAAGCCGGCTGTAAAGGAAAATTTCTTCTACGCTACGGGCGCCAAGGCTTGGCGCGCCGACTCGCCAGATCAACTCCGGGAGCTTTATAGCCGCGCGGCGCGCGATATTCGCGCAGAGGAAATCCTGGTTCAGGAAATCATCCCCGGTGATGGGCGTCGCCAACTCTCTTACTGCGCATTCTTCCGCGAGGGACACGCACATTCCGTTATGTTGGCCCGCCGCATGCGCCAACATCCGCGCGAATTCGGAAGAGCTGCCACTTACGTGGAGACCGTCGAACTTCCTGAAATCGAAGAATTTTCGGAACGCTTTTTGCGCGCCATCAATTTCTACGGGATCGTAGAGGTGGAATTCAAGCAGGATCCACGCGACGGCCAATACAAGCTCCTGGACGTCAACGCCAGAGCGTGGGGTTTTCATGGCCTGGGGCAGGCCGCCGGTGTAGATTTCCCCTATCTTTTGTTTGCGGATCAATGCGGCCAAGTGCTCGAACCTTGCCGCGCTAAACCCGGTCTGGGTTGGTTGCGGCTCCTTCCGGATTTGCCTGTGGTCATCGGCGATATTTCCACTGGGTATCTCAAACTCGGCTCTTATTGGAACTCACTGAAGAGCACTCGAGTCGAATCGGTCTTTTGCCTTCGCGACCTTCTGCCCTCGCTTGGCGAACTGGCTCTACTCCCCTACCTCATCACGAAAAAATACGGGAAACGCAAGATCTAACCGCGGGTTGGCTGTTCGGTGCGTAAAAACGTCCTTCGGGCGCGCAAAATTGTGCC
>CAWHQX010000030.1:0-122920 GCA_963831545.1 uncultured Acidobacteriota bacterium
GACCATTACCGTGCCTCCTCAGAGTCCCAGCGGTGTGCGGCCCAGCGCTTCGATCAGGGAGTAGGCACCGTACAGGCCCAGCATGTAGAGCGAGCCATGCGCGAAATTCACGATCCGCGTCACGCCGAAGATCAGCGACAGGCCGGCCGACACCAGGAACAACGACGAGGCGACGGCCAGCCCGTTCAGCAGCTGAATGAGGACGGAGGCGAAGGTGGGTCCGGTCGCCTTCCCGCTCCGCCCTCCGGGCACCTCCTCCGTATGACGGGGGAGGGGAGAAAAAGTCATGCCTTCCCCGTCATACGGGGGAGGTGGCCCGAAGGGCCGGAGGGGGATAGCGCAGCAAGACTGCTTCACTTGAGCCGGCCGCATCTTCTTGACCTCGGCGTCGCTCGGCAGCGCGTCCTTGCCGTCGACGAAGTGCCAGTCGGTCATGCATCCCCTTGCCGTCCTTCACGCCGATGCGGCCTACGAACGCACCCATCGTCGACTGATGGTCGATCGGGCGATAGGTGACCTCGCCGAAGGGGGTCAGCACCTTGAGGCCGGAGGCCGCCGCGACCAGCTTGTCCTGATCGAGCGAGCCCGCCTTCTTGATCGTCTCGACGGCCGACATCACCGTGGCATAGCCCACGACCGAGCCCAGCCGCGGATAGTCCTTGAACTTGGCCTGGTAGGCGTCGAGGAATTTGGTGTGCTCGGGCGTCTTGATCTCGCTCCAGGGATAGCCCGTGACGTACCAGCCGTCGGGCGCCTCTTCCTTCAGCGGATCGAGATATTCCGGCTCGCCCGCCAGGAGGTTGAAGACCTCGACACCCTTGAAGATGCCGCGCTGCTGGCCCTCGCGCACGAACTTGGCGAGGTCGGGTCCGAACAGCGAGGAGAAGATCGCATCGGGCTTCGCGTCGGCCAGCGCCTGCGCTACCACCTGTCGCCGTCGATCTTGTTGAGCGGCGTCGCCTGCTCGGTGACGAATTCGACGTCCGGCTGCGTCGCCTTGAGCAGCCTCTTGAAGGCCTGCCGTGGCCGACTGGCCGATACTCGTAGTTCGGATAGACGATGCGCCCAGCGCTTCTTCTTCAGTCTGACCGCCTCGGGGATCAGCATCGCCGTCTGCATGTAGGTCGAGGTGCGCAGGCGGAAGGTGTAGGCGTTGCCCGTGCTCCCACACGAGCTTGTCGGTCAGCGGCTCGGCGGCGAGGAACAGCACTCTTGCGCTGCTTGGCGAAGTCGGCGACCGCGAGGCCGACGTTCGACGGGAAGGTGCCGATCAGGATACGCGACCTTTCGCGGGTCAGCAGCTCCTCGGCCGACGCGGACGGCGTCGCCGGGATTGCCGTTGTCGTCGCGGCTCACGACCTCGATCTTGCGGCCGAGCACGCCGCCCGCCGCATTCACCTCGTCGACCGCCAGCTCCATGCCCTTCTTGTAGGGTTCGAGGAAGGCCGGAAAGACCTTGTAGCTGTTGATCTCGCCGATCTTGATCGGCTCCTGTGCGAAGGCCGGTCCGGCCAGCGCGAGAGCGACGGCCGCGGCGGCGGTCGCGAGCAGATGTGTGCGCGTCAGCATGTTAACCCCTCCATGAAATTTCCCGGCCGGACCCTAGCGAGCCCCGCCCCGAATCGAAAGCATTCAGGACGCAGATGAGCGCGCCTGAATTCCCCAATGACCCGCCTGCAGGGTCACGATGTAGATCGTCTCGAACCGCCGAGCAGCGAGCCGTCCGCCTGCCAACGGCTGAACGCCACCTTGAGGTGGACCTTGTCCCGCCCGACATGGATCGGGTTGGCGCTCGTCCCACTGGCTGCGCGCCCAGCCGTCGCCGGCGCGGGCCACGAAATCGTCGAGCTTGTAGTCGCCGTGGTTCGGCCAGACGGTGACCTTGCCGCCGGCCAGCCGCACATGCGGGAAGTTGCAGGCGGCGTTGACGGCAGCCTCGTCGCCGCGATTGAGCCCCGCCATGTAATCGTCGAGCGCCGCCATCGCGGCGGCCAGCGGATCACTCATCGCTGGCCGTCTCCCAGCTTGATCTCGTCGGCGGCAGGCCGCCGACGCGGGCGTGCGGCGCGGCCCGCCGGTCATGGCGATGACGAGCAGACATCTCGTCGGGCCGCGGCGTCGCGGCACGCGCACCTCGATGGTGTCGAAATGGCTGCGCACGTAGGCGGCGACGAGATGGTGGATCGGCACGTCGATCGGCGAGCCGGCGGCGCCGACCTGCTCGGTCGACGGCACGATCGCGTGCGCGCCGGCGAGCCGGTCGCGCATGCCGTGAGCCGCCCGGCGGCAGGTGCCAGAGCGCGCCGTGCTCGAGCTCGCCGGCCAGCCGATCAGGGCGGCCTTGCCGTAGCCTCGACTCGCGGCGCCGCTGGCGCCGAGCGCCTCGACCAGGCGAGCACGCGGCAAGCGCGGCCGAGCGGCTTGAGCGCTTCCATCATCGGCTGGATCCTCGACGTAGCGGCCGGCGATAGGGATTGGTGACCACGGCGGCGCCGCGGCACGCCGGCCGCGGCGCTTGTCCAGACGGGCCCGCCGTCGTGATGCGTCCTCGACGGTGGAGACGATCTTGCGGTCGGGAGCTTCAGGCATGGGCACTCATCCTGCCCTCGGACCTTCTCGCTGGGCGCGGCAGCGCCGCCGAGCCGCGATGCGGGCCATCGCCGACCGAGCGACAGGGCAGCGCCGCGATGATGCGCCCGGCGCAGATCGGCGGGCCTCGGCGGCGCCGCGGTCCAGCGCTCCGTCGCGATCCCTCGGCGCAGCGTGCCGACGGCGCGGTCACCAGGCGCAGGTCGCCGAGATCGCTGTCGTCGCGATCGAGCTCGCCGGCCGGCGGCGCACGATGCGCGGGATCGTCGACGTCGACGGCGTTGGCGATCATCGTCGCCGCCGCGTCGGCCGCCGACGCGCGTCGCGGCGAGCACGGTGACCGCGTCGGCGATGCCGAGCGAGAAGCTGCGCCCGCGCCAGCCCGAGGTGGCGATGCCGCGCACCGGCGAGCGTGCGTCGATCGCGAAGCGGCCGTCGAGCGCAGGCCGGCGAGGCCGTGCGCCGGGTCGCGACGAGGCCGATCGAACGCGTGCCGGCGCCAGATGGAAGCGCGATGTCGCCGCCGTTGTTGACGTAGGCGCGGTCGAGCGCGCGGTCGGCGAACGATGCGATCAGCATCTCGTCGGCGACGCTGCCCGCGACCGCGGCCATCGCCGTGATGAAGACGGCGCGATGCGGCCACACGGCCTCGACCATGCGCCGCGCCACCGGACCCTGCAGCAGCGGATAGGCCTGCGCCGACGCGGCTGCGCGCAGCATCGGCAGCTCGCCGACCAGCTCGGCGAGGATGTCGCGCGAAGCGCGCGATCGCCGGCGCGTAGGCGCGCGTCGACTTCGGCCGCCTCGCCGAACGGCCTCGACGATGCAGTCGATCGGCCCGTGCTGGAGGTGCAAGCGGCCGTCGGCGCAGGCGCGGCGCGCGCCCGCGCTCATTGGCTCGGCCTCGTCGACGGCGCATCGCTGCGTCGGCGCGCAGCACGTCCTCGAGCGTCGACGCGCACGCGAGGCGTAGCCGCCGAGCGCCGCGGTAGTCGTCGGCGCGCATCGTGAACTCGATCGGCGAGACGATCGCCGGCGTCGGCACGTAGCCGAAGCTCTTCGCCGGCATCTTCGCGCACGTCGACCATCACGGTGATGCCGCCGCCCGGCCAGACGTAGACCGGCGCGCCGCCGCAGGTGACGTTGGACGAGCGCCTCGCGCATCGAGCGCGTCAGCCGCACCGGGTTCTCGGTGACGCCGGCGCGCAGCGTGCCGCCGGCGCCGGCCATGAACAGCACCGAGCAGAGCGACGGCTCGCAGTTCTCGCCGATGCGCTCGACGACGCGGCGCACCGCCGCCGGCATCTCGGCCGGCCGCGGCACCAGCTCCTCGTCGAGGACGAACCAGGCCGAATCCTCGCCGGTGGTCGAGACCATCAGCAGGCGCAGCCCGGGCCAGCGCCGTGCTTCGGGTCGATCCGCTCGACGATCGACAGCGGATCGGTGATGTCGGTGCCGCCCCAGCCGAGGCCGGGCTCGGCGACCTGGAAGTAGCGGCCCGGCGTCGACTTGCGGCCGCGCACGCGGATGCCGGCCGGCGCCATGTCGAGGAAGTTGCCGGCCTGGTGCTCGGACAGCACGCCGGTGATGTGATCGTCGACGACGATCACCTCGTCGACGTGGCCCTTCCACTGCGGCGCGAAGATGCCGATCGTCGCCGAGCCGCAGCCGACGCGCATGCGCTCTTCCGGCGCGCCGTCGACGACCGGCGGCTGGTCGGCCTGCACGACGACCGTCGCGCCGCCGTCGATCTGCAGCTCGACCGGCTCGCGTTGCACAGCGCCAGCATCGTCTCGCAGGTGACGACGGCCTTCCTTCTTGGAGCCGCCGGTCAGGTGGTGCACGCCGCCGAGCGACAGCATCTGCGAGCCGTACTCGACCGTGGTGACGTGGCCGACCGCCTCGCCCTCGACGCGCACCGTCGCCTGCTCGGGGCCGAGGTAGCGGTCGGTGTCGATCTTCACCTTGACGCCGCAGTAGCTGAAGATGCCCTCGGTGACGACGGTGACCATGTCGACGCCGTCGTGCTTCGACGACGACGATGAACGGCGCCGGCTTGTAGTCGGGATAGGTCGTGCCGGCGCCGATGCCGGTGACGAAGACGGCGCCTCGCCGTCGACCGAGCTCGCCGTCCCAGTGCCTCGCTGCCTTCGCCGAAGGCGACGCGGCGCCGTCCGGGCCTGGCGAGCAGCACCAGCGGGTCGACCCGCATCAGCATGCCGTCGACGTTGCCGTAGCGGTCGCAGGCGCCGGCTGGCCCGGCCGGATGTGGCACAGCACCGGGCAGGCATCGCAGCGCACCTTGTCGGCGGCCATCGCTCGGGCGCGTCGCGAGTGCTCGAGCACGACCGGTCTCGGCCCGTCGGAGCAGGGCTGGCGAGGCGACGTCGGCGCTCGCTCATGCGCGCGACGCCTCTCGCCATGCGCGCGGAAGGAGCCGCGCGCAGGCGGCTCGGCGTCACCGGCACCTCGCGCATGGCGCACGCCGGTCGCGTCGTGGATGGCGTCCAGGATCGCCGGCGCCGTCGCCACCAGCGCCGGCTCGCCGACGCCCTTGGCGCCCCACGGGCCGAGCGGCTCGCGGTCCTCGATCAGGATGCATCTCGATCGGCGGCACGTCGCCGACGGTCGGGATCAGGTAGTCGTGCAGGTTGTCGGTGCGGCCGGGCAGATACTCCTCCATCAGCGCCAGGCCGAAGCCCTGCGCGATGCCGCCGTGGATCTGGCCTTCGACCAGGGTCGGGTTGATGGCGCGGCCGACGTCGTGCGCGGCCAGGATGCGCAGCACCCGGACCGTGCCGAGCTCGAGATCGACCTCGACCTCGGCGATCTGCGCCGCGAAGCCGTAGGTCGCGTAGGGCACGCCCTGGCCGTCGGCGTCGAGCGGCATGGTCGGCGGATCGAAGGTGCCCTCGCCCAGCAGCGTCGCCGCGCACGTCGGCCAGCTCGATGCGTGCGCACCTCGCCGCCGTCGCGCACCGTGAGCGTGGCGCCCGTCGAGCGACGAGCGCGGCGTCGGGCGCCGGCATTGGCCAGCGCGCAGGATCTGCCGGCGCAGGTCGCGGCCGGCGCGCTCGGCCGCCTTGCCCGAGACGAAGGTCTGGCGCGACGCCGACGTCTTGCCGGCGTCGGCGGTGAGGTCGGTGTCGCCCATCACCAGCCGAACGCGCCAGCGGCAGGCCGACCGCGTCGGCGAAGATCTGCGGCATGATGGTGTTGCGATGCCCTGGCCGATCTCGTGCGCGCCGTTGTAGAGCGATGAGCGTCGCCCGGCGCGGCGCAGCGCCGACGCGCATCGTCGACGGATTGGCGATCGACGGTGTTGCCGATGCCGTACCACATGCAGGCGATGCCGACGCCGCGGCGCAGCGCGCTGCCTGTGCCCGGCCATCGGCGTTGAACGCGGCGACGTCGCGCCGCGCCTTGCTGCCAATGCGGCCGCAGCGCATCGAGGCATTGCGCGCAGGCCGACGCTGGCCGCGAGCCGCTGCCCGGTCGCCGTCGCGTCGCCGGCGCGCAGCGCATTGCGGTGGCGGAACTCGAGCGCGGTCGATGCCGAGCTGGTCGGCCAGCTCGTCGATCATCGCCTCGTGCGCGATCGCCGCCTGCGGCACGCCGAAGCCGCGAAAGGCGCCGGCCGGCGGCCGTTGGTGAAGAAGGCCTCGCCCCAGGTGCGCACGTTCGGCACCGCGGTACGGGCCGATGGCGTGGATCGGCACGCGGTTGGCCACGGTCGGCCCCCACGAGGCATAGGCGCCGGTGTCGAAGTCGCCGTCGACGTCGCAGGCCAGCGAGCTGGCCCGCGGCATCGCAGCCGAACTTCGCCGTCACGCGCGCCGGATGGCGCTTGGTCGAGGCGGCCATGCTCTCGGGCCGCGTGTAGACCAGCGCGCACCGGCCGGCCGAGCTTCCAGGCGGCGACCGCGAGCAGCGGCTGCACCGAGAGATCGAGCTTGCCGCCGAAGCCGCCGCCGCACGCCGACGGCACGATGTGCACCTGCTCGGGCGCGAGCCGCATGACGCTCGCGACCTCGTCGCGGTCCATGTAGGGCGTCTGGGTGCAGGCATGGATCTCGCAGCGCGGTCGCCGACGCGGCGTCGCCCAGCCGGCCTCGGGCTCGATGTAGGCGTGCTCGACGAGGCGCGTCTCGAAGGTCGCCCTCGGCCGACGGCGGCGCAGGTCGGCGAAGGCAGCGTCGACGTCGCCGCGCCGACGCGGCCGTCGAGCAGCACGTTGCCGCGGCTTGTCGGCCTGCACCGGGCGCCGCCGTCCGGCGCGGTCGCGGCATCGATGCCCGAGCACGCGGCGGCTCGGCGTCCAGGCGGATCGGCAGCTCGTCGTCGCGGATCGCCAGCACCGCGTCGCGCGTCGCCGACCAGCGCCAGCACCGCCTCGCCGCGATAGCGCACCACGCCGTCGGCGAGCACCGGCTGGTCCGCAGGTCGGGAAAGATGCGAAGCCGTTGTACGGCACGTCGGCGGCGGTCAGCACGTCGACGAGCCAGGCCAGCGCGGCGCAACGCGGCCAGGTCGCCGAGCGTCGAACGCGCGCGCGCGGCGTGCGGCGAGCGGACGACGCGCATCGCACAGCGCATCGGCCGGGAACCGGCCAGTCGGCGCCGAAGCGCTCGCCGCCGCGTCAGCTTGGCCGGCGCCGTCGAGCCGCGCGGCGCGCGCGCCGACCGCCGCGCCGGCGGCCGGCGCGCACCGGCGACGCCTCGGCGGCGGCCGCAGCGAGCACCGCCTCGACGATCTTCGGTAGCCGGTGCAGCGGCAGAGCACGCCGCCCAGCGCGTCCTCGCACCTCGGCCTCGCTCGGCCGCGGGTTGCGCGGCGCAGCAGTCGACTCGGCGCCATCAGCATGCCCGGCGTGCAGATGCCGCACTGCGCCGCGCCGTGCGCCGAGGAAGGCGCGCTGCAGCGGCGAGAGCGCGCCGCCGGCTCGGCGAGGCCCTCGACGGTCGTCGACGGCGCGGCCGTCGCACTGGCCGACCGCGACGAGGCAGGAGCAGACCTGCTCGCCGTCGAGCAGCACGGTGCAGGCGCCGCAATCGCCGGCGTGGCAGCCGATCTTGGTGCCGGTGAGGCCGAGCTCGTCGCGCAGCGCGTCGGACAGGCGGCGCGACCGGCGCGCCGACCAGCTCGCCGCTGCCTGCCGTTCAGGCGTGAAGTGCGACCTTCATGGCGCGAAGCCCGCGAGCAGGCGCCGCAGCAGGGTGACCACGGCATCGCGCCGGTAGGCGGCGCTGCCGCGCACGTCGTCGATCGGCGCAGCGGCGCGAGGTGCGCGGGCTCGACGCAGGTCGCGAGCGCATGCGAGCGCGGCGCACCGAGCAGCGCGCCTCGAGGCGCGGCAGGCGCTGCGCCACCGCCGAGCAGCTGCCGACGGCGATGCCCGCGCGGCGACCACGCGGCCGGCTCGTCGATGTCGAGCGTCGCCGCCACCATCGCGATCGAGATCACGAGGTAGCGGCGGCCGCCGAGCTTGAGGAAGGCGCTCGCGGCCGCGTGCCGCGGGCCTGCGGAACGTGGACGGCGACGACCAGCTCGCCGCGCGCGCAGCGCCGTGCGGCGGCTGCCGAGGACGAATCGGCGAGCGGCAGGCGGCGCGCGCCGGCTCGGTCCGGCAGCTCGACCTCGGCGTCGAGCGCCAGCAAGGCCGGCACGCCGTCGGCCGCGGGCGAGGCGTTGCAGAGGTTGCCGGCGACCGTGCCGGCATTCTGGATCTGCACGCCGCCGACCTCGCGCGCCGCCGCCTTCAGGCCGTCGAACAGCGGCGGCAGCTCGGCCTCGATGCAGGTCGCTCCAGGTCGTCGTGGCGCCGATCCGCCAGCCCTCGCGTCGGCGGGATGCCGCGCAGGCCGGCGATGCGCGACGATGTCGAGCACGTCCTCGTCGATCGCCTGCGCCGACGTGCGCCGGATAGAGATCGGTGCCGCCGGCCAGCACCGTATGCGGCCGAGCCAAGCGCCGCCAGCGCCTCGTCAAGATCGCGAGGACGGAGATAGGCACCCTATCGTTCGTGTACGTACGATTCCACAGGGACCCCGCGAGTCAACCTGAGTCAGGATGAATCGCGCGAATGCGTCCTATCGATGCGCGTCAGACGATCTTGGACAGCAGGTCGAGGAGCTGGCGCTGCTCGGCGGCGTTGAGCGGCTTCAGCGTCTCGCGCGAGACGGCCGGTCCGTTCATCAGCAGCTTGTTCACCGAGCGCTGGCCGTCGGTGGTGAGGCTGAGCAGCGTGCGCCGCGCATCGCCGGGATCGGGACGCGAATCGACGAGACGGCGATCCTTGAGGCGACGCACCACGCCCTGCATCGTCGCCTTGTCCATGCCGACGAGTCGGCCGAGATGATTCTGCGAGAGCTCGGTGTACTCGTTCAGCTTCACCATGCTCGAGTATTGGGTCGGCGTGATGTTGGGATCGCCGATGTTCATCTGGAAGATCGCAGAGGCGCGTTGATGAGCGCGACGCAGCAGATAGCCGATTTGCTCTTCGATGCGGTAGGGCCGTGCTGCCGGACTCGGCGCCGACTTCGGCTCTTGCTGTTTCTTGCGACGTTGCCGCATCGCCCCCGCCTCTTGTTGACTCTTCGGCTACACCGACTCCGCGCGTCGCACAACGGTCACATAACTATCTGACGCGATGGTGAAATAAGTCGAGCCCTCTTGACTCCTCCAAACGGGCATGCCGCGCACATCGTCTTTGCGCGTTCGACGGAGCACCAGCGGTGACGTTCTGTCGAAGCGGTGGCAGTGTGCGCATCCGCAACGAAGGAAAAACAATGGCCGGCGCGCTCGACGGCATACGAATCGTCGACCTCACGAACATCATCCTCGGACCTTACGGCACGATGCTGCTGGCCGATCAGGGCGCAGACGTGATCAAGGTCGAGGCACCGGAGGGCGACGCGGTGCGCCATATCGGCAAGCCCGGCAAGACGCCGGGCATGGGACCGACCTACCTCTACGTGAACCGCAACAAGCGATCGCTCTGCCTCGATCTCAAGAACATCCGGCGGCGCGCGCGGCCCTGCTCAAGGTCGTGGCGACAGCCGACGCCTTCGTGCACGCGCTGCGACCGCAGGCCATCGAAGGATTGGGGCTCGGCTACGAGGCGATCCGCAAGATAAAGCCCGACATCGTCTATGTCGGCGCCTACGGCTACTCGGCCGACGGTCCCTACGGCAAGCTGCCGGCCTATGACGATGCCATCCAGGCTCGCTTCGGCATCGCCGACCTGATGGGCAAGGCGGCGGGCGACGACATCCCGCGCTATCCGCCGACCATCATCGCCGACAAGACCGTGGGTCTCACCTTCGCCTTCTCGACGCTTTCAGCCCTGATGCACCGCCAGCGCACCGGCGAAGGCCAGTTCGTCGAGGTGCCGATGTTCGAGACCATGGCCGCCTGGCTGATGGTCGAGCATATGTGGGACCGGACCTTCAGCGACGAAGGGGCGGTCGGCTATACACGGCTGCTGGCGAAAACCCGCAAGCCCTACCGGACGCTCGACGGCTGGATGGCGATCCTGCCGTACAACGACAAGCACTGGCGCAATTTCTTCGAGCTGGTCGGCCGGTCGGAGGTGCTGAAGGATCCGCGCTACGCGACGATCAACGCCCGATCGATGCATATCGCCGACATGTACGCCATGGTCGAGGCACTGGCGCCGTCCAAGACGACGACGGAGTGGGTCAAGCTGCTCGACGAGGCGCAGATTCCCAATGCTCCGGTATTGCGGCCGGCCGATCTGTTCGACGACCCCCATCTGGTATGGCGGCAGCTGTTCAAGAAATATCCGCATCCCACCGAGGGCGAGATCATGACGGCCGAGCCGCCGATGCGCATGAGCCGCACCCCGCCCTCGATCCGCTGCCTGGCGCCGCTGCAGGGTGCCGATTCGCGCAGCGTGCTGGCCGAAGTCGGTATGAGCGAGGCCGAGATCGATGCTCTCAAGACCGCGGGGGCGTTGATCGAGCCGGGGTGACGTTGTCCTCTTCCGGACCGCCGGGTTCCAGCCGGCATGGACATTCGCGCCTGTAAACGCCCTGAGCCGGCTGGAAGCCGGCGGTCCAGAACAGCATGATCCCTAGCCGCTCACCGCGAGCTCGGCCGCCGCGAGATCTTCGAGGGCGGCGCCGACCGACTTGAAGAGCGTGATGCTGGTGGTGTCCCCGGCGAGCCGACCGGACTGCTGGCCGCGCGCCAGCTCGAACAGGTCGGCGATCACGTCGGTCCGCCGATCGTGCCGTTGGCCATCGGCTGGACGATGTCGCCGCCTTCCTTGATCGCGCCGGCGCGCGTGTCGACATAGACCCGCGCCCGTGCCACCGCCCTGTCGTCGCTTTCGCGCATCTCGGGCGTGTAGGCGCCGACCAGATCGATGTGTTGGCCGGCCGCGAGCCACGTCGCCTTCGACCAGCGGCGTCTTGCGACAGCGTGGCACAGGAGACGATGTCGGCCTGCGCCACGGCCTGTTGCCGATCGGCTGACGGCCCGCACCGTGATCGGCGCGCCCCAGCGCCTTCGGCAGCGAGAGCGACAGTTCGTGGGCAAGTCGCTTCCGCCCGCTTCGGGTCGCCGGCCCCAGATCGCGACCTCCGCGATCGGCCGTACCTTGGCATGGACACGAATCAGCTGCGGCGCCAGCGCGCCGGTGCCGATCATCAGCAGCCGCCGCGAATCGGGCCGCGACAGGTAGCGCGAGGCGAGGCCCGAGGCGCAGGCGGTGCGCCGCTTGGTCAGCATGCGTGCCGTCGAGCAGGGCCAGGGACTGCCGGTCTCGCCGTCGAGCAGAAGGTACTGGCCGTAGATCGAGGGCAGCGGCGCGCTGGCCGTTGTCGGGAAAGACCGTGACGATCTTGACGCCGATATGCGCCGACGGGCCGCGCGTCCAGGCCGGCATCAGCAGCAGCGTGGCATCGGCCGAGCCGGCACCGGCGGCTGGCGATGGCGTGATGATGCCGCGGCGGCATCTCGCAGCCGGTGCGGAACAGCGCGTCGAGGCGGTCGATCAGGGCCAGGTCGTCGAGGCTGGCATCGACCTCGGCGGCCGACAGGATCTCTACGCGAAGGGGCCGCGCTGACGATGGTGAGAGAGCTCTGGTGCCACCAGCGCGCTCTGGCGTTCGATCGCCTTCTGTTCGCGCGGCGCCGGCGCCTGGACCGGAACGGCGCGCGGGTTGGCCGGCGGTGCTTTCGCGCAGGCGCTGCATTCTCGCGGTCGAGCCGCGCGGCCTCGCTCGCTGGCCGCGGGCGCGGCGGCGATGATGACGGCCACCCACCAGCCCATCCCCAGACCGGCCAGCACCCCAGCAGCAAGCACGCCACGACCAGCAGGTAGAGCGGCAGCACCACGAACGTGCGGCAGCGGCCACAGCGCCGAGCTGCACCGGCTGGCTGTTGCTGACCGCGATCAGCACGCCGACCAGGATGAACAGCAGGAACAGGGCGCGGGACAGGAACTTCATGCGGCGGCAGCATTACACAGCGCGACGGCAGGAAGCGAGGGTCGAGGCGCTACTTCTTGTCGTCGCCAGTCGATTTGGGCGCAGACTTGTCGGCGTTCGACTCCGACTCTGGCCTCGTCTCGGCGGGATAGGCCCGCGGCGCGCTGGGCTTCCTTGTTCAGCCGGTCGCGCAGGTCCTTGCCGGTCTTGAAGTAGGGCACGCGCTTGGAGGCGACGGCGACCTGCTCGCCGGTGCGCGGATTGCGGCCGGTGCGCGGATCGCGCTTCTTCACCGAGAAGGCGCCGAAACCGCGCAGTTCGACGCGATCGCCGGTCGCCAGGGCCTTGGAGATCTCGTCAAAGACCGTGGCGACGATCCGCTCGACATCCCTTTGATAGAGATGAGGATTCCGGGCCGCCAGGCGGGCAATCAGCTCCGACTTGGTCATTGTCGCAATAATAGAGCAAAAACAACGCACCCTTCAACTAAGCCCTTGAATCAAAAGGGAAAGGCGGCGAAGGGGCGCCCCGAGGTCAGTCCGAGGGGCTTCTGTGCTCAAAGACGAGACGAAAGTCGAAGAAAAGGTCCTCTGCGCCGCTGCGCTCCGGTCGGGATGACGGATACGAAAAAGGCCGGTCCTTACGGACCGGCCTTCCGAGATCGTCGCGGACGACCTTACTTGTCTTCGTCCTCGTCCTCATCGGCGTCTCCTTCTTCTGGGCGCTTCTGAGGGCCGCGCCCAGGATGTCGCCCAGGCTGGCGCCGGAGTCGGACGAGCCGAAGTCGGCCATCGCCTTCTTCTCCTCGTCGAGCTCACGCGCCTTGACCGACAGCACGACCCGGCGCGCGGCCTTGTCGATGTTGGTGATCTTGGCGTCGAGCTGGTCGCCGACGGCGAAGCGGTCGGGCCGCTGCTCGGAGCGGTCGCGGCGACAGGTCGGACTTGCGGATGAAGCCCGGGATGCCGTCCTGCACCGTGACGTCGATGCCGTTGTCCTGGATGCCGGCCACGATGACGGTGACACGTCGCCCTTCTTGGCGACGGCGCCGACCTTCTCGAACGGATCGCCGGCGAGCTGCTTGATGCCGAGCGAGATGCGCTCCTTCTCGACGTCGACGTCGAGCACCTTGGCCTTGACGATGTCGCCCTTCTTGTAGTCGCGGATGGCCTCTTCGCCGGCCTTGTCCCAGTCGAGGTCGGAGAGGTGGACCATGCCGTCGATGTCGCCGGCCAGGCCGACGAACAGGCCGAACTCGGTGATGTTCTTGACCTCGCCCTCGAGCTCGGTGCCGACCGGGTGACTGCTCGACGAAGCTCTCCCACGGATTGGCCATGCACTGCTTGAGGCCGAGCGAGATGCGGCGCTTGGACGTGTCGACGTCCAGCACCACCACTTCGACTTCCTGGAGGTCGAGACGATCTTGCCGGGGTGCACGTTCTTCTTGGTCCAGCTCATCTCGGAGACGTGGACCAGGCCCTCGACGCCCGGCTCCAGCTCCACGAAGGCGCCGTAGTCGGTGATGTTGGTGATGCGGCCCTTGAACTTGGCGCCCACCGGGTACTTGGCCTCGACGCCGTCCCACGGATCGGCTCAGCAGCTGCTTCATGCCGAGCGAGATGCGCTGGGTCTCGGGGTTGATCTTGACGATCTGCACCTTGACCTGTCGCCGACGGCCAGGGCTTCGACGGGTGGTTGACGCGCTTCCAGCTCATGTCGGTGACGTGCAGCAGGCCGTCGATGCCGCCCAGGTCCACGAACGCGCCGTAGTCGGTGATGTTCTTGACCACGCCTTCGCGCACTTCGCCTTCGTGCAGCTCGCCGACCAGCTCGGTGCGCTGCTCGGCGCGGGTTTCTTCCAGGATGGCGCGGCGCGAGACGACGATGTTGCCGCGGCGGCGGTCCATCTTGAGGATGGCGAACGGCTGGTCCTGGCCCATCAGCGGGCCGACGTCGCGCACCGGGCGGATGTCGACCTGGCTGCCCGGCAGGAAGGCCAAGGCGCCCGAAGGTCGACGGTGAAGCCGCCCTTCACGCGGCCGACGATGGTGCCCATCGACCGGCTCGTTGTCGGTGAACGCCTTCTCGAGACGGTCCAGGCTTCCTCGCGGCGGGCCTTGTCGCGCGACAGGACGGCTTCGCCTTCCTCGTTCTCCATGCGCTCGACGAAGACGTCGACGATGTCGCCTTCCTTGATCTCGGCGCGCGCCGGTTCGCCGTTGGCGAATTCGCGCAGATGCGACGCGGCCTTCGGACTTCAGGCCGACATCGATGATGACGAAATCATTGGCAATGCGAATGACCGTGCCTTTGACGACCGATCCTTCGAAGCTCGTCGAACCGCCGAGCGATTCGTCGAGAAGTGCTGCGAACGTCGCAGCTGCCGGTGTCGTTCGCGGGTCTTACGCAGGGCGCTGCCCTTAGCCATTCAAGACCTCTTCCTTCGTGATCCCGGGCGAAACGCTGCCGCCCGTCGGCCAACCGGTTGAGTCCGGCGGATCCAGTGCCTTGAAACTCCGACGGCCGGATCTTGGTTCCGTCCGCAATCGCCGCTCTGTCGTCTTCGATCTGCCGGCGGCGACTTACGGCCCTGCGGATCGAAAGCCCTTGCGCTCGATGAATGCCAAAGCGGCGGCAAAGGCCGCGTCGGCATCCATGTCGCTGGTATCGAGCAGGTAAGCATCGGGTGCGGCTTCATGGGTGCAGCCGCCCGTTCGCTGTCGCGACGGTCCCGCTCCGCCATCTCGGCAAGAACGCGCGGTTTTATAGTGTCGGCCCCTCGCGCCCGCAACTCCTGATACCGTCGCTCGGCCCGGACCTCGCGGCGTGGCCGTCACGAACAGTTTCACCGGCGCATCGGGGCAGATGACGGTGCCGATGTCGCGCCCGTCGAGCACGCGCCCCAGCCCTTGAGATGCGAATTCTTTCTGGAATTTCAAGAGCTTGGCCCGCACTTCCGGGATCGCGGCGACCTTGGACGCGCCTGCTGGCCCGCCTCGTCGCCGCGCAGCACCGGGTCGACCAGGTCGGCGGCCGTCAGGCGGACTGCGACCGCGCGCCGGGGGCTGGCCGGTCGTGCGGCACAGCCACGCCGACCGCCCGGTAGAGCAGGCCGGTATCGAGATGGGGCAGGCCGAAATGCTCGGCCAGCCGCTTGGCCAGGGTGCCCTTGCCCG
Source organism: uncultured Acidobacteriota bacterium (assembly GCA_963831545.1). GTDB lineage: Bacteria > Acidobacteriota > Terriglobia > Acidiferrales > UBA7541 > Acidiferrum. The sequence goes on from CAWHQX010000030.1 coordinate 15,221, forward strand.
AGGCCGACGGCCCGTCGATGGCGATGACGCAGGGCGTGCGCTCATGCCGCCTCGATCTTCGCGCCCAGCCCGTTCATCAGCGCGACGAAGCCGGGAAAGCAGGTGTCGATCGGCGAGCCGTCGTCGATCGCCACCGGCTCGCGCGCGCCAAGCCCCAGCACCAGGAAGGCCATGGCGATGCGATGGTCGAGATGGGTCGTCACCAGCGCCGCCGCCCGGCGGCGGCTCGCCGGTCGCCGTGCACGGTGAGGCTCGTCCGCGCCCATCCTCGTGCCTGACGCCGTTGGCGGCAGGCCGGCGGCGATCGCTGCGACAGCCGGTCGCTTTCCTTGGCGCGCAGCTCGGCCAAGCCCGTGCATGCGGGTCGTGCCCTCGGCACAGGCCGCGGCGACGGCGAGGATGGGATATTCGTCGATCATGGTGGGCGCCCGTTCCGGCGGCACGTCGACGCCGCTCAGCGCCGCCGCCTTTGACGTGCAGGTCGGCCACCGGCTCGCCGCCCACCTCGCGCTGGTTCTCGAAGGCAAGGTCGGCGCCCATCTCGCGCAGGGTCATGTAGAGCCCGGTGCGCAGGGGGTTGATGCCGACGTTCTCGACCGTGACGTCGCTGCCCGGGCGGATCGCGGCGGCCACCACGGCGAAGGCGGCCGACGAGGGATCGCCCGGGCACGACAATGCTCGGCCCCTTCAGCTCTGGCCAGCCCGGACCACGGTGATCCGCGTGCCGCCCCCGCTTCCCTCGAGGTCGCGGTGCCCTGCACCTCGGCGCCGAAATGGCGCAGCATGCGCTCGGTGTGGTCGCGCGTGGGCTCGGGCTCGATCACCGTGGTCTCGCCCGCGGTGTTGAGGCCGGCCAGCAGGATCGCCGCTCTTCACCTGGGCCGAGGCCACGGGCAGCCGGTATTCGATCGGCACCATCTCATCGGTGCCGATAATGGCCAGCGGCAGGCGCCCGCCGTCGCGGCCTCGAAGCGCGCGCCCATGCGCGACAGCGGCTCGATCACGCGCTTCATCGGCCGCCGAGCGCAGCGAGGCATCGCCGGTCAGGAAGGACTGGTGAAGCGGATGGCTGGCCAGGATGCCGGCCAGCAGCCGGGCGGAGGTGCCGGAGTTGCCCAGTTCGACAACGTCCTCGGGCGCGCGGCCACCGCCCACGCCGAAGCCGCGGACCCGCCACAGGCCGCTCTCGCGCTCATGCACGATGATGGCGCCGAAGGCACGCAGGGCGGCGGCGGTGCCCAGCACGTCCTCGCCCTCGAGCAGGCCGCGCACCGGGTCTCGCCCAGCGCCAGGGCGCCGAACATCAGGGCGCGGTGCGAAATCGATTTGTCGCCCGGGGCAACGGTTCGGCCCGTGAGCCGGGGGACGGATCGGGCGACCAGCTTGGCCAAAGGGGCTTTGGAAAACAGGGCACGCTCCCAAAAGGCGGCCGGAATGCGACGCCGCGCCCTCCTACCATGCGGGAATTTGGTTTTGACAGGGTGAAAGACGCGTGACATACGCGCTCCCTCGCGGCCGATTCGGCCGTTTTTACGGATTTCCCGGGAGTTCTGCGTGGTCAAGGCGAACTGGGGTACTAAGCGCACCTGCCAGAGCTGCAGCGCGCGCTTCTACGACCTGAACAAGAGCCCGATCAAATGCCCGAAGTGTGGCCGGGATCACGATCGCGAGGACTTCGTGAAGGTCCGGCGCGGCCGTGCTTCGGCTGCGGCAACCGCGGCAGCGGCGGCAACGGCGGCCGCGGCGGCGGCCGCTGCCAAGGCGGCCAAGAAGAAGGCCGACGAGGCGGCACTGAACGGCGACGAGTTGCCCGATGTGGAGGGCGACGAGGCGCTGGAGGAGGCCGACGATCTGGCCGACGACACCGACGATATCGAAGTCGAGGTCGAGGACGACAAGGGAGAGGGCGACCGCTAGTCGCCGCACCCTGTTGCAAGCGCCGGCGGCACCAATTATACCTCGCGCCGCCTGAAGAGTTTCGGGGCCATCTTCCTTCACATTTTCTCTTCTTTTTGTCGCCACCTTGCTCCTCCAGGCGCAGAATCCCGCCCTGTCGCCCGCCGCGGCGGGCCAAGCATGCACGTCCTGTCATGCCGGCATCGTACGCAATTATTTCGACACCACGATGGCAAAAGCCAGCGGCACGGCTTTAGAAGCCCTCATCCCAGGCGAATTTACCCACATCGCTTCCGGTGTTCATTACCGTATCTATGAAGAAAATGGGTCAGCATGGCTCAGTTTCGATCGAGCTGCGGGCGAATCACTTCAAGGAAAACGAAAACTGCTCTATTTCATCGGCTCGGGCCAGCGCGGCCGTACCTATCTTTTCTCTGACGACGGTTACTTCTTTGAAGCACCAGTCAACTGGTATTCGCAGAACCGGACCTGGGACATGACTCCCGCCTACAAATCAGCAACGCATATGCCGTTGAATCTTCCGGCGGCGATGTCCTGCCTGCACTGCCACACCAGCGGCTTCCACGCCCCGGCGCCGGGTACCGACAACAAATATCCACAGCCGCTGTTCACGCAGGCAGGAATTTCCTGCGATCGCTGCCACGGCGACGCGTCTGCGCACCTGCTGGGATCAAAAAGCATTCTCAATCCAGACAAGCTTCCCCCGGCACAACGCGATTCCATCTGCATGCAATGCCATCTCGAGGGAAACGCCGCGATCGAACAGCCCGGAAAGCATCTCTACGAATTCAAGCCCGGGGACAATCTTTCCGACTACGTCCACTATCTCGTCCTGTCCACCGATCGTCAGTCGAATCCCCGCGCAGTCAGCCAGTTTGAAGCCCTCGCGCAAAGCGCCTGCAAACGCAAAGCCGGCGACGCCATGCATTGCACGACATGTCATGATCCGCACCGCACTCCACCGGCCGGCGAGCGCGTGAACTTCTATCGCACAAAATGCATTGCTTGCCACACCGAAAAATTTGCCTCGAGACACCACGCGAAAAATCCAGACTGCACATCGTGCCACATGCCGCGTCTTGCAAGCAGCGATGTGGCGCATACCCAGGCGACCGATCATCGCATCCTTCGCCATCCCGAGACCGACGAACTCCCCGCGTCGACCGTCTCATCCGGAATTTCCGCCAAACCACGACTTGTGCGCTTTCCCGAAAATGCAGGGGCGCCCACGGACCGAGATTTGATATTAGGCTGGCTCGCGTTGGCGCAGGCGGGAAAAGGTTTCGCCAACGCTCAGGAGGAAGAAATTCTTAGACAGGCCGCGACGGAATATCCGCAGGACTCCGCGATTCTTAGCGCGTACGCCTATCGCGAACTTGTTCATAAGCAAGCGCAGCACGCCAAAGCGCTCTACGAATCCGCTCTAAAAATCGATCCTTTCAATATCGACGCCGAGGTCAATCTCGGAGTCATGGAAGCGCAGACCGGCTCTCAAACTCGCGCACTCGCACTCTGGCGCGATGCCTTTTTCCGGGCCCCCTGGCGCAGTTCGATCGGCATGAATCTATCGCGCCTCGCCTGTGCGCTCGGCAACACGGATGAAGCCCGTCAGGACCTCAAGCGCGTTCTCCAATTCAATCCCGATCTCCCCGATGCCCGCCAACTCCTCCACACGCTCGAATCTCAGCCCGCTTCATGTCCCCCCCGCTGAGGGACTGCCCGATCGATCCCCTGCTTTCAGATTACTTTCTGACCGAACTTCCGCTCGAACGAGCTTAGTTTTCCCCCCCGCCAACAGACCCTCGACCTCTCTTAAATCATCTGCTGCGACTCTATTGTTCGGATCGATCTCGACCGCTCGCTGTAAATGGTCCCGCGCCGCCTTCAAATCTCCGACCTCGCTTAGCGCCGCCCCCAAGTTGGTCTCTGCCATCGAATCGTGCGGATTCAGCTTCACTGCCGCGCGATATTGCTCGATCGATTCCGCAAATTTCCCCATCGACGCCAGCGCATTCCCCAGATTGTAATGCGCAGGAAAATAATCCGGCTGCGCCGCAGTTGCCACCTGCAACGGGCCGACTGCTTCGGCTGTCTTCCCGGTTGCCAGCAATACGGCGCCTAATCCGTTATTCGCAATCGCATCATTTGGCCGCAACCGGACTGCCACCTGGTAATGTTCCAGGGCCTCATTAAGCTCTCCGCGCCCTTGCAGCATCGCCGCCAAATTGTATTGCGCGGCAAAATCGTTCGGATCGCGCTCCGCGTCATGTCGTGAAACCGCCTCCTGGATGACGCGACGCGCGCGCTCCTGTTCAGCCGGAGTTCCGGGCGGCAATACCTGCAACCACAAATGGGCCATCTCGTCGGTCGTGCGGTTTCCTCCAAGCACTCGCTGCGGAGGCCGGAACGGATTCGCCGTATTCGCTGCGCTGTTGTCGTACACATATTCCATCGACACGACCGTACCCTTAGGCAAATGAACTGGTTGCTCGTAGTAAAAAACCGCCTGCCAGTTCAGGTCCCAACGAGGAATAAAGATCAACGTTTTCTTCACGCCATCCGGCATGAGTGCGGTCGCCTTCAACTCTTTCCCGAGATAATGCGCGTGCGGATAGATCGCGAGGAGACTCACGTCGGTCGGCATCGTAAATGAATCGCTTACTGGAAAATTCGCTACACCCGCGGGAATGTCAAGGGCGGCATCGTCCTGCAACTCCAGAAGAATCGGAAACTTCGTCGCCGGGCGGTCTGTGAAATATAGCCCGATACTGGGCTCAATCACTTCCGGCTTTCCCGAAGGTTGCAGGTGCGTATTCAGAACAAAATCATTTCCCGGTTCGAGCCGGAGGGCCATTCCCGGAGGCTCTTCGTGGGGCACCGATCCTGGCTTCCAGAAAAAGAGATGGCTGTCCGGATCGAACGATTCCGATTCAATTCGCAATTCCATTCCCGCAAATCCATCTCCGGGCGCTTTTTCCTGGGCTCGCGAAGAATTTAACCGGTCGACCAGGATGTTTGCGTGATGCACCACTCTCTTCTCGCCCGGACGAATTTCAATCGACTTCACCCACCTCGTTCCGTCGATATCCGCCGGAAAAATAAAATTCCAGTAGTTGTCCGAACCTGTCGCAGGCAGGGTGTAGGGTTTCCGCGCTTTTAAAACCAGGTCCGGCTTTCCCAGTTGCCATCCGGCTACAAACTGCGGTGCCTGCGGCAAATCGGCCGCCGCCCCTTGCGGCGCGCCTTCATCGGACCATTTCTCGAACAAGCCGATCTGTTCGTCCGTTAACGTCAATTCGCCTTGAAATTTGTAATCTCCCGGCGCAGGCAGCCATGGCGGCATGATTCGCTGTTTGGTGAGATAGGCAATTTGCCGTGCAAATTTGGCCGTATCATCGTAGGTCAACAGAGGGAACGGTCCGGCCTCACCGGACCGGTGACACGGCGCGCAATACTTGAAAACAATCGGCGCGATATTTCGATTGAACGTCACGCTTGATTCTGGCTTTGGGAAAGGCTGGTTTCTGGAGTCTTGATCTCGGGCTTTCAAACACATGCAGGCCGTAAGAAAAACAATTCCCACCACGACGGTTGCAAATCTTCGAGACGTCATTTTACGTCCGGCAAATAGCAGCCAACCGCCGGCATTGTGGCCACGGCCACCGGCTTTCCCGCAACTGCTTCTTCCAGAACCTCCGAAAGTTCGTGCGTCGAGGGCACGCTCTTTGATCTGCCGAACTCCGCATACCAATCGTCAATTCGACCGTGATAGAGGAGGCTTCCGAACGCGGTGAAGACCGCCGCTTCTGGTGTTACCTTTGTCTGAGCCGCTTTGAGGAGCTCCCCGTCGGGATCTCGCAGCGCGCGCAAGGCATACCCAAACTCCAGCATATGACTACGGATCTGCTCGGAGGTTTCCGATTTTACCGGGTAGACCAGATAAAATTCGGCGTTTTTCTTGAATTGCTTGTCGAGCGCCTGAATCGTCGGGGCGTATCGATTCGAGATTGGGCAATCTGTCCGTACGAACAAGAACACAATCAACTTACCGTTTGCATGCTGAAACGGATTCACGGCTTTTCCGTCCAGATCAACGAGGCCTTTTACAGGCGCTTGCGCCGCAGCGGGATAGCTCAGGGTGGAAGACAAGGCCAGTGCGACGATTATAATGCGCGCCCAAGGAAGCCGGTCTGGTCTGCCAAGCACGATCATCCGCCGAGTATACCACCAGGCATTTTTGACTACTTGTGCCCAGCCTTCCCGTCTGCTGGTACTCGATGTCTCTGCTTACACTTTTTTCGACTCGTACTCGATCTGCTACACTCTCGCCTCGTAAGCACTGGAGGATCCTTTGCCTTTCTTCTCCCGACGTAAGTTCCTGTACACGGCCACCGGCTCGACGGCGGCAGCGCTGACTGGTCTGCCCCGCTCCCGCATGCTCACCCCCACAGAAGCTAGCTGGGCGTCACGTCTGGCTGCCGATCCGCTTCGCCCCCAGTTTCATCTTCTGCCCTCGCACAACTGGATGAACGATCCGAATGGACCGATTTTCTGGAACGGCCGCTACCATATGTTTTTTCAATACAATCCTGGCGCCGCCGTCTGGGGCGACATGCACTGGGCCCACGCCATCAGTTCTGACATGGTGAATTGGAAACACATGCCTGTCGCTCTCTCTCCTACACCGGGCGGCCCCGATCAAGATGGCTGCTTTTCCGGCAGCGCCGTAGGAGACGGCGACATTGCCACGTTTCTCTACACTGGCGTAAAGTCTGTGCCACCTGCCGAAGCAACTCTCAAGGATGGCACGCACAATTTTCGCGAAACGCAATGCCTCGCGACCAGCAAAGATCCTCTGCTGAAGTCGTTGACCAAGCTCTCTTCTCCTGTTCTTCAGCCACCCAACGATCCTAATCTCACGGGCTTCCGTGATCCCTTTCTCTGGCGCTCCGGCCCCACCTGGTACATGGGCATTGGTTCCGGACAGCGGGGCGTTGGAGGGCGGGTGCTGCTTTATAAATCAGCCGACCTTCGCAACTGGGAATACCTTCACCCGCTCGTTTCGGGCAAAGGCAACGGGAAGGAAACGTCTGACTTCGTCGATTCCGGTGACATGTGGGAATGCCCCGACTTTTTTCAACTCGGCAAAAAACACGTCTTCCTCTATTCCACCGAGCGAAAGGTGTATTGGCAGACCGGCGAACTTGATTCGAAGGAACTCATTTTTCATCCCGAAAAAACCGGCTTCCAGGATTTCGGCGCTTTCTACGCCCCGAAAAGCCAGCGGGACGCAAACGGTAACCGCATCCTGTGGGGCTGGATCACCGAGACGCGTCCCGAGGCCGAATTCAGCGCCGCTGGCTGGGCCGGGTGCATGTCGCTCCCACGGGCGCTCTCTCTTAATCGTGAAAACGTACTCGAGATGAAATTCCTTCCTGAACTTTCCAAACTGAGAGAATCGGAGGATTCCTTTGGCCCGTTCACCGCTCCCTCTGATCGTGGAGCGGAGATCGAGAAATTTTCAAGGTTTCATCTCGCAGGCGCGTGCGCGGAATTCGAAATCAATATTCTCCGCAGGAGATTGGAATTCTCGTTCGTTTCGGGCGATCGTCGGTGGCTTGACGTTTCTTTCGATCCGGGTAAGCCCGGCGGTGAATTCTCTATCGGCGGCAAGACGGTCAGCGTTCCCGCCACGACGGAGAACTCTCATCGGATCCGGCTATTTCTGGACGCATCGGTCGTTGAATGCATCGTGGACGACACGATCGCTGTCACCACGCGCAATTATTCCCTTCCGAATTCCAATCTGCGGATCGTGATCGACAAGGCGAGTTCTGGAAACCTTTCTTCGGTCAAAATCTGGAAACTCAAACCCATCTCTAGCGACCGCCTCACCTCCGATTCTTATTTGTGATAAAACGGAATCGCACGTTTCACTCGCCAGCGCTATTTCTAACCGCTCGGCACTTGTCTTAATCGGAGAAGGCAACTCATGCTGACCAAGTTCCTTCGCGTTTGTATCGCGGCGCCGCTCATTCTGCTAATTCTTGCCGCCGCTGTTTGCGGGCAGCAGAGCGCAACGGCCCTGGCCAGTTCGCCCGCCGCTTCTGACGGCCTCAAGCCCGTCCTCGATTACATCTCAAGCGGATGGGACACACTCACCCGTTCGATGAACGAGTGCTCGACGATTGTCGATTCCAAGCTCGCCACCAAATCCATTCTCTACGTTCCCGCCGATTTCACCATTACGCCTGACCTTCACGCCCTGGAATCCCGCTGCAACATCGAGGTAAAACCCTTACCCAAAGTTCTCCACCATCTCGGCGAAGTCGATACGACAAAGTTCAGTCCCCACGGTCTTCTGTATCTGGAACATCCATACGTCGTTCCCGGAGGCCGATTCAACGAAATGTATGGGTGGGACAGTTACTTCATCATTCGCGGTTTGCTTCGCGCGGACAAGATCGAACTGGCCCGCGGAATGGTCGACAATTTCTTTTTCGAGATCGAACACTACGGCGCAGTGCTGAACGCCAATCGCACCTACTATCTCAGCCGCTCGCAGCCGCCTTTTCTGACCTCGATGATCCTTGGGGTCTATGAATCGCAAAAGGCGGAAGGCAAAGAAGACCGCGCCTGGCTCGAACGGGCGTACGGATATGCGGTTCGCGATCACGCCCTGTGGACCAATGAACCACATCTGGCAGGAGCGCCTCATCTCTCGCGTTATTTTGATTTTGGCGAAGGTCCTGCGCCAGAAAGTCTCAAGGACGAAACCGACCACTACCAGAAAGTCGCTGAATATTTTCTCCAGCATCCAGAGCTCGGCAATCGCCTTTTACTCGACGACGAAAAGAGTCAGATCAACAGCGCCGCCGCCGGGTTTCGCTACGCTCTGGAGCTCTGCGACGTTCCGATGACCATGCAACGTCCGCACTGTGAGAGCGTAAAAGACCTTTCTCTCTCCCGCGAGTACTTCAAGGGCGACCGTTCGATGCGCGAATCCGGTTTCGATATTTCCTTCCGCTTCTCAGCGTTTGGCGCAGACACACACCACTTCGCGCCCGTGTGTCTCAACAGCCTGCTCTACAAGACAGAAACTGATCTCGATGCGATGGCCACCCTGCTCGGCAAAACGCAAGAAGCCGCCCAGTGGAAGGCCCTCGCTGCCGCGCGCAAAAACGCCGTGGATCAAAATATGTGGGATGCCCAGCGGGGCGAGTTTTTCGATTTCAACTTCGTGGACAAGAAGCGCTCCACCTACGAATACGCTTCGACCTTTTACCCTCTCTGGGCAGGTCTAGCCACAAAAGAGCAAGCGGCGGCCATCGTCAAAAACCTTCCGCACTTCGCAAAACCGGGGGGGCTGCTCACCAGCCCGTATGAGACCGGCGCACAGTGGGACGCGCCTTACGCCTGGGCACCACTCGAATTTATTGCCGTAGAAGGTCTACGACGCTATGGCTACAACGAGCAAGCCGACCGTGTTTCCTACGAATTTCTCAGTACTGTCGCTGAAAATTTTCATCGTGACGGAACCATCCGCGAGAAATACAACGCTATTACCCGCTCGACGGAAGCAGCCGTCACCGCGGGTTACTCCATAAACGTAGTTGGCTTCGGGTGGACCAACGCCGCTTTCCTCGAATTTCTCCACGAACTCCCGAAGCCGCAGGTCGATCGGCTGGCCGAGGAGCAACTGCAAACCGCTCATTAATCGTGGGATGAGGCGCCGTGCCTGGCGTTGTTCATAACTTTTCCAAGCGGGTTGCAACCTCGCTATGGCTTCACGGCCGTCGTATCTTTCATCTGCAACTGTTCCGCCAGTTTCAGTTCTCGCTCCGCATCTTCGGCGCGTCCCAATTCCCGATATGCCTGTCCGAGCAAGTGATGTGGTATGGCATTGTTCGGCTCCATGTCGATCGCCCTTTGTAAGGTCCGCACCGCTAGTTCGGTTTCGCCTTTCCTTTCAAGCACTTTCCCCATCAAAATAAACGGCCCGGTCGACGTCGCATCGAGCCAGATTGACCGCTGAAGCAATTTCTCGGCTTCATCAAATTTCTGCGTGCGCAGATACGCATCTGCGAGCTTGTAGTAAACCGCGGCATACCCCGGATTGAGCGCTTTTTCCTGCTCCAGCACCACGATCGCATCGGGAATTCGCGACTGATACAAATACAACTCACCGAGCAAGAAATGGGCCATCGGCAATTTCGGATCGAGCTCAATCGCCTTCTTTCCGTACTGCTCTGCGATGGGCCCAAAATCCAATCGCAACAGCATTCGTGCGCAGAACAAATAAGCCGCCGCCGAATCGGGTGCAACGGCAAACATCTTCCCGAACGACGCACGGGCCTCCGGATATTTTTTGGTTTGTATATACGCCACGCCCAGAATGTATGACGCGTCCACATTCGCTTCGGGATACCATCCTTGCACTTTTTCCAGATACGGGATCGCCTCGCCCGGCTTGCCCGCCAGATAAAGCGACAGCCCGGTCATCTGGGTGGCTTCCTGATCCTTCGGGTTCTCCTGGACGGCCAGCTCGAAGTTTTTTACCGCGTTGTAGTAATCGCCTTTCCTGTAGTACGCAACGCCCAGTTCGTGCGCCAGCCCCGGCGGCGGCGGACTTTCCAGCTGCATTTTTCCCAGTTCCGCGATCGCTTCGTCAAATTTTCCCTGCTGCATCAGCTTGTTCGCCCCGGCGTACTTCGCTTCGGCACCGGGTTTCCCGGCATCAGCCTGCCGAGCCGCAGACGTTGCTCCACCCTCCTGTCCAAGCGCCGCAGACGTCAACGTTCCTACGATCAGCATCTTCAAGAAAATCCGGCGAATCATGACCGGCACCTGCCTTCCGTGTTCTTCCTGATTTAAACACACTTCCTCATCAGGCGCAGTTGACCACTCATCCCATCAAAATCGTGCCAAACCGGCCGATTTCACTCCGAATCCCCGATCGCGGTACACTTCGGTGTGCGCTCTCGAAATTTTCCATCTCGTTTTTTCTTCGCGATGATTTCGCTTTGCGTGGTCGTTTTTCCAAGATCTGGCGCGTTCGCGCAAAATCCTGGCGCACCCACGCCTGCGCCCCCCTCCTCACCTGCAAATGCCATCGCCCGGTTTACCGACGACGGGCAGAAAGCGGGTTTCTCCAGCAAAATTATTTTTGGCGGCGTTGACACCAAGAAATACATCATCGAAACCACCGGCACGGGCGTTGCCGTTTTCGACTATGACAACGACGGCTGGCCGGACATTTTCATCGTCAACGGCACCACGCTCGATCCTCTTCCCGGCTCGAAACCCGCGACCAGTCACCTGTACCACAACAATCACGATGGTACCTTTACGGACGTGACCGAAAAAGCCGGCTTGCATCATTCCGGCTGGGGGCAGGGCGTCTGCGTTGGGGATTACGACAACGACGGCAACGAAGATCTTTTCGTCACGTACTACGGAAAAAATGTTCTGTATCACAACAACGGCGACGGTAGCTTCAGCGATGTCAGTGCAAAGGCTGGCGTCGCCGGCACCGGGAAAGCCTGGGGCTCCGGCTGTGCATTCATCGATTATGATCGTGATGGAAAGGTAGACCTCTTCGTCGCTACCTACGTTGACTTCGACGTGAAAACGGCGCCTATGCCGGGCGATCGCGCCGACTGTCTCTGGAAAGGTGTGCCGGTCATGTGCGGGCCGCGGGGACTTCCCTGGGGCACCAATCTTCTGTATCACAACCGCGGCGACGGGACCTTCGAAGACGTCACGAAAAAGGCCCACATCGACGTGACCAATGGACATTATGGCTTGAGCGTTTCCACCATCGATTTCGATGAGGATGGCTGGCTCGACATTTACGTCGCCTGCGACAGCACGCCCAGCATCCTCTACCGCAACAATCACGACGGTACCTTTACCGATGTTGCCGTCACTGCCGGCGCGGCTTTCAACGAGGACGGCACCGAGCAGGCCGGAATGGGTTCGACCGTTGGCGATTTCAATGGCGACGGTCACCTCGATATCTTCAAGACAAATTTCTCCGACGACACATCAACGTTATATGCAAACAACGGTGACGGGACCTTCAGCGACGTCACCTCTGCCGCAGGTCTGGGCCTTTACACCAAGTATCTCGGCTGGGGCGCGATGTTTTTTGATTTCGACAATGATGGTTGGCCGGATCTTCTGTTAGTGAATGGCCATGTCTATCCTGAGGTGGATCGCCAGCATTTGGGCAGCGATTACGAGGAACCGCGCATTCTCTATCACAATCTCGGCACAGCAAAATTTGAAGACATTTCTTCGAACGCGGGTCCCGGCATCATCATGCACAGCTCCGCCCGTGGACTCGCCATCGGCGATTTCTGGAACGACGGAAAACTTTCCGCCGTCGTCAGTAATATGAACTCGATACCCAGCTTGCTCGTTAACCAGATCCGCTCGCCCAATCACTGGATTGCGATTAAGACCGAAGGGACAAAATCAAATCGCGATGGCATTGGTGCCCGCGTTCGGGTCAAAACAGAAAATCGCATTCTGGTCGACGAAGTTCGCACCGGATCGAGCTACAATTCCAACAGCGATCGCCGGGTCCATTTCGGCCTCGGCTCGTCCCCGAATATTCAGTGGATCGAAATCCGCTGGCCCAATGGTCTGACAGAAACGTTCAAGTCACCGAAAGCAGATCAGATTCTTCTGCTAAAAGAAGGCACCGGCAAACCGGCTCGTTAATTCCCAGGCTCGAACGCAAAGTTCCCTACGCCCGCCACCCCCACAAACTTATCCGCCGCGCCGTAGTACAACAACCATCCTTCTTTCCGATCGACCATCCCTTCTACAAAGACCACGTTCGGCACCTGTCCTACTTTCTCCCAGGCTAATTCCGGTTGAAATACCGGCTCTTCCGATCGATAGATAAGCTTCCGCGGATCATTCCGGTCAAACATCGCAATCCCCGCCCGATATACCAGATTCTCGTCCGCCCCGTTATACACGAGTACAATCCCACGCGGAGTCAAGATCGGCGGCGGCCCCGGTTCTACGACTCGCGAATCAAACTTGTCCGGCCGCCTCGGCAACACGGGCACCTCCGTCTCTTCCGTCCAATGCACCAGATCCGCAGAAGAGGAAATCCCCATCTGATCGGTTTTGTCAGCCGCGGTCCCCAGCCAGTACATCCAGAACTTCCCGTGAATCTTTTCCTTCAGGATCGCGCCTGACTTCGTCCACCCTCGATTCCAATGCCCCTGGTAGGCAGGCAGCAAGATTCCCTTACGTTCCCAATGCTGCAGATCCTTGGAAGTTGCCATACACAACTGCGCATCTTTCTTGTTGTATCCCGTGTACGTCATGTAAAAGAGGCCTCCAATACGCACGACACGTGGATCTTCCACTCCACCATCCTTCTCATACTCTGTCTCCGGCGACAGCACCGGTTCCGTTCGGCGCTTAAAATGAATTCCGTCAGTACTTTCCGCATATCCCAGTCGAGAAGTTCCCACTGCGTCCTGGGCCCGGTAGATCAAGACGGTTTTTCCGTCCCGATTGACCGCCGCAGGATTAAACGTACCCGCGGACTGCCACCCGCTCCCTTCGGGCGCGATCACGGGCTCATTTCCCAATCTCTTCCACGCGGTTCCAGCCACCGCGAAGAGCAAAACAACCGCCACCAGACTGAAGTGGCCGATCTTCAGATCGGCCACTCTTTTCTTTCGCTTACCTGTCTTTCTCAGACCGGTCATATGGAATTCTCCAACAGAGGGACTGCTGCCGGCGATCACGGTTGGCCGTCAGCCGCTCTTGGGACCGAACGCCACCTTCTTGACAATCCCTTCGCCCTCTTTCACATAAATTAACTGGTTCGCCTTCACATCCCTCAACGCCTCCACAGTACCGCTAGGCCAACGGATCTCGAGCAAATCGACCCTCTCCGCCGCGCCCAGACCAAAATGCACTCGCAGATCGCTCTGCGAAAAATAGCCGCCACCGCTGCGCACTTCATCGATCTGCGAATGTGGCTTCGTTTCTCCATTCGCCTGCGTCACGCATCTCAACCGCGAACCGATTCCGCTGCGATTTGATTTTGTCCCGATCGTCCGCACTTTGATCCAGTTGTTCTTCAATGTGGTATCACTGCGAATCAATTGCGGGGATTCATTCACGCAATTCACAACGAAATCCACGTCTCCGTCGTTATCAAAATCGCCGAATGCGCACCCCCGCGATGGGGATGGAACGGAGATTCCCGGGCCAGCAATTTCCGATACGTCTTCGAATTTCCTGTTCCGCAAATTCCTGTACAGCAATTTTCGCTGAGCGTATCCCGCTTCAGTCCGCAACTGCTCCACTTCCGGATACACGTGTCCGTTGCATATCAGAATGTCCGGCCAGCCGTCATTGTCAAAATCCAAAAACCCGACGCCCCAGCCCAGGTATTGCGTATGCTTTCCAAGCCCCGCTTCAAATGTTGCGTCTTCAAACGTCCACGCTCCCAGATTGTGATAAAGAGACGGCGTATCCCCGGCAAAATTCGTCTTCACAATGTCAAGATTGCCGTCCAGGTCATAATCGGCTGCGGAAACGCCCATACCTGCCTGGGGCTTTCCATCAGCGCTCAGCGCGCAGCCGGCTTCCAGGGCCACGTCGATAAATTTTCCATTTTTCTGATTCTGATAGAGAGCGCTCGCCGTCGAGTCATTCGCCACATAAATGTCCGGCCAGCCATCGTTATCGAAGTCCCCGGTCAGCACGCCCAACCCGAACGTGCCGTTCGCTTTAAGAATTCTGGAACTTTCTGAAACGTCGGTAAACGTGCCATCGCCATTGTTGTGGTACAGGACATTTTTTCCGCCCGTCAGCCCAGGAGGACCGCACGCTACCATCACTCCTTTGTACAAACACGGTCCCGATTCCGGCACGGGAGCCGTTGCTAGGTCGAGATCGATATAGTTCGCTACAAACAGATCCAGTTTCCCGTCGCGATCGTAATCCACGAATGCGCAACCGGAATTCCAGCGCTTGCTGCTTCCCGCGACTCCGGCCTTTTCGCTCACGTCCGTGAACGTTCCATCCCCGTTGTTATGATACAGAACGTTTTTTCCGAAATACGCCACAAACAAATCTTCATATCCGTCGTTATCGTAATCGCCGACACATACCCCCTGGCCCCAACCGCTGTGCTGCAGTCCGGCTTTCGCCGTAACATCGGTAAATGTTCCATCTCGATTATTCTTGAACAGCCGGTTCGTCGGCGCCTGCCCAGCAGGAAATCCGTCCAGCCGCGTTCCATTCACAATAAAAATGTCGAGCCAACCGTCGTTATCGTAGTCGTAGAACGCGATCCCGCATCCCGTCGTTTCCAGCAGATATTTATTCTTATGTTCGCCGCCAAAGACGGTTTTCGCGTTCAGTCCCGCTTCCTTCGCGACGTTCACAAAATTCACGCCGAGCGTCGGGCTCTTCTCCGCCTCCTGCGCGATAGAGTCGGCCGCGCTACCCGGTCGGACCAGCGCCAGCAGCTTCTCCAGGGGATAAATCAGCGCTGTACGGCTGAGCGATTCGACAAACTTGCGGCGTGTAGTCCCCAAAAAAAGTTACCCTCCCGTCTCCGTCCTCGTTCTTCCCGCTGAGCTTTTATCATACCCGAGTTGCTCTTCAGAGCCGCCAGTCACTCTGCAAAGGCTTCACGGCGACTGTTTCTGGGGCACTCACAGATGAACTGCTCCCTGAGAATTGA
This sequence comes from uncultured Acidobacteriota bacterium, assembly GCA_963831545.1. GTDB lineage: Bacteria > Acidobacteriota > Terriglobia > Acidiferrales > UBA7541 > Acidiferrum. The sequence continues at coordinate 30,870 of CAWHQX010000030.1, forward strand.
GCACCACACTCTCGAGATTGCGCGACCGGGGAGCTGTCACTCGGCTCGCGCGAAAAGTAAGCTCTCTCACGCAGGTTTGCCATCGGGATTGGTTATCTGCACTTGCCGCCTTAGCCGCTTTGTGGAATATTCTCAGCCGCCACATACAGGAGAATCCATGCGAAAGTCGTTCACATTTCTATTTCTCCTTCTCGGTCTCTCCCATTTTGCGATTGCCCAACAAAAATCAGCGGACGCCGAAGGTCATAGCTGGTGGCAGCACGCGGTGTTCTACGAAGTCTATCCGCGCAGTTTCGACGACAGCAACGGCGACGGCATCGGGGACCTCAACGGCATAACCTCGAAGCTCGATTATCTTCATGATCTTGGCGTGGATGCGATCTGGATCACTCCCTGCTTCCCGTCGCCGCAAGTTGATTTCGGATATGACGTGTCGGATTACGAGGCCATTGATCCGATGTACGGAACACTCGCCGATTTTGATCGACTCGTTACCGAAGCCAAGAAACGCAACATCCGCATCATTCTCGATTTTGTCGTCAATCACACATCCGATCAGCACAAATGGTTCATCGATTCCAGATCGTCAAAAACGTCCGCGCATCGCGACTGGTACATCTGGCGTGACGGCAAAGGCCCGAATCAGCCGCCCAACAACTGGCTTTCTACCTTCGGCCTTTCCGCATGGAAGCTCGATTCCGTGACCAATCAGTATTACTACCACTATTTCTATCCCGAACAGCCTGATTTGAACTGGCGCAATCCTGCCGTCGAACGAGCGATGTTCGATTCCACGCGATTCTGGTACAAACGCGGCGTCGCCGGATTCCGCCTCGATGCCGTCGACACGATGTACGAGGATTTTAAGCTTACGGATAATCCTGTCATCGCCGGCAACGATCCGTTCGGCCGTCCTAACATGAAGGAGATCTACAACAAAAAACTACCGGAGATGCACGAGGCCCTGCAGCGACTGCGGAGCGTCGCCGATCAATACAACGCAGTTCTGATCGGTGAAACCTGGACGCAAAACGTTAACGAATTAAAGGACTACTACGGGTCTGGCGGCAATGAACTGCAAATGCCGATGGATCTTCTGCTCACCAATCTTCCGCTAAACGCAAGAGTTCTTCGTGATCACATCAATGGAGTCGACGGTAGCGGTCTCTGGCCAACCTATGTCATCACCAATCATGATATCCCACGATCTTACTCGCGCCTCGGCGACGGCGCGCACAACGACGAGATCGCCAAACTCATGGCTGCGTTCTATCTCACCTTACGCGGCACCACCATCATGTACTACGGTGAAGAAATTGGAATGGCCAACAACAACCCCACGCGCAAGGAAGATGTGAAAGATCCCATCGGGCAACTCGGTTGGCCCAACGTCATAGGTCGCGATGGCGAACGCACCCCCATGCAGTGGACGCCCGGTCCCAACGCCGGTTTCTCGATGGGTACCCCGTGGCTTCCTGTTCCCGGTTCCGCGCAAACCTACAACGTGGAAACCGAGCGCAAGGATCCCAATTCCATCTTGAATTTTTATCGCCACTTGATTTTGCTGCGCAAGAACGATCTTGCTCTGCGCGACGGGAAATATATTCCGCTGAACGGCTCCGATCCGAACGTCATGTCCTACCTGCGACAATACGGCGAGGACACGATTCTCGTCGTCCTGAATATGTCCAAAACCGAGCAACTCCAGACGTTTGATCTCTCGCCGGAAGGGCTTCCTTCGGTCATCGCCCAAATGATGCTGGCGACAACCGGCAGTTCAGCCAATGAGGGACGACTGAAAACCGTCAAACTTGCACCTTACGGCGTGTATATCGCCAAGCTGAACAAATAATCGCGCCCGTTTTGATCGGCATGCGAGCCCGCTGAACGGTCTCTCTAGGAGCGGGGCTTCAGTACCGTAACACCAAAACGGGCCACACCCCGGGCACTCCGGATCTCTTTCAGCGCGCATTCGCGTCACGCAATCCCAAGCCGTTTCTGCAGTTCTTCAAGCGAGAGTCCCTTGGTTTCAGGGTAGAACAGCAGCACCACCACAAATTGCAGGACCATCATTACTGCGAAAAATACGAAAGGATACCCGCCCGAGCGCGCGGCCATCACCGGAAAGACCAGCGAAATGATCCCGTTCATCATCCAGTGCGAAAAACTCCCCAGGCTCTGACCTTTGGCCCGTACGCGGTTCGGAAATACTTCCCCGATGTACACCCAAATCACGGCACCCTGTGAGAAGGCGAAGAATGCGATATATCCAATCAGTAGCCATACCAGCAGCTCTTCATGTCTGTGCGACAGAAAAATCGCAGCTACTCCGGACAAACAAATCGCCGTACCGACCGCACCGATGAGCAGCAGTTTTTTCCTCCCCACCTTATCGATCAGCGACATGGCCAGCATGGTAAAAACCAGGTTCGTCGCTCCGATTGCCACCGCCTGCAAATCCGATGAAACCTTATTAAATCCTGCTGCCGCAAAAATATCGTTCAAGTAGTACAGAATTGCGTTGATACCCGCCAGTTGATTGAACATCCCGATGGTAATCGCCAGAAAGATCGGCAGCCGGTACTTCCAACTAAAAAACGCGTCATCCTTCACGTGATCCGCGTCTATCGACTCAACGATTTGTTTCAGCTCCAGTTCGTAGTTTTCTTCGCCAATCAGGCGCAACACATCGCGCGCTTCGTCAATGCTTCCCTTTTTAGCGAGCCACCGCGGACTCCTCGGAATTCCAAACAGCATCAGAAGAAACGCGGCCGCAGGAAGCGCCGCCACTCCCAGTTTCCATCTCCATTCGACCGCACCCAGGTGAAAGGTACCCACGACGAAGTTCGAGAAGTACGCCACCAGAATTCCGAACACGACATTAAATTGGAATAATCCAACAAGCCGGCCGCGCCACTTAGCAGGCGCAATTTCTGCGATGTACATCGGGCCCAGCACGGACGATCCGCCAATCGCCAGCCCGCCGACCACGCGAAACAAAACCAGAGCCGTCCAGCTCCAGGCAAACGCGCATCCCAACGCCGATATGAAGTACAGGACTGCCATCACACGCAGGCTGTCGCGCCGTCCGTATCGGTCCCCGGGAATTCCGGCCAGCATCGAGCCGATAATCGTTCCGAGCAGTGCGCTTGACACTGTGATCCCGAGCGTCGCGGGTGTCAGCCCGTAGGCGGCCGTCAACGCCTGCGTCGTGCCCGCGATGACCGCGGTATCAAATCCAAACAGCAACCCCCCCAGCGCCGCGACCACCGTACTTCGTAACAGATAGGAGTTGAGTTTCATAGGATTGGCTTGCACTCTACACTCCCGGTCAAACCATTTTCAAGGGAGTAAATGCTTGCGCAGCTAGCGCATTCAGTCGGACAAGTTACGGACACGATACCCTAGCCGTGTCGATGTCAAATCGAAAGGAACTAAAATACTTTTCCCGCCTCCGGCCGCACTGGCTCCTTCTTGGAATTCTCTTCGACCGTTGCAAGCATCTTCGACAGTTCTCCGCGCGAGAAATATCGCCCGTTAAAAATCACGGCGGCGATCTTCTGCGTATTTCCGATATCGATCAGCGGATTCGCCTCGAGCAAGACGAGGTCCGCGTACTTTCCTTTCTCAACCGTACCTTGCAGCTCTTCCACGCCCAAAAATCTCGCGGGGTTAATCGTCGCCGTCTGCAGCGCCTCGAGCGGTGTAAATCCAGCATCCACAAATCGCCGCATCTCCTCATGCAGACCGAATCCCGGTAGCACATACACAGCCGGTGGTGTATCGGTCCCCGCGAGAAACGGTACCCCGGCCTTTTTCAGCATCAGCACCACTTCAAGCTCTTTCGCTACAAACGCCTTCCGCGTCGCCAGATCATCTGTCCCGAAATTCTTTTCGACCGCCGCCGTCTCCGCCTTCCACGCTTTGTCTTTCCAGTAGGACGGCACATATTTCCCGCGCACATCTTTCCCGAAATCGATCGTGTCGATCAAATTCCCGCCGCGCTCCCAGACGAGCGTCGGACACTGCCAGGTCTGGTTCCTGGCCAACACTCTGGCCAACCTCTCCGCTCGTTGTTCGTCGTAGCTTGCTAAAAACTTTGCTTCCGTCTTTCCGCCCTTCAGAAACTCGCCCTCGAGCGGCGAGCTGCCTTCAAATACCCCGATCAGGTGCTCAAAGTTGCGCATCCCGGCATTACTCATGGACTCCGCCGTCGCCGCGTCCGGCACATGTCCTTCAAATGCGATTTGCTGTTTTTTCGATTCCTCGGCAATCGCCTGGACCGCATCTCCGGGGATGAGCGATTGAAGCTTGATGAAGTCGGCTCCCCGCTTCTTCAGCTCTTCGACCGCGCGTCTCCCTTCTTCGGGCGTCTTGATTATCATTACGCTGGGAAATGGGGATTTCTCGCCATCCAGCATCGGCCCTGGTGTCACGATCCGAGGCCCGATCAAGCTCCCGCTTTCAATCAAGTTCCTCCAGTTCTGTACGACATCCAATTCGCTCCCCATGTCTCGCACGCCGGTAACTCCGTTCGCAATAAACAGCGGCAAAGAGATCTGCTCGGAGTTCGGAAACCAGTCGCCAAAGGCCAGGTGCACGTGCATGTCCCACAATCCCGGTATCAAATAGCCGCCCTTGGCGTTCACCGTGGGGGCGTTCCGCGGATACCTGGTCTCTTTCCGCAACCCCACTGTTGTGATTCTATTTTTTTCAATGATGACAATCTGGTCCGGATGCACCTCTCCGGTCCGCACGTCCACCACGTTTACATCCGTAAGTACAAGGGTATCGTCGAGCGACCAGTGTTGCCCCGCCGCCAGACCAGGCCACGCCAGCAGCAACAGGACAAAGGCCCTCAGTCTGAATCGCACTTGGTGGGAGAGTTCTTGGATGGCAGGGGCAGTGTCTTTTTGTTCATGCACGCACACAACGAGAGTCCTGAAACAGGAAGGTAGTTTCATGTCCCGCATTGGACTCAGGAAGGTTAAGGAATGGATGAATGCAAACTTCGGCGTGGCCAGAGAGTAAGCCTTGAGGAGTCGCCAAGCTCGATGACAGCACCCGTCTTCAGAATCAAAACGGTAAACGCCGCGGAGCCTCAATCTAGTTCGCCTGCGCGTTCAACGAACGCAGCAACGACCTTCCTTTTCGGAACCACGGACGTTCACGTCGCCGCATGTAATCCGGCAACGTGCGTTTCTTCGCAAGCAGCTTTTGGGCCCATTCGCGCGCTTCGTCCCTGCGGCCCTGCTTCTTTAGAAACCATGCATAGTTGTAGTAGGTCTCGCAGGTCGTCGAAAATTGCGTCACATCCTGAAAGAGAGCCTCGGCTTTATCGCCATCGTCAGTCCGCGCGTAGGCATCAGCCAGAAGCCCGGCGGCTCGCCAGTAGTCGAACTTGCGCTCGTGGGCCACGACGCGCTCGAGATCCGGAATAGCGGCCGCGAAATCACCCAGGAGCAGGGCGGCCTGGGCGCGATAATAGAACGGGTGCGGTGAATCATTTCTCGCAGAAATCGCGCGACTGAACGCTTCGCGGGCTTTTGGAAATTTTTTCTCCTCGAGATACAGCTCTCCGATCTCCTCGTAGTTCCCTGCGGATGGATTATCAATAATCTGTGCTTCCAGATCCTGAATCCGTGACCGCCGGCCGAATCCTTTCCACACCGCACGCAGCAACGTTGCATCGGGCAGGACTTCAATGAGTATGTAAGCTGCAGCGCCGAGCGCACCTCCAAAAATGATGATAAAAAACCAATAATTTTCTGGCCGTCGCCGTACGAAATGCACCATTGCGACGATCTGGAGGATGATTCCCCAAGGATAGAAGAGATGAAACATGGGTCAGTGAGCGCAAATAGAATGATACCTAGAAGGATAAACGTCCAACAAACGCTCTGTCGGGAGGGGATAAAAGGTCAAGGCGGCACGGTCGGCGGCGCCGAACTGAACATTTGGGTGCGGCGCTGCCTGGGTTCCGGTTGGACTTCGACCGGACACCGGGGATCGGGGATAGCCACTTGCGGGGCTGGCAGCGCTCAGCCCCGAACCGAGGTATTCGCGAAGGACGCGAAACCGGTGCTGGGCTAAGCTGGGAAGACTACTCCTGCCCCATTCGAACGCTAACTGACTCATACAAAATGGGTTACGCAAGCGGCCAGGAACCCATATCCTCTACGGTAAAAAGTGTTGGCTTGAACTCTCGCGAAGTTCTGGCTAACCTTTGTATTCTGGAGCTAAAAAGGCGCTCGATCGGCAGAACACTCTAGAGCGCTTGCTGCAAAAAGGAGACTTAGCTCTAGACAAAGTATCCTGTGCACCCTTTAGCCAGAGTAGAGCATCTGCAGAGTGCGGGAGTAATGGGCACTGGTGGCAGGCATTCTGTTCATCGATACCTGAGCGATAGAGCTTTGAAATACGCAGGGCCGTACGCAGCGAAGTTAGCGAGAAGGACACACGCAGCCCGGTAGTCCCTTCCAGAAGTTAAATCCGAGTTACAAAGGAAAGCATGGCACGTTCACTGGTCATCGTCGAATCGCCGGCAAAGGCGAAGACGATCAACAAATATCTGGGGAAGAATTTCGTCGTAAAGGCCTCCATCGGTCACGTGATGGATCTGCCGAAGAAGACGATCGGTATCCGCCTGCCTCAGGAAGCAGAGAAGCCAAAGAAGCGCAAGGCAAAGAAGAAAGGGGGCAAGGTAGCCCAGGCGAAACCGCTCAAGAAAGAGATCCTGCTCGACGATCCCAAGATATTTGAGCCGACCCTTCAGGTAATCCCTGGCAAGGGAAAGGTGATTAACGATTTGCGGCGCGCCGCGAGCACGGCAGATGCTGTCTATCTGGCAGGCGACCCGGACCGTGAGGGGGAGGCAATTTCCGCGCACCTGGCGATGGTGTTGTCAAAACCAGCGAAATTCCTGATCAATCCGGATGATTTAAACGGGAATGGCTACGAGAAGAACGGTAAGAACGGGAAAAACGCCGTGGCAAACCCGGAGGGAGTGAAGGAAGAGCCAAAGCAGGCAGCGAAGGATGAAGCGCCCACGGGAAAGGCATCGCTCAAGGCCGGGGCCAAGGGTAAAGCGGTGAAAGCTGCAAAGCCATCCAGGAGTAAGGATGAGATTTTCATCGAGCCGATCGACCCGAAGAAGATTTTTCGAGTGACTTTTAACGAAATCACGCCGAAAGCCATACGCGCAGCGTTTGAGAAGCCTCGTCAGGTGGACGCGCAACTGGTCGATGCGCAGCAAGCGCGGCGCGTGCTGGATCGGATTGTGGGGTACAAAATTTCACCGCTGCTGTGGGACAAAGTGCGCCGCGGTTTAAGTGCCGGGCGCGTACAGACCGTGGCTCTGCGGTTAATTGTGGAGCGCGAGCAACAGATACGCGCCTTTGTGCCCGAGGAATATTGGACCATTCACGCGATGCTCGATGCCGGGGAGCCCCCGGTTTTCGAGGGGAAACTCTCGAAATACAAGGGTGAAGACATTGAAGTGAAGAGTCGGGAAGCCGCTGAGGCAGTCGTCGCAGCGGTAAGTAATGCAACGTGGCAGGTCTCGAACGTAGCGCTCAAAGAAAAGAGAAGGAACGCTCCACCGCCCTTTACGACTTCGAAGCTGCAACAAGCTGCATATAACCGTTTGCGATTTACAGCAAAGAGAACAATGGCTCTGGCGCAGCGATTATATGAAGGCATCGACCTGGGGGACGAGGGATCGGTTGCCCTGATTACCTACATGCGAACAGACTCCGTGCAAGTTTCCAACGATGCCCTGGAAATGGTGCGGAGCTTTATCCCCGAGCATTTTGGAAGTTCTTATCTGCCGGAGAAGCCAAACTTTTATAAGTCAAAGAAGGACGCTCAGCAGGCACACGAAGCAGTGCGGCCAACCGATGTGAACCGAACCCCGGAAGAGGTTCGGAAATATCTCGAAGATGACGTCTTCAAGCTGTATCAGCTCATTTGGCAACGATTTGTGGCGTCACAGATGCTGCCTGCCGTGTATGACAACACATCCATCGATATCACCGCCGGCGACTACACTTTCCGGACGAGCGGGTCCATTTTAAAGTTCGACGGATATCTCAAAGTTTACGCAATTCCGGTTTCCGGTGCGGACCGCGAGGATGACGAGAAGGATGACGAAGGCGAAGGCAAGACACTGCCGCGGGTAACCGAAGGACAAGTATTGAAGCTCGATTCGATCCGGCCTGATCAGCACTTCACGGAGCCGCCACCGCGCTACACGGAAGCCACACTCGTGAAGGAACTCGAAGAAGACGGAATCGGACGGCCATCGACCTACGCTGCGATTATTTCGACAATTGTCGAACGCGAATATGTGAAGAAGGAACAGGGCAAATTCACTCCGACGATGCTCGGCGAACGGGTGTGCGTGCTGCTGATCAAGAGCTTTGAAGATGTATTCGACGTGAAATTCACGGCACGGCTCGAAGAAGAGTTGGATGAAATTGAAGAAGGAAAGATGCCCTGGCGGGAATCGGTGAGGGAATTCTGGGAGAAATTCATCGTCGATCTGGATAAAGCAGGCGATGAGATGGTTTCCTACAAGGCAGGAATACCGACCGGAAAGAAATGCGAAAAATGCGGCGAAGGGGAGTTGCTCGAAAGGATCAGCCGCCACGGATTTTTCCTGGGTTGTTCGCGGTACCCGGATTGCGATTTTATTCAGGATATGTCCGAAGAAATTGCGGTCGACGCTGAAAATAAAATCGAGTATTGCGAGAACTGCGGTAAAGAGATGGCCGTGAAACGCGGGCAATTTGGGGCATTTCTCGCCTGCAAGGGTTATCCGAATTGCCGAACGACACGACGACTGGTGGCGGGAACTCGTATTGCCCTGCAGCCGGATGAACCTCTCGATGAAAAGTGTACACTTTGCGGCAACGGCTTGATCAAGAAGCACGGGCGCTATGGAGATTTCATCGGTTGCTCGGGCTATCCAAAGTGCAAGTACACGCGAGCGATTACTCTGGGTATCAAATGCCCGAAGTGCGATGTGGGCGAATTCGTGAAACGAGCAAGCATGGGTCGCGGCGGACGCGGTCGGATGCGTTTCTTCTACGGCTGCTCGCGTTATCCCGATTGCGATTATACGTCAGCAAATATGCCGCTCGATCAACCTTGCCCGAAGTGCGGCGCGCCCTTTATCGTGGAGAAAAACAGCAAGATTGGACGAATCTACGCGTGCGTGAAAGAAGGCTGCGACTGGGAGAAGTTGGCTCCGGAAGAGGAAAAACCGGCAACCCCTGAAGAAGCGCCCGTTGCAGTCAGAGTATGATCGGCTCGCGTCCGGTTTCCGCTTCTGGCGGCAACTGCGCGGGCAACTTTTTCGCAAACCACGGCTCGAGTTGCGTGCCCGGGTGTGACTGAACACGGATTTCGAGGGCGATGAAAGAAACGGCCAAAAAATTCATGCAGTATCTGCAGTCGGTGAAGAATTCTTCACCGCATACGATTATCAATTACGGAAATGATTTAGAGCAGTTTGTAACATTCCTGTCGCCTCCGGGAACCAGTCTGCCTCAACTGACGGAAATCAATCACCATTTGATCCGGGAATTTGTCGGACACCTGCACGAACTGGGCCTCGAAAAAAGTTCGATCGCCAGGAAACTGGCTGCCTTGCGGTCATTCTTCAAATATTGCGTCCGCGAAGGAATCTTGAAGGAAAATCCGGCGCGACTGGTGCCGACGCCGAAACTGCCAAAACGAATACCGATGGTACTGTCGGCCGAAGAGATGAGCGGATTTCTGGATCAGATGGCGGGAACGGAAGATGCGCCTCCTGTGCCTAAAACAAACCAAAAGCGCGTCCAGGACTTGCCACAGGCCTCGGGACCGGGAATGGCGAAAAAGCAGATGGAAGATACGCTGCTATTGCCGCGAGACAGGGCAATCTTGGAGTTGCTGTATTCAGCAGGATTGCGTGTCAGCGAGTTGACGGGATTGAACCTGGTCCACACGAACCAAAAAGAACGCATGCTGAATGTCCGGGGCAAAGGAAACAAAGAGCGGATCGTGCCGTACGGAGAAAAAGCGGCGGAAGCGTTGCGGAAATATTGGCCGTTACGGGAGAAGCTCCTCAGGGAGTGCGAAGAGAAATCGCAGCGAGGGAGTGTCGACGCTGTCTTCTTGAATTATCGTGGCCGCCGATTGACCCAGCGTAGCGTCGGCCGAATTGTTAAGAAATATGTCCGGCTGGTGAATGTGAATTGGGATTTGCACCCCCATTCGCTGCGCCATGCCTATGCGACACACCTGCTCGCGGATGGTGCGGACTTGCGCGCCATTCAGGAATTGCTGGGTCATCAGTCTCTGTCTACAACACAGAAGTATACGCACGCATCAATTCGCCAATTAATGGACATTTACGATAAAGCCCACCCGCACTCTTGACCCGTCTCCGGTCTCCGTCCTAATTGCTAAAGTCCGCGGATTCCAGGACTACGGTGACTCGTGCCTGCAAATACGGCCACGAGAAAGATGACTGCGTTCGGGATGACCTCACGTGTGGGACGAGCGGCCGACGGGAGTGGTGAAGCGTGAAGATCGGGGCATTCTGAACCTGAGGATTCTTGACGGTCGTCTCTAGCGTGGGCAATAGTTATTTTGAACCATTGAGGCATATGTTGGAATTATGCGCCTTCCTTTGCTGCTGATGTTGTTGCTACTTTTGTCCGGGCTAGCCCAAGTGGCAGAGGCGCAGGACAATTACGAAATCCAAGTATATGGATCGGAGACGGTGCCCAAAGGAAAGACAATGGTGGAGTTGCACAGTAACTTCACGATTGAGGGAACAAAAACGAGCACGGACGGGCTCTACCCCACAAACCACGCGTTTCATGAAACGTTGGAGATCACACATGGGTTCAACGATTGGTTTGAGGTGGGTTTCTATCTCTTTACATCGCTCAAGAATGGGTATGGATGGGATTACGTAGGGGATCACATCCGCCCGCGCGTCCGAGTCCCGCCCAAGTGGAACTGGCCGGTTGGCGTGAGCATCTCGCAGGAATTTGGATATCAGCGAAGGCAATTTTCCACCGATACCTGGACTTATGAATTGCGGCCTATCGTGGATAAACAGCTGGGGCGATGGTATCTGGCCTTCAATCCGGCATTTGAAAAAGCGATCGTGGGTCAGAATTCGAACCAGGGGTTTGGTTTTTCGCCGAACTTCAAGGTAAGTTACGACATCACGAAGAAAATTTCGGGAGGATTCGAGTACTACGGCGCCTTTGGACCAGTGGATGGATTCTTACCCCCGTCCCAGCAGCAACAGCAGTTTTTCCCTGCGGTTGATTTAAATGTTTCGCCGAAATGGGAAATCAATTTCGGACTGGGCGTGGGTGTAACGCGGTCGACAGATCACTGGATCGCCAAGATGATTTTAGGTTATCGATTCGATTTTTGAGGGACGGGAGCGGAATGAGAAAATTGACTGCACTGGTATGCCTGCTGCTGATGCAGGCGGGAATTGGCACCACAAACGCGACGGACCGGAGAACGGAATGGAATGCGCTTGTCGATGAGTACCTCGAAAAGGTGTATTTCCCGGAGAACCCCACGGCGGCGACCGCGGCGGGGGTTCACCGATATGACGGACAAATTGAAGACTACTCGCGGAAAGCAGCCAATGAGGAGATTCGCACTCTTCACGAATTTGAAGCACGCGTTTTGCAATTTTCTGCCGAAGGATTGCAGCCTGTCGATGCGGCCGACCGCCAGATTTTGCTGGGGATTATTCGGAGCGAGCTGCTGACGCTGGAAACCATCCGTCCGCTCGAAAAGAATCCGGATGTGTATTCAAGCGGAATCACATACAGCGCTTACGTGCTGATGAACCGCAAATTCGCGCCAGCCTCGGAGCGGCTGCAAAGCGTCATACAGCGAGAGAGCAAAATGCCGGAGATATTAAAAATTGCCCGGCAAAACCTGACTGATGCCCCGAAAGTGTATACCGAGATCGCGATTGAGCAGGTTCCCGGAATTATCGCCTTTTTCGAGAAGGATGTACCAATCGCGTTTTCTGAAGTCACAGATACGGAGTTGAAGAAAGAGTTCGCGAAGACGAATGCTACCGTGATCACCGCCTTAAGGGAGTATGAAACCTGGTTGAAGAAGGATCTGCTACTGAACTCGAAGGGCGATTTCCGGATTGGTGCGAAGGCCTTTTCAAAGAAATTGCTGTACGACGACATGGTGAATACTCCGCTCGATCAATTGCTCGCAGTCGGAGTCCGGGATTTGCACAAGAACCAGGCCGAACTGAAAGAAGTGGCGAAAGAGATTGATCCAAAGAAAAAACCGACGGAGGTTATGAATGACCTTTCCCTCATGCACCCGGCTCCGGATCAGCTGCTGGTTACGTTTCGGGGAACGTTCGATGGATTGATCACATTCATAGAAGAAAAGAAGATCATCACCATTCCTGCAGGTCCAAAGCCCATCGTGCAGGAAACTCCGCCGTTTGAAAGGGCGACGACGACGGCATCGATGGATACGCCGGGACCTTTTGAGACTGTCGCAAAGGAATCCTATTTTAATGTGACACTGCCTGGCCCGAACGACAGCAAGGAAGGCATAGCGAGCTTAATGGCAGCATTCAACATTGGTACGATCGTAAGCACTTCGACACATGAGACCTACCCGGGTCATTACATGCAGTACTTGTGGACTCCCCGGGCGCCGACAAAAATGCGCCGAGCGTTCTATGCAAATACAAATTCGGAAGGCTGGGCGCATTACTGCGAACAAATGATGCTCGAGGAAGGATATGGGCAGCCTGGAGCTGGAGCGAAGGATGGGCTGGACGCAAAATACATTCACCTGGGCCAATTGCAGGATGCATTACTGCGCGATGCCCGGTTTGTAGTGGGGATCCAGATGCACACAGGGAAAATGAGTTTTGCGCAGGCCAAGGAATACTTCGTTAAAGAGGGATATCAGTCCCCGAAGATTGCCGAAATCGAGGCGAAGCGAGGGACGGCTGATCCGACGTATCTGTACTACACGCTGGGTAAATTACAGATTCTAAAATTGCGAGAGGATTACAAGAGAAAGATGGGCACGGCTTATACCCTGCAGAAGTTTCATGACGAGTTCATGAGCCAGGGTGCTCCGCCGATCGCGGTTGTGCGGGAAGCGATGCTGGGGGATGGGTCGCCGGTTTTGTAGCATAACCCAACCCCGGGCGAAGCCTACTGGGCCTCGCGATAGACTTTGATCCAGTGGTTGCGCATCCGGGCCTTCAGCGTTTTTTCTGGTGCATTCGAAATAATCAAATCTGAATCCTGAACTGGCATATGACAATCCACGCAATCGTCGTGGATGGTCGTACCCAAGTTCGCAAATTCGCCGCAATCGCGTTCCTGGTGGCACTGCAAGCATTTGTCGGAATAGGCCGCTGCAGTGCGCTCGGGCGCGTGGACGTCATGGCAAGTGGTGCAGGTCAGCTGAGAATCCTGGTAGCAACGGCTGCGCTCGGTTAGAGCCACCTGATTCCCGTGTACATCGACGCGAGCGTCGGTTTCAGGATGCGGTAGCTGAATGAACTTGTCCAGCTGCTGGCCAGGAACGTAACGGAACGAGTCGGCGATGGGCTGGCCGATTCCGCCGTGCGCGCGTGGGCTGAAGGGCGGGGCGCACAGCGCTAGAAGGACGAGCATAAATCTGGCCCGGGTCACCGAATACTCCCCCCACCCTACGGTAACGGATCAGGGGTCAGGCTCTCAAGCTCGGAGGCGGTAACTCTAACGGCGACCGATTGATGAATTTCTTTTCCAGCTCCGGGGTTCAGACCCAGAATGGAGGCAACTCGCTACGCCCGGGAGCATTTCAGGGGCAGCGTGTCACGGAGGTCAAGCTGTAGATGGACCCAACTACCGTTGCACCATGGAGTTTCGATTGGGCTTGGAGTTTACCGCTGATTGCAGTAACGGTGATCATTCACGCGTTCGGACTTGGATATATCAACCGCCACATTGCAAAGGTCTTTGATCGAAACGGGAATGGACGTTTGCCGGAGAGTCGTTCGGTGATGATCATGGGGGGCTCTGCGCTTTCTGCAACGATTCTGCATGGTTTTGAAGCGGCAATCTGGGCAAGTGCCTTTACCCTGCTGAATGCCTTGCCGGATCGGAAGTCCGCCATGCTCTATTCGCTGAGCGCAATGACGACGTACGGGCATGTGGACATCCACCTCGAACACAAGTGGCAATTGATGGGTTCGCTCGAAGCGCTAAACGGATGGATCTTGTTTGGATTGACGGCCGCATTTTTGTTCAGCGTGATACAAAGAATTTGGCCGCACCTCAGTCACTCGGACGATTCTGCGTAAAGGAACAATACAGAGTTGATAAGAACAAGAACGGACACCCTGTAAGTATTGACAATGGTGGGCCTTGGGAGAATCGGTCCAGAATGAGCCCGGCCCGGAGTCGAGGCACGAACGGAGACGAGATTTGCGGACCGAACCGTGTTCCGTGCGTGATAGCATCGGGCTACAACTTTCCCAATGGAAGTAATAAAGGGGATTCAGGTCGCTTGCCAGCCAGAGCGAGAGAAGGATAACTATGAGCTCAATCTCGGTAAGCCTTATCGTATTTGCCTGCCTTTCCGCGGGTAGCGCTGCCGGAATGCTGATACGCAACATCGTGCCAAGACATCACCTCAGCCCCGAGTCTAAGACATCGGTACAGTTGGGAATGGCTTTGATCTCAACCATGTCGGCGCTGGTTTTGGGATTACTGGTCAGCTCGGCGAAGAGTTCATATGACACGCAAAGCTCAGAATTGACCGTGACGGCGGCAAATGTGTTGCAGCTCGACAGCGTGCTTGCCCATTACGGTCCGGAAACAAAAGAAATTCGTCAGGATCTGCGCCATGCGCTGCAAAAGGCCGTCGACTCCTTGTGGACACAGGCGAAAAATGACCGTCTCGCGGGGAATTCCAATGTTTCGGAAATGATCTTTGATAAGATTCAGGACCTGACTCCGAAAGACGAAAACCAGCGGAACATGAAAGCGCAGTCGCTGACAATCCTCGAGGGAGTGAGACAGATGCGGTGGCTGCAGTACGAGCAGCTGAGTAACTCCGTACCCGTCCCGCTGCTGATTATATTGGTGTCATGGCTGACCATGCTCTTTGTAGGGATCGGACTTTTCGCCCCGGCAAATGCGACGGTAATCGTAAGCCTGGCCCTCTCCGAGATGGCAGTATCGGCTGCGATCCTGCTCATTTTTGAATTTTACAGCCCGTTTGGAGGGCTGATTGAAGTGTCGAGCGCTCCGTTACGCGCAGCCCTTGCGCAACTGGGACACTAGGCTATTTTGCCGGCCGAATGGGAAGATAACCTCAGCACATCGCCGGCGTAGTTTTCACGTGCTGGACCAGAGTTGCATCCATAAAGGAACGGGCATGAAACCCAGAATCTGTCTGCTGTTGCTGATCGCCTATCTAGGGGCTCCGCTCGGGTTTGCGCGGACAAAAACCGATGTTCTCGTCATGCGCAATGGCGATCGGATCACCTGTGAGATCAAAGGCCTGGACGCGGATACTCTCTTCATCAGTGTGGATTACATCCTGAGCACGCTTTCAGTGAATTGGGAGAAGGTGGACCATATCGAGAGTAAGCAACTTTTTATCGTTAAAACACAGAACGGATTGGTGTATTCCGGTTCAATTTCTACACCGGCAACGACACCAGATCGTCCAATACGAATTGAGGTCCTCGAACCACCAGCCAATCCTGTGGAACTTGAAAAGACACAAATCATCCGGATGGATGAGACGTCGAGCAAGTTCTGGCAGCGATTTAACGGGAGCATCGGATCGGGAGCGACGTACAACAAGGGAAATTCTTCGACCCAATACAACCTGAACTCCGAGGTCAACTACCCACGCGAACGATGGTCCGTTGGAGCGAATTTTAATTCGGTGCTGTCCTCAAACACCGGAGCCTCAACGTCCACTCGCAATGAACTGAGCGTCAGCGCGCAACGTTTGCTGCGATGGAACAACTGGTACTACACGGGAATCGCGGATTTTCTGCAAAGTTCGACACAGGGAATTCAACTACAAAGCAGTATCGGTGGGGGGATCGGACGATACTTGGCAAATAATACTCACGCGCAAATTTCACTGGTTGGCGGGCTGGCGTGGCAAAGAATTAACTATCAGACCAGCATTATCCCGGCGGCGACGCAGGATGTTGCGTCCGGATTGATTGGCGGCGAAGTTAATCTTTTTTACTTTAACAAGACGAGACTGTCGTTAAATACCTATCTGATGCCGGCAGTCTCTGAGCCGGGACGAGTCCATTACAGTTTGCAGACATCGTACTATGTGAAAATGTGGAGCAATCTGACGTGGAATATTTCTTTTTATGGAAACTGGGACAATCAGCCGCCACCAGGATTTTCTGGAAGTGATTATGGAACGAGCACGGGGCTGAGCTGGACCTTTGGGAATCACTGACCGGTGGCGGGTTCAGGGCATCGAGAAACCTCGAAGTAACGTCGGAGGAAACGAGTGCTCTCTTCTGGCTTTCTCTGTGAGCCTCGCGAAATCGCCCTGCTCAGGATGATAATTTGGCCACCGGGATGAATGCCGATGAGGGTTTGCAGCGCCAGGCAACTTGTACGATGGGCCCAATCAGAAAAAAAACCGCTGCGGCACCGATGACGGCCACTGCGGCCACGATGAGGAACGCCCAGAAGAAGTGGCCCGTCTGCTCGAGCACGTAGCCGGTGACGGCCGGGGCAACGATTCCCGAAAGATTGCCTGCGAAACACTGGAAGCCGGTCCATCGGCCGGCGGCCCTGGGCCCGGCGAGCGTTTGAGCGATGGCCCAGGTGTTGGACGCAGTAACGCCGAAAAAGATGATGCCGAGCGTGATGGCCACAACAGAAAATTTGGGGCCGCCCAGAACCGAGAGGCCGATAAACAGGCCTGAAACGGCGAGCCCACCGCCGCAGAATGTCTTGCGAGCAAGTGTCGGCGTTGCTCCGGAAAGGACCCAACGATCCGAGAGCCAGCCCGAGAGGATGGACGCGCAGGCGCCAAAAAGATAGGCAGCGCCACCGATTTTGGCCATGCGGTCCATCGAGAAATGGCGTTCACGGACAAGATAAAATGGCAACCAGGTGATCAGAAAATAATTGAGATAATTGCCACAGAACAGACCAATGCATGTTCCCCAAGCCGAACGCAGGCTTAGGAATTCGAGCAAGCTCGGCGATCCGGACGAATCGGCGGCGACCGGAGCGGCGTGGTGCTTTTTCGGCATGAAGCTGAGCCATGGAAGCAGCCAAAGCAGACTGACGAGGCCCAGGGCAATGAAAAAAGAACGCCAGCCGAATCTGCCGATGAGCAGGCCGCCAAAAAACATCCCAAAACCAGGCCCCAAAACCAGCCCCCCGGAGACTGCAGCATTGGCGATGCCCCGACGCTCGGGCGGATAATTCAGCGAAATGATTTTGGAATAAGACGGAAATGCGACCGATTCACCCATGCCAAGAAGCAGACGCAAGACAAACAAGGCAAGGAAGGTATGAACGACGCCGGTGGCAGCGGTCGCGGCAGACCAGATCAAAAACCCTGTCGCGAAAACAAGATTAACGTTGAAGCGGTCGACAAGCCAGCCGGAAAAGAGTTGGGTGCAGCCGTACGTCCAGAAAAAAGCGGAGAGTAGGAATCCCAACTGGACCGGCGAGATGTGCAGTTCATCCTTGAGTAGCGGCGCGGCGATCGAAAGATTGCCGCGGTCAAGGTAGTTGAGGAAAGACGATATTCCGAGCAGTGCGATGACAAACCAGAGAGCGATAGGAATGCGTGAGCGAGAATCAGAAGCCATGGCAGTCGAGGACATGAAGTGGCCGGGCAGTATCATGCTAGGGGCCGGAGCGAATTGCAAAGAAAAATGTCTTGCGGCAAACCTTGTGCAGGCCCCACCGCTCCTGTGATGCTGGCTTGCAGTACGGGGGTGACCGCGAAGGACGGAGCCGAACCCGAGGAACCAGAGGAACCAGAGGAATTGATGCGGAATTGATGCGTTGACGGTACAGGAGGGGACCCGTATAATTAGAGTTTGCCCTTAGAGCAATTTGGAGGAGTGATGTACGCAGTCATACAGACCGGTGGAAAGCAGTACCGTGTCGCGCCGGGCGACACCATCCGCATTGAGCGGGTCGCAGGCGAGGTAGGCGAGCAGGTTAAATTTGGGAAAGTGCTCGCCGTACACACCGAGGATAAGAAGGTCCTGGCTGGTTCAGACGCGTTAAACGCGTCGGTGACCGGAAAGATTGTGTCCCAGGGACGAGCGAAGAAATTGACCGTTCTGAAGTTCAAGAAGGGCAACCAGTACAAGATTCAGCGCGGCCACCGTCAGAATTACACCTCTGTGCAGGTCGGCGAAATCAAGCTGTAAATCAAGTTTAAAAAATTTGTAGTGACCGGTTTCGATTCCGGCCTCTACGTAGCGAGAGGAATTTACGTCATGGCACATAAGAAGGGCGGCGGGTCTTCAACCAATGGCCGCGATTCACACGGACAGCGACTTGGAGTCAAGCGGTTCGGCGGACAGTTGGTGAATGCCGGAACGATCCTGATTCGGCAACGCGGCACAAAGCACCGTCCAGGCGTGAACGTGGCGAAAGGCAAGGATGATACGCTTTTCGCGCTCGTCACCGGGTATGTGAAGTTTGAGGACAAGGGTCGTGGCGGACGTTACATCAGCGTCACGCCAGCGGAGCTTGCCAAGGCCGCGAACTAAGCGAGGAAGAAGATTCCAGCGGCCCCGGTGACTGTGCCGGGGCCGTTTTTTTGTTTGTGGTGATCGGAGAACGGGGTTAAGTTGAGAATCTTCGTTTAAAGCGGGGTATGTGGCTAAACCTTGCGGCAGGACGGAGGAGCGAGACCCCAGGACGCAGAAGGCAGAATTGAGAGAGTAACGTGTTCGTTGATGAAGCGAAGATATGGGTAAAGGCAGGCGACGGCGGGAATGGATGCGTAGCGTTCCGTCGGGAGAAGTATGTGCCGAGAGGAGGACCGTCCGGTGGGGACGGCGGAGATGGCGGTAGCGTCTACCTCGAAGCCAATCCCAACGACAATACCCTGTTGCGGTACAGGTATAACCGCGAATTTAAAGGCGACCGCGGGCGTCACGGAGAAGGATCGAACTGCACTGGCGTTTCCGGCTCGGACACGGTTCTGAAAGTGCCTGTCGGCACGCTGGTCTATGACGAGAACGGGCATGAGTTGCTTGCTGATTTGAGTGCCCCCGGACAGCGAGTACTCGTAGCGCAAGGTGGACACGGCGGACGTGGGAATCAGCATTTTGCGAAACCGTGGCATCAGGCTCCACGGGAAAAGGAAGAGGGCCAACCGGGAGAAGAACGGCGCCTCCGTCTGGAATTGAAATTGTTGGCGGATGTCGGATTGGTTGGATTCCCGAATGCCGGAAAGTCGACGCTCATTTCGGTCATCAGTGCGGCGCGGCCGAAGATTGCGAATTATCCGTTTACGACGCTCGAGCCGAATCTTGGGGTTGTCAATGCGGACGGCGGAACGGGCGGACACGGTACCGAGCTCGGTCGCACCTTCGTTGTCGCAGATTTACCTGGACTGATTGAAGGCGCGAGCCAGGGCGCGGGACTCGGGATTCGGTTCTTGAAGCACGTCGAACGGACGAGATTACTGGTGCACCTGATCGACACCAGCGACGCAAACGACATGGACCCTGTGAAGGCTTTCGAAATTATTGAAGGCGAACTGCAGGCGTTCAGCGAAAAGCTGATCGAAAAGCCCATGATCGTGGTGGCCACAAAAATCGATGCGACGCCAGACCGGACGAAATTGAACGAACTACAAGCCTTTTGTAAAAAAAAGGGATTGGAATTTCATGAAATTTCAGGGCCGACGGGCGACGGCGTGAAAGAACTGGTGCGCTCGATCGCCGACGCGCTGGACAAGATTCCGCGAGAAACCCTGAACGAAGAAGAGGTTCTGGCAGAAGCGTCCGATGATGAAGATATGGCCGAATTCGCGGCAGCTGAAGCGATGGAAGCAGACGACGGACTGGAAGCTGACGAGGAAGCGGGTCAAAACACTGAAAATTCGTGAGAGAATTGGACCGGGCCAAGAGTCCGGAGGAGCATTGACGACGGCGCAAGCGAACCGCACGGTAGCCAAGCACCATCCCCGGCGGATCGGGTTGTTTGGCGGGTCATTTGATCCAGTCCATTCCGGACACCTCTCGGTCGCACGGGCAGCAGACCGGCGGTTCAACTTTGATGAGATCCATTTCATCCCGGCCAGTCGCCCCCCTCACAAGCTGAAACAGCATTTGGCGCCTTTCCCCCATCGTTTTGCCATGGTGGCGCTGGCGTGCACGGAACACCCGCATTTTGTCCCGTCACTGGCTGAGGCCGGGGAAGACTTCAGTGGCACGCAATTACACTATTCTGTGGATACTGTTCGATACTTCCGTCATGCATTTAATGGTATCGGAGACAGGATCTTCTTCATTATCGGGGCTGACGCATTTCTGGACATCCCGATGTGGAAAGAATATGAGGAGTTGCTGGGTCTATGCGACTTCATCATTGCGAACCGGCCAGGTATACGACTGGAAGCTCTGCGTCTGGTGATCCCGCCGCATCTCCACGCTGGTCCAACAGATACAAAGCGGGAGAAGGACGACGATCAGGTCGCACATGGATCGCCGGTTGTCGCACGGCTAAAGAAGACAACGATTTATCTGCTGGAAAACGTATCGAGCGAAGTGAGTGCGACGGAAATACGGCGAAAAGCAAATCGCGGTCAATCGATTCATGGACTGGTGTCGGCAAGAGTGGAGGAATATATTTTGAAACAGGGACTATACCGTTGAAGCTAAAAAACCTGCCGGACGGCGTACGCCTTGCCGTGGAAGCGGCGCAGAACAAGCAAGCGGGCGGGATTACGGTGATTGATTTGAACGGTCACGCCGCGTTTACGCAGTATTTCGTGATCTGTACGGGATACAGCACCCCACAGATTCAGGCCATCTGCAACGAGGTGGAAGAGCTTTTGTACCAGGGAATGAAGCGCTCGCCGGAGCACCGCGAAGGACACCGCTCAGCCGAATGGGCGTTGCTGGATTTTGGGGGATTTATCGTGCACGTGTTCGGGGAACAGGCGCGAAAGTATTACGACCTCGAGAGATTGTGGAGGGCCGCGCCGAAACTCGAAATTGCAGATGAAGCGGAGAGCAAGGGAAAGGAGCTTTCCGAGAGAATAAGCTAGAAATCGAAGATGTCCCAGCCCGGAATGCTGCCCCCGGGAAACGAGGGTGGCCGGAGATGTAAAGATGTACACCGAGCGATTGCCTTGGATCGGTGAAGATCCAGCCTCGCAGAAACTCTTCGAACTCGCCCAGCGAGTGGCCCCCGTTCCTACAACGATCCTGCTCAACGGAGAGAGTGGCACTGGAAAGAAGTACCTTGCACGCCTGATACACGAATTAGGACCGCGGCGTGATACTCCATTCATACAAATCAACAGCACTACACTGCCGGGAAAGCTGGTGGAAGCGGAGCTATTTGGGTACGAACGCGGAGGTTTTCCCGGAGCTGGTGAACGGAAACTGGGTGCCTTCGAGTTGGGAATGAAAGGTACCGTCGTACTCGAAGAAGTCGCGGCACTCACACCCGCGACCCAGGACAAGCTGCTTCATCTGTTGCGGGAGCAGAAGCTCGAACGGCTGGGCGGCAAGGAGAGCGTTCCCGTAGAAGCTCGGCTGATTGCAATGACTTGTGTGGATCTGGACGCGGCGGTGCGCGAAGGCCGGTTTCGGGGAGATTTGTACCAACGTCTGGAAACGGCGAAGATCTCTGTTCCGCCTTTGCGGGAAAGGCCCGTGGATATTTTGCCGCTGGCCGAACACCTCCTGCAAATACTGCGAGCGGAATATGGCAAGCCGCAGGTACGAACCGGAGAGAAGACGAAGGTGCTGTTCCAGGCCTATTCCTGGCCTGGCAACGTGCGTGAAATGGAGAGTGTTCTTGAAAGAGCCTTGGCTCGCGGAACAGGCGAAACCCTCGAGCCCGAAGACTTCCCTGCGGAGATTCAGGCTGCAGGAAAACATGCCGGAAACGGGAACGGAAGATTGCGGGCGCTTGAAGACGTAGAACGCGAAGCGATACTCGTGACGCTCGAAGCCACAGAGTATCAGATTGGGAAGTCTGCGCAGATTCTGGGTATCAGCCGGAAGACGCTGCTCGAGAAAAGGAAGAAGTTCGGAATGAAATAGGACCCGGCATCGACGAGCAGAACCGCTTTAAATCAGCATCGCTTGATGATGACGGCTGTCAGGTCGTCCATCTGCCTTGTCCCATTTGAGAAGGACAAGACTCGGTTGTAGAGAGAGTGCAAAATCTCGTCAGGCGGAAGATGGCGTGAATCACGGATGGCGTGTTTCAGGCGAGCTTGGCCGAACTCTTCCTCTTTCAGATTAGCCCATTCCACAAAACCGTCGGTAATTAGCAGAAAGAAATCTCCCGGCTCAAGGCGGAGCGGCGTGGCAGGCCCCGAGGTGAAGTCTGGCAAAATGCCAAACGGGACACCTTGCGAGTCAATTTCGGTAAAGGTGTCATTTGCCGCGGAATAACTGAACAGCGGCCCGTGTCCCGCGGACAGCACTTCAAGCTCTCCGGTGGCCGGTTTGCAGGCGGCTGCCACGAAGGTGACGAATCGCGTGGGATCGAGATCGCGCGCGAGAGCAGCGTTGATGGCAGTGAAGGCCCCGAACAGGGTGAGGTTAGCGGGAAAATAGGTACGGGAGTAAGCGCGGCAGACTCCGGCAAGCATTGCGGGGCCAATGCCGTGGCCGGTGACATCGGCGAGAGAAACGACAAGACGGCCATCGGGGAGAGTGGTCCAGTCGTAATAATCCCCACCCGTTTCGTCTGCGGGCTTGTTCCAACCGGCGATAACGTACCCCTCCAGTTGTGGTGATTCTTTAGGAAGCAGGGACTGTTGAATGTCGTGTGCGACCTGGAGGTCGTGCTGAATGCGATCGAGCTGGCGCTTGGTATCGGCTTCGCGGAGGGCCGCTTGCACGTGTTTGCGGATTTCACGGGCGACAGCCGCCGCGATGGCTCCAGCGATCAACAGGATCATTGCATAGAGGCTGACATCGGTCTGAGTAATCGCTGCTGGCGTTCCGGGAATGGGCGGTCGCCAGCCCAGATAGACCGCAGCTGCGAGATAGGAAACGGTGGCGGTAATGCCGGCGAGCCAGCAGATCCAGGGGCTCAGACGGAGGATGGAGAGAGTGATAAAGATAAAAAAGAGAAGGGTGGCGGGACTGGCAATCGGGCGATAGGCCGGATCGATTGCGGCGCTCCCCAGCCAGGCGATACCCATAGCAGGAATCGAGGTTTCCAGGATGGTCGTCGAGACCCAGAGAAAGTTGGGAAAATTCTCGCCGTTTGTGATGGCCCGATCGACCAGGCGAAGCATCAGGTATTCATACAAGGCAAGAATTGAAGCCAGTGCGATATTCCAGCCGGTGTGCAGGGTGTAAAGAGTGGTGTGGAGCAAAAAGAGCCGGCCGGTGAGAACGATCAGCAGGACCGCAATGAAAACCAGCAGGCCAAGGATACGGACACGTTCACTACGAAGCTCGGCGAGGCGCAGGGCCTGAGAATCGAAGGCTTGTTCAGGCATAGTTTTGAGAGTTCATCATAATGGGAAGACTGGGATTTTCAATCAAAATTGAGTGGGTGAAGTAAATGGGAATATGGAGCGAGGCGGAGTAGACTCTTGCGATGAGAATTCGCTTCTTGATGCTCGGAAAAACGCGCAGGCCTGAGATCGGCGCGTTGCTGCGTGATTATGTCACTCGGATTGGGAGAACCAATGCGGTGGAAGTGACGGAAGTGCGTGACGGGGCAGCCGCCGTCAAGAAGTTGGCCGCGAGCCAGTCTGCCACTGTGGTATTGCTCGATCCCGGCGGGAAAGTAATGGATTCAGAAACGTTTGCGCACTGGATCCGAGAGCAACGAGACCGGGGGACCCGGGAGATGATATTTGTCTGCGGTGATGCGGACGGATTTCCAGAGCTGGTACGAGAACAGGTGAAGGCGAAACTTTCCTTAAGCAGCATGACATATTCGCACGAATTGGCGAGGTTGATGTTGTCGGAACAGATCTATCGGGCGTTCGCGATTTTATCGGGAAGTTCCTATCCGAAATAGGTTTTGCGACGCAGGCTGTCTCCGGTTGAACAGCAGGCCGGCCGTGAGGAGTGCTGTTTCGGCGGGAATATGCAAGAATTGGCGGCGGGCAAAACATGAGACTTTCAGCAGACAAAGATCAGCCGTCGGTGGCGGTTGAGATTCCAATTACAAAACCACTGCCAGATTACGATCTCGATCAGGTGGAGCAACCTACCCCGAGAGATATTGATGCGGTTCTGGTATCGCAAGGATTTCGCGACCTGGTCGACGATGCGCGGGGGGTCTTGACGGATTTGATCGCGAATCCACCCCACCTGCCTAACCGGTCAGGGCTAACCGATCTGGAATTGAATCACATTCCGGATTTTGAAATTACCCAACTTACGGGAGCGATTTGTCCCGGAGAAGAAGAAGTGTACCGGCCCGGATTGTGGCTGGTACTAAAAGACAGGAACTCTCCGGAGAAACAGTCGCTCACCGAAGTGGCAACGGAACATGCAAAGGCGATTTTGCACGAGTTCGTGAAACGATTGGGGATCAGTTAAACAGCGCGCGCGGGAGCCCGGGAAGAGGTTCAGAGGAAAATCGATGGCGAACGAAAAGGGGCTTTTGATTGTTTATACGGGACCGGGGAAAGGAAAAACCACCTGTGCACTGGGAACAGCATTCCGCGCGGTGGGACAGGGCTTGCGCGTTTTGATGGTTCAGTTTATCAAGGGCTCCTGGCATTACGGAGAACTGGATGCGGCAAAAATGCTCGGTGACGAGAAGTTTGAAATTCGCCCGATGGGACGCGGATTCGTGAAAGTGGGAGGAGCTGAAACCGACCCGGAAGATATTCGGATGGCAGAAGATTGCTGGGAAGCGGGGCGGGCCGCGATCTACAGCGGGACTTACGATCTGGTGGTGCTAGACGAAATTAATTACACGATCAGTTACAAGATGCTGGATGCTGCAAAAGTTGTCGAAGCCCTGAAGATCCGCCCGGAGCAGGTCCATGTGATCTGTACAGGACGGAATGCCCATCCATTACTGGTGGAGCAAGCGGACATGGTGACAGAGATGAAAGAAGTGAAACACCCCTATACCAAGGGTATACTGGCGCAACGGGGAATCGATTACTGAAATCCGCGGCAGCTCTGAAGGCAAGCGCTGCTCCTAGCGAGTTTAGCTTAGAATGGATACCTTAGGATTTACGACCAGCAACTATGTCTTGGTTTAAGCGGGATAAAAAATCGATCGATCAGGCAACGCCTCCGGAAGAGCGTCGGGTGCGGACGGAAGGCTTGTGGGTAAAGTGCGAATCGTGCCGAGCCATCGTATTTCGCAAGGATCTAGAGGAAAACCTACTGGTCTGTCCGAAATGCCACTTTCATTTTCGAATGAATGCGAAGCAGCGCCTGGAATTGCTGCTGGACGGAAGATGGACGGAACACGATGCCGGAATGGTTTCGACAGACCCGCTTAAGTTTGTGGACAACAAGCCATACGCCAAGCGGATCAAAGACGCGCAGAAAAAGTTGGGAATAAATGATGCAATCATTACGGCCGAAGGACAGCTGAACGGGCGGCCGGTCGTTTGCTGTGCGATGGAGTTCGCGTTTATCGGCGGATCGATGGGCGCTGTGGTTGGGGAAAAAGTGACCCGTGCGATCGAGCTGGCAATCTCGACGCGACAACCGCTGATTGTGGTTTCCTGCTCCGGCGGAGCCCGGATGATGGAAGGCACGATCAGTCTGATGCAGCTGGCCAAGGTGTCGGCGGCAGTGGCTCGGCTCGACGCGGAAAAGCTGCCCTATATTTCGGTACTGACCGATCCAACGACTGGCGGTGTGACCGCGAGCTTTGCCATGCTGGGCGATTTGAATATTGGGGAGCCGGGTGCACTGATCGGCTTTGCCGGACCGCGCGTGATTGAACAGACGATACGGCAGAAATTGCCAGAAGGATTTCAGCGCTCGGAATTTCTGTTGGAGCACGGATTCCTGGATGCGGTGGTACACCGGAAAGACATGAAGGGTTTCATTGCGAACACGCTAGATCTCCTGATCTCCTAACATGAACTACGAAAACGCGGTTCGGTATCTGTTGACATTGGGCCGCGAATTGGCAGCACCCACGCAGGCTGCGGCAGCGAAATTCAACCTGGAAAATATCTCGGCATTGCTCGAACGGCTGGGGCGACCGGAACGGTCTTTCCCTTCGGTCCACGTAGCCGGAACGAATGGAAAAGGATCCACGGCGGCGTTTATAGAATCGAGTCTGCGAGAAGCGGGTTTCCGGACCGGACTGAACACTTCGCCGCACCTTGAAAGGATTACGGAACGCATTCGAATTGATGGCGAGGAGATCGCGGACGATTTATTTGCAGAGATTTTCACCCGGATTGCAGCAACGATTGAAGAATTGCTTGCGGATGGAACTCTAAAAGCCCATCCAACCTATTTCGAGTGCGTGACGGCGATTGCATTTGAAGCCTTCGCGCGGGAACGGGTAGATTTTGCGGTGGTCGAAGTGGGGCTCGGTGGACGACTGGATGCGACCAATGTACTGATGCCCGTGGTCTCGGTGATTACCCGTGTCGATTTCGATCACGAGAATTTTCTGGGGCATTCCCTCGGAGAAATTGCGGGAGAAAAGGGCGGGATCTTGAAAGAGCGGGTACCGGTGGTGATTGCAGGGCAGCAGGAGGCCGCGCGCACAGTGCTGCTGTCGATGGCGAATGAACGACAGTGTCCGGTGACCGAGGTTGCCGAAGCGTTTGTGGTTGCACGCGAGAACGTTCAAGACGGATTTGTTCGTGCGACCGTTGTCGAAAAGGCCAGCGGTAGGACGTTTGAACTTGCTCCCCAGCTCGCAGGGCGCTTTCAGCTGCAGAATGCTCTGAACGCTCTGGCGTGCGCGCGTATCCTGCAGGGACGGAATTACAAGCTTTCCGACAGGGATATTGTGGATGGAATCTCGCGGACCCGCTGGCCGGGACGGATGGAGCGATTGCAGAAAAATCCGGATATTTATCTCGACGGGGCGCACAATCCGGGTGCGGCGCGTGAGCTGGCGAGGTTTCTGGAAGAAACTCTTGCGGGGCGGAGAATTTATCTGTTATTTGCGGCGATGAGAGACAAGGCTATCGATGAGGTGGCCGGACTGCTGTTTCCCCTGGCATATGAAGTGATTTTTACAGAGGCAAATACACCGCGAGCGGTCAGTGCCGTACAACTCGAAGAGATCGCGGGACATCATGCGGCGAGGTCGGTTGTGATTCCCGAGGCGGAAAAGGCGCTCGATGCGGTATTGAGCCGGGCGCGCGATCGTGATGTGATTTTTATTACCGGTTCGTTATATCTCGTCGGGCAGTTGCGACGTGCGTGGCGAGAGCGAGGCAAATTCGCCCAGGGTTCGGAAAAGATTTAAAATGGCGAAGAACCCGAGTAGCCGCGGGAAGGAATCTGCTGAGGAAGAACGCATGAATGACGAATTAAGAAATGAAACCGGGCTTGTCGCGGCGCCGCTGGTAGCGATTATCATGGGGTCGTCGTCGGATTGGGAGACGATGCAGCACGCGGCGAATATGCTGCGAGACTTGGGCGTGCCTTTCGAAAAGCGCGTGGTGTCAGCCCACCGAACCCCGGATTTGTTGTTCGAGTATGCAGCGACAGCGGAGCGACGCGGGATCGAAGTGATTATCGCCGGCGCAGGTGGCGCCGCACATCTGCCTGGAATGTGTGCATCGAAAACCGTTTTGCCGGTTCTAGGCGTGCCGGTCGAGTCAAGATCGTTGAAGGGACTCGATTCCCTTCTTTCGATTGCGCAAATGCCGGGTGGAATTCCCGTCGGAACACTCGCGATCGGAAAGCCGGGGGCGATCAACGCGGCACTGCTCGCCGCGTCAATTCTGGGTGTAAAACACGCGCGATTTCGCGAGGCGCTGCGGACATTCCGCACTGCACAAACCAACAAGGTGCTGGCCAATCCAGATCCCGCAAGCGGACTACTCGCAAAGCTGACGATCGTCAAAATGAAAGCGAAAAAGAAAAAGTGACAATCGGGATATTGGGAGGCGGCCAACTGGGGTACATGCTGGCACTGGCGGGATACCCGCTGGGCCTGCATTTCCGGTTTTTGGACCCCTCACCGGAAGCTCCCGTGGGACGAATTGCGCATCGGGTCACGGCAGAGTTCACCGACGCTCCGGCTCTACACCGATTCGCGCAGGGCCTGGAAGTGGTGACATACGAGTTTGAGAACGTGCCGGTCGAAGCAACCCGACTGCTGGCCGAAAAGACCGCCGTATATCCGCCCGTAAAGGCGCTCGAAGAAGCACAAGACCGGCTGCGCGAAAAAAATTTATTTCAGAAATTGGGAATTGAGACAACCGAATTTGCGGCGCTCGAGACGGTTGCGGATTTCGATGCGGCGATCAGGAGAATCGGGCTACCGGCAATTCTGAAGACTCGGCGGATGGGTTACGACGGTAAAGGGCAGTGGACGCTCAGGACGAAAGAAGATGTCGAAAAAGTTCGGGGGACTTTGCCGAAAGTGCCGCTCATTCTGGAGAAGTTCGTAGCATTTAATAGCGAAGTATCGATGTTGGGAGTCAGGAGCAAGACCGGTGAGACCGCGTTTTATCCGGTCGTTGAGAATCATCATCGCGAAGGGATTTTACGCCTGTCCATTGCGCCGGCGCGCAATTTGACGAGCGAATTACAACGGGCGGCAGAAGCAGCTACGGGTAAAGTCTTAGAGGCGCTCGGATACGTTGGTGTACTGTGCATTGAGTTTTTCGAAGTGGGTGGGCGCTTGTTGGCCAACGAGATGGCTCCGCGAGTACACAATTCCGGGCATTGGACGATCGAAGGCGCAGTTACCAGTCAATTTGAGAATCATCTGCGCGCGATCCTGGGGCTGCCCCTCGGATCGACGAGTGCGATCGGGCATTCGGCGATGATTAATCTGATTGGGGAAATTCCGGATGAGAGACAGGTGCTGGCGGTGCCAAATGCGCATTTGCATTTGTATGGAAAATCGGCGCGGCCGGGGCGCAAGCTAGGACACGTTACGGTGCGGGCGGACCGCGCGGATAAGCTAAAAACGCGGTTGGCGGAACTTCCGGAATTTTTTAAGCGGCCAGAGTATTGCCTCGAGTCTTCGGGACCGACCGCGGCCGAGCGGTCAACGTAGATGGTTCTGTTCATCCCGGGCTCGCGGGGAATATGGCGTCAAACTTCAAAAATAACCCGCTGCAACCGATCTTCGAAGTGCGGTTCTGTCACCGGCGCGGTGATTGACAAGTGCAATTTGCTTTGTTGAGCACTTGGTTGCCGGGGGATACGGGCAATGTTAGGATGCTTTGTTTCTGGTAGGCAGTTTAGGACGGCAGAAAGCCTCCCGGCATCTGGAAGGGTGCCTTGGCGGCGGTCGGGATGAACCAACCGATGAACAGGGCGGAGACAAACAAGGTGAGGATTGGTATTCCGTGGCGGACATCGGCGGAAGAAGCAGCAAACGACCGCCCCCGCATACGAAATTATGAAGAAGCTGTTGAGGCGGCCGGCGGTGAGCCAGTATTGCTTTCTTTGCTGTGCGGGGACGGAATTGAAGCGAAGCTGGCACAGCTGGACGGGTTTGTGCTACCGGGAAGCCCGGCCGATGTCGAACCTCGGGAGTACGGAGCTGAAAACCGGGGACTTTCGGAACAGGCAGATTTGCCGCGGGAGCGAGCGGACCGACTCATCCTCGGGCATGCGCTCAAGCAAAAGAAACCGCTACTAGCAATCTGCTACGGATGCCAATTATTAAACGTGTACCGGGGCGGAACACTGATCCAGGATCTGCAGAGTGAGACCGGGACGAAAGTGGCGCACCGGAAGAAAGATGTGTCGCCCGAGGCAAAGAGTGACCCTGCGCATTCCGTACAGTTCACGCCAGGAAGTTTACTGGCGCAGCTGGCGGGCGGAACAGAAGTCGTCGTAAATAGTTCGCACCACCAGTCGGTCGAGACACCAGGACGCGATTTGAGGGTGACGGGCATTTCGACTGCAGACGGGGTTGTGGAGGGATTGGAGTGGACCGGCGACGAAAACTGGGTCGTTGGGGTGCAATGGCACCCCGAGCGCATGAGGGGCGACGCGCTCGCGGACAGACTATTTACGGAGTTGGTCGTTCAAGCGCAAAAGAGCCGATCACACGAGAGGAGCGCGGCCGGCACCTAGAAATGTTAACGCAACCAACCATGCGGCGAGCTCGCGAATCTCATTGGGGGAAACATGATTTCATTGGCAGGTAAGGCGGCACTGATTACGGGAGGATCCCGAGGAATCGGTGCGGCGGCGGTGAGACTGCTCGCGCAGGCCGGAGCGGATGTGGTGTTCAGCTACCATTCGTCGAAGGAATCTGCGAAGCAGGTCGAGCAGGAAGCGGGCAAACACGGCACGCGGGTGGAAGCATTCAAAGCCGACTGCGCGAAGCATCAGGACAATAAGAAATTGGTGGAGTACACGATTCAGAGACTGGGACGGTTAGACATTCTGGTGCCAAACGCGGGCGTTTGGAACCTCGAAGATTTGCCAATCGAAAAGATGACGGAGAAGCAGTGGGACGACATGATCCGAATCAACTTGAAGAGCGTTTATTCGGTGATTCATTTTGCGGTACCCCAGATGATTAAGCAGAAGTCGGGAAAAATCATTCCGATCAGCTCTACGGCCGGACAGCGCGGCGAATCGTTCCATACCCATTACGGCGCATCAAAAGGCGGGATTATCAGTTTGACGAAAGGATTGTCGAGTGAACTGGCCCGACACGGGATTCTGGTAAACAGCGTGGCGCCGGGGTGGGTGGCGACGGATATGTCGAACCCGGTGCTTGAAACCAGGGCTGGGAAGAAAATGGCGGAGGCAGTGATCCCAATGGGCCGTCCCGCGACAGCGGAAGAAATTGCCGGACCCATTCTGTTTCTGGCGTCAGATCTCGCCAATTTTATGGCCGGTGAAATATTGAATGTGAACGGAGGCTCGGTGCTGTGCGGGTAAGAAGCGCAAAAAGCTGGATTGGCTGCGTCGTGTCCGTCGTTGTGGGAGCACTGCTCTTCGTCACGCCCGTGGTGCAAGCGCAACACGCGGAGTACATGGATCCGGAGTTAAGTGCAGCCAAGGCCAAGCAGGTCTTACAGCAGCTGATTGCGGCGCTGGGCGGGCCGGCATATCTCGCGATGAAGAGTTCGGAGTGCGAAGGAAGATATGCGAATTTCGGACATAACGGCGAAACGAGTGGTTATGTGCAGGCAAAGAATATCTGGAGCTATCCAGACAAGTTACGGATCGAGTATGGAAAAAAAGGCAATATCATTGATCTTTATGCCGGAGAAGTCGGCTGGACACTAGACAAAGGCGGGGTTTCCGAGGAACCGGCCACGTCGATGTCGGATTTTCAGGAGTCGCTCCTACGAAGCCTGAATTACCTGCTGCGAGTACGGCTCAATGAGCCGGGATTGCTCCTGAGGTACGGCGGAGCCGGCGTGGATGAGTTACGAGAAGTAGAGTGGGCCGAGATCACCGACACCCAAGAACGGACCTTCCGCATCGCGATGGACCGCAACAGTCACCTTCCGGTAAAGATGATTGTACGAACTGTGGATAACGAAACTCGAGAGCGCCGGGAAGATGTGACGATCTATACGAATTTCCAGCCGAAAGAGGGCGTGCAGATGCCCATGCAGGTTTCGAGGCATCGTGATGGCCGAAGAATCAACCAAGCCTTTTTCGACAAGTGCGAGATTAATCCGAATCTGCCGGCGGACTTTTTTACCAAGGCCTCGCTCGAGCAGCGCTTCAAGGAAGTGAGCGGGAAGAAGCTGTTCTAGTTCAGTTGCCGCCGCTGGTATAATACACTCGACAATAGCATTAAAGGCAGCTCCTACCTGCTGGAAGGGAAGCCTGCTAGGTTAGTGAGTCCCAGCGATAACTTGAGCAGCGACTCACATCACCCTGCGATGTGCGGAACCTGCTTTATGAAGTCGCCGAAACTTGAAATGACGAAAGATCCTCGGGCCGCCGGGTTGAGCTTGTTGGAACTGGTCGTAGCAATGGCTGTGGCATTGCTAGTGATCGGGATCGGTATGCCTTCGTTTCTGCGGGCATACCATGCCTATCAACTGACAAACGCGGCTTCGCAGCTGGCGGATATACTGAGACTGACGCGATATGAAGCGATTCGGCTCAACAAGAATGTAAGTTGCCTGATCCAACCGGATCCGACCAGCTCCGGGGTAACGGACGCATTTGCGGATTCGGATGGAAATCTGTCTCCAAGTCCAACCGAAAAGATCGTGTTGCTCGGCAATGGTGGAAACATCGTGGACCCAGGGGTCGTGCCGGGAGCCGGTGCACTGTTGACGAAGGCGAATCTGACGGCGGCGACGTCTGCAACACCGGGCACGATGGCTGTGCCCTTCGACGCGCGGGGCGCCGTGGCAACGGGAAACGTGACGGTGTTCTATTTGGCGAGCAGTCTCGGACCGGAAGCAGGTTACAGGGCGGTCATCTTGCTGCCAGCGGGATCAATTCAGGTCTGGACCGGCGATGGGACAGGCTACTGGGGTCAGTTGCGTTGATCGAGATCATGTATTGGCGGGGAACAAATCGTAGCGAGAAGCCCGTAAATCAGCGTGGGTTTACGCTGATTGAGACGCTGATGGCTACCGTGATCATTCTGGTTGGCCTGGTAGCGGTAGCGCAACTTGTGCCTACCTCGGTCATGATGAATTCGAATAACCGGAATGACGGAACCGCTCTCGTGTTTGGACAGCGCGTGCTCGAAGAAATGCGGAACCAGTCACTGTGGAGCTCATCTTTTACAGATGCAACGCTTTCGCCCTGCGCGGCTCCGAATACTTGCCTCCTCGGTGACCCGACGCAACCGGATGTTGCCGTAGGGAGTCCTTTAAATACCACTGGTTTGACGCCCATTATTGATTTTTCAGCGGCTCCGGTAGGCGGATACAGCTTTAATTATGTGGATCCAAACGACCCGCTGAACGCCATCTATGACGTCCGGTGGACGATCGTCACCGTAGTGAACAACGGGATTGTTACCGGAAGACGAATCATATTGGGGGTACTGCGTCGGGGAATGACTTCCCCAACGCTGCCGGTGACGCTGGACACGATGGTGTTCAAATGATTGCAGCCCGCACCGGAAAAAGTCAGGAAAACGGCTTCACCTTGATGGAGCTGCTGATCGCCACGGTCGTTTTCCTGGTAATTTGTGGAGCAATTTTCGGATTGTTGAATCTTTCACAAAAAAACTATTCCCGTGAATCGCAAATGTCGGGAGCATTTCAGGAAGCGCGCTTGGCGGTGGATCAGATCGTACGCGACTTTAACCAATCGGGATATCCGGGACTGGGCATGTTCTCGGTCACACCAAATGCGGCAAATTATGCGGTTGCACCCGTTGCCTGGAGCCCCGGCTATCCGGCGGGAGGCGCACCTGTTTCGTGCACGATTGGCACAGTCGCCGGAGGAGGATTCGCAGGAAGTTGTACAACTCCGGGTGATTTCGATCTGATCATCGAGACCCAATTGAACAACGGGGCAGCCCCACCTCAACCCGTGGTATGGATCCGCTACCAACTGGTGAACGGGACGCTGTATCGCTCGGTTGTTTCCAAAACGGCAGGTGCCGACCCCGTTGCAGCAACCTCTGCGGCAGGAGTTCGGGTCCCGTTTCTGACCAATGTGATGAACTCTCCCACGCCCGCACAACTGGCGGATTTGACGACAACCTATCCGACGATGTTTCCCGCGGGGCTCCCCGTACCCATTTTTCAATATACTTGTGATACCGGATCGGGCACTGTGCCCTGCCCTACTTCAATTGCGGCCAACTCTCCACTGAATGTCCGGGACGTAAACGTGACGCTGATTGTGGCGACCGCAAATCGGGATTTACAGACGCAGCAATTAAAACTCGTTGAACTAAATGGGCGGGGACATCGGCTGAATCCAACGAATTGATGGCTCGAGAAATCAATTGAGATGAGAATGGTCATAAAGAGGAACATTCAAAGGCAAGCGGGTTCGGCAATGCTGATTGCCGTATTTGCGTTGCTGCTGATCAGCGTCATTGCGATTGCCATGGTCGTTTCCTCGGGAACGGACACGTCGCTCGCAAGCAATTACAGGACGTCGACCGGAGCGTACTACGCGGCGCTGGCAGGAATTGAAGAAGCGCGCGGCCGGCTGCTCTGGAAAAATCCCAATTACATCAATAAGGCAAATGCATTCCCAACACTGATGAATGCCGGCGGACTTCCCACCTGGGGGCTGACACAAGTTCTTTACATCGTCAATCCGGCTGCAGGCGAAACCGTCGACCCCACCAGTGCGAACCCCGCAAATTATCCCGACACAGAGTACCCGTCGGAATACTGGCCGCTGGCTGGTTCGGCGGTCAATGAAATCAGCTCCGTCTCAACGGTGGCTGGCCTTCCGGGGCCATCCTACAAGTGGGTAAGGATTACCGCTGCAACGGAGAAGTCGATCGGTATTGATGTGGACGGAAACGGGATCTTCGACGCGGCAACGCCGTTGTACTACGATCCTGCAAACCCGATTACCAAACCAGGACTCATCGTAACCCCCGTTCCTCCTGCCCGTGCGGTGCAGGCCTTGGAGGTTACTGCCCTTTCCGTAATGCCCGCAGGGAGTCGACGGGTGTTGCAATATATCGTGGTGCCGATCGTGATTTCCCCGATGACAAGTGGAGCTGGATTTCCCGGAGCGCTGACGCTTGACGGCAACGGTGTCGTCTACCAAGTTCCGCCAACTTTGATGACTTACGCGATCAACGGGCAGGACGGTTGCAATGCACCCCCGGCGTCTGTCCAATCGATCGCATATACGAATTCCGCAGACTACGCTCCGCTTTTCGCGCAGGTTAACCCCGAGAAGGCCAGCTTTCCGGGGTCTCCGATGAATTCCTCCGGGCCGCCTCCAGGTACCTTTGTCCCGACGACGCCCAGTATTTCGCCTGCGCCCAGCACCCTCGACCCCCAGTGGCAGAACCCGGCGAGTCTGGACGGAATCGCGCAGGACATTACAAACAGTGCAGATGTCGTCATCAATGGCAACGCCACGGGAACGGACATTTTGAACCGGGCACCGACCATGTCCGTGTCTAATCCCATGACTGTCGTAGTCAATGGGGACTTGAATTTGACAGGTTGGCACAATTCTGGATTTGGATTACTCCTGGTGACGGGCACCTTGCACTATGATCCCGATGCCACATGGAATGGTACGGTGCTGGTGATTGGACAGGGCGTTTTTTCCTCTTCAAAGAACGGCACCGGCGGAATCAACGGAGCGGTGTTTGTGGCGAAGACGCGGGACGGTTCAGGTAATCTCTTGCCGACTCTGGGTTCTGCCTTCTTCGGCAGCCTGACGAGCTACGGTAGCAATCCCGGTTTCGGCATCAATTACAGAAGTTGCGCGGGCCAGAGCCCATTGGGACAGAGCGCACTTGGACCGCTCAGTTACAAGGTTCTTTCCTTTCACGAAATCCCACTGACCAACTAGGCTCCGCTATGAAAACAGCCGGCTGCTCGTCCGATGAAAGGGAGGGTTCAAATGACCTCATGCGGGCATCGCGGTATACTTGTGGGATGCGAAATGGGAACGGAAACCTTCAGATACACGGCACCACGGTACTGTGCGTGCGCAAGGAAGGGAAAGTGGTGTTGATCGCCGACGGACAGGTGACGATGGGCGATCACGTATTGAAGCATACCGCGCGTAAGACGCGTCGCTTGTATAACGAAAAGGTTGTAGCGGGCTTTGCCGGATCGACGGCCGATGCGTTGTCGCTGTTTGAGCGCTTTGAGGGGAAGCTGCAGGAGCATTCGGGAAATTTGCAGAAAGCTTCCGTGGAGCTGGCCAAAGAGTGGCGCAAGGATCGCGCCCTGCGGCATCTCGAAGCGTTGCTGATTGTGGCCGACGCCAAATCCACCTTCGTGTTATCAGGTAATGGCGACGTAATTGAACCGGACGACGGGCTCTGCGCGATTGGGTCGGGCGGAACGTATGCGCTGGCCGCTTCTCGCGCGATGATCAAGCACACCAAGCTGGGCGCAAAGGAAGTTGCGCTCGAGGCGATGCGCATCGCCAGTGAAATCTGCATCTATACCAATGAGAACTTTACAATAGAAGAGCTTTAGGCACAGCGATACGCGGACCGACGCTACGCGCAAGGGATTAAAAGACCATGGGCACAAAAACTGAAAAGGAAATCACCTTATTTCCGGGGGGCAATGGAGCCGGATCCACGGAGGAAGTGGAACCACTGCCAGCGCTCGATGACATGACGCCGCGTGAAATCGTGGCAGAACTCGACAAGTACATCGTAGGACAGGCTGCGGCGAAACGTGCAGTGGCTGTAGCCCTACGAAATCGCGTGCGCCGGCAAAAACTTCCGCCCGAGATTGCCGAAGATGTCCTGCCAAAGAACATTTTAATGATCGGACCGACGGGCGTGGGAAAAACTGAAATCGCCCGGAGGTTGGCGCGTTTAGCGGGCTGCCCGTTCGTGAAGGTGGAAGCGTCGAAATATACAGAAGTGGGCTACGTGGGACGCGACGTTGAATCCATGGTACGCGATCTAGTAGAAACGTCGATCGACATGATCCGCGAAGAGAAGCTCGATGAGGTAGCCGATCGCGCGGAGCAAGCAGCAGAAGAACGCGTTCTGGATTTATTGTTGCCACCGCCGCCCCCACCCGCGCCTGGAACGCCGGAGAATGAACTCGCTGCGCAGCGGGAGCAGACGCAGCGGACGCGGGAGAAACTGCGCGCCCAATTGCGCGAAGGAAAGCTCGATGCGCGGATGGTGGATCTCGAAGTGCGCGAGCGTGCCATGCCATCGTTTGAAATCATATCGAACCAGGGCATGGAAGAGATGGACGTCAATCTGAAGGACATGCTCAGCGGATTCTTCGGGCAGCAGAAGAAAAAGCGCAAGATGAGCGTGGCAGACGCGTTTGAGTATTTAATCCAGGAAGAAGAAAACAAATTGCTCGATATGGAGCAGGTAACACGCGTAGCGGTGGAACGCGCGGAACAGATGGGAATTATCTTTATCGACGAAATCGATAAAGTGGCAGGACGCGAAGCCGGCCACGGACCGGATGTATCGCGCGAAGGTGTGCAGCGGGATATTCTGCCCATCATTGAAGGAACAACTGTAAATACGCGCTACGGGATGATCCGCACGGATCATATTCTGTTCATTGCAGCCGGTGCGTTTCATGTCACCAAGCCATCCGATCTGATTCCGGAACTACAGGGACGGTTGCCGATTCGCGTTGAAATGCAGTCGTTAAAGGAAGAGGATTTTGTGCGCATCCTGACAGAACCCAAAAATGCGCTGATCAAGCAGTACATCGCGTTGATGGATACGGAAGGATTGAAGCTGCAATTCACGGAAGATGCGATACAGTGCATCGCCAAATTCGCGACCAGCGTAAACGAACAGACAGAGAATATCGGAGCCCGGAGATTGCACACGATTCTCGAAAAAGTTCTCGATGAAATCTCTTTCGAAGCGCCGGACCTGAAGAAAAAAAGCGTGAAGGTGGACGCGGCATATGTCACCAAACAGTTGGCAGACATCGTAAAGAACCAGGATTTGAGCCGGTACATTCTGTAGCTGAATTGAGTCCATGGACACTGCTAATCCGGGCTTTGCTCATCGAGAACGCGCAAGGTGGAAAGTCCAGCTCAAACCCGCCGATATTCTCCTGTTGCTCAGTTTTTGGCTTGTCGGGTGTGGGGCACCGGGCGACCCAGTTCCGCCCACTCCACCCATTCCAACCGCGATCACGGATTTGACCGTAGCTCAATCTGGCGACGCTGTCCTGCTTAACTTCACCATGCCGAAGAAGAGCGTCGTTGGCGATACCTTGACGGAGGTCCCGACGATGGAAATTTTGCGGGGAACTCTGCTCGCGGATGGCACTCCCGATGAAAAATCATTCCGGGTTGTCGATACGGTGCCCGGTGCGATGATGGCGTCGTACACGCAAAGGAGCACCGTGCATTTTCTCGATCCGGTAGCTCCGGAACTGATCAAGGAGCATCCGGGAGCGACGTTTGTGTACCGCGTGCGGGCGCGGGTAACGGACAAGAAGACCTCTGCGGATTCCAACAATGCGTTAGTGAAGCTCTTTGTGGTCGCTGCCGCAGTTACGAATCTGCGCGCTGATTTGACGGAACGCGGGATTGAACTGGCTTGGACGGTCCCCGAGAAGACCTCGGCCGGCGAGCCGGTCGAGGGCATCGAAGAATATCGGGTCTATCGAGGAGAGATCGAACCGGCTTCGGCAGAGGCGGCTGCCAAAGACCCGAGCCACCTGACATGGAAATCGCCCTTGGTACAAATAGCTTCAGTCAAAACGCCCGGCTATCGCGATACGGCCTTTGACTACGGCAAGACGTATGCGTATGTCGTGCGCGGTGCCGTCAGTGGACAAGGCGAACCACTCGAGTCAGATGACTCAAACAGCGTGGTTCTGACTCCGAAAGATATTTTCCCCCCAGCTGCGCCGCAAGGTGTTGTAGTCGCGGTACTTCCGACGACCACTCGGAAATCGCTTGTCGATCTGTCTTGGTCGATCAATGTGGAAGCGGATGTGGCGGGATATCGGGTCTATCGAAGCGAGAAAGCCGGGGAGCGGGGATCATTGATTACAAATGACTTGCTGTTGACGCCGGCGTACCAGGATTCGACCGTGTCGGTCGGGCAGCCCTACTGGTACACCGTAACTGCCGTCGATCGCGCCGGTAACGAAAGCGCGCCCAGTGAGCAGATTGCCATAGAAATAGCGCAACCATCCAGCTAAAAAGCGTGTCATATAGGTGGAGAGTCATGCCGATGCCAGACTCGATTCCGCTTCCCGGAAATCGCGCTTCAGGGCTGCTCGGGAACCCGCCCGTCCGCATCGGTGTATATACCGGACTCTCACTCGCCGCGGTCTTTTCGGCATGGGTCATGGTTGCGAACAGAGTATCCGCGCTCGACGGACTGGTGCGAGAGCGGAATCTTGCAGCGTTGATTATCTTGTGCTTTTTGGCGTTGTTTCCTGTAGTCCGATTTTTCAGGTCCCCCTATGAACAGGTGTTGAGCGGCCTGATTGCCTGGACGATTCTGTGCATGACGTACCGAATTCTGGGATTGTTTTTTAGCCTTTTGGATCAAGAATACATTCGCTTCCAAATTTTTGTAATGGGCTCGCTGGCGTATATGATTTCTGCAACGCTCTCGTGGATTGGTACAATCGTCTGGCGAGCACGAAATGAATACACCTCACATCCCCATCATTGAGAAAGTTTCTCTTACATGAAATTCTGCCGATTCTTGCCCGCCGGGACTGAACTTCCATTGTTTGGCCTTGTCGAAGACGATTTGGTGTTCGAACTGACGTCTGCACCGTGGCAATTATGGACCAAAGCGAAGCGCAGATTTGCCGTAGCGGATTGCAAATTGATGGCACCGGTGGTGCCGAGCAAGATTGTTTGCGTTGGGCGGAATTATGCTGCGCATGCGGCGGAACTGGGCAATGAGCTGCCGAAGGAACCCATGATCTTTATGAAGCCGCCGTCGTCGCTCATTGGACCAGGTGACGGGATTGTCATTCCGCGGTATTCACAACGAGTGGAACACGAAGGCGAACTTGGAGTGGTGATCGGGAAAACCTGTTCGCAGCTCGGGGAGGAGGACGATCCTCTGACCTACATTCTGGGCTATACCTGTGTGAATGACGTTACGGCACGGGATCTGCAGAAGGCGGATGTTCAGTTTACGCGAGCGAAAGGCTTCGACACGTTCTGTCCCGTCGGGCCGCATATTGAAACACATCTTGATCCGCGGAACGTGCAGGTAGAGACGCATGTAAATGGCGCGGTACGGCAGTCAGGCAGCACATCGTTGATGGTATTCCCGGTCGCCTATCTGGTGAGGTGGATCTCGCGGATGATGACGCTCGTTCCAGGCGATCTGATCGCGACCGGAACGCCATCAGGGGTAGGACCACTGGTTAACGGAGATACGGTTGCAGTTTCCGTGGCAGGGATTGGCGTGTTGCGCAATTCGGTGCATTCTTCTTCCCGGTAACTTCGCAGAACCTACACCATTTGGGTAGAATGGGAAAAGTGGAGTGAGGACTTCGGAAGAGTTGCAGGTGACTGGACGCCGAAGCTTTTCGCCATTCAATTATAAACTCAGCAAGGAGTGGCGTGTTGAAAGAGCTGCTCGCCGATTGGAAACTAGTTGCGACCATAGCGGGTGGAGGCTTGGCAGCGATCGGCCTGCTTGCGTACGCCTTTGCCCGCCCCGCGAGCGATCCCGAGGCCGAGGAGCGTAAGAGGCGGTTGCATCTGAATCATATCGGACGCATTGCCGAAGGTCAGGTCGTGGAGCTGGCGCAACATCCCGCGCCGGTTCTCGAACCGAAGCGAGGATTGTTGGGGGCAAAGGCTCGGCCGCTCGCGGATGATCGGCCGCGGCATCTGGTTTCCTACATCTACTCGATATCCGGCGTAACCTACGAAACGGCACAGGACATCACCGGGCTTGAGAGCCAGGTGCGTTTCGAGCGACTGGTAGCCGGCCATCCGGCGAGCGTGAAGTATGATCCATCAAATCCCAGCGATTCGATCCTGGTGGCGGACGACTGGTCAGGCCTTCGATAATTGATCTTTGCAATTCCCGCCCTTACACATCCGCAAGTTCTGATTTCCCCGCGAATGCGCTATCCTTTGGCTGCGGCCCCCGGGTAAGCCGCCTGCGGCAAATCCATGAAACACGTACTGCTTTCGTTGATGACGACGGTGCTGATCGTAAGCATGACCTTGAGCGCCATGGTGATTCTGGTGCGAGCGACCCTTTATGTTACGTCGATTGAGTCCCCTTTGCCTCGCGCAGGTGCGATTGGTGCCGAATTGCTGTTAGGCGTAGTGCTGCTGCTCGGGACTGTTTGGCTGGCAACTCATATGGCAGTCCTGATTTTTGCCCCGAAACAGGATTCGACGAATGATGGAGGTCGGGTTGGCTGAGAAAAATCAGGCGACGTGGGAATCGTCAAAGAATGAAGAGCGGCTGCAACAGCTGAATCGGATTTCCGCGGAAGCTGAGGCTGGCGGAGGCGCAGAACGGCGCGAGAAGGAGCACAAGGCTGGGAAGCTGTCTGCGCGGGAACGGATCGATCTGTTGCTGGACGAAGGGTCGTTTGAAGAATTGGACAAGTTTGTGCGGCATCGCTGCGTGGATTTTGGTTCGGAGGAGAATCGGCCAGCAGGCGATGGATTTGTGACCGGATTCGGCCGGATCGAGGGGCGGCTGGTTTATGTCTTCGCTCAGGATTTTACCGTGTTCGGCGGATCTCTGTCGGAATCGAATGCACTAAAGATCTGCAAGATCATGGATCTCGCGATGCGCAACGGCGCGCCGGTCATTGGATTGAATGATTCCGGTGGAGCACGAATTCAGGAAGGTGTGGCCTCGCTTGCGGGATACGCGGATATTTTTCTGCGGAATACATTGGCAAGCGGGGTGGTTCCGCAGTTGAGCGCGATCATGGGGCCATGCGCGGGTGGTGCTGTATATTCGCCGGCCATTACCGATTTCATCTTCATGACCAAAGATACTTCCTACATGTTTGTGACTGGACCGGATGTGATCAAGACCGTAACGCATGAAGAAGTGAGTAAACAGGAATTGGGTGGTGCAATGACGCACAACTCCCTCAGCGGAGTTGCCCACTTCGTTTCAGCCGATGACGCGGACTGTTGCGCGATGCTGCGGGAGATTTTGAGTTTTCTGCCCTCGAATAATCGCGAGGATCCGCCAAGACGCGCGACCGACGATCCGTGGGATCGGCGAGAAGAAGCGCTCAACACCATGGTGCCGGAGGACCCCCTGAAGCCCTATGACATGACCGATGTGATTCACGCGATTGTCGATGACGGCTATTTCTTTCAGGTGCAGGAACATTACGCTAAGAATATTGTGATTGGATTCGCTCGAATAGACGGGCGGCCCGTGGGAATCGTTGCGAACCAGCCAGCGTTTCTAGCCGGAACTCTGGACATCAGCGCTTCGCTGAAGGCTGCACGGTTCGTGCGGTTCTGCGATGCGTTCAACATTCCGCTGATTACCTTTGAAGATGTACCGGGGTTTTTGCCGGGGACCCAGCAGGAATATGGCGGGATTATCAAGCACGGCGCGAAACTGCTCTACGCCTTTGCAGAAGCAACCGTGCCGAAGATCACCGTCATTACGCGGAAGGCATACGGCGGAGCCTA
The DNA here is from genome assembly GCA_963831545.1 of uncultured Acidobacteriota bacterium. Lineage (GTDB taxonomy): Bacteria > Acidobacteriota > Terriglobia > Acidiferrales > UBA7541 > Acidiferrum. Next base: position 73,477 of record CAWHQX010000030.1, read on the forward strand.
TTGTGTGATGGCATCAAAACATATCCGCACAGACGCGAATTTTGCGTGGCCTTCGGCGGAGATTGCAGTGATGGGGCCGGAGGGTGCGGTCGACATCGTGTACAAACGGGAACTAATGGCCGCCAAGGGAGCGGAACGGGCAACGTTGCGGAAGGACAAAGTGGAAGAGTTTCGAAGTCGCTTTGCGAATCCCTTTATCGCAGCAGAACGCGGGTACCTCGATGCGGTGATTGAGCCAGCAGAAACACGCGGACGAATTGTCACTGCCCTGCGGGCTCTCGAAAATAAAGTGGATACGAATCCGAAGAAAAAACACGGGAACATTCCGCTTTAGCATGTTCGCCGGCGTGGACGCATGCAAAGGCGGATGGGTGGTTGCGAAAAGCACGACCTGGCCATGCAAGCGGCCTCCCGTCCTGGCGATCTGCCCTAATTTTTCCGCGGTTATTGCGCTGACCATGGACTGTAAGAAGGTGGCCGTCGATATTCCCATTGGACTCTCGCGCGGAAGACACATCCGCAAATGTGATCTGGAAGCGAAGAAGATGCTATCTGGGCACAATACTTCGGCGCTATTCTATGCGCCTCCGCGGGAGACCCTTTCCGCAAAAACTCCGCAGGACTTTCAGCGGTTACATCGATTGGCAAGAGGCGTGGGTGCGGGGTTGCCAGTTTGGGGATTTCTGAGCAAGGTGCGCGAAGCGAACGCAGTGATGACGGCGGAACTACAGAAGCGCGTCGTGGAGTTCCATCCGGAGTTGACCTGGTTTCGGATGGCGGGCGAAAGCTTGGAGACCAAGCACAGTCCTGAAGGAATCGCCGATCGAAAAAGAGTGTTGCGGAGGTTTGTGCCGGGGCTTGAAGGGGTATTGCGGTGGAAAGACTTTCTCGGGCGCGCGGCCGCGCTCGATGATTTACTCGATGCATTAGCGGGGATAGCGGTAGCCAAGGATACGCTGCACGGGACGGTTTGCAGATTGCCGGACGAGGTAAACGAAATGGATTCGACAGGGCTGCGAATGGAGATCTGGTATTAGAGCTTTGACGTTCGGAATCTCGAGGTCGAGGACTCCGCACGGTAACGATCCGCGGCACCGAGGACGAGGTTGCGGAAGCAATCTGCGAAAGAAATCCGCCGAGTAAAATCTGCCCGATGACAGTTCGACCGAGCATGAGGTACACTTTAGCCTCGTTTGATGTGGGTTATCGCTTCGACCCGCATTTGGATGTGAAGATGTTCCACCAACCTGCCGTCATTTCTGCTTGATTGCACCTGACGCGAAAGCTGAAGTTCATTCCATCTCTAAATCGTTTTGATTAGAAGGCGTGCGGGTTTTTCTATGCCGACTCGCGCAGAAATTCATGAGTCTATATGAATACACCTCAACTGGCGCCTACAGGACCACCCCCGACATTTTGGGGATCGATCCGCGAAGCGTTGCGGGGCTCGCATCAGGATTTCACGATTGGCAGTTTAAACCGTGCGATCGTGTTGCTGGCGATTCCGATGGTTCTCGAAATGGCGTTGGAATCGTTGTTCGCCGTGGTGGATGTCTTCTGGGTCGGGCACCTGGGGTCAACTGCTGTCGCCACAGTAGGGCTGACGGAATCAATGCTGGCGCTGATCTTTGCCGTGGGATTCGGTTTGAGCCTTTCGACGACCGCGATGGTGGCTCGGCGGATTGGCGAAAAGGACACGAAGGGTGCGGCCGTCGCAGGTGTGCAGGCTATTTTTATTGGCCTGGGCACTTCCCTCCTCGTTGGCGTACCGTGCGCGATCTTCGCGCCAAGACTACTGCAGTTGATGGGCGCTTCACCGGAAATTGTGAACGTGGGAAGCGGCTACGCGCGCATTGCATTGGGAGGATGTGGCGCGATTGTCATGCTGTTTCTGAACAATGCGATTTTTCGAGGGGCCGGTGATGCGGCAGTGGCGATGCGCTTGTTGTGGGTCTCGAATATCATCAATCTCATGCTCGATCCCTGTCTGATTTTCGGATGGGGACCATTCCCGAAACTGGGTGTAACGGGAGCGGCACTGGCAACGCTCACTGGACGAAGCATTGGAGTGTTGTACCAGTTTTACCGGTTGCTTCGGGGTACGGAACGCATCCGTATTCTGGCAGACCAGGTTCGGGTGAATTGGGAAGTGCTGCTCCGCCTGTTGCGGGTGTCCGTGACCGGAATTATCCAGTTTGCCATTGCCGATGTGAGTTGGATTGGCATGGTACGCATCGTTAGCACGTTTGGCTCAGCTGCGTTAGCGAGTTACACCATTGCCATACGCATCTTGATTTTCGTTCTGTTACCGAGTTGGGGACTGAGCAATGCGGCGGCCACATTGGTAGGTCAGAATCTTGGCGCGAACCAGCCCGAGCGTGCAGAGCGTTCCGTATGGCGCACGGGCCTGTACAACATGCTTTTTCTTGGCGGCGTAGGGGTATGCTTCGTGATTTTTGCCGAACCGATCATTCGCTTGTTTACGAACGATCCCTCGGTTGTACCGGTTGCTGTGTCGTGTCTACGCATCTTGAGTTACGGCAATATCGGCTATGCCTATGGAATGGTGATGTTACAGGCCTTTAACGGCGCGGGAGATACGGTAACGCCGACAATCGTAAATTTTTTCGGATTTTGGTTGCTGGAAATCCCGCTTGCATATGTGTTGGCGATACCGATGAGGCTCGCATCAAGTGGAGTGTATTACTCGATTGTAATTGCAGAAGCATCGATTGCGGTGGCTGGGGTACTGCTGTTTCGACGAGGGGGATGGAAGAAGCAGAAGATTTGAGGAAGCAGACGTAACAAACGACGTCGCTCTCTCCGTTTGAGCTCAGCGGAACCGCATCGCGATCTCCTGTCAAAAAGGATCCGAATCACTTTAGCAAAAACTCCTTCAGGAATTCGACCGTGGCATAAAACTGGTAATCCTGGTTTGCTTTTTTCTGGAAGCCGTGACCTTCATCTTTCGCCATTACGTACCACACCGGGGTGCCCTGTTTCTTGAGTGCAGCTACGATCTGATCGCTTTCGCTGACCGGAACGCGAGGGTCGTTTTTGCCAGCGACGACCATCATCGGCTTTTTGATTTTTTCGATGTTATTCATCGGCGCGATCCGTTCTAGGTATTCATGCATCTTGGGATCGCGCTCGTCTCCATACTCTACGCGACGCAGATCACGACGGTAGGCCTCTGTGTGCTCTAGGAAGGTAACGAGATTGGACATACCGACAATGTCGACCGAGCAACGAATTCGGTCGCTGTAAAAAGTGGAGACCGCTAGGGTCATATGTCCGCCGTAGCTGCCGCCGGTAACGGCAATGCGTTCTCGGTCAAGGTCGGGCTGCGTGCCAATCCAATCGAACAGAGCATCGATGTCTTTATAGGTATCCTGGCGTTGAAAGCCATTATCGAGCAGCGTGAATGATTTGCCGTAGCCCGTTGAACCGCGCACATTGGGATAGATCAGGGCGATGCCGAGTTCGTTCAATAAATAATTGTTGCGACCAAGAAAGGTGGGTCCCGATTGGCCTTCCGGACCGCCGTGAATGACGACCAGTACCGGACGCTTACCCGTAAACTTGGCGAGCGGCCGATAGAGGAACCCGGAGACGAATCTGCCGTCAAAGCTTTTCCATTTAACGAGTTGGGCTGCCGGGAAATTATCGGTCGGTACCGCGGATTCACTGTGCGTCCAGCGCGTGATTTTGCCGGTATCGGCGTTCAGTGAATACGCATCGCCGGTAATACGTGCATCGGTCAGAGTGAATCCGAGGTCGCTATTGTTTTGGTGCCAGCGCAAACCGCTAATCACGCCGGTGGGGTGTTTAGGGCTGGTGATTTTGCGCGAGACAGTATCGAGCAGGTGAATGGTTTCTAAGGCCATCTTCATTGACCAGGAAAGCAATTCGTTTCCCGTCCTTGGACTGGTCGAACTCCTGCACATCCCAGGAGATATCGCTTGTGAGATAGGCGTGCTCCTTGGTGGCCAGGTCAATGTAAGCCAGCCGATGGAATTCGGAGCCCTTATCGGTCGTGACGTAGATCCCCTTCGCATCTTTTGAGAATTGCCCTCCCTCATATGAAATTTTCTCGTTCGTTTCGCGGCTGGTGAGTGGAGTCTTTTCGCCCGTCCTGGTGTCGACTAGCCAGAGGTGCGATTCGTTAATCGAGAGTTCCTCGACGAGGAGGATTTTTGAATCGTCTCTGGACCAGTCCAGTGGCGACCAGCCACCACCGGATAATTGTGTCAGCAGATGATCGGATCCGGGATCGCCGGGGTTCATGACCCAGAGGTCTGTGTCTTTTCCCGTACGGCGCGTGGACATATAGGCGATACGATCCCCGCCGGAACTCCACGGCCCCAGCAGATTGCGCGATTTCCCGTCCGTAAGAAGAGTAATGTCGCCGCTCGCGATATCGTAGCGATAAAGCTGGTACCATTCGCCACCGCCGATGTCCTTCGGAAAAATAATATAGTCCGCGAGGTTCGGGTGAAATTGTCCGGAGCGAACAGCGTCAGTGAAAAATGTGAGTTGGCGGCGCTCGCCTTCCGGATTGACGACCAGGTGTAGTTGCGGGGTCTCTGCAAAGCGTGTCGAGATGAGCATACTGAGTTGGGTGGGATGCCAATCAACGATGTTGGCGCCACGATACGCGGTATAACGCGCGGCAGCCTGCGAGAGAGACGCGGCGATCGGCGGAACCCCCTCAACAACGAGGGTATCGGGGGCGCTGATCACGGAATTCTGGCCGTTCACGATCGGCGAAGAAAGCAACAACAGGCTCGCTGCGAGTAGGACACTTTTTTTCATGACGTCTCCCGTCGGATCGAGCCTCTTTCATACACCGCAAACAATTGGACACGCAAGAGCGATGTGGTAGCGGGTGACATTGAAGCGCGTGGTAGAATCCGGCCAGACAGACCAAGAGAACTATGTTCAAGAAAATCCTGATCGCCAATCGAGGTGAAATCGCCGTGCGCATCCTGCGCGCGTGCAGAGAGCTTGGAATTCGGACGGTTGCGGTGTTCAGCGACGTAGATCGGAGCGCCCTGCACGTGCGGCTGGCCGATACCGCATACCCGATCGGACCTGCCCCTTCGAAGGATAGTTATCTTTCGATCGACAAATTGATGGATGTGGCGCGGCGCTCGGGCTGCGATGCGGTCCATCCAGGATATGGATTTTTGGCGGAAAACCCCGCCCTGCCGCGCGCTTGCGCGGATACGGGAATTACATTCATCGGGCCGCCGGCCGAAGCCATGGAAGCGATGGGCTCGAAGACGGCCGGAAAACAACTGGCCCGTCGCGCCGAAGTGCAGACGGTGCCTGGCACGAGCGAGTCGATCGAGAATCCCGAAGAGGTGCAAGCGCTGGCAAGCAGCATGGGCTATCCAGTGGTACTGAAAGCGGTGGCAGGTGGCGGGGGCAAGGGAATGCGCGTTGTGCATAACGACGCGGAATTCACTGCGGCGTGGCGCGATGCAGCGTCGGAGGCGCTGAACGCCTTCGGCGATTCGCGGGTGTTCCTTGAAAAATATCTTTTGCGCCCGCGACACATCGAAATTCAGGTTCTTGCCGATGCACATGGCCGGGTCGTTTCACTCGGCGAACGCGAATGCTCGGTGCAGCGGAGGCATCAGAAGGTAATCGAGGAAGCTCCCTCGCCGATCGTAACCCCCGATCTGCGCAAGAAGATGGGGGATGCGGCGGTGCGTTTGGCGCGAGCGGGCGGGTACGTGAACGCGGGCACGGTGGAATTCCTGGTGGATGCGCAGCTCAATTTCTATTTTCTTGAAGTGAATACACGGCTACAGGTGGAGCATCCGGTTACAGAGCAGGTGACCGGACTCGATCTGGTGAAACTGCAGATAGCGATTGCAGCGGGACATCGGCTGCCCTTCGCGTGGGAAACGATTGCTCCACGCGGGCATGCGATGGAAGTGCGGCTATACGCAGAAGATCCGGACAACAGTTTTTTCCCGTGCCCGGGAAAAATCCTGGCGCGTCACGCTCCCACAGGACCCGGGATTCGGATCGATGAGGGCGTGTATGAGGGCTACACCGTTCCGCTGGAATACGATCCCTTGCTGAGCAAGTTAATTGCATGGGGGAACAGCCGTGAGGAAACAGTCGCTCGGCTGCGACGGGCTCTCGATGAATACACGATCACGGGAATTCGAACAAACGTAGGTCTGTTTCGACGAATTTTGGGTGAACCTGAGTTTTTGGCCTCGGATATTCACACGAAATGGCTCGACGAGTTGCTGGCCAGGCCCCGGCCTCCAGCAGATGCTCCGGGACAGGGCGTCGAAGATTCTGCCGTAATTGCGGCCGCGCTCTGGAGCAAAGGCAGAGCAGATTGGTCAGCTGGCACGAAGAACGTACGGACTCCTGAGCAGATATCTGAATGGAAACGCGATGGCCGCAGGAAGCAACTGGATCGAATACCATGAAATTTGCGATTCAACTCGAGGGCGTGGGCGGGAGAAAGAAACGCGTCGTGGAATTCGAACCGGACGGTGCGGGTTATCGAATCTTGCTGGATGGCAAGCAGGTCGAAGCGGACGCTGTTCAAGTGGCGCCGTATACCATCTCGGTTCTGCTCAACGGGGAGTCGTTTGAAGTACATGTCTCGGATTCAATTGACGGGCGATTGAAACTGCAGGCCGGACCGCATGAATTCATGGCTCAAGTCGAAGATCCGCGTGCTTGGCGCGGCAGGCGGCACGGCGCTGTAGAAGTTGAAGGGCGACAACAAATCGTCGCGCCGATGCCTGGCAAGGTAATCCGGATTCTGGCAAAGCCAGGGGACAGGGTCGAAGCAAAGCAAGGGCTCGCCGTAATTGAAGCGATGAAAATGCAGAACGAAATTCGCTCTCCAAAAGGCGGGACGATCGAACGGATACTCGTCAAGGAAGGGCAGAACGTGAGCGCAGGCGAGGTGCTCGCGTGGGTCGATTGACCGAGACGAAATAAATCGATTAATTAAAGGTGATTTTATTGGGCTGCGGGTGCAGGTGCCGGTGCGGTTGGCGGCACCGTTGCAGCGGCAGGCAACGAGGATTTTGCTGCATCCGGCAGCTTGCCGGCGGCCTCGACAACTTGCTGCGCCAGATAATTGGTGACTTTGGCTTCGTCTCTCGCAACGGCGAGATACGCCGCCCGGAGTAGCTGCTCCTTACGATCTCGCAAGGTATCTCGAATCGTCTGCTGAACTTGCGGATCGTTCACACCACGCTGGCCTGCCGGTTCGCGGGCGACCAGTTTCAGGATGCGGATACTGTCCTTCAGAACGATGGGCTGGCTGACCTGCCCTGGTTTTAGTGAGAGGACCAGTTTCTTCAAGTTCGGATCGGACTGATTGAGCGAAGATTCCGGGATGTAGCCCAAATCGCCACCATTGGCAGCGGTATTCGGATCTTCGGAATAGTCCATCGCAAGTTGAGCAAAGTCCGCGCCGCTGTTGAGCTTGTCGATAATCATCTTGGACTTGCGAACGGCTTCGGCTTCGTTGGTCGCGTCGTCGCTCTTGCGGTTGCGAATCTGCGGATCTTTGCGCGGAGTGATCACGATTTGCGAAATCCGGTACTGCGGTTCAGCGACATTAAATTGGTTCAGGTTCGCGTTATAGAAATCCACGACATCCTGGTCGGTGATGGTAATTTTTGCCGCCACTTCGCGGTTCAGCAGCTTTTGAATCGAAAGCTGGCGTCGCAGATCACGCTTGAGGTCGTCAACGGTCATGCTGCGCGACTTCAGCTGGCGCTGGAATTCTTCCTCAGTAAAGGGACTCTTGATTTCGGTGAACTTATCTTCGACTTCGCCATCACTGGCTTCCAGATTCAGCTTTTTTGCACGCTCAAGTAGAATCTCGTTGTTGATGAGCTGCTCTACAACGTTGAGTTTTAAGGAAAGAGCATCCTCCTGCGTGGGCTTCTGACCTTCGGCAGGGACCTGAGATTTGTAATATTTATCGACTTCGTCACGCTTGATTTCCGTCCCATTGACCACGGCCCAGACGTCGGCCGAGTGGTGTTCCACCTGTTTGCAACCCAACAACGCCAAGGCAGACAGAAGCAGTCCTGCCGCGGGCAACAGAACCGAGGCCCGGCGAAATCCGCCGTTTCTCCATCGCATCGAAGAAGAACTAGGAGGAAAATTCAAGGTTGGCTCAGGCAGCTTTTGTCACGCGGCCCATACGAATGCAGGCCGTGCATACGCGGACTTGCTTGCGCGCCCCGTTCACGACGGCATGAACGTTCTTGAGATTGGGGTTCCAGCGGCGACGCCGGGTGTTGTTGGCGTGGCTGACTACGTTTCCGTAATGGGGGCCTTTGCCGCAAAGATCACACTTCAATGCCATAACGCTACACTTCCTACTCTTAAAAGATAGAAAACGGATGCTTTAATACTAGCAGAACCAGGCCGAAAGACAAAGGAGAGTGTTAAGCCGTGGGTGCGGAATTTGGGCGCGAATTTCGCAGCCTCCGTCGAATTTGAAGGTTTCGCCGCACTTCGGCAGGAAGCCACGAGGTGATGGCCTTTGTTATACTGAGGGAGCCCAAAAGGGCGTACGAAAGATGAAACCGCTACGCATATCCATTGTTGAATATCTCAACACGACGCCGTTGGTGCGGGGGTTTACGCATGGTCCGTTGCGGGGCAGGTACGATCTCTCCTTTACCGTGCCTTCACAGTGCGCGGAAGCCCTGCGCATGCGCCAGGTGGACATTGCGATTATTCCCGCAATTGAATATCAGCGGATTGAGGGCCTGGTGATTCTGCCGGATTTGTCCATTTCGTCGAAAAGATCTGTGCGTAGTTTGCTGCTGATTGCGAAAAAGCCCATCCGGGAAGTGCGGAAGATTGCACTTGATCGCAGTTCGCGCAGCACGCAGGTCTTGACGAAAATTCTGTGTGCCCGTCGCTGGCACATCGAGCCAACATTTTTTGAGATGGAGCCGGATTTGCCCGCAATGCTCGAGAAAGCAGACGCCGCACTGTTGATCGGCGATCCGGCGCTGAATTTTGCATTGAATGGGTCCGAGCCTCCTGAGGCGACAGTCACTACGAATTATGAGGTGTACGATATTGTAGAGACCTGGCACGCGTTAACGAATCTGCCGGCAGTGCTGGCCGTTTGGGCCGGTCGGCCGGAAGTAATCACGAAAGAAGTGGTGCGTGATTTCCGGGATTCGCTGGCCTTCGGAGCGAAGCAGGTGAAGCAGATCACGGAAGAGGCCGCTCCTCAGATGAAGCTGCCTGCTGAAGAACTGCTGCGATATCTGACGCAAAATATTGATTACACTCTGGACTTGGAGAATCTGCGAGGATTGAGGCGCTACTACGAACTGGCCGCGGAAATCGGAGTGATTCCGCAGGTGAGGGAGATCGTGGTCGCGGAAGAAACGGTGCGAGTTTAGGTCGAAGCGAGGGTTGAACGTGGGAATTACAAAACAGGAAGCACTCGAGATGCTGAGATCCGATGACCTCGTGGGAATCGGCATGGCTGCGCATCAATTGCGACTGAAGAAGAACGATCCACGCATCGTGACCTACCAGATTGATCGCAATATCAACTATACGAATTTCTGCACGGAATATTGCTCCTTTTGTGCGTTCTACAGGCCGATGGGCGCGAAAGACGGTTATATCCTGTCATTCGATCAAATCTACGAAAAAATCGACGAGATGCTGCAGCTTGGTGGAACGGGTGTGCTCCTGCAGGGAGGACTGCATCCTGATTTGCAGATTGGATACTACGAGAATTTGCTTCGGTCCCTGCGCGATCGCTATCCGCAAGTCCATCTGCACTGCTTCTCTGCTCCGGAGATTTTGTGTATTGCGGAAGTAAGTGAAATCAGTGTGCGCGAAACGATCCAGCGCCTGATGGACGCGGGATTGCAGTCGATTCCAGGTGGCGGCGCGGAAATTCTGGATGACGAAATTCGCAGCAAGATTGCACGGCTCAAGTGCACCAGCAACGACTGGGTAGAAGTCCACAAGATTGCGCATTCGATGGGATTACGCACCACGGCAACGATGATGTTCGGCTGTGGTGAAACGCTTGAGCACCGAGTAAACCATTTTGACCGGATTCGTCAGATTCAGGAGGAAACTGGCGGATTCACGGCGTTTATTCCCTGGATATTTGCCGCTGAAAATACAGCGTGGGGGAAGAAAGTACAGGAAACCACAGCCGTCGATTATCTGAAGACTCTGGCCGTCAGCCGGCTGTACCTCGACACGATCGATCACATTCAGTCGAGTTGGCTCACGCCCGGGATCAAGGTCTGCCAGATCGGGTTACAGTTTGGGGCCGATGATGTGGGCAGCATTTTGATTGAAGAGAATGTCGTGTTTGCGGCCGGAGTGAAGCGTCGCACCAATGAAGAAGAGTTGCGCCGCATTATTATCGATGCAGGGTTTTTGCCCGCCCAGCGAGACACGCTGTATCGATCCTATTCTCTGAAGTCCCCGTACGCGCCGCGCCCGGTTGCAGCGTAATCCACGCCCCGCATCTCTGCTCGCGAGCCAGGTTCAATCATTTTGCCGGTGAGGCAATGCTCTCCGCTCCAACCCAAACCACTCCCTGGCATCACTATCGGCGGCTACCTCTACTTCCGCGGCTGGGTAACGATCCGCAAGTAGGGGCGGACGGCTTTCCAGCCGTCTGGGAACAGTTTTCTTGCTTCGTCGTCTGAAACAGCCGGGACAATGATGACGTCGTCGCCCGGTTTCCAGTTTACCGGCGTGGCCACTCTGTGCTGTGCGGTGAGCTGCATGGAATCGAGGACCCGCAGCACCTCGTCAAAGTTCCGTCCCGTGCTCATCGGGTAGACAAGCATCAACTTGATCTTCCTGTCTGGACCGATGATAAAGACGGTACGCACCGTCTGATTGTTGACTGCAGTGCGACCTTCACAGGTCTCGCCGGCCTCGGCCGGAAGCATATCGTACAGTTTGGCCACTTTTAAACCGGGATCGCCGATCATCGGGTAGGTCACCCTGGCACCTTGCGTTTCTTCGATGTCCGCGATCCATTTGTCGTGGCTGGTCACCGGATCGACGCTGAGTCCTATGACTTTGCAGTTGCGCTTTTCAAATTCCGGCTGCAGGCGAGCCATGTAGCCCAGTTCGGTGGTGCAGACAGGAGTAAAGTCCTTCGGATGCGAGAACAAAATGGCCCAGCCGTCGCCTATCCAGTCATGAAAATTGATCACACCTTGGGAAGTTTCGGCGGTGAAATTGGGAGCGTCGTCGTTGATTCGTAACATAGCATTCCCCTCCTGGGATAAGGCGCAGAGTCGATTGTGTAGTTCCAATGTGCGCAGGGCGATTTTGCGCATGTCGTTGCATTGACGTGCGCGGCATTTTATGAGCAAAAGACAGAAGTTGCAAATGTCCGGCAGCGCGTTTACCGGAAAAATAAAGGTTTCTGCCGACGCATTTGACCGATCCAGCCAAGCCAACGATCATTTTTTGATGCGCAGGAGAATTTCGACCTCGGTGCCGTCGGGAAGATTGAGGGGCTGGTCGAGCTCGAGACGACCTTCTTTGCATCGAGCTGTTACTCGCATCGTAGCTACTTTGGCTGCCGGTTTTTCCTCTACTTTCGGCAAAATGTCTCCGGGGCGATCGGTCTCGTCCATCGCCTGATTTGCGAGAGCGTCAGCGTCGCGGTTCTGCTCGCGATAGACGTGATCGATGCGGAAGGCTTCGAAGATTTGTGACATTTTTTTCGCGCGTTCAAACAGCGGGCGCAAATCCTCGCTGCGCACTTTGTACTGGCCGCGCATCTGCTTGACCAAAAGCTCCGAATCGCTGTGCACGTGAAGTGCTCGAATGCCATGGTTTTCTGCGTAGTCGAGTGCGGCAATCAGGCCAAAGTACTCGGCTACGTTATTGGTCGTCTGACCGATGTATTTTTTGAGTCGAGCGATGATCTCGCCCTTGGCGTTGCGAATGACAACTCCGTACGCGGCGGGGCCAGGATTGCCCCGCGAACCGCCATCGATGTTTGCCTGATGGAAGGCGACGGGTTTCGGCTCCAGATGGTGATCGCCAAAAAGCCCCCCACCCCCCGGCATCGATGTCCGTCGGCTCATCTCACGACTCTGAGATTTCGGCCGACGTCGCGCCGTCGGGCAGTTCGCGGCTGGAAGCCGGCGGAATGGGCTCCAGCGTGTAGAGAATGCGCCCGCAAGTTTCACATCGGAAGACTTCTGTGTCGCGGTCGTCCTTTAGCATCTGAATGACATGAGGAAGCACGCGCATGCCGCACCCTTTACACTGATGATCGCGAACCTCCGCCATCACGGTACCGGGATGGGGCCTGGAGATACGGGTATACAGTTCCAGTAAATCCCCGGGAACTTTCTCGGCGACAATGGAACGTTCGGCCTGGGCCGCTTCGAGTCTCTTTTTCTGGTCGTAGTATTGCTCTTCGATCTTTTTCTTCTCGATGGCTATTCCCCGCTCGGCTTCCTTCAGGTCGGCATCAAAATGCCGGACGCGGCCTTCGGCTTCTTCAATGGCCATCATCTGGGCGAGCACTTTGTCTTCGGATGCGGAAGCTTCCGCTTCGGCGCTGGCAATTTCATGTTGCAGGGCCTTGTAGGCTTCGTTGGTTTTGACAGAGGCGCTCTGCTCCCGATACTTTTTGGCACGGGACTTCCATTGTTCGACATCTAGCTCGAATTTCTTTCGCTCCGTAAGTGCCTGGGAGTGGACGGCCTTGGCGCTGGTGACGGCATTTCGCGCTCCGGTCAACTGGGCATCAGCATCCTTCATCCGTTTGGGAAGGCCAGCCAGGTCGGATTGAAGGACCGCGATCAGCTGATCAATGCGTTGCAATTCCTGGAGCTGTCCAATAGCAGGGTGCATGTGAGGGACGATTCTAGCACAAGGTGGGAGAGGCTCTTTGCACCACCGGGGGAGATGGCTAGAATGCACAGGGTAGAAATGGTTCAGCGAAGGAGGCAAGATGCCGCACGTGCAGATTACATGGGTAGAGGGCCGCAGCGTGGAGCAGAAACGCGCGATCGCGGAAAAAATCACCGGGGTATTGATTGAGGATGGGAAGGCCAAGCGGGAAAACATTCACGTGGCCTTCCATGACGTTCCCGCCACGAATTATTCGGAGGCAGGGGTATTGGTCGCAGATCAGCAGCGAAAACCATGAGATCTCGGGTTCAACAGAAGATCGGATACGATCCCGAGTTTTCATTCAAAAAACGAGGATGGTTGTCGTTGCGCTCAGGCAGTTTTGCTATCGCGATGGATCAAGGTGGCGTCGACAAAGTAACCGAGGCCAATGACCAACGGGAAGATTCCGAAGGAGGCCGCAGCCATCGTTTGAGGCTCACTCACAAAACGAGCGATAGCGGCAAAGGTCAGGAAAAAGCCGAGTCCGGTGCTGACAAGGAGAGTGCCATAACGGCGCGATTTGGCGGCAGGAGACAGTTCCTGCTCCATGGGAATTTGAGCGCCACGAGCAAGTGCGGCAATGCGTTCTTCGGTCCGGAGTTTTCGAACGCGGTAAAAGGTATACATCCCGGCAACCGGGATACCACAGGTCAGTATTACAGCCACGAGTCCGATCACGTCTCCACCCATAATATGCTCCTTCGATGACTTCCCTTGCGGCCGCATCTTGCGGTCTCAATAGAATGAACGAGAGCGGCGTGAGAAAAGTTCCAAGCGACGGGTAATTAGTTGGAGGTAACCTGCATCGCAGAATCGATCGAGAGAGTCGGGTAACGGATAGGAGCGCCGGCTGGCGCCGGAGGATGTTCCGCGGTGGCACTGAATTCCGAACCGGAACAGGAAACCTGATAGCGATATCCGTCTCGTTCGGGCTTGGTCATCGTCAGCGCGCCGGAACTCATCAGTTCGTCGAGCGGCGCGCATTTGCCATTCAAAGCAACGTTGGCGCGCTCGGCTTGCGCGATCTGCAAAAGGTCGGAGCGCACGCCAGTCAAGCTGATGGCCTGCGTCGCCGAAGTACCCGGGTCAGCTACAGGCATCCTTCTTAGATAAAGCTCATAGGCCCCAAACAGCAGAGCTACTACGACCAGTAACGAGGCAATCGCGCGCATGATCAAATTGTGGGCATAAGAAGATCGGCAGGCAAGGTATTCAGCGCGACGCGGTGCATTTGAAAGCAACAGCGGAAGTAGCCGGGATGAATTGTGTTGGGCGTTCGCTCGCCGTCGAAACGAGGTTGGTCGTCGAACCAATAGCCGGGGTTGCGCCGCGCAGCATCCGCGTGCTGTTCAGCTAGTCGAAATCCATTAGAAAGACCTGGCCGTATGGGGCGACCTGTTTACAACGCCAGATCGCAGGTCATCATCTAAAGAACTTGAGCCAGTATGCTTCGGTTGACCTTGCCGTCCTATCAGCGGAAAGCGCGCTTGGTGCGATGCGGGGCGGTGACGTACACTGAACGCTTGTAGTTTCCGTCTAAGATCGAGTGAGGAATCCATTGAGCAATTTATCCCTGAATGCGCGGAGACACCGTCGCATCAACCCGATGTCTGCAATTCTGCTGGCTGGATCAGTCTTGTCTCTCTGGCCAGCTGTCATCTCAGCGGCTGGCGACGGAACCCCCGCCGGGAAATCTTCTCCGTTGCTACCTGCGATGAGGACAGAGCTGGACCGATCGATGAAAACGCTGGGTACACAAGATCCTGCGGCCTACTACATCGGTTATGCGTTAACGGAAACGCAACGCGCAAATGTTACGGGATCAAATGGAGCACTGCTCACGAGCGAGGAAGATCGGAACCGCTGGCTCGAAGTGACTGTACGAACAGGAAGCTATCAACTCGACGACACCCATAAAGTAGATGGGCGGCAACCGCCAAACGGCGGGCCTGGTACGAGCGCTCCGATCGATGATGATCCGGAGGTCCTGCGCCGGGCGATCTGGCTCGAAACAGACAAGCAATACCGCGCCGCAGCGGAGGCACTGATCAAGATACAAACTGGAAAAGAAGTGAAAGCGCAGTCAGAGGAGGGCAAGGCTCCGGATTTTTCGCACGAGAAGCCGAAGAGCTACATTGGCCCGTGGGCTTCGTTTCAACTCGAACGGAAACCCTGGGAAGAAAAAGTACGGCTCTACACAAAATATTTTCGCGAATCCGCACCCGTCATTAATTCGATTGTGACCTTTACGGCCACCGCGACAAACACGTTGCAGTTAAATTCTGAAGGTACAGAACTCCAGTTCGGGCAGATCCGTTATCGACTGGATCTTTTTATCCAAGGCAAGGCCGTCGATGGGATGGACATCGATCGATATTACAGTTTTGATTGGGTGAACCCCAATGAGGCGCCCGACGACAAGGCAGTCTATGCAGCCGCCGCACAGCTCAGAAAAGAACTGGAAGGCCTGGTCGTTGCCCCGATTAACGATCCGACCGTCGGCCCGGCACTATTAACCGGCCGCGCCGCGGCAGTCTTCTTCCACGAGGTTTTCGGCCATCGCGCTGAAGGCCACCGGCAGAAAGATGTGAACGAGGGACAAACGTTCACGAAGAAGGTGGGAGAGCCGATCTTGCCGGACTTTCTGACGATCGTCGATGACGCCACGCAAAGAAAAGTCGGTAAACAGGAATTGCTGGGATTCTACCAGTATGACGACGAGGGTGTTTTAGCGGAGCGTGTGACTTTGGTTGATCACGGAGTGCTGAAGAATTTCGAGATGTCGCGGTCACCGATCGCTGGCTTCCCGCACAGCAACGGACATGGGCGCAGGCAGTTGGGAGCGACGCCAGTTTCTCGACAGGGAAATCTGATCGTCGAAAGCAGCAAGACGCTGACCAACACACAATTGCGTGCAAAATTTATTGAGCTGATCAAGGAGCAGAACAAGCCGTATGGCTTGCTGATTGACGACATCGCCGGTGGTTTCACCCTGACGGGACGCGGACAACCGCAAGCGTTTCAGGTGGAACCCCTGGTTGTGTACAAAGTTTATGCGGATGGACGACCCGATGAGTTGGTACGAGGCGTCGATATCGTTGGCACGCCGCTTGCTTCATTAACCAAGATTGTAGCGACGGGAGATACGCCGGAGGTATTCAACGGATATTGCGGAGCCGAATCCGGCTCGGTGCCGGTCTCGGCATCAGCACCGGCGATTCTAACGTCAGAACTTGAAGTTCAGAAAAAAGCGACTTCTTCCGACCGCCCACCGATTCTTCCGCCCCCTGCACATGATCCCATCAAGGCAGGAGGATCACAGTAATGCGCACACTTCGGACGGCACTTGCTGTTTTGACTCTGTCGATTGGGACGCTGGCTTTCGCACAAACGAAGGCGGCGGCACCCGCTGATAACGATCACACGATGCAATCGATGCGTGACGAGATGGCTCGTGCAAAATCGCGACTGGAGCTCAAGCTCCCGCAATCAGATCAGCCGGTCAGGCCGTACTTCATCGAATATCGTTTGCTGGACATGGATATCCGAGAAGTCGTGGGCCAGTTCGGGGCGCTGATGAGCACAAGTCACAATCGCAGCCGAGTCATGAATGTTTCTGCGCGAATAGGTGACTACAAACTGGATAGTTCGAATTTCGTGAGCGATGACGGTTTCCGCGGATTTATTGGTCCGAGCGGTGGCGTAGGAATTGACCGTGACTACGATTCGTTACGGCAGGACTTGTGGATCGCCACTGATCAGGCATTCAAAGAAGCGGCCGAAACATATTCGCGAAAGCAAGCTTATCTGAGCAGCCTTGCGCGCGCCTCGGATATCGACGATTTCAGCCGAGTTCAGGCCGTAGAGCACATTGAACCCCTCGCCAATGCAGACTGGGGGAACCGCAATTGGGAGCAGGAAGCACGCGATACGTCGTCAGCGCTTCGTGCCTTTCCGCAAATTTACGATTCGCGAGTGACGTACTATCTGGTTTACACAACGGAATATTTGCTGACCAGTGAGGGCACGGAGGTGCGTGCAAATCATTCGTTTGCCGCAATTGAAGCAGGGATGAATTCACTTGCAGCGGACGGAATGCAGGTGAACCACTACTATGCAACGTATACGCCAAGGCCCGGCGAGTTGCCAAGTGCCGACGTGGTACGGAAAAATCTTACGGTCGCCGGGACTGAACTGATGGCGATGCGGTCCGCTCCCCCTGCCCCCGATTATACCGGGCCCGTGTTGTTCGAATCGCGGGCAGCCGCGGCATTGATTTCGCAAGTCCTGGGCCCTTCGCTCAACGGGGCACGTCCGCCACTGGCGTTTCAACCGGTCGTCGATCAATTGATGAGCAGTCTGGGAGCACGGAGCGACTGGAGCGGCAAGATTGATGCACGAGTGCTTCCCGTATCGGTTTCTCTCATCGATGATCCGCTATTGAAAGACTACAAGGGCACGCCGGTGATCGGTTCCTACACAATTGATCAGGAAGGCGTTCCGGCACAGAAAGTTACGATCGTCGAAGATGGAAAATTGAAAGCTCTGCTGATGTCGCGCAGGCCGGGACCAGATTCTGATAAGTCGAATGGTCATGGGCGCTCGACGTTTCTGGCCGATCCGAAACCGGTAATGAGTAACCTGGTCTTTTCCTCCTCGGAAACGGTTTCAAGTGAGGACTTGCGGAAAAAGTTCCTGGAATCGTGCAAGGCGGAGAAACTGGACTTCTGCATCGTTGTGCGGCAGATGGATAATCCTTCGTTGAGCTTGATGCACCAGGAAGATTTTTCGGAACTGCTGGCGAGCTTCGGGGGGAATGCGGCGACAGATCGATTGCCGCTTGTCGTGTACAAGGTCTATCCGCGCGATGGCCACGAAGAACTAGTCCGGGGAGCGCGTATCACCGGATTCAGTCCGCGCTTGTTGCGGAATATCGCGGGCATCGGCAACGACGACTTTGTCTATAATTATATGCAAAGCCAGATTGCCGGAGTGTCGGGCACGGCGCTCGGAGCATTCGGAACGGCACAAAACGGTTTGCCCGCAACGGTAATTGCACCTTCCCTGCTTTTTGAAGAGATCGAAGTGCGGGGAGCGCGGGGCGAACCGAAGCGACTGCCGATTCTGCCGGAACCGCCGATGACCGCAAAGATGAATTAATCGATCGTATGTCTCGAGATGACGAAACGGCGCTTCGTGCGGGGCGCCGTTTTTGATTGAAACCAGCATCTCGAAGTTTGCCCCTGACCCGAACCTTGCGATACATCGGCGAAGCACGGATTGTCCAGTTGAGGTAGGCTTAACCAATGGTCATCCCGGGGGCCCTCCAGCAGATCATCAGAGAGAAGAAGCGGGCTGCGTTGCTAAGCGTCGGCTCTGCTGTGCTTCTGGTTTCCTTAAAGACATTTCTCGTTGTGCGAACGAGTAGCTTGGGTGTTTTGTCGGAAGCGCTGCATTCGGGATTGGACCTCGTGGCAGCCGTGATTACCTATTTATCGGTCAGGGTTTCTGACCAGCCAGCCGATAGACGGCATCCCTACGGTCATGGAAAATTCGAAAACTTTTCCGCGTTTATTGAAACGGCACTGCTGATTCTGACCGCTATTTATATTATTTTTGAAGCGTTTGTCCGCCTTTTTTTCCGCAGCGTTCATATTCAACCTAGCGTCACGGCGATCATCATTCTTTTCGTGGCACTGTCGATCGATATGACCCGTGCGCGGGCGCTGAACAAGGTTGCGAAAAAACATACCAGCGAGGCACTGGAAGCAGATGCGCTGCACTTTTCTACCGATGTATGGAGCACGATTGTTGTTATCGTGGGCATAGCGCTCGTTTGGGCCGGAGAGTACTGGCGTTTGCCGTGGCTGATTTATGCGGATGCAATCGCGGGTCTTGGCGTGGCTGGGGTGATTTTGTGGGTCGGGTCACAACTCGGGAAACGAACGATGGAAGCCCTGCTCGATGTGGCGCCCGAAGGTTTGCAGGATGAAATCAGCGAGGCAGTCGGAAAAATGGATGGAGTCCTCGATGTGGAACGCGTGCGTGTGCGGCGGGCCGGTAACCGTCATTTTGTGGACGCAACGGTCAGCGTCCCGAGGACCGCTTCACTCGAAAAAGTTCATGCGTTAACTGATGCCATCGAAGAGCGGATAGGGCAGATCGTTCCTTCCGACGTCATGGTACATGCAGAACCAAGAGCGCCTCGTGATGAACACTTGTTCGAATCGGTGCGGGCGGTTGCGCAACGATTGGGACTGGCTGTTCATGACTTGACTGCCGTACAACAGGACGGCCACTTATTTGTAGAAATGCATCTCGAAGTGGACGAAAATTTGAGCTTGCGCGACGCTCACCGGCAGGCGAGCGAACTCGAAGAAGGAATTCGAGCGTTGCGCAGCAATAATATGGACGTAAACATTCACATTGAGCCCCTGGGACGTCACATTGCGACTCCAGATACGCGTGCGGGTGAAATGCGGCAGCTCGAAATGTCAGTCGATTCGTTTGTGAATAGGTTGCCAGGGGAGTACGACGAGTTGATCAATTGCCACGATGTGCGCGTAAGGCAGGTCGAACAGCACATCCTGGTTTCCTGCCACTGCGTGATGAAGAGTGAATTGCCGATCACACGGATTCATGATGTAACTGCGGCACTGGAAGATCGCGTCAAGGAACGCTTTCCTCAGATTTCACGTGTGACCATTCACCCGGAACCCCCCGAAGCATCCTAGAAGTTATTCTGGAGGTCAACCAATCCGAGATTGGACCACCTCATCGGACTTCCACCGGCCGATGAAACACAACGCTCCCAAGGCGAGCAGCGCAGGAAAGCAGACTAGGGTATAGCGCGGTTCCGGCGTTTCGAGTGTAGTCAGAAACGCCGTGCGCACGAGAATGTAAGCAGCAATCACCACAAGTGCAGGGCGGGCAGCGCGGCATTTTGAAAGCTTCGAGATACCGGACAACGCCAGCACGACGAAAAGAATATTCAGAAAAAAATAAAAGATCGTGACACGCTGGTCGACGGGGTCTTCTTCGGACATATAGGCGAGTGGAAACACGTGACCGGATACAGGGAGCAATTCGATGCGAGGGGTAAACCAGATGCGACCAGCGCGACGGACTGGTATCCAGAAATAGGTACGAAGAGGGTGACGGGCAGTACGCTCGCGGGCAAGCTGAGCAAAGATCGCGTCCTCTTCCGCAGTTAACGTTAAATCATCATTGTACGTTTCGAGAATCGCCGCAACTCGTTCCTTCTCTTCCGGAGTATCAAACGCGGAATCGGGGATATCCTCCAGATTGATGGCTTCATCGTTCAGTTTCCAGGGCACAAGGTAGCAGTCGCGAACTCGATAGAGCCACGTCCTCTCCCACGCCATGAAGCCTTTGGGATCAATTTCGCTCGGCAGAATCGCATCTTTCGGCGCAAGTGGCTGAAACTCATGAAATGTGATCGCGTTGCGCACAGCCCATGGGACGAGCGGCACGACGCAGGCTGAACTCATCAGCAGGCAGATAACGAGCCACCGCTTGATTTCTCCACGTTGCCACATCCAGAGACCGAGTAAAGGACATGAGGTGACAAGGATCAGCGGCGTTTCAGGGCGAACCAGCGTACCAAGCCCCGTCGCAAGCCCAATCAGGATCGAAATTGTCCAAATACTTCGAGTGAAAATGCTCTGTGCAATGAGCGGCGGAACTTCGCTGCGCGTGATGCGTAAGGTTAGGATGACAAGCAAGAGGAACGAAAGAGCGGTAAAAAAGATGGCCCAGGTTTCGGTCAAAGGTACGGCAACGTAATTTGCGGTCAATGGACAAAGAACCGCACACCATAGACCGGCCGTAAAGGCCCGTTTGGCGTTGCTCCGATCACTGCACCAGAGAACCAGTGCTCCCGCAAGCAAGCCAATCAAGACGCAGCTGGCCAGGTCGACAAGAACCTGCGCCAGCATCACAAAGAGCCGTGCGTACTCCCCGCTGCGACCGGTCAACGCATATAAAATCGCCAGAAATGCAGGATAACCCGGCATGCGCAGGTCGACTGGCACAGGCTGGCCACCAATATCCATGGCATATTTGCCGTACTTCAGCCAATTGGTGGCCAACTGCTCGTAGATCACGGTGTCGCCCGACCCAGCCGGAAATTTGAAGACGAAAAGAAGCCTGAGGCAGGCGCCAACCAGGAGAGCCGTTAGGGGGTTCGAGAAAATTCGTCGCATTCGCTGCTCTGCATCTTACAATAGAGAGGTGCATTCCAGTTGGCGGAGTGTTAGGTGCTTCCCTACCCGGACCTAGAAGCATCCTAATTAAATGAAAGAACGAAAACCTATATTTTACGACGCGGAGAGGATCCGCTGGCGGTTCACGCGGCGCACTCTGGAGATCAGCGGAGCTCTGCTGACGCTGCTACTCGTCTATTTCTTCGTAACGATCGCCCGAAGCGTGGAACTTCCCTCTTCCCTTCTGCCGGATACACGCCCTGCCTATCATTCGCTGAAGAAGAAATTGCTAAAACCTGTTGTCCTGCGCGAAGGCCGGCACAAACGCATTGAGAATATTGGACAGGTGCCTGCGGCATACGATCCGCTCAGGACCGCTTTCTATGTAAGCTGGGATCCGAACAGCCTGGCCTCACTGAAAAAGCACTATAAGGATATCGACCTGCTGATGCCGCAACAGGTCCATGCCGTTTCACCGGATGGTGCGTTGACAGTTGTGGATTACGAAGTGAATGAAACGGTTAAAGCCAGTCCGGCCGAAGCGATTACACGGCTGAAGCAGGACAAGCTGCACCAGTGGATGCGTTCGACCAATCCCGCAATCGAACTGCCCATTATGGGTCTGCTCGATAATTACAACGGTGTTGTGTGGAAATCAAAAGAGCTTGCGGAACTCTTAGCGATTCCCGCCTCCCGCAAGCGCTTGGTCAGTGATGCCACGGAATTTGCCGTCGAAGCCAAGGAAGTAGGACTTGTGGTGGATTTCGAGGAAATTCCTGAAAAAAGCCAGCCCGACTTCAAGACATTCATTCGCGAGCTGGCTCCTTCCCTTCACGGTGCAGGAATGAAGCTGATGGTAGCCCTGCCCGCGCGCGATGATGCATTTGACTATGCCTTTTTCGGACAAGAGACAGACGCAATTATCTTGATGAATTACGACCAGCATTGGCTGACCTCACCTCCGGGGCCGATCGCCGCGCAGGACTGGTTTGTAGAGAATCTCAAGCAAATCCTGCAGGTCGTTCCGGCTCAGAAAATTGTGGTGGGTATAGCCAATTACGCATACGACTGGGCAGAACGCTCGAAGAAGAGCGCCGGCGCACGCCGAGGAATTCAGCATTCAGGAGGCGTTACTGCACGCGTATGAGTCAGAGACGGAAGTGGAATTTGATCCGGTCTCGCTGAATCCTCATTATTCCTATTCAGATGAGCAGGACCGTGATCACCAGGTATGGATGCTCGATGCGGTTACTGCGTACAACGAATTGCGCGCCAGTGAACGGCTGGGAGTTCAGGGGACGGCCTTGTGGCGATATGGTTGCGCGGATTCTTCATTGTGGCCCATTTGGGATGCGACTCGTCCCGATACCGCAATGCGCGAGAAGATTCAAGATATCCCCCCGGGTCCCGATCTGATCCTCGAGGGAGACGGCGACATCTGGCATATCGCCGATGTGCCCAAAAGTGGTCGACGCAGTTTCACGTACGACGCAAACACCGACCTGATCACATCGGAAAAATATGTAGCCTATCCGCTTTCCTATGACATAGACCAGATCGGTGCCGCAAAAAACAAACTGGTCCTCTCGTTTGACGATGGCCCCGATAAGACCTGGACACCAAAAATCCTCGACGTGCTCAAGGAGAAGAAGGTTCCGGGGGCGTTTTTCATCATCGGGGATGAAGCCAACCGGGCCCCGGATATCCTGAAGCGGGAATACGCGGAGGGGCATGAAATCGGCAATCACACGTTCACGCACCCCAAGTTCGATGAAATTTCGCGGACACAACTGCGTTGGGAGCTGAACCTTACACAGCGATTGATTGAAAGTACTCTGGGTGTAAAGTCCATTCTGTTCCGTCCCCCATATGGAATCGACCACCAACCAGAATATGCGGAAGAGGTTGCGCAACTTCCCTACCCCCAGGAACTGGGTTACCTGATTGTTGGCCAGCGAATTGATCCTAACGATTGGCGAATCGATGAAACAGGCGACAAACGGCCTGCGCAGGAAATCGTCGACGAGGTGGTTGACCAGGCCTCAAAGGGAAATATTATTTTGTTGCATGATGGCGGAGGAGACCGCACCAAAACGCTCGCCGCTTTGCCCATGATCATTGATCAGCTGCGGGCCAAAGGGTACGAGTTTGTCTCGGTGGCGGAATTGATTGGGAAAAAGCGAAGCGACATTATGGTTCCGCTGTCATTCCGCGAGCAGCTTTCTGCCCGCGCGGATGGATTGATTTTTGGTATCTTCCAGTGGGCGCGGTTCCTGATCGCGACGATATTTATTTTGGGAATCATTATGGTGAGCGCGCGTGCGCTGATCATCGGAATTCTCGCCATCATCGAAAAACTTCGCCCCGACCATGCAACGCTTCCGGAACCTCCGCCCAGTGTGACTGTACTGATCCCCGCACACAATGAAGAGAGCGTGATTGTGCAAACTGTGCAATCCGTGCTTCTCTCGGACTATACCGACATGCATGTAATTGTGGTTGACGATGGTTCAACTGACGCGACTCTGGAATTGCTGAACAGTAATTTTGGGAGTAACGCTTACGTAGAAATCATTCACCAGGCGAATCGCGGCAAGGCTGCTGCGCTCAACAATGCCCTCAGCCATGCCCAAACCGAAATCGTCGTGACCATTGATGCGGATACAGAGATTGAGCCGGACGCGATCCGTAATCTGCTGCGGCACTTCTCTGATCCCAGAGTCGGCGCGGTCGCGGGCAACGTGAAGGTCGGGAACCGTTCCCGATGGCTGACCCGCTGGCAAGCCCTTGAATACATTACGAGCCAGAACATGGAGAAACGTGCATTCGATCTCCTGAACTGCATTACCGTCGTTCCCGGCGCATTGGGAGCCTGGCGCCGCGCTGCGATTGAAGGTGCCGGGGGCATTACGGCGGATACCGTGGCGGAAGATGCGGATCTTACGATTGCAATTCGCAAGCTGGGCTGGCGGGTAACCTACGACGAGTACGCGATTGCATGGACTGAAGCGCCCGAAACTCCCGGCGTGTTGATTCGTCAGCGGTTTCGCTGGACGTTTGGCACACTGCAATCTTTCTGGAAACATAACGACACGCTGTTTCGGCCCAAATACGGGACACTCGGCTGGGTTGCACTTCCAAACATTTTTCTTTTTCAGATTGTGCTTCCGTTGATCTCACCGGTTATCGACTTGATGTTCCTGGGAACTTTGTTGTTGTGGGGATTAGCGCAGTTGCACATTACACAGATCCCGCAATTGTGGACATCAGCCGACGTCCAAAGGTCTGTGCTCTTTTTCTTGGGGTTCTTGATTATCGATGTGTTGACATGTGCGATTGCATTCGCATTGGAACGCAAGGAAGACTGGACCTTGCTCATTCCAGTTTTGTTGCAACGATTTTATTATCGTCAATTGATGTACATCGTCTTGTTTCGTTCGGTGAAAGAAGCCGTGAGTGGACGGCCCGTAGGCTGGAAGGGCGTGGAGCCCGAGCCTCCGCGTCAAACACCGACCCCAGAACCAGCAACGCTGTAGACCTCATTAAATACAATAAAGAAAGCCCTGCAAATCATAGACTCGCAGGGCTCTAGTTTAAAATCTGCCTGAACTAGTTCTGATCCTGAACGAGTGGAATCTGCGATGCCAATTGCGCGTCAATCAGCATCTGCAAGCGGCGGTCGAGCTGGAAGAACGTGGCCACCTTGGTTCCCGGAATGACTTTCGAGAAGATGGGAACATACTTGATGCGGAGTTGCGCGACGGACTGATCTACGCCGAGCGAACGATTGACCAGGCTGGTCGCCTGATCGTTTGTCATCGTGCCCCACTTTTCCGCATATTCCTTGATCGCCGCGTACTTGACGTCGTTGATCTTTACGAGTTCCGCGGTGTACTGATCGTAAACGGGCCAGAACTTCGTGGCCTCATCCGTTGTCAGATTCAGGTTCGCCGCAATCAGCTGCTTTTTCTTGGCTCGAATGTCCTGACGCAACAACTGGATGTCCTGATCCGTAATGGTCTGCGAAGTTCCCGCCGCAGGCGCCGGCTTTGTCGCCGTCGCCTGTGCCGAGACTCCAGGGGCATTTGCGAAACAAATTCCCGCCAATACCAACCCTCCGATAATTGTCTTTCTCAAGTTGATTCTCCTTAGATTGCGGTGGACTCGACGCTTGGGCATGTCCGCCCAGGCGGCCATCTCGCAGCTTTCTTAACAAAACACGGTCATCAACGTACGTACGCTTGCATGTACCCAGTGGTGAATGGGACGAGCAGACAAACTAAACTCGACGACCCGGTGGACGAAATAGTAAGGCCTTTCCCGCAATTTCACAAGCGCCCTCGCCAATAGAGCCCTTGCTCGCTCCAAGTGCGCGAGTACCGCTTCGTTTCTGTGACCTGCGAAAGGTACTCGAACAACCGGGCGTGCAAACGATGTTAGAATTCCCCCTATATTTCATGGAATTGAGGACTCATCTGTGGCCGCTCACTCCCTGATCTTTCGCGATATTGCCATGGTGTTCGCCGCGGCTTTTTTTTGCGGAATTATTGCTTGGCGGCTGCGTCAACCCATTCTCCTCGGTTATGTCTTTGCCGGACTGCTGCTCAGCCCTCTTACCCCCGGTCCGCACGTCACCGATGTTCACACCTTTGAGTTAATGGCAGAGGTCGGTGTGATTCTGCTGATGTTTTCAGTCGGCATTGAATTTTCGATACCCGATCTGCTTCGGGTGAAGTGGGTAGCGCTGGCCGGAGCGCCTCTGGGAATTTTGCTATCGATCGGGCTTGGCACCGCGGTCGGCTCGTTATTAGGCTGGCCATTCACTCAGGGAATCGCGGTAGGCTGCATCATTTCAGTCGCAAGCACGATGGTGCTGATGCGATTACTTATGGACCGCGGCGAGATGTCGTCTGACTCCGGACGTGTAATGATCACGTTGACGCTTGTAGAGGACTTGGCAGTTGTCATACTGACCGTAGTGCTTCCCGGGCTGTCGTCTTCAGGCGGTGGTAACTTTAGCGAAGTTGCTTGGCAAATTGGCAAGTCGCTGCTCCTGCTGGTTCCGATTGCCCTGGCGGCCTGGAAATTCGTCCCGCCGCTGCTCGCGCGCGTGGAGAAGACCTGTAACGACGAGATTTCACTCATGCTGGCGTTGATGATTTGCCTTGCGATCGCGGCGCTTACCGAAGCAGTCGGGCTCTCGCTGGCATTGGGGGCATTTCTGGCGGGACTATTCCTCGGGAGCTCCGCCTTCGCGCACAAGCTGGCACATCAAACACAGTCGTTGCGGGATACCTTCGTCGCACTTTTCTTTGCGTCGGTTGGAATGTTAATTGATCCGCACAGTTGGGTTTCCAGCTGGAGAACCATCCTGCTTATCGTGGGGCTGGTGCTTGTTGGAAAGTTTGTAATCTGGTTTGGAGTTGTGAAATTATTTCGCTATTCGAGCGATATCGCATTACGCGTCGGTGTTGGCCTTACGCAGATTGGCGAATTCTCATTCATCTTGGCACAGGTTTCCTTAGGCGCGGGACTGATCTCCAAGGAAATCTATAACGCTACTCTGGCGGCGTCACTGATTACCATTTTGGCGAACGCCTCCCTTTTCAAACTACTGAAGCCTGCACGAGCCGTAATTTCGTCAGCAACCGCGGTCGAATCAGCGTAGCTCGACAAATTGCGATTACTTGTCGTAGTTAAATGACTTGTCCGGATACGGCGGAGCCTTTGGCACAGGGCGAGGATCTTTCTGAATTTCTTCCTGAAGATATTTCAACGCCGCGTCGACCTGCGCGTCGCTGCCACCAAATGTGGTGAATGGCAAATTGTCGACGATGATGTCCGGATCAACGCCGTGGCCCTCAATAAGCCACTTTCCCTCCGGACCGTACACCCCGGTTTCCGCAGCCGTGGCAATTCCACTGTCCGCCAGAATATTGCTCCCGGATAGCCAGATTTCACCGCCCCATGTCCTCATGCCGATCAGCTTGCCGACTCCGAGCCGACGAACACCCTCGGAAAAGGCTTCGCCGTCGGAAGCAGTGGCCTGGTCACACAAAACCACAATGTGTCCACGAAACGCATACTGCATATTCCAGGAAGGATTGCCGATTCGTGGCTGCCAGTAAAACCAAGCCTTACGCAGCAGTTTGGACAGCAACCACGAGTCAATGTTGCCGCCATTGTTGTGTCGCACATCGATAATCAGACCCTGCCTGTCGAACACGGGATAAAACTCGCGGGTCCATTGCTCGATGTCATCGGAACCCATTGCTTGCAGATGAACATAGCCAATCTTGCCTTTTGATTCCGTTTCCACTTTTTGTCGCCGCGTATATTCCCACTCCTTGTACCGGATACTACGTTCGGCTCGAGCAGAAGTCGGGGTGACTAGCACCTCGCGCGTTTCACCCGAAGTGCCTTTTACTCGCAGCAGAACCTTGCGCCCCGCCTTTCCACGCAAGAGGGCACGTTCGTCCGGGACAGTGAGTGCATCAACGCCATCGACGCTAAGAACGACTTCACCATTTTTCACGAGCGAATCAGGTCGCGCGAGCGGAGGTGCTTCGTTCGGGAGGTCCGGGTCATAGAGATAAACGTGTTCAACGACAAAGCCGCCCGCTTTCTCGTCGCGACGCAGGACGGCACCGAGTGTCGCAATATCAATCTGGTCCGGAGCCTGCCGGGAATCTCCGCCGAATACAAAAATGTGCAACGCGGACAGCTCGCTGACCATCTGCGCAATGACATCATTTAATTCTTCGCGGTCAGACACTCGATCGACCAACGGTAAATAGCGATCTCTGATCTGGGTCCAATTGACGCCCTGCATGTTGCGGTCGTAAAAATAATCGCGTTCCAACCTCCAGGAGTCCATGAACAATTCGCGGAATTCAACGCGAGGATTGGTCATGATAGACCAATGGGCCATGTCAATTTTTGCCTTTGGCAGCACTTTGGGATCGGAAAGCGAACTTGATTTCACATCGGAATCGACGATGAAGAAGTCCTCATCCTTCGAAAGCAGAACTTTCTTGCGATCAAGGGAGATTTCGTAGTTTTTTACATCCCCTAGCACAGTCTCGGGCGCGTCTCCTTTGTTCGCAATATCAATACAGGCCAGCGCCTGTTTTGGTGGCGCATTCCCATCTCGATCCAGCCAACAGAGGCGTTTGTCTGCTGCCTGCAAAGAAGAGTAATTTCCGGGAGGCATCGGGACTTCACGCAAGCGCGAAGCAATCTCAGTGAAATCGATGTTCACCACGACAGAAGGTTTTTTTTCTTCCCCCTTGTTTTTGTCAGCGTCATTCTTTTTGTCCGCGGTAGCTTTCTTTTTATCGGCCTCGGTCCTGGCTTCGGCGGCATTTTCCGCTTTCTTGTCTTCTGCCTTCGCTTTTGTCGATTCCGGGTGCAACTCATCGGCTGGCGTGAAGGGCGATCGTTGTCCCGGAGTCAGAGCAAGTTCATATACTTTCATTGAGTGATCAAAGTTCGGGTCCGGCTGTCGCGGGCCCCATGGCGAACCGACTGTGCTCTTCAACATCCGGTCAGAAAGGAAATAGAGCCACTTTCCATCTGCGCTCCATGCCGGATCAACGCTATTGTAGCGATCAGAAGTCACGGGCTGAATCGCACCGGTATTCACGTTCAGCAATTTGATTTGATAGAAAGTATTCGTGGCTGCCTCAACGAAAGCGAGCCACTGGCTGTCGGGTGACCAGGTAAGATATTGAAAGTCATCCACCATCGATTGCGCGATACGTTTGTCCTGCTTGGTTCTTACGTCAAAGATCCAGAGTTCCTGATCCTTGTCCCGGTGGGCGAGCCAGTGTCCATCTGGCGACACTACCCCATCCCAGCGAAGCACTTTGTCGTCCTTGGTCCATTGGTCCGGCTTGCCCACGCCGTTGGCCGGGTATCGCCAGAATTCCGTCTCACCGGTTTCCGTCGAAAGGGCAATGATCCCCTTTCCATCCGGCATGTATCTCGCTTCGCGATAACGGATTGCGGAATCGCCTGCGACTTTAACGATACGTCCGTTTAACGTCGTCAGGGTGAATACTTCGCCTCGCGCTGTGAACACAGCCGCGCTCCCATCCGGAGAAATATGCGCAGCTGTGAGATATTCGAGAGGCTTTTTTACCCAGTGGTCGCGCAATTGATCAAAGTCAGATACCAGTGTGATCGGCACAACTTCGTCCTTGCCCGAATTCAAATCGAGCAGCCACAGATCCGCTCCGCGCTGGTAGACGATTCGTCCGTCTGAGAGCGATGCGTACTGCACGTCCAAACCATGATGATGGGTGTGTTGTTTCAGATCGTGCCCATCTGGGTCCAATGAATAAATATTCATCACCCCGTCGCGATCGGAGAGGAAATAGACTCTGCCATTCCAGAACATCGGGTTGTGGGACGTGCCGGGCCAATCGGCTGTGAGAGGTACGGCTTCCGATTGAGAGTCATAGCGCCATAAATTTTCTGCTGTGCCGCCCTGATAACGCTTTGTCTGGCTGGACTGGCGAGTCATGCGTGTAAAAAAAAGCGTTTTGCCGTCCGGAGCGAAGCTCCCCTCAGAGGCTTGAGCGAGCGGTACGATGTCATATTTACCGTCATCTTTAACGGCGACAAGCCTGGTATCAGGAAGTGTCGAATAGCGACGCGTACGAACCAGGACACGCCCATCGGGTGTCCAACCCGCGACCACTGCGTCACCATCCCACGTACGCCGTTGCGGCAGGCCACCGTCCACCGGCATCGTGTAGACATCCATTGGGCCTTCATATTGCGCGCTGAAGGCTACTGTTTTACCGTCGGGCGAAATGGCCGCGAACACTTCAGCGCCGGCATTCGAGGTAAGGCGCCGAGCCTCGCCACCTTTCGCGCCAACCACCCACAGATCGCCTTCGGCTGTGAAAATAATAGTGTCACCATGAATGGCGGGATAGCGGTAATAACCGGGTCGGGTGGTTGTTCCGACTTGTGCGCTGAGTCCGGCAGCACATAGCAAAAGTGAGGCCGAACAAGCCATCCTGCGTGCGAGTTCTCGGATGATGAAAGTGATCATTTCCAGGAATCTCCTCGAGAGTGTAACCAGCGTCAGATATGTGCAAGCTTCACAACGGATTAGCACCAACTCGGCCAGAATCACCGGGCGCAAACTTTTGGCGCTGCAAAGTATACACCCGCTTACAAATCTTCGTAGGCAATTCGAGAATTTCGGCGCGGGCTAAGCTAAAACTTCTACGAATTCTCGTAGATTTCCATCCGAAGGCGGACCTGGTGTACGATACCGAAGTTGTTCCGTGGAGGAGATATGCCGATCAACTTCGTTCTGAATGGCGAGAACAAGACAGTCGACGTCGATCCGCAAATGCCTTTGCTCTGGGTCCTGCGAGATACTCTGAACATGACCGGAACGAAGTTCGGTTGTGGCATGGCGCTCTGTGGCGCGTGCACGGTGCACATTGACGGCGAACCGGCTCGCTCCTGTATCACGCCAATCTCGAGTATCGCGAACAAGAAGATTACGACCATCGAAGGTCTGTCGAGCGACGGATCACATCCAGTTCAAAGAGCCTGGATGGAAGAAGACGTGCCACAGTGCGGCTACTGCCAATCGGGACAAATTATGTCCGCTGCTGCCCTGCTGGCAAAGAAACCGAATCCATCCGATTCCGATATTGATGATGCCATGAGTGGAAATATATGCCGTTGTGGCACCTATCAGCGCATACGGAAGGCCATTCACCGCGCTGCTTCTCTGCACAGTTAGATTCCTGCCGGTTCAGGTCGCGCATACGGTAGCAGCACGCCTGACACTGAACGTGAGGTTTTGCCGGCTACCACTCCGATTTTGGGCCCTTGCGAATTCCTGAAAAGACGTGTCGTGCTCGGGCGTGAGCCCAGTTAGACCGGAAGCTCTGGTGTAGCGGCGGATCGGGTTTCGCGGCACAATCAATTGTGTTCACTTTGCTCCTTGCGCTAGCCACAATCCCCCTCCTGATCTGGGTCATACTCACTTTTTTCCGTGGGGGCTACTGGCAAATCGCGAGATTCGACGTGGATTTGCAGATCACCAATACGCCTGCCGAGTGGCCTCGTGTTCTGGCACTCGTTCCCGCTCGCAATGAAGCACAAACGATTGAACGGGCAGTCGAATCTCTGCTCAGGCAAGACTATCCAGGCGAATATCAGGTTCTGGTCGTCGATGATCACAGTGAAGATGAAACCGCAGCACTTGCGCACTCAGCAGCACAGTCCTTGAAAGCGACCGATCGCCTTCGGATTGTTCCGGCGAAAGAGCTACCACCGGGGTGGACTGGCAAATTGTGGGCGATCGAGCAGGGTGTTGAAGCAAGCGCACAATTTGACCCAGATTACTACTGGTTTACGGATGCAGATATCACGCACAGCTCAGATACTCTGGGTCGATTGATAGCGCGAGCGGAGAAAGATCATCTGGATCTCACATCGCTTATGGTTCTGCTACAGGCCAAATCGTTTCCGGAACGATTATTAATCCCGCCATTCTTATATTTCTTTTTGAAATTGTATCCGCCGTTCTGGATTGCAAGTCCCACGGCAAAGACCGCAGGTGCAGCAGGTGGGTGTGCTTTGCTAAAGCGAACCGCCCTCGAACGCATCGGCGGAGTGGCCGCCATAAAATCGGAAGTGATCGACGATTGTGCGCTGGCCCGGGCAGTAAAAGGCAGTGGTGGATCGATCTGGATGGGACTTACGCGCAACAGCATTAGTTTACGCGCGTACTCCTCATTCAGCGAAATTCGCGACTTGATCGCGCGAACCGCCTTTACACAACTCCGATATTCCACACTTCTCTTGGTCGGTACTTTGGCGGGGATGCTACTGACTTATCTGGCTCCCTTCCTGTTTTCGTTTAGCTCACAGGCAATCGTATGGAGATTGGGGCTCACCGCGTGGGCGCTCTGCACAATCACCTACTTGCCGACGGTGCGATTCTACGGACTGTCGCCACTTTGGGCCCCGACTTTGCCGTTCGCTGCGGCGTTCTATTCCTACGCTACCTGCATTTCGGCGTCGCGCTATTGGCTCGGGAGTGGCGGCCAATGGAAAGGTCGTTCGCAAGCTCCTTCCAAGCAAATCGCCGAGGGTGGCCGAAGCAAAGGCTAGTCTCAAATCAGGATTTCAGCCGACGGACACTATTTGTTGGTCCGTGGCAAAAGGAACCAGAGAGAATGTGCTGCGGCCGTATTTCAGATTTGTAGCGGGGGGCTGCCTCGAGGTTGAATCACAAGAGGTGGTGCGCTGCATCACATTTTGTTATAGTAAGGGGGTTGGACATGGGCTGTATCCCGAGGTCAGGGAACGGCACCGGAGGCCGACATGAGTATCATTCCGAGTGGCGAACGCGGGCTACTTAAAATTACCGTTCCGGAGCTGCTGCAGCGCAAGACCTTAGCGGCAAATTCCTCCAACAACAGAAAAATCACTTGCTTGACAGCGTACGATTACGCCACTGCAAGGCTGATGGATGAAGCTGGCATAGACGTCGTACTCGTCGGAGACTCGCTGGGCATGGTGGTGTTGGGCTATGACAGCACTCTGCCGGTAACGCTGGACGAGATGCTCCATCATACCAAGGCCGTTCGACGCGGTGTGCAACGGGCGTTGGTCGTCGCGGACATGCCTTACGGCTCCTACCACGGAGAGATTCACGAGGGAATTCGTAACGCAATGCGCTTTGTGAAGGAGTCCGGAGCCGAAGCTGTGAAGATCGAGGGTGGTGAGCGGCGCTTGGAGCTGATAGCGCGGTTGACGGAAGCTGAAATTCCCGTAATGGGGCATGTCGGGCTGACACCGCAGTCGGTAAACACGATGGGTGGTTACCGCGTCCAGGGTAAAACGCCGGGATCGGCGGACCAGTTAATGCGTGATGCCCGGTCGGTGGAAGCGGCGGGAGCATTTGCGATCGTTCTCGAGGGAATTCCACGCGAACTGGCAGCGGAAATTACCCGCACCCTGAGCGTTCCGACAATTGGAATTGGCGCCGGACCGGATTGCGACGGGCAAATCCTAGTGTTGAATGACCTACTCGGCTTAACCTTCCAAGAACCTCCGAAATTCGCCCGGCGCTACGCAGACGTTGGCTCAGTCATTTCGCAGGCCGTTCGCGAGTATTGCGACGATGTGCAGGGTAGCAGATTCCCTTCTGACGGAGAGTCTTACCATGCGCCGAGCGCGATGAAGGCACGAAAAGCAGTTTCGATCGCGCGTTAAATTCACAAAACTTTTCTTTGCGGAGGTGTGGCTCCGCTCCACCCTCCTTTTTGAGGTGTGCCATGAAACCCGAAGAACTGGTTACCTTGACGGAATTTAATGCCTGGGCAAATCATCGCGTGCTTGGCGCAGCGGAAGAACTGACACCGGAGCAGTTCACGCGCGAATTGGGCTCCAGCCACGGCTCGGTGAAAGAGACACTGGCGCACATCTTGGGAGTGGAACGGGTGTGGCTCGAACGATTACAGGGAGAATCTCCCGTGACGATTCCCCCTGCGAAGGACTTTGCGGATTTTGCGGCATTGAAAACGAAATGGGCGGAAGTCGAAGCACATTTTCGCGGGTACATGGAAGAGCTGACCAAAGCGGAGTTGGAGGAAGAAGTTGAGTACAAGACGCTGAGCTTTGGGCCGGGGAAAAATCCACGCTGGCAAATGATCCAACATGTGGTAAATCATGGAACATATCACCGCGGACAGGTAACTACGATGCTGCGGCAATTGGGAGCGAAGGCCGTGGGCACTGATTTGATTACCTACTATCGAGAGAGACGAGCGACGGACGCATAGGATGAAAGTTCAATCCTCCCCGCTCCATTCAATGGAGATCATCCGGACCATTTCCTGGATGAAAGAAAAAGCTCAGCAGGCGCGGTTGGAACAGCGTGTCGTCGGATTCGTGCCGACGATGGGCGCGCTGCACGACGGTCACATGGAACTGGTGAAACGGGCGCGCAAGGAATGCTCCCCGGTGTACGCTTCAATTTTTCTGAACCCAAAACAGTTTGGACCGAATGAGGATTTATCAAAATATCCAAGACCGCTGGACGTGGACTTGAACAAGTTGACCACGGAACGCACAGACGGATTGTTTCTGCCAGACGCAAGTGAGATCTATCCACCAGGATTCTCGACCTATGTCCATGTTGAGGGGCTCAGCGAGCGGCTGGAAGGAAAGACACGGCCGGGACACTTTCGTGGAGTCTCCACTGTGGTGCTGAAACTGCTGCAAATCGTGCAGCCGCAATTTGCGTATTTTGGACGAAAAGACGCACAACAGGTGCGACTCGTGCAACAGATGATACGCGACTTGAATTTGGACACGGAGGTCGTGGTTTGCCCGATCGTGCGCGAGGCCGACGGGTTGGCGATGAGTTCTCGAAACGTATATCTGAACGAGGAAGACCGCAAGGCTTCGACCGTTTTGCACAGGACGCTTCGGGTGGCGGAACAAGAGGTGAACGGCGGATTGAGGGATTCGCTCGAGCTTCATCGGCTATTGACGAAGATGATTGCGAGTGAGCCGCGGGCCAGACTTGATTATGCAGAGATTGTGGACGCAGACACGTTTGAGCCTGTGGTGCGCATCACAAATCGAAGTTATGTGGTGCTCGCGGCTTTTTTTGGCCGCACCCGGCTGATCGACAACATGCTCATAGAACCAGTAGGCGATGAATTGCGCGGGGAGGTATAGATCGCATCACGGTCCCGCCTACGAAGCGGACAGCCTGGCTAGAGTTTCGCCTGCGTGGCCCTTGGCCTTTACTTCATCCCAGATCTCTTCAATCTTGCCAGTCGGACCGATCAGAAACGTACTGCGCACGATGCCCTTGAAGGAACGCCCCATAAATTTCTTCATCCGCCACACACCATAGGATTCGATCATCTTGTGCGTAGGGTCACCCAGCAGTGGAAAATTCAGTTTTTGCTTGACCTTGAAATTCTTCAGAGCCTTCGTGGCGTCAGCACTAACACCGAGAATCACGGTGTCCTTCTTGTCGAACTTCGGTTTCAGATCCCGGAATTCGCAAGCTTCAATCGTACAACCGGGCGTACTCGCCCTCGGGTAGAAATAAAGCAGAAGGCGCTTGCCCCTGAAATCGTTGAGAGAGATTTCCTTCCCTTCGTCGGAGGTGAGCGTGAAGTCTGGAGCGCTGTCGCCAACTTTGAGCATGTAAAACCTGCCTTTCTCTGATCGCTCAATGACTCGTACTTCGGAACGTTCGCTAGATTAAAACCATGGACGGATCAGCCGGGGCAGTCAGGCGACATCCTCCGCACTAGGACAGTAGTTTACGGAGGATGGCAGCAACGGATTGATTATTGGCTTGGCCTCTTGTGGCTTTCATCACCTGTCCAATGAAAAAGTTGAATACGCCTTCGTTGCCAGACTTGAATTTGGCAACGTTGTCGGGATTCTTTGCAATGATTTCCCTGGCGCACTGCTCAATGGTTTCGTCGCTGATTTGTGCTGCCAGGCCTTGCGTGGCCACTATTTCGGCGGCCGTACGGCCACTGTCAAACATATCGGCGAATACCTTCTTCCCGACTGTTCCCGTGATCTTTCTTGATTCGACCAGGTTCACCAGTTCCGCCAACGATTTCGGCGCGATGGGGCTCGCCACAATTTCCTTACCCGAATCATTCAAACGGCGAAGGAGTTCCGTCTGCATCCAGTTTGCGGCGGCCTTACCGGGAGCACCCGCCTTCACGACCGATTCGAAGTAGTCCGCCAATTCCTGTGTGTTCGTCAGAACGTCCGCATCGTAAAGTGTAATTCCGAACGCCGACACGAATCGCAAACGCTTTGCAGCGGGCAGCTCCGGAAGTGAATCGCGTACTTCCTTCCGCCACGATTCTCTGACGTGCACAGGAAGAAGATCGGGCTCCGGGAAGTATCGATAATCATGCGCCTTTTCCTTAGAACGCATCGGTTCCGTTCGACCTGCCGGCTGATTCCACAAACGTGTTTCTTGAGAAATGCGGCCCCCGGATTCGACGATGCCTACGTGCCGCTCGATTTCAAATTCAAGCGCCTTTGCAAGATAGCGGAACGAATTCAGGTTTTTCACTTCCACTTTCGTACCGAATTCCTTCGCACCACGGAGGCGGATGCTGACGTTGGCATCGCAACGCAACGAACCTTCCTCCATATTACAGTCGCTCACACCTGCGTAGAGAAGAATCTGCCTGAGCGTAGTGAGGTAGTTGTACGCCTCCTCAGATGAACGCATGTCCGGCTCGGAAACGATTTCGCTCAGCGGAGTGCCGCAGCGGTTGTAATCGATATACGTTTTTTCGTCTGAATGCGGAAATCCATCGTGCAGCGATTTTCCGGCGTCCTCTTCCAGATGTAGACGCGTGATACCGATACGCTTGCTGCCGCCATTCTGTTCAATCTCAATCCAGCCGCCTGTGGCTAACGGCAATTCGAACTGGGATATCTGGTAGCCCTTTGGCAAGTCGGGATAAAAATAATTCTTGCGAGCAAAACGAGAGTGTTCGTGCACGGTGCAATTCAAGGCCAGCGCAGCACGCATACCCATTTCGACAGCACGTTTATTCAAGACAGGAAGCGTCCCGGGTAATCCCAGGCAGATCGGGCAAACATTCGAATTTGGCGCATCTCCAAAACGCGTGGAGCAAGCGCAGAAGATTTTTGTGTTCGTGAGAAGCTGCGCGTGCACTTCCAAACCGATCACCACCTCGTACTTCGCGAGTAGCTCGGGAGACAGCGCAGATTCTGTAGCAAATTTAGTCATTGGCTAAGAGAAAAGTATATCAGAGGCAACGTCTGCGCCAACTACTGGCACGGCCACGGTCAGCGGAGCCTGAACTGCCGGACTCGAAGCTACTAGTTATTGCGACCCGGAATCTGGTAGCGCATGCCGATGATGAAAGCGCGGCCCATTGCGGGATACCCCAGGACCTCCTGATACTGTTTGTCGAAAAGATTCGTCACGCGACCGTATACGTTCAATCCGCGATAGAAATTGTAGTTGGTCGAGAAATCGAAACGTGCGTATCCAGGGTTTCGCGTATAGCCGAGCCCCAGGAAATCGCTGTCGGTTCGGGCGCCTGCGAAATATCCAGCGAAGACCACATTGATCCTCTGATAAGTTGCAGTGAGAGTGATCGAACCGGAATTGAGCGGACGACGCAAAAGGCGGTTACCGGGAATTTCGGCCGGGTCCCCCGAATTTGGCGACTTGAGTACCCGGGTGTCGTCGTACATGTAGTTGCCCGCGATCAGCATCCAGTGTGTAATCTGAGCCTCGCCGGCAACGTTTACACCTCGGGAGAACGCCAGATCCGTATTGAAGTACGTGTAAAGATAGGGGCAGGAAGGGGTGGACGGAGCTTCGCCAAAACTGATGATGTTGTAAAAGCGGTAATAGAAGTAGTTGGCGGAAATCTTGATGCGGCTATTTGCCACCTTCTGATCAAACCCGGCGCTCCAGTTCTTGCTGGATTCCGGCTTCAGATCGGGATTGCCCGGATCGCAGGGATCGGTTCCATAAGTCTGGTCGAATCGCGGCTCCTTGATTCCCTCTCCGTAGAACGCCTGCAAACGGGTATCGCCAATAAATCCATGGTCCGTGTGAAGGATGTAGGAGGCACCGACGCGTGGCACCACGCGGGTGCCAAAGTTGTCGTTAGCTTCCGCGCGTGCCCCAAAATCCAGGGAGAGTCTGGGAAGCGGCAAGTACCGGAAGTCGAGGTATCCCCCCTGGTTATTGCGGCGGACGTGCGGCTGATCCAAATAGGACAGCGATCCGTTTTCCACCTCGTATTGATAGCCAGCCGTCGCAATAAAAGTGCGCAATGTGTATGTCGTCTGCGCATTGACGCTGGCGCGATTGTATTTATATGTGTCGTCGTAGACGTAATCGCAGAATTCTGGCGTTGCAACCGCCGTAGGACTGTCCTGCGGGCAATATGCGTTCGGATCTGTGGCGTAGAAACTCTGTTGAGGATTGAAGCTGTGCTGTGTTGTGTAGGACTCCGCACCCATCAGTTCACCCCGCCAACGTGTGCCCATCGAGAAATCCCACCGCAAGTTGGCACTGAAAAGGTCCTGGTTATAGCGTTGATACGAACTTGGAGGAGTGAAGCCTATTTCGCCGGGAATGCCGGCACTGCCGGAATTATTCCGAATCGAAAGCCGGAATTGATCAGTATCGCTAACGGCGTAACCGAAATTTCCGGTATACGCGCGGTTGATGTAATCGCTGTTCGGATATTCGCCAGCAGTCTCATAAAACGACGCACTGCCCGCGTAATCGAAATGTCCGGCCAGGCCGCTGGCTTGCACACCGCCTCGCCCAGTCGCGTAGTTTCCACCTTCTGAAAAAATGCTGAATGCAGGAATTGCAGTTGTGCCGCGCTGAGTGAAGAGCTGGACCACGCCGGAAACCGCGTCGGTGCCATAAATGGCACTTTCCGCGCCACGCACGATTTCCACTTTTTCAATGTTGTCCGTGGTGAGAACGGAAAAGTCGACAGCTCCTCCGGCTGGATTAATGGGAGTTCCGTCGACGAGTACTTTCGTAAACCCGGAATTGCCACCATCGAGAAACAGAGAGGCGTTCCCGCCGTTCGTGCCATTCCGCGCGAAAGTGACCCCGGGCGCAAATGTCAGGAGGTCAGGCAAGAAGACAGACTGCCGTTGTTCGATCTCCTCGCGGGATGTAATAGAGTTCGGAGCGGTCGACTGTTGAGTCGGAATCGGCTCGCCTTGCGCGGTGACGAGCACTTTGTCCGAGAGCGCTTCAAGTTCCATGCGCAGATTTAGGACTTGTGTCGTCGGACCGCTGAGGTCAACGCTGAGGTCGTGTGGCGCAAAAGACTCCAAGGCGAAACGAACGTGATAGGCACCAGCAGGAAGCGAGATTGTGTATGAACCGTCGGACGCGGAGGTTGCTGACCAGAGTCGCGAGTTATTTGAATGCTCCAGCTGCGCGGTGATCTGAACGCCGACAAGAGCTGCCCCGGAACTGTCGGTCAGCATTCCGGACAGTTTCGCATTAGCAGAATGCAATTGGGCTGGCACATATGCGGGCAAAGCAAAAAACAGAAGCAAGAGTAAGGCACGGCGCACGAACGTGAAGCGGGTCGTTATCATATTTCCTCTTCTCCCTCACGCGCGGGAGTGCAAAGGTTGGCCATTGCGAACGATCGCACGGGCTGCAGACTTCGCCGGTCTCCTGGCTAGGCGGTGATGAGTTTTTGTCGTCGCGGGACCGAAATACAGAGCACCAACGCGATAACAAACACTCTCGAAGCTCGAGCCTTCCCGTAGCGGCGTTGTGGCTACAGTGGCTGGCGAGCGATTTTCCGCTTTACAGTCGCGCGGCGGCGACGGATTTGCACCGTCTTCCCGAACACGAAGCCTGCGGTTAATGTGAGGGGCGGTGGCCCACTTTAGGTTATTCAATCGGTAACCCGCACTGGCGTTACCGTGCCAGGGTGAACAAGGAACGTACTAGTCGTTAGACAAAAGCGTCACGCGCGGCCTGCCAGAAGCAGTCAGCTCCACGGAAAGCGGTGCTTGAAAAACCTGTTCGAGCAAATCCTTTTGGTAAACTGTGGCCGGCGGACCAACACGCAGGCACTTTCCTTTTTGAAGCAAGACGACCTGATCCGCAAATTCGCCGGCCAGATTCAATTCATGTGTCACGACGACCACGGTGTAGCGATTCTCCGCTGCCAAACGCCGCAAATTCACCAGCAAATCAACTTGCGCACCGATATCCAGATGTAATGTCGGCTCGTCGAGCAGGAGGAGGAGAGGCTGCTGCGCCAGTGCACGCGCCAGCACGATGCGCTGTTTCTCTCCGCCGGAAATCTTGTCCATCCAGCGATCGCTAAGGTGCGAAGCATTCACTTGAGCAAGAGCGTTATTCGCGATGGCGATATCACCGACTGTTTCAAAGCGCAGCGTTCGCCCATAGGGATGGCGTCCTTGCAAGACAAACTCCCAGGCCCGCGAGGGAAACAGCAGCGGGCTTTCCTGCTGTACCATCGCGATTCGTTGAGCACGGGTCTTGGGGGAGAGAGAGCCAGTCGCGAACCCATTCAGAAAGATACGTCCAGAAAGTGGTTCAAGGGCGCCGGAAATTAACTTCAGCAAGGTTGACTTGCCGCACGCGTTCGGCCCGAGAATGGCCACAATTTCCCCGGGCTTGGCTTGAAAGCTGAGCGCCTCAAGCGTGAATAACGGCGCTTGCGAGGGATTGGAGCTATACGCGTAGCTGACTTGTTCGACGCTGAGTCGAACATCGGTATTCGCTCGCTGCTGATCGAAGTCGGTAGCGGCATGCGCAAGGGGAGGATGCGGTTGCGTGCTCATGCGAGTCTCCTACGAAGCAAATAGATAAATACCGGCGCGCCAACCAGTGCAGTAACCGCACCAACCGGAAGGTCGGTTGGCGAAGTGATGGTGCGGGCCAACGTGTCGGCAACGACGATACCGATAGCGCCGCCGAAAGCGGCGGCGGGCAAAAGCATGCGGTGGTCGGAGCCAAAAATTAGACGCATGACGTGAGGAACGAGGAGCCCGACATAACCGATCGCGCCGCTGACGGAAACGGCCAATCCGGTGAGAACGGAAGCAGCAAGATAAACGACGATGCGAACCCGCCGTACATCGACGCCAAGGTGCATCGCTTCTTTCTCGCCTGCCAGCAGGAGATTCAGGTCCGAAGCGGTGGTATAGATTGCACCAAAAGCGAAAATGAAGCCAACGCCAAGAAGATAGAGCAAGCTCTTTGGTTGCGGCGTCGAAAGATCTCCCATCAGCCAATACGTAGCGCCGCGCAAATTACTTCCGGCAATGCTCGAGAGAAGAAACATGATTACAGCCGACAGAAAAGAAGCCGTGATGATGCCGCCCAAAAGCAAAGTACTGCTGTCAATCTGTCCTTCGCGGCGACCCAGAAAATAAACAGCGGCTATCGTGATGGCCGCTCCGAGAAAAGCACCCAATGGCGTAATTAATCCCGCGACCGCCGGGGAAAACGACAAGCGGCTTTCAATGATCAGCGCAAGGATGGAGCCGACTGCTGCGCCTGAAGAAATGCCTAGTACATACGGAT
The DNA here is from genome assembly GCA_963831545.1 of uncultured Acidobacteriota bacterium. Taxonomy (GTDB): domain Bacteria; phylum Acidobacteriota; class Terriglobia; order Acidiferrales; family UBA7541; genus Acidiferrum. The sequence continues at coordinate 114,769 of CAWHQX010000030.1, forward strand.
CGGCGAGTGGATTTCGCAGCAGCGCCTGGAAGCTGGTGCCGGCAACGGCGAGCGATGCCCCGACAACGAGTCCTAACAAAATTCTCGGCAAGCGGATATCCATCACGATCATTCCGTAATCAGAAGAGATCGCTTTGGTGCGGCCGATTAAAACACTCACCAGATCTTTGGCAAGTCCGTATAGCGAAACCTGCACGGCGCCCATCTTCAAGGCCACAACAACAACAACAAAAAGTATCGCGGCGAGCACAGCACAGCGGAGAACAAGCCGTTGAAGTGTTAGTGGGCGCATAGGTCCAAAACCATTAATCCTGCGGCTAACAGATCAAGCCCGGTTGCATGAACATTGCTCGCGCCATTTGGTGGAATCACTCGTTCTTTCTCAATCGGGGTTGTTTCCTGAAATGCATAAGGATGTAATTGATGCGCCAGATCTTCGATCACGGAAACGATTCGTGGTGCGGGGCGGATGACGGCGTCACTCACCACTGCATATTTGCGGTTATGCACCGCGTCGAGCAAGCGCCAGCCGGGCTTCAATGCCAGGGCTTCAAAATCGTGCGCACCCGCATCGGAATGCGTTTCCGGAAAAATCAGATACTCAGGTTGCAGATGGACGACCTCCTCCAGATTCATCTGCGGCCAATCCTTTGAAGAATCGACGATCGAGTTCGCACCAGCCTTGCGGAGCGCATCGGCAACAAACGTGCCTCGGCCGATGGACATCAGCGGCTCCGTCCAAACGACAAACAGCACTCGGGTCGGCGGCAGCGAATCTAGTTTTACTTTCAGCACATTAAGCCTGGTTTGCAGATCATCCGCCAGGCTCTTCCCAGCTTCAGGCGCGCCTAGAACAACAGCCAATTTTTCAGTGGAAGTGATGATTTCATCGACATTATGCGGATCCACGTCGTAACTGGGGATCCCGAGCGAGTCCAATGCCCGTACCGTATCGAGTCGATTAAAGCTGTTCGTCACCAGGACGAGGTCCGGGTGGAGCGAGACGATCTCTTCCAGATTTGGATTGATCCCTCCTCCTACCTTCGGCTTCTTCTGTGCGTCGGCAGGGTAATCGCAAAAATCTGTATCCCCGACGAGGCGATCTTGTAAGTTCAACGCGTAAATCGTTTCGGTCAGGCTCGGTGCCAACGAAATAATGCGCATCGGAGTAACCGGAACTTGAACGGTGCGCCCACTTTCATCGACAACGGTCTTGGTAGCCGAAGCCGTCTGAGCCGCAAGAGGACTGCTTAGTGCGGAGAGGAGAATCGCGCACAACAAAAAGGATACGATCGTAGAGATCGCAAAGCGCGGGGTGTTGTGATCTTTGCAGTGAAGCACGAATCTCCCCTGACGAGAGTTGTGCGAGAACCAAATAAAAAAGCCCCGCGAGAGACGGGGCTGATAGTGCCCGTGTCCTCTCTCGCGAAGGACACGCAACCTGTGCGGCTTGGGAGGGTAGCCTGGCTTACGGCGAAAAAGCCGATTACAGTGGCGGGACCGCGGCCGATTTTCACGGCACTTCCCCACTTCCCTAACCTGCAAATTGAAAATAATAGTCTACGGCCCGCGGTTGGAAGTGTCAACGATGAGGAGGGGATGTGTCGCTGCAAAGTGAGAATGTCCTGTTTGTGCAAAGTAGAAATGTCCGCTTTCATGGGTGGCCGAGGGCCCTATGGAGACGGAGCGAATCGCTTTGAGTGAACGAGAACGGGACCGCTTGAAAATCCTACACGACGTACAGCAGAAGCATTTGACGCAGAGAGCAGCAGCGGAACGGCTAAAGGTAACCGACCGCCAGGTACGACGGATGCTGCTGCGGATTGGCGAGCACGGGGATGGTGCCCTGGTTCACGGACTCCGAGGCCGGCCATCGAACCGCAAGCTGGCGGCCCGCTTGGAGCAGAAGGTTTTGGCTCGCGTGGGACAGCGCTATGCCGACTTTGGTCCTACGCTGGCCGCTGAACACTTGGCTAAGGATGGATTCTCGGTGAGCCGGGAGACGCTGCGGAAGTGGATGAGCAGAGCGGCCTTCTGGTGCCCGCGTTCCCAACGGGTAAAGACCGTGCATGTATGGCGGGAAAGAAGGGCCAGTTTCGGAGAATTGGTGATGCAGGACAGCTCTCCGTTTCGTTGGCTGGAAGACCGCGGTCCCGCTTGCCAGCTGATCGCGCTGATCGATGACGCCACCAGTCGAATCCATGCCCGGTTCACGGAACATGACACCACGGAAGAGAACCTGCGAACCTTTGGCGGATGGGTAGGTCGTTACGGACGTCCCTTGGCTCATTACACCGATAAAAACAGCATCTTTCGCAAGGCCGGCCCGCAACCGCTACCCGAACAGCTGCGGGGAGATCCGCTGCGAACGCAGTTCGGACGAGCCTTGAACGACCTGGGGATCGAATGGATCGCGGCCCATAGCCCGCAAGCGAAAGGGCGCATTGAGCGGCTGTTTGAAACTCTTCAGGACCGACTGGTGAAGGAGATGCGGTTGGCGGGGATCGACAGCATCGCGGCAGCGAATCACTTTTTGGAGATGCACTTTCTTCCGGAGTGGGAGAAGCGCTTCACGGTGGCACCGCGGAATGCACGCAATGCCCATCGCCGATTGGGGCGCGAACAGCGCCTGGAAGAAATCTTGAGTGTGCGCGTAGCCCGCAGAGTAGCGCAGGACCACACGGTCAGCTGGGATGGAAATCGTTGGGGTGTACTGCGCGAAGAAGTCTGTGCGGGGATGCGTGGAGCTGCAGTGGAGATCGAACGGCGACTGGACGGAAGCCACTGGTTGCGCTTCCGAGGCCGGTACGTGCACCTGCGCGCCTGCCCAGAACCCGAGCAAATATCCACAAGTCCTTCCGGCCTACGGCCTCCAGGACCTGTGGAACGAACAAAGAGAACCAAAAACAAGATCCAACCCAAATACCATGTGCCCGCAAATCACCCTTGGAGGAAATCATGGAACAGGACATTTCTATCTGGCGGAAAACCGGACATTTCTACTTTGCGTTGACACGATGAGGAGGGGATGAGGAGGGATAGGAGATAGAGGTATGCGAAACTGACCCCTTTGCACAATAATGGTGCAATGCGCTTGCAGGTACCGAGAATCCACTTTGCCGGCACGTTAATCGGGACTTGGGCGATTTGGTGGTTCACTGTTCGCCACTATTTTCGGATAGCCGACTATAATTGCTGAGACTGCTCACGATGGGCAGCAGTAGCCATGAACACGAGGGATCAAATATCTGGTAAGAATGCAAAAAAGTTGCGTGGGTCAAACTATATGGGAACGAACAATGCAGTGAATCGAAGATTATTTCTGAAATGGGCAAACCTGGTTGGGCTGGCTGCCTGGTTTCCAGCTGCAGCAGAGTCGAGCTCGATGCTGGACACCAACCCTGTGCATCCGGGAGAAGATTCCCAAGCGAAGGAGCTGCGTTCACCAGAAACAATTCTCCTCAAAGACTACCGTCCGAAATCGATCTATAAAATTCCGGTCACCGAGATCGATAAGGCCAAATACCCCATCATCGACATGCACTCTCATCCATACGCCAAGACTGCACAGCAGATTGAGGAATGGATCAAGAACATGGATGAAGTTGACGTTCAGAAAACTATCATCCTTACCATGGCTACCGGCACAGAGTTTGATGATATCTACCGTAAGTATTCGAAGCATCCGGATCGCTTTGAGGTGTGGTGTGGTTTGGATCTGTCTGGCTACGGCAAGCAGGGATTCGGCCCTGCCGCGGTCAAGGAACTTGAGCGCTGCCGGCAAGTGGGTGCGCGCGGCGTGGGTGAAATCCACGATAAGGGGAGTGGACTCGTCTCTGGCAAGTCCAAAGCACCCGGAATGCATCCCGACGACACGCGCATGGATGCCCTGTGGGAGAGGTGCGGCGAACTTGGCATGCCTATCAGCCTCCATGTCGGCGAACCCATCTGGATGTACCAGAGGATGGACCAGACGAACGACGGCCTGATGAACGCCTACCACTGGCGACTCGACAATAAGCCGAACATCGTGAGCCTGTCGGGGATGATCGACATTCTTGACCGCACGCTCGCGAGGCACCGAAGGACGACGTTCATCGCCTGCCACTTCGCAAACCTGGACTACGATTTGGCGCGGCTGGGCGAAATGTTCGAACGCAATCCTAATCTGTATGCTGACATTTCTGCGCGTTACGCTGAGACGGCGCCGATCCCGCGGTTCGTTTCGAAGTTTTATGAAAAGTACGCCGAACGACTCATCTATGGGACCGATATGGGTTTTGAGAAGCCGATGTACCGTGTCACGTTCAGAATCCTTGAATCGCTGGACGAACACTTCTACGAAATCGAGCAGTTCGACTACCACTGGAGTCTAAATGGTTTCGGGCTTAGCGGCGAGACTCTGAAACAGGTTTATCATGGCAACGCGACAAAGTTACTTGCCGCGCGCACTGACCACGCCGGATAGAACAAATGAGGAAACTCACTTGGATGGTAAATCGAGTTGCCTGTAGCGCGAAACCGGACATGTGGAGTCCTAGTACCCACTTCGGCGGTTACGCCGTTTTACCAGGCGCTTGCCAACTTTTTCAGAGGTTGTGAACTATTGCGCTTGCACCACTGCGGGCGGTTGCCACGTGCCTTCGCCCGGCGGAAGTATCGAAGGCGGGGTCGCCTTGGGCCAGTACAAACGCATAACCAGGTAAATGGTGTCGTTCGGCGCTGGCAGCCAGTTGGACTCCGTCGCCTTTCCGGGCGAGTCCTTCTGAATGTAGAGCGTCACCGAGCCGTCCGCGCTTTTCTTCATGCTTCCTAGCATAGGCGAGTTTATGAGATAGCGATTGATTGGATTCGTGATTAGAAATTGGCTCTTACCGTCGTACATGGTGACCGACCAGAAGGCATTGACGGGCGGAAGTTGCCCGGCGGGGAAAGTAATTGTGTAACTGTGCTTGCTTCCGTCGAGCGTTTCGCCCTTACCATCCGTGCGGGTGTACGGATACATCGCTTCCTCGGCATTGTTTCCGTAAAGACCGCCCTTGGCTGCGCCTGCGCGCATCACCCAATTGGTCTTGAAGAAATCTTTGTCGCCGAAGAACGCGCCAACGTTCCAGCCATTGATGTTCTTGTTTCCGCTGGCTAGGAATTTGTCCACTTGGTTGTCGCCTTCTTTCATGCCAAGCAAGATGGCTGCCTTATGTTCCGGCGACAAGTCCTTGAACTCAAATTTCTTGTTCGGCCCGATGCCGATACTGCCGAGTTTGTCCCGAATATTCTGCGTCTCTGGCGACGGCGGCACAAATTCGAGGGCAGCGGAAAGATACTCGTAAAAATTAGCCTTGATGCCTGCCGTGTTTGCAGGAACGAAGTTGATTTTCGGGGCGGCAGGTGGCGGGGATTGTTTCAAGAATGTGGAAAGGGGCTCTGCCTTATAGCCAGCTTGAATCTTCTCGACGTTTGGCATGTCTTGTGGATTGATGAGTTGCGTGCGAAACAGAACCAACGCGAATGGCGTAGTAGATGTAAACACTTTCTTGATACCTGTTGGCGTCGTGCCTTTCCAGTCCGGGCCAACGACCATATAGCTTCCGGGAGAAAAACCTGTAGCGCGGCTGCCGATATAGCCGAAGTTGTAGGTGTTGCCGTCGATTAGCTGCACAGAGTAGTAGCGGGGCTTTTGCACCGCAGGCACAGACACTACCAGGGGTTCTGCACGCAAGTCTGCCCACAGCATCGAGTAAGGCGTGTCGCTGTTTGGCGTGATGACAGCTGTATCCTCGGGGGTGGCGACGTGGGTCTCGTTCTTAATCTGATTGAAAGGTGCCTTGAACTGGCCGGAGTTCGGGTCAACAGCGAACTCGTTCATGACGGCGTAATTCATCACGAGCGGTAAACCGTAAATGAATCCCTGCTCTGCGATGTCTTTGGTCTCGGCGATGCTGGGGACGGGAATGCCGTTGACGGCATCCTTCTTTTCAGCCTGATTAATGGCATCGTTCTTCCCACCGCATCCAGCAACAAGGAGCATGCCTACGGCGAATCCAGTTGCACCTAGAAACATTCTTTTTGTTTTTGTCATTCGTTCTCGCTATTGAATTTAGGAGCGACTCGATGATACCCGAGATTCCGTTGTTTGGATAAGTCCCGATTTGTCTTGCCGGTTCAGACGGTCGACGCAACACTTGCTTGGAGTTTACTCGCTGGAGTTTGAAATCCTAGAGTTTTTCTTGGACGTTCATTCAAGCGCAGCTCGACCTGGTCGAGCTGCGCTTGAGTGATGGGAGCTAGGTCGGTTCCTCGCGGGAAGTATTGCCGCAGGAGCAGATTGGTATTTTCGTTTGTGCCACGCTGCCAGGGACTCTGTGGATCGCAGAAGTAGACCTGCACATCGGTAGCAACCGTAAACGCCTTGTGCTTAGCCATCTCCAATCCGCGATCCCACGTCAACGAGCGCCGCAGCGTTGCCGGAAGTTTACGAACGCGTTTGCTCAACGCCGCCACCACGACCGCCGTGTCTTTACTCGGTACTTTGATCAACATGATGAAGCGTGAATGCCGCTCCACTAACGTCGCAATGTAGCTGTTCTTTGCGCCGGCCAGCAGATCGCCTTCCCAGTGGCCGGGAACGGCTCGGTCCTCTGCCTCCGCAGGGCGCTCTCGAATTGAGATGGCATCGACGATCTGCCCCCGGGAGTGTCCATGTTCGCTGGCGTGACGCGAGCGGCGACGAGCGGGGGGAGCTATGCCACCAGATGGCATCAATATCTTGCGAATGGTGGGATGTGGCCTGCCCCAAACGCGTCCAATCTCGTGCTGGGACTGCCCGCACTTCCATCGGCGCCAGATGTCGTTCTTTTCCGCGGGAGACAGTCTCGACCGTTTTCTTTGGATCATAGACACCACCTTTGAACAGATTAGTTCCTAGATGGTGTTGCATCGACCTATTGAATGCACCCCGATTACCGGTAACTTGAAAATCCACGTGGACGGTAACGTCGTTAATCGAGGACTTGTACTTGGAAGGTTGCTTAGCTGCGTTCGTAGCAGGATCTAACTCCAGCTCTCTGAATCTGGGGTACCGATGCCACGCTTACGAGCACTCTCTTTTTTTCCTTTTCGTTCCCTTTTTCACCTCGGGCCGAAATACCGAAATTGGAGAAGGAGTGATACAAGGTGTGGTCTTGGACGACGTTGGTAGTCCGCTTCCGGGAGCCAAAGTCCACGCAGAATTGAAGGGAGTCGCAATGGCAAAAGCGATTCGCTTCGTCGAGTCGGACAAGAACGGCTTTTTCGCAATCGACCGCCTTGAATTTGGTACTTACTACGTTGAGGCGATGAAAGAGGACGGCGGCTACGGAGGAATGTCCTGGTCGTTCTTCAATGACAGGCCGCTTCCAACCGTTCAAATTTCTGCTCAAGCGAGAATCGCCGATGTCGTTGTCAGCCTTGGGCCAAAAGCTGGAGCCCTCACCGGAACGATTCGTGACGCCGTGACGGGCAAACCCATTTCGGCAGGTTTCGACTTGGTTCAGGTGACAGACCGGACCAAATGGATACGCACTGGGGCCGCACCACACTTTTGGGTCTTAATTCCATCTTCAAAAGACATAGAACTGAAAGTCTCGGCACCCGGATACGATACTTGGGCTTATCCCGGCCCGAATCTTGCCCCACAACCGCTGCGGATGGAACCAGGTTCGGAAGCACAACTCGACATCCTCTTGAGCCCAACAGAAAACAGCGCTCTCCCAATTTCAAAGTTTTTGATTCCCGATGGATATGTGGGCTGGCTGCGCGTGGAACACGATGTGGAGTGCGCTTCTCCTGTTCCAGTTGAGAATGGAATAACCGTTTTTCGCTTCACCAGTACAAACGAGCTAGAGACCTCTTCCCCGATGCCGGAGACCGCAGCCGAACGTCAGTACGTTTACTACTCGGCAGGCGGTTCTGAGCGAGAATTGGCGGAGGATTATCGACAGGGTAATGGGATGATTTGGCGCGAAACGCCTGGTTCTCGTGGTGGTAAAACACGAATGTTCATGTTTTTCGTTGGTAGTGAAGAGCAGTCGAAGAGTCAACCACTTCCCGGATTTCCGGCACCTGTGTGTCCGTGAGGCTTGCTCACCAGAGAACTTTTCGCAGTCAAGTGCCC